>NZ_FNGC01000032.1 GCF_900102785.1 Arthrobacter sp. ok362
GGTGTGTGGTGTAAGTTATCGGCCTATTAGTACCGGTCAGCTTCACGAGTCGTTAGTCCTCGCTTCCACATCCGGCCTATCAACCCAGTGGTCTGGCTGGGGGCCTCTCACACGCTAGGTGTATGGAAATCTCATCTCGAAGCGAGCTTCCCGCTTAGATGCTTTCAGCGGTTATCCCATCCGAACGTAGCTAATCAGCGGTGCACTTGGCAGTACAACTGACACACCAGAGGTTCGTCCGTCCCGGTCCTCTCGTACTAAGGACAGCCCTTCTCAAATTTCCTGCGCGCGCAGCGGATAGGGACCGAACTGTCTCACGACGTTCTAAACCCAGCTCGCGTACCGCTTTAATGGGCGAACAGCCCAACCCTTGGGACCTACTCCAGCCCCAGGATGCGACGAGCCGACATCGAGGTGCCAAACCATGCCGTCGATATGGACTCTTGGGCAAGATCAGCCTGTTATCCCCGAGGTACCTTTTATCCGTTGAGCGACGGCCATTCCACAATGTACCGCCGGATCACTAGTCCCGACTTTCGTCCCTGCTCGAGATGTCTCTCTCACAGTCAAGCTCCCTTGTGCACTTACACTCGACACCTGATTGCCAACCAGGCTGAGGGAACCTTTGGGCGCCTCCGTTACTTTTTAGGAGGCAACCGCCCCAGTTAAACTACCCATCAGGCACTGTCCCTGACCCGGATTACGGGCCGAAGTTAGATGTCCAAAGTGACCAGAGTGGTATTTCAACGATGACTCCACCCGAACTGGCGTCCGGGCTTCAACGTCTCCCACCTATCCTACACAAGCCACTCCGAACACCAATACCAAACTATAGTAAAGGTCTCGGGGTCTTTCCGTCCTGCTGCGCGTAACGAGCATCTTTACTCGTACTGCAATTTCGCCGAGTTTATGGTTGAGACAGCGGGGAAGTCGTTACTCCATTCGTGCAGGTCGGAACTTACCCGACAAGGAATTTCGCTACCTTAGGATGGTTATAGTTACCACCGCCGTTTACTGGGGCTTAAATTCTCAGCTTCGCCTTGCGGCTAACCGGTCCTCTTAACCTTCCAGCACCGGGCAGGAGTCAGTCCGTATACATCGTCTTGCGACTTCGCACGGACCTGTGTTTTTAGTAAACAGTCGCTTCCCCCTGGTCTCTGCGGCCCCGATCCCCTCCCACCAGCAAGTGGTGTTCAAGGTTGGGGCCCCCCTTCTCCCGAAGTTACGGGGGCATTTTGCCGAGTTCCTTAACCATAATTCTCTCGATCGCCTTAGTATTCTCTACCTGATCACCTGTGTCGGTTTGGGGTACGGGCGGCTAAAACCTCGCGTCGATGCTTTTCTCGGCAGCATAGGATCACCGAATCCCCC
>NZ_FNGC01000031.1 GCF_900102785.1 Arthrobacter sp. ok362
TTTTTGTGGTTTTGGATGGACTCGCGGCCTATCAGCTTGTTGGTGAGGTAATGGCTCACCAAGGCGACGACGGGTAGCCGGCCTGAGAGGGTGACCGGCCACACTGGGACTGAGACACGGCCCAGACTCCTACGGGAGGCAGCAGTGGGGAATATTGCACAATGGGCGCAAGCCTGATGCAGCGACGCCGCGTGAGGGATGACGGCCTTCGGGTTGTAAACCTCTTTCAGTAGGGAAGAAGCGAAAGTGACGGTACCTGCAGAAGAAGCGCCGGCTAACTACGTGCCAGCAGCCGCGGTAATACGTAGGGCGCAAGCGTTATCCGGAATTATTGGGCGTAAAGAGCTCGTAGGCGGTTTGTCGCGTCTGCCGTGAAAGTCCGGGGCTCAACTCCGGATCTGCGGTGGGTACGGGCAGACTAGAGTGATGTAGGGGAGACTGGAATTCCTGGTGTAGCGGTGAAATGCGCAGATATCAGGAGGAACACCGATGGCGAAGGCAGGTCTCTGGGCATTAACTGACGCTGAGGAGCGAAAGCATGGGGAGCGAACAGGATTAGATACCCTGGTAGTCCATGCCGTAAACGTTGGGCACTAGGTGTGGGGGACATTCCACGTTTTCCGCGCCGTAGCTAACGCATTAAGTGCCCCGCCTGGGGAGTACGGCCGCAAGGCTAAAACTCAAAGGAATTGACGGGGGCCCGCACAAGCGGCGGAGCATGCGGATTAATTCGATGCAACGCGAAGAACCTTACCAAGGCTTGACATGGGCCGGACCGGGCTGGAAACAGTCCTTCCCCTTTGGGGCCGGTTCACAGGTGGTGCATGGTTGTCGTCAGCTCGTGTCGTGAGATGTTGGGTTAAGTCCCGCAACGAGCGCAACCCTCGTTCCATGTTGCCAGCGCGTAATGGCGGGGACTCATGGGAGACTGCCGGGGTCAACTCGGAGGAAGGTGGGGACGACGTCAAATCATCATGCCCCTTATGTCTTGGGCTTCACGCATGCTACAATGGCCGGTACAAAGGGTTGCGATACTGTGAGGTGGAGCTAATCCCAAAAAGCCGGTCTCAGTTCGGATTGGGGTCTGCAACTCGACCCCATGAAGTCGGAGTCGCTAGTAATCGCAGATCAGCAACGCTGCGGTGAATACGTTCCCGGGCCTTGTACACACCGCCCGTCAAGTCACGAAAGTTGGTAACACCCGAAGCCGGTGGCCTAACCCCTTGTGGGAGGGAGCTGTCGAAGGTGGGACTGGCGATTGGGACTAAGTCGTAACAAGGTAGCCGTACCGGAAGGTGCGGCTGGATCACCTCCTTTCTAAGGAGCACCTACAACCACCCTGCCGGGCGCATGCCCGTGTGGTGGGGTTGTCAGGAGTACGCCCGTTGCGCAGACG
>NZ_FNGC01000028.1 GCF_900102785.1 Arthrobacter sp. ok362
GCCTCGTACCGGTCGCGGAGGCCCTTGAGGATCTCGATCGCGTCGGCCACGGAGGGTTCCTTGACCTGGATCGGCTGGAAGCGGCGCTCCAGCGCGGCGTCCTTCTCGATGTGCTTGCGGTATTCGTCCAGCGTGGTGGCACCGATGGTCTGGAGTTCGCCGCGTGCCAGCATGGGCTTCAGGATCGAGGCCGCATCGATGGCGCCTTCGGCGGCTCCGGCACCCACCAGGGTGTGGATCTCATCGATGAACAAGATGATGTCGCCGCGGGTGCGGATCTCCTTGAGGACCTTCTTCAGGCGCTCTTCGAAGTCGCCGCGGTAGCGGGAGCCGGCCACGAGGGACCCGAGGTCCAGTGTGTAGAGCTGCTTGTCCTTGATGGTTTCCGGGACATCGCCGCGGACGATCGCCTGGGCAAGGCCCTCGACGACGGCGGTCTTGCCGACGCCCGGTTCGCCGATCAGCACGGGGTTGTTCTTGGTGCGGCGGGACAGGACCTGCATGACGCGTTCCATTTCCTGCTCGCGGCCGATCACGGGGTCCAGTTTGTTCTCGGCCGCCGTCTGGGTCAGGTTGAGGCCGAACTGATCCAGGACCGCAGAGGCCAAGGGGGTCCATTTCTGCGGGCCCGCGGCAGTACCTGCGCTGGCGCCGGTCCGCGAGGTTTCCCTGGCCTCGCCCGGAAGCAACCGGATGACCTGCTGGCGGACCCGGTTCAGGTCGGCGCCGAGTTTGACGAGCACCTGGGCGGCAACACCTTCACCATCGCGGATGATTCCCAGCAGGATGTGTTCGGTGCCGACGCGGGCATGGCCCAGGCCTAGGGCCTCGCGCAACGCAAGCTCCAGCACTTTCTTGGCCCGCTGTGTGAAGGGGATGCCCCGGGACGGGGACCGTTGGCCCTGGCCGGTGATCTCCTGCACCTGCTCGCGGACACCGTCGAGCGATACGCCCAGGGACTCAAGGGCTTTGGCGGCAACACCTTCACCCTCATGGATCAGACCCAAGAGGAGGTGTTCGGTACCAATGTAATTGTGGTTCAGCCTGCGTGCCTCTTCTTGGGCAAGCACAACTACGCGACGGGCACGGTCCGTAAATCGCTCAAACATACCGCCACGCTCCTGACCGCCGTCCACCTCGATGCTTCGTCGCCCGCAGACCTGCGAGCGAGAATGCGTTCGCAAGGCCTCGGGGCCCGGTCCTGGTGCCCGAAGGCAGCTGCATTTGCCCTCGATTTGCGGCCCGTGATGGCATTGCTCAGCGCTCGAGCGGCAGTCGCCCGCGACGCTTCGACTTGGCCCGTGCGGCGCTTGCCAGGCTAGAGGTCTGACCGCTTCGGTCGATCCACGGATGCATGGAGCTAGCGCGTCTCGAATTGTCGGACCTCGGTGACATCGAGGCCCATTTCGGCGATGCGCGCGAGCAATGAGTGGAGTTCTGGCTGATCGCGCAGCACCCCTATGAGAACCGTCGTGTCCGGGCCCATGGCCACCGCTTCCATTTCCGGGAACGCCGCGGCGAGCGTGTCGGAGCGCGAATAGGGAAGCCGGATCTCATAGCGCTTCACTTGCTCATCCTTCTCTTTGGGCCTACAACTAATCCTCGTCGCAAGAGCCGCGTTGTCTTCCCCCTGCACGGGTGAACCGGTCCGGGCGGTCAGAGCAGGCCGTGATGTTGGGCGACGAGCACGGCACCACGTCGATCTGTGACTCCAAACTTGATGTAGATGTTGCGCACGTGCGACTTGACGGTGTTCACACTGACCATGTGGCTCGCGGCGATATCGGCGACACTTTGGAAAATGGGCAGCTCGAGGAGGATTTCGTGTTCACGCCGAGTGAGGACCTGAATGGTTCCGATGTCCGCACAGGGAGGCGGGAGCTCTGCCTGCGCGGCGTCAATGATGGTCGAAGCAACCGCATCCAGGTAACCGAATCGGCCGTACTGTTCTTTCAGCATGGCGACTCCTTCGCCGTGTCGGGCCAAGAAGGGACGCCACACCCGGTACCGCTCGGCCAGACGCAGTGCTGTGTTGAGACGCAGGTGCGTTTCGGAGACGCGGCCGGTGCGCGCTGCGGAGGCTGCGAGCAGCAACCACGCAGTAATCGGCGCCCCCGAATGCCACGAGCGGGCCGGTGCGTGAAGGGCGTAAAGCATGCGCCCCTCGGCCAGAGTACCGGCTCGCGTAGGCACGTCGAGAGCGAAGCGTCCGAATGCGGCTTCGATGGAGTCACCGCCGAGGATCCGTTCCAGAAGGCTGAGGGATTCATGGGCGCGTTCGGGTCCGTGCAACTCGAGGTCGAGGCTAACGATGCGTACTGCTGCTCCCGCGGCCAGCCGCGGGAAGCTGCGACCGTGTTGCAGGAATAGGTGGTGCGCCTCCTGCAGCGCCTCACGTGGGTTCGTTTCGGAATCCAGTCGGATAAGGAGGTTGATCATTCGGGCGGGCACATCCAGCGCGAACTTGGTCCCGGCCGGGTCAGCCGCGATGAGAGCGGCCAACTTCTCTGATGCAGCCGGGTCACAGACGAGGTAGTCGCGGGCCGCAGACGCGAGCAGCACTGACGCGTCCTCGCGCGTGGCCGGCGACAGCGTAACCTCCGGCATCTTCCCGACCAGCTGCTCGTCGAGCGTGCTTGCCCTGTCCCAATCACAGATGCTGGCAGCTATGGTCGCAGCGAGATCGGTCGCGATCATGAACACCCAGCTGTAACCGGCGCGTAAGCCGGAAAGTGCGACGTCCTCGAGCAGCTTCTGCGCCTCCGTAGTGCGGTCGAGACGGTGCAGGCACCATGCCTCGGCCATCGACGCCAGCAGGTCGAGGGCGAGATTGTCCTCTCGCACTCGGAGGGCGGCAGGGGAATGCAGGGCGCCGGCAACCCGGGCAACATCTGCTGCGGCTTCGACGGACAGGGCCTTCAGGGAGGCCATGACCAGAATCCACTTCATGTCGATTGCCCCGAGAGCGACCAGCCCATAGGCGCGGGCCATCAGATGGCGCGCGCGTTCCACGTCGTTGAAGTAGGGTGCTTCCAACAGCAGGCGGAGCACCAGCGATGCCAGGGTTTCCGAATCCGTCCGTAACAGCGCGCGCAACGCGAGGTCCGTCCGCCCCGACAGCACGATCTGCAGGCCGAATCGATCAAGCATCTCTGCAAGTTCTACTTCACTCCCGGGATCGAGTGCCAACTCCAGCGCTGTGACCGCCTCGTCCCGCGCCGCATACCAACGGGCCGCGATCCCCGCTCTTCGAACGGCCCCTGCAATGTCTTGCCGGCGGGCATCCGCTTTGAGGAAGCTCAGCAGCACCGGGTGGTAGCGGTATCCGGCGGTCTCCTCAGTAATGAGGGCATTCTTGCGGCTGAGGTCGTGAAGCACGGAACCCGCGTCGCTACGACCGGTGAGTGTCGCCGCCAGTGCCAATGGAACCAGTTCCCGCACCGCTGCGAACGTCAGCACCTCGCGATCCGCCGGGGAAAGACCATCCAGGATCTCGACTACGAGATAGTCTGCGACCGCACGATGGTCCCCGGAGAAACGGCCGATTGCCTCGTCCAGATTGTCCGCTTCTTGGAGCCACGACATGGCGAGTGCAACGCCCGTCGCCCACCCTCCCGTGCGCGCCTCAAGCGACTTCGCTGCCTCGGGACCTAGATCGACGGCCCACAGGTGTGCGAAGCGTGCGATCTCATCAGTGGTGAACGCGAGGTCAGCCGTGCGTAGTTCGAGGTGCGCGCCGGTCACTTCCAGAAAGGTCAGACTACCGATGGGCTGGAAGCGGCCACTGACGATGACGCGAACGTTCTCGGCCGCCGCTTCGATGGCCGCATGGATAGCCCCGTGCGCGGGGGAGACGTGAATGTCATCGAGGAAGACGAATGCGTCCTCTGCCCGGGCGCTTAGCCAGGCAATCAGGCGGGGCGCATCCGTCGTGCGTTCACCGGCAAGCCAATACACCTCGCCGCCGGCGTCAAGGAGGGTCTGCGCCCACCACCGCAGCAGCGACGTTTTTCCGCAGCCCGCCGCGGCCCAGACCGCTGCCACGCGTCGCTCGCCGGAGAGCAGTGCAGGAGCCAGGTCCAGTCGTGGGCGATCGACGAAGTTCAGCACGACATTAGGAAGTTCATCGTGTTTTACTGTCGCGTTCTTCTTGCCTGGGACGTGCATACGCCACCCCGAGAATCGGTGCGGACAGCCGCAGAGTTGACAGCCGACGCATTTCCAGCGTACTGGCCAGCCGACGAAGCCGCTAGCTGAGATCCACAATCTCACCCGGATCGGGTGGTCTTCTCGTGCGCACGCCGTCGTTGGAACAATGGCAGTTCATCCGCACTATCAGGCGCCGACACCAGATGAGTACATGGATCAAATATCAGGCCCGTCATGTCGCGCCCGGCGCATGTGGTTGAGATCGTCGATGGCGCCCTCCAAATCCCGACGCAGCCGTTGCCGTTCCCGTCCTCACGGGCGGGTCGAGCTGGGGTCTGACGCCGAACAATCGATCAAGTTCGCGGCACTGCACTGGCCCCGGGCCGAATGAAGTTTGCCGACAAGATGGCGTGTTGCCCGATGGTCCCACGGGGGGGGGGGGGGGGGGGGGGGGGGGGGGGGGGGGGGGGGGGGGGGGGGGGGGGGGGGGGGGGGGGGGGGGCGGGTATTTCATGGCGGCCGCCGGATCCCGGGTGCCTGTCCGGGTTCACCTTCCCTGGGTGAGGTCCACGCCCCGGTGCGGCCCCGACAATGGTTGTATCTGCCAAGCCGCCGGCCTGCCAAGGGATGTGCGTCTCGGAAAGGAACCCCCAATGTCGAGACCATACACCACCCTTGCAGGTTCGATCGCCGGCTTCCGCTGCCAACCCCGCTCCCGACGCCGCCACCCAGGCGGCCGGCTCCCTGCGAGATAAAGCAGCTATGGTCCAGGCCGCGATGAGCGACCTCCAGACTGCGGCCAAGTGCTAAATTCCAGACTTCTCTGGGAGATCTGCAGTTAGTCTCATGCCCGCCCAGGCATCGTTCACGTACCACGCCGCTCCGAATTGAAAGCAGGGAAATTAAAATGAGTTTCTGGGAAAATTTTTGGGATATTTTCTGGTGGGCCTTATGTGTGTATGCACTCGTCGCCTTCATATGGGCATTGTTCGCTGTCCTGGGGGACCTGTTCCGCGACGACAAGCTCAGCGGCTGGGGGAAGGCCATCTGGATCCTCTTCCTGGCCTTCGTGCCCTTCTTGGGCCTGCTGGTGTACGTGATTGCCCGCGGCAAGGGCATGGCTGAGCGGTCCCTGGCACGGGCGCGAGAAAACCAGGAGGCCTCCGATGCGTACATCCGTAGGGTCGCCACAGCGAGTCCAAGCGAGGAGATCTCCAAAGCCAAGACTCTTCCGGACTCTGGAACCATCAGCGCTGATGAGTCCGAAAGGATCAAGAGCGGAGAACCGGTCTGAGAGCGCACTGGGGTTCCGGTCATGATTCGATTTGTCGGCCCTGATCCAACAGTTTTATCCGCGTTCTGGGCCGATGGATCCGAATGTCGTATCGGGTCAACTGGCGACCCGGTCTGTGCGAAGCCGGCGAACGTCTGAGGCCAGGATGTGGGTTCAGCCCAATGCCGGGGGCAATTGTTCCTGTAGGACCGACGGATCCCGAACGTCGATAGAGTCCGCGTCCTATTGCTGTCCCCGGGCACTGATTGAGTCCGATTTTCCGTGCACGCCCGAGGCGATGGTCCGGAGACGGTGCTTCTGTTACACCGAAGTGCTGGTCCGTGGCTTGTTGCCGGAACTTGGAGCCGCAGGAACCGGTACCTTCAACCTCGAGCAATACCGGGGCATAGGGCTGTCGCCCGGACGTTATTAGGTTTAGGCTGCTGAGTCCGGGCGTGTGTGAGTGAATCCGCGCAGGCTGCCAGCAGGGGAGCACCGGATAGGGATCCGGTGGGGTTCGTCTTCGCAACGGTGAGGTCGGCAGGGATCCACTAACAGCGCCTTCCGGTCAAAGGCGAAGGAACGGAACGGCAAAATGATGGCTGACCCGGAAAACCACCAGCACCGCCCTTTGACTGGCCGGGGCGTGTATCTGCTGGATGACCACGAGGTCGTGAGGCGGGGCCTGCGCCAACTGGTGGAGTCCAATGGCCTCGGCATCGCCGGGGAATCAGGGTCCGCCCGCGAAGCGGCCCGGCGGATTCCTGCCCTTCGCCCGGATCTGGTCATCCTTGACGATGATCTTCCGGACGGTTCCGGTGCCGACGTGTGCCGGGCCATCGCCGTGGCGGCTCCGGGCATCCGGTGCGTGCTGATGACCGGCGACACTGACGAAGCGGTGCTGATCGACTCCATTCTGGCCGGCGCGTGGGGATGTCTGTCCAAACAGGATGACAGCAGCGAACAGCTCAGGCTCATCCGCCGGGCCCTGGCCGGGCACACCGCCTACAGCCGCCTTTTCCAGCAGGCACTCGTGGACCCGGTCCCCCTCCCCGGGCCGCAACGCCGGGATGAGAGACTCCAGGCTCTCACGAGACAGGAAATGCGCGCCGCCATCGGCCTCGGGAAAGGCCTGAGCAACCGCCAGATCAGCCAGGAGATGTTCCTGGCGGAAAAGACCATTAAGAACCTGGTCTCGTCCGTGCTGATGAAACTCGGCATGGCGGGCAGGACAGAGGTCGCCGTGCTCATCACCAGAGCGCGGAATCACCCCGAAGACCCCGACGACGGTGGCTACCGGTCCAGCCGGTTCCCGGATCTGATCCCCGAGGTCACGGCAGCACTGCTGAACTGCACCACCGAGGCCCGCACCGTGGCGCCCACGGAGGTGGTGCGGGCAGAGGCCGCCGGGAGGCTCGCCGACGCACTTACCGCAATCCGGACCCGTCGGATGGGATCCCGCCCGGTCCCAAGCCGGGCTTAGGAGCCCAGGGCCCCGCGAACGGCGTTCCCGGCTCCCGGCAAGCAGGAGAGCAGGCGGCCTTCGCCGTGGCGCGGCTTTTGCGGGCGAAGATACGCGATGCCGGGATCCCGTACCGGGTGCCGCCGCCCGAGCTGATATCTGAACGCACTGCCGGAATCCTGGCCGGGCTCTACCTGATGTTCAACGAAGGTTATTCGGTTTCCGGTCCCGCTGGTTAGATCAGCGCTGCTACCGGCAAGGGGTGATCCACGATGTGTCGGTACGGTACCTAGGGTTAGCGGGTGTTTCCGAGGACCGCCCAACCGTAGCCGGAGAGGTTCACGGTGTTCCGGTCGGGGTGTTTTTTGCCGTGCCCCGCCAGTACTGCGGCCGCGGAGAAGGGAACGGGGAGCTCTGCGGGTGCGGCCGAGAGGTTTAGCGCTACGGTGAGCGTGCCGCCGTTTCCGCTGGCTCCATAGACGAGGTGTTCGTTGCTGAGCGTCCGGACCGTGGTGCGGGCGCGGTGCAGCCAGGGGTGCCGGCGGCGGAGGCTGATCAGTTCCTGGTGCAGGTGGTAGACGGGCCAGCCGGCCTGTGACAAACCCGTGGGGGTTGCGGGGAAGGCCGGTCTGATCGCGTCATCTCCGCCGGCGCGGTCTTCCTTGATGCCGCGGAAGGCTTGTTCGTCGCCGTAATAGATACATGGCGTTCCGCCAATGGTGAGGAGGACGGTGAGGGCGAGCGGCAGGTGGTCTGGATTTATGAGCCGGCTTGCGAGGCGGGTGACGTCGTGATTGCCCACGAAGGTCAGCGGTACAAAGGTGTCAAGGAATCCGTTGTGTCGCTCGAGCGCGGAGCTGAGCTCGTAGAAGTTGGCATCGTTGAGTGAACTCCAGACGGCTTTCCAGAGTTCATACTGCGTGACGGAATCCAGGGTGCTCGTGCGCACTTCTTCGGCGTAGTCGCCGTGTATGTACTCGCCGAGGAAGTAGGCCTCCGGATACGCGCGGCGCACCTCGGCCAGGACAGGTTTCCAGAACGACGCCGGCACCGCGTATGCCGCGTCCAGCCGCCACCCGTCCGCCCCGCGGCCCAGCCAGTGCTGCATCACGTCCGCGACGTAGGCGCCAACCTCAGGTTCGGCGTGGTTCAGGGCGACGAGGTGACGGTGGCCTTCGAAATCCTCGTATCCGGGCTCGCTCCCCGGTACCCACCCGGATTCGGGCCACGTCAGGCCGAACCACGACGCGGCAGGGGACTGTGGCCCTTCGGCGAGGACCTGTTGGAACGCTGGAAAGCCCCGCCCTACGTGGTTGAAGACACCGTCGAGCAAAACGCGCAGCCCGCGGGCCTGAGCCTGCGTGATGAGCTCGTCGAAGTCCGCGTCATCGCCCAGCCGCGGGTCGATACGGTAGTAGTCGGTGGTGTCATAACCGTGAGTCTCCGAGGAAAACACGGGACCCAGGGCAAGACCCGAGGCTCCAAGTTCCACGACGTAATCGAGCCAGGGAATCAGCTGGCCCAATCGATGCGCCACTGGCTGCTTCAGCGCCTCCCACCCAGGCTCCGCCCCGACGAAGCCGAGAGGATACACCTGCCACCAGAGAGCGTGCTGGACCCATGAGGGCTCGGTCATGGGGATCCGCCTTTCCGTCAGCGAACCCAGCGTACCCACAACGATGCTGCGCGGTCGCCGGAAATTCTTGGTCATGTCGCTGGACGATCAGCCGGGGTGTTTATTAGAATCTCTAACTACGAAAACCGGCAGGGGCGCGAAGGGTGCCCGGGAGGAGGAGCGCATCACCGCTGACCAATATCAGAGATCTACTGCCCAACCCGCTGAAAGCCCCTCCGAAGGGGCTTTCCCTATTTATCAACAGCTTTCCCTATTTATCAACAGTATGCAACGGACACAGCCGTCTATCGGGGGAGCGCTTCGTCACGCATCTCACTTGCCGTGGCAGCGTTGGGGCTGGGACGGGCGGCGTGGGGGTTGCAGGTCCGTCGAGTAGGACGCTAAGTGCCTGCACCAGAGAGGCTTCTGCGTTTGCCAGCGGAGACGCGCCAGTGCGGGGGTGGGAAGGTCTCCCGCGGGCCAGGCGAGGCAGGCCGGCGCAGGCTTGCTTCGGTTTTCGGCGGGGCGTTGATGAACACCGGAGTTTCAGCCGTTGGGGATGTGCCCGTCTGGAGCGCATTTTCCTTCCAGAGGCCGCAGCGTATTGCCGCCGTGGAGACCGCCGGCTGCTTGACGGCTCCAACGGAGCCCGGACCGGTGTTTAGAGGGCCTGGGTGCTGCGAGGGCAGCCACCCACGGAAACGTCTTAAGCTTCAATTTCACGGCTGTCCTCCGGATCAGCATGCGCCTTAACCGGCGCAATAGCGAACGGCCCCCGGCGCGGGGCAAGAACTACCCCGGATAGTGGACCTCTCCCGGCCAGGTCCGGAGTGACCCAGCCACTTCAGGAGGGCGTTATCGCCACAGGCCGGCCATGAGTGCAGAGGAGTCCTAACATTCCGTTCAGTGGACTTCTGAATGACACTCATTGGGCCATTCTGACTCAAAAGCCTCGATGAACTCATGCCGAGACGGATTATGGTGAGACGCATTTTCGAGACGTCGGCGAGCCCGACTTCATCACTTACCCGGTGGTCCCGCCGAGGTTCAGGACCGCGTCTCGAAAAACTGTTAATTTACGAGACGCTGAGGACTCTCTCTGTCTTTGATTATTCTTCCTGTGGTACCGATGTGGACCTCCATTGAGGATGACAGCAAGGCCGTCGAACTCCGCAAGGGGCGGGTAGTGGTAGCAGCGGGCGGCAGGCAAGCTCTATTTGCCTTCCACCAAGGCTTCCTCAATCCGTTGTGCGGCCTCAACCACCGCGTCGCCATAGTCCTTTCCGGGGGAATCGGAGACCCGGGCCAGCGGCATTGCGAGGCAGACCGCGGCGATGATCCCCTCATTGGTCCGTACGGGGGCACTGATCGAGCCCAGTCCTGGCGTGCGTGCCCCGACGGATTCAATCCAGCCCGTCACCGCCAGTTCGGCCAAAACATCGTCGTCGGCTGCAAGCAAACGGCCGCTGGATCCAAACGGCAGGGGCAGCCGTGACCCGGGGGGCAGGGTGGCGCGGAGTTCGTGGCGGCTGTCGACGCTGAGCAGGCAGAGGCGTTCGTCGCCCCGCCGGACCCACAGTTGCGCGGACTCACCGGTACGGTCCCGCAGGTCATGAAGGACGGGCAAGCCGGCGTTTTCCAACGCTGACCGGACGAACCGGTCTCCGAGGCGGAATGCGCCGGAGTCGGCACGGCGAAGGAAGCCATATTCGGCCAGTTGCAGCGCTAGGCGGTGGGCAGTGGACAGTGATAAGCCGGTCCGCCGGGACAGCTCACTGGCTGAAACGGCAGATCGGCCTACGGAATCGAGGATGGCGGCGGCACGTTCCAAAGTGCGGTTGCTTCCGTTTTTGTCAGGTGTGGGCATATGGCCAGCCTATGACGTCCTCTATCCTTTGGCGGCCACGGACTCCATCATCCATTCGGCCGCCACTTTCTGGGAGATCGCTACGTCCAGGACGAAGACGCCTTCGTCGTGCGTGGCGAGCCAGTCCTGCAGGTGCTCCAGGTCGGCCAGGGTGTGGGCCTTGATCCCATCGGCGCCCAGGGCGCGGCCGACGGCGGCGAAGTCCACTTCGTCGATGAGCATCGCCTGGTCATGGAGCCCCTTGACGGCATACTGGTGCAGTTCTGCCCCGTACGCGGAGTCATTGAGCACCACCACCACGCCCTTGCGGGTGGCGCGAAGGAAGGTCTCGAAGTCTGCAAGCCCCATCAGTCCCCCGCCGTCACCACTGACCAGCACGGTGGTGCGCTCGGGGCGGGCCACGGAGACTCCCGCAGCGGACCCGAATCCGAGTCCGATCGACTGGAATGCGGTGCCCACGAGGATCATGCCACGCGGATCCGGGACGGACAGATACATGGGTGCCCAGCCCATGAAGTGCCCGCCGTCCATAACCACGGAGCGTTCAGCCGGCAGGATTTGTTCCAAAGCGGCGACGACGGCCCGAGGGTTCAGGCGGCCGTCGGGACCAAACTCGACAGAATCTTCACTGGGGTGGGACGAGCGGAAGCCCGGCCCTGCTACTTCGGGGACCTTGGCGCGCCACGTCGATGCGCCCTTGGGGAGGCGTTCGAGGAGGCCTTCGATAAACGGGCGGATGTCCGCGCGGATGTAATCCGCTGCTGCCGGGTTTCCGCTGTCTGGTTCGTTGTCGACCCGGACGATGGTGGTGCCTTCCGGGAACAGGGATCCATAGCGGGTTTGGAAGATGTTCTGGCTGGCCCCCACCACCAGGACGAGGTCGGCCTGGCGTGCGACGTCGAGGCGGTGGCGACGCGTGAAGCCGCCGGCGATGCCCAGGTCCCAGGGGCTGTTGAAGACGTTGACTGCCATGACCGAGGTCATGAAGAGTGCGCCAAGCCGGTCTCCTACTTCGCGCAGTGGAGCGGCCGCGTCGGCCAGGAGCACGCCGCGTCCGGCAAGGATCAGGGGCCGCTGTGCTCCGGCGAGAAGGTCTGCTACACGGTCCAGTTCGCCTGGTTCCGCGGGCCAGGCGGGCTTCGCAGGCAGCGGGTCGAGACGTTCCGGTGCAGACGGCGGGCTGATGGCCAGGTCGTAGGGAATGGCCAACACCACTGGCTGGACGGTTTGCAGAGCGAGGTCGAAGGCGCGGTGGGTGATGGCGGCAGCGTTGCCGGGCCCCGCCAACAGGGTGAGGACTCCGGCTGCTTCGGCCGCCTTGGCCTGGTCGATATCGAAGGGCCGGGGACCGGTTGAGGGGCCATCGCCCACCACGAGAACCAGCGGGATGCGGGCCATTCGCGCCTCGGCGAGTGTGGTGTATGCGTTGGTGAAGCCGGCACCATACGTCGTGGTCGCAGCTGCCACGTTCCCCGTTGCCCGGTAGTACGCGTCCGCCATCGCGACGGTGGCGGATTCGTGGCGGGCCGAGGTGAAGGGGAAACCCCGGCGGGTCAGCCGGCTGATGAGGTGGACGTTGCCATTGCCCATCAGGCCGAAAAGATGGCCCGCCCGCTCCGCCACCACATCGGCGACGATCGCGGCCACATGGCCCTCGTCGGGGAGCGGGGAGGCCTTGCCCCCGGGTGGAACTTGGGTGCTGGTACTCGTCATGGCTTTTCTCATGTTCCTAGATTGCGGGCAGGACTGCGTTAGGCCGAAAGGGCCAGGGGCGCTGCGTCGCGGTGCTTTTGCGTGAGTCCGGTATAGGTGGTGGCGTTCTGGCTGCAGTGCTGGATTTCCTCCGGTGTGAGCGGGCGGCGCACCTTGACGGGCACCCCTGCCACGAACGAACCGGGCGGCTCTTCGGTGCCTTCAAGAACCAAGGCGTTCGCTGCGATCAGGGAGCCTGCGCCGATGACCGCGCCGTTCAGGACTGTGGCTTCATTCCGATGAGTGACCCGTCTCCAGCGGTGCAGCCGTGCAGCACAGCGCCGTGTCCGGCACTGACGCCGTTGCCGATCTTGGCGGGGTAGCCGGGGTCGGCGTGGACGACGGCGGTGCCCCGCAGCCTGTGCCCCACACTGGTGCACGGCACCGCCGTCGTTCTTCTCTGTTGTGATCTGCTCTTGCGTGCTGTTAGTTAAGGAACGGGACGATCAGTGACGTCACGAAGAGGACCAGCGCTCCGCCGAGGCGGTTGGTGAGGGCTGCGAACGGCATGAGGTGCATGCGGTTGGCGGCGCTCAGGACGGAGACGTCGCCGCTGCCGCCGGTGTCTGCCATGACCAGGCCCGGTGTGATGGATGCTTCCACGAAGTTGAACTTCACCAGCCAGCCCAGGACGCCCGAGGACAGGGTGGCAATGACGACGGTGCAGATGGTGAGCAGGATGAACAGCGGGTTGCTCAGGGAGGTGAAGACCTGGGTCATGTCGATGTAGGTGATGCTGACGCCCACCAGCAGGGCGGGGACGAGGACCGCGCCGATCATGTCGCCCCAGTCGGCCGTGGAGTCCTCGACGTCCTGGGGGAGCAGCTTGAAGATTTTCACGGCCGCGGCGGCGATGATGGTCCAGGCGTAGGGGTGCAGTCCGGGGATGAAGGCTGCTACGAGGTTGCCGAAGACGAAAAGGCTGCCGGCGATGAGCAGGCCCTTGCCCAGTGCGATGAAGGATGAGGTGTCGCGCTTGGGCGGCAGGGTGAGCTCGTCCGAGCGGCCGCTGATCCGCAGCAGCTGGCCGTGGCCGTTGAAGCCGATGAAGAGTTGCTTCTTGCGTTTGCCCAGGCCGTTGTAGATGCCGGCGATGAGGATGCAGACCACGTTGGCCATCACGACGGCGGACATGAGGTCGCCCATGAAGGCTGCGGAGTCACCGCCGGTGGCCGAAGCGTACATCTTTGACATAGGCAGGGCTCCCACGCCCAGGCCGCCGGCCATGATGGGTGCGGCGATGAAGAGGATGCCTTGCACGAACCCGAAGCCCGTCACCGTGCCGAGGAGACCGATCAGGACGAAGGTGGCGATGAGGCAGCCGATGACAGGGACGGCGAACCGTGGGCCTGCCTTCAGCAGGAGTGCTCGCGGCATGCCGAGGATGGAGCCGGCAATGATGCTCACCACGAAGAAGTCCAGGAAGCCCTGGCCGTCCACGAAATTCTTCACCACCGAGACGATGTTTTCGGGCATCCAGCCCAGGAACACCAGGGTGGCGGGCACAAAGGTGCACAGGATGGTCGGGAGGCCGAAGTCCCTGACCACCGGGAAGAGGTTGCCGATCCAGATGAAGAGCCCGCCGAGCAGGATGGTGGTGGCGAAGCCGACGACCATCGTGTCCGGGAGGTTGCCGGTGATTGCGGCGGTGAGGACCAGGACCGCGAGGACGAGGTAGAGGGGAGCGGGCAGGCTTGCGATGCGCAGCCCCTGTTTGCCGGGGTAGTGGGTGCCGGGACGGGAACCCACAGTTTTGGCTACCGGGTGCTCTGTGCCACCGGCGGCACGGGGGGTGGTGGTCTCGCTCATGGCGTTATCCGTTGACTCGTTGGTCGGTTCGGTGGTGCGTGGGCTTGTAGACATCATCGTCTCCAAAACGGTGAGTAGGAATTGTTACCTGGTAGGTGTTGCTTAGGTGGGGGGGTGGCCGGGATGTTGCGTGGCTGCTTAGCGGGCGGGGTCCAGTAGCCCGGTGGCCGGGGAGTGTGCGACGACGTCGCGGGCGAGGCGGACGGCGTCGGCGAGGCGTTCCTCGTCAATGCCGGTCTCGTGTCCGGCGTCGTGCAGGTGCCGGACGAGTTCTTCGGTGGCGATGTTGCCGTGGGCGCCGGGGGCGAAGGGGCAGCCGCCGTACCCGCCGAGGGCTGCGTCGAAGCAGATGATGCCGGTGTCCACTGCCGCGCTGGAAGTGGCCAGCGCCTGGCCGTGGGCATTATGGAGGTGGAGGTAGTAGGTAAGGTCGGGTTCGGCGTCGCGGACGTGCTGCATGCTCGCCATGACCTGTTCCGTGTGGGTGGTGCCCAAAGTGTCCGCCAGGCCGACGTCGCTAATGCCCATGTCCTTGAAGGCGCGGACCACGCGCAGCAGGTAGGCGGGGTCGATAGTGCCTTCGAACGGGCAGGTGAAGGCGGTGGAGATGCCGGCGAAAAAGCGGGTCTCCGGGAACGCGGCCACTGCGGCACCGAGGCCGGCGAGGGCATCCTCGATCGCCTGGCCGGCGTTGGCGTTGCTGTGCGCCTGGCTGGCTGAGGTGACCACCTGGATGTCGGTGGCGCCGGCGTCGACGGCCCGTTCAATGCCCCGGCCGTTGAGGGCCAGACTCGTGTAGGTGACGCCCTTGACTGCCGGCAGTGCGGTGATAACCTCGGCGGCGTCGGCCATCTGCGGCACGCGCTTCGGGTTCACGAAGGACGCCGCTTCGATGCGCTTGATCCCCGCCGCGACCAGGGCCTCGGCAATCTCCAGCTTGTGGGCTGTTGAGACGATGACTGGTTCGTCCTGCAGCCCGTCGCGCAGGAAAACGTCCGTGATTTCCACCTTCACGGTCAGAGCACCTCCAGCAATCCGAGTCCGGCGATTTCGTCAGCGCTCATGCCGGCGAGCTCCTGGAGAACCTCCTGGGTGTGCTGGCCCAGCTCCGGGCCCACCCACTTGACGCGGCCTTCGTGGCCGGGAATCTTCGGGACGACGCCGGGGAAGCGGATCAGCTCTGGCTCGTTTTCGATGATGACCTCGTGGGTCTGGATCATGTCCCGTGCCAGGTAGTGCTTGTCGACGGCGATGCTGGGCGCGTCGTACACGGGACCGGCGGGCACGCCGGCGTCGTCCAGCTTGTCGAGCACCTCGGTGAGGGGCATGCTTCCTGTCCAGGCGGAGATGGCGCCGTTGAGCTCTTCCTCGCGTGCGCCGCGGGCCTCGGTTGCGAGGAGAGTTTCGTCCGCGGCGAGGTCGTCGCGGCCGATGGCGCGCATGAGGCGGACGAAGACTGAGTTCGAGTTCCCGCCGATGACGACCTCTAGGTCGTCCTGGCAGAGGTAGGAGCCGGTAGGTACAACGCCGGGCAGGGCGCCGCCGGTGCGCTGCCGGATCATGCCGTACGCGTCGTAGTCCGGGACGAGCGATTCGAGCAGGCTGAAGACGCCTTCGTAGAGAGCGACGTCCACCACCTGGGAGCCTTCCGTCTGCACGCCGCGGGCTTTTTGCAGCATGAGCATCAGGGCACCAATGACCCCGTAGAGGCCGGCCACGGTGTCACCCATGCTGGCGGCGGCGCGGCCGGCCGGGCGGTCGGGTTCGCCGGTGATGTAGCGCAGGCCAGCGAAGGACTCCGCGGAGCTGCCGAAACCCGCCCGGTTCTTGTAGGGGCCGGTCTGACCGTAGCCGGAGATCCGGACCATGATGAGCTCGGGGTTGAGCTCCTGAAGGACTTCGGGCCCGAGGCCCCACTTCTCGAGGGTGCCGGGGCGGAAGTTCTCGATCACCACGTCGCACTGTGCTGCGATCTTCTTGACCGCTTCGCGCCCGGTCTCGGAACGCAGGTCCAAGGCCACAGACTTCTTGTTGCGGCCGATGGTCCGAAACAGCATGGAGGTGGTGCCGCGGGTCTTGCGCCAGTCACGCAGCTCGTCGCCGCCCTGCGGCTTCTCGATCTTGATGACCTCAGCGCCGAAGTCGCCAAAAAGGCGTGCCGCGAATGGCGCCGCGATGAAGCTGCCGAGCTCCAGCACGCGGATGCCCTGGAGCGGGAGGGTGTTTCCCTCAAGGTTAAGTTCCTGCGTCATGTCATTCCTGCCTGCGTCTTTGAGTGCAAGAGTTCCCACTGAGTGGGAGATACTTGTCATTGGGCGGATAGACGATATCAAGGCGGTGTGATGCGCGCAACAGTCGGGCCTGGCTGGCTGGGAGTAGCAACCGTGAGGATGGCGTTGACGACGGAAGTAAGGAATGCCGCAGTGAAGAATCGACGGCGCGGGGATTCTGACGTGATGACAGGGCCCAGCGCACTGGTGGACGCCGAGGTCGCTGAGCTTCCGGCGCCGGAACTCACGCAGGTAGGCAGTCGTCGGCAGTTGATGTACTTGGGCTTGTGTCTGGTCCCTGATCGGCCTGAATTTGGACCGCTTTTTCCAACTTCTCCTCGGTGCTTCCGGAGGTTACTTCGCGGGCGGCCTGCCGGATGGGTGGTGGCGGCGCTGACCACTGTTCCCGTGACGCTGCCGGGCGTGTTCGCTCCGCTTGCCCCGATCCTTGCCCGCCGGTGGGCTACGGGCCGGGCCCTACGGGGACACTGCTGGTGGGCCGGTTGCACCAGACGACGGGTTCCTTCGCACCCGCCGGCATCTTGATCCTGGTGTTAGGCCTCCTGGCGGCGTCTTGTGCGCCCGTCCGGCGTACAGCACCGGCGCCGTCACGGTCGCCAGATCGCGCGCCACCTCGCCCCACGGCGAGGCCAGTGTCGCGGTGACGGCCTCGAGCGGCCACATCGCTGCATCCTGGCTGACCTGCGGCGCGCCATCGGGCATCGGCGACCCAGAGGATCGCGTCGGCATTTACCCGCCCCGCGCCGTGGTCGGAGAGCCACGACGCGAGTTGAGCGTGCGATCTTGCGCTTCGCACAGCGGCAACGACCGCGACGCCTTGCAGCAGGAGTTCGCGCACGAGCCAGCGGCCAATGAAACCGCTCGCTCCGAAGACGAGCGCGGTCAGTGACGCGGACATTGCGCTCCTCCCTGTTTGAGAATGGGCCGAGCAGGCCCTTGAGGATACGTGCAGCCGCACTGAGCGGGGCCGTGGTCCTTTGACCGCGGCACACTACCAGCGGGCCTTCGATGAGGCAGACCGCCGATGTGGCCAAGTCGTGGGTGTCAAGGGACTTGTCTGGGTTCGATCGGGTCCGGCCCTCGGCGCTTGTATTCGGCTGGCAGCATTGATGTTGTCGGTAATCGTCTTGGGGAATTTTCGGCCTGGTTCGATGGAGGTAATCGTGGGGACTCCTGGTGTTACCGTTATGCAGTTGGGCCGCAATGCTGACATCAAGGTCCTCCGGCAATGAACAACGTTCACACCAGCCCCTAACATTGTGAGGAAGACGCCTGACCCTCCGGACACTCAGGACGATCCCACTAACGGGACGATGCGGCAGCCGGACGTTGCATCGTGTCTAGACCCTCGCCCGATCGTGTTGCGGAGGCCGGAAAAGGACCCCCTTGCGGGCTGCACCATGCGCCAAATAGCGCTGTGAAAACGCCGCCATTTACCGCTGAAAGTCACAAGAACTGCTATCCAGATGCGGCTCCCGAAGGGCAGGCACGCCCTCAGCTCTCAATTGAGATCGTTCTCGGAATCGTTCGTTTGCGAGAGCAACACAGGTGCGGGAGCGATCGGTCGATCGTTGCAGCCGTAAGTGTTCCGGCTCTCTATGTAGGGGCTAGCTTGGGCCTTTCCGGGCTCCTTCTGCATCGCCGATAATGGACCTTCTGTCCGCCGCGGCAGAGGGCCCCTGCTGCTGTGGCTGACCGGATGTCCTACCCGAAGGCTCCTGGCGCAGAATACAGAACAGCCGCACCCCTGCTTGGGGAGTGGAGCCGCAATGCTCTGAACATGCGAATTCGGGGGTGTGTACATTGTGCACATTTTGGGCTGCGGATCGGGTCGTGTGATGTCTCGGGACATGGGTGACGGTTCTGTATCAGGACATTGGTGACATTTCGTGTATCAGGACATTGGTGACGGTTGGGGGTTGTTTCGCGGTGAATCCGGGGGGCTTGCCGTTTCCGACTGTTTTGGTCCCGGCCTGTGGACGGGGGTAGGACGTGATGTGGGTGCCCTGGTCATCGAAGAACTGGATTGTCTCGGGGTCCCAGATCGCGTGGATGCACTGCCGGGCGTAGGGTTTGCCGATCATGTAGACCACGCTGTTGATCGTGACTCTGCCGTTGGGGTAGGCGATGCGGGTGACCTGGCCGCTGCCGTGGGTGCCGTCGTGGATGGGGGTCGGGACGGGTTTCGGGTGGGGTGGCTCGGCAGCCGGTGTGGCGTCCCATGCTTGTTGCGGGGTGATCCGTCCGGGCAGGCCTTGGTGGGGGCGTTCGGTGTTGTAGAGCTGATCGAACGCGTCGACCTGCTCCTGGAGCTGTTCAAGGGTCGCGGCGACGGGTTGTTTGTCCAGGAAACGGAATAGGGTCCGGTGGAAGCGTTCATTCTTGCCCTGTGTGGTTGGTTTGTACGGTTTCCGGGTGATCGCTTCGATCCCCAGGGAGGTGACGTACGTGAGGAGCTGGCCTTGGCGGCCTCGCCGTGAAGGGTTCAACGCGGCCCCGTTGTCCGTGAGCAGTTTCTGGGGCACCCCGTGCGCGGTGATGCCCTTCTTCACCACCGCGATCGCGGCCTCGGATGTTTCGCCGGTGGCGACGTGGGAGGCGACCGCGAAGCGGGAGTGGTCATCGATGAGCTGGAAGATCACGCATTTACGGCCGCCGGTGAGGACGTACTCGGTCGCGTCCAGCTGCCACAGACAGTTCGGGGCCGGGTAAACGAACCGGCGGTACGCGGCCCGGGGCTTCTTCCGCGGCTCCAGCCTCGCGACACCGCTTTGACGGAAGATTCTGGCCAGCGACGCAACCGAGGGCACCGGTTCCAGGCCCATGGATTTCATTTTCTCGAACACGCTGATCGGTCCGTGGTCCAGGCCCGAGCGCTCCAACGCCGCCCGCACCCGCAGTGCCTGCTCCTTGGCCTCATCACTGATCCTGGACGGGCTCGTGCGCGGCCGGCGGGACCGCGGTTCCAACGCTGCAGCCGGGCCCTCGGCCCGGGCTCGGCCCAGCAACACGTAAAACGTCTTACGGGAGATGCCAAGCTCGGCACAGAACGATGTCACAGCACCACGCGGCGGATCATCCGGCCACTGCGAGATCGCTAAACGGACACGAGGATCAACAGGCTCAACTCCACTCATCTACCAATCAGATCGGCAGAAGTGTCACCATCAAGAACCTCGGAACTGTCACCATTGACCTGACAAAGAACTGTCACCTATGTCCTGCGACATAACACTGCGGATCGGGTCGTACCGATGCCGGATCGGGCCGGATTCCGCATGTTTCCGGGGGAGCCTTGTGATTGCAGGGGCTGGAATGCAGTTCGAGTCCCACCTCGGGCACAGCATTCCCCTCGTCAGAGGGGGGTTTTGCTTTAACGTGTATACATTGACCCTGCTCGGGTCCCTCTGACGCTTGTTCCTCGGCTTGGCCTGGCCGCCGCGGTGGCCTATTCGATTGTAAGGGTGGCGGGTTCAGGGCCCTGGCTGATGGGTCCTCCGCCTGCCGGGATCTGGAGTCATTTCGGTCTCCATTCTGGTTGGTTGGGTTGGGCGTGGTTGGTCTTGCACCCATTCATGCGCTGCGGTTGTGGTGACGACATGACCCTTCGCGAAATTCGTTCCAGATTCTTGGCCTCGATTCGCTGCTGCTTGGAGCCTGGGGAGAAGCTGGCGGCTATTTGTCCGGCCAAAGGTGGTGTGTACAGTGTCCACACCCGTGTCCAGGTGATGCCGTGGCTGGTGGGTGGCACCCTCCGAGCCTATTTCTGCTAACACGAGTTCATGCAGCCAGGAGTTCGGCGCGATATGACTTTTCGGTTCGCTCGTGTGTCTTTTTTGCGGTTCATGGCCGGCCGCCTTTCGAGTATCGGGCCAGACTCCCGCCGTGGAATGCGTGGACTGTGCCGGGGGCGTCCACGGCAGGGCGGTGTGCGGGACCGCGGACATCGTCCGTCGCCGTTCTTGTTGTGGTTGATCAGTCATGCCCGACCAAGGCTGAATGCGTGGCTAACGACATGACTAGCCGACCATGCTCACCTACCTTGGTCCTACTCGATTCCTGACAGGTCATCAGACAGCAGCATCAACGGCGATGGGTGGGCAGGCCTGATTGGTCGGAAGCGAAAGGCGCGGTCGCCGTAGTCGATGAATGCCCACGGTGCTGGGAACGCCGACATCAGAGGGACAAGTCACCTCACTAGCCCAGCGGTTCTTGCGGAGAGTCTCCGGGTTTACGGTAGATGCATGGAGTACCTGCGGGGTCCTTTGTATCTAGACATCGCCGCGAAGGGTCTGTGCCTGGCTGGCGTTGGGTTGATGATTTTCGGGCAGGGCGGCTGGTTCACCGTCGGTATCTTCGCCGTCTTCATCGGCGTGCTGATCGGAGCATGGGCCATGCTTGCCGCCCGTCGGACGCGGCCACCGGACGGGCGCTCCGGGCCGGCACCTTTCGGCGCGCGGACCCGGAGGGACGGCCCTGCGGAGGAGGGCGGAAACCCCTGATCCTCGAGAACACCGCCGGACCGGAGCTCAGCCTTGCATGTCCCCGGAGGCCTGTGCGTCGGTAGCATCGGCCATCTTCCAGGTGGCCACAATGCTGACGCCGCAGGCGCCTTCCTGCAAGGCGTCGAGCGTTCCGGTTGGACATCTGGTTCGAGCAGGTCAACGTGCTCGGAGAACTCCGCACCGTTGACGCCATCGCAGCGGAGCACCTCGCTCTGGAGGGGGAGGACGTGCGCTGAAGACAGCCGCTGTGCCCATGATGTTCGGAGACTTACCCGGGCCGTTCGGGGCCGCTTCGAGCCGGATAACGCCATCCCTTTCTGTGTTGAAGTGGTGGGCGGGGATCAAGATTAGTTCGGCTGGCGCCGCGATTGCGGCACCGTGACCTAAGCCCGACATGCTGCACGATCTTTCGGTCCTCAAACTGCGAGGTTGGTTGGGGGAGAGGACATGAGATTCCGGCCGTAAAGACACGGCGGACGACGGCGGGAGGTCCCGCCGTCGTCCGCAAGAGTTGCAGTCAGCGCCGCCCGGTTAGAAGTCCGACTCCGCTCTTTCAGGAGCGATGCCGTAAAAGGGCGTGAACCGGCCTCTGGCTCCGGGGGAAATGTTGGAACGGACGATCGAAGCGCTCTCCAGCGCTGCCAGGTGGTATCTGACTGAGCCCCGCGAGGATGCGATGCCGTCGCTAATGTCGGCTACTTTGCTTGCCCCATGGCTTACCAGGTAGTCGATAATTTTTGATCTGATGGGTGCGCTTCTGGCTCTATTCGTCCGCTCAATGCGGTGCACGTCCATCGGGCTCTGGACAGCGGTCATTGGCCATGGCCTTTCATCCGGTGTGAGGGTAGGTTCGCAGGTTGAAGATTGGTTGGCCGGGCGGCATCCGGTCACTGCATCGAAACGCGCTCAGGCTCCCGGCTGTCCTCAGTGTCTTGGCCGGCGTCGGAGGTGCCGGCACGCGACGCCTCCAGGACGGAAGAAGACTTGTCGTGGTTCCGGCCGATGACCGCGGTGGCGATGGCATTTCCCAGGATGTTGGTGGCCGTGCGTCCCATGTCCAGGAGTTGGTCGATGACCAGCAGGACACCGATTCCGGCGGCGGGGATGCCGAAGGCAGGGACGACGGCAGCTACGACGACGAGTGACCCGCGCGGCACGCCGGCCATGCCCTTGCTGCTGAGCAGGAGCATTGCTGTCATCGCGATCTGCTGGCCAAGGTCCATGTCGATGCCATAGGCGTTGATCAGGAAGACCGACGCGAAGGTCATGTACATCATGGAGCCGTCCACGTTGAACGAGTAACCCAGGGGCAGCACGAAACCGGTGGTGCGCTTCTCGATGCCGAACTTGGTCAGGCCTTCAATGAGCTTGGGCAGGGCGGCTTCACTGCTGGAGGTGGCGAATGCGATGACCATGGGTTCGCGCACTATCCGGACCAGCCGGAAGGCCGCCCGTCCGAGGAAAGCGACGGCGACGCCGACCATGATGACCCAGAGGGCCGAGAGGGAGAGGTAGAAACCGCCGATGAACGACGCGTAGGTGGCAAACGCGTCGAGGCCTTGGGAGGTGAAGGCCGCTGCGATGCCGGCGAAAACGCCGACGGGTGCCGCCAGCATCACATATCCGGTGATCTTCAGCATGACGCCCATCAGTTCGTCGATGGCATCGGCTATGGAGGAGCGGCCCTTCTTCCGGAGGTTCAGCAGGGCGATGCCGAAGAGGGCGCCGAATACGAGGATCTGCAGGGGGTTGTTGGCCGTCAGGGCGGCGAAGACGCTCGTGGGGATGATGTGGGTGATGAACTCCTGGTAATCGAGGGGCTTCGTTTCCATCCCCGCGTCGCCTCCCGGCATCAGGTGGAGCCCGTCACCGACGTTGAGTACGTGAGCCGTGATGAAGCCGAAGGCACCCACCAGGACGGAGGCGGACAGGAACCAGATCATCGAGCGGCCAAAGAGCTTGCCCACCCCGGCGGATTTGGCCGCTCCTGCGATGCCGGAGACGAGGGTGGCGAAGATCAGCGGGGCAATGATCATCTTGATGAGGTTCAGGAACATGTGCGTCACGGTGTCGAGGACCGCCACGACGGATTCGCGGGTGTCCACCGGCAGCAGCCAGTGGAACAGCAGACCGCTGAGGATTCCGAACACGAGCGCTGCCAGAATCCACATCGTTGATTTGTTTTTCATAGTCAGTCCTTGGGTAGAGGCCGGGTTGGTGGCCCGGTGCTGGAACGGTCCTCGTCATCGAGTTCCGTTTTCTCTGTAGTCGGTCGGGATTTTTGGGCACGACGGTGTGCCCCTTGCTCCCTGGTCGGGCGGGGTTGTCGGTCCGCGGAGGTTATTTGGTGAGGTTGGCCAGGCGCTGCGGGCTGAGGAGCTCGGTGAGCTGCTCGGCAGTGAGCAGCCCGTGTTCGAGCACGAGTTCCGCGACGCCCTTGCCGGTGGCGAGGGCTTCCTGGGCGATGGCCGTGGCCGTGGCGTAGCCCAGTTGCGGGTTGAGGGCGGTGACGAGGCCGATTGACTGTTCTACGGTGAGGCGGAGATGTTCGGTGTTTGCGGTGATGCCCCGGACGCAGCGGGCCGTGAGGGTGCGGCAGGCGGCTTCGAGGTGGGAGATGCTCTTGTGGAGGCTGTGGACGATGATGGGTTCGAAGGCGTTGAGCTGGAGCTGGCCGGCCTCGGCGGCCATGGTGATGGTGACGTCGTTGCCGATCACCTCGTAGGCCACCTGGCTGACCACTTCCGGGATGACCGGGTTGATCTTGCCGGGCATGATCGAGGAGCCGGACTGCACCGC
>NZ_FNGC01000027.1 GCF_900102785.1 Arthrobacter sp. ok362
GTCCTTCCAGACGTTGCTGACGGTGACGCGGTCCACTTTATGACACGCTGTGTCATTATGTAAGGGTGAATACTGGCGGGATGCCTTCGGATGCTTTGAAGACCGCCGTCCCGCGCGTCACCGGGCGCCCGGTGACGATTGATCCCGATGCCGTGGCCGCCATCGCGCTGCGCCTGTTCGCCGAGCGCGGCTACGAGCAGACCTCCATGGAGGACATCGCGCGTGAGGCAGGGATCGGGCGCAAGAGCCTGTACCGGTACTTCGCCGGCAAGGCCGAGCTCGTCTGGGGCGGCATGGAACCGGTGATCGAAGTCTCCGGCCGGGTTCTGGATTCCGCCCGCGCTGCTGGCGGGGCCGACGGCGGCGTCCTGGCGGGGCTGCGCGAGGCGGCTGTCGCCGGGGTTGCTGTTCTGCCGGACCTCGCGGTCACCCGCGGCCGGCTGCGGCTGATCGCCGAACACCCGGAACTGGCCAGCCGGAGCTACGAGTCCCTGGCGCCGCAGCGCGAGCGGGCGCGGGCGTATCTGGTTTCGGCCGGGGTCCGCGAGGACGTTGCCGGGTATCTGTGCGCCGCGCTGATCGGGGCGACGTTCGAGGCCTGGATGCAGTGGGCCGCCGGGACGGATCCGGATCCGGCGCCATATTTGGTGGCGGCCGTTGGGGTGCTGCGGGTGCCGGAGCCGTAGATCGTCGCCCGCGAAATCGAATTGGCGCTAAGTCCCGAAATAGGACTGCACAATTGACGGTTCTGGCCGCTCAGCGTTTGGCTTGCGGGCAGAGTGAATGTCGCATCGTCCTACTACGGTAGGGCTATGACCTTTGCGAATGTGGGAACGCTCGGCGCTGTCTCGGGTAAGCGCGACGAGTTGGTGCGCCACCTGACTCAGCGCAGCGAAACCCTCCGGCAGATCGGCTGCCTTGCTTACGAGGTTGGAGTGAACGACGACGACCCGGACACCGTGTTTGTAGTGGAGCTGTGGGAGAGCGAGGAGGCGCATCAGTCTTCCCTCGCGTTGCCGGAGGTCCAGGCATCCATCACGGGCGCAGGCCCGCTACTGTCCGGTACGTTCGGAGGGTTTCGATTCAACGTTGTCGGGTCGCCACTTCGCGACTGACACGAACCGATGTGGACGCCCCCTGAGGTTCCCAAAACGGAACGGCAACACCGCCGTAAGCCACCCGATTTTAGCCCACCCGGACGGTAGCCAGCGGCGGTTTCCGTTTAGCCCGCGGCGGGCAAGGCGTCCGGAATGCGGGGCTTGGCGTTGCCGGCGAAGGTGAACCTCGCGTCGTCGCCCTCGCCTTCCACATCCACCACCACGATGTCGCCGTCGTGCAGCTCGCCGTAGAGGATCTTCTCGGAGAGCTGGTCCTCGATCTCGCGCTGGATGGTGCGGCGCAGCGGCCGGGCACCCATGGCGGGGTCGTAGCCGCGGGTCGCCAGGAGCACCTTGGCCGCGGGCGTGAGCTCGATGCCCATGTCCTTGTCCTTCAGGCGCTTCTCGAGGCGGCCGACGAACATGTCCACGATCTCGATGATCTCGTCCTGGGTCAGCTGCGGGAAGACCACAACATCGTCAACACGGTTCAGGAACTCGGGGCGGAAGTGCTGCTTGAGCTCCTCGGTGACCCGGGCGCGCATCCGGTTGTAGCCGGTTTGCGTGTCCGTGCCGGACTGGAAGCCGGTGGCAACGCTCTTGGAGATGTCCCTGGTGCCGAGGTTCGTGGTCATGATGATCACGGTGTTCTTGAAGTCCACCACGCGGCCATGGGAGTCGGTCAGGCGGCCGTCTTCCATGATCTGCAGCAGTGAGTTGAAGAGATCGGCGTGCGCCTTCTCCACCTCATCGAACAGGACCACGGAGAACGGACGACGCCGGACCTTCTCCGTCAGCTGTCCGCCCTCGTCGTAACCGACGTAGCCGGGAGGGGCACCGAAGAGCCGCGAGACCGTGTGCTTCTCCGAGTACTCGGACATGTCCAGGGTGATCAGTGCATCTTCCTCGCCGAACAGGAACTCGGCCAGGGCCTTGGCGAGCTCGGTCTTGCCGACGCCGGTGGGGCCGGCAAAGATGAACGAGCCGCCCGGACGCTTGGGGTCCTTCAGGCCTGCACGGGTCCGGCGGATAGCCCGCGAAACCGACTTAATCGCCTCATCCTGGCCCACCACGCGTTGATGCAGCTCCTCTTCCATCTTCAGCAGGCGCGAGGACTCTTCCTCGGTCAGCTTGAACACCGGGATGCCGGTGGCATTCGCCAGCACCTCGGCGATGAGGTCCTCATCGACTTCGGAGATGTCGTCCATGCCGCCGGTCTTCCACTGGCGTTCCTTCTCGGCGCGCTCGGAGGCGAGCTTCTGCTCCGTGTCGCGCAGCTTGGCGGCACCCTCGTAGTCGGAGGCGTCGATCGCTGCGTCTTTGGCCTTCCTGACGGCGATGATCCTTTCGGCAATAGCCTTAAGCTCCGGCGGGGCGGTCATCCGGCGGATGCGCAGCCGCGCCCCGGCCTCATCGATCAGGTCGATCGCCTTGTCCGGCAGGAACCGGTCCGAGATGTAACGCTCCGAGAGGTTCGCCGCGGCGACCAGCGCGCCGTCGGCGATGGTGACGCGGTGGTGCGCCTCGTACCGGTCGCGGAGGCCCTTGAGGATCTCGATCGCGTCGGCCACGGAGGGTTCCTTGACCTGGATCGGCTGGAAGCGGCGCTCCAGCGCGGCGTCCTTCTCGATGTGCTTGCGGTATTCGTCCAGGGTGGTGGCGCCGATGGTCTGGAGCTCGCCGCGGGCCAGCAGGGGCTTCAGGATCGACGCCGCATCGATGGCGCCTTCGGCCGCACCTGCACCCACCAGGGTCTGGATCTCATCGATGAACAGGATGATGTCGCCGCGGGTGCGGATCTCCTTGAGGACCTTCTTCAGCCGCTCTTCAAAGTCACCGCGGTACCGGGAACCGGCCACCACGGAGCCCAGGTCCAGGGTGTACAGCTGCTTGTCCTTGAGCGTCTCCGGGACATCCCCACGGACGATCGCCTGGGCAAGGCCCTCGACGACGGCGGTCTTGCCGACGCCCGGCTCACCGATCAGCACCGGGTTGTTCTTGGTCCGGCGGGACAGGACCTGCATGACGCGTTCCATTTCGGTTTCGCGCCCGATCACGGGGTCCAGTTTGTTCTCGCGCGCGGCCTGGGTCAGGTTGCGGCCGAACTGGTCCAAAACCACGGAACCAGAGGGAATCGCTTCAACGTGATCCTGGCCGGCGCCCGTGGTTTCCTTGCCCTGGTAGCCCGAGATGAGCTGGATGACCTGCTGGCGGACCATGCTCGGATCCGCGCCGAGCTTGACCAGCACCTGGGCAGCCACGCCCTCGCCCTCACGGATAAGGCCGAGCAGGAGGTGCTCGGTACCGATGTAGTTGTGGCCCAGTTGCAGGGCCTCGCGCAGCGACAGCTCCAGGACCTTTTTGGCGCGCGGGGTGAAGGGGATGTGTCCGGACGGGGACTGCTGGCCCGGGCCGACGATCTTCTCCACCTGCTCGCGCACGCCGTCGAGCGAAATGCCAAGGGACTCAAGGGCTTTGGCGGCAACACCTTCACCCTCATGGATCAGACCCAAAAGGATGTGTTCGGTACCAATGTAACCGTGGTTCAGTATGCGTGCCTCTTCTTGGGCAAGCACAACTACGCGACGGGCACGGTCCGTAAATCGCTCAAACATTTCGGCACACTCCTGGCTGCCCCCATACCTTGATGCTACGTCGCCAAGGGCACGCTTGGGGGGTTCGCCGGAGGCAGGATATTTGAGAGCCAGATTCGCGCCTGCTAGTTACTGAGCGTCGCGGCCTCGCGGGCCAGGCTGGTGATCCTGCTCCAGTCCTTGGCCGCAACGGCTGCGGCGGGGGTCAGCCAGCTGCCGCCGACGCAGGACACGTTGGGGAGCTTCAAGTAGTCCGGTGCGGTAGAGAGGCTGATCCCGCCGGTGGGGCAGAACCGGACGTGGGGGATGGGGGCGCCGATGGCTGCGAGGTAGTTGGGCCCGCCGGCGGGGCCTGCGGGGAAGAACTTCATGGTGTCCAGGCCGTTTTCCAGGACTGTCATGACCTCGCCCACGGTGGCCACGCCGGGCAGCACCGGGACGTCGAACGTGAGCATGTGGGTGAGCAGGGAGGGGGTGACCCCGGGGCTGACCAGGAACTGTGCGCCTGCCGATACAGCGGCGTCCGCCTGGCCGGGTGTGAGGATGGTGCCCGCTCCTACCAGGATGTCCGGTACCTCCTCCGCGATGAGCTTCAAGGACGTCAGCGCGGAGTCGGTCCGGAGCGTGAGCTCGATGATTTTTACGCCGCCGTCGGCCAGGGCGCGGGCGAGCGGAACCGCGTCTTGGGGGTCTTCGATGGTGACCACCGGGATGACCGGTGAAATACTCAGGACTTTTGATGCGTCAGCCATGGTTGATCTCGTTTCCCAGGCCATCTGGCCCGTCGGTTTCCAGGATGCGGTACCAGTGCAGCAGCAGTTCGGTGAACGCCTCGTGCTGCGTCAGGTCGTGTCCAAAGATGGGTCGGAAGCCCAGCAGGGCGGGGACAACGGTGGCCGCCGTGCGGGTGGCGGGCAGCGTGGCCTGAAGCTCCGTTGCCAGCGGATCATTCAGGTCTGCCACCGGGGTGGTGGCTACATGGTGCATCCAGGCGGCAACAGCCAAGGCGGCCCACCGGGGCTGCCGCCCTGCGGCGAGCGTGCCGCGGATGGTGGGAAGCAGGCGCAGCCCGAGCTTTTGCGAGCCGTCGCTTCCCACTTTGGCGGTGGTGTGGCCCAGGGCAGCGTTTGCGAAACGGCTGAGCACCTGGGAGCAGTACTGTTCGCCGTCCAGTTCGGGCGGCAGGGTGATGGTGGGCAGCGCTTCCTCAACCATCATGCGCCGGCAGGCCGTGAGGAAGGCGGCGTGGCCCACGGCCTCGCTGATGGTCTCCTTGCCCGCGGCGAGGCCGAGGTAGGCCAGCATGGAGTGGCTGGCGTTCAGCAGGCGCAGCTTTGCGGCCTCCCAGGCGGCGACGTCGGCGCTGAACAGGGCTCCGGCGTCCTCAAAGCGGGGGCGGCCGGCGGCGAAGTTGTCCTCGATGACCCATTGCTTGAACGGCTCGGCCACCACGGCCGCTTCGTCACGAAGGCCCAGTTCACGCTCGACGTCGTCCAGGTCGGCCGGCGTCGTGGCGGGCACCATTCGGTCCACCATGGTGCTGGGGAACGTAACGTTCTCCCCCAGCCAGGCCAACAGCGGTTCGCCTTCGGCAGCGGGCAGGGCGGCCGCGAACGCGCGGACCAGCGTCCGGGTCAGTTCGCCGTTGCCCGGCAGGTTGTCGCAGGACACGACGGTGATAGGCCCGGCCCCGGTGCGTGCGCGCTGCTGCAGGCCACGGGTGATCTGCCCGACGGCGGTGTGGGGGGCCCTGCCGGCGAGGTCGGCCTGCACCTCATCGTCGTCCAGGTTGAGGCTGCCGGTGCTCGGGTCGAACCGGTACCCCTTTTCGGTGATGGTGAGCGTGACTATCCGTGTTGATTCTGCAGCGATGCGGTCCACGACTTCCTGCGGGTTGTCCCGACCGGAGAGGGCCTCGACGATGCTCGCGACGACGCGCAGCGGGGCAGCGCCGTCGCCCCGCTCTGCCACGGTGAACAGCCCGTCCTGGGGCGAGAGCTGCCGGGCCACGGTGTCCGAACGCTGCGTGACCCCAACAATTCCCCAGTCGAAGTCGCCGGAGGCCAGCATGGCTTCTTCGGTGAACACCGCGGTGTGGGCGCGGGCGAAAGCGCCCAGGCCCAGGTGGACGATTCCGGGCTGCAGCTTATCCCGCTGCATTAGGGCCTGGTGGCCGCTGACGGCCAGCGTGGAAGGGGTCAGGCGTGCGATGACACGGCTCCTTCCACGGAGTTGCCGGCGGTCGCGGCGTGGGCGCGGGTCTGGTCGAAGGTGGGGATGAAGCCGGTTCCGCCCTTGCCGCCCACCACCAGTGAGGATGCCGCAGCGCCGTAGCGGGCCGCCGTCGGAAGGCTGTCGCCCAAAACGAGACGGGCCGTCAAGGTGCCGACAAAGGCGTCGCCGGCGCCGGTCTGGTCCACCACGGAGGGGGCGGAGATTGCCGGAACCCACAACGAGTCCTGGTTCCATTCGAGCTGGATTCCCTCCGCCCCGCAGGTGACGGCCACGTTCTCCGTGCCCTGGGCCCGCAGCTTGGCTGCCGCTTCCTGCGGTGAGGAACTGCCCAGGAGCACGCTGGTTTCGCCGGGAAACGACGGCGTCACCAGGAAGGCCTGGGGCGCCAGCTCGGCGAGCACCGCCGTCGCTTCTTCCGATGTGGTGAGCCGTGGCCGGAAGTTGGGGTCGAACACGAAGCGCTGCGAGAGCGAAGCGGCTTTCACAACGGCGGCGCGGGACGTCGTCGAAATGGCGCAGGCGATGCCGCCGGCGATCACAGCTCCGGCCGCCTCGAAAACGGCCGGCTCGACGTCGTCCGGGCCGAGTGTCGATCCCACGCTGCCGCTGCGGGCGTAGGAGAACTCCCGCTGCCCGGCCGGGTCGCAGTGCACCAGGTAGACGCCCTGCTGTCCGGAACGGAACTTCAGGAGGTCGGTGGAGATGCCGAGTTCGGCGATCCTGGCGGCGATTGCCTGGCCCAGGTCGTCGTCGGTCAGGACGGACAGCAGCCCCACCCTGGCGCCGGCGGCCGCCGCCGCCGCCGCTACGTTGAGCGCGTCGCCGGAGATGCCCAACTGCGCCGGAACCCCGTGGCCGAAAGGCAGGTCGGTGGCGACTTCGACGAGGATCTCCCCCATCACGACGACGTCGAAGGGCTTCTTCTCTTGCGTCGCATGCTCTTGCGTCACGGCGTTCACCAGTCGTGCACCGATCCGTCGAGCCGCCGGTTGACCGGCAGGTACTTCGGGTCGAACGGGTACTGGGCGGCAGCTTCTTCGTTGAACTCAACGCCGATGCCGGGAGCGTCGCCCGGGTGCATGTAGCCATCGTTGAAGGTGTACGAGGTCTTGAACACTTCACCCGCCGGATCCCGGTGTCCCATGTATTCCTGGATGCCGAAGTTGGGGATGCTCATGTCCACGTGCAGCGCGGCGGCGAAGGAAGCCGGTGAGAGGTCGCCCGCGCCGTGGGAGCCGGAGCGCACGCCGTAGAGGTCCGCGAGGGAGAAGATCCGGCGCAGGTGCGTGATGCCGCCGGCGTGCGAGACGGAGGTGCGGATGTAGTCGATCAACCGCTCGGTGATGAGCTGCTGGCAGTCCCAAATCGAGTTGAACACCTCGCCCACCGCAATAGGGGTGGTGGTGTGCTGGCGGATCAGCCGGAACGCGGACTGGTCCTCGGCCGGCGTCGGATCCTCAATCCAGAACGGCCGGTACTGCTCCAGCGACGCACCCAAGCGACCTGCCTCAATCGGCGTCAGCCGGTGGTGCACGTCATGCAGGACATGGACGCCGTAGCCGAACTGCTCCCGCACGTGCGCCATCATCTTCGGCGCGAAATCCAGGTAGGCGGTGGTTTCCCACGTGTCTTCCTGCGGGACGTTGCCGCTGGCCGGTTCGTAGAGCTTCCCGTCGACGGGAGCGATGCCGTAGGTCTTGTCCAGCCCCGGAACGGCGGCCTGCGCGCGGATCGCCTTGTAGCCGAGGTCCAGGTGGTGCTGGAAATCCGCGCTCAGGTCCTCCAGGGTGGAACCGCTGGCGTGGCCGTAGACCATGACGCCCTCGCGGGCCGCCCCGCCCAGGAGTTCATAGACGGGCATGCCGGCGGCCTTGCCCTTGATGTCCCAGAGCGCGACGTCGATGGCCGCGATCGCCGTCATGGTCACCGGTCCGCGGCGCCAGTAGGCACCCTTGTAGAAGTACTGCCAGGCGTCTTCGATGCGGCGGGCATCGCGGCCGATCAGCAGGGGGCAAAGGTGGTCGGCCAAGTAGGAGGCTACCGCCAGCTCGCGCCCGTTAAGGGTGGCGTCGCCGATGCCGGTGATGCCGTCCTCGGTTTCAATAACGAGCGTGACGTAGTTCCGTCCTGGCGACGAAACCACTACCCGTGCGTCGGTGATCTTCACTGGTGGTCCTTCAAGTGGGGTTGGGGGGCTGGCTGGGGGGAGTGTTCAGCGGGGGCTGGTCAGTTGGGGGCGAGGCGGAGCATGACCTTGCTGCTTCCGGAGGCCGGGTCCGCCGAGACGCGCATGGCCTCTTCGGCGTCGTCGATGCCGAACTTATGGGTGATGACCGGGGAGACATCGAGCCCTTCGGCCATCGCCCGGAGGGCGTCGATGATCTCGTCCACGAAGCGGTACGAGCCGATCCAGGTGATCTCCCGGGTTACCAGGTCGCCCAACGCGGCCGGGGCCGGGGCGCCCGGCAGGTTGCCCACCTGGACAATGGTGCCGCCGCGGGCGGTGGCTTTCAGGACGCCGCCCAGCACGGCCGGGATCCCGGTGGCCTCAAACACCAGTTCCATGTCCTCCGGCAGCGCGCCTCCGTTTCCGACGTTCAGGACCTCGTCGGCACCCATGGCCTTGGCAATCCGCAGCGAGGCATCGTTGATGTCCGTGGCGATGACGGTCCTGGCGCCGGCATACTTCGCTGCAGCGACCACGAGCGAGCCGATCGGCCCGGCTCCGTTGACCAGAAGGTCGCGCCCGGCGAGCGAGCCGGCCCGGCCCACGGCGTGGAGGGCGACGGCGAGGGGTTCCGCGAGTGCCCCGCGGAGGGTGTCCACGCCGTCGGGCAGCGGACGGATCTGGGATGCCTTGGCAAGCTTCCGTTCGCTGAACCCGCCGTCGGTGTGCGGGTCGAAGGCCGCCGAACCGAAGTAGCGGATCCGGGGGTAGAGGTTCGTCCTGCCGCGGAGGCGTTCCGGCATGATGCCGTCCCCCACCAGTTCCGCGGGGTGCACCGTGACGGGCTGGCCGACGTCGAGGTTTTCGACGCCGGCGCCCAGCTGGGCGATCCGGCCGGCCACCTCGTGGCCGAGGACGAGCGGCGACTTCAGCGCCGCCGTCCCGGAGGCTCCGTGGCGCCAGTACGAAAGGTCGGATCCGCAGATGCCGCCCCATTCGACGTCGAGCACCACTTCGCCAGGCCCGGCAACGGGCTCGGGCCGCTCATCGATGCGCAGATCGTTGGCTCCGTGGACAACGACGGCTTTCATACTGCGTCCTCCAGGCGGACCAGGTCGCGGCCGCGGACCTCGGGGCCGATGGCGGCGGAGACCAGGGTGATCAGGGAGTAGCCGATGAGCATCGCGGCGAGCGGCCACCAGTGCCCGGTGACGGCGGTGAGCGTAGCGGCGAGCAGCGGGCCGATGGCGGTGGCGAGGATGCCGCCGATTTCCTTGGCGAGGGCCAGCTGCGTGAAGCGGGTGCGGGCTCCGAAGAATTCGGCCATGGTGACGCTTTCCATGGCGAACAGGCTCAGGACGCCGAGGTTCAGGCCGATGACCATGGCGATGGTGATCACTGCCGGGTTGCCGCTGGTGATCATCAGCATCATCGGGATGGCGTATACAGCCGTTAGGGCGCTGAGCGTCAGGTACAGCGGCCGGCGGCCGAAGCGGTCACCGAGGAAGCCAACGACCGGGATGGTGATGAAGCCAAGGAGCGAGCCGTACAAGATCGCGTTGGTGCCCACGCCCTTATCGGTGAGCAGGACGGTGGCGAGGTAGCCGACCAGGAAGGTCTGCACCAGGCCGGAGTTGCCGGCCTGGCCGAAGCGCAGGCCCAGGGCGATCAGGAAGGACTTGCCTTTGCGCTGGTGCAGGGCGGCTTCGATGGTGCTGGTTCCGGCCAGTGCGGGAGCCACCTCCGCCGAGCGCTTGGCGACCTCGTCCTTGGACAGGGCCACGCCATCAACCACGTCGGCGCGCTGCTCGAAAACAGGGCTTTCCTTGAGGGAGCGCCGGATCCAGAGGGCGAACAGCATGATCACGAAGCTGGCCAGGAACGGAATGCGCCAGCCCCAGCTCAGCAGCTGGTCCTGGGACAGGGAGCTCACCAGGATGACCCACAACGCCGACGCGGCGAGGGTTCCGGAGTTGGTGCCCAGGCAGACCAGGGAGGAGATCAGGCCGCGGCGGCGCGCCGAGGCAAATTCGGCAAGCATCACGGTGGCACCCGCGATTTCCGCGCCGGCGCCGAAGCCCTGGACGAGGCGGAGTGCAACCAGCAGGATGGGGGCCCAGATGCCCACCATGGCGTAGGTGGGAAGAACGCCGATGAGGGTAGTGGAGGCACCCATCAGGGCGATGGTGATGTACAGGACCTTTTTACGGCCGATCCGGTCACCCATGCGGCCGAAGTAAATTGCACCGAACAGACGGGCCACATAGCCCACGCCGTACGTGGCCATGGCGGCGATAAGACCGATCACCGGGCTGACGTCCGGGAAGAAGATCTTGTTGAAGACAATGGCCGCGGCCAGCGAGTACAGCTGGAAGTCCATGAATTCCATGGCGGTGCCCAGCCAGCCGGAAACGGCTACCTTGGCGAGGTCGCGGGTATTCCGGGACTCCACCCGGGTGGTGGGCGGCGCAATGCTTTCGGTCATCAGTTGCTCCTTTGCAGGCGATGCTTTCGAACGGGACGGGTAGAGCATTGGGGGTAACAGCGGGACGCTGGCGGCGGCTGGCAACTGGTTCGCTGTGCTGAACAGTGGTGCAGGCTCCGTGGCCATTCACAGGAGGCAAGTGACCGGCACCACTTCAATTTCTACTACCATACAAGCACTACCATTCTAGTGTGTCAACAGCTAGAATGAGACATGCCAACGGACAAAAGAGGCGCAGCCCCCCGGCTTTCAGTGCGGGACCAGACGCTCGAAACGCTTCGCCGCCGCATCATCTCGCTGCAGCTGCCCCCTGGCGAGCCGCTCTCCGAGAACGAGCTGGCGCAGGAACTCGGCGTCAGCCGGACTCCGGTCCGCGAAAGCCTCATCCTGCTCCGCGAGGAAGGGCTGGTCCAGGTCTTCCCGCAGATAGGTTCGTTCGTGTCCCTGGTGGATCTGGGGCGCGTCTCGGAGGCCCAGTTCGTCCGAGAAGCCATTGAATGCGCCTCGCTGCAGGACCTTGCCGTGGACAGCGCAGGCATTGCGGGCCTGCGGGACATTCTGCGGGCTCAGGCGGACGCCGAGGCCGGCGGTGATGTGGAGGAATTCTTCCGGCTGGATGAAGACTTCCACCGTGAACTTCTGCGGCTGGCCGGCCACGAGTCCGCCTGGGCTGCGGTCAACTCCGCCAAGGCCCACCTGGACCGGGCCCGCCGGATGAGCCTGCTGGAGACCCGGCCGGTGTCCACCCTGATCGAGCAGCACACCGCAGTAGTTGATGCGTTGGAGGCCCGGAACCTCGCGGAGGCGGACAGCTCCCTGCGGCTCCATCTTCGCGGCGTCTTCGACGACGTCAAGCGGATCCAGGCGTCCTCTCCCGACCTTTTTTCGGACGGCACCGCACGCAGGCCGGTCCGGCGGAATGTGGCAAGGCTGGCCTAGCCCGGCGATTGGCGTTCTTGGGCGGCACAACTAAACCTGGGCAGGGGAAACAATCACACCCTTGCTGGTATTCCAGTGGTTCCTCTTTGACGCCGATATTTGACGATATGTTGGCTTGGGGTCGGCGAATCGCATCCGATGCGAAGTCGATGGATATTGGGGCCGATGCCCGGCGAGGCGAGCCGCCATGGATCGGCGGGAAATTTCGGCGGCAGCAGATCGTTCCAAGCTGACGCATTATCGTGTGGGGAATGGAACCAGATCACAGGCCCTCAGTTATCGGCCGGCTACTACACGAGGTGTCGTGGGAGGGCAGCAAGGTGAAACTGTATCGAGACGGCGGTCGAGGCATGGAAAACGCCTTGACTGCGGAAGTTTTCCAGGGCCTGTCCAACCTCCCGAGGGACCTGTTCCTGGGGGAAGTACTACGGTGTGCACACGGCGCAGACCGAACCCGATTTGCGGCAGCCAACGAGGTCGAAGACGCTGACCTGGATGTACTGCCGGGCAGTCTCTTGCTGTCTGCCCTTGATGTGGATGTCCAGCCGGACGTCTGGGTGACGGGCTCCTCGGTCCAACTTTTAGTTGAGGCGAAAGGCTTCAAGAAGGGCGCCGCGTTTAATATCGAGCAGCTTCCTCGGGAGCTACTGTGTCTCCAGGAGCACAGCGGCGACCGCGATCCCTTGCTCCTGCTGATCCTTACCACTCCCCCACCCATCAGAATCGCCGGCAAAGGCCGCCACGAAGTCGACGCCGGTGTTGCCGTGGGCCTTGAACCCCTGTGTGACCGCGCCGGAATGACTGCCGACGAGTACGAGGTCTTGCTCGCCTCAATTCCATTCTGCGTCGCATGGACAACCTGGTCCGAGATCTACACCATCGTCAAGCGACAGAGGAGTGCACTGTCGGATCTTCCCTCCAGCATCGCTGCATCCCTCCACCGCATCGCTGACGGTGTCGCCCAGGCCATCAAGTGGCACTCCGGTGGCCTGGTATCCGAACCTGTCGCGCTCGTTGATCAGGCTTAGGCTGACGGACGGGCGTTAGCCTCCGGAGTCTGTCACTACCGGAGGCGGTGAGTCATGACCCAAACTGGCTGATAGCGGGTGCTTGTGCCCTGTTCGGTCCCTGGCAACATTGGCGTCGCCTCGCGGTGCCGCAGTTTGCCTCTGGCCTCTGCAAACGGACGGCTGGTAAATTGCCCTCCACAGACTGACAGACCTGGGAGGGCACCGTGGAAATATCTGATCCGCACGCTTTGCACATGGCATGGGCCGAGCGCTTCAATGCCCGGGACGTTGACGGAATGCTGGAATTCTTCGAGCCCGACGCTGTCTTCGTCCCTCAGCCGGGCACACCAACCACGGGTGAAGACAGCCTCAACGCACTGATGGGATTCCTTAAAGCAGGGCTGCCCATCAGTGTCACCACCCGTCATGTCTACGTTGTGGACGAACTCGCCCTGGTCATCGCCGACTGGGCCATCAAGGGCACCGCGGCTGACGGCAGCGATGTGGACCTCCGTGGCAGTACTGCCGACGTTCTGCGCAAGGGAAGCGGGGGATGGAAGTTGGCCATCGACAATCCCTTTGGCACAACCTGAATCTCGCTGCTCTGAGCACCTCAAAACGCGTGAATCAGCCGCTCGACCTCTCCTCGGGTCCGTGCCAGTCGTTTTCGGCCGGCGGAAGCAGCAACCCTGGCCAGGGACCAAGACCAAAGGATCACATTGACGCCGCGTGTACGCGCTCCCTTGAGCCGCCGACCCGGGATCGCAAGCAGGCAGAACGGACATCTTGCTGAACCCTGGCGCAGCGGACGACGGCGGGACTTCCCGCCGTCGTCCGCTTGCTTTTGATTCCGCTCCCCTAGGGCGCTGACCAGCCGCCGTTGGAAGCCACAAGCGTGCCGTCGACGACGGCTTCGAGCTCTTGCAGACGCGGGAGAGCCCGTGTCGTCAGCAGGTGCTCGCGGGTTTCGGCCGAGACAGCCATGCTGTCCTTCCACAGCGAGCGGCCCGCCATTGCTCCGCCGGCGCCATTGGCCACGGCTGTCTCGACCTGCTTGATGAATGTCTCGTGGTCAACTCCAGCGGACAGGACAGCCCACGGCACGCCAGCGGACGCCTCGGTGACAGCGGCGCTTGCCTCGGCCGACCCCGGGTACTGCAGCTTGAGCACCTTAGCGCCGCACTCGACCGAGAGCCGTGCAGACTCCGCAACCAGGCCGGGGAACGCTGCGGCGTAAGCCTCCTCGCTTTCGCCTTCGAGGCGGTAGACCAGGATCTCGACGATGAGGAGGAGGCCCTCGTCGGTGCATGCCTTGACGAGTTCACGGATCTCGTCCGCGACGCGCGAGCCGGCGTCCTGAAGGTCTGGGCGCATGTACCAGAGCATCTTCGCCACGTCACCGCCGAGTTCGCGAACCCTGCGGGGCGACATCCCCGGGACGAACTTGGTGTAGCGCAGGCCATCGACCGTCTCGAAACCGGAAGCGTCCAGGCCCACCACCAGGGCGGTGTCGCGGGAGAGGACGCCCTCATCCGCGACGCGGGGCAGGGCAACTTCGGGATCGAGCAGGATCGCCGGCGCGGCGTTTCCCAGGTAGCGGACCAGGTCCGCCTTTGCGTCGGAGAGCTGCTGGGCGGTGATGGAGTTCGGCCCGTCGGGTGCGTCGTTCATCACGGCTTTCATGCCGTTGCGCTGGTCGGCGGCGACGATGAGCATCTTGCCGCCGGGGGTCGAGATCGCTGCCATGCCGCGGCGTTCGAGCGTCGTGAGTGTATTCACTGGGTTCTCCTAATTGGGTGGTTTTGGTCTTGTGGGGTCTGGATCGGGCACGACGAATCGCGCCCCGTAAGCGGTGCCGTCCTGGGAGGTTTGGCCTCTCGGCGGAAGATTGGCGTGGAAACCGCTTAGCGGCGGCTCAGCGCAGGGCCTCCCGCGTTGCGAAGTCCGCCAGGAAGTGATCGATCTGTTCATGCGGCGCCAGCAGGCCATCAATGCGGATATGCGCGACGCCGGGTGGCCGGGTGACGTCGGGCGACAGGAAACGCTCCGGTTCCTTGATTTTGTCGAGGTCGCGAGCGGCCCCGCGGAGCTGCATGCGCCTCACCACCTCGCCCGTCGGGGTGTCCATCCAGGCGAGATGCACCCGCGAGTCGGGAATGGCGAGCCGCTCAACAAGCCGTTCCCATGCGGCCGGGAACGTGCGTTCGGAGGTGAACGGGGCAACTACAACCACGCTATTGCCGAGTGCGAGGTTCTCGCGGGTGGTGTCGAAGAGGCAGGTGTAGCGGATATCGTTCACGCTCGCCCGCGCCGCGGGTTGCGCGGTGGGGACGTCGACCAGGAACTCGCCGCCCATGTGTTCGAACAACGGGTTGGTGACGGTGTCCAGGTCAAGCATCGTCCAGTGGAGCTGGCGGGCCAGGTCCTGGGCAAACGTTGTTTTGCCACTCGCCGGAACTCCGCAGACGATGATCGCCTCGGATGCGCGTTCTTCAGTCATGTTCATGTCATCCATTTCAAAGTTGAGGTCAGTTCGCGGCGCCCCTGCGCCGGGAAGACGGTCAGCGGCTGGTGTAGCCGCCGTCGATCGGGAGGGACGCGCCGGTGATCATCGCGGCGGCGTCGCTGAGCAGGAAGACGATGGGGCCGGCGACGTCGTCGACCGTGGCCCACCGTCCGAGCGGCATCTGCTCCAGGAAGGGCCCGCCGATTTCCGGCCGTCCCCAGTAGAAGTTGGACATGTCCGTCATGACCACCGTGGGGTTGACGCTGTTGACGCGGATGTTGTGCCTGCCAAGTTCCAGGGCGGATACCCGGGTGATGTTGTCCAGGGCCGCTTTGGAGGATCCGTACGAGATGTGGCCGTGCAGCGCCACCATGCTGGCTTGGCTGGAGACGTTGACGATGGCGCCGCCGTTGCCCTGGCGGATCATGGCGGGCACCGCGTATTTGATGACCAGGAGGGCGCCCCGGGCGTTGATGCTGATGACTTTGTCGAAGACGTCGATGTCGGTGTCCTGCGGGGTCGCGATTTCGCCGCCGAAGCCGCCGCAGTTCACCACCCCCCAGAGGGTAAGGCCTTCGAGGGCGTCCCGGATGCTGTCCTCGGAGGTCAGGTCGAAGGCCAAGGGCTGCGCGCCGGTCTCGTCGCAGAGCGCCGCCAGCGACTCGAGCGTGCGCGCGCTGGCGATCACCTTTGCCCCGGCGGCAGCAAGCTGCCTGACTGTGGCGGCTCCGATGCCGCCGCTCGCGCCGGTGACAAGGATCGTGCGGCAGCTGAAGCCGGCTGCTGCTGCTGGGTTTTCGACGGCGGTGCTGCTCGTGGGGGAATCGGTCATGAGGTGCTCCTGGTGGGTATCGAAGGTTCTTTGAGGTCCTGGACGGCAGCGCGCGCCCCGGACCGTTGCAGGGCTTCCCGGGCCTGCCGGTACGCGGCCGCGAAGCGGGCGTTCCGGCCCAGGTCGCCGAACACGTCGGTCAGGTTGAGGAAGGCGCCAGGTTCCGCGTGGTCCGCCCGGAGGGCGGCGCGCAGATCGCCAAGGCGCCGGTCGATGGGTTCGAGGTGTTCTTCAGTGCCTTCGAGAAAGCGCGCCCAGGCCGCGATCACCAGGACCGCCCGGTCTACGGGGCCTCCGAGACGGAGCTGTTCACGGACGACAGGGAGCACGAATTTGGGGATCCGTTCGGAGGCGTCGACCATTTGGCGGGCCAGGGTGTCCCTGACGGCGGGGTTGGAGAAGCGGTGGATGAGTTCTTTCCGGTAGGCGTCCAAATCAATGCCGGGCACGGGCCGCAGCGTTGGTGCCGCCTCCAGCTCCATGTAGCCGGCGACGAAATCGGCGAACAGCGGATCCGTACAGACCTCATGGACATACCGGTAACCAGCGAGGTAGCCGAGGTAGCTCATGACCTGGTGGCTCGCGTTCAGAAGCCGGAGTTTCATCAGCTCATACGGCTCCACGTCGTCCACCATCTGCACACCGGCGTCTTCCAGGGGCGGTCGGCCGGTGGGAAACTTGTCCTCGAGCACCCATTGTTCAAAGGGCTCGGCAACAACCGGCCACGCATCCGAGAAGCCGTAGGCCGCGGTCACCGCAGCCCGGTCGGCGTCGGTGGTGACGGGGGTGATGCGGTCCACCATGGAGTTCGGAAAAGCCACCGTTTCGCTGATCCAGCCTGCCAACCCGGGATCCTTGAGTCGGGCGAAGGACACGAGCGCCTTGCGGGCGACGTCGCCGTTCCCCTGAATGTTGTCGCACGACATGACGGTGAACGGGGCCGTGCCCTGCTGACACCGCTGCGCCAGCGCTGCGGTGATCAGGCCGAACGCGGAGCCGGGAACGGTGTTCGGCTCCAGGTCACGGAGGATGTCCGGCGTACGGGGATCGAATTCCCCCGTGGTGTCGTTGATGCTGTAGCCGCCCTCGGTAATGGACAGGGAGACTATACGGGTGGCCGGATCGGCGAGTTTGCGGATGACCGCGGCGGGATCGTCGGGCGCAAAGAGATATTCGGTGATGGAACCGATGATTCTGGCGTCTTCGGTGCCACCGGAGCCCTTCAACACCAAGGTGTACAGGCCGTCCTGGCTGGTGAGGGCACCGTGCATGCTGGCGTCCGAAGGCAGGACGCCGACGCCGCAGATTCCCCAGTCCTGCGAGCCCCCGAGGTTGAGAAGCCGGTCGATGAACATGGCTTCGTGCGAGCGGTGGAACCCGCCGACGCCGAAGTGAACAATGCCTGTCCGTACGGTGCGCCGGTCATAAGACGGGAGGGGGAGCCGGCCCTCCAATTCCGGGAGGGCCGCTTCATTCAGGGAGGTCATGTCATTCTTCTCTTCGGTCGGGAGAGGTGGAGGCGGTGCCGTTGCCCGCTGGTGAGGTGCGGGCAACGGCACCGCAAAGCCGGTTAGCAGGAGGATTTGTAGACGTACTGGGCGCCGTCACCGCTGATGTTGTCCGCGGTAATCTGCTTGAACCCGGTCTGGATCTCCTTCTGCGTGGACTCTCCCTTGATGGCCTTGATGGCCTGGTCCACACTCTGTGTGCCGATGGACGCAGGTTCCTGGGCGATCAGGGCCTGGACGACGCCGTCCTTGAGCTGCTTGACCTGCGCGGGCCCGGCATCAAAGCCGACGATCTTGACCTGGTTCTGTTTGCCAGCCTGGCGGATGCCTGTTGCCGTGCCTTCTGCCGCGAAGGTGTTGGCTGCGAACACACCCACAATGTCCGGGTCCTTGGCCAAGGCCGCAGAGACGAGCTTGGCCGCTTCAGCCGGGTCATTGTGGCTGTACTGCACGCCGAGGTATTCGAAGGACGAGTCAGCTTTGGCGCCCTCTTCGAATCCCGCGACACGGGCATCGGCTGTCGAGACGCCGGGGTCGGTGGAAATGACCAGGACTTTGCCCCCGCTGGGGCTGAGGTTCTTGATTGCCTTGAAGGCCTCCAGGCCGCCACCTTTGTTGTCCGAGGCGATCGCCGACGCGGCGAACGAGGGGTCCTGGACCGTGGTGTCAACGAGGACCACCTTGATGCCGGCTGCCGCAGCCGCCTTCAACGGCGCCTGCATCGCGGCCACATCGGTGGGTGCGATAAGGATTGCGTCCGGCTGGGATGCCACGACGGAATCGACGATCGGCTTTTGCAGCGTCGGGTCAAACTTAGCCGGCCCCTGCGTGTTAACCGTTGCGCCGGCCGCCTTGGCAGCAGCGTCGATGCCGCACTGCATGCTGACGTAGAACTCGTCCCCGGCGACACCCTGGATGAACGTGAGCTTGGGCTGCTTTCCGGCCGCACTCCCTGCCGAGGCGCTTCCGCCGGCACACGCGGTGAGGGACGTTGCGGCGAGGACACCTGCAGCGAGCAGGGTCAGTTTAGGGGTTAACTTCATTGTCGAGCTCCTGGTTTTTTGAAAGGGTTAAGTCGGGGAAAATCAGCGGGATCGTAGGCCAAAGAGCTTCTTCTTGCCGTCGGCCTGGGCGGCATGCCCCCGGGCGGCCGCAGCCCGGCGTCGTTGGTCGACGTAGACGGCCAGGACCAGGACGGCACCGACTGCTACCTGCTGCCAGAACGGCTGGATGCCGACAATGACGAAGCCGTTCTGCAGCACTGCGGGGATGAAGAGTCCGACGACGGTTCCAAAGATGGTGCCGACGCCGCCGAAGAGTGAGGTTCCGCCGATCACGACGGCGGCGATGACGTTGAGGTTCGTCGCCGACTGGCCCGCGATGGCGGTGGTGCCGTACTGGGACAGTGACAGGATGCCCGCCACGCCGGCGAGGCCGCCGGAGAGGACGTAGATGGAGATCAGCTGGCGATCCACTTTCACGCCGACCCGCCGGGCGGATTCCTCGTTGGAGCCGACGGCGAAGGTGTAGAGACCGAAGCGTGTCCGGTGGAGCACGGTGCCAAAGATCAGGATGAGGACCATGGCGATGAGGGAGATCGTCGGCAGGGTGGTTCCCGGGACGTTGCCGTAGCCGATGGTGTCCTGGAGCACTGCCGGGACTTCCCGGATGTCCACGCCGCCGGTGATGACCTGCGCCAGTCCCAGGGCGCCGCCGAGTGTTCCGAGGGTGACGATCAACGGCGGCACCTTGGCCTTCGCAATGAGGACCCCGTTGAGCAGCCCCCAGCCGACCCCACATCCGACGGCGACGAGGATCCCCACGATGGCCGTCCCCCACCCGGAATCGCCCATGGCCTGCATGACCTTGGCTGCCACAACCCCGGAGAAGACAAGGTTGGATCCGACGGACAGGTCGATGCCCGAGGTGACGATGACAAAGGTCATGCCGATGCCCAGGACCCCGAGGATGGAGACGTTCTGGATGATCTGGCGGACATTGCCCCACGTCGGGAACACTTCCGGTGCCAGGGCGGAGAAGGCCAGGAAGATGACCAGCAGCACCAGCAGGATCTGGAACGACTGAACCTGGAGTATCTGCTTGAACGTGTGTGCGCGTGAGATTTCGGGTGCGGTCCCGGCGGTGCGGGGTACGGCTTCGGTGGTGGTCATGAGTGTGCTCCATCAAGTGCGCCGGTCATTGCGCCGACTAGTTCTTCCACAGATGTTTTCTTTGCCTCGTAGGTGGCCACGCGGCGTCCGAGCCGGAGGACCTGGACGCGGTCGGCGACGTCGATGACGTGGGGCATCGAGTGGCTGATGAACACGACGCCGACGCCCTTGTCACGGACCCGGCGGATCGTCTCGAGCACGTTCCTGGTCTGCACCACGCCCAGGGCGGCCGTCGGCTCGTCCAGGAAGATGACGCCCTTGGCCCAGGCAACGGCCCGGGCAATGGCGATAGCCTGCTTCTGGCCGCCCGACATGCTGCCGACAGGGTCGGAAAGGCTCCGGACCGTGGCCCCAAGTTCGTCGAAGGCTTCCCGTGACTTGGCGCGCATCGTCTTGTTGTCCATGAACCCGAGGCGGCCCTGAAAGCCAGGCTTGGCGATTTCGCGGCCCAGGAACATGTTTTGGGCCGCGTTGAGATGGGGCGCCAGGGCCAGGTCCTGGTACACCGTTTCGATGCCCAGGCGGCTGGCCTCGCTCGGGGAACCAAGTTCCACCTCACCGCCGGAGAACAGGATCTTGCCGGAGTCCAAGGCCAGGTTTCCCGACAGCGCCTTCACGAGGGTCGATTTTCCGGCGCCGTTGTCGCCGATGAGCGCAACCACCTCGCCGGCGTTGACGTCGAAGTCGACGCCGTCCAGGGCGCGTACGTTGCCGAAGCTGCGGGTCAGGCCGCGGGCTTCCAGAACCGGGATTGTTGTCATGGTGTAACACCTGTCAGCTGGTACGGGACGATTGCGGAGGCTCCAGCCGAACAGCCGGAGACACTTCGTTGTGCTGTCACTTCTGTCTTCCTCTTCGTTCAGGCCTGGGCCGGGGTCTCGCCGGGGGCATGCGTCAGGTCGATGATCAGATCGGCCCGCTCCCGGGTGGAGGCAACAACATCGGCATTGCGCTGGTCGCTGCCCAGCGCCCATGCCTCTGCTTCTTCGGGCAATTTTCCGAAAGCTTCGTGCCGCCTCCGCAGCCGGAGCTGCCGTTCGCCGTCGCCGATGTCCAGGAACCAGACCTCGTCCATCTGCTCCCTGCTTTCCCGCCAGCCTTCGGCGTCGAGAAGGAGGTAATTTCCCTCGGTGATGACCAGCGGGACGTCGCGGGCCACCGGAACCGCGCTGCCGATGGATTCCTCCAGGCTGCGATCGAAGACCGGGGCATAGACCACCGGTTCGTTGTTCGTCTTGAGCCGGCGCAGCAGGTTGGCATATCCCCACGGATCAAAGGTGTCTGGAGCGCCTTTGCGGTCCCGGGATCCGTGGGCCGCAAGGACCGAGTTGGCCAGGTGGAAGGCGTCCATGCCCACCCGGGCAGCCTGGCCACCCAGGGAATCGGCGATGGCCTGGGCCACGGTGGACTTTCCGGCACCGGGCGCACCAGCTATTCCGAGGATGCGCCGGCTTCCAGCGGCAGCAAGGACGCTGGCCCGCGCCACCAGCTCATCCAGTGTGCAAGTCAGCCGTTCAGCTCCCCGGGCTGGTGCCGGGGCCCGGTCTTCAGCGGTGTTCATCACTGTCTCCTCCGTTGGTCATGCCACGGTGAAGAAGCTCTGCTGCTACACCTTTGAAGCGCTGCCTGAAACGAACCGGTAGATCCTGACCGCGGGGCTCGAACTTGTGTTTCGAGGATTCGCTGTGACCTGCCTGACAAAAAATCTAAGGGCCTCATGTCATCGATGTCAAGGAAATTTCAGAAACTCATGTCATCGATGACATGGGCTTCTTGAAGTTGCTGTGATCATGGGGCAGGATGGGGTGGGCGGCCGATTGTCACCGATGACATGCTCAGCGCTGATGTCGTCCCCGCTTTTGAGAACAGCACCGCGGTAGGGTGTGCCCAGCGAACAACGAAGGAGCCGAACCGTGACGACCATGCAGGATGTGGCCACGCGTGCCGGGGTGAGCGCCAAGACGGTGTCCCGGGTCTTCAATGATGACCCGCACGTCACGGAAGACACGCGGGAGCGCGTTCAGTCGGCCATGCGCGAGCTCAAGTACGTGCCGAACATGCTCGCGCGGACGTTTCGTGAGGGCAAGTCAGCCGTCATCGGCATCGCCGTGCCCGACGTCGCGGATCCCTTCTTCGCGGCCGTCACGAAGGGGATCGAGCTGGCGGCGCGTGAACACGACATGGCCATCGTCGTAACCAGCCTCGGAGACAACCCGGCCCTGGAGCAGAGCATCATTCAAACGACGGTCCGCCGCCAGATCGACGGCCTAATCATCGCCCCGATCGCCGCCGACCAGTCCTACCTCGCGCGTTGGCAGGACAGCTTCCCCATCGTGTTCATTGACCGCATCCCCACCAAGCTTCACGCGGACTACTTCGTCGAGGACGACTTCGGCGGAGCATTTGAAGCGACGAAGCACCTCATCGCCCACGGGCACCACCGCATCGCCATCGTCGGAGACTCAACAGACGTCCCCACCACGAAGCTGCGGTTGGAGGGGTATCTCGCCGCCCTTGCCGACGCCGGCTTGAAAAGCGACCAAGAGCTGATTGCGCTCGGTTCGCGCGACGCGGATGCTGCCGCCCATGTCTGCAAGACCCTGCTGGCACTGCCTGATGCGCCCACCGCCATCTTTTCGTCCAACGCGCGGTTCTCAACCGGCGTTTTCCCAGCCCTTCAGGCCTTGAACCGAACCGATATTGCGCTGATCAGCTTTGGCGACTTCCCCATGGCGGATGTCCTCCAGCCTTCGGTGTCAGTCATCGATCAGAACCCGCGTCATGTTGGCCGAGTCGCTGCCGAACGTATCCTCGCCCGAATTGCAGCACCCACCAAGAAATTCAGGCGGAAGAACGTCATTCCCGTCAAACTGATCGAACGCCAGTCATGCCAGTCGCCCGTGACCCATCTGCTCCCGCAGTTAACCAGTGATGCCCGCATGTAGCTTGCTGAACAGCGGACGACGGCGGGACTTTCCGCCGTCGTCCGCTTGCGTTTAGTTCTCCTGCAAGGCCGACCAGCCGCCGTCGGGAGGCGAGGATGGCGCGGGTGTTGGAAGGCGGAGGGCAACGGGCAGGAACATGGAACGCGATCCTACGCCGCGATGAACAGTGCCCAGTCAGGAAAGGGATCCACCGGTAATGGCGGTCCGGTCTCTCCGGGTCCGGCGACACCGGCAAGCACGTCGGGCCAGTCGGGCGGTTCCAACTCCCGGCCTTCACCCGCGTGGCCGAGGTGCTGCGGCCAGTGTGGTGGTTCCCAGTCTTGTTGTTCGCTCGGATAGGAGCGTCCCGCGGGTGAGATCCAGCCGGGCGGCTGGTCACGGGTGGCGTCAACGGGCCTCCATGCTGTGGTGTGTCTGAGTCGGTGGTGCCGCCGGCACGGCTGGCCCAGGTTGGCGACGCCGGTGTCGCCTCCCTCGGACCAAGCCAACAGATGATCCGCTTCGTTATCCAGGGAATGGTTATTACAGCCCGGAAAAGGGCACCGGCCATCCCGGAGCCGCAACCATTGGCGCATCGCCTTCGGAACCCGGTAGCTGGTCCGTCCGATCTCCAGCGGCGCTCCGCTGCGCGGATCGGTCAGCACACGCAGGAACGATCCGGCGCCATCCCCCACAAGCCGGCGGGCGATGCTCGGCGGAACGGGCCCATACCCGTCCAGCGTGGCCGGTTCCGTCACGACGCCCAAAAGAGACAGCACCGGCACGGTCACCAGGACCTGCGCCTTGGGTGACGGAGTTCCTTCCGCCGCCCCCGTCAGCAGCCAGGCAGCGGCGACGTCCGCACGGAGCTGGGTCAGGGTCCGGGATTCATTCGGCCCCTGCAGGGCACGGGCCGCTTCCGTGGCACGGGCCCATCCAGCCACTGCCACATCCGCAGTCACGTAGGCCGAGAGCCAGGCCATGCCGTCCCGGTCCGGCACATATTCCAGCCGACGGTCCTCCACACCCTTGCGGTGGCGCGTTTCGATGCTTACGGGATGGTGCAGCTCACGCCATCTGCGCGCTTTGGCCCGGAATCTGCCCGGCACGAGCTCCCCCGCCGGGCAGCCGCGCGCGGCAAAGGGAGCTTCGACGTCCAGGAAATGAGCCTCCAAAGCAGCCACCGCAGCGGGGTCCAGACCGGAGGTTTCTTCACACATCACCCGCGCGTGTTGCCATGAAATGCTCCCTGCCTGCAGCGCAGACAGCGTCAGGGGCAACCCAGTGGTCAGGGTGGCTGATTCCGCCAGGAGCGCCGCCGCCGATCTTTCACTCACAGTCAGGACACAGGCCACCTCTGCTGTCACCGCCATTTCCTGGGCGGTGCGCTCCTGCGGGGAAACGGCTGGGGCCGTCATGGCGACGGCAGCGCGGGCATATCCGGCGGCGAAGTGCACTTTCAGCGCCGCCAGCCTAGATTCCATGCCGGCCACCTCAGTCATACCGTCCAGGCACGCGTCCGCTTCGTCCCGAAGAGGGTCAGCGCCAGTCGAGGCCCCGTTCCCGGCTCCGCGACCGGCAAATGCAGCCAACCTGGCAAGGGAGGCCTCCATGGCCTCCAACGTCTCCGCAGCTGCTCTGCCTTCCATACCCACAGCATGACAGGAGCCACTGACAATAACGCCGGCGTCAGAGTTGCAGGCAAAGTCCGTCATCCAGGATCTGCCTGATCCCGAACTTCCCTACGCTGAACATCCGCGGATTATCGTCGGAGTTGCTCAGCATGGCAGTGGACAGGATGAGGGCCCAACCACGGGCCCTCATCCAGGTGTCCCCTTCCACTGCGGAGCCAAGGGCGCCCATGAAGCGGTGGCGAGTGCCGGCGTCGAACATCAGCCACCCCACCGCAAGATCGACAGCCGGGTCCCCTGCCCCGACGTCGCCGAAATCGATGACGCCGGCCAGGGAGCCGTCGTCCGCCAGCAGGATGTTGCCAGGGTGGAGGTCCCCGTGGAGCATCATCGCCGGACCATCCCAGGCTTTGGCGGCACAGGCCTGCGCCCACACTGCTCTCAGCGCTGCCGCCTGCGGGTAGCGTTCGTGGTCCCCGAGCCGTTCCACCAGCACAGCGTCACGGTCTGTCAGCGGCACGCCTCGGAAAGGATTCACCGGGACGCCGATTTCGGCGGGCACGTGAAGGGACAGCAGGAAATCGGCCAGGCCTTTAGCCGCCGGCCCGCGGCCCGCCGGGCCGACGTCGGCCGCAGCGGCTCCGGGGACCCACCGCACGATGCTCCACGGCCAGGGAAAGTCCGACGTCGGCCCGCCGGCATGGACGGGGACAGGAACGGCAACCGGGGAGCGGCGAGCTATGTCGGGAAGGTAGCGCTGCTCATGAAGTATCAGCGAAACGGCCTCCTCCCTGCGCGGCAGCCGGACGGCCAGGCGTCACCGAGCCGGAAGGTCGCGTTGTCCCAGCCATTCGCGACCCGCACCAGAGGACGATCACGGAGATCGGGCCGCTGGTCCCGCACGAGGCGCTGGACCACCGCGTTACTCACTTCCACCGTGGCTGGCGGCATTTCCGCCATTCAGAAATCCGCCTTCCTTTGTGCCTGCAATGCACAACAATCCTTTTCTCTTGTCCGAATATAGTTCAAGACCCCAAGAGCGGACGGGGCGCGGAACGAGGTCGGCGTCGAAGTGTCCAAGGTGACCGCGACGCGGGGTCTGTGACCGGCACGGTGTTGCGGCGCAAGGAGTTACGGGATCCAGCCCGCGGGAGGACTCCGCTGGATGACCCGAATCGGACGACGGCGGGACCCCCCGCCGTCGTCCTGGCACAGCATGACGTTGCGGCTAATTCATCCGGCGGGGACCACCGGATTTTCAGCGGTCAGCCCGCGCCCTGGCCCTCGCGGGCCACCTCTTCCAGAATCCTGGCTGTCGGCGCTGCCGTCATCAGCTGCCCTATCACCTCGGGTTTGTCCCACACCTGGCTGCGCAACTTTTCCAGAAAGCCGGTCGCGGCGTCCCTGGTGTCGAAGTCAAGGAGCACGGCCACGCTGTTCTGGTCCTCGGTATCCCGGAACAAGCGGACAGACCGGGCACCCGAGGCGGCGCGGCCTGCGGGATCCGTGTCAAAGACTGTCTTGAAAGCCTCGTATTCCCGGACCGGATAGCTAATCTGCAGGGTGAACATCGTCGTTCCTTTCCCTCGGGCTGTGGCAGGGACCACCATAGGCCGTCCGGCGCGGTTCCGGTAGGACCGGAGGGTGGACTTGAACCGGCGCTGCGCTGCCCTGCTGAATGGCCTGGTGAACGAGCGACACAAGCGGACTATGACGGGACCTCCCGCCGTCGTCCGCTTGCTTTGGCGGGTCAACGTCCACCTCATGGATCGAACCTAGGAGAGTTAATCCATTCGGTGCATTATTCTGGACGGGTTACTTTACTTTTTCGTGCGCGCCCCTCCAGAGCGCTCATACGCAAGGAGCCTCCATGAGCCTTCCGGATCAAGCGATGGAACAGGCAGCTCCCAGCAGGCCACCACGCCGGACTCCCGCCGGGGATGCTGCTTGGGGGTGGCTGATCGGGATCGTGGCAGGATTGCTCGGCCTGGGCCCTTGGCTGGTATCCGGCGCACAGCTCCCGTTGCAGAATTTATGGGGCGCAGAGGTCGTTCCGGACCAGATGCCGGTGTCGTTACTGCCGCTAAGCCAGTACGAACTCACCACGATCGTGGCCCTCCTCACCGTGGGCGGTGCAGCAGCCGGACTCGCGGTGCGCATCTGGTCTCCCGCCCGACGGCGGCTGGTGGCGTGGTGCGCGGCGGCCGGCGTTCTTGTGGTTCAGTTCACGGCGGCCGTCCAGTCCTTCACAGTGCTCGACGGCGGCTTGACGGGCGGAACAATGGCGAGCCTCTACTTCGCCGGGCTACTCGCGGGCGTGACCGCATCCCTCGCTGCGGCCCTCGTGGCGCACCTGCTGCTCTGTTCAAGGTCGCGGAGCCTGGCGGCATTGGGCGCCGGACTCATGGCGGTGCCGTTCGCTTCGTGGGCGGTGGAGTGGGTTGTCGGCTTCGTTGGGCACATCAACGTCCCCGTCGCAGTGCCGTCAATGGCTCACTGGATTCCCGCCATCCTCGTTGGTTGTGCCCTGGCATGGTGCGGCCTTCGTCCTGCGCGGCGGGCCGCGGTGTGGGCCGTGAATCTTGCCCTGTTGTGGGTGGTTCCCGCCCTGTTCATCTCCGTCAACTACGTCCTGGGGACGCGTGTACTGGCTGGCGACCTGCAGGAGATGCTGTTGATGAGCCGGCAGATCCTGGCGGCAACACTTGGCCCCCACGGCGGGGCAGCTCCCAAAGTCTTGCTGGCTTTGGTCATCGCGCTGGCGGGGCTGGGTGCCAAATCTATTGCCGCTCGCCAGCGGCCGGACGTGCCCACATCCCCGTCTACGTAAGATCCGGGCTCACCCGCGATGTGTGGACGTGATTGCACCAGCGGAGCCGATGGTGCAATCACGGATTTGATCCCAATCCAGCGGACGACGGCGGGTCCTCCCGCCGTCGTCCGCTTCCGTTTGGTGCGGCTTCCCTACAGGGCGGACCAGCCGCCGTCGGAGGCGAGGATGGCGCCGTTGATGTTGGTGCCGTCGTCGCTGAGCAGGAAGGTGATGGACGCGGCGAGCTGCGCGGCGGTGGCGGGTGTGGGGACGGTGGCCTGCATCAGCGGGCCGAGGCGTTCGGCCGCGAGCCGGGATCCCCAGGTGGCCACGATGTTGGTGATGGTGGGGCCGGGGGCCACGGCGTTGAAGCGCAGGCCCCTGGGCCCGTACATCACGGCCGAGTTTTTGGTCAGGCCGACGACGGCGTGCTTGGAAGCGGTGTAGGCCGCCCCGGCGGCGGATCCGCGCAGGCCTGCCTCGGAGGCGACGTTGACCACGGAGCCGGTGCCGGCGTCCAGCATCAGCGGCACCACGGCGCGGGTGAGGCGCATGAGGGCGGTGACGTTGATCCGGAACACTCGGTCCCAGAGGTCGTCGTCCACCTCGTGGACCGGGGCAAAGTTGTCCATGATGCCGGCGATGTTCGCCAGCGCGTCGACCCGTCCGTCGGCGGCAGCGACGACGGCTGCCACGGTTTCCTCGGTGGAGATGTCGCCGGCCACGGGGACCAGGTCCAGTCCGGCGTTCTCGGCCACCAGGTCGTCCAGTCG
>NZ_FNGC01000025.1 GCF_900102785.1 Arthrobacter sp. ok362
GGACACAATGCCCCAATGCCCACGCCCGGGCGCCAAGAATGAGCATGTCCGGCGGAACGGGAGAGCATGTCCATTCTTGGCCGGCAGCGTGGAGCCTGTCCCGCGAAGACCTTGGCTGCCCGCAGTCCCGCGCGCACTCTCCCCCTCCCCGCCAGCGGACATGTCCCGCGCCCGCCCCCGGGAACGGACATAATGCCCTCATGCCCGCCCTTGGCCGCCAAGAATGAGCATGTCCCGTGGAACGGGAGAACATGCGCACGCCGGGCCGCCAAGAATGAGCATGTCCGGCGGAACGGGAGAACATGCGCACGTCGGGCCGCCAAGAATGAGCATGTCCCGTGGAACGGGAGAACGGGCCCGCCCTTGGCCGCAAAGAATGAGCATGTCCGGTGGAGACAAGCCCGGCGTGTCTGCCATTCGGTCACAATTCAACGGCGCGGGCGGCACGGCGATAAACTGGGGTGAGAAGTTACGCCGTCGCGCCGTTTGGTTGCTTGGCCCAGAACCCCGATGATCCAGTGAGGGTGCGCGAATGAGTTTGCCCACTACCGAAGTCCAGCCCGGATCGCAGACGCTGCCCGTCTCGGCCGCCGCCACCAAGCACCTTGTTGTGAAGAAATTTGGCGGTTCCTCGGTGGCGGACGCGGAGGGCATCAAGCGCGTCGCCCGGAGGGTCGTGGACGCCCAAAATGCCGGCGACGAGGTCGTAGTGGTGGTTTCCGCCATGGGCGACACCACTGATGAGCTCCTTGACCTCGCCGGCCAGGTGACCGATTCCGCCCCGGCCCGCGAAATGGACATGCTCCTCTCCGCCGGGGAACGCATCTCCATGGCGCTGCTGGCCATGGCCATCAACAAGTTCGGCGCCTCGGCCCAGTCCTTCACCGGGTCCCAGGCCGGCATGATCACCGACGGCATCCACGGCAAGGCCCGGATCATCGACGTCGATCCCCACCGCATCCGCACCGCCCTGGACAAGGGGCACATCGCAATCGTGGCCGGGTTCCAAGGCATGAGCCACACAACGAACGAGATCACGACGCTCGGCCGCGGCGGTTCGGACACGACGGCGGTGGCCCTCGCCGCGGCGCTCGACGCCGACGTGTGTGAGATCTTCACCGACGTCGACGGCGTCTACACGGCCGACCCGCGCGTCGTCCCGTCCGCCAAGAAGATCGACCGCATCTCCAGCGAGGAAATGCTGGAACTCGCCGCATCCGGCGCTAAGATCCTGCACCTGCGTTGCGTCGAATATGCGCGCCGCTTCGGTGTACCGTTGCACGTCCGATCCTCATTCAGCCAGAACGAAGGCACCTGGGTCCTGCCAGGCGCCGACGACAAGATCACGACCCAAGAGGGAGTTGCCTTGGAGCAGCCAATCATCTCCGGTGTTGCACACGATCGTTCCGAAGCCAAAGTCACGGTGGTCGGCGTACCGGACATCCCCGGCAAGGCTGCGGCGATCTTCCAGGTCATCGCGGACGCCCACTCGAACATCGACATGATCGTCCAGAACGTCTCCACCCATGGCACGGGCCGGACCGACATCTCCTTCACCCTCCCGATCGTCGAGGGCGCCGAAGCCTTGGCCGCCCTGCACGCCGCGCAGGAACGGATCGGCTTCGAGACCATCGAATATAACGAGAAGATCGGCAAGCTCTCGCTGATTGGCGCCGGCATGCGCTCGCACCCGGGTGTATCCGCGCGCTTCTTCGCGGCCCTCTCCGAGGCCGGAATCAACATCAATATGATCTCCACCTCGGAGATCCGCATCTCCGTGGTCACCCACGCGGACCTGCTCGACGACGCTGTCCGCGCCATCCACAGGGCGTTTGACCTCGACAGCGAGGACGAGGCCACGGTCTACGGCGGCACCGGCCGCTAGCCGCACCCAAGCGCCTGGGCGGGAACCCGGACCGCATAGGGATGGGGAAGGGAGCGGCGCCTGCCGCTCCCTTCCCCATCTCCGCCAGCCTGCGGCCGCATCCCCACGCTTCGGACCGGGTCCCCACGCTTCACGCCGCAATCCGCGCGGCCGCCTCCCGGATGCCCCCGGCACCCGGGATCCCTCGGCACCGATGAGATGGGCGCAACGGGCCTCGTCAGACCTCTTCTTTCCCGAGATCCGTTTTCCGGACAGCGTAGTGGTGTCCCTGCGTGTCCGTCTCGACCTCGAAGCCTGAAAGGTCGTCTTCCGAGGCGTGCTCATAGTCGTCATGCCGGTGAATTACGGGCGCCGCGGTATCGCCCCGATTTGCGGGCCCGAACAGGAGCCTCAGCTTGTCGGTCTTTTCCATGAAGGCCCTGACTGCACGTGTCACTGGTCCCACCCCCTTTCCTCGTCCCGGGCGGTTCAGGATGCTGCACAGCGGTGTGTCAGTGCCCTTATTTTACGCCCGGCGGCGGTAAATGGCCCGGGTGGGGTGCCGCGAAAAGGGAGCTAGCGCAGGGATTTGTCGTCGGGGTTGCGGGGCACCACGTACGTGCTGCCGTCGGGCCGGTGCACGGTCTCCCACTGCTGGGTCTCGGCTTCGCGCATCGCCAGCAGCCGCCTGTTCTGCTCGGTCATCTCGTGGCCGAGGGAACTGCGGTTGGCCGGGCCGAAGACGGCCCGGAACTTCCCGGTGGCCCGCATGAACCTCTCGACGGCGTTTCCCTTGGCCATAGCTACCCTTTCCTAGGAACAAGACAATGCGTCCAGTGTACGCTAATCATTAGTGCACTAATCATTCGAAGGAGTCGGTGTGACCGAAGGAACCTCAACAATCCAGGGCGGGCACGTCATGCAGGGAGCGCAGGACGCCCGGGCGGCGCAGGACGACCTCCTGCTGGAACAACAGCTCTGCTTCGCCCTGACGGTGGCCTCCCGAAGCGTCGTGGGCGCCTACAAACCCGTCCTGGACAAGCTCGGCCTGACGCACCCGCAGTACCTCGTCATGCTGTGCCTCTGGGAAGCGAGCCCGCGGTCGGTCCGCGACATCAGCGAGGCCCTGGCCCAGGAGCCGGCAACCATCTCGCCACTGTTGCGCCGCCTCGAGACCGCCGGTTTCATCACTCGCCAGCGGATGGAAGGCAACGAACGCACCCTGGATGTCCGGCTGACGCCGCGCGGAGCCGACCTCCGAGAGCAAGCCACCGAAGTCCCGGGCATCATGATGGCCCGGCTGGGCCTGACGCGTGAACAGGTCGGCCAGCTGCACGCGACCATGATGGACCTGATCGCGGCCACACGGCCAGGCCCGGACGACGCGCCCCGGCGGTAGACTGGGCCAAAACAGAGGAGGACTGCTGATGCGCACGCAATCGGGCCGCCCGGCACTTGTCCTGGCGGCCGTCCTGATGGCCGTGGCCGGACTGGCCGCCTGCACGCCGAACGGCGGCCCCACACCTTCTCCCTCGGCCAGCACGACCACGGGTACGCCCTCCAGCCCACCGCCCACAGCGCCGTCCGGGTCCCCTTCTCCGGACACAGAGACGACGTCCCCGGCACCGTCACCCTCCGCCGCCCCGCTGCCGTCCGGCCCCGGACAGGGCAACGCCGAGCTCGCCATCATGATCAAGCCGTCCGAAACCGGCACCGCGACCAACTTCACGCTCGTCTGCCAAAACGGGGTTCCTGCGGCCGAAAGCCAGCACCCCAACGCCGCAGCAGCGTGCATCGCCATCAAGAACAACCCGTCCATCCTCAGCCCGGTTCCGGCCGGCAAGGACCAGATCTGCACCCAGCAGGCGACCGTTCAGCAGGCCACCGGGCAGCCGGCAATTTACGGCGGCCCGCAGGTGGCGACCGTCACCGGCGTCGTGGACGGACACCAGGTTCAGGCGAGCTACAGCCTAAAGGATGGCTGTGAAATCGCCGCCTGGAACGCCGCCAAGGATGTCCTGGGCTCATCCGGCGGGGCGAGCTAAGCCCTTGCACCTCCAGCAGGAAGAGTGGCTGCCACGCCAGGCCGCCCACGTCCAACGCGTCCGCCGCTACGCGGACCCCTACCTCGAGCGGCGCTCCGCCGGCCGGAAGCACCCGGTGGAGGACTTCCTCTTCACCTACTACACCCAGAAACCCGGACAGCTGTTGCGCTGGCACCCGGGCGCCGGCGTCGTGCTCTCCGGGCCCGAAGCGGCGGCGCGGGCCGGGTGGAAGTATTACCGCGCGGCCGACGACGGCGAGCTCGCGGCCGCCGGCCTGCCTGCAGAGTCGCCGGCGGTTACTGTCGACGTCGATGCCTTCCTCAGGGACCGACGGGAGGCACTGCAGTTCGCCGGAATCATCCTCGCCGGGACCGCCGCGCGGCCGGCCCAATTCGGCTGCTTCGGGCTGCACGAGTGGGCCATGGTCTACCGGCAGGACAAATTCGACCTCCGGCATGAGTACCTGCAATTGCGGCTGGGCTCGGGGCGCACCGACGAGGTGGTGGAGGAGAACCGGATCCGGTGTTCGCACTTCGACGCCTTCCGCTTCTATACGCCGGACGCCGTACCGCTGAACAGCATTGTTCCCAGCAGGGAGAACCAGCGGGCCCTGGAGCAACCGGGCTGCCTGCACGCCAACATGGACCTCTACAAGTGGGCCTACAAGCTTTCCCCGCTGTTGCCCAGCGAGCTCGTCATGGACTGTTTCGAACTGTCGTGGCGGATCCGGGCCATGGACATGCGGGCGTCGCCCTATGACCTCGCCGACTGGGGGTACCCGGCCATCCGGATCGAGACACCGGCGGGCAAGGCCGAATACGTCGACTATCAGCGGGCGTTCGCGGCCGAATCGCAGCAACTCCGGGAGCGGCTCCTCCAGGAGCTGACGCCGCTGCTCAACACTGCGGCCGAGACCGCCCCCACCGCCGAAGGCCTGCACCCCGAGCCGGACAACACCCTGAAGGGACCGTCATGACAGAGACAGCCAACCCCCAAAACGCCCGGCACGACGTCGATCTGACCATCCGCCTCACCGAGGCTCCCGGCGCCCCGGAATACACCTTCAGGCTGGAAGCCGGGGACGGCGTCCCCTCCGCCGCATCCACCCTGCCCGACCCGGCCGCCGCCCTTGAAGCCGTCCGGCGCCACGGCGAGGCCATCTTCTTCCCCAAGCCGGGCCCGCCGCGGCTATGCACGCAGCAGTACGGCGGCCCGCAGACCGCCGTCGTGACCGGCTGGTACCTCGGACGCGAGGTCAATAGCCGCTTCAGCCGGACCGACGGCTGCGAGATCGCCCGCTGGCGCGCCATGGCGCCGCTGCTCGGCGGCGCGGTGGGGTCCACGGGCGCCATCTGACGTTTCCGGGCCCCCGCGCCCTACGCCGCCCCGGCCCCCGCTTCCCACTGGTCCCCGCCCCCGGCCCCGGCGGCTTAAACGGCAACGGCCGGCGGTGTGAGCCGCCGGCCGCTGCCGTTTCTTGGTGCCGGTTTCTGCCTAAATGGCGTCGCCTAGATGGCGCTGTTCGGGGCGAAGGACTGATCGCTGTTCTGGATCTTGCCCTGCTCCTCCGAGGTCGGCGGCACCACGACGGCCCCGGCAGGGGTCACCAGGACGGAGACGAACGTGGGATCGCTGGCACCGGCGAAGGTGACCCGGCCGACGTAGGAACCGACCTGCAGCCCTTCCCAGCTCAGCGTGACCTTGCCGGCCTTGCCGTTGGCGAGCCGAAGCGGGTTCGGGCTCAGCGAGGCCTTGCCCGCGACCTTGCCCAGCACGGCAGCGTCGACCGAGGCCTTGGTGGCCTGGTTGTTCGGGCTGGCATACAGGTTGGCGTAAATCGTGTACTTGCCCGGGGTCGGGTTGGGGATGGTCACCGATTCGCTCGCCGACGACGTCGCGACCGTCAGCGGGCCGCCCGGGGTCATGACGTACATGTCGAAGTCAGCGTTCGGGTCCGCGGAAATAACGGAGAACTTGGCCAGCGGGGCCCCGGCCTCGACCTGAACACTCTTGACGACGTTGGAGGCATCCTGGCCTCCCGTGAACGGGCCCGGGACGAGCTCGACGGCCGTGGAGTCGGCCTTCGAGAGACCGTCAAGGGTCATGTTGATCGGCGAGTTGGTGCCGGAGACCACCTTGATGTCGCCCGAGCCGTTGCCGCCCTGGGAAGTAAAGGCAACATCGGACAAGGCCACGAGCGACTGCGGACGGACCGCAATCGGCGACGCCACATTCTTGTTGGCACCCTGCCAGGTCAGCGAACCGGTCGCGAACTTGCCCAGGGGTGCGCCATGGTTCTCAAAAGAGACCTTGAACGTGCGCTTTTCGCCGGCGGCGGTGAAGTTCAGAACGGCCGGGGTCACGCTGACCTTGATGCCGGGAACACTGAACTTGGCCTTGTAGACCCCCGGAGTGAGGGCAGTCAGTGTACGGGTGACCTCGATCTTCCCGGCCAGGTTGCCCAGGGCGAAGGACGGAAGGTTCATGTCCCGCGGCTTGATAATGCCGATCCCCGGGATCCTGACGTCGAAACCCGTGCCCCGGGCGAACGCCAGGTAGTCCTCCGTGGTGGCGTCGTAGACGAGGCCCGGATCCAGCACGCGGGCCGGGTCCACCTGGCCCGCACCGGTAGCAAAGACATCGGTGTTCTTGGATCCGTCAGCGTTCTTGACATCGCTCGTGGTGGTCATCATCGCGGACTTGACCGTCGCCGGGGACCACATGGGCTTCTTGGCCAGGATCAGCGCGCCAAAGCCGGCCACGTGCGGGGACGCCATGGAGGTGCCGGAAAGGAAACCGAAGTTGTCTCCGCCCGTCCCGATCGGCGAAACGCCGGCCAGCACGGCCACGCCGGGCGCCGCAACGTCGGGCTTCAGGAGATCAGAGCCGGCGGCCAGCAGCGGGCCGCGGGAGGAGAACCCGGCGATCTGCGGCTGCGCCTCAAGGGGCAGCCCGGTGGTGTCCTTGTTGACCAGGGAAACCGTGATGGCCGGGTTGGCGGCGACCTTGGCCTTGATGGCCTCGGTGGCGGGCGGGTTGACGTGGACGGTGGGGACCGAGTGCTTGTCCGTGTCCAGCGAGGAGTTGGTCAGGTTGACAAGAATCATGCCGACGCCGCCGCCGCGCTTGACCTCGGCGCTCTTTGCGACGCGGTCAACGACGCCGCGGTCGCAGACCACAACCTTGCCGGCGATCTTGGCCGGATCCAGCGAGCCGGGCCCGCACAATGCCGGGCTGGTGCTCCCGGCGGCCGCTGCGTTGGCCGCCAGCACAACGCCGGCATTGGAGACCTGGCTGTTCATGATGCTGGCGCCGCGGTATTTGCTGCCGTCGGAGAACTCGACCGTGCCCTGCAGTTCCTGCGAGAAGCTGGTGGCAGCGACCGTGGTCAGCCAGGGTGCGCCGTGGTTGACGGTGCTGGCGGTCGGGCCAGAGTTGCCGGCGGAGACGGCGACGAAGATCCCGGCCGATGCGGCGGACAGGAACGCCATGGAGACCGGGTCCGTGGTGGTGTCCGTCGCGCCGGAGATGGAGTAGTTCAGGACGTCCACGCCGTCCTTGATGGCCTGATCGATAGCGTCGATGGACGAGGACGAGTAGCAGCCGCCGGTGTTTGGATCGTTGTCTTCCCAGCAGACCTTGTAGATGGACAGCTTCGCGGCCGGCGCGATGCCGCTGGTCTGGCCAAAGCTCCGGCCGTCAACCATGGCTTCGACATCGGCGTTTCCGGCAGCCGTGCTGGCGGTGTGCGTTCCGTGGCTGGCAGCGTCGACCGGGGACAGCCGTTCGCCCGGCGCCCAGTTTTTCGGCGGGACAGTGGCCGCGAAGGCGTCGCCGAAGTAGCGGGCGCTCAGGACCTTGGAGTTGCAGGCGGTGCCGTCGAAGTCGGTGCCGACCTGGCAGTCGCCCGTGAAGAGATCGCCGTCTGCTTTAAGCATCTCGATCTTGCCGTCCGCGTTGCGGTACGGCACGCCGACCACGGGACTTCCTGTGAGCGGCTTGACCTCCTGGCCGGCGAAGTAGGCGCTGGACGGGGTGTACCCGGTGTCAATAACACCGACCACGACGCCCTTGCCGGCCGCGTCTTTGCCGCCGAACTTGGTGTTCCACGTGCCGTTGGGCCCGCTGAGCTTCAGGAAGTCGGTGCTGGAGTAATCCGGTGCGTTCTCCGTGTCCGGTGCGACCAGCAGGACCGAGGGGTCCTTAGCCAGCTTCACGGCCTGGTCCGCGGTGAGGTTGGCGCTGAAGCCATTGAGGGCTGCCGTGAACTGACGCTGCATCTTGACGCCCTGCTGGCCGGCCACTTGGGCCTGCTTCTGTTCCAGGTGCGCCTTGTACTTTTTGACTTCAGCCCTGTTGGCGTCCAGCTTCTTGCCGGACGCAGGCTTGGTGGCCGCCATGCCGGCCGTCCCGCCGTCGTAGGTTGCGGACGGCTTTTCCGCCAGGACCACAATGTAGCGGCCGTCCTTGTAGTTGTTCGGATCAACATTCTTCTGTGCGACGCCGGCAACGGCCGCGCCTTGCGCAGGGGCCGCGTTGGCGGGGGCGATCGCGATGCTGGACAGAAGGACCGGCAAGCCCAGGGTCAGTGCCGCGGCCCTCCGGAGTCCCCCGCTTCGAAGGAAGCTCTTTCCTGGTGATGTCACGAGTGTTTGAACCTTTCGTAAAGGAACGGCCCGGCTTCTATACCGGGCCCAACGGACTGGCGGGAACTCACCGGACGATCGCCCGGCCTGCCCCGACGGATACCAGCCGATTCATACAGTACAGACTGAGAGCGAGATATGACATAGACCACAAGGAGGTATTTAAAATTTGTCACGCAATACGACAATAATGCGATGGCCGGGTTGCTGAACTGCGTCAATTGGACCCTCCGGCCCGTACGGGCGCGCACCCCCTGCGGCGCCTCAGCGCGGGAGGACGCGGCCCTTGATGATCCGCGGGCCCACCGCTGGCCTATTGGGGGCCCACCGCCAGCCTACTTTCGCGGAGTCCGGACGACGTCGCTGATCCATGCACGGGTCTTCTCATCCAGGGGACCGGCCACCTTGCTCGCCCTCGCCGCACGGTCGGCCTTGATCTTCTGCAGAACCATCCGGCCCAGCCCGGCGAACACTGCAACGGCCACAACAGACAACACCACGGATTTCGGTTTCTCAGCCATGCGCACATCCTACTGACCCGCGGCGGCCCGGACCATAGGGCGCAGCCGCCCCGGCGACGCCATTTCTCCAGTTCAAGGACCTGCCCGTGAGGCCGCGTTCACACTCCCCGCCCGAATACGGCCGGACGCACCGGGGCCGGTAGAATGGGCATGCAAGCTCGCGGAGCGCCCTTTCACGCTGTATTCACCAAGCAGTCCTCAACACACAGCGGGTCGGCGTGAGACGGCACCACTCCGCTGCGCCCTTACCCAACGCTCACGCACAGGAGTTGCCGGATGCCCCGGATCGTTGTCGACGTCATGCCCAAGCCCGAGATTCTGGACCCGCAGGGGAAGGCCATCGTCGGTGCTCTGCCCCGGCTGGGCTTTACCGCTTTCAGCTCTGTCCGCCAGGGCAAGCGCTTTGAACTCACGGTCGACGGCGAGGTGACCGAAGAGATCCTGGCCCAGGCCCGCGACGCCGCGGAGACCCTGCTGTCCAACCCGGTCATCGAGGACGTCGTCAACGTCGAGGTCGTTGAGGCCTGAGATGACTGAACTCCCCCTGATCGGCGAGGCTGTTGCCGTCGCTGCGCACCCCCGGCTCGCGGGTGCGAAGATCGGCGTCGTCACCTTCCCCGGCACCCTGGACGACCGCGACGCCGCCCGTGCGGTCCGGCTGGCCGGCGCCACCCCGGTGGAGCTCTGGCACGCCGGCACCACCTTGGGCGACGTTGACGCCGTCGTGATTCCCGGCGGTTTCTCTTACGGCGATTACCTCCGCGCCGGCGCCATCGCCCGCTTCGCGCCGCTGATGTCCAAGATCATCGACGCCGCCAACTCCGATGCCAAGCTGCCCGTGCTGGGCATCTGCAACGGCTTCCAGATCCTGACCGAGTCGCACCTGCTGCCCGGCTCCATGATCAAGAACGACCACCTGAAGTTCATGTGCCGCGACCAGGTGCTGCGCGTGGAGAACAACACGACGGCCTGGACCGGGGACTACGCCGCCGGCCAGGAAATCACCGTGCCGCTGAAGAACCAGGACGGCCAGTACATCGCCGACGAGAAGACCCTGGATGCACTCGAGGCGGAAGGCCGCGTCGTGTTCCGCTACGTCGGCTTCAACCCGAACGGCTCCCGCCGCGACATCGCCGGCATCTCCAACGCCGCAGGCAACGTGGTGGGCCTCATGCCGCACCCCGAGCACGCCGTGGAAGCCGGCTTCGGCCCCGAGATCGGCTCCGGCACCGAGGGCCTCGGGTTCTTCACCTCTGTCCTGAACAAAATCGTGGGAGACAACAAATGACGGAGACACCCTCAGTGGCGGCGCCCGCGGAGACCGCCCGGAAGTTCAACATCGACACCGTCGAGAACGCGGCCAAGACGCCGGACACCGAACTCCCCTGGGCCGAGCTGGGCCTGAAGCAGAACGAGTTCGAGGAGGTCGTGAAGGTCCTGGGCCGCCGCCCCACCGGCGCGGAACTCGCCATGTACTCGGTGATGTGGAGCGAACACTGCTCCTACAAGTCCTCGAAGAACCACCTGCGCCAGTTCGGCGACAAGGTGACCGAGGAAATGAAGAAGGACATGCTCGTGGGCATCGGCGAAAACGCCGGCGTCACCAACCTGGGCGACGGCTGGGCCGTGACATTCAAGATCGAGTCCCACAACTCGCCGTCGTTCGTGGAGCCCTACCAGGGCGCCGCAACCGGCATCGGCGGGATTGTCCGCGACATCATCTCCATGGGCGCCCGCCCGGTAGCGGTGATGGATCCGCTGCGCTTCGGTGCCATTGACCACCCGGACACCGCCCGCGTCATGCACGGCGCCGTGGCCGGGATCGGCGGCTACGGCAACTCGCTGGGGCTGCCCAACATCGGCGGCGAGATGGTCTTCGACTCCGTGTACCAGGGCAACCCGCTGGTCAACGCGCTCGCCGTCGGCGTGATGCGCCACGAGGACATCCGCCTCGCCAACGCCTCCGGCAAGGGCAACAAGGTGGTGCTGTTCGGTGCCCGCACCGGCGGCGACGGCATCGGCGGCGCCTCCGTGCTGGCCTCGGAGTCCTTCGATGACACCAAGCCGTCCAAGCGCCCCGCGGTCCAGGTGGGCGACCCCTTCGCCGAGAAGGTCCTGATCGAGTGCTGCCTGGAGCTGTTCAAGGGTTCCCTGGTTGAAGGCATCCAGGACCTGGGCGCCGCCGGCATTTCCTGCGCCACGTCCGAGCTCGCCTCCAACGGCGACGGCGGCATGGAGGTCGAGCTGACTTCCGTCCTGCTGCGCGATCCCACCCTGACCCCGGGCGAAATCCTGATGTCCGAGTCGCAGGAACGCATGATGGCCGTGGTCACGCCCGAGAACATCGCCGCGTTTGAAGCGGTCATGGACAAGTGGGCGGTGGAGTATTCCTGGCTGGGCGAGGTGACCGACACCGGCCGCCTCATCATCACGTGGGAAGGCGAAGTGATTGTCGACGTCGACCCGCGCACCGTGGCCCACGACGGTCCGGTCTACGACCGCCCGTACGCCCGCCCCGAATGGCAGGACTCGGTCCAGGCCGACTCCTTCACCGGGTCCGTGCAGGACACCGGCCGCCCCTCCGCCCCCGCGGACCTGGCCGCAGCGATCACCGAACTCGTCGCCTCGCCGAACATGTGCGACAAGTCCTGGATCACCAAACAGTACGACCGCTACGTCGGCGGCAACACGGCCATGGCGTTCCCGGACGACGCCGGCGTGGTCCGGGTGGACGAGGAAACCGGCCTGGGCGTGGCCCTGGCCACCGATGCCAACGGCCGCTACACCTACCTCGACCCGTACCACGGCGCGCAGCTGGCGCTGGCCGAGGCTTACCGCAACGTCGCCACCTCCGGCGCCGTCCCGATGGCCGTCAGCGACTGCCTGAACTTCGGCTCCCCCGAGGACCCCGACGTCATGTGGCAGCTGGCCGAAGCCATCCGCGGCCTGTCCGACGCCTGCATGGTGCTCGGCATCCCGGTCACCGGCGGCAACGTCTCGCTGTACAACCAGACCGGGACCACCCCCATCCACCCCTCCCCCGTGGTGGCTGTGCTGGGCAAGTTCGACGACGTCGCCCGCCGCACGCCGTCGGGCTGGAAGGAAGACGGCCAGGCCATCTACCTCCTCGGCACGACGGCGGCAGAGCTGGACGGTTCGGAGTGGTCCAACATGCGCGGACACCTCGGCGGCCTGCCGCCCAAGGTTGACCTCGACGCCGAGCGCGAACTGGGGCAGATCCTGATCAACGCCTCCCGCGACGGCATGGTGGATTCGGCCCACGACCTCTCCGAAGGCGGCCTCGCCGCGGCCCTCGTGGAGTCGTCCCTGCGCTACGGCGTGGGCGCCCGGATCGCGCTGCAGGACGTCCTGGACCGCGACGGTGTGGACCTTTTCACGGCGCTGTTCTCCGAAACCCAGGGCCGCGCGGTCGTCGCTGTGCCCCGCTCGGAGGAAATCCGCTTCACGGACATGTGCACCGCCCGCGGGTTCGCGCACGTCCGGATCGGTGTGGTGGACGCCGAGGGTGGCACGCTGGAGATCAACGGGGTCGAGACCATGAGCCTCGATGCACTCCGCGAGGCCCACGAGGCGACCCTGCCGAAGTACTTCGGCTAGTCCCCACCGCCGCCCTAGCCTCGCAAGCTCGGCCAGGGAACCCTGGCGGCGTGGGCCCAAGTTCCATCGATTGCTCCGTAACTGCCGTTTTGGACCCTCAGAACGGCAGTTACGGAGCAATCGTTCTTTAACGGCCAGGCCGCCAGCCGGATTGGACGAGCGCGGCGCGGACCTTGGCCACCGCGGCTTTGGCATCATGGTCCATGTGGCGCTTGGAGATCCGGACCTCGGTCCAGCCCAGGGCCGTGTACTTCTCCGAACGGGCGATGTCCCGGACGATCTGGCCCTCGTCGCTGTGGTGTTCGCCCTCGTATTCGATGCCGATTCTGTACTTTCTGTATGACAAGTCGGGTTCGTGGTGCCGGGTTCCTCGATCGTCGGTGATCGGCACGTTCAGCTCTGGTTCTGGTAGGCCTGCCCGGACCACGGCAAGCCGCAGCAGGGACTCCTGCGGCGAGTCTGAACCGACGCGAATGAGGGTGATCGCTGCCCTTGCCTTGCGGATTCCACGCTTTCCCTTGTGGCGGTCGATCATCCGCTGCAGATCCGCCAGGGTGCAGAGCGGCACATCCCTGCCCTCGAACTCCGGCCGAGGCATCCGGACGCAGCTGTCGCCGGCGACAACGAGTTCCTCTACGGTCAGCATTTCGGCCAGATCCAGCCAGGTCCGCTCCGGGGTGGTGATGGGAATCCCGTCCAGCAGCGTGATTTCGTCGTCGTAGAGCTTCATCCGGTGAACGATTACATGTGGCCGGTTGAGATGGGCCGCACCTTCGGGCCTGATCAAGTGGTACATCGGCGGTGCCTCCTTTTGTTGCCGCACCGGAAGCGAACCAAGCTCCGCCGCGGTGAGGTGCGACGCGGCGCATCGCTCATTGACCTCAATGAAAGGCCGCACTCGCACGCTCAAGGGAAGCCCCAGCGTTGGGGCCAGGCAACGAATCCCCCGGCCCAGCGCTGCGAGGGAGTGGTGGCGGAGCCGTTTCGGCGACACCCCGGCCTCTGCCGCTTCGACGACGGTAAAGGGGCGGCGCTGGAAATCGTCGGGCAGCGGGCGCGCGGTTTTCATGGACTCATGAGACCAGAACCGGGTCGACGCCGCAGAAGTTATCCACAACGCCCATCGATTGCTCCATAAGTGCCGTTATGAAGCCTCAAAAGGGCGCCTACGGAGCAATCGACGGGGGGTAAGGAGCAATCGACGGGGGGTAAGGGGCAATCGACGGGGGTGAGGGAGCGTCGACCCGGGTCAGTCGTCGCTGCGGAGCTCCCGCTGCCGGGCGCTGAGGAGTTCGAGTTCGGGCCGGGCTGCCACGAAGCGTTCGACGGCGGTGAGCACCTCCACGAGGTGTGCCCGGTCGGGTGCCACCAGGCCAGCGCCTAACTGCGTACGCCGGTACTGTTCGTGGTCCCCGACCTCGGCCACGGAGACATCAAAGCGCCGCTTCAGCTCCGCCAACAGCGGCCGCACCACGGAGCGTTTCTCCTTGAGGCTGTGAACGTCGCCCAGAAGGATGTCGAATTCGATCCATCCGATCCACATACCCCAAGCCTATCCATTGCTCCCCACCGGCCCCTCGCCTCGCAAGCTCGGCCAGGGAACCCTGCCGGCGTGGGCCCAGGCGCCGTTTTGAGGCCTCAAACGGGCGCCTACGGAGCAATCGACGGGGTTAGATGGTGAGTTCGCCCATCCGGTCCCAGCCTTCGCCGTCGAGCTGGCGGCTAATGATCCGGGGAGTTTCGGCCAGCGCCTGCGGCATGTCCGCCATGGCCTGCTTGAAGTGGGCGCTGTTTACGTGGTCTCCGGCGGCGTCGTCCTTGAAGGCCTCAACGAGGACGAATTCATTGGGGTCCTCCACGCTGCGGGACCAGTCGAACCAGAGGTTCCCGGGCTCCTGGCGGGTGGCCCGGGTGAAATCGTCCACGAGTCCCAGCCAGCGCTCGGACCAGTCCGGCTTGACCTTGAATTTGACGACGATGAAGATCACGGGCTGAGCCTTTCATTCGGATTTCCGGAGGTTCCATTCTTGCAAGCGGTCAGCAGGCGTTGATGGCCTCGCGGGCCAGTTCCTGCTGCCGCGGCGTGCCGATCCGGTCGGCCCACTGTTCGGCGAGCTGGAACTCCACCATGGCCTCGGTGCAGCGGCCGGCCTCGTGCAGCGTCCAGCCGAGGTTGTTGTGCAGCGAGACTATCCACCGTTTGGTCCGCTCATCGTGGACCGTGGAGGCATACTCCAGGGCGCTCCGGGTCCAGGTCTCGGCGTGGGCGGAGTCGGCAATGGCGAGCATGTGCAGCGCGTCCACGGCCAGGAATTCCTCGCCCAGGTGGTCCGCGAGTTCGGCGGCCTGCTCAAAGAGCGGCACGGCCATCTCGGGGTGGCCGCTGCTATTGAGCACCCGGCCGCGTTCCAGCAGCACGCGGACGGCGACAGTGGGCTCGTCGGCATCAACCGAATCCAGCAGGGCGTCGGCTTCCTCGAAGCGGCCCTGCAGACCGATGGCCCGCCCCAACTGGGTGGTGAATTCGGCGCGTTCGTCGGCGTCGTAGCTTTCATCTGCGGCGGCAGCCCGGAAACGGGCTTCGGATCCGGCGGGGTCGTCGAAGTTCCACAATTGGTCAAGGGTTTTCTGTTCCAGCATCCACCTGCTCCTGCTCAGCTTTCACCTGCGGCCAGTTCATGTGCACTCCCAATGTATCGGGAAGTGACATGCCTTTGTGCGCGTCCCGCGAGGGCGCTGCCGGCCGCGTAAAACCAGTTGGACGGCCTGCTGAAGGCCGTAATTTTGAGGAATACCCGGCCCGCGGCGTCGATTTCGACTTCGAAGGCCTCCTCGCCCCGCACGGGATGACCCGGCAGTGTGCCGTATCCGAACCCGGCGCGTTGCGGCCAGCCGCCTGGCACCGGCCGCCGCACCCACACCACCTCGCAGGGCGCGTTGATCCGGAAGGGCCCGACGCCGAATCCGCTCACCACGCGCGCGCCGGGCACGACGGCGTCGGAGTCGGTGCGGACGCGCAGCCCGGAGCGTTTCTGCAGCTGCCAGGTCAGGATCCCCTGCGCCACCCTCCGGTACAGGGCCAGGCCGTCGCCCAGGTAAGCCCGGGACACCAGGCAGGGAAAGCCGTCCGGGGCCTGCCCGTGCTCGGTGGAGCCAATGCCCGGATAGGTCAGGCCGCCCCGCGCGCCGGGCGCGATGCGGCCGGCGTCAGCGCGGCCGGCGTCAGGGCCGCCGCTCATGTGCCCTCGCCCCTGGCGAGTCCTGCCCACCCCAGCTGTTCCCGCTGCTTTCGACTGAACGATGCGACCACCAGGTCATAGGAATCCTCCACCATGTCCCGGATCATGCCGTCCGGCAGTGATCCGTCCAGCCGGACCCCGTTCCAGTGCGTCTTGTTCATATGCCACGCGCCGGTGATTTCCGGATGGATCGCCCGCAGCTGTTCGGCCAGGGCCGGCTCGCATTTGAGGCTCACGGACCAGTCCGCCGGGTCCATGGCGGACGCCGCGAACATCTTGGCGTCCTGCCGCGCCCCGCCCGCCACGGCAGCCCGCACCTTGAACACGGATGTTTCCGGGCCGAAGGGAAAGTCCTCGAAGGCGCCGGGGAAGCTCAGGCAGATCTCGCGGAGGGTGGCAACGTCCATGGCACGAGCCTATCCGGCTGCGGCCTACCCGGCGGCGCGGGCGTCGCCGATGCTGTGCAGCCCTTCCGGGGTGGTGCCGTTGACTTCGTAGTCGCCCACGGTGCGGGCTTCCAAACCTGTTGATCGTGTTTCCTGGGCCGCTGGAGGCCCACGCCGCTAGAGGCCCACGCCGCTAGAGGCCCACGCGCCACCCTTCGCGGGCGGGGCACTCGTTCACGACGACGTCCAGCCCGGCGGCCTTGGCGCGCTCCACCGCGGCGTCATCGAAGACGCCCAACTGCAGCCAGACGGCCTTGGCGCCTACGGCGATGGCCTCGTCAATGACAGCCCCCACCTTGTGGGAGTTGACGAAGCAGTCCACGACGTCGATCGGGTGTTTCGCCGCGGGAATCTCCGCCAGGGAGCGGTATCCCTTCTCCCCGTGGACATCGTCTCCGGGCAGGTTGACCGGAATGATTTCCATGCCCATCCGGTCACGGACATAGAGGGAGACCTCATACGCCGAGCGCCATTCGTTGGTGGTCAGGCCGACCACCGCCCACGTGCCTTTGGTTCGCATGAGGCGGTCAATCACTGCCGGATCGTTAACGTGGGCCATGCATCAACCTTACTCCTGCAACCTTTCCGGGCAATCGTCGAATAAATGAATGATCCAGCCTAGCCAGCGCCGCCGTGAACGAATATTACAGCGCGGGAGACTCGGATTTGGCGGAATCCTGCATCTCGGCTCTAGTAGGTAGTGACCATCCCGAGCGGCCGAGAGACCTGGATCGATGAAGCCGCAGCAACCCCCGGTGACGTGAGACGACCATTCCCACGGAACTGTTCCGCTCTCCTTCGATGAAATTCGAGGGAACTGAAGGAACCAAGGGTGCTACTGCCAGGACCGATGGAGTGCTGCAATGACCCCTGAGAATTCTTCCGCCCTGCCCACCTTTGCACGGACAGCGTCCGAGGCATCCCCACAAACCACTTCGGACGCGACGGCGAACGAAGCAGGGCTGCGTGACGCGCCCGGCTCCTCTCGCGGCTCATCGGGATGGTCCCTGACCGAGCCCACGGACGGCGCAGTGCACGGCGCCCCCATCGACGGACCGGCGCGTCACCGCAGCACCACCCCCCGGCACAGCACCGGGACGGCAAGCAGAGCCACCGCAGGGACAGTCCAGGCAGAGACTGTGGCGTTCTGGGAAACCCAGGCCCTCCGCCTCGACTGGGCCGACCTGCCCGCCGGCTCCTCGGACGGCGGCAAGCCCTGGCACACCGCGCACCGCCGCGTCCCGGCCGACGTCGGGGCCGGGACCGGCCCGCAGATCACCTGGTTCGAAGGAGGCAGGCTCAATGTCGCCTACAACTGCGTCGACCGCCATGTAGCGGCGGGGCACGGAGACAAGGTGGCCCTGCACTTCGAGGGCGAGCCCGGTGACCGCCGCGCCGTCACCTACGCCGAACTCCAGCGCGAGGTGTCCAAAGCCGCCAATGCCCTCCTGGACCTGGGCATCACCAAGGGCGACCGCGTGGTCATCTACCTCCCGGTCATCCCCGAAACCGTGATTATCACACTTGCCGTGGCCCGCATCGGCGCCATCCATTCCCTGGTCTTCGGCGGCTTCTCCGCCGAGGCCTTGAAGTTTCGGGTGGAGGACACCGGCGCCAAACTCCTGGTCACCACGGACGGCCAGTTCCGCCGCGGCACCGCCGTTCCGGTCAAGGACAACGCGGATGCCGCCGTTTCCGGCGACAACGCCATCGAGCACGTCCTGGTGGTCAACAGGACTACTCCGGCGGACGAGCTCGAGACCGTCCCGATGACCACGGGTCGCGACGTGTGGTGGCACGACGCCGTCGGGACCGCCTCCGAGGTCCACGAAGCCGAAGCGTTCGACGCCGAGACGCCGCTGTTCATCATGTACACCTCCGGCACCACCGGCAAGCCGAAGGGCCTTGTGCACACCTCCGGCGGCTACCTCACGCAGGCGTCCTGGAGCTTCGAGCACCTGTTCAGCAACCCCGACCCCGCGCTGCGGGACCAGGACGTGCACTGGTGCACGGCCGACCTCGCCTGGGTCACCGCGCACACCTACGAGCTCTACGGCCCGCTCTCCAACGGCGCCACCCAGGTCATTTTCGAGGGCACACCCAACACTCCGCACCCGGGCCGGCACTTTGAGATCATCGAACGCTACGGGGTCACGCAGTACTACACGGCGCCCACCCTGGTCCGCTCCCTCATGGGCTGGTTCCCGGATGGCGTCCCGGACACGTACGACCTCTCCTCCATCCGTCTGCTCGGCACGGTCGGCGAGGCCATCAACCCCGAGGCCTGGCGCTGGTTCCGGGCCAACATCGGCGCCGGCACCGCCCCGGTAGTGGACACCTGGTGGCAGTCCGAAACCGGCGCCACCATCCTCTCCCCCGCACCGACGGACGCCGCGTTCAAGCCCGGCTGCGCGGCCCGCCCGCTGCCCGGCGTCAGCACGCGCATCGTGGACGACGCCGGCAATATGGTTCCGCCGGGCGTCCAGGGTTTCATCGTGGTGGACTCCCCCGGACCCGCGATCGCCCGGACGGTCTGGGGGAACCCGCGACGCTATTTCGATTCGTACTGGCGCCAATACGCCGAACAGGGCTGGTTCCTCGCCGGTGACGGCGCCAAGTACGACGACGACGGCGACATCTGGATCCTCGGGCGGGTGGATGACACCCTCAATGTCTCAGGACATCTGCTTTCCACCATCGAAATCGAGTCGGCTCTCGTCTCCCACCCGGACGTGGTGGAGGCCGGCGTGTGCCCGGTCGCGGACCCAAAGACCGGCCACGCGATCGTCGCCTTCGTGGTGGTGAAGGATTCGGCGGCCACCCCCGACATCCAGGGTGTGCTGAAGGCGCACGTCGCGAAGGCGATCGGTCCGATCGCGAAGCCGCGGGACGTCGTCGTCGTTCCCGATGTGCCCAAGACCCGCAGCGGCAAGATCATGCGCCGGCTGCTGACCCAGCTGTTCGAAGGAACCACGCTCGGGGACACCACGTCGCTCCAGAACGAACCATCCATCGCGGGCATCCAGGATGTGCTGCGCACCCGAAATACCCCGGAAGTAAAGGAACACTCATGAGTGAAATCAGCAACGTCGCCCGACTTTCCGAACCGCTCAAGTTCGCCTACTGGGTTCCCAACGTCTCCGGCGGCTTGGTGGTCTCCACCATCGAACAGCGCACCGGCTGGGACTTCGAGTACAACAAGAAGCTGGCCAGGATCGCGGAAAACTCCGGCTTCGAATACGCCCTGACCCAAACCCGGTACGCTGCCTCCTACGGCGCGGACAAGCAGCACGAGGCCACCTCGTTCAGCCTGGCGCTGCTGGCCGCCACCGAGCGCCTCAAGGTGATCTCTGCCGTGCATCCGGGCATGTGGCACCCCGGCGTGCTGGCGAAGTACATCATCACCGCGGACCACATCTCCAACGGCCGCGCAGCAGTGAACATCGTCTCCGGCTGGCTCAAGGACGAATTCACCAACTTCGGCCTCGAATGGCTCGAACACGACGAGCGCTATGTCCGCACCGAGGAATTCATCAAGGTCCTCCGCGGGCTCTGGACCGAGCAGGAATACAGCCAGTCCGGCAAGTACTACAACATCACCGACTTCACCCTGAACCCGGCCCCGGTGGACGTGCCGGGCCGGGCACACCCGGAGATCTTCTTCGGCGGCAACTCCACGGCCGCGCAGGCCACCGCCGGCCGCGCGGCGGACTGGTACTTCTCCAACGGCAAGGACCTCGAAGGGTTCAAGGACAACATCGCCGGCGTCGTCGCCGCCGCCGGAGAAACCCGGCGCGGCACCGAGGGTGCCCTCGCCTCCCCCAAGTTTGGCCTCAACGGCTTCGTGATCGCCCGTGATTCCGAAAAGGAAGCCCGCGACACCCTCCGCGAGATCGTCGAGAAGGCGCACAAGCCCGCCGTCGAGGGGTTCCGCGCCGCCGTGCAGGAAGCCGGAGCGTCCACCAAGGACGGCAAGGGCATGTGGGCCGATTCGAGCTTCGAGGACCTGGTCCAGTACAACGACGGCTTCAAGACCCAGCTGATCGGCACGCCGGAGCAGATCGCCGAACGGATCGTGGAGTACAAGAAGATCGGCGTCAACCTGTTCCTCACCGGCTACCTGCACTTCCAGGAGGAAGTCGCCGCGTTCGGTCAGGACGTCCTGCCGATCGTCCGCGAGCTCGAGGCGGACCTGGCACGCAAGAACGGCGTCGAGCTGGACCTGTCCCAGGCCCCGGTGGCAAACGTTGAGGTGGCTGCGTAATGGCTGACCGCAAGTTCGGTTTCCGCACCCGCGCGCTGCACGCCGGCGGCACCCCCGACGCCGAGCACGGCGCCCGTGCCGTGCCGATCTACCAGACCACCTCCTTCGTGTTCAAGGACACCCAGGACGCCGCGAACCTCTTCGCGCTGCAAAAATACGGCAACATCTACTCCCGGATCGGCAACCCCACCGTGGCCGCGTTCGAGGAGCGCGTCGCCTCCCTGGAGGGCGGCATCGGCGCCGTGGCCACGTCCTCGGGCATGGCGGCGGAGTTCATCACCTTCGCCGCGCTGACCCAGGCCGGGGACCACATCGTGGCCGCGTCCCAGCTCTACGGCGGCACGGTGACCCAGCTGGACGTCACGCTGCGCCGTTTCGGCGTGGACACCACGTTCGTCCCCGGCACCGACCCGGCGGATTACGCCGCGGCAGTCCGGGAAAACACCAAGGCGATCTTCGTCGAGGTGGTGGCCAACCCGTCCTCGGAGGTTCAGGACCTTGCCGCCCTCGCGAAGGTGGCGCACGACGCCGGCGTCCCGCTCGTCGTCGACGCCACTTTGAGCACGCCGTACCTCGTGCGGCCGATCGAGCACGGGGCGGACATCGTGATCCACTCCGCCACCAAGTTCCTTGGCGGCCACGGCACCACCCTGGGCGGCGTGATCGTGGAAAGCGGCCGCTTCGACTGGGGCAACGGCAACTTCCCCACGATGACCGAGCCCGTGGCCTCCTACGGAAACGTGTCCTGGTGGGGCAACTTCGGCGAATACGGCTTCCTGACCAAGCTGCGCTGCGAACAGTTGCGTGACATCGGACCGGCCCTGTCCCCGCAGTCGGCCTTCCAGCTGCTGCAGGGCGTCGAAACGCTCCCCCAGCGCCTCGACGAGCACCTGAAGAACGCGCAGGCCGTGGCCGAGTGGCTCGAGGCGGACGAGCGCGTTGCCTACGTGAACTTCTCCGGCCTGCCCTCGCACCCGCACTTCGAGCGGGCCAAGAAATACCTGCCGCTGGGTCCGGGCTCGGTCTTCTCCTTCGGCGTCAAGGGCGGCCGTGCCGCGGGCCAGAAGTTCATCGAGTCCCTGCAGCTGGCCTCGCACCTGGCCAATGTGGGCGACTCCCGGACCCTGGTCATCCACCCCGGGTCCACCACCCACCAGCAGCTCAGCCCCGAACAGCTCGAGTCCGCCGGTGTCCCCGAGGACCTGGTCCGCATCTCCGTGGGCCTCGAGGACATCGACGACATCCTCTGGGACCTGGACCAGGCCCTGGACGCGGCGTCCCTGAGGACCGTGGAGCCGCACGCGGAGGCACAGCCGGCCGACACCTGCACGATCGGAGCGAACGCATGAGCACGGAAGAAACCAGGACCTGGACCGGACCGTCCGCGCCGGAGCGCCTGAACCTGCTGCGGCAGGCGAAGTCGATCGCGATTGTGGGCGCATCCGACAAGCCGTCGCGCGCCAGCTATTTCGTGGCCACCTACCTGCAATCCTCCACCCGGTATAAGGTCTACTTCGTGAACCCGGTGGTCAAGGAAATCCTGGGTCAGCCGACGTATGCCTCGCTCGCGGATCTGCCGGAAAGCCCCGACATTGTGGACGTGTTCCGCAAGCACGGCGACTTGCCCGGCGTCCTGGACGAGGCCATCGCCGCCGGCGCCAAGACCCTCTGGCTGCAATTGGGCTCCTGGCATGAGGACGTTGCCAAAGAAGCCGAAGCCGCCGGGCTCGACGTCGTGATGGACCGTTGCGTGAAGATTGAGCATGCCCGGTTCCACGGCGGCCTGCACCTGGCCGGCTTCGACACCGGCGTCATCTCCTCCAAACGGCAGGTCCTGGCCTAACAGCTCCCGCCCAGCCCACCCGTTGCGCTCTCACTTTGGGTCGTTCTCAGCTCTCAGAACCGCCTAAGTGATAGCGCAACAGGTTTATGGGGGTGTTTAAGGGTGGACAGGGGCCTTGGTCGGAACGACGCCGGGCAGGGTCGGGGTGATGCGGCCCGGAACACGCGGCAGGTCCTCGTTGTCATCGCCGTTGCCATCGCCGTTGCCGTTGTTGCCGTAGCCCGGGAGGGCCGGCGCCGGCATCCCCGGCCGCTGGCCCGGCGTCGGCAGGATACCGTTACGCCCGACGGCGGGCGGCGTGGTGCGCGGCTTGCGTCCGGCCTTCTTGTCCGAGTCCTCGTCGCCGTCCGATCCCGCGCCCGTACGTGCATTGCTGGATGGGGCAGCCCCGGGAGTTCCTGCGGGCGACGTCGCGGCAGGAGCAGGGAAGACGGGGATCGAGGCCGGCGACGGCTGGACAGGCTCTGGGGCCTGTGTGGCGTCCCCCTCGGGCTGGAAGATGGCGTCGACGCTCTGGTTGACGCTGAGCCGGAAGTCCTCGCTGGATGCCGCCACGGCGCCGGCACCAAGGGTCATGGCACCGACGACGGCGCCACCGACGATTGCCAGGCGACGCTTCCGGCCGCGGCGCTCGGCGAGGCTCGTGATTCCGGTCGGCAGCGATTCATCGGCGGCGTCCTTCGCGGACTCGACAGCCGGCAGCGCCGTCGTCGTGGCTGAAGCAGGGGCGGCTGCCCCCGCGGCGAGCAGGGCCGCGAGGTCGGCGCGGGGCGTGGGAGCCGCATCCGGGACCACGGCGCGGAGCTGTTCGAGCGCGCTCCGGAGCTCGGCCGCGCATTCGAGGCCGGAGTCGCTCAGCATCGCGTGGATGCTGCCATCCTGGTGGGGGTCGCGGGTGCCGGTCATGATGCTGCGTGGTCCTTTTCGGTTACGAGTTCGCGCAGGGCACTGAGCCCGCGGCGCTGAAGCTGTTTGATGGCACCCGGCGTCTTGTCCATGATGCCGGCCACCTGTTCGATGGAAAGGTCCGCGACGATCCGCAGGACCAGAACTTCGCGCTGCTCCTCATTGAGCCTCGCGAGAGTGTCCGAGATACCGCCCAGGGATCCGAGCGCCTCGTCCTCGGCCGATGCCGAGTAGCGTGCGTCGTTCAGGGGGTCGTATTCGGCCAGGTGCGGCGTGCGTTCTGCCCGCCGCCTGTAGTCGACCAGCCGGGCGTGCGCGACGGAGAAAATGAACGTCCGCAGACCCGTGTGGCCGCCGCTCACGCCGGCCAGTTTCGGCAGGATGTCCACGAACACGTCTTGGGTCAGGGCCTCGGCGTCGTCCACGCCCCGGGCCCGGAAGTAGCCCAGCACGGCCGGGGACATCACCGTGTACACGGCGCTGAAACCTGATGGGTCGCCAGCTAATGCGGCTGACAATTCGTCGTCGCTTAGCTGCTGTGCCAAGAGGCTGTCCTTCCGTTACTGCTGGGGTGCGGCCCCCGTAAGTCTAGCGGCCGCACCCCGGAGCCCTTCAAAGTGAGGGCTCCCTCCTTGCTTTCAGACCCGTGCCGGGTCCAGGCTGAACAGCCGGAAATTACTTGTCGTGCTGGGGCAGCTCGACGGACGGCTGGGCCGGAACGGCCGGGGTTGCCGGGGTTGCCGGGGTTGCCGGGACGCCCTTGGCGCCGGGGACCGCGGGGATGGCCGGGGTCGCCGGAACTGCGGCCTTGACGTTGGCGTTGGCGCGTGCCTCGCCGGCAGCACCCTTGACGCTGGCGTCGCCCTTGACGGTGGCGCCGTCCTTTGAGTCAACGGAGCCTTCGCCGGCACCCTCGGTGCCGTCAACGTCGGCGTCGCCCTTGACGGAGCCATCAGTCGACGGCGCCGCCGGAACCGCGGGCACGGCCGGGACGGCGGGCTTTGCCGGGAGCGTAGGCGTCGCCGGGACGGCCGGAACAGCTGGCGTGGCGGGCGTAGCGTGGTTCACTTCAGCCTGCTCGGTGCCGGACATCTGGGCCGCATTGGCCAGTCCGATGCCGGAGAAACCTCCGACTGCCAGGATGGCGGCGCCGACAGCGATCTTGGTGGTCTTGCTAACACTCTTCATAACAGACATACATCCTTTGTTTTTTTGGTGGAAGGCGGGCTGCGGCCTCATGGGGGGGCAGTCGACAGCCCACTCTCGCCAGAAAAGGCTGGCCGGCGCCCATGGGGGCAGGCGCCGGCCGGCACTTACGGTAAAGGGCCGACCGGAGACCAGATGGGGGGAAGGCGCCGGTCGGCACTTACGGTGGAAGGCCAACCGGGTGTTTGGTGGGGGGTCCAACACTCCGGCGGCGCTTACAAAGGGGTAATCGCTGGGCGGGCCCGAAAGGTTACGCACCAATCGCAAATTTCTTGATTTCTTTTTGGGCCCACCCGTTGCGCTATCGCTTAGCGTCGTTCTCAGAGCTGAGAGCGACCGAAAGCGATAGCGCAACAGCTCTTCAGGACCGGAAGAGCCCGCTGTAGGCGTTGAGGGCGATCTGGCCACCCAGGTGGGCGTAAAGGACATTGCTGCCGGCCGGAATCTCCCGGCTTTTCACGAGGTCGATCAGCCCGGCCAGGGATTTGCCCTCGTAGACGGGGTCGGTGATCATGGCCTCGAGCGAGGCACCCAGGCGGATGGCTTCCAGGGTGGAATCGACCGGAATTCCATAGAGGTCCCCGGCCCAGCCCTCCATGACGTTGATTTCGTCGTCACGGAGTTCCCGGCCCAGGCCGATCAGCTCGGCGGTGTTCCGGGCAATGCGTTCAACCTGGTCGCGGGTCTTCGTCAGGGTCGCCGACGCATCGATGCCGATCACGCGGCGCGGCTTGTCCTGGCCGGCGAAACCCGCGATCATCCCGGCGTGGGTGGAGCCCGTGACGGTGCAGACGACGATCGTGTCGAAGAAGATGCCGAGCTCGCGCTCCTGCTCTTCCACCTCGTAGGCCCAGTTGGCGAAGCCCAGCCCGCCCAGCCTGTGGTCGGATCCGCCGGCCGGGATCGCGTAGGGCTTGCCGCCGGCGGCCTTGACCTCCTCGATCGCGTCCTCCCAGCTGCTGCGGATGCCGATGTCAAAGCCCGCACTCTCCAGCCGGACGTCGGCGCCCATGATGCGCGAGAGCAGGATATTGCCCACGCGGTCGGACAGCGGATCCGGCCAGTCGACCCAGTTTTCCTGGACCAGGCGGGCCTTGAGGCCCAGTTTCGCGGCCACCGCCGCGACCTGGCGGGTGTGGTTGGACTGGTAGCCGCCAATCGAGACGAGGGTGTCCGCGCCCTGCGCCAGGGCATCCGGGACGAAGTATTCAAGCTTGCGAGTCTTGTTCCCGCCAAACGCGAGGCCGCTGTTGACGTCCTCGCGTTTCGCCCAGATCTGCGCCCCGCCCAGATGCGCGCTGAGCCGCGGCAGCGGGTGGATGGGACTCGGTCCAAACATCAGGGGGTAGCGCTCAAAATCGGTGATGGCCATCGTCGGTCCTTGCTCGCGGTGGGAAACGGTTGGGCAAACAACAAATATGCAATATATTGCATTGTCGGGTATCGGTTCCGGGAGGACAAGAGGGATATACGATATGTTGCATGCCCGTTCCCTCACTCGCCGGAGTCCACAAGCGGCCGCTGCTGCGGGACAACGTCTTTGAGTCGCTCCGGAACGCGATTGTGGACGGCACTTTCGAGCCCGGCGAACGGCTGAAAGACACGGAACTGGAAGCCTGGCTGGGCGTGAGCCGGACACCTATCCGGGAGGCGCTGCTGCGGCTGGAGCGCGCCGGCCTGGTCATAGCGCTGCCGGGCAAGGCGACCATCGTCGCCCCCTGCGACCAGGCCTCGACCCTGAGCACGCAGCAGGTGGTGGCGGGGCTGCACGAGCTGGCCGCACGCCTGGCCGTCCCGCTCCTGACCGAGGATCACATCTCCGCCATGGCCGAGGCCAATGCGCGCTTCGAACAGGCCCTGCAGGGCGCGGACGTCGAGTCGGCGCTGCGGGCCGATGACGATTTCCACGCCGTCTTCGTCACGGTCGGCGGCAACCCGGTGCTCCGGGATCTCCTGGAACAAACCACCCCTGTCCTGCGCCGGGTGGAGCGGATGCGTTTCGGCTCCTTTGCCGCCCGGGAATCGGTGGCGCAGCACGCCGAAATCATCCGGCTCGCCCGCCTGGGCGACGCCGAGGCCGCCGCCAAGGCATGCCGGGAGAACTGGCTGTCGCTGCGGTTCACGTCCGCAGAGTAGACCCGGCTTAGCAGTGGGGCTTGCTTAACTGCGACGGCGGCGGGGCGCCCTTTCCAGGGTGACCCGCCGCCGTCGTACGCCAGTTAGTGAAGCGTCAGCCGGTGCTAGTCGTTGATGAGGTCGTTGACCACGATCGTCTGGTCGCGGTCCGGGCCGACGCCGATCGCGGAGAACCGCGTGCCGGAGAGCTTCTCGAGGGCCAGGACATAGTTCCGGGCGTTTTCCGGCAGGTCCTCCAGGGTGCGGGCACCGGTGATGTCCTCGGTCCAGCCTTCGAAGTACTCGAAGATCGGCTTGGCGTGGTGGAACTCGGTCTGCGTCATGGGCATTTCGTCGTGCCGCACGCCGTCGACGTCGTAGGCCACACAGACTGGGATCTGCTCGATGCCCGTCAGCACGTCCAGCTTGGTGACGAAGTAGTCCGTGAAGCCGTTGACGCGGGAGGCGTGGCGCGCCAGCACGGCGTCGTACCAGCCGCAGCGGCGGGGACGGCCGGTGTTGACGCCGAACTCCCCGCCGGTCTTCTGCAGGTACATGCCCATGTCATCGAACAGTTCGGTGGGGAACGGTCCTGCGCCCACGCGGGTGGTGTAGGCCTTGATGATGCCGATGGAACGCGAGATCCGGGTGGGGCCGATGCCTGAGCCCACGGAGGCGCCGCCCGCGGTCGGGTTCGAGGACGTCACGAAGGGGTACGTGCCGTGGTCAACGTCCAGGAACGTGGCCTGGCCGCCCTCCATGAGGACCACCTTGCCCTCGTCCAGTGCGGTGTTCAGGACATAGGTGCTGTCGATGACCAGCGGGCGCAGGCGCTCGGCGAAGGACAGGAAGTACTCCACGATCTCGTCCACCTCGATGTCGCGACGGTTGTAGACCTTGACCAGGAGCTCGTTCTTCTGGCGCAGCGAGCCCTCTACCTTCTGGCGCAGGATCGAGGCGTCAAAGACGTCCTGGACGCGGATGCCGAGGCGGGCCACCTTGTCCATGTAGGCCGGGCCGATGCCGCGGCCGGTGGTGCCGATGGCGCGGCTGCCGAGGAACCGCTCCGTAACCTTGTCCAGCACCTGGTGGTAGGGCGCCACGAGGTGCGCGTTGGCGGAGACACGCAACTTGGAGGTGTCCGCGCCGCGGGCCTCCAGCCCGTCGATCTCCTGGAACAGGGCTTCCAGGTTCACCACGCAGCCGTTGCCGATGATCGGAATCGCGTTCGGGCTCAGGATGCCGGCCGGAAGGAGCTTGAGCTCATACTTCTCACCGCCTACGACGACGGTGTGCCCGGCGTTGTTGCCGCCGTTGGGCTTGACGACGTAGTCGACGCGGCCGCCAAGCAGGTCAGTGGCTTTACCTTTGCCTTCGTCGCCCCATTGGGCTCCGACGATCACGATTGCTGGCATGGGATCCTCCCCCATTCGTTCGGGCCGAACTCCGTTTGATCCACCAGGTGGTCGCCGCAGCTCAGCGCCGTTCATGAGAATGCCCCGAATCTACCGCTGCGCTCTTACCCAACGCTAGAGTTCCGGGGCTCTTACCACCCAAGTTTAGCCGAAAACGGTCACCGGCATGGCTTTGGGTCCTTGCTTGGAGCTTCGAAGGCGTCGACGGCGGCAGCGGACGATTCTTTCTGCTGCATAGCGCTCGTCATAGCTGCATCATCCACCAGGTCAGCCTCGACACATAGCGGGCACCACTTGCGGGACCACCCGGAGTGGAATTGAGTGGGAGTGAGCATCCCGAGCGGCCGAGGGACCTGGACCGTTGAAGCCGCAGCGACCTGCCGGACACAGCCTGATTAGCCGCGGCCGTGGCCGGCCACGGTGCTACCGCCAGGACCGATGGAAAGGAACCGCCATGCCGCAGAACACGTCCCAGAGCTCCACCTCCCAGAACACCGGGTCCCAGAACATCGACCACATCCGTGTGACCCATGCCGGCTCATTGCCCCGCACGCCCGAGCTGATCGCCGCGAACGAGGCCAAGGAAACCGACGGCATCACGCCCGAATTCCTGGACCTGCTCAAAACCTCGGTGGCGGACGTCGTCCAGCGCCAGAAGGAGCTGGGCATCGACATCCCCAACGACGGCGAGTACGGGCACACGATGTCGAGCTCCGTGGACTACGGCGCTTGGTGGAATTACTCCTTCTCCCGGCTCGGCGGCCTGGAGCCGACCGACGTCGACCGCTGGGCCGACGCGAAGGTGCACCGTTCTTCGCCGGGCCACATCGTCCTGACCTCCTTCCCCGACCGCCGGGACCGGCTGACGTTCGACGAAGCCTACAACGACCCCTCCTCCGGGATCCTGGCCCACCGCAAGGCCGTCACGCAGCCGAAGATCGCCGGGCCGCTGACCTACACAGGCCAGGAGCTCGTGGCCTCGGACATTGCCAATTTGAAGACCGGCCTGGCCGCGGCCGGCCTCACCGAGGGATTCGTCGCCTCCCTCTCCCCGGGGTCGTGCGCCCGCGTGGCCAACGAGTACTACCGGAGCGATGAGGAACTCCTCTACGCCTGCGCCGACGCGATGCGCGAGGAATACAAGGCCATCATCGACGCCGGACTGACGGTCCAGCTCGACGATCCTTCCCTGGCCGAGAGCTGGGACCAGATCAACCCCGAGCCGAGCCTGGCGGACTACCTGAAGTTCATCCAGCTCCGGGTCGAAGCAACGAACTGGGCGCTGCGCGATCTTCCCCAGGAGCAGATCCGGCTGCATGTCTGCTGGGGTTCCTGGCACGGCCCGCACACCACGGACATCCCCTTCGCGGACATCGTCGACTCGGTCCTGCAGATCAATGCCGGCGGCTACTCGTTCGAGGCGGCCAATGTCCGGCACGAGCACGAATGGCGCGTCTGGGAGGACGCGTTGCTCCCCGAGGGGAAGGTCATCATTCCGGGGGTCGTCTCGCACGCCACCAACGTCGTGGAGCACCCGGACCTCGTGGCCGACCGGATCGTGCGCTTCGCGGACCTCGTGGGGCGTCAAAATGTGATTGCTTCCACAGATTGCGGGCTGGGCGGCAGGGTGCATCCGCAAATTGCTTACGCCAAGCTGGAGGCCCTCGGCGAAGGGGCACGCCGCGCCACCAAGCGCCTCTGGTAGCCCAGGCCGGGGCCGGCGCTGCATTTCGCGGGGCTTGATAGACTGATAAGGATCGACCAGGAATCGGTCCACACCACATTTTCAAACCACACCATTGCTCCGCATGGCCACTATTTGGCGTGCCCGCAGCCGGTGTGGCAGCTTTGCCAATCCCGCAGGAGACCCAGCAACATATGACAGCACTGGCCACCGAAAATTTCCGCGAAGAGCTCCTGAGCCGCCGGTACGAACCTAGCGTCGCCCCCGTCAACGAGCTCCTTGACGCCCTTCAGGCAACCAAGGCTGGCACCGCTGTCCCCTACGTGGACCCCATGCACGACGTCGATGAGTGCCGCATCATCAGCCTGTACTCCAACATCGGCACCGCGGATGCGTCAGGCTTCATCACCGCCGGCGATGACGAGGCGGCCACCCGCATGCTGGGCATCCAATGGAAGCTGGGCCTGCGCCCCGAATTCGTGATGCCGTGGAACGTCCACCCGTGGCACGTCCCAGGCGAGCCCAACGGCAAGTTCACGCCGGACCAAATTTCCGCGGGCCTCAAGCCGCTGCTGAAGTTCCTGGCCCTTGTGCCCCGCGCCTCCGTGATCGTGGCCCACGGCACCGAGGCCAACCGCCTGGCCAACCTGCTGCTCAAGACCGAAGTGCCCATGATCTGGCGCCGCGGCCTGAAGACCTACAAGGTCCGCTCGCTCAGCGGCCGGGCGTTCGCCGGCACCCCGACCCGGCAGGAAGAGTACCTGGCCGAGATGCACACCGCGTACGCGGATGCCATGGCCCGCACGGGCCTGGCCAAGGCCAGCTAATCCCCACCCGCACCCTAACCTCGCAGGCTCGGTCAGGTAACCCGGCGGGCGTGGGCCCACCACCCGCACCCTAACCTCGCAGGCTCGGTCAGGTAACCCGGCGGGCGTGGGCCCACCACCCGCACCCTAACCTCGGCCGCACGCTGAACCTTAACGACGGCGGGCTCCCACCTCAAGGTGGGAGCCCGCCGTCGTCGTTAGCGCAGTTACTCAGACTCGATGGCGGCCCTTGCGCCGGGATCGGAATCCTTGAGGAACTTTTCGATCCGCTCCGGCTCCTCGGCCTCGCCGATCGCCGCGGACGCACGGCCCAGCGAGTAGAGGGAGCGCAGGAAGCCGCGGTTGGGTTCGTGCTCCCACGGGATCGGCCCGACGCCGCGCCAGCCGTTGCGGCGCAGCGAATCCAGGCCGCGGTGGTAGCCCACCCGCGAGTACGCGTAGGAATCAATGGTGCGGCCTTCCTCCCACGCCTCCTCGGCCAGGATGGCCCACAGGAGCGAGGAAGTGGGGTGCTTCGCCACGAGGTCCACGGCTTCCTGGCCGAGCGCGAGGTGCTGGTAGATCTCATTCTCGGCAGGCAGGAGCGTGGGCTCGGGACCCATCAGGTTCTTGCGGAACTCGTCGGACATGGCTAGAACGTCTTGCCGGTGGAGCCCAGCTGCTGGGCGGCCTCGACTACCCGGGCGGCCAGGCCGGCCTCGGCGGAAGCGCCCCAGACGCGGGGATCGTAGAGCTTCTTGCTGCCGACCTCGCCGTCGACCTTCAGCACGCCGTCGTAGTTGCGGAACATGTGGTCCACCACCGGGCGGGTGTAGGCGTACTGGGTGTCGGTGTCGATGTTCATCTTGATGACGCCGTAGGAGACGGCGTCCGCGATTTCCTTGTCCGAGGAGCCGGAGCCGCCGTGGAACACGAGGTCGAACGGGTTGGACTTGCCGATCTTGGCGCCCACCTGCTCCTGGATGTCCTTGAGGATCTCCGGGCGGAGCTTGACGCCGCCCGGCTTGTAGACGCCGTGCACGTTGCCGAAGGTCAGCGCCGTGATGTAGCGGCCGTTTTCGCCGGAACCGAGCGCGTCGATGGTGGCCAGGGCGTCCTCGACCGTGGTGTAGAGCTTGTCATTGATGGCGTTCTCAACGCCGTCCTCCTCGCCGCCAACAGTGCCGATCTCAACTTCGAGGATCATCTTGGCGGCCGCGGTGCGCTCGAGCAGTTCACGGGCGATCCGCAGGTTTTCCTGCAGGGTCTCGGCGGAGCCGTCCCACATGTGCGAGTTGAAGAAGGGGTTGCGACCGGCCTTGACCTCGGCCTCGGATGCGGCGAGCAGCGGGAGCACGAAGCCGTCCAGCTTGTCCTTGGGGCAGTGGTCCGTGTGCAGGGCGATGTTGACGCCGTAGTTCTTGGCGACCTCGCGGGCGAAGGCCGCGAAGCCCAGGGAGCCGGCAACCATGTCCTTGGTGGAGGCACCGGACCAGTAAGCCGCGCCGCCGGTGGAGACCTGGACGATGCCGTCGGACTCAGCCTCGGCGAAGCCGCGCATGGCGGCGTTCAGGGTCTGGGAGGACGTGACGTTGACAGCCGGGAAGGCGAAGCCACCCGTCTTTGCGCGGTCGATCATCTCGGAGTAGATCTCTGGGGTTGCAATGGGCATGCTGACTCCTCGTCGAAAGCAGTGGTAGCTACATGGCTATCTACATCCTAGCCACGTGCGTCCCGGAGCCGAATACGTGAAGCCGGGTCCGGGAAATGTTCCCGGACCCGGCAACGGACGTAGGCAGAGGTGTTACGGCGCCCTGCCGGTGCGCCGTCGTCCGGCTACTGTCCCGCGATGCTCGTCGCGAACCGGACGGTCATGCTGCCGACGCCGGTGACGGCGTCATAGCCCGGCGCGGTCGCCAGCGATGTGTCGTTGTCGGTGCCGACCAGGTAGCTGGCGCCACTGACTGGACTGGAGAAGACCATGGCCTGGGGGCTGGACTGCGGCGCCACGTCCCGCGCTCCGGAGTTGCCCGTCTTCGCCGCCGCGTAGATGGCCGGGTTGGCGAAGCCGACGGTTTTTCCGGTCGCAGACTGCGCGATCGCCATCTGTGCCGCCGTCAGCGGGCAGGCCAGCGAGGTTCCGCCATACTGCGTCGTCTCATAGGAACCGGTCTTGAGTACGTGGTCGTTGGTGATCGGGCTGATCCCTACCTGGTAGCCGGTGTAGGGATCGGCGAGCGAGGCGACATCCGGGGACACCCGATATCCATTGGCCAGCGCAGCCGGGACCGTGCCCTGCTGGTAACTCGGCTGGGCGAACACCGCGCTGGTTCCGCCGCCGGCACCGAAACGGAACGCACCCGGCTGGGCACCGGCGTAGCTGAGGCTGCCGTCGGGATTCTGGACGATCCGGGTGCGGGTGGTTCCCCAACCGGTTTCGAACAGATAGTCGTTGTTCTTGCCGACCGCCAGGCTGGTTCCGCCGACGGCCGTAACGAACGGCGAGCTGGCCGGGAAGTCCGGCGACGCGTAGCCCAGGCTGGCCTTCTCGTCGCCGTTGTCGCCGCTGGAGAAGTAGAGCCCGACGCCTTCGCCTGCCGCCTGAAGGTGAATGTTCTGCATGCCCATCAGCGCGTTCGGGGAGACCGCCTCACCCACGTAGCCGTAGCTGTTGCTGACAATGTTGCTGAGCTTCTTGTCTAGGATGGTGGACATCGCCACGTCAATACCCGCGCCGCAGTTGTTCCCTCCGACGTAGAGAATATTCGCGGCGGGGGCGAGTCCGTGGACGGCCTCGACGTCGAGCGTCTGCTCACCCTGCCAGCCGCTGGGCTGTCCGCACAGGGCCTGGTCCATGAACAACCGGGAGTCTGGCACGATTTGCTGGTACTGCCCTGCTTTGAGGGCCGGGAGGCCGTTCTTCTGCGAGTAAGTGTTCGCGTCCGATTCGATACTGGGCGAGGCGTAGGCGTCGATGATCGCCACGGTCTGGCCCGCGCCGGCTGTCGACGGGGACGTCACCCCGTAGGCGCCTTGCAACTGGGACGGGGTGTAGCCGCAAATGCCGGTACCGAAGCTCGTTGAGCCGTACGCCGCCGGGACGGTGACCTTGTTCTGCTCCCAGTAGTTCGAGCAGGGCGCATCAACTGGCGCAGGGCCGACGGGCTTGCCTGACGGCTGGGCCAGGTCCGAGGATCCGCCGGGCGTTGCCAGCGACGGGCGGGTGAGCAGCCGCCCCTGGTCGACGGAGATCGCTTGGACCTTGGCGGCGAGGTTCGCCGGCAGGGAGGGTGCGCTGGACGGGCCAATCAGGCTCTGGCCCTGGAACGAATAGGTCTGCTCGGTTGTGCTGAATGCGGCATTGATCTGGGAGACGGTTCCGCGGAAGACCACGTAAAGGCCGCTCGCGGGGACCGAGGTAACCACCATGCCCTGCGCCTTCAGGTAATTAACGAGCGCAGTGACGTCAGCCTTGGCCGGTCCGTACTTGGCGATCCAGTCCGAGGGCGAAAGGTACTGCTGGTAGTTCGGATTACCCGGAGTGGACACGGCCGTCGCAAACGCCTTGGCCGCTCCGGCATCGGGCAGGTTCAGGTAGATCTCGCCCTCAACGGTCGTATTGCTCAGCGGGGTGCCGGTCTTGGCGCGGGACCCTGCCCAAGGGGGCACTGAACCCGGATAGTTGTTCGACGGCGGCGGCGTCGGCGGGGCGGCGACCCCGGCTGTTGCGGTCAGACCGATGGCAAAAGCCAGCGATGTTCCAAGCGCCAGCAGGCGCGTGGCGCGCCGGGAATGCGAAGTTGCGACCTTCTTCATGAAATGCCTTCCCCTAAGCGGGCACCCAGTGCACCCGCACACGCCAGAGCCTAAACGGCGAAATCCGATCTGACTATAGGTGCCTCAGGAAACTATCTGGCCGAACACGTGCCGGCGGATCCAGGCGTGCATCGCGATCGCGGCGGCGGAGGCTGCGTTGATGGAACGGGTGGAGCCGAACTGCTCGATCGACAAGGTGTCCAGCGCCGCGTCGTGAACCTCAGGCGTCAGGCCCGGGCCCTCCTGGCCGAAGACCAGGACGCAGTCCTTGGGCAGTTCGTAGGTTTCCAGCGGGACGGAGTCCGGGAAGATGTCGATCCCGATGATCGCCAGCCCCTCCCCCTGCGCCCAGGCCACGAAGTCCTCAACGGTGGGGTGGTGGCGGACGTGCTGGTAGCGGTCGGTGACCATGGCCCCGCGGCGGTTCCACCGGCGTCGCCCGATGATGTGGACTTCCTTGGCGAGGAACGCGTTGGCGGTCCTGACCACGGTGCCGATGTTGAGGTCGTGCTGCCAGTTCTCGATCGCGATGTGAAAATTGTGGCGCTTCGAGTCCAGGTCCTCCACGATCGCCTCGTGCTTCCAGTAGCGGTACTTGTCCACCACATTGCGTCGGTCGCCATCCGCCAGGAGGTCTGGATCCCAGCGCTCGCCCTGTGGAAGCTCGCCTTCCCAGGGGCCGACGCCGACCTCCGCCTTCGGTTCCGGCCCTTCCTCTGCGGCGGGGAGGGACGGGGCCGGGCTTTCGGGCTGTTCAGTCACCCCTCAACATTAGACTGGGACCCAGTAAGCAGCACATCACCACCGGCGGAGGTCCCCCATGGCAGAGTCAGACGAAGTACGTTCATCGGCGTCGGTGTACCGCAGCGGCCAGGAAATCGAGTGCTGGCTCACGGACATGGACGGCGTGCTGGTCCACGAGAACCAGCCCATCCCGGGCGCATCGGAGCTGATCCAGCGCTGGGTGGACACCTCCAAGCGGTTCCTCGTGCTGACCAACAACTCGATCTTCACGCCCCGGGACCTCGCAGCACGGCTGAGTTCCTCCGGTCTGGAAATCCCGGAGGAGAACATCTGGACCTCGGCCCTGGCCACTGCCCAGTTCCTCAAGGACCAGGTCCGCGGCTCGGAGTCGGGGAACCGCGCCTACACGATCGGCGAAGCAGGACTCACGACGGCGCTCCACGAGGCAGGCTTCATCCTCACCGACCAGAACCCCGACTTCGTGGTGCTCGGCGAGACCCGCACCTACTCGTTTGAAGCCATCACCATGGCCATCCGCCTGATCTTGGCCGGCGCGCGTTTCATCGCCACCAACCCGGACGCCACCGGGCCCTCGAAGGACGGGCCCATGCCTGCCACCGGGGCCATCGCTGCCCTCATCACCAAGGCCACGGGCCGCGAACCTTACATTGTGGGCAAGCCCAACCCGATGATGTTCCGGTCGGCGATGAACCAGATCGACGCCCACTCGGAAACCACGGCCATGATCGGCGACCGCATGGACACCGACATCATCGCCGGCATGGAAGCGGGCCTGCACACGGTGCTGGTGCTCAGCGGCATCACCCACCGGGACGACATTGCCACGTACCCGTTCCGGCCGAACCAGATCCTGAATTCCGTGGCGGACCTCAAGAACCAGATCTGAGGAATACGCTCAGAACGCGGTCATCTTCCCGCCGCCGCCCGGCAGCGGGAAGAGATCGTCCTGGAGTTTGTCGATGATGGGCCGGTAGACGAACGGACTCCAGCCCGGGCTCGCGTGCTCCGGCCTCGCTCCGTCAGTGCGCAGGTCATCTGAGGCCATATTGGCCTTGAAGGTCAGTGACCACGTATCCCGGGCGGTCTCGTAGTCCACAGTCTTGTCCCGGGGGTTGCCGATGAAGGCCATCTTTGTTTCGCCGAGCTTCCCGACGAAACGGCTGACCTCAAAGTGGTAGATGTAGGCGGATTCGGACTGAATCAGCACACTGGACGGCGCGATCGGAGACAGTTGTTCCAGGGTCTGGTCCACGACTTGGCCCCAACTGCGCTCATTCTTGTGCAGCATCCTCTCGCCGAGCTCATAGCCGCCGCGCAGCACTGAGGGGAAGCGGAACCCGCTTTCGTAGAGCAGCACCACGCCCTCAAACCAGCTCTGGTCCAGGACGTCGTGCCGGCTGGCCGGGCTGGAGTCCAGGAGGATGAACGCCACTTCGAGGCCGTGCAGCTCCCGCAGCCGGGCGGCCACCTGGGTTGCCACCATGCCGCCGAAACTGTGGCCGTAGAAGTAGAGGGTGGTGAGATTGTGGGCGCGCACGTGCTCGATCACGGCAATGACCACCTCGTCGATGTCCAGCCCCTCGTTGGAATACCCGACGGCGGCGAGCTGGCCCCTCTTGTTCAGGGATCCGCGCAGGGCATTCAGGATCCACAGCGCTTCTTCCCAGCTCGTCTTGTAGCCGGGGAACAGGATCCAGCTGGCGTGGGGATAATACCGTTCGGCGACGTCATCGGGCACTTCGAGGATCCGGGTGACACGCCGCTCGGTCTGTACGCGGTGCGTGAACAGCATGTCCGCCGCCAGCAGCGACGCGGACCCGGCACCGATCAGGAACGTGCGCCGGGAAACCCGCTTAAGCTCGACGGCGCGGCGGAGCATGCGGGCCTCGGCAGCACCGGGGCCTCGCGGATGGTTCGGTTCCATCTCGGCCGGCACATTACTACCGTATCCACGGTCCGGCGGGGATGAGAAACCGGTCCAGCCCGGAGGCCAGGAGGGCAGCCTGAAGCGGCGCCTTCGGCGCCGCTAGCGTGGCTATACCGGCTCGGGCTCGCGGCCGACCTCGCGGCGGCTGATCTCCATGCCGATCTCGTCATAGGTCGCCAGCAGTTCGGAGCGGGCCATGTCAGCGGGGTCGTCGAGCAGGCCGAACACGGAGTCGCTCGCGGCGAGGAGTTCGTCGTCGGAGAACCGGGTCAGCTGACGGGTGCCGGAGGGATCGACGGAGGCCAGGAGTTCCCCGGACATGTTCAGGGTGGGCAATGCGGCGGAATCGTCGCGGTGCGGGGTCAGCTCCAGGGAGACGCCGCCGGGGGCGGGCATGCCTGCGGTGTCCGAGCTGGCGCTCCTGCCGTCGATCGCGTTGAGGTCGTTGCGCAGGCCGGCCAGCGCCGATGATTCCACGAAGGCGGCCAGGCCGAGGTCGACGCGGATGTGCGAGATGATCCCCATGCGGCGAACGCGCTGGATAATTTGCATCAGGGAGGGGCGGGAAGCTTGCGTGAGGCTCCCCCGGACACTAATCCGGACGACGTCGGAAACGACATCGAGTTTGACGTGGGCTTGCAGTGTTTGGTCCATAGGTACTCCAAAGAAGGATGTCTATGGCCGACGGCTCAACCTCATTCAGCGTATCCGCGCTTGTGGTCGCACACAAGTCATAGGCGGCTGCCGGTTCAGCCTGCCTGTCGCCGGCCCGGCTCTTCGTAGTGCGTCCGGGTTGCCGTTCCGCCCACAGATTGCACTAGCGAGGTGGCGATATCGCGCAGTTTGACGTTGCCGTTGCTGGAGGCATCGGTGAGGATCCGGACCGCGGTTTCCTGGTCGCAGCGGTTCTGCGCCATGACGATCCCGATCGCCATGTCGATGACAGTCCGAGACTCAAGCGTGGCGCGCAGGTTGGTGGCGCTGTCCGTGTGCAGCGAGAACCGAACTGCCAGCCGCAGCGCCTGGGAGATTTCGCGGGTGTAGCCGCGGGCCCGGGCCGCGACGTCGCCGTCGAACTTGCGCGGGACATCGGAGTAGAGGTTCAGCGCCGCCTGGGCGTCGCCCTGGAGGTGGAATGGCACCGACAACACCGAGCGCAGGCCGTGCGAGGCGACGGCGGCGGCGTAGTCGGGGCCCCAGCGGTCCTCGTCGAAGAGGTCGGGAACGTAGACTTCCCGCTCCTCCTTGGCAGCGGTCAGGCAGGGGCCCTGGGACAGGGAGTACTGGATCTCGTCCACTTCGCGGGCGGAGTCGCTGCTCCACCCGATCGTGGCGGCCTTGCGGTCCCGCAGCAGCGTAATTCCGCACAGCGCGTCGTCGCCGGAGCCTGCCACCTGGTGCGCGGAAAAACGCGCGAGTTCGTTCAGGAACTCTTCGAAGTCCGCGCTGTCCAGGATCAGGTTCTGAATCTGGTCGACCGTACCGACGGAGATGTCGGCGCCCTGGCCTTCCGGACCACGATTCACACCGCTGTTCAGGGACTTTTCGGACGGGAGCATGGCGCGTGTTCTCCAGGTAAATGGAACGGACGGGTATGGGACAAATGATAGGTCACGGCCCATACCCCGTCCACCCGCGCCGGCCGGAGGGGAACGCCTAGACGATATGAGGTAGCCGGGTTTTTGGGGCTGGAACCTCCTCTTCAAAGCAAGACGTGGGTTGCCTGCCAGACTTGGCGGACAGGTAGAG
>NZ_FNGC01000023.1 GCF_900102785.1 Arthrobacter sp. ok362
GGCCCTGGGTGATGACGTCCAGGGAGCGCTCGTAGCGGAACGCCGGGCGGATCCGCTTGAAGATCCGGGGCACGGTTTCGACGTTGTGGGCGAAGACCTCGGGCCCGGAGTCGCAGATCGCCGCGATGTGCTCGGGCTTGCCGGAGAAATCCGGGATCAGCAGTTCGACGCCGGTGCCCGGGTTCAGTTCGTGGATCTTGCGGACCGTCTCGGCGTACAGCCAGACGCCCTCGTCGGCGAGGTCGTCGCGGGCCACCCCGGTCACGGTGGCGTAGCGCAGCTGCATGGCCTGGACCGAGCGGGCCACCTTGGTGGGCTCGAACATGTCCACGGGCGAGGGCTTGCCGGTGTCGATCTGGCAGAAGTCGCAGCGCCGGGTGCATTCGGAGCCGCCGATCAGGAACGTGGCTTCCTTGTCTTCCCAGCACTCGAAGATGTTCGGGCAGCCGGCCTCTTCACACACGGTGTGGAGGCCTTCCTTCTTGACGAGCTTCTTGAGCTGGACAAACTCCGGGCCCATCTGGACCTTGGCCTTGATCCATTCCGGCTTACGTTCCACCGGTGTGGCCGCGTTTCGCTGCTCAATGCGCAGCATCTTCCGGCCTTCTGGTGCCAGTGTCACAGTAGAGCTCCTTCTGGGGTTGCAACTAGGGCTTGTTCATTGTTGCGCAGTTCTTCGGTGATCCGCGACACGAGGTCCGCCGGGGTGACGTCCCTGCCAAGTTCCTGGGCGATAGTGGTGACTCCGGCGTCGCTGATGCCGCAGGCAATGATCTGGCCGTAGGGGGCGAGATCGTTGTTGCAGTTGATCGCGAAGCCGTGCATGGTGACGCCCTCGTTGACGCGGATGCCGATGGCGGCGATCTTGCGGTCCGGGCCCTTCTCGTCCTGCTCGATCCAGACGCCGGCGCGGCCCTTGATCCGGACGGCGTCGATGCCGTAGTCCGCCAGGACGGCAATGATGACGGCCTCGAGGCGCTCCACGTAGTCGCGGATGCCTGCCTTGTTCTTGAGCTTGATGACGGGGTAGCCCACGAGCTGTCCGGGGCCGTGCCACGTGAGCTTGCCGCCACGGTCCACGGCCACAACGGGGGTTCCGTCAAAGGGCCGTTCGTGGTCTTCGGTGCGCTTGCCGGCGGTATAGACCGCGGAGTGTTCGAGCAGCAGTACGGTGCTGGGCGCGGTGCCTGCAAGGACCTTTTCATGCAATTCGCGCTGGATGTCCCAGCCGCGGGTGTAATCGATGAAGTCCGGGGCGAGACCCAGCTGTTGGAACTCAAGAGTCATGGCATCAAGCTTAGACCCAGCCGCACCCAGCACCCGTTTGTGTGCTTAAGCTCTCATGCCTGTGGATAACTTCTGCACGATTCCGCGCAATCGGCTATTTCTTGGATATGGAAGATCTCCCTGCCGCGGGCAGCGCCGCCCCCGAGGTTCCCGGTTACGACGTCGGACGCCTGCTGGGGCGCGGGGGCACGGCCGCCGTGTGGCTGGTGACCGAACGGTCAACGGGCCGGGAATTCGCCCTCAAGTGCTTCGACCCCGGGGGAGAGGCAGGGGATGGCGACGGCGGAACCGCGGATCGGGAAGCCGAAGAGGCCATGCGCCGGGAGGTTCGCATCCTCTCGGCGCTGGACCACGAGCACCTGCTCCGGGCCCACACCGTGCTGCGCCTTCCCGGGCTGCGGACCGGGCCGGACGAAAACGGAGCCCTGGGCCTGGTGCTGGACTACGCGCCAGGGGGATCAGTCGCGGACCTGATCGCGGGCCGTGGGCGGCTTGGCGCGGGGGAGACCGTGACGATCCTGACGCCCATCGCCCAGGCCCTTCAGTACCTGCATTCGCATGGCTTCACCCACGGCGATGTCTCGCCGGGCAACGTGTTGTTTACGGCACACGGGAAACCCTTGCTGGCCGATGTGGGCGTAGCCCGGATGGTGGCCGACGCCGGGGCAGCTCGCCTCGCCGGGACCGAGGGCTTTTCCGATCCGGCGCCGGTGGACGCCGTCAGGGCGGGCCTGCAGCCGGATCGCGACGTCTATTCACTGGCGGCCCTGGGTTGGTATTGCCTGACGGGCCGGGCGCCGGTCCCGGGCGCAGGGCGTCCGCCGCTGCCGCTCCTGCTGCCAGACGTACCGGCGGCGCTGGCAGCCGCGCTGGAGGCCGGACTGGACGAGGACCGGCGGAAAAGGCCCTCGGCCGCCGAATTGGCCGCCGCGGTCTATCGCAGCGCGGCGGCGGAGCCGGTGGACCTTTCTGTCACTGCCCACCCGACGGTCATTCCGCAGTTGCTCACCCGCCGGGCTGTGCAGCCGGGTTCGGGGAGGCGCCGCCCCGGGCATGTTCGGCACCAGATGGCGGCCGCCAGAGGTTTCCGGCGCAGGAAGCGGCTGGAACCGGCGGCTGGAGCAGGGCATTCACGGCGTTCCCACCCTGGAACCGCCGGGCTGCGCAGGCGGTCAGGCACCATCAGGGCGGCCGGACTCCACCGCGGATTCCGAAAGACCTCTGCCCGACGGGCCATTTCGCTCATCTTCGCAGCCGTGATCCTGCTGGCCGGTACCTGGCTGCTGGCCGGCGGCGGGCTGGTACGCGACACCGTCGGCGGCCTGTTTCCGGGGTTGGGCGCGGACCGCAGTGCGGACCTGGGCGCGCCGGTGCAGTCCGGACCTGCCGTTGCTGAGGGGACGTCAGCGGAACCTTCGGGCGGCCCGGCAGGCGAAACGCCGCCGGTCACGGCCGACGGTGGAGACAGCAGAACTCGACCCGAGCTTGAGGCCCTGCTGGCCTCTGCGGATCCGGCAGAGGCCGTCCGCGGTCTCGCCCGGCTGCGCTCGCTCGCGCTCAGCTCCGGGGACTTCAGTCTGCTCGACGACGTCAACGCCCCGGAGTCTGCCGCCGCCGCTGCCGACGCGCGGATCAGAACGCAGCTCAGCGGGTCCGGCCATGTGCTGGCCGGATTCTCGACGTCATTGACACGGGTCGAAACCACCGCGGACAGCAGCCCCTCCCGTGCCGTGGTGGCCATTACCACGGCGTCCTCTGCGTACCAGGAGCTCGATGGAGGCGGAAATGTGGTGGGAGAGGCTCCCGCCGCTGCCGCACAGCAGCTTGATCTTGTCCTGGTGCCCGTCGACGGGCGCTGGCGGATCAAGGACGTTCTACCCCCGGGCCCGAAGCGGGCTAGGGTTCCGCGATCCGGGGGCCGGTGGTAACCTCCCTGCCCTGGCACTGATTACCGACCTGCTCTGGAAACGCACCCGCAGCCGCGCAAACTAGCACCCCGGCGACCTGGCGTGAAGAGGAAATCGGGACTATTCCCGGCGAATTCCTAGGTCCATGCTGTAGGCACCGAGCACTTTGTGTGATAGGGGGCAGTGGGAATGTTGATATCGTCGTCTCCTCGCCCCAGGCGGCTTTGCTCCGCCTGGCCCGTGGCGCAGACCACGAGGCACTCAAGGGTGTGGCTGCCGTGAGTGAACAGGCGCTGGCCCGCCCGAAGGTGCCCACGGCTGTTTGGATCTCCTGGTTGGCCTTGGCACTGATGACCACCAGTTCGGTGGCCAGTCTGCGAGCGGCCCCGACCATGGCCGTGTACGGCCTCGCTTCAGTCTTCCTCTACGTGGTTCCCGCCATCGTTTTCCTGCTGCCCACGTCGCTCGTGTCCGCGGAGCTGGCCTCCGGATGGAAAGGTGGCATCTACAACTGGGTCGCGACGGGCATCTCCAAGCCGATGGGTTTCCTGGCGGTGTGGTGCCAGTTCGCGATGACGATCTTCTACTATCCGACCCTGTTGGGGTTCGTCGCCAGCACTCTTGCCTATGTCTTCAACCCGGCGCTGGCCAGCAGCGGCGTGTGGACCGCGTTGGTGATCGTGGTCTTCTATTGGGCCGGCGTGTATGTCTCCTCCAGGGGCACGAAGGGTGTGGCGGGGCTGGCCAGCGGAGGCCTGATCATCGGCACCCTGATTCCCGGTACCCTGCTCGTCATCCTGGGCATCGTGTTCCTCGGCCAAGGCAACGTGTCGGCCGCTCCGATGACCGCGGCGAACTTCTTCCCCGAGTGGGCTGGCCTGGCCAGCCTGGTGCTGATCGTGAATAACTTCCTGTCCTATAGCGGCATGGAGATGAACGCAGTGCACGTGTCTTCACTGAAGGACCCCGCCAAGGAGTACCCTAAGTCGATGTTCCTGGCGATGGGCCTCGTCCTGCTCATCTTCATCCTTCCGGCGCTGGCAATCAGCTGGATCGTCCCCGCCGATGAACTCTCCCTCACCGCAGGCGTCATGCAGGCCTTCGACGCGGTGTTGGCGTCGTTCAACCTGCAAGGGCTGACGCCGATCCTCGGAATCATGCTGGTCGCGGCCTCCCTCGGCGGCATGCTGACCTGGCTGGCCGGCCCGTCCAAGGGCCTGCTGTTGATCTCGCGCGAGGAAGGCTACCTTCCGCCGTTCCTGCAGAAGCTGAACAAGAACGGCATTCAGCAGAACCTCCTGGTTGTCCAGGGTCTCGTCACCACTGTGATCGCGCTCGGCTACGCGCTGATCCCGGATGTCTCGAGCACTTACTGGATTTTCTCGGTGATCACCACGCAGGTTTACCTGATCATGTACCTGCTGATGTTCGTGGCCGCGGTCCGGCTCCGCCGGAGCCATCCGGACCACCCGCGCGGCTTCCGGGCGCCGATGCTGATCGGGCTGTGCGGCGTCGGCTTCGCCGCCTCCCTGGCCGCCCTGCTCGTCGGTTTCATCCCGCCGTCGCAGTTCGGCAGCGGCAACCCCGCAGTCTATTTCCTGATCGTCGGCGGCGGCGCACTGGGGCTCGGCCTGCTCGTGCCGTTCCTCTTCTACAGGTTGCGCAAGCCTTCCTGGAAGCTGCCCGAGCAAGGGGCGCCGACGGAGGTACCAGAGTCATGAGCACTGATATGGAGTCCTCAACCAAGCGGGGCCGCTCGGTCGTCTACATCGTCTCCATGGTCCTGCTCGTGGTCTTCGCCGTCGTCGCCCTGCTGACGTTCCGGCAGGCGAGGGAGACGCAGCAGTCCCTGGCGAAGGCCGACCAGCTGATCGTGGAGATCAATGCGGCCGGGGGGACAGCGCCCTCGCGCGAGCAGATAGCCCGGGTGCTCGGCGACGACGGCGGCGCTGTCTGTGCGAATCCGAACGGCGCGCTGAGCCGGGCCACTTTCCTGAGCCAGCTGGCGAACGGGACCACCGGGCCCGGAATGAGGCCGGTGATCTCAAACAACCGGATCGCCCAGGGCGAGCTCGCGATTATCAAGGTCTACTGCCCGGACCAATTGGCCGAGTTCCAGGAGTTCGTCAACGATCTCAACACCTACAAGTCGGGCGGTGCGTGAGCCGTGGATCTTCGCTCCCGCATCGCCGAACTGATGCGTCCGGCACGGGGGGAGCTCGCCGAGTTCGTGGCCATCCGGTCGGTGGCGGACCCCCGGCAATTTCCCCCTGAGGAGTGCGCCAAGGCAGCGCAGTGGGTGCTCGACAAGTTCGCTGGCCTGGGATTTTCGGACGCGCACCTCGAACGGACGCCGGACGGCTCCGATGCGGTAATCGGCTCGAGGTCGGGTTCGGATCCGGCTGCGCCCACCGTTCTCCTCTATGCCCACTACGACGTGCAGCCACCCCTCGATGAATCCGCGTGGCGCACCCCGCCCTTCGAACTCACTGAGGCGGACGGCCGCTGGTACGGCCGGGGCGCCGCAGACTGCAAAGGCAACATCCTCGCGCAGCTGCTGGCGCTGCGGGCGCTCGGCAACGACATGCCCTTGAATCTGAAGCTCGTGGTCGAGGGCTCGGAGGAACAGGGCACCGGCGGGCTCGAGGCGTTCGTGGCGAGCCATCCCGAGATGCTCAGCGCCGACACGATCCTGGTCTGCGACACCGGCAACGCAGCCGTGGGACACCCCGCGGCGACTGTGACGCTGCGCGGGATGGTCAATGTCGTGGTGACGGTGCAGGCAATGGCATCCGAGCTCCACTCCGGCATGTTCGGCGGTGCAGCCCCCGATGCGCTGGCCGCGCTGATCCTGATGCTGGCATCGCTGCGGGACCAGCAGGGCAACACCACGATCGCGGGATTGGACAACACGCAAAGGTGGACCGGCGCACCGTATCCGCCCGAGCAGTTCCGTACCGACGTCGGCGTGCTGGAGGGCGTGGCGCTGTTGGGTGACGGCAGCGTGTCCGACATGATCTGGGCGCGGCCGGCCATCACCGTGCTGGGAATTGACTGCCCGCCGGTGACGGGTTCGACGGCGGCGATCGTGCCGCGGGCTGCCGCGCGGCTCAACCTGCGGGTCCCGCCCGGCATGGCGGCCGACGACGCCCACGCGGCGTTGGTCGACCACCTCAAGGCGGCCGCGCCCTGGGGTGTCCACGTCGCGGTGGACCTTGAGGCCATCGGGTCACCCTTCCAAGCAGCGGTCGGCGGCCCGGCGTTTGACGCCCTGGGTGCCGCGATGTCCGAGGCCTACGGACGGCCGATGACAACCCTGGGGCAAGGGGGATCGATCCCGCTCTGTAACGTGTTCGCCGACACCTACCCTGACGCGGAGATCATCCTGTTGGGGGTCGAGGAACCGCTCGCACTCATCCACGCGCCGAACGAGAGCGTCGATCCGGGCGAGATCAGGGCATTGGCCGAGTCCCTGGCGCTGTTCCTCCAGCGCTACCCGGCCATGCGAGGCTAGGTTTGGCGGATTGCGCAGGTCCTCGCCGGGGATCCTGCGTCAGGTTAGCCGCGTCCGGCCACCCACGCCGCGGCGTCGCGGAGGGACGGGTGCTGCCAGGCGAAGCTGTTGTCCGCCAGGACTGCCGGCTCCAGCCGCTGGCTCGCGAGCAGCAGTTCTTCGGCGAGTTGGCCCATCACCACACGCAGCACCGGAGCGGGTACGCGCAGCACCGCAGGCCGGTGCAGCGCCCCGGCCAGCTGCCCGATCAGGGAGTTGACGTCTGCGGTTTCGGGGGCGCAGACGTTGACCGGCCCGGACACGGGCGCCGAGAGAAGGAAGGAAAAGGCGCCCGCCACGTCCGGCAAGGTGATCCATGGCCAGTACTGCCGGCCGTTGCCGAGCGGGCCGCCGACGCCCAGGCGCAACAGCGGTAGCAAACGGCCAAGCGCGCCGCCGGAGCGGCTCAGGACGACGCCGGTGCGGGGCGTGACCACGCGGACCCCGGCCGGAGCCTCATGCGCCGCGGCCTCCCAGTCGACGCAGATCCGGGCCAGGGTGCCATTCCCGGCCGGCGCGTTCTCACGAAGCACCGCGGCACCGGCGCTGCCGTAGTATCCGGAGGCCGACTGGCTCAGGAACACCGCTGGCGGCGTTTCCTGCCGGGTCATGGCCGACGTCAGGGTCCGTGTCGCGCCCAGCCGGGAGCTGCGGAGTTCGTTGACCCGTGCCCTGGTCCAGGGCCGGTCACCGATTCCGGCCCCGGAAAGGTTGACCACCGCGTCCGCGCCCTGCAGAGCGGTGTCGTCGATACGGCCGGCGGCCGGGTCCCACTGGAACTCGGCCGGTGATGCGGGCGCACGCCTGACCAAGGCCACGACGTCGTGCCCTTCGCTGCGCAGGGCGCTCGAAAGGGCAGTTCCGATCAGCCCGGAGGCCCCGGCAATAAGGATTCGCATGATCCATCTCACCATGCCCGGCACGGCCGCGAAACTCCCGGGCCGTTAGGGCCGTTGTCGCTATGATCTAACGATGACCCCCTCGAGTTACTTCCGTTTCCCGCATGTCCACGGCGATCTAGTCACCTTCGTGGCCGAGGACGACGTGTGGATTGCACCCGTGGGCGGGGGCCGTGCCTGGCGCGTATCCTCCCTGCAGTTGCCGGCCCGCAACCCCCGCTTCACCCCCGACGGTAAGCGCCTGGTCTGGACCGTCGTCCAGGGGACGGCCCCGGAAGTCGTCACAGCAAACGTCGACGGCGGCGGCTACCGCCAGCTGAGCTACTTCGGTCACAGCTCCACCCGGGTCAAGGGCTTCACGCCCAACGGCGATGTCCTGGTCACCAGCGCGTTCCGCCAGTCAGACAGCCGGCACACCCACGCCTACAGCCTCCCCGTGACCGGCGGCTGGGCGCAGGAACTCCCGTTTGGCCCGGTCGAATCGGTGGCCTTCGGCCCCGTCGTCGGAGACGAACGTCCCGTGGTGCTCGCGAGCGTCCTGTCGCGTGAGCCCGCCTGGTGGAAGCGGTACCGCGGCGGCGCAGCCGGCAAGCTGTGGATCGACGCCGACGGAAACGGTGAATTCGTCCGGCTTGCCCCCGCGCTGGACGGAAACCTCACGGACCCCCTGTGGGTCAAGGGACGGATCGCGTTCCTGTCCGACCACGAGGGCTACGGAAACCTCTACTCCGTACTGCCGAACGGCAGCGACCTGCGGCGCCACACGGACCACGAGGACTTCTACGTCCGCCACGCCGCCACTGACGGGGAACGCGTCGTCTTCGAATCGGCCGGGGAGCTCTGGCTGCTGCCCAGCCTCGACGCGGAGGCCGTCAAACTCGAGATTTCGCTGGGGTCCGCTTCGCAGGCGCGCCGTGCCGCGCCGCTGAAGCCCTCGCGGCACCTCGGGGACGTCGTCCCGGACCGCACGGGCGCGTCCAGCGCCGTCGAATCCCACGGAACCGTCCACTGGCTGCGACACAAGGACGGCCCGTCCCGCGTCCTCGAAGCCACCCCGGGCGTCCGGGCACGGCTGGCCCGGCCCTTCGGTGAGGGCCGGATCGCCTATGTCGCCGACCACGACGGCGTCGAGGCCCTGTACCTAAAAGCCATTGCGGCGCCCCTGGCCGGCGCGTCGGTGGCCGGGCCGAAGGCATCTCAGCAAGCCGCGCAGTCCGCCGCGCAGTCCGAGGAGTCCGGTGCCGGCATCCCGCTGCCGAAGCCGGTGTCCGCCGCCGCGCTGGCCGGCTTGGTAGCAACCCCTGCCGAGGCAGGCAGCTCTGTGTCCGGCCCGGTCGCCGCTGCCGGCACCGACGCCGCGTCCGCCGTTCCCGGTACCGGCACGGACGATTCGTGGGCCGCCCATCAGGCCGGTGCTCACCAGACCGACACCGCCGGGCACAAGACGCCTGCGTCCAGCGAGGTCACCCGGATCGACTTCCCCAAGCCCAGCCGGGCCAGCGCCATTGAAGCCAGCCCCGACGGGCGCTGGCTCGCAGTCGGCACGTCCTTCGGTGACATCTACCTTGCCGACACACGTACGGGCACGATTTCCCAGCTGAGCAGCATCGGCGAGGGCAGCATTGAAGGATTCACTTGGTCCCCGGACTCCGCGTGGCTCGGCTGGTCCGAGCCGGTCACGTCCTTCGGGTCCCGCAGCCGGCTCCGGATCACCAGGATCGACGGCGGCACGGACGCGGCGATCATTGATGTCACCGACGGCCGGTTCCGCGACGAATCACCCTCGTTCACCCCGGATGGCAAATACCTCGCCTTCCTCTCCAACCGCAGTTTCGATCCGGTCTACGACGGCCACTCCTTCGATCTGTCCTTCCCGAGCCCAATCAAGCCTTACCTCGTCGCCCTCGCCGCAGACACCCCATCGCCGTTCGGCCCGAGCGTCGCCCTTGAGGACGACGCCGTCGACGCCGACGCCGCAGGCGGGGCAGTCACAGGCGAGGCAGTAACAGGCGCCGCGGGAACCGACGGTGCTGCCTCTGGGGCGCAGTCCGCCGCCAAGCCCGTGCCTTCCGTGCGGGTCGACGCCGACGGACTGGCCCACCGCGTCATCGGGGTCCCGGTGCCGCAAGGCAACTACTCCTCACTCGCCGCCGCTGCCGGGGCCCTGCTCTGGCTTGACAGCGAACTCGCCGGCACCACCGGCGAGGGCCGGGCCAGCCTCGAGGACAAGGGCGCCGCGCCGAGCCTGGTCCGCTACGACCTGGCCAAGCGCCGCACCTCCACGATCGTTGATGCTCTGGACAGCTACCGGCTCTCGGGCGACGGAGAAAAGATCGTGTTCATCCAGGACAAGCAGATCCGGGTTGCGCCCGCCGGCGCCAAGGCCGACGAGGACTCCGGCCAGCTCATCAAGGTGGACCTTGGCCGCATCCGGGTGCAGCTGGACCCGCTCAGCGTGTGGGGCCAGGCCTTCGACGAGGCATGGCGGCTCCAGCGCGACTTCTTCTGGACCGAGGACATGGCCGGCCAGGACTGGGACTCCATCCACGCCCGCTATCGTCCGGTGGTGGAACGCCTCGGCTCCCATGATGACCTTGTGGACCTGCTCTGGGAGCTGCACGGCGAGCTGGGCACCTCCCACGCCTACGTCCGCCCGTTGGCCGTCACCGAAAACGGCAGCAGCCCCCAGGGGCGCCTCGGCGCGGATCTGGCGTTCACCGGCGAGGGCTGGGAAATAACCCGCATCCTCGCGGGGGAGTCCTCCGACCCGCTGGCCACCTCGCCGCTGACCCGGCCCGGCGCCGACGCCAAGCCCGGTGACGTCCTGCTGGCGATCGACGGCGTCGAACTTACCCAAACGCGGACCCCGGCAGTGCAGCTCGTCGGTGCGGCCGGCCGCGCCGTGGAACTCACCCTGCGCAACGGCGCCGGCCACGGCGCGGCCGCAGGCGCCCAGCGCCGCGTGGCGGTGGTCCCCGTCAAGGACGAGGAGCGCCTGCGCTACCAGGAATGGGTCGCCGGCAACCGGCGGACCGTCCGGGAAGCCTCGAACGGGACGTTCGGCTACTTGCACATCCCGGACATGATGGCCAACGGCTGGGCCCAGCTGCACCGCGACCTCGATACCGAAACGGCCCTGGACGGACTGATTGTCGATGTCCGGCGTAACCGCGGAGGCCACACCTCCCAGCTCGTGGCCGAGCTCATCGGGCGCAAGGTCACCGGCTGGAGCATGCCGCGCGGGGAAAAGCCGCGGACGTACCCGCACCACGCGCCCCGCGGACCGGTCATCATCCTCACGGACGAGTTCGCCGGCTCGGATGGCGACATCATCACGCAGGTCTCCAAGCTGCGGGGGATCGGGCCCGTCATCGGCACGCGCACCTGGGGCGGCGTCGTCGGGATCGACAACCGCTTCGCCCTGGCCGACGGCACCGGCGTCACCCAGCCGCGCTACGCCACCTGGTTCGCCGGTGGCGTTGGTTGGGGCGTGGAGAACTTTGGCGTCACCCCTGATATCGAGGTGACCTTCCCGCCGCACGCCTACGCCGCCGGCACCGACCCGCAGCTGGAGTACGGAATCGGAGCGCTGAAGGAAATGATCCAGGAACTGCCCACGGACCGTCCGCCGCTGCGCGAAGGCTACCGCAGGGTCCGGCCCGCACCGCTGCCTGCGCGCCAGCAGGCCAACCAGGCCTAGGCGGTCCCGCGCGTCCGCACGCAGTACAACGAAGGCCCCCGCTTCTCTGGACATTCCAGGGAAGCGGGGGCCTTCGTTACGTAATGCGTGCGTTCTATTGCGGGGGGGGGGGTGGGCTAGGAGGCCAGGGTGGCATCCAGGGTGATCTCGATGCCGGTCAGGGCGGCGGAGACGGGGCAGCCGGTCTTGGCTTCCCCGGCCAGCCGCTGGAAGTCGTCCGCAGAAATGCCGGGGACCCGCGCGGCGACGGTGAGGTGGCTGCCAGTGATGCCGGTGCCGGGCTGGAACGTCACGTCGGCCTTGGTGTTGATCTCCTCGGCCGTGAAGCCGGCCTGCGCCAGGCCGTTGCTGAATGCCATCGAGAAGCAGGCGGAGTGTGCTGCCGCGATGAGCTCCTCGGGACTGGTCTTGCCTTCGGCGGCCTCGGCGCGCGCCTTCCAGGTGACGTCGAAGTTGCCCAGCCCGGAGCTGTCCAGGGTGGTGTTGCCGGCACCCGACATCAGGTCGCCGTTCCATACAGTGTGTGCGGTGCGTGTTGTTGCCATGTCCACTCCTCGACGTCGTTGTGAATCAGGGATCCGGCGAGGTGCCGGAGCCTGCCGTGATCAATCCTAGGGACTCAGCGCGGCCGCCGCACGGGGGTTCCGCTGTCAGAGGATTGTGACCTGCGAACAGAGTCGTCCCCAGAGTGTCGTCATGGAGATTACCGGAACCGATGCACTCGTGGAGGGCAATGACATCGGCGACTTCCGCTGGGATGTCATGCAAGATCCCGAGGGCAACGAATTCTGCATCGCCGGCTACTGACAAGCCGCTTAACGACGACGGCGCCGCATCCCGGCCGGGGAGCGGCACCGCGTTGTTCGTCAGAAGCTACTGCCAGAGGGTCGCGATCGCAACGTTGAGCAGTGCAAGGCCGCCGACGCTGTGCGCGAGGCCCTTGCTGATCGGCTCGCCCTTCTTGTACTTGCGGCGGCCAATGAAGGCCAGGACGCCGACGATCAGGGCGATGACGAGCTTGATGCCGAGCTTGACGTAGTTGGCGTTCATGTCCAGGACCGGAATCAGCCCCACCATGATGATGCCCGTGATCAGCTGCAGCATCGCGCCGTCGAACTGGCGGGGGTGGACGGTGGGCTTCTTCATCTGGCCGATCCAGATGCCGACGATCATGGCGGCGCCGATGATGTGAAGGAAGACCATGACGTTATAGACGATGTTCATGGCATCAGTGTAGCCAGAGTCTTCTACGCACCGTAGTAGGACCCGCCGGGCCGTCCCGGGTCGGAACAGCAAACGGCGACGGCGGCACGGGCACTGCGGTGGATTCCCACCGGCGCCCGCACCGCCGTCGCCGTCGGTGTGCTTTTAGACCCTAGAGTCCGAGGTCGGCTTCGAAGGCGCCTTCCTCAAGGCGCGCCTTCAGCGTCTGCAGGAAGCGTCCCGCGTCGGCGCCGTCCACCAGGCGGTGGTCGTACGTAAGGGAGAGGTACATCATCGAACGGATGGCCAGCGAGTCATCGCCGTTCTCGTCGGCGACCACTACGGCCCGCTTGACGATCGCACCGGTGCCAAGGATGGCAACCTGCGGCTGGTTGATGATCGGGGTGTCGAACAAGGCGCCCACGGAACCGATGTTGGTGATGCTGAAGGTTCCGCCGGAGAGCTCGTCCGGGCCGATCTTGCCGTTGCGGGTGCGGTCGGCGACGTCGGCGATCTTGCCGGCCAGGCCGGCCAGGTTCAGGTTGCCGGCGTCCGAGATGACCGGAACCAGCAGGCCCTTGTCGGTGTCCACCGCAATCGCCAGGTGCTCGGCGTTGTGGTAGGTGATCTCCTGCTTGTCCTCGTCGTAGGAGGCGTTGACCTTCGGGTGCTGCTTCAGGGCCTCGGCAACAGCCTTGGCGATGAAGGGCAGGAAGGTCAGCTTGGAGCCGTTCTGGGCCTGGAAGGAGTCCTTGGCCTTGGCACGCAGCTTAGCCACCTTGGTCATGTCGACCTCGTGGACCTGCGTCAGCTGGGTGGAGATGTCCAGCGACTCGCGCATGCGGCGGGCGATGACCTGGCGGATCCGCGGGGCCTTCTGCACGGTGCCGCGCAGCGAGGACACTGCACCTGAGGTCGGCGCAGATGCCGGCGCCGCGGCGGGAGCCGCAGTGGCTGCGGCCGGTGCGGCCTTTGCCTCGGCGGCAGCCAGCACATCCTGCTTGCGGATGCGACCGCCGACGCCCGTGCCGGTCAGGCCAGCGATGTCGACACCCTGCTGGTTGGCCAGCTTGCGGACCAGGGGAGTGACGTAGCCGGACTCTGCCGGTGCGGCAGCTGCTGCCGCAGCCGTGGGGGCTGCCGGTGCGGCGGGGGCTGCCGGAGCAACCGGGGCTTCCTGCTTGGGTGCTTCCGGGGCCGGGGCCGCGGGAGCTGCTTCCGGGGCCGGGGCTGCCGGGGCTTCCTGCTTGGGTGCTTCCGGGGCCGGTGCGGGTGCCTCGGCGGGCGCCGGTGCGGCAGGTGCTGCGGCGCCGGAACCGATGACGGCCAGGACGGAGCCGACCTCGGCGGTCTCGTCCTCGTTGACGCGGATTTCCAAGAGGGTTCCGGCGACGGGGGACGGGATTTCGGTGTCAACCTTGTCCGTGGAGACCTCCAGCAGCGGCTCGTCGACCTCTACGGTGTCGCCGACGCTCTTCAGCCAGCGGGTAACGGTGCCTTCGGTGACGCTTTCACCCAGTGCCGGCAGCGTGACGTCGTGTCCTTCGCCGGCCGGAGCTGCAGCCGGTGCGGCGGCAGCCTCGGCCTCTGCGGCCGGTGCCTCCGCGGCGGGAGCCTCGGCCTCTGCGGCCGGGGCCTCTTCGGCGGGTGCGGCGGCCGGAGCCTCTGCGGCGGCCGGGGCGGCGTCGCCCGAGCCGATGCGGACCAGCGGGGCGCCAACTTCAGCGGTCTCGTCTTCGGCGACGAGGATTTCTTCGATTACGCCGGCGATCGGAGAGGGGATCTCGGTGTCTACTTTGTCGGTGGAAACTTCGAGCAGCGGCTCGTCCACCTCTACCCGGTCACCTACCTGCTTGAGCCAGCGGGTGACGGTTCCTTCGGTGACACTCTCACCGAGGGCGGGCAAGTTAACGGATTCAGACATGTCGTCCCCGTTCTCCTTATGATCTTTAGTGCGGATGATTGCTGCCTTGTTCGAGCTTAGTGCACCCGGCATTTCCGGCCGGGTGCACCAAGCTCTGTTGTCTTGCGGAGTTGCTTAGCCGTGGAGGGGCTTGCCCGCCAGCGCCAGGTGCGCCTCGCCCAGGGACTCGTTCTGGGTCGGGTGGGCGTGGACCAGCTGGGCCACGTCCTCCGGGTAGGCTTCCCAGTTCACGATCAGCTGGGCTTCACCGATCTGCTCGCCCATGCGGGCGCCGATCATGTGGACGCCCACCACGGGGCCGTCCTTCTGGCGGACCAGCTTGACCAGGCCGCTGGTGCCCAGGATGGAGCTCTTGCCGTTGCCGGCCAGGTTGTATTCCTGGGTCTGGATCTGGTCCTCGCCAAACTTCTCCTTGGCAGCCTTCTCGCTATAGCCGACAGTGGCGATTTCGGGGTCGGAGTAGGTGACCTTGGGGATGTTGACGTCCTCGACGATGACCGGCTTCAGGCCGGCGATCTCTTCGGCGACGAAGATGCCCTGCTGGTAGCCGCGGTGCGCGAGCTGCACGCCGGGGACGATGTCGCCGACGGCGAAGATGTTGCCGACGCCGGTGTGCAGGCGCTCGTTGGTGATGACGAAGCCGCGGTCGATGGTGATGCCGGCCTCTTCGTAGCCGAGGTTCGCCGTGACAGGGCCCCGGCCGACAGCTACGAGCAGGAGGTCGGCTTCGAAGGTCTTGCCGTCTACGAGGGTGACCTTGACGCCGTCGTCGTTCTGCTCGACGCCCTGGAAGAAGACACCGGTCGAGAACTTGATGCCGCGCTTCTTGAAGGCGCGCTCAAAAGCCTTGACGATTGTGGCGTCCTCATTCGGAACCAGCGACGGCAAGCCTTCAACGATCGTGACGTCGACGCCGAAGGACTTCCAGACCGAAGCGAACTCGACGCCGATCACGCCGCCGCCCAGGATGATCGCGCTCTTGGGGATGTAATCCATGGTGAGGGCTTCGTCGGAGGTGATGACCTTGCCGCCGATTTCCAGGCCCGGCAGCGTGCGGGAGTAGGAGCCGGTCGCGAGGACAATGTTCTTGCCCTTGTACGCGGTGCCGTTCACGACGACGGTGTCGGTGCCCTGAAGCTTGCCTTCACCCTCAATGACGGTGATGCCCTTCTTGCCCTTGATCAGACCCTGCAGGCCCTTGAACTTGCCGGCAATGATGCCGTCCTTGTAAGCATTGACAGCGGTGATGTCGATGCTGTCCAGAGTCACGTTGACGCCGTACTTGGCCGAGTCGCGGGCGTGATCGGCCAGCTCTGCCGAGTGCAGCAGGGCCTTAGTGGGGATACAACCGTTGTGGAGGCACGTGCCGCCGAGCTTGCCCTTTTCGATGAGGCCGACGGTCAGGCCAAGCTGGACAGCACGCAGTGCGGTGGCGTAGCCGCCGCTGCCGCCGCCGAGTACCAGGATGTCGAATTCTTGCGCAGTTGCCTGATCGGCCACTAAAACGCTCCCTCGCGTGAACGATGACACGAGAGTACGCGTCATCTGGTCGTGGAACCTGCCTGCTGTGATTGTGCCAGCTGGCCGGTTCCCTTTCATTTGTGACTACTACATTTGGGTCTGCTTCTGGGAAACAAGGTTTACCTTAGCGAACCACTAATACATGCTCCACCTTGCCATGGCGTTTGTGGAGCGCTTGTGTCCAGTGTCACGCGGCTTTGTGGCCGGGGAAGCATCGCTCTCCCGGCCACAGCGCCGCAATGCTGACTAGACGGACTTGGCGAGGATGTCCTCGACGTAGGCCACCAGGGTCCGGACGGTGGAGCCCGTACCCTGCTTGTGGTTGTAGCCGTAGGGGCTGCCGTTGTTAAACGACGGGCCGGCGATGTCGATGTGGGCCCACGGGATCTGTTCGCCGTCCTTGCCCTTGCCCACGAATTCGCGCAGGAAAACGGCCGCGGTCATCATGCCGCCGTGGCGTTCGCCGATGTTGGCGATGTCCGCGACCTGCGAGTCGAGGCTGGCCCGGAGCTCTTCCGGCAACGGCATGGGCCAGACGAGCTCGCCCGCCCGGTCGGCTGCGGTCTTGATGGCGCCGGTGAGTGAGTCGGAGCCCATCACGCCGGCGGTGCGGTCGCCCAGGGCGATCAGCTGGGCGCCGGTAAGCGTTGCGACGTCGATGATGGCGTCCGGGAATTCCTGGCTGGCGGCGACGATGCCGTCGGCCATGACCAGTCGGCCCTCGGCGTCGGTGTTGAGGACCTCGACGGTCTTGCCGCCGAAAATCGTCAGGACGTCGGCCGGGCGCTGGGCAGCGCCGGAGGGCATGTTCTCGGCGATGCAGAGCCACGCGGTTGCCTTAACGGGCAGCCCGAGGCCCGCCAGGGCCAGGACGGTGTTGAGGACGACGGCGGCGCCCGCCATGTCGGACTTCATGTCGCCCATGCCCAGGGCCGGCTTGATGGAGATGCCGCCGGTGTCAAAGGTGATGCCCTTGCCCACGAGGGCGATCTTGGCCGTGGCCTTGGCCGGGGCGTACTCGACTTTCACGAGGCGCGGCTGCCGGGTGGAGCCCTTGCCGACGCCGAGGATGCCGCCGAAGCCCTCCTTCTCGAGGCGCTTCTCGTCCCAGACCGTCACCTTGACAGGCAGGCCCCTGGACAGCTCCTTGGCGGCGTCGGCGAAGGACTCGGGGTAGAGGTGGCTCGGCGGCTGGTTCACCAGGGTGCGGGTCGCGTTCACGGCCGTGCCGATCAGCGACGCCCGGTGCAGGACCGGCTGGAGCGCCTTGTCCGTGGCGAAGTCGGTGCGGATGACGACGTTCTTCACCGGATCCTTGAGCCCGTCCTTGGAGGTGCGGAACTCGGTGTAGGAATAGGCGCCCATCGCGGCGCCTTCGGCGACGGCCGCGACCTCGGCCAGGGTCGTCGTCGGAAGGGCCAGGGTGACGGTGGTGACGCCGGCCAGCTGGCGCACGGCCGAGCCGGCGGCGCGACGCAGTGCCTCTTCGGAGAGTGGCTGCTTCGCTGAGTCTTTATTCGTCGGCAGCTTGCCCACGCCGGCCACGAGCAAAATGGTGGCCCCAGCCTCGGGCAGGCCGGGCAGTCGGTGAGCCTGGTCCGCCGCTCCGGTGATGCCAAGAACGCTCAGTGATTCCGCCAAGGCCTCCGCGGCCTTGGCCGTCAGCGGATTGTCGAGCAAAACGGGGCCGTCGGGACCCTGTCCGACGCCGATGACGAGGGCATCGCTGGGGGACTTCTTCAAATCCCCTGCGACTGCACTAAGTTTGACTTCACTATTCTTGACCACGAGGACAGTCCTCAATTCTCTGTGATGGTTCTCGGTGATATTCGGCAGGAACTGCATGTTTGGCGCCCTGCCACGGATCCCGGGGGCGCCGTCGGTCTGGGACGCAACCCGGTGTCTGCAAAACAGGCCCTAGGGCCATGTCCGATCGTAGTCTCTCGGCAGTGCGGAAATTGAATCGAATGAGAGCTGGAGCACACTCCAGGCAGGAATTAGCCGGGGCGCCGGGGCGTTGTACTGGTAGCGGCGCTGCCGTGCGGTGAGTGCCCCGTGGGACTGGCCGACAGGATCTGCCTGACTGGCTGGTTCTGCCTGGCACCGTCCCGACGACGGACCGCGCCCCGCTTCTCCCGCCGCCGCCATCGTGAAAGGAACACGCCGTGATTGAACGGATTTCCGGCTCTTTGCTGGATCCCCAGTCGCTCTACATCCGTGATGACGCGCTGTTCTCCAGCGCCGAGCTGCGCGGACTCAACCTCGTCATGGGGTTCACTGGCTTTGCCGACGCCGGCCACGTGGTCCGGCAGATCACCGCGGAACTGCTGGACACGCTCGATGCCGAGATGATCGCCGAGTTCGACGCCGACCAGCTGATCGACTACCGCTCCCGGCGCCCGCAGATCAGCTTTGTCGAGGACCACCTGCAGGATTACCAGGCGCCGAGCCTGGCCCTCTACCGGCTGGTCGACGGGCTGGGCAGCCCGTTCCTGCTCCTGGCTGGGTTCGAGCCGGACCTGCAATGGGAACGCTTCGCGCGTGCCGTCGTCGGCCTCATCGAGGAGCTTGACGTCAACCTCGTCACCTGGATCCATTCGATTCCGATGCCTGTGCCCCATACCCGGCCGGTCGGTGTGACCGTGCACGGCAACCGGCCGGAGCTGATCGAGGGAATCTCGGTATGGAAGCCCACAGTGGAGGTTCCGGCTGCGGTGGGCCACATCCTGGAGCTGCGGCTGACGGAGGCCGGCCGGAACATCGCCGGCTATGTGATCCATGTGCCGCACTACCTGGCCGAAGCCGAGTATCCCACGGCCGCCGTGGCCGGGCTGGAGTACCTGGGCGCGGCAACGTCCCTCATGCTGCCGACCGACCGCCTGCGCGAGGCGGGACGCGAGGTGGGCCGTCAGATTGCCGAGCAGATCGAGGCATCCGAGGAGGTCCAGCAGGTGGTCTCACGGCTGGAGACCCGGTACGACGAAAAGGCCGAGGGGACGGTCCGGAGGTCGCTGCTGGCAGATGAGAACGACCAAATCCCCAACGCCGATGCCCTTGGTGCTGCCGTCGAGGCGTACCTGGCCCGTAAAGAACCCGGCGAATAAATACTATTTTTTGTGAACCGGGCATAATGGGGGAGTGACCTCTCCCCGCGCCTGGCTGATCTGGATCATCGGGATCTTTGCCTATCTCGTGGCGGTCAGCCAGCGCACCTCTTTCGGGGTGGTCGGCCTGGAGGCAACGGAACGCTTCCACGCCAGCGCGGCCGAGATCTCCTTTTTCACCGTGCTCCAGCTGCTGGTCTATGCGGCGCTGCAGATTCCCGTAGGCATCCTCGTGGACCGGTTCGGCTCCCGCGCCATGCTGGCCGGCGGCGGCGTCCTGATGGGACTCGGGCAGCTTCAGCTGGCATTTGCGGACAACATCCCCGGCGGAGTTCTCGGACGCGTCCTGGTGGGCGCAGGGGACGCCATGACGTTTATCTCAGTGATCCGGCTTATCCCGCTCTGGTTCGCGCCGGGGCGTGTGCCGCTGCTGACCCAGCTGACGGGCATGTCCGGGCAGCTGGGCCAGCTCTTCAGTGTGGTGCCGTTCGCGATGATCCTGCACTCCGCGGGGTGGACTCCTGCTTTCCTGACACTCGCGGCGATGTCGGGCCTCGCCGTCGTGCTGGTCCTCCTCCTGCTTCAGGACCTTCCGCCCGGGCACCCGCCTCCTTCGCCATCCCAGGGGCTGCGCGCCACTGGCATTTCGCTGGCGCACGCCTGGCGGCAGCCCGGAACCCGGCTCGGGCTGTGGAGCCACTTCACGGTCCAGTTCAGCGGCACGGTTTTTGCCATGACGTGGGGCTACCCGTTCCTGATTTCCGCCCAGGGGCTGGACCGCGGTACCGTCTCGGCCCTCATGGCGCTGTACGTGGCCGCTGCCATTGCCGCCGGACCGCTGATGGGCAGATTCGTTGCCCGGCATCCGCTGCGGCGCTCCACCATGGTGCTCCTGATTTCCGGTTGCACCGCCGCCGCCTGGGCAGCGGTTCTGCTGCTGCCGGGACGCGCACCGCTTTGGCTCCTGGCTGCCCTCGTGGTGACCCTGGCCGTCGGCGGCCCCGGCTCCATGATTGGCTTCGACTTCGCCCGGACCTTCAACCCGGCCCACCGGCTTGGCACCGCCACCGGCATTGTCAACGTGGGCGGCTTCATTGCCGCACTGGTGTCCATCTACCTGATTGGGCTGGTGCTCGACCTCCTGCATGCCAGCGGGTTCTCCCAGGGCGAGCTCTACGGCCTGGATTCGTTCCGGGTGGCTCTCAGCGTGCAGTTCCTGCTGCTTGCCGGGGGAGCAGTCGCCATCATCGTGACCCGGCGGAAGGTCCGGCGCCAGATGGCGGCCCAAGGGGTCATGGTTCCGCCGCTGCTCAAGGCCCTCGCCGAGCAGCGCAGGCTGGTCGCGGAGCGCCGCCGCACACCCTGATCCGCTGTTTGACGGGAGGGCGGCTCTGCGGGATGCCTGCAGGCCACAGTCGCTGTGCCGAAGCCAATTAGCATCCTCTATGTCTGTGGTGGCTGATGTGTCCGACGTGGTTGACGGATCATCCGCAAGAGTGAAGTTGTTCATCATCCGGGTGGAACTCACTCAGAATCAGCGTTGGTGGTGCGGAAGCCCGCTTAGGGTGAAGGCATGTTCAAAACGATCCAGTCTCTGAGGCTCCTCGCAGCACCGGCCACGGCCGTGCTGCTGATGGGGACACTCCTTATCCTGGAGGAGCGCCATTTCGACCAGAACAGCGCCCTGCTGTTGGCACTCCTAACGGGTGTCGCCGTGGCCGAGATTCTGCCGGCGGCCTCCCTGGGGCTGGTTTTCATGGCCCTGGTCCTGCAAAGCCTCAAGGTCTTCCCGCTGGTCCTCCTGTCCGGCGTGCTGAGCTACAGTGCCGTTCCCGTGGTCATCTTCTTCGCCGTCATCGGCTGGAAAACCCGGGACCGGTGGGTTCCACCTGTTGCTGCTGTCATGTTCGCCGGCATCACGACCATCAACTGGTTCACCGACCAGACCTGGATCAACGTCATCTTCGCCAGCCAGATCTACGGCAGGGGACTACTGCGAACCCTGACCTACGCATTTCTGATCTTCGGAGCGTTCGCCGCCCTGAACCTCGCCGCCTGGGCCGTCGGTGTGGCCGTCAACAACGTCTCGAGGAGCCGACGGGCGCAGCTCGCGGCGGAAACCCGGCTGCGAGAGACCGCGACGGAACTCGCCATCGAACAGGAACGCAACAGAATCGCCGGGGAACTTCACGACGTTCTGGCACATTCACTGACAGTCATCGTGGCGCAGGCCGACGGAATAAGCTTCATCCACCGCACAGAACCGGAAACCGTCGAAGAAGCATCCAAAGTCATCGCCGAATCGGCGAGGACTGCGCTGGTCGAAACGCGCCGGCTGATCGAAGGCTTCTCCACGGAACTAAGCAACCCACCGACCCACAAGGTTGAGGACCTGGCGGTTCTTGCCCAACGGCTGAGCTCCAGCGGCATGCCCGTCACGATCGAAACCGCAGGCGAGCCGTGGGACATGACCGCAGTCCAGCAGCTGACGGTCTACCGGCTGGCCCAGGAAAGCCTGACCAATGCCTTCAAGCACGGGGACCGGGGCCGGGGCACACACCTGCATCTGCTCTGGACCGAGACGTCCCTCGAACTCCGTATCAGATCGTCCCTGGTCACCAGCCCGGCCGCGATGCCGAACAGCGCCCCGTCCGGACGCGGGGTAGCAGGAATGAAGGCCCGCGCCGCAGCCGCCGGCGGATGGGTCGAAACAGTCCGGAGCGAAGAGACCTTCGAAGTGCTGGCGTTCCTCCCCTCGACCGGTCCTGACCAGCAGGCACCGGCTGTCCTTAACATGTCCCGCCTCCGCGTCTTGGAAGGATCACGGTCATGACCAATTCGCCCATCCGGATCGCCCTGGCCGATGACCAGCCGCTGTTCAGTGCCGGACTCAAAATGATCCTGCGCAGCCAGACGGACATGGACCTTGTCGGCGAAGCCGTCAACGGACAGGCAGCCGTCGAACTCGTGCGGGAGGCTTTCCCGGATGTGCTCCTGATGGACATTCGGATGCCTGTCATGGACGGAATCACGGCCACCAGGACGATCCTGGAAACTCCCAGTCGAACGACTACCAAGATCATTGTTCTGACCACCATCCAGCACGACGAAGCCGTCGTCCGCGCCATCCAGGCCGGCGCCGCCGGCTTCCTGACCAAAGACACCACGCCCGACTTCCTCCTGGCCGCCATCCGAACGGTTCATTCTGGCCATTCGGTGATCGCCCCCGCCATCACGAACGAACTTCTGCGCGATTACACCACGCCCTCGGCCGGGAACGACGCCGCTCTGGCCGAACTGTCCGGGCGGGAACGCGACGTGTTCCTGCTGACCGCCAAAGGGCTGGGAAACGCCGAGATCGCCGCGTCACTCGTACTCAGCGAGGCCACAGTGAAGTCCCATGTGGGCAGCATCCTGTCCAAACTCAAGCTGAAGAACCGGATCCAGCTGGTCGCCTTCGCCTACGAAAACAACGTACTGAACTAGCCCCACCGTCCCACCTGCAGGGGCCTTCGCGCACAGCCAAGGCCGGTCACCGCACTGCTCCAACCAGCTTTAGGAATTAATCATGAAAAAGAAGACAATCGGCGTCGCTGTCTTGATTCTTGGCACCGGAGCCGCGCTGGCCGCCGCGGCCATCCCGGCCGCGCCGATCACCCCATCTGCGGAGCCCGTCGCAGGGATCATCCGTCAGGCTGAGGCCTATGCCCAGGCGGATCCGGTCGCCGAAAAGGGCATGCAGGAAGTCGTTCGGCGCTGCATGGCTAAGGCCGGTTTTGACTACACACCACCCATGTGGGACAAGCCGTTGGACCTCAACGGAGTCATCGGATTCAAGCGGCTCACGATCGAGGCCGCCAAAGCCACCGGTTACGCCAGCACCGGGCCGCAGGGCCCCCGCGAGCCCGCGCCAGAGTCTCAAGTCGGGCAACTGTTCGCGGACCCAGCGTTTAACACGGCCCTCGCCGGGACCAGCGGCTCGACCAACATCACCACGGTGCAAGGGATGGGGGCAACCTCGGGCGGCTGCCGAGGCGAGGCCATGACGCGGATCTATGGCGGTGCCGAAAATTACATGCTCGCCACCGGTCTCGCGTCCAATTCACTATTCCTCGCGACAAATTCCGCTTCCGGCGACCCGGGCATAGCCACGGCCATCAAGGACTGGAAAGCCTGTATGAATGAAACTCCCTACTCCTCCTACGCGAACCCCCAGCAGGCCGCTGATGCGGGAAAAGTTGCAGGCGGACAAGAAGAGTTCAGAATCGCCGTGACCGACGCCGTCTGCCGGGACAAGACCGGGTTCCACGCCGCGCTGGACAAAGTCCTCGACAAGTACCTGACAACCCGCATGCAGCAACTTGCGCCGGAGATCGAAAGGGTCAAAGAGATTCGCCGAAGCGCCGCGGCGAACGCGGCAGCCTTGGGCGGACCAACACCGAAATAGTCGGCATCGGCACTATATCCGGAGGGGTCCTGTCAGCAGTCGGGGGTGGCAGGACCCCCGTCCGTGGCGCTGGTGCCGCCACATTCGTTGCGAACTTATCGGCGGCGTTGACTCGTTCGTGGACGTGGGAGACATCTTTGTCCGCACGCGGTTATCCACATAGCGCAGTCCGGTACTGCCGCGAGGAAGCGGTCGCCGCGAAGCTGGGCTCATGACAGCTCCAGATCACTTGAGAATTACCGGGCCCGAAGACATCCTAGGCTTCATCCCGCACTCCCTCGGCTACTGGCCGGAAAACAGCCTCGTGGCCATGACCCTGCAAGGCAAACGGCTCGGAGCCACCTTGCGGGTCGACCTCCCCGTGCCCGGTAGCGCCGGCGACCGCGGGGGCGGGAGCGGCCGGGGAGGGGGTGGCTCCAGGGCCAGCGGGCGCGGGAGCGCCCTCCCTAAACGCGGCTCCGGCCAGAGGGATCTGCTGGCCGACTTCGCACGAAATGTCGTGGCGTACCTGCAGGCGGACGACCTGGCCGACGGTTCGCTGCTGGCCTTCTTCACTGACACCGATACGGACAGTCCCGGCGGCGGCCATGCGTGGGCGGGACTGCTCAAGGAACTTGAGCTTGCCCTCGAGGCAGCCGGCTTGCCCTTGAGGGACGCCTGGATGATCGGTGCCGAGTTCTGGCGCAACGCGTACTGCGATGATCCGGAGTGCTGTGGGACGCGCGGCAGGCCGGTCGAGCAGATCAGGAACAGCAGGCTCAATGCCGAGATGGTTTACCGCGGCAGCAGCGTCGGCGCCGTCCCCGGCGCGCAAGGGACCAAGCCGGCGCCGCTGCCTGTGGACCCCGCGGTGCGCGCGGCCGAGTGCGGCTGGGCGGAGCAATTCTCTCCGCGACGGCGGGACCGGGCCCAATTTGACCAGGTCCTCGATGTCTGGACGATGGCCATGCAGGCCGCCACCGGCTGGGAGTATCCTCCTGGCCCCCCACCGAGCGCCCTGGCCCCCGGGACCACCGCCCCCGACGCCGGGATGCCCGATGCGGTGAACCAGCCCGCCGTGAACCAGCCCGCCGTGAACCAACCCGCCGGGAACTTGGATCCCAGCACCTTCGATCCCAGCACCCTCGAGCCCAGTAGCTTGGATCCCAGTAGCTTGGATCCCCTTAGCTCCGATCCCAGGGCCGCGGGCCAGCCACTCCAGTTCTCACCCGAACTGGCCGGCTATCTGCGGGCCAGCCTGTGCGTCCCGTCATGGCGGGACGCCGTGCTCGTCATGGCTGCCGCCGGACGGTCCGCGGCCGAACGCGGCGCTGAGGACTTCGGCATGTTCGACGCGGAAGCCGGGTCTGCCGACTTGCCCGGAACCATGTCCGTTTCACGGCTCGGACCGACGCCTAGCCCTTTGTCAGGGACCGTGTCGGACCGCATGCCCGACCGCATGTCCGATCCCGCTTCCCGCCCCAGGTCCGTTCTGGGGAACCCCCCGCCGGAGGCGCCCGCCGTCGGCGGGCCGGCTGCCGGCGCCATTCCAGGTGCCGAAGCGGTCGCCGGCTACGGGGAGGTCCTGCTCGGACTGGCGCCATCCGTCCCGGATTGGACCCTGATGGTCGGGCTCCAGCGGGTTCTGGAGCGGCTCGGCGCTCTGGGTGACGGGGAGTCCACTGCAGCCGCCGTGACGGCACGGGGCTGGATCGAATGGTGCCGTGGCCGCGGCTCCTACGCCGACGCATTGTACCAGCAGGCCTTGCAGGAGCACCCGGGATACAGGCTCGCGGAACTGCTGGCAGAGCTTGGCCGGCGCGGCACCCTTTGCGGCTGGGCGGCCAGGCGAGAGGCCGCCTGGCAGAAGTTTGCCCCTGACGCGGCTTGAGTAACTGAGGCGGCGCGGAACCCGCGGCAATATTGTGGACCGGCGTCCCGAAAGGCACTCAGGGTGAAAACCGTGAGACAATGGTTGCCGAGACCCGGTTGGGTCCGTGTATCAAGTGCCCTAAATGTTCCTTGGAAACAGGGAACATTAAGGCCATCCCAGCAGTTCTACTTAGTGGCTCTGCTGGTCGTGGTAGCACCTGATGTTGAACACGGACTTGACAGGGTCATAGTGGTGTTGCCCGTATGGTGATTCCGCAGACCGCAGCTAGAAAGGTTTTCAGTGACCCCGTCTTCCGCGAAGAAGGAACCCGCCGACCAGGCCGAATTGTCCCCTGAGGAGAAGAAGGCGGCGACCAACGCCAAGCGCGCCGCCACGCGCGCAGCCAACAAGGCTGTCAAGGACGCCGCTTCCGCAGAGGGTGGCGACACCGTTACCGGAGTCGCCAAGCCTGAGCCCAAGAAGCGCGGGCCCAAGCCCGGCGCCAAAGCCGCGGCAGAAGCCGCAGGCAACTCAGCCAGTGCGTCTGACGACGACGTCGACGCCGAAGAGGATCTCGACGACATCACGCCCGACGCAGCCGAGCTCGGCGACGAAGTAGAAGGCGAAGAAGTCGCCGGCAAGGCCGCGGCCGCCACCGGCACCGGCTTCGTGTACTCCGACGCCGACGACGACGACGCCCCCGTGCAGCAGGTCATGTCCGCCGGCGCCACCGCCGACCCCGTCAAGGACTACCTGAAGCAGATCGGCAAGGTCGCCCTGCTGAACGCCGAGCAGGAAGTGGACCTGGCCCTGCGGATCGAGGCCGGACTCTTCGCCGAGGAGAAGATCGCCGCCGACGGCGGCACCATGGATCCGAAGCTCAAGCGTGAGCTCGAATTCGTCATCCACGACGGCAAGCGTGCCAAGAACCACCTCTTGGAGGCCAACCTCCGCCTCGTTGTCTCGCTGGCCAAGCGTTACACCGGCCGCGGCATGCTGTTCCTGGACCTGATCCAGGAAGGCAACCTGGGCCTGATCCGTGCGGTCGAGAAGTTCGACTACACCAAGGGCTTCAAGTTCTCCACCTACGCCACCTGGTGGATCCGCCAGGCGATCACCCGCGCCATGGCCGACCAGGCCCGCACCATCCGCATCCCGGTGCACATGGTGGAAGTCATCAACAAACTGGCCCGCGTCCAGCGCCAGATGCTGCAGGACCTCGGCCGCGAACCCACGCCGGAGGAGCTGGCCCTCGAGCTGGACATGACTCCGGAAAAGGTCGTGGAGGTCCAGAAGTACGGCCGCGAGCCCATCTCGCTGCACACCCCGCTTGGCGAGGACGGCGACTCCGAGTTCGGCGACCTCATCGAGGACTCCGAAGCCGTGGTGCCCGCGGATGCCGTGAGCTTCACCCTGCTGCAGGAACAGCTGCATTCGGTGCTGGACACGTTGTCCGAGCGTGAAGCCGGCGTGGTCGCGATGCGCTTCGGCCTCACCGACGGTCAGCCGAAGACTTTAGACGAAATCGGCAAGGTCTACGGCGTGACGCGCGAGCGCATCCGCCAGATCGAATCCAAGACCATGTCCAAGCTGCGGCACCCGTCGCGCTCACAGGTCCTGCGCGACTACCTGGACTAAGCGCCGACCGGCCACAGGCCAGGCGACGTGCACAGCAACGCGGGGTCACATCCTGCCCGCCCTCATCGGAGGAACGGGCAGGAAGTGGCCCCGCGTTGCTGTTACTGCCGCCAAGTTGCTGGATGCGGGTAGCCCACGGAAGCACGTCTCTTAACGAATCAGGGCCCCTCCGATATGGAGGGGCCCTGATGCAGTGGTCTCAAGTCGCCCGGAACCCTGTAGGGCGCCGAGCCGAATCCGGTGCGGTCTAGTCGACCGGAACCGGGGCCTTCTGGTGAAGGCGGTCAGTCTCGTCATGCCAGTCTGAGCTGAGCGGCTTGAGTGTCGGCTCTACGGCGCGTGCGTGGTGGCCGCAGAAAAGAAGCTCACCGCCGGAGGCACCGAGAACAACTCGGACATATGCCTGTGCCCCGCAACGATCGCACCGGTCTGCGGCGGTCAGTGTGCGGTCCGCAACTGCTGTTGTCATGTTCGGCCTCCTTAGTAGATCGGTATACCTATATAACCAGCATTCGTGGCCAAACCATGGCACGGATGGCCTACTTTCGCTGTCCGCGTATCACGTCTCCGTAACGGCGAGTGGCCGGAGAGTCCCTGCGGGGAGTGGCAAACCGTCGATGACCCGGAGTCCGACTAACCTAGGAAGAGCGTCAATTTCTGTGACTGCCCGCCTGCGCACGCTGCAGGGGCGGTCCCGATCCTGTAAGGAGTTCACGACCCGTGGCACCCAGTTCTGATTACACCGCCCGGCACCTCTCCGTGCTGGAGGGCCTCGAGGCCGTCCGTAAGCGCCCGGGCATGTACATCGGCTCCACGGACTCCCGCGGACTCATGCACTGCCTTTGGGAAATCATCGACAACTCCGTGGACGAGGCCCTCGCCGGCTTCGGCCACGACATCAAGATCATCCTGCATGCGGACAATTCGGTGGAGATCCATGACGACGGCCGTGGCGTTCCGGTGGATGTCGAACCGAAAACCGGGCTGACCGGCGTCGAGGTGGTTTTCACCAAACTCCACGCCGGCGGAAAGTTTGGCGGAGGCTCCTACACCGCGTCCGGCGGCCTGCACGGTGTGGGTGCCTCCGTGGTCAACGCGCTCTCGGCCCGTCTCGACGTCGAAGTGGACCGCGGCGGCAAGACCTACAAGATGTCCTTCCGCCGGGGGGAGCCTGGCCGGTTCAAGGATCCCGGCACCAAGCCGGACCCCGCGACGCTCTTCGAACCCTTCATCGACGGCTCCGTGCTGGATGTCGTGGGGAAGGCCAAGCGCGGCGTGACCGGAACCCGGATCCGCTACTGGGCGGACCGGCAGATTTTCACGCCCGACGCCAAATTCTCCTACGATGACCTCGCCGCACGTGCCCGCCAGACCTCCTTCCTGGTCCCCGGGCTGAAGCTCACGGTCCGGGATGAACGCAGGGTTGCCGGCACGCCAGGCGAATCGGGCCCGCATGAGGAGGTCTTCCACCACGACGGCGGCATCTCCGAGTTTGTCGATTTCCTCGCCGCCGACCCGGCCGTCACGGATGTCTGGCGCCTCCACGGTGCCGGCAAATTCAAGGAAACCGTCCCCGTCCTCGACGAAAAGGGCCACAGCCAGCTCGCGGAGGTCGAACGCGACTGCGAGGTCGACGTCGCGCTGCGCTGGGGCATCGGCTACGACAGCACGGTCCGCACCTTCGTCAACATCATTTCCACGCCCAAGGGCGGCACCCACCAGTCCGGCTTCGAGCAGGCCCTCCTCAAGACGTTCCGCAAGGCCGTGGAGACCAATGCCCGCAAGCTCAAGGCCGGCAACGACAAGATCGAAAAAGACGACATCTTTGCCGGGCTGACCGCAGTCCTGACCGTCCGGCTGGCCGAACCGCAGTTTGAGGGCCAGACCAAGGAAATCCTGGGCACGTCGGCCGTACGGGCCATCGTGGCCAAGGTGGTGGAACGGGAGATCAGCGCCAAGCTGATGTCCGCGAACCGCAACGACAAGGCCCAGTCCGCGCTGCTGCTGGAAAAGATCGTCAGCGAGATGAAGTCCCGCATCTCGGCCCGGGTCCACAAGGAAACCCAGCGCCGCAAGAATGCGCTGGAAACCTCCTCCATGCCCACCAAGCTCGCCGACTGCCGCACGGACGACGTCGGACGCTCCGAACTGTTCATCGTCGAAGGTGACTCCGCACTCGGCACCGCCAAGCTGGCGAGATCCTCCGACTTCCAGGCGCTCCTGCCGATCCGCGGCAAAATCCTCAACGTCCAGAAAGCCTCTGTGGGGGACATGCTCTCCAACGCCGAGTGCGCGGCCCTGATCCAGGTGGTGGGAGCCGGCTCCGGCCGGACGTTCGACATCAGCGCCGCCCGGTACGGCAAAGTGATCCTGATGACCGACGCCGACGTCGACGGCGCCCACATCCGCACCCTGCTCCTGACGCTCTTCTTCCGCTACATGCGCCCGATGATCGACGAGGGCCGCGTCTTCGCCGCCGTCCCGCCGCTGCACCGAGTGGAGGTGGTCAACGCCGGCCAGAAGGCCAACGAGATGATCTACACCTACTCCGAGGCTGAGCTCCATGTCCTGCTGGCGCGGCTCGCCAAAGAGGGCAAGCGCTACAAGGAGCCGATCCAGCGGTACAAGGGGCTGGGCGAGATGGATGCCGAGCAGCTGGCCGAAACCACCATGGACCCGCGTCACCGGACACTCCGCAAGGTCGGGATCGAGAACGCCAAGCAGGCCGAAGAGACTTTCGACCTCCTCATGGGCTCGGACGTGGCGCCGCGCAAGGACTTCATCATTGCAGGCGCCGCGAACCTGGACCGGGAGCGCATTGACGCCTGACGGCAGGGGCCGGCGTTAGCCGAGCAGGCCAGGGACCAGCAACAGGGCCGTCGGCACGGCCAGCAGCAGCACGCAGCATGCCAGGACGACGGCGCGCAGGGGTTCCGACAGCGGCGGCCGGGGCGAGAGCAGGCGGCTGACGCGGGACGCCGTCGTACCGGCCGAGCCAGTGCCCCCGGTGGCGCCGGGCTGGCTGGGGTCGACGTCGGACGGGCCGGGCTCGCCGAACGCCAGGCGTGCCGCCGGAGTGGCAGGAGACCCGCTGGCCACAATGGCAATCGCCTTGATCAGGGTCGCCTTGCTCTCCGTCTTGAGCGCGACGTCGTCGGCAAGCATTTCGATCAGGGAGTTGACCGACTCTTGCGCCAGCCGGGTGGTGGGGAGCCACGGCAGGGCCTGGCGCCACGCGGCGAAGGCCCACAGCAGGAGGTGGTGGCGCTGGCTCAGGTGCGCATTCTCGTGAATAAGCACGGCACGCAGCTCAGCGGGCTCTAGGGCGGCCATGAGCCCGTCGGAGAGAACCGTCACGGACCGTGCGCCGCCGGGCAGGCAGTACGCCACGGGCGAGTCCACGTTCAGGACCATGGTCCCCGGGCCGTCGGAGGACGGTGAGGCCAGAAGGTCCAGCAGTTCGCGGTGGCGCCTGCGCTGGCGCTGGATCTTGTAATAGGTCAGCAACAGGGTGAAAACGAGGTGCGCCGTCAGCAGGGCCGCGGCCGAGAGCGCAAAGATGTGCCAGAAGCCCAGATCGGTGGTGGGGGCATTGTTGAAGACCATCCCCGCCAGGGCCCGCAGGCCGGAGACCAGGTTATCCCCGACCGGCTCGAGCCCGTAGACCAGCATGGCGCCGATCATGGACAGGCCGCCGGCCAGGGCGATCGCCTGCCACAGCAGCATTGCCGTGAAGGGGGAGCGGGCCGGCCACTGGGCACGGGAGAGGAGGATAGGCACCGGCCACGCCAACGCTATCGCCAGGACCGCCAGAAAATATGAGGTCCAGAACATCGGGCGCTAGCTGCGCCCCAACAGCTTGCGCAGGGTTTCTGCTTCGTTGTCCGTGACGGAACCAATGAACCGGGCCAGGACGGCCTCGCGGTCCGGGGCGGAGCCGAGGACCTCGTGCATGAGCTCCGCGGTATGGTCCGCGCGGCTCGAGACGGCCTGGTAGCGGTGCGGGCGGGTACCGCGTTCGCGTTCCACAAGGCCCTTGCGCTCGAGGCGCGAGAGTACGGTCAGCACCGTGGTGACCGCGAGGTCCTTGCCCACGTGCCCGACGGTGCCGTCCTGGGGCTGGGTGCTCTGCGCGAGGAGGTCCCGCAGCGTGTTGGCCGTCGCAGCTTCTTGGCCCGCCCAGAGCAGGTCCATCACTGCCCGTTCCAGTTCACCGAGACTTGCCATTGCGTACATCCTTCTGTGACTGCCGCGCCGGCGTCGTGCTGGGAAAATGCTGGTGGCTGCCGGTGCGGTGTATGTGAACACTTCAGTTTCAAATCTATCGCGTTTTGCGCATTCTTTCTACATGAAGTAGAACACGGCTGTCCGGCGTGTCGGGCGGCCGGCCCCGGAGGCGCCGGGCGGGGGCGGCCCGGCCATTGCAGGCCGTGACGCGCCGTGGGAGTCTGAGTTACAGGGAAGCGCCGTTGTGTTCTACACTCTGTAGAAGACTTACTTCTACGCCACGTAGAAGTTGCTCGACCTAGCCAAAAGTAGGGACTGCCTTGGACGCCTTGGAAATCGCACGCTGGCAATTTGGAATCACCACGGTCTACCACTTCATGATGGTGCCGCTCACGATCGGCCTCGGGCTGGTGGTGGCCGTGATCCAGACGCTTTGGTACCGCACTGGCAAGCCGGAATATCTGCGCATGACCAAGTTCTGGGGCAAACTCTTCCTGATCAACTTCATCATGGGCGTCGCCACCGGAATCGTGCAGGAGTTCCAGTTCGGCATGGCCTGGAGCGAGTACAGCCGCTTTGTGGGCGACGTGTTCGGCGCCCCGCTGGCCATGGAAGCGCTCCTGGCCTTCTTCGTCGAGTCAACGTTCCTCGGCCTGTGGATCTTCGGCTGGAAGCAACTCAAGCCCGGTGTCCACCTGGCCTGCCTCTGGGTCGCCGTGATTGGCTCCGTGTTCTCCGCCTACTTCATTATCGTGGCCAATAGCTGGATGCAGCACCCAGTCGGCGTCGAAATGGTCAACGGCCGGCCCGTCATGACCGACGCATGGGCCGTCTTCACCAACAACACCGCCCTCGTCGCCGTGCCGCACACCCTCTTCGGCGCCCTCGCCGTGGCCGGGGCCTTCCTCCTCGGCATCGCCTGGTACCACCTGTGGCGCCGCCGCCACGACGGCATCGACACGATCGGGGCCGACGGCAAGGTGATTCCCGGCGAAGCCGCCGGCATTCTTGGCCGGGACCGCAACGACCACACCGTCTGGATCCGCTCCCTGCGGATCGGCGCCGTCGTCGCCATGATTTCCTTCGCGGGCACAGCCGTCACCGGGGACCTGCAGGGCAAGCTCATGTTCGAGCAGCAGCCCATGAAGATGGCCGCCGCCGAGGCCGCCTGCCACGACGGCACCGGCTTCTCGGTCCTCAGCGTCGGCAACGTCGGCTCCAAGAACTGCGACGACGTCGTGGCCGTGATCGAGGTCCCCGGCATCCTGTCCTTCCTGGCCAAGGGCGACTTCACCACGGAGGTCAAGGGCGTCAACAGCCTGCTGGGTGAGTACCAGGCCAAGTACGGCACCGAAGTGCCGAACAACCCTATCTACGGAGATCGCGCCGGCCAGCAAATCCAGTACGTGCCCGTCATGGAAGTCACCTACTGGGGCTTCCGGATGATGATCGGCTTCGGCGGCGTGGCCGCCCTCGCGGCCCTTGTGGCACTGTGGGCCACGCGCAAGGGAACCGTGCCCGCCTCCCGCGGACTCATGCGCCTGGCGGTGTTCGGCATCCTCGCACCGTTCGGTGCCAACGCCGCGGGCTGGATCTTCACCGAGATGGGCCGCCAGCCGTTCGTCGTCGCCCCAAACCCGGACCCCAGCGGAATCGATCAGGTCTTCATGTTCACCGCCGCGGCCGTCTCGCCGGGAGTCTCGGCAGGCGAGATCCTGACCTCCCTCGTGGTCCTGACCTCCATCTATGCGGTGCTGCTGGTGGTGGAGGTCAAGCTCCTGGTCAAGTACATCCGCGGCGGCGTCGCCTCGGCCATGCCGGAACTTGTGCATGCCCCCGTCGACGAAAACGAGGACAGCACGCCCCCGGGCGGTCCGGGCAAGCCCGACGACGACGTCCTGGCGTTCGCCTACTAAACCCCGCAACCCACCCAGCCAGCAACCCCACACGGAAAAGCGCAGAGGACTCTCAGCATGGAACTGCTACCCACCATCTGGTTCATCGCCATCGCGGTGCTGTGGACGGGCTATCTCTTTCTCGAAGGCTTCGACCTTGGAGTCGGGATGCTGATGAAGGTATTCGCCCGGAACAACACGGAGCGCCGCGTCCTGATCAACACGATCGGCCCGGTCTGGGACGGCAACGAGGTCTGGCTCCTGACCGCCGGCGGTGCCACCTTCGCGGCCTTCCCGCTCTGGTACGCCTCGCTGTTCTCCGCACTGTACCTGCCCCTGCTGCTGGTTCTGGTGGCGCTCATCTTCCGTGCAGTCGCCTTCGAATACCGCGGCAAGGTGGACAACCCCCGGTGGCGCGCCCGCTGGGACTGGGCCATCTCGGCAGGGTCGTTCGTCGCGGCCTTCGGCGTCGGAGCCGCACTGGCCCTGACCACCACGGGAATGCCGCTGGATGCCAACGGTGACCGCGAGGGCGGGCCGTTCGCCTGGTTCAGCGGCTACGCCGTGCTCGGCGGGCTCGCCGTGGTCGGGTTCTCCCTCCTGCACGGGCTCGGGTTCCTTGCGTTGAAGACCGACGGCGAAGTCCGCCACCGGGCGCGGGCGTGGTTCGTCCGGTTGCTGCCCGTGCTGCTGCTGCCTATCGCCGGATGGGCAGTGAGCCTCCAACTCCTCAGCGGCGAGGCCTGGACCATCGCTGCCGTCGTCGCCGCGGTCCTCGCGGCAGTCCTGGCGTGGAATTTCGCCCGCAAGGGTGCCGAAGGCCGTGCCTTCATGTCGCTGGGGGCATTCCTCCTGCTCGGCAGCGCATCCATCTTCGGTGCCGCCTTCCCCGTCGTGCTGCCGTCCACCCTTAATCCCGCGTTCAACCTGACAGTCTCCAACGCCTCGTCCTCGGACTACACCCTGGGCCTGATGAGCATCGTGGCCTGCATCGGGCTGCCGCTGGTCCTGGCATACCAGGCCTGGACGTACTGGGTGTTCCGGCGTCGCGTGAGCGCGGCGCACATTCCCGAGGCGCACAGCTTCCTTCCCGCGATCGCCGCCAAAGCCCTGGCACCGAAGGACTAACTTCCCTGATGAGACCGTTCCCCGCCGGCCCTGCGACCCGTTCCGCCCTCTACCTGCTGGGCCTGCTGGCCGCCCTGAAGGCGCTGTCCCTTGTGCTGATGGCTCAGGCTGTGGCATCGATGCTCGCCGGGCTCGCGGCGCATGACCCCGCTTGGGCAGACCAGTTGGTTCTGGGCGTCGCCGGAGCTGTGCTTCGCTCACTGACCGTGTGGGCCCAGACAGTGGCCTCGCGCCGGGCGGCGCTCGGGGTGAAGGAGGAACTGCGCTCTCAGCTGCTGGAGCAGGCGCTCAGGAACGGAACGCGCGCGTCCGGGCCCGCCGACGGCGGCCTCGCCGTCCTGGCCACCCGGGGGCTGGACGCCCTGGATAACTACTACACCCAGTTCCTGCCAGCGCTGGTGAACTGCGCGGCCATCCCGCTGCTGCTGGGGGCCCGCATCCTGTTTGCCGACTGGATCAGCGCGGTGGTGATCGTGCTGACGGTGCCGCTGGTGCCGCTGTTCATGGTCCTGATCGGACGGTACACAGAGGAACGCGTCAGGGAAGCCCAGTCCGCACTGGCACGGCTCTCCGGCCACATGCTCGAGCTCGCCAAAGGCCTGCCCGTCCTCGTCGGCCTGGGCCGGGCCGCCGCCCAGCGCCGGGCGCTGGAGGACATGTCCGAGGAATACCGTTCCCGGACCATGGGGACTTTGCGCACCGCCTTCCTCTCGGCCCTGGCCCTGGAGCTCATCGCAACCATTTCCGTGGCGGTGGTCGCCGTGTTCATCGGCGTCCGCCTGGTTAACGGCGACATGGCGCTTGAGGCAGGGCTGCTTGCGCTCATCCTGGCTCCCGACTGCTACCTGCCGCTCCGGGAGCTTGGCACCGCACACCACGCCAGCGACGACGGCCGGGCAGCGCTCGCCGAAACCACTGCGGTCCTCGCGGACCCGGGAGCCACGCCGCTGAACCCGGCGCCCGCCGCCGGGGCTGCCGGCGATGCCCCTGACGGGCCACCTGCCGTCACCGTGGACGGGCTGACCGTTCGGTTCGGCGGACGCACGGACGCCGCCGTCGGTCCGCTGAGCTTCACCGCTCCTGCCGGCCGGATCACGGCACTCGACGGGGCCAGCGGTGCCGGCAAGAGCACCGTGCTCGGAGTGCTCGCCGGGACCATCGGCACCGGCATGGGAACCGTCGTGTCCGGAGGCCTCGGAGGATTCACGACGGCGGAGGTCGCCTGGGTGCCACAGCACCCCGTCATGGTGGCCTCCACGGTGCTGGACGAGATCCGCCTGTATCTCGGCGTTCCCGCCTATGGACCCGACGCCGGCGCAGCAGGCCCTGCCGCCGGTGCTCCGGCCGGCACTTCGGTCAGCACTGCGGCCGGCGCGGAAAAAGATGCGGCAGCGCAGCGGTGCCTCGCGGCCGTGGGCGCGGAGCACCTGGCCGCCAAGCACCCGGCCGAGCTGAGCCCGGGGGAGCTGAGGCGGGTGGCGCTGGCCCGCGGGCTGGCGCGGATCGAGGCCGGAGCCAGCGTGCTGCTCCTGGATGAACCCACCGCCCATCTGGACCGGGGAACGGCCACAATGGTCAACCAGGCACTCGCCGGGCTCCGGGGACAGGTAACTGTTCTGCTCGTCGCGCACGACCGGCAGACCCGTGAGCTTGCCGACACGCTCGTTGCGGTGGCTCCGCACGGCGGCGGACACCACGGGATCGAACTTCCGGACCCCGTCACACCATTGACGGCATCCGCCGGGAGAACCGAGGACGTGCAGGCTGCGGCAAGCCTGCCGCCTTTCGTCGTGGGTGCCGCGACGCTGAGTCCTAGCCAGGGCGCGACCTTGAGTCGCCGTGAAGCTGGCCCCGCGCCTGCCGTGACCGTCGGCTCGGCGGGCTCAGTCACCTCCCAGCTGCGTCGCCTGCTGGCCCCGGTAATGGGTCGGTTTGCCGCCGCCGGAGCAGTAGGCACATTGGCGGCGCTGTTCGCCGTCGCCCTCGCCGGGCTGTCCGGCTGGCTGATCATCCGCGCCAGCGAGCAGCCGCCGATCCTGTACCTGCTCACCGCGATCGTCGGCGTTCGGTTCTTCGGCGTCGGCCGGGCGGGACTGCGGTACGCCGAACGGCTGCTGCTGCATGACGCCGTGTTTGCCGCACTGACCCGGCTCCGGGGCCGGCTGTGGCAGTCGCTGAGCCGGCGGGCACTGTCCTTGCGCCGACTCCTGCAGGGCGGCAACGTCCTGGGCACGGTGGTGGACGACGTCGACACCGTCCGCGAGCTCCTTCCCCGCGTCGTGCTGCCACCCGTGACTGCCATAGCGGTCGCCGCGGCCGCGGTGGTCGGGATCGGGTTGCTGCTTCCCGCGGCGCTGCCCGCTGTGGGCGCGGCAGCGCTGCTGAGCATTGTCGTTGCCCCTGCACTGGCGTTGGCCGCCGACCGCATGTCTGCCGGCACCGAACAAAAACTCCGCTCCGGCGTGCTCCGTCACGTGGCCGCCGCCCTGGACGCCCGCGCAGAACTCCATGCGAACGGCGTGAGCGCCTCCGTGCTTGGTGCGATAGGCCGGGCCGACCGGGCCGCGACCGCTGCCTCACAGCGCTCGGCCTGGGCGGAAGGGCTCGGCCAGGCCCTGACCGTCCTGGCTTGTGCCGGGGCCGCCCTGGCCAGTGCCGTGCTGGCCGCCCCGCTCGCTCTTAGCGGCGCGGTCGAACCGGCGACGGTCGCCGTCGTCGTCCTAGTCCAGCTTGCCCTGGTGGACCCCTACGCGGCCATCACCACGGCCGTGCGTCAGTACCCGGCGCTGCGCGCCGTAATGCGGCGGATCAGCGAGGCAGGGGTCCTGGAGCCGGGCGCCAACGATGAACAGGACGACGACGCCGGCGCAACCGGCGGCCTGGTGCACGTGCCTTCGCGCCCCGGCGGCAGGCCCGGGATCGAACTGGTGGACCTCGCTGCCGCGTGGCCCGGCGGCGGCAACGTCTTTACCGGACTCACGGCCGAGGCCGGACCCGGGCGCTGGCTGGCCGTCACCGGTGCCTCCGGCTCCGGCAAATCGACCCTGCTGGCCGCGATCCTGGGTTTCCTGCCGGCGGCCAGCGGCCACCTGTACCTGAGCGGACGCGCCGCGTGGTGCCCGCAGGAGGCGCATCTGTTCGACTCCACCATCCGCGGCAACCTTCTCCTGGCCCGGCCGGAGCCGAAGCCCGCACCCGGCGCCAGTACAGACGGTGCCGCGCGTGCGGCCGGGGCCGCCCCTGCCGGAAAGGCCGCTGCGGCCGAAGAAGACGAGCAGATGCACGCTGCCCTCGACGCCGTCGGACTCGGTCCGGTGATGGCCCGGCTTGAGGACGGGCTGGACAGCCGGATCGGCCCGGGCGGGGCGTTCCTCAGCGGCGGGGAACGTACGCGGCTGGCCGTTGCGCGCACGCTCATGACCGGGGCCGATGTCATCTTGCTCGATGAACCGACGGCGCACCTCGATGCGGAGTCAGGCAGGCTCATGCTCGCCGAATTGCGGGACGGGCTCCGCGACCGGACCGTTGTCCTCGTCACCCACAACCCGAACGATATCGACGCCGCTGACACCAGACTTGACCTGGACGCCGCGGCTGCCGCGGCCGCCGCGGGCGAAGGTCCGGCGCCGGCGGCCGTGCTGGCGCGGGGGTCGCCCGCCCATTAGCCTGTTGCCATGAACCAAAACGGCGAGCTCCAGCCCCGGCCCGCACTCGATCCCCGGCTGTCCTGGCGGGCGGCGAAGCGCAGGGACCTCGACGCGTGGGCCGGGCTGATCGCCCGGACCGCCGCCGTCGAGCAGCCCGTCTGGTTTGAGCGCCGGGCGGATCTGGAACAGATCCTGGAGTCGAAGAACAACCCCGTGGTGGCAAACACCATCCTCGGCTTCGATGCGGAGGACGTTGCCCGGGCCTACGGCCGGATCACCAAGAACCGCGACGGAGACAAAGCGATCGGCTCCGGCTGCGTTGACCCTGAGTGGCAGGGGAGCGGGGTCGGTACCGGACTGCTGGGCTGGATGGAACAGCGGACCAAGGACCGCTTTGCAGAGGACGCAGGGACGGCGGGGCATGCCGACGAGGCCGGGGACGCACGCGACGCCGTCCCGCGCCCGAGGCTGCGGCTCCACATGGAGCAGCAGCACCAACACCAGGCCGCCTTGTTCGCCGGCGCTGGCTACGGCATTGTCCGCTATTACAACGAGATGCACCGGCCGCTGAGCCAGACTGTGCCGGAAACCGTCCTGGACCCCGGACTGGAGCTCGTGACGTTTGGACCGGCGCTGCATGAACCGGTGCGGCTGGCGCACAACGCGGCATTTCGGGACCACTGGGGCAGCGAGCCCCGCGACGAGGAGGCATGGGGCTTTGTGGTGAACGACCCGCAGGCCCGGCCGGACCTGAGCGGCGTCGTCCTGGACCGTTCCACCGGGGCGGTGGCCGGCTACCAACTGGCCACCCACGACGCCGAGGCCGCCCTGAGCCGGGGGTTCCGCGAGGGGTACACGGAACTCCTCGGCGTCCGGCGGGAATTCCGGGGCCGCGGCATCGCGCAGGTGCTCCTGGCAGATGCCATGCGCCGCTTCGCCGATGCGGGGATGGACGTGGCCTCACTGGACGTCGATTCGGAGAACCCGACCGGAGCCCTCGCGCTCTACGTCAAGATGGGCTACGCAGCGGTCAACCGGAGCATGGCGTGGGACAAGGATCTCCGGCCGGCAGCGCCGTAGGCGGCCGCTTTAGAGGCCGCTCTACATAGCGGAGCGCGGACTTACCGTCTGGGTGCCAGCCGTCGGCGTGCTAGCCGTCCACGTCGTGGAGGTGATGGACGACGTCGTGAAGGAAGTACTGCGCGAAGGTCAGGACTGTGAACACTGAGCCGTTGCTCCGGGTTCCCTTGCGCCCCCAATCCTGCTCCGGGACCCGCGCGAAGGACGCTGCAATCTGCTCGCCCTCGGCGGTTAATTCAGCGCCCACTACGGCTGGGTCGGCGTTGGCGTAGTCCTTCTCGATTGCCGTTTTGTCCTGGTCCCAGTCATCGAACCGGGCATCGTCCTCGGTCAGCATGAGGGAAAGCCGGTGATCGAAGAGCGTGAAGACGTCCCGGACGTGGCAGCCGTACTCGAGGACGGACCACGTGGCCTCAGCGGGGCGTTCTGCCGCGTCCGGCCGTCGCAGGGCCGCCCGCCACCGCGGGAGCATGCTGGTGACCATCCCCGGCGCCGTGGCTGGGGTTGCAGCGGAGGCATCGAAACCGCACTCGGGGCAGGGCCGTGACAGGACCCAGGTCCAGTCCTTGGTATCCGGGATGATAGGCATTCCAGCAGTGTAGGTGCATTTGGTCCGCCGGGCATCCCGACTCCTTGCGGCGGCCGGGGTGGGGCACAGTTGCAAGGTCACGTCTACATCGTGGTCTCGTTCATTGCAGTTGTGCTGCGGCGGATCTTCTCGACGACCAACCCGGCCGGGGCGATATCGCCTTCGTTGCCAGGGTCACTAATAATGTCGTACCCCTTTGGCAGACTCTGGTTATGGAAGCCGTCAGGGATTTCATTGCTTGCGAGGACGCGGACCGGGGCCCAGCCCCGGTCCAGCAACCCGTGTGGACGGCGCCCTGGCCGCGCTCCAGACGGTGAGTGCGACGGCGGTGGAGGACGCGGCGTCGTGGGATCTCCGGGCCGCGTCGGACTTCGCCGGACAGGTGGAGGAGTTCTCGCGCACGGTGGAGTATCTGCAGCTGGTGGCGGCCGCCGCCGTGGACCGGACCAGGAAGCAGTCCACAGTCGCCGCCGCCGGGGTTGCCGCTGGGGCGGCCACCTCGTGGACCACGGGCTGGCGGGAGAGCCCCGGCGGATGGGAGACCGGCGGATCCGGAGCCGCGGAGCCTGCCGGCACCGCGGCAGCAGGCGCGGCCGCGTCGGCATCTGCGTCTGCGTCTGCGACGGCGACCCCGGCTGACGCGTCATCCGGGCCCGCGTCGGTCGTGGATGACGGGTACCGGAACACCGCGGAGTTCCTGCGGGCGCGGCTGCGGATCGGCGCCGCGGAGGCGCGGCGCCGGCTCTCCCTCGCCGAGGCTGTGCTGCCCCGGGAGGGACTCGCGGGCCGGCCGGTGCCGCCCGTGCACCAAGAACTCGCCGCCGCCGTCGCGGCCGGCGAGGTCGCGTCCCGGGCCGCGACGGTCATCGCCGTCGCGCTGGAGCGGGTGCGGCCGCTGTGCGACGCGGATGCCGCGGCCCGGATGGAGCACGCCCTGACCCGCACGGCCGCCGAGAACGACGCCGATTTCCTCGTCCGGGTCGCCCGGAGCTGGGCCGACGCGCTGGACCAGGACGGCGCCGAGCCCTCCGAAGAGCTGCTGCGCCAGCTCCAGGGCGCCTTCATC
>NZ_FNGC01000010.1 GCF_900102785.1 Arthrobacter sp. ok362
GTGGCGGGCGACCAGTGGATGTTGCCGCCTTGGAACTTCTGGTAGCAGCCGCCGTTGATCAGGCCGCAGGTTTCCTTGCCCGTCGGGTAGCCGAGCTTTCCGCGGGAGGAACCCAGGCTCGCCCAGGCGGTCCAGATCGGCCCTGAGGTAGCGACAGCGCCCGCCGCAGCGGTCCAGTGGATGAGACCTCCCTGGAAGGACTGATCGCAGCTGCCGACCTGTCCGCAGATTTCATTGCTGGTCGGGTAACCGAGCTTTCCGTTTTCGTAGCCCTGGGCGCCCCATGCTTTGCGGATCGGGTCCCACGTGGCGAACGCTCCGACTCCGGGAGCGTAGTGGATTGCCCCTCCCTGGAACGTCTGGGAGCAGCCTCCCTTAGCCAGGCCGCAGACCTCATTAGCGGTGGGGTAGCCGAGCCTTCCGTTTTCGTAGGCAAGGTTTCCCCAAGCACCGCGGATGCCGCCCCATGTGGCAACCGCGCCGGTGCCGGGCGACCAGTGGATGGTGCCGCCTTGGAACGTCTGATAGCAGCCGCCGTTTACCAGTCCGCAGGTTTCCTTGCCGGACGGGTAACCCAATTTCCCCTTTTCGTAGCCCAAGCTCGCCCAAGTGGCGCGAATGGCGCCCCAGGTGGCGAAGGCGCCGCTGGCCGGCGACCAGTGGATGGTGCCGCCTTGGAAGCTCTGGTAGCAGCCGCCGCTAAGCAGCCCGCAGACCTCATTGGCCAACGGGTAGCCGAGCTTGCCGTTCTCGTAGCCCACGCTGGCCCAGGCCGCGCGGATCGCACCGAGGGTGGCAACCGCGCCGGTGCCGGGCGACCAATGGATGGTGCCGCCTTGGAACGTCTGATAGCAGCCGCCCCGAGTCAGCCCGCAGCGCTGACTGCTGGTCGGGTAGCCAAGTTTGCCCTTTTCGTATCCCAAGGCGCCCCAGGAGGCGCGGATCGCACCGACCGTTGCGACGGCGCCGGTGCTTGGTGTCCAGTGGACAGAACCGCCCTGAAAACTTCTGTAGCACCCGCCGGCCCTTAGCCCGCACGCGACGGCGGATGTCGGGCTGCCAAGGGCGGGTGTGGCTTGAGCGACAGGGTCGATTGCTCTGCCGGCTATTGAGAGTATCGACTCGACCGTCACGCTTGCGGAGGCGGAGGTGATCGCGTCAATGCTTACCCGTGTGCCGGCATGGGTGGTAAAGGTTTGTCCCACTTGCCAGGTCTGGCGGGGATTGTAGTAGCCGGAGAACGGTTTGGAATCCGGCAGCAGAATCAGCGAGCCGGCCCCCAGCTGCTGGACAATTTTGACGCCGCTATTCAGATCCACAGCCTCGGTGGTGTCATAGCTGACGGGCAGCCGCAGCTCCAGGAAATAGACTTCCCCGCTGACGGGATCCGTAAACTTCACTGCCCGGTTCGCGTCGGTGCCAGCCCATGCCATCAGGGTGAATTTCTTCGCGCCGGTGAGGGTCCCTGCGTCTACGATTTCGTCGCCGCGGCCAAACCCCCCGTAGGCCCAAAGGGTTGAGCTGATGGCGGGCTGGCTGCGCTGAGAGATGCCCATCAGATCCAGGCTGTCGCCGTATTCACGGATGTAGCAGCTGGAATCGGCGAATGTCCCGTCCGGGTTCGTGGCGACATCTTGGGCGCCGCTTCCGCACTGAAGGCTGTTTGCGTGCATGAGGCCGAGCACGTGCCCGAATTCGTGCGTCAGGACGCTGTTGGTTAATGTCGCGGGGAGCGGCATGATGACCCGCCCGCTGGTGCCCTGATAACTCCAGCCGGCGCCATACGCGCCGTCGGAGAGTGTGGGTGTGGAGACGAAGACCACGAGGGCGGTATTGGGGCTGGGTGTCCATCCGAGTTCTCCGGCAATCGTGTTCATCATGTCCGGGTAACGCTGCGTTGAGGTGGCCTTGCTGCTGCGGCTCTCCACCTTGGTCACGGTCATCGACAAGCGGCCGTTGGACATTCTCTTCCAGTAGTTGCTGCTGGTGGTGATGGCAGCCTGGGCGGCTGCTTGTGGAATGGTTGCCTTCTTGTCGGCCAACTGGACCAGGACCAGGCGTACTTTGATGTCGCCGGTGCGGGTAAGCGAGTAGGACTCCGTGGTCCGTGCCGTCGCTGAGGCGCCGGCTGGTGCACCCTTTTTGCCGACCGGGGGCGGGTTTTCGAACGTGTGCGCAATGAAGGGCTCGTCGGAGCCTCCCACCGGGAGCGACTCAACCGTTGTGAGCGGCGGGCTGACCCTGGCGGTGGCGGAGGGACTTGGCGTCGGCTGGACCGTTTCCGCGCTGGGTGCCGGGGCTGCAGTGGGTGGCGGCGTCGGGGTTGCTGCCGGAGCTACCGGAGCAGGCGGCGTCGAGGTTGCTGCCGGAGCTACCGGAGCAGGCGGCGTCGGGGTTGCTGCCGTAGCTGCCGAAGCGGTTGCGGTAGCGGCCGCGACGGGCGTCGGCGATTGCTCAGCGCGGGCTGGCGCCGTGCCGGTGGCTGGGACCGAAGCCAAGGCAAGGACTAGCGCGGCAAACAACGCAGTCTTCATCCGTAAGGAGTTCACGTTTATCTTTCATGAGACGGCCGTCCAGCCGACGGGTCAGCTGAACGGCCGCAAGAGACCAAAGAGGACGTCAGTCTACGGATGGCAGGCCGTAATAACGGGGAACCTGCGCCAAACTTTCGACTTGGGTGTCCAATCGTTGCCGAATCTTGAGCAACCGCGCTTGTGAAGAAATACGGGCCCGGCCAGCTCAGCCGGCCAGCTCGAGTTCCAGCGCGTTGGCCTCAACGAAGTCCAGGGCATGCCGGATGGCGCCCACCGTGACGATCTTGTCGCCTAGGGGCGAGACCGTCACGCGCGGCGGGGTGGCGGTGAAGCGGGGGAGCCGCGCTGTGATGCCCGGCAGGAGGGCGCCGGCCGACTCGGCGACGGCGCCGCCGATCACCACTTGCTCGGGGTTGATCAGGCTCGCGATCGAGGCGATGACGCGCGCCATGCGCTCCGAGATCCGGTCCAGGATCGCCAGCGCCGCCGCGTCTCCTGCCGCCGCGTCCTCGAAGACGCGCGGCGCGCTTGCAGGGCCGCCCGCGGACGGTCCGCCGCCCGCCGCTGACCACTGCCTCGCCAGGGCAGCAATGCCGTCGCTGGAGCCAACGCCCTCCACCATGTCCAGATAGCCCATCTCGCCGGCGGCCCCGCCGCGGCCGTGGAGCAGTCGCCCGGATTCCATCACCCCGGCGCCCAGGCGTTCGCCCGCCAGGAGCACCACCAGATCGTCCACGCCCGCGCCGGAGCCGCGCCAGCGCTCACCGAGCGCGGCCAGGTTGGCGTCGTTCTCCAGGAGTACCGTCCAGCCGTGCAGGTCCTTCAGCGCGGAGCGGAGCCCGACGTCGAACAGGCTCCAGAACCGCTGGGTCACGAGCACGTTCCCGTCCCGGTCCACCGGTGCGGCGATTCCGGCACCGACGGCCAGCACCGTGCCCGGGTCTGTTCCCGCGGCCTCCAGCGCCTGGCGGCAGGCGAGATCGATGACGCCGATCCGCTCCTGCGCAGGGATGTCCGCCGCGCGGAAGCTCTCGCTGGACCGGCCGATGACCGTGCCGCGGAGGTCTGCCACGGCGGCTGTGGTGGTTGCGGCGCCGATGTCGAGGCCCAGCACGAACCCTGCCTCCCGGTTGAAGGCAAACCGTCGGGCCGGGCGGCCCTTCCGCGGATTGGCCGGGACTGTGCGGGGCTGGTCCAGCTCCACGATCCAGCCCCGGCCGATCAGGTCCTCGCAGACGGCAATCACCGAGGCCCGGGTGAGTCCGGTCAGGGCCATCAGCTCGGTTCCGGTGGCAACGTCGGCTCCGCGGATGTGGCGCAGCACGGCCTGGGCGTTGACGCGGCGCAGCAGCTGCGGTGTGGCGGCGGCTGCGTGCGGCATCACTTCTTGACCTCTCCTGTTCCCGGACCCATAATTGTTCAGGAATATATTTAGCTTGTATCTAAATTACCAGAAGCCCTCCCAGACCCGAAGGAATCTCCTTTGACCAACACCGCCACGCTGGCAACCCTGTCCGGTTCCGACCTCGCCGCCGACCCCAACTGGTGGCGCCAGGCCTCGGTGTACCAGATCTACCCGCGGAGCTTTTCCGATTCCAACGGTGACGGCCTGGGCGATATCAAGGGCATCACCGCCAAGGTCCCGTACTTGAAGGAACTCGGGATCGACGCCGTCTGGCTCTCCCCGTTCTACCCCTCGGCGCTGGCCGACGGCGGCTACGACGTCGACGACTACCGCGACGTGGACCCCAAGCTCGGCACCCTGGCGGACTTCGACGAGATGTCCGCCGCGCTGCACGCTGCCGGCATCAAGCTGATCGCCGACATCGTCCCCAACCACTCCTCGAACCGGCACGAATGGTTCCAGGAGGCCTTGGCCTCCCCGCGCGGATCCGCCGCCCGCGAGCGCTACATCTTCCGCGACGGCCTCGGCGAGAACGGCGAGCTCCCGCCCTCGGACTGGGAGTCCGTCTTCGGCGGCCCTGCCTGGGAGCGGATCACCGAGCCCGACGGCACGCCCGGCCAGTGGTACATGCACATCTTCGCCAAGGAACAGCCGGACCTGAACTGGGCCAACCGCGAAATCCGTGACGACTTCCTCAAGACGCTCCGCTTCTGGTCGGACCGCGGCGTGGACGGCTTCCGCGTCGACGTCGCCCACGCGCTGACCAAGGACCTCACCGAGCCGCTCATCTCCAAGGTGGAGCTCAGCGCCGCCAACACCGGCACGGACGGATTCCCCGACGGCTCGCACCCGTTCTGGGACCGCGACGAAGTCCACGAGGTCTACGCCGAATGGCGCGAGGTGTTCAACGAGTACAACCCGCCGCGCACCGCCGTCGCCGAGGCTTGGGTGCACGCCACCCGGCGCGCCCGCTACGCCAGCCCGGAGGGCCTGGGCCAGGCGTTCAACTTCGACCTCCTGCAGGCCGACTTCGACGCCGGCGAGTTCCGCGAAATCATTGCCCGGAACCTCGCCGAGGCCACGGAATCCGGGGCCTCCTCCACCTGGGTCTTCTCCAACCACGACGTCGTCCGCCACGCCACCCGCTACGGCCTGCCCCGGGGCGGCGGCAAGCACGCCCAGGGCCAGGACGGTAAGGGCTGGCTGCTGGCCGGCGCCCCGGTCGAAGAGCTCGACGTCGAGCTCGGCCTGCGCCGGGCCCGCGCCGCCACCTTGCTGATGCTGGCCCTGCCGGGTTCCGCCTACCTCTACCAGGGCGAGGAACTGGGCCTGCAGGAAGTCGCGGAGATCCCCGACGCCGAGCGCCAGGACCCCACCTTCTTCCGGAACAAGGGCGTAGAGATCGGCCGCGACGGCTGCCGCGTGCCGCTGCCGTGGGCTCCGGAGGGCACTTCGTTCGGCTTCGGCGCCGGCGCGGCTCACCTGCCCCAGCCGGCCTGGTTCAGCCGCTACGCCGTGGCAGCCCAGGACGGCGTGGAAGGCTCCACCCTGGAGCTCTACCGCAAGGCCCTGAGGCTGCGCCGCGAACTGCAGACCTCGGAGGAACTGCAATGGCAGGAGTCCGGCAGCGCCGACGTCCTGCGCTTCAGCCGTCCCGGCGGCTGGCAGACGGTGACCAACTTTGGCGACGCACCGGTTGACCTGCCTGCCGGCGAGGTGCTGGTCAGCAGCGGCCCGCTGGCGGGTGGACAGCTGCCGGCCAACACCACCGTCTGGCTGCGGTGAGCCCGGCGCCGAAGGATTCGTTGGGCACGTCCGCGCTCGAGGTGAACCTCGCCCAGGAGCTCGTCTATGGCTGCATGGGCCTGGGCGGCAGCTGGGCGGCGGAATCGTATTCGTCCGCAGATGTGGAGGAGGCGGCCACCGCCGTCGATGCCGCCATGGGCGTGGGCATCACGCTCTTTGACCATGCGGACATCTACCGCCATGGCAAAGCCGAGGCCGTCTTCGGCGAGGTCCTGGCCCGGACCCCCGGGCTGCGGGAGAAGATCCGGCTGCAGACCAAGTGCGGCATCCGGCTGGGCGAGCAGGGCCTGGAGACGTACTACGACCTCAGCCGGGACGGCATCCTGGAGCGGGTCAACGAAAGCCTGGCCCGGCTCCGGACGGACTACGTCGACGTGCTCCTGCTGCACCGTCCCGATCCCCTGATGGATCCGGCGGAGGTGGCGTCCGCCGTCGGGCAGCTCATGGCCGAGGGCAAAGTGCGTGCCGTGGGCGTGTCCAACATGTCCGGCCCGCAGATCGAGATGCTGCAGGACCGGCTCGAGGTGCCCGTGGTGGCCAACCAGCTCGAAATGAGCCTGCTGAAGCGTGCCTGGCTCGAAAGCACGGTGCTGGTCAACCATGCCGAGGGCACGGACTACAGCTTCCCGCACGGCACCGTGGAGCACTGCGTCCGGAACGGCATCCGGCTGCAGGCATACGGGTCGCTGGCCCGGGGCCTGTACACCGGGGCGCCGGCCGCCGTGCCGACGCCGGCAGAAGAGGCCACCACCGCCATTGTGGCCGCCCTGGCCGCAGAGAAGGGGACCACGGGGGAGGCGATTGTGCTGGGCTGGCTCATGAAGCACCCAGCCGGGATTGCGCCCGTGATCGGCACGGCCAACCCGGACAGGATCCTCGCCTGCGCCGGTGCCGCCGAGGCCGCCGCAGCGATGACCCGCGCCGAATGGTACGGCCTCTGGGTCGCGGCCAGGGGAAGCAACATCCCCTAGCCCGTCCCGCCGGCACTCACCCAACCAGCTGGCAGTCGAGGCCGTTTTGAGCGCTGAAAACGGCTTCTGCTGCCGGCTGGTTGGGCATGGACGTGATTTTGGTCGTAATGGTCGCCCCTGAGGGCCGGATCGCTTAGCGGCAAGTGCCCTCGGGCGGCTAGCGTAGATGCATGACCTCTACCACCACCGCCGAATCACTTCGGCCCCAGCGCAACATCCCGGCCGACATCGCCCGCTCCTGGCTGCTGGTGAACGCGATGAAGACCGACCTCTTCGACCAGTCCGCCGTCTCCCGGGCCGATGCGATCATCCTCGACATCGAAGACGCGGTGGACCCCTCCCAGAAGGACACCGCCCGCGCCAACGTCGTGAACTGGCTGACCGCCGGTGGCAGCGCGTGGGTCCGGATCAACGACGCCACCAGCCCGTTCTGGGCCGACGACCTCGCCGGGCTGCGCGGCACCCCCGGCCTGCTGGGCATCATGCTGGCCAAAACCGAATCGGCCGACCAGGTCACGGAGAGTTTCCACCGGATGGACGGCAAGACCCCGGTCATCGCCCTGGTCGAGTCCGCCGTCGGCATCGAGGAAGCCAACAACATCGCGAAGGCCCAGGGTGCCTTCCGCCTGGCCTTCGGCTCGGGCGACTTCCGCCGCGACACGGGCATGGCGGCCACCGCCGAAGCCATGGCCTACCCCCGCGCCAAGCTGGTGGTGGCCAGCCGCGTCGGCAACCTGCCCGGCCCCATCGACGGCCCCACCGTCGGCACGAACCACCCGATCCTGCGCGAACAGACCGGCATCACCGTGATGATGGGGATGACCGGGAAGCTCTGCCTCGCGATCGACCAGACGCCGGTCATCAACGAGGTCATCAGCCCCACGCCCTCCGACGTCGCGTGGGCCACGGACTTCATGGCCGACTTCGAAGCCAGCGGCCGCGTCATCCGCGACGGTTCCGACCTGCCGCGCCTGGGCCGCGCCGAGAAGATCATGAAGCTCGCGGTAGCCTTTGGCGTGCAGCCGGCGCTGTAGCCGCCACACCACTCGAGGAGACCCCGTGACCGATACCCGCTATCTGGTTCACGGGGTCTTTTGGGATGGTCCGGCTCCGGTGCCCGCCGCGCCGGGACTTGGACAGGCCGGCGGCGGGCTCCCGGTGTTGCGCCTGCAGGACCCTGACGGCACACGCACCGAACTGGCGCTCGGCGCCGGCGCCCGGCTCGGTTTCCGGCTCGCCGCCGAGGGGAAGCACTGCCTCGGGCACCACCAGGTGCACGGTCCCGCGGACAGGGACCACGTCCTTTGCCCCGCCCGGGCTGCCGCCACCCAGGGCAGCCAGTGCGAACGGTGCTTCGTGCTGGACGACTCCCGGCTCATCCACGACTTCCACCGCGGCGGCCGGGTCCCGCCGGGCCTGCGCGCGTACCTGATGCAGCCGCACTGGCTTTACGTGGCCACCTTCGCCAACGGGGCCAGCAAGGTCGGCACCGCGTCCCACCTGCGCAAATGGAACCGGCTCGCCGAGCAGGGCGCCGTCGTCGCCCGGTACGTCGCCCGCGCCGAGGACGGCCGCGTGGTCCGCATCCTTGAGGACATGATCACGCGCGACGCCGGGCTGCCGCAGCAGGTCCGCGCCGCTGCCAAGGCGGCTGCGCTCGTGGCGCCGGCAGCCGCCGTCGAACTCGATGCCGTGAACGGGCGGCTGGCAGGGGAGGCCCGGACATTGCTCGCCGGCACCGGCGGGGAGGGCTTCGAGGTGGTGGATGAGCGGTGGGTCCGCCCGGAGCTCGCTGCCAGGGCCTGCGCCCAGGCCGCCCGGCATGCCTACCCCCACGACCTGGGCACCGGAGCGCACGGGTTCCGGGTCGACTCGCTGAGCGGCAGCATTGCGCTGGCGGCGCTGGAGGGCAGTGAACTGGAATTCGTGGTGAACCTGGGGCAGCTCAAGGCACGGATGATCGAACTCGGTGACCACGGCTCGGACGTCCCGGCCGTGCAGGAGGCATTGTTCTGAGGCTGGAATTCCCCCGCGACGCGCAGAATACCGTGCGCGCCCGTATTCGGGGGTCGTCAGGCATTATGAGTGCCGCCAGGAATTTTACGGCTCGCGGCGTTGCCGGCGCGCCCCGGTAGACTGGCACGGTGCTGAATGAATTCTGGGCCACCGCGTCAACCACCTATAAGGTGCTCGTTTTCAGCGCCATGGGCCTGATCGCCCTCGGCATCATCCTCAACGTGGTGGGCAACAGCACTGGCAACCAGGCCCTGGCCCTCGCCTCGCTTCCCGTGATCGGGCTGGGCCTGATCCTGCACCTTGCCGGGATTGTGGTCCGCGGCCAGACGATCCGGAAGAACCTCAAGCGCTAGCGGCCGCATTTCGTACCACATGGCTCCGGGCATGCTCCACGGCGTCCGGGAGAGACGTGAACAGGTGCTTGTGATGCCGCAGTGAGCGGATAACCCCCACGTTGGTCACGAGATCCAGATGCTGCGGCTGGACCCCCTTCAGCAGGACCGTGACGCCGCGCAACTCCAGCGCCGAGATCACCTCGACGAGCATATGTGCGCCCGTCGCGTCCAACATCCGCAGCTGGGACAGCCGGATGATGGCCACCTGGACGTCCTTGACCCGGCTGATCTCCTGCAGGACCCGCTCCGCGGCGCCGAAGAACATGGCCCCGTCCAGCCGGAAAATGGCAATGTGATCGTCCCCCGGAACCGGCGTCCCGGGAATGCCCTCGCGCCGGACTCCACTTAGGGAAGCGAACGTCCGCAGCGTGAACACGGCTGCCGCGGCAAGTCCGATCTGGATCGCCACGATGAGGTCGAAGGCGACGGTGATGAGGGCCGTGATCACGAACACCGCGGCGTCGGCCCGGGTAGAGCGGAGGATCGCTGTCACCGTGTGCCGCGAGACCATGCGGGCGGCCGTGACCATGAGGATGCCGGCCAGCGCCGCCAGGGGAATCCTGCCGACGAGCCCCGCCGCCAGGTAGATGATGGCCAGCAGCACCAGGGCGTGCACCACCGCGGAGAGCCGGGTCTTGGCCCCGGAACGGACGTTCACGGCGGTGCGGGCGATCGCGCCGGTGGCGGGCATGCCGCCAAAGAATCCGGCAGCGATCGAGGCCAGCCCCTGGCCGGTAAGCTCCCGGTCCGGGCTGTACGCGCCGGACGGACGGCCGTCCGGTCCTACGATGCCGGCGGCCACCCGGGCCGAGAGCAGGGATTCTATGGCGGCGAGCGTCGCGACGGAGACGGCAGGCATCAGCAGACCGCCCAGAGCGGCCGGATCCACAGAGGGCATGGAGGGTGCCGGCAGGGAGTGCGGAAGTGCGCCGATCCGGGGTATGTCCAGCGCCAGCAGCTCTGCGGCCACGGTGGTGAGCAATACCGCGATCAGGCTCGCCGGCAGGGACTTGTTGAACATGGGCAGCAAGTACATCAGGGCCGCGACGCCCGCCACCACCGCGAGGGTCTGCAGCACGGCCGGCACGGTGGCCTGTGACGCGCTCTCGACGGCGGCCATGAGGGTGTTGTGGCCCGGCGTTCCCTCGGTGCCCGTGGCCAGGGGAACTTGCTGGAGGAAGATGATGGCGGCGATGCCGAGGGTGAAACCCTCCACGACCGGCCAGGGGATGAACGCGACGGCCCGGCCCAGCCCACTTGCTCCCAGGATCATGACGAGCAGCCCGGCCAGCAAAGAGACCAAGGCAATGCTGGCGACGCCGTGGGCGGCGACCACCGGGGCCAGGACCACCACCATGGCGCCGGTCGGGCCGGAGACCTGGACGTTGGATCCGCCCATGACGGCGGCGACCAGTCCTGCCACGACCGCGGTGATGAGTCCGGCCTCCGCCCCGACTCCGGAACTCACCCCGAAGGCCAGCGCCAGGGGAAGCGCCACAATGCCGACCGTGATGCCGGCGAACAGGTCTGTCTTCCAGGCGTACCGCAGGAGCTCGTAGTCGCGGCGGGACGGCACAAACCGGGCGAGGCGTCCCCGGGTCGTGTGAGAGGTCGGGGCCGCGTTTGGTGCGTGGGCCGCGCTCACAGCGCTGTGCTGTTGAGGTGGCCCGTACTGTCGACGTCGCCCGAACTGTCGAGGTGGCCGGCGGGAAGCTCCTGAGCTATCCGGAGCCGTTCGCTGGAACCGGCCAGGCTGTCCAGCAGGAAGACCCGGGCGATCGCGAGCAGTTCCGAGATCTTGGGATGGGCCAGCCGGTAGGTCACCACGTTCGCCGTCCGGACCGACGTCACGACCCCGTGTCGGCGCAGTGTCGCCAGATGCTGGGACAGATGCGAGGCCTCCAGGCCCGTCTCGGCGAGCAGGTAGCCGACCGGCGCTGCCGTGTCCGGTGCGGCGGCCAGAAGCTCGAGGATCCGGATGCGGGCCGGGTGGGCGAGGGCCTTGAACAGGTTGGCCTTGATTTCGTAGAGCGGGGTCTGCGCGGCGGAGATCATGCGCGAAGGAAGATCATGGCAGGAAGACGCTTTCTCGCATCGCAGCCCGGCGGGGCGATGGCGCGGATTGATGGATTGATGTTTTCATCATATCGTGCCGGTCAAGCCCTGCCGGAGCGCCGGTCGATACCCGTCCGAGCCCGGCCCGCACCCTGTCACGAAGCCGGAGGGTCCGGGGCGTGGCGATAGGCTGGAACCATGACTATCAATCCGGACCTGCAGGGGCGCAGCTACCCTGCCGCAGAGGTGTATGACGTCGGCCGCGAGAAGATCCGCGAGTTCGCGCGTGCGGTCAAGGCCACCCACCCCGCCCACTTCGATGTTGCCGCCGCCGAGGCCCTGGGCCACAGCGACCTCGTGGCGCCGCCGACCTTCGCCATCATCGTCGCGCAGCGCGCCGACGCGCAGCTGATCGAGGATCCGGATTCCGGGATCGACTTCTCCCGCGTGGTCCACGCCGACCAGCGGTTCACCCACCACCGCCCGATCATCGCGGGCGACCGGCTGGTGGCCGAGCTGCACGTCGACGGCGTCCGCGCCATGGGCGGCGGAGCCATGATCACCACCCGTTCGGAAATCTTCGCGCTTGCCCCCGGCGATGCCACCGATGCCGCCGGCGTCCGCGAGCCGGTCGCCACCACCACGTCGTCCATCCTGGTCCGCGGAGAGGGACAATAGCCATGAACGTCAACATCGCAGAACTCGCGGTCGGCCAGGACATCGGCAGCCGCAGCATCACCGTCACCCGCACCGACCTCGTCAAGTACGCAGGCGCATCCAGTGACTTCAACCCAATCCACTGGAACGAGGCTTTCGCCACGGGCGTCGGCCTGCCGGGCGTGATCGCCCACGGCATGTTCACCATGGGCGCCGCCGTCCAGCTCGTGACTGACTGGGCCGGCGACCCCGCCGCCGTCGTCGACTTCCAGACCCGCTTCACGAAACCGGTGCCCGTCGCTGACACCACGGGGACGCCGGAGGCCGGTGCCGTGATCGAGGTCAGCGGAGCCATCGGAGCGCTCGACGTCGACGCCGGCACCGCCCGCGTCGACCTCACGGTCCTCTCGTCCGCCCAGAAGGTCCTCGTCAAGGCCCAGGCCGTCGTCAGGGTGGCCTAGCCCTTGGCTATGCTGTGACTAAGTCTGCTGCGACCAAGGATGTCTTCGTCCCGGCCGCCGAGATCACGCGCTGGCGGAACGCTGTGGTGGTGGCCTACGGGGCGAGCGGAATCGCGTTTTCCACGTGGGTGTCCCGGCTGCCGGCCATCCGCGACGGCCTGGACCTGACTCCCGGCACCATCGGACTGCTCCTGCTCTGCATGACGGCGGGATCCTTCCTGTCCGTGTCCGCGTCGGGCCTGATTGTCCTTCGGCTCGGCTCCAAGCTCACCATCCGGATCGGCAGCACCATGGTCGGCTTCGGGCTGATTCTGGCAGGCTTCGGCACCTCCGTGGTCGCCAACCCGGTGGTGGTCGCCGCGGGACTGGCGATAATCGGACTGGGCACCGCCAGTTGGAACACCGCGTCGAACGTCGAAGGCGCCGCGGTGGAACGCGCGGTCCGGCGGCACATCATGCCCCGGCTGCACGGTTCCTTCAGCCTGGGCACAGTGGCAGGCGCCGGGCTGGGTGCCTGGGCTGCCGGCGCCGGGATCCCCGTCTTCTGGCACCTCGCCGCGGTGGGCCTGCTGGTGGCGGGCTCGGTGACCACAGCTGCTGCGTGGTTCCGGGCGGACATCACGCCGGTTGAGGGGGACCGCCCCTTCAAAGCATCCGGGACAGATACGTTTGAGGATCCTTCCACCGGGCCCATCCCGATCGTCCGGCAGGCGGACGCGGTCCCGGAGCAGCCGCTGGATAACAAACGCCAGATCGCGCAGGCTTGGCGTGACAGGCGCACCCTGCTCCTGGGCGTGCTGGTCCTCGGACTTGCCCTCGCCGAAGGGGCGGCCGGGGACTGGGTGGCCCTGGCGCTGGCCGACGGCCACGGCCAGACCGACGCCGCCGGAGCCGCTGGGTACGGGCTGTTCGTCACGTTCATGACCATCGGCCGCTTCGCCGGCACCGTGGTACTTGACCGCTTCGGCCGGGTCCCAGTGATGCGCTGGTGTGCCGCGCTGGCGGTCCTGGGCCTCGGCTTGTTCGTCTTCGCCCCAGTGCCGTGGCTGGCCTACGTGGCCTTGGCCGTCTGGGGACTCGGCGCCTCGCTGGGCTTCCCGGTGGGCATGTCCGCCGCGGCCGACGATCCCGTCAAGGCCGCTGCCCGGGTGTCCGTGGTGTCCACGATCGGCTACGGAGCGTTCCTGTGCGGGCCGCCGCTGCTGGGTCTGCTGGCCGAGCACGTCGGCATTCTCCACTCGCTGCTTGCCGTCATGGTGATGCTGATCGTCAGCTTCCTGCTGTCCCCGGTGGCGCGCAAACTCCCCGTGCCCGCCCGGGCCCTCTAGCACCGGCTTAGGCCAGCGGATGATCCCGGCTAGGCTGGTCAGGTGACCCAGATCCAGCTCTCCACCCTGACCACCTCCGCCGTCGGCGGCCCCGCCGGCAGCTACATCGAGGCCCGCAGCGAGGCCGGGATCATCGACGCCGTGCGCACGGCGGACGCCGCCGGCCAGCCCTTGCTGATCATCGGCGGCGGCTCCAACCTGCTGGTGTCCGACGACGGGTTCCCCGGCACGGTGCTCAAGATCGCCTCGGAAGGGTTCACCGTCAACGCCGAGGACTCCTGCGGCGGCGTGGCGGTGGTGGTCCAGGCCGGCCACAACTGGGACGCCTTCGTTGACCACGCCGTGAAGCATGCCTGGTCCGGCGTCGAGGCTCTCTCCGGCATCCCCGGCGCCACGGGCGCGACTCCCGTGCAGAACGTCGGCGCCTACGGGTCCGACGTCTCGCAGACGATCGCCGCGGTGCGCACCTGGGACCGGGAACGCAACGCGGTGAAGACCTTCACGAATTCCGAACTCAAATTTGGCTACCGTGACTCCATCCTGAAGCGGACCACCGTCAACGGCTCGCCGCGGTATGTGGTGCTCACCGTGGAATTCCAGCTCCCGCTCGGCAGGATGAGCGCCCCGGTCCGCTACGCCGAACTCGCCCGGGCGCTCGGCGTCGAGCAGGGCCGGCGGGCCTACTCCAACGACGTCCGGCGCGAAGTGCTGCGGCTCCGGGCGTCCAAGGGCATGGTCTGGGATGCGAACGACCGTGACACCTATTCCACGGGATCCTTTTTCACCAATCCGATCGTGTCCGAAGACGTCGCGTCACGGCTGCCGCAGGAGGCCCCGCGTTACCCGGCGGGTGCGGACGGGCTGATCAAGCTCTCGGCGGCCTGGCTGATCGACCAGGCCGGGTTCGTCAAGGGCTTCGGTCTGGACCCGGACAGCGTCTCGGGCGGCCGGGCATCGCTTTCCACCAAGCACACGCTCGCCATCACCAACCGGGGAGGGGCGAGCGCGGCCGACATGCTGGCCGTTGCGCGAGAGGTGCGCCACGGCGTCAGCGAACGTTTCGGCATTGAACTGCACCCGGAACCGCTGCTGATCGGCGTCGCCCTGTAGGAAAAGGCCGGTTCTCTAGGAAAGCCGGATCTTGAGGAAGGCCGGTTCTCTAGGCGGCCGGGGGCGCCTACCGGTCCGTGTGGCGGGGGGCCACCTTGCTGAACAGCATGAAGGTGAAACCGGAGGCCGCGGCCCCGAGCAGGAAGACCTGGCAGAACGCCACGGACTGAACGCTGGGCCCGCTCTGCAGCACCAGTCCGGCGCACGCAAACGCCACGGCGCCGGCGAGAAACGCCAGGGAGCCGAGCAGGAAGGCCTGTACGGTGGCCGGAAATTCGCCGGCGTAGTCGAGCTGGAGCTCCCGGCCCCGCGGGGCAATGCTGCCGCGCTCCACGCCCGCCTGCGTCCGTGCCTGAGACCGTGCCCGCGGCTGCAGCGCAGCGGCCGTGACGAAGCTGCCCACGGACACTGCCATGCACAAACCGGCAACCAACTGCAGGGTGCTCATGATGGGCGAGAGCCGGGTGCCGCTGGCGATGGCGACGGCGAGCCCGGCAGCCATGCCGGCGGCGCTGGAGGCCCAGCCCAGCAGGGCCAGCTTCCGGCACAGGGGCCGCAGCAGCGGCCACACCTCACTCATAGTCATGCATCAAGGGTAAAGAGGCCCGCTGGACGGCGGCTGGGAAGAGCCGGGCAACAGCCCGACAGCCAGCACAGGCAGGGGTCACCAGCGTCCTGCCATGGGCGTCTCACGATAGGCGTCCTACCATTGGTCCATGGCAATAGTGGCGGGGGGGCAACAGTGGCGGGGGCAACAGTGACAGGGGCAACAGTGACGGGCATCCGGCTCAGCCCCGGGATCATGGGCAGGCTGCGGCTCGCCGCGCAGGGTTTGCTGGGACCCGGTTTTGAGACCGTCCCGGAAGCAGCCCGCGCCATGACGGCGATGCAGGCGCAGGACCTTTCGGCCGTTCTCTGGGCTGTCGGCCAGCGCGTTCCGGGTGCCCGCGTTGACGATGTCCGCGGGGCGCTGGATCGGGCGGAGGTGGTCCGCTCGTGGCCTATGCGCGGCACCCTGCACGTGCTGGCCCCCGAAGATTTGAAGTGGATGCTGGCCATCACCTCCGATCGACTGATCCGTGGCATGGCGGGGCGTCACCGAGAGCTGGAGATCGATGCCCGGGACGTGGAAGCAAGCCGTGAGGCAGCCCTGGAACTCGTCCAAGGTGGAGGATCGGCGACGCGCCAGCAGCTATTCGCAGCTTTTGAGGCTGCGGGCCAGTCCACGGCGGGCCAGCGCGGAATCCACCTGCTGGGGATGCTGTGCCAGCGGGCCTGGCTGGTCTTGGGACCGACCGCGGGGAGCCAGCAGCTCATCAAAGCCTTTGACGAGTGGATCCCCAAATCCCGCGAACTGGACCGTGCCGAAGGCATTGCGGAACTGCTGTTGCGGTACATGCTCAGCCACGGCCCGGCCACGGAACGCGACTTCGCGTGGTGGTCGAACACGCCGGTGACAGAGGTCCGCACCGCCTTGGCTCTGGTGAAGGACCAGCTCGTTGGGCTGGAGTTCGAAGGAGCCACCTATTGGCTGTCGCCGGCCACCGCGGCACTGCTCGAGGACGGTGTGCCCGGACAGCGCACCGTGCTGGCCCTGCCAGGGTTCGATGAGTTCCTGCTGGGCTACACGGACCGGTCCCTCGTGCTGCCGCCGGAGCACGCCGACAAGATCGTCCCGGGCGGCAACGGCGTGTTCAAGAAAACAATCGTCTCGGGCGGTCAAGTGATCGGCACATGGGCGCGGGCGGGCATTGGCAAAACGGGCACTGGCAAAACGGGCACTGGCAAGGCGGCCGGCGTCGTGCCCGAACCCTTCGACGCTGTTAACGGCCTGCGGCCTGCCGCACAAAAGTCTCTTGAGCTGCAGGCCGCGAAGTACCGCAGATTCCTTGGTGCCTGAACGGGTGGCTGAAGGGGCGCCTGAACGGCCCTAGAGGTTTCCGGTGGCGATGCGGAGCATGCGCCGCAGCGGCTCGGCGGCGCCCCACAGCAGCTGGTCGCCGACCGTGAACGCGCTGATGTACTCCGGACCCATCTCCAGCTTGCGGATCCGGCCGACAGGGATGTCCAGGGTGCCGGACGCCGCCACGGGCGTGAGCTCGGCCATCGAGGCTTCCTTGGTGTTCGGCACCACGCGGGCCCACTGGTTGTCCGCGTCCACGAGCTTCTCGATTTCGGCCACCGAGAGGTCCTCGCGCAGCTTGAGGGTCAGGGCCTGGGAGTGCGAGCGCATCGCACCGATCCGGACGCACAGGCCGTCCATGATGATCCGATTCCCGGCGGAGGTGCCAAGGATCTTGTTCGTCTCCACCCCGGCCTTCCACTCTTCTTTGGACTGGCCGTTGCCGAGGTCCGCATCGATCCAGGGGATCAGGGAACCGGCCAGCGGGACGCCGAACTGCGTGGCGTCGATGCCGGAACGCTGGTGCGCCAGGACCTTCCGGTCGATCTCCAGGATCGCCGACGCCGGGTCGTCCAGTTCGGTGCTCACCTCGGCGTTGAGGCTGCCGAACTGGTTCAGCAGCTCACGCATGTGGCGCGCCCCGCCGCCGGAAGCCGCCTGGTACGTCATGGACGTGCCCCACTCGACGAGGTCGTTCTTGAACAGCCCGCCCAGTCCCATCAGCATGCACGACACGGTGCAGTTGCCCCCGATGTAGTCCTTCACCCCGCCGGAGAGGCCGGCGTCGATGACGTCCCGGTTGATGGGGTCCAACACGATGATGGAGTCCTCGTTCATGCGCAGCGTGGAGGCAGCATCGATCCAGAGGCCGTCCCAGCCGCGGCTGCGGAGCTCGCCGTGGACCTGCTTGGTGTAGTCCCCGCCCTGGGCGGTGACAATAATGGGCAGCTTCGCCAGCGTCTCGAGGTCGAACGCGTCCTCGAGCTTGCCGGCCGCGCCCGCGGCGGCACCCGCAATGGCCGGGGCGGCACCGCCCGCGTTCGAGGTGGAGAAGAAGACCGGGTTGATGGTGGCGAAGTCGCCCTCGTCCTGCATGCGCTGCATCAGGACGGAACCGACCATGCCACGCCAACCGACCAGGCCGACGGACGGGGTAGCTGCTGTAGTCATGGGCCCAGTTTAGACTTCACAGCCCGCCCGGCGCAGTCGGTTACGTCACGGGTGTTATTCGCCGCGCGGCTCTTCCAGCAACGCCGCCTTGCGCCGGCGCAGCGCAAAGACCGCCCCGAAGGTGAAGACCTGGGTCACCACCACCAGCACGATCGCCCCGAGGATCTTGTTGCCGCCCAGGATCATGGTCAGGCCCACGATGGCCGAGAGCAGCGCGAGCAGGGGCAGGAGCATGTACCCCAGGACAAAGAGTGTCTCGGGCTTCCGCAGCATCACTTGGCCTCCGTCCGGCGCCACAGCGTGATCCGGTAGCGGGTGCCGTTGGCGGAGGTCAGCCAGCCGTTGGCCGGGAGGCTGGCGGAGGCGGTCCAGTCGTAGCCGAGTTCGGGAGCGAAGGTGTCCCCTTCGGCGGTGGTGTCGATTGTGGTTACGACGGCCACGTCGGCAAGGTCCAGCGCCTGCGCAAAGATCTCGCCGCCGCCAATGATCCAGACGGTCTCATGGCCGGGAACGAACTGGGATTCGAGCAAAGCGTCGTCGAGCGACGCGACCGCGACGGCGCCGTCCGCGCCGGGGGTGTCCCGCCAGGCGGCCTGGCGGGTGATGACGATGTTAGTCCGGCCGGGCAGCGGGCGGTACTGGTCCGGGAATGACTCCCAGGTCTTGCGTCCCATGACGACCGGGTGGCCGGAGGTGAGGCTGCTGAAGTGCCTCATGTCCTCGGGCAGGTGCCACGGCATGGCGCCGGCGTGGCCGATGACCCCGGTGCTGGTCTGGGCCCAGACCAGCCCCAGCCCAGTGGTGGACGCGCGGAGTTGTTCAGTGAAATCGGCGGGCTGCACGCCCGGGGTGTCTTCGTTGCTCATACGGCTATCGGGGCCTTAATCGTCGGGTGGTGCTGGTAGCCGACCACCTCGAAGTCCTCGAGGGTGTAGTCGAAGATGGAGTCCGGCTTGCGGGTGATGTTCAGCTGGGGGTAGTCGTAGGGCTCGCGGGCGAGCTGCTTGAGGACTTGGTCCATGTGGTTGTCATAGATGTGGACATCCCCGCCTGTCCAGACGAATTCGCCCGGTTCCAGGCCCGTCTGCTGCGCGATCATGCGCGTCAGCAGGGCGTAGGACGCAATGTTGAACGGCACGCCCAGGAAGGTGTCCGCCGAGCGCTGGTACAGCTGGCAGGAGAGCTTGCCGTCGGCGACGTAGAACTGGAAGAACGCGTGGCACGGGGGCAGCGCCATGTCCTTGAGTTCGGAGACGTTCCAGGCCGAGACAATGTGCCGGCGCGAGTCCGGGTTGGACTTCAGGTTCTCGATGAGTTCGGCGATCTGGTCGATGTGGCCGCCGTCGGGCGTGGGCCAGGAGCGCCACTGGACCCCGTAAACGGGACCGAGTTCGCCGTCGGCGTCGGCCCATTCGTCCCAGATGGTGACGCCCTGGTCCTGCATCCATTTGACGTTCGTGTCGCCGCGGAGGAACCAGAGCAGCTCCACGGCCACGGACTTGAAGTGTACCCGTTTGGTGGTGATGAGCGGGAAGCTCTTGCTCAGGTCAAAGCGGAGCTGGCGGCCAAAAACGCTGAGGGTGCCAGTTCCGGTACGGTCTGATTTGTGCGTGCCGTGCTCGAGGACGTCGCGCAGGAGGTCTTCATAGGGCGTAGGAATGCTCACGGTTCCAGTCTACTGAGAACTCGCTGGCTCCCTTATTCGTGTGACCATCCCTGTCTCGCTCGGAGGATCTCCAGCAGGGCGGCGTCGTCCAGGCCGGCATTGCGGCCTTCCGCAATGTAGCGGTCGACGGCGGCGAGCACCTCCGCGGTGGCGGCCTCTTGCCCATGGGCGTCCGTACGGGCCGGCGGGGCAGGCGTCCCCGCGACCACCGTGCCGTTGCGCCGCCGGGTTTCGATCAGTCCCGCCAGTTCGAGTTCCTTGTAGGCCCGCGCGACCGTCCCGGCCGCCAGACCCAAGTCCGATGCAAGGCTGCGGACTGTCGGCAGCCGGATTCCCGGTGCCAGCGTCCCGACTGTGATGAGGGAGGCGATCTGCGCCCGGATCTGTTCGAAGGGGGGAACAGGCGAACGCAGGTTGACGGAGATCCCTGCGTTCACGTGGCTGGCTCCTTGTCCGGCCGCCGAAGTTGAGCTGACCGTGCCCGGGCCAGCGTACGGACAGGGATGACGGCGATGACCATGGCCGCGGCGCCCAGCACAGAGCCTGCCAGGGTTGCCGGCCACCACGTTCCGGCGGCCGGATTGACGGCATTCCCGAACGCGTCCGGCCCGAACACTGCCGCCCACGCCAGGCTCTGGGTCAACAACAGGACACCGGCCTGGGCGGTGAGGGCGGCCGCGAGGGTCCGCACTGTCCGGTGGAGGGTGACCGCGCGCAGGGCAGCGTCCAGGCCGCGCGGGGCGTCGCGAACACCTTGGCGGAACCTGGCCGTGAGGAACGCCGGGAGGGAGGCAGCGCAGGCCCCGGCCGTGAGCAGCCCGGCCGGAACCCAGCCCGGTCCTTCGGCGAGGCGTGCCTGCCCCACCGCCGTGACGCCCAGGACGGCAAGGAAGACGAGCAGCGCCAGGACAGCCGTGGTCAGCAGGGCGGGGCTCACCGGTTGCCGCGGCCAGCCGCGCGGCGCTTGGGGACTTCCGTAGTTGTGCTGCAACAGGAACTCGCCGGCGGCAATGACCAGCAGCACGGAAGCGGCCGTGAGCGCCACGACGCCCGCGACACCGTAGCTGGCAGCCATGAGGAGCTGGGCGAGGAAGACGCCGGCGACCAGGGGCACAGCGGCCGCCAGCCCCAGCAGCGCCCCGAGGGACGAGACCAGCCTAGCGGCCGGGTGCTGGCGGCCGGTGGCGACCCCTGATTCCGGCCGGTTCCGGACGCCCAGGGTGGCGGCCGCGAGCCGAGGGGGCCGCCACCACCACATGACGAGGAGGACCGCGGTTGCCGCGAGGCCGGCGAAATTCGTCCACGACGTCAGCCCCTGAGCGGGATCGGGACGGGTCGCGAAATTCCCCGCGATGACCGCCAGCCCGGCAGCCACCGTGGACACTGTGCGCAGCAGCCGGTTCATCGCGATGGTCCGCAGTACAGCGTTGTCGGCGGCGTCGAGGGACTCCAGCTGGCGGCGGCGGGCGATCAGCCACAAAACCAGCCACGTCCCGACGGCCAGCACCAGCAGGGCGCCGCCGAGCCAGGCGGCCACTTCCGGTCCGGGGATGCGGCCGTCGCCTCCGGCTGTGTAGTAGTAGTTGTTGTACTGATCGTCGCTGACCGTGGTGGGAGCCACGGCCGCAAATCCGGGCAGCGTGGCGGCCCGGGCGATGGCCGCGGCGGCCGAGACGAAGATCGCAGCCGTGGTCAATGCCAGCCTGCGGGGCACGAAGTCTCTGATACCCCGCACGGACAGCACGGCCTCCCGCCGCATCCGCCGCGGACCCGGGTAACTGACCTGGCCCAGGGCGTGCACGGTCAGGCAGCCCAGGACCGGCCATGCCAGCGCCGGGACGATCGACTCGGCGCTCACCACGGCGACGGCCGCTGACGGATTGGCCGGGATGATGCCCAGAGTCATGGCGCCCTGGAGCGAGCTCGCCAGCCAGCCGATCACACCCACCCACAGCCCGTGCTCCGACACGCTCTGCGGCGAGGTTCCGGCCCCGGGAGGCCAGATCACCCACCGGAGCACGGCATAGACGAGCAGTGCTGCGATCGCCGGGCCGAGCAGCAGCATCGGCGGCAGGTAGAACAGGACCGGCATGAAATCCCCCAAGATTCAGCAGTAATGTATCAAGCTATTGATACAAACTAGGCCTGCGGGCCCCGGGGGTCAAGGACCTCAGTCGTCGAACGGCTTGAACCGCTCCACCCCAACTATTTTGTTCTTGCTGTGGTGCGCCACATGGCACACGATGATCTCGCCCGGCGCCAGATACGGGTCCGAGGACGGCAGCCGATCCCGGAGGCGGGAGTTCATGTGCTTTGCGAGCTGTTTCAGGACGGTCGGCAGTGCCGGGCGGTGCGTACACACGGCCACGGCCCGCTGCTTGTCGAACAGCGCCTCGACGACGGCGGCCGTCTTCTGCGGGCTGCGGCCGTGCCGGTGTTCGGTGAGGGCCTCGTTGAGCTTCACCTTGGCGTCGGCCGCCTTTACGTACGGCGCGATGGTGGCCACGCACCGCAGCCACGGGCTTGAAACGATCCGCGCGGGCTTCCACGCCTGCAGGAGCCGCCCCACCGCCTGCGCCTGCCGCATGCCGGTGGCGGCCAGCGGGCGGTCGCCCTCGGCCTTGGACCACGAAGAGCGGGGTTTGGCCTTCGCATGGCGCACGATCAGCAGCGGCCAGGTCTCCAGTTCCCCGCGGTCGTGGGCGTTCACGAGGTGCTGGAGCGGTTCGATGTCGCTCGGGTTGCTCAGGAGGCGGGCCGCCTTCTCGGGCGGGCACCACATGACGCTGTCGACTTCACTGCCGTCCGGCAGCAAGGCAGCGCCGTCGACGTCGACCGCCCAGTAGTGGACCACCTTCAGCCCGGCCGCCACGTGGTAGTGGATGGGCGGAAGCGGGATCCCCAGAGGAGCGCTGAGCCCGATCTCCTCCTCCACCTCGCGGACGGCGCACTCCGGGATGGTCTCGCCGGGGTCGATTTTGCCCTTCGGCCAGGACCAGTCGTCATAGCGCGGGCGGTGAATCAGCAGGACCTCAAGCTGGTCCTTGGTTGCCGAATTGAAGCGCCAAGGGATGGCGCCTGCAGCCGTGACGGCAACCTCTTCGCCGGGATGGTCAGCCTGGTCCGCAACCAGGGCATCGCTGCTCACACTCACGATCCCTACCGCAGGCTGGTCGAGCGCTGGCGGGAGCGGGAAGCGAGCAGCCAGGACTGGACGTCCTTGAGGTTCTGGCCGTCTTCTGCCAGGTGGTGGCGGGTCCATTCGCCCTGCCTGTCCAAATGCCAGCTGGCGGTTTCCGGAACCATGTAACGGTTGAGTAGATCCAGGACATAGCTCGTGTCGTCGCCGCTTGTCAGCTGCACGAGGGCCTCCACCCGGCGGTCGAGGTTGCGGTGCATCATGTCGGCCGAGCCGATGTAGACCACCGGGTCCCCGGCATTGGCGAAGGCGAAGACGCGGGAGTGCTCCAGGAAGCGGCCCAGCACGGAGCGGACCGTGATGTTCTCGCTCAGGCCGGGAACGCCGGGCCGCAGGGAGCAGATGCCGCGGACAATGACGTCCACCTGCACCCCGGCCTGGGACGCGCGGTACAGGGAATCGATGATGGCCTCGTCCACCATCGAATTGACCTTGATCTGGACGCGCGCGGCGATGCCGGCGCGGGCGTTCCTGATCTCGGTTTCGATCCTGTCGATCAGCCCGGACCGGACCGAGCGCGGCGCCACGAGCAGCCGCTTGAACGTGGACTTCGGCGCGTACCCGGAGAGCTGGTTGAACAGCTTCGACAGGTCTTCGCCGACCTGTTCGTTCGCCGTCAGCAGGCCCAGGTCCTCGTAGTAGCGGGCCGTGCGCGGGTGGTAGTTGCCGGTGCCGATGTGGCAGTAGCGGCGCAGCCCGTCCACTTCCTGGCGGACCACGAGGGAGAGCTTGCAGTGGGTCTTCAGGCCCACGATGCCGTACACCACATGGACGCCGGCCTGTTCCAGTTTCCGGGCCCAGGAGATGTTGGCCTGCTCATCGAAGCGGGCCTTGATCTCCACGAGGGCCAGGACCTGCTTGCCGGCCTCGGCGGCGTCGATCAGTGCATCGACAATCGGGGAGTCCCCGGAGGTGCGGTACAGGGTCTGCTTGATGGCCTGGACTTTCGGGTCCGCGGCCGCCTGTTCCAGGAACGCCTGGACGGACGTGGAGAAGGAGTCGTACGGGTGGTGCAGGAGGATGTCCCGCCGCCGCATGGCCGCAAAGACGTTGGCCGCCTTGGAGGTTTCCGATTCGTTGAGGTACCGCGAGGTGTGCGGGACGTGCTTGGGGTAGTGCAGATCCGCCCGGTCGATCCCGGCAATCACCGAGAGCCCGCGCAGGTCCAGCGGCGCCGGAACGGAGTAGACCTCGGATTCCTCGACGCCGAGCTCGCGGATCAGCAGGGCACGGATGTTCGGGTTGATGTCATTGGTGACCTCAAGCCGGACCGGCGGCCCGAACCGGCGGCGCAGGAGTTCCTTCTCCAACGCCTGCAGGAGGTTCTCGGCGTCGTCCTCTTCGACCTCGACGTCCTCGTTGCGGGTCACACGGAAGATGTGGTGCTCCAGGACCTCCATGCCGGCGAACAGCTGGTCCAGGTGCACGGCGATGACTTCCTCGAGCGCGATGAACCGTGCCACACGCCCGGGGACGGAACCGGCGCGGGCGCCGTCGATGGAGATCAGGCGGGGGAGCTGGTCAGGGACCTTGACACGGGCGAAGAGCTCCTTGTCGCTGACCGGGTTGCGGACCACCACGGCGAGGTTCAGGGACAGTCCGGAAATGTAGGGGAACGGGTGCGCCGGATCCACGGCAAGCGGCGTCAGGATCGGGAAGACCTTTTCCGCGAACATGGCACTGAGCTGGTCCTTGGCCTGAGAGTCGAGTTCCTCCCAGTGCATGAGGTGGATGTGCTCGTACGCAAGGGCGGGACGGATCTGTTCGGCGTAGACCCGGGCGTGGCGCTGCTGCAGCCGGTGGGCCTCCTCGCCGATCTGCTCCAAAACCTGCATGGGGCTCAGCCCGGCGGGGGAGGGGACCGCGAGGCCCGTGGCGATCCGTCGCTTCAGCCCGGCCACCCGGACCATGAAGAACTCGTCCAGGTTGGAGGCAAAGATGGACAGGAAGCTGACCCGCTCCAGCAGATACAGGTTGGGGTCTTCGGCCAGTTCCAGGACCCGGGCGTTGAAGGCGAGCCAGCTCAGCTCCCGGTCCAGGAACCGGTCGGGGCGGATGTCGCCTTCCGGTTCCAGGTTCGGCGCGAACTCCGGAATGTCGATCCGGTCCTGGGTGGCGCGTGAGGCCGGCACTTCGGAGGAGCCAAAGCGCGCACGTACCGGACGCGCCCGCTTTTCCGGCGTTGCTGGTTCAGACGTGGATGTCCGGGCTGTATCCCGTGGCATAGGGTCTCCTCAATGCTGGCGCGATGTAGCTTCAACCTTACAAGCAATCACGGCCAGATGACCCCAGATTTCGGCCCGGTCCGGGCGGTCATCCGCCGACTTGACTAACGCCGTCCGGCGCGGGGGTGACAGCCGGTGAGTGCTGCTGCGGCAGCGGCGCGTACATGACGTCGACATCCCAGCGGGTGAATCCGAGCCGGCGGTAGAGGGCGACGGCGGGCGCGTTGTCGGCATCGACGTAGAGCATGACCGCGCGGAGCCCGAGGTCCTGCAGATGCCTGATGCCTGCGACGGTGAGGGCCTTGCCCAGTCCGGAGCCCTGGGCATCCGGGGTCACGCCCACCACATAAACCTCGCCGATCGCGGGGTGATCGCCGTGCCGGGGGTGGACCTTGGTCCAGTGGAACCCCAAAAGCCGGTCCGCCGCGTCCACGGCCAGCAGGAAGCCTGTGGGGTCAAACCAGGGCTCGGCCATCCGGGCGTCCAAATCGGCGGGCGTCATGTTGCCCTGCTCCGGGTGGTGGGCGAAGGCGGCCTTGTTTGCGGCCAGCCAGGCGTCCTCGTCCCGGCCGGGCACGAAGGCGCGGAGCTGTACGCCCTCCGGGAGTTGGACCTCCGGCAGGGCAGCCGCTGCCGTCATCAGCCGCATTTTCCACAGCTCGCGGACGGCGCCGTAGCCGTAGCGGGCCGCGAGGTCCGCCGCGGCCTCGTGGTTCCCGTGGGACCAGGCTTTTAGGCCCGCGAAGCCGCGGACGCTTTTCAGTTCGCCCACCAGACGGTCGCCCACGCCCTGGTTGCGGTAGCTGGGGTGGACGGCGATCTCAAGGATCCCGGTGCCGTCGGGCTCTTCGATGACGACGGCGACGCCGGCGAGGTCCTGCGCCGTCGCGGGATTCAACTTATCGTCCGGGGCGTAGAGGGCCAAGGCCAATACCGAATGCTCGCCCGCGTCGGCGGCGCGCAGCGTGACAAGAGTCTGTTCGGACAGCGGCGGATTGCCGTCGGACTCCTCCGCCGCGGCGACCAGGCCGGCGACGTCCCGCAGCAGCCTGCTGTCCACGGTTCCTTTGAGGGCAAGTACGGGCCAGTTTTCCGGGTGCGCAGGGCTCATGGTGCAAGGCTATCGGGTGCCTGGCTGCCAGCGGCCGATTTTGTTGAACTCGGGACGGCGCGTATAGTCGTTATCTCGTCCGGCGTTGCGCCAGATGCGAGGGGGATCCACCACTGGGGTGGCCTCGATACGTTCGACCCGTATGTCCTCCACTGAGATTGTTTTATTGAGAAGATTGTGCGCCGATGAATCGGTGCACCACGAAGGCCCCGGACTCTGGATTCCAGAGTCCGGGGCCTTCTGCGTTCAGTGCTTCTGTGTTTACGTGCTTCCGTTTTTCTGGGTTCGGAGGCCGAGGTGCGCTCAGGCCTCGGTGAGTTCGTCCTCGGGCTGGCGGACCAAGGTCAGGCGGTAGCCGACGTTGCGGACGGTGCTGATCAGGTTCTCGTGGTCGGCGCCCAGTTTGGCGCGCAGCCGCCGGACGTGGACGTCCACGGTGCGGGTGCCGCCGTAGTAGTCGTAGCCCCAGACTTCGGTCAGCAGCTGCTGGCGGGTGAATACCCGGCCGGGGTGCTGGGCGAGGTATTTCAGCAGTTCAAATTCCTTGAAGGTCAGGTTGAGCGCGGCGCCGTTGACCCGAGCGGTGTAGCTGGCCTCGTCAATTACGACGCCGGCGGCCCGGATTTCGGTCGGCACGTCCTCCTTCTCCGGCACGGCACGCGCGACGCCGAGGCGGATCCTGGCTTCGACTTCGGCCGGGCCCGCAGATTCCAGGAGGATGTCGTCCACGGCCCACGCTGAGGAGACGGCGGCCATGCCGCCTTCGGTGAGGATAAGCATCAAGGGGGCGCTGAGGCCGGTGGCCTTGAGCAGCTGGGTGAGGGAACGTGCGCCGACCAGATCCTTGCGGGCATCCAGCAGGACGATGTCGCAGGGGTCAGTCTCGAGCAGTGCGGTGGGCTCGGCCGGCAGGATATGCACCCGGTGGTTCAGCAGTTCCAGAGCAGGCAGGACGTCCACGGATGTTCCGGTGCTGTTCGTCAATAGCAGGATGTGCGACATTGTTCCTCCAAGGGGTGTCCGCGCATCGTTGGGCGTCTTGTTGCTGATCCCGAGTATACCTAAAGGCCCCATTCCGGCCATGGTCCCGTCACCTCCGGCCACTGCTTTTGCGACACATATCGTTCATATAAGGCAGGATTGAACCGTCAGGGCCCGCGGCCCGTTGAAATTGAGCCGAGTCGAATTGGGGTCCGCAGTGAGCGAAGGTACGACCATGGTGGGTCTGCCGATGGCGAGTAGACAGTGAAGCCGTGGAGCGTCGGGATCATCGGCCTGGCCGGTCTCGCGGCCATTGTTGCCGGTGCCTATTCCTCGCCTGTAATCCTCCTGGCAGTCGCGTCCCTCGCCGCCGTCGGCATCGGTATCGGCTGGCCCTACTTTCTCGGTATTCCCGCCAAGAAGACCCTCGCGGCCTTGATTGGCCTGCCCGGAGTGGGGTCGGCGGTGGCGGCGACCTATCTTCCGGCTCCCGGCTTCCTGGACTGGACGCCGTCGTTCATGGCGGTCGGGGTCATGGCAATCTTCATCATGCAACTGATCCGGGGCACCGGGCAGGCCCAGCGCCTCGAATCCACCCTGGGCTCGTGCTCGGGTGTCCTGCTGTCCTGCCTGGGCGCCGGCTGGATTGCCAGCTCGCGCTTCAACGGGGTCCGCGAAATGATCCTCGTGGCCGCCATCAGCGCCGCCATCGCCCTGATGGCGGGGCTGATCCGCTGGCCTGACCGGATCGTGGCGCCGCTGGGCATCGTCAGCGCGGGGCTCGCCGGGCCGCTGGCCGGCCTGGTGTTTTCCGACATTGCCGTGCTGCCGGCCGCCCTCGCCGGCGTCGTAGTGGGAGCGGTGCTGGTGAGTTTCCGCCGCCTCGTCATCCTCAGCGGTGAGAGCTTGAACGTTTTCGCGGCCGTGGGCATGGGGCTGGGGCCGGTGTCGGCGGTCGGTTCCCTGGCCTACTTCATAGACAAACTACTCATCTACTAAGGGTTAGGATGGCATCATGTCCGTACTTGCATATGAGATCTTTTTCCTTGTCCTGCTTGGCGTGGCCAGCCTCTCCATGGCATGGTTTGCCGGCTTTGTCGTGTACCGCCTCTTCAAAGGCCAGAAGTAACACCTTCCAGACCCCGTAGCTTCCAGAGGTAGATGCTGTGCCGATTGAAATCCCTACTGATCTGACCCCCGAAATCGTTCCGCTGTCCTGGCTCATTGGTGAGTGGGAGGGCAGCGGCCGTCTGGGGGCCGGGGACGAGGACTCCGAGCACTTCCTGCAGCACGTGTCGTTTACGCACAACGGCCTGCCGTACCTGCAGTACCGCGCCGAGAGCTGGCTGACCGACGACGAGGGCACCAAGCTGCGTCCCCTCACCGTCGAGACCGGCTTCTGGGCCCTCGAGCGTAAGCAGCGCGAGGAGGACGGCGGTCCCGGCCTGAACCCGGCGGACATTGTCCCCGTGCTCAGGAGCGCCGACGAGGTCGAGGCCCTGCGCAACAGCGACGGCGGCTTCGACATCTCGGTCTCCATTGCCCACCCCGGCGGGATCTCGGAGCTGTACTACGGTCAGATCAAGGGACCCCAGATCCAGCTCAGCACCGACATGGTGATGCGCGGCAGCCACTCCAAGGAGTACACGGCGGCCACCCGGATCTTCGGGCTCGTGGAGGGGAACCTGCTGTGGCGCTGGGACGTGGCCACCGGCAAGAATTCGGCGTCCGGCGGCGGCCTGGAGGCCCACGCATCGGCCATCCTCGCCAAAGTAGGCTAAAGGCGCGGTCTCACTGATTTTTCCGTTGTCAGCATCGACCCAGGAGAAACACCGTGAGCGACGAAGTCACTAGCACAGTCAACAGCCCAGCCCCCAGCATCGACGCCGGTAACACCAGCTACGCCGACCTCAAGGCCGTGTACTTCAACGGCACCCTCAAGAAGTCCCCCGACGTGTCCAACACGCAGGGCCTGATAGAGGTCAGCCGCCGGATCATGGAAAAGCAGGGCGTCACCACCCGCGTGATCCGCACCGTGGACCACGACATCGCCAGCGGCGTCTACCCGGACATGCGCGAACACGGCTGGGCCACCGATGAATGGCCGGAAATCTACCCGGCCGTCCAGGAAGCGGACATCGTGGTCGTCGCCGGGCCCATCTGGCTGGGGGACAACTCCTCGCAGACCAAGAAACTCATCGAGCGCCTCTACGCCCACTCCGGGCAGCTGAACGCAAAGGGCCAGTGGGCCTATTATCCGAAGGTGGGCGGCTGCCTCATCACCGGCAACGAGGACGGGATCAAGCATTGCGCCATGAACATCCTGTACAGCCTCCAGCACATCGGCTTCACCATCACACCGCAGGCCGACGCCGGGTGGATCGGCCCCGTCGGGCCGGGACCCAGCTATCTTGACGAGGGGTCCGGGGGCCCCGAGAGCGATTTCACCAACCGCAACACCACCTTCATGACCTGGAACATGCTCCACCTGGCACGGATGCTCAAGGATGCCGGCGGCATTCCCGCCTACGGAAACCTCCCCGACGCCTGGAAATTGGGCACCCGCTTCGACTTTGAAAATCCGGAATACCGCTAGGGCCGGCCGGCCCCACAGCCCGGCAAAGCCCCGTCCGGCCCCGACACTCCATGCAGGGGCCGGAATACGCGCAGAGCTAAGGACGTTCCTTTCAATATGACTATCAAAAGCCCCCTGTTGTCGCGCCCGGCCGCCGTTGAGGCCAGCGGTGCCGACGCCGGCGTCGCCGCCCACTACGGCGAGCCGCTTCGTGAGCAGCGGGCGCTGGCTGCCGGCACCGCCGTCGTCGATCTCTCAAACCGCGGCGTGGTCACGGTCACCGGGCCGGACCGGCTCAGCTGGCTCAACACCCTGTCCTCCCAGCAGCTCACTTCCCTGGCCCCCGGCCAGTCCACCGAACTGCTGTTGCTGAGCGTCCAGGGCCGGATCGAGTTCGACGCCCGGGTGGTGGACGACGGCGCAACCACCTGGCTGATCGTCGAGGGGGCCGAGGCAGGCCCGCTCGCCGAATGGCTGAACAAGATGAAGTTCATGCTCCGGGTCGAGATCGCCGATGTCTCCGCGGACTGGGCCGTGCTCGGCTCCACCCAGCGCATCCCGGACTGGTCTGCGCTGCAGGTGTGGGAAGACCCGTGGCCGCATGTCGGTGCCGGCGGCTACTCCTACGCGGTGGTGGGCGAGGACGCCCACCCCGGACTCGAGCGGCCGTGGTTCGAGTACCTTGTCCCCGCGGCTGAGCTGGTCCAGACGGTGGGCGAGCGTGCCCTCGCCGGCACCATGGCGTCAGAGGCGCTGCGGATTGCCGCGTGGCGGCCCCGGTGGGGCGCGGAAACCGACGACAAGACCATCCCGCACGAACTCGACCTCCTCCGCACCGCCGTGCACCTCGCCAAAGGCTGCTACAAGGGCCAGGAGACGATCGCCCGCGTCCACAACCTGGGCCACCCGCCGCGGCGGCTCGTGTTCCTCCAGCTCGACGGCTCCCAGCACACCCTGCCCGCGTCCGGCAGCGAGGTGCGTGCCGGCGACCGCAAGGTGGGCGCCGTGACTTCCGTGGCGCAGCACTACGAGATGGGCCCCGTGGCCCTGGCTGTGATCAAGCGCTCCGTCGCCCCGGACGATGTCCTGACCGTGGTGGACGGTGACGAGCCCTATGCCGCGGCCCAGGAAGTCATTGTGGCTCCCGACGCAGGCCAGGTGGTGGGCCGCCAGACCGGCTTCCTGCGGGGTCCCCGATGAGCACCGAGTCCCCATTGAGCGGTTCCGCCCCCAACAACTCCGCCCCCAACAACTCCGCCCCCAACAACTCCGGCGCCGCGCCCGACGACGAGACGCTGGCGCTGGCCCATGTGCTCTTCGACGCGGCCCGCGAGGGCAACTCCGCGCTGCTGGGCGGCTACCTGGCCGCCGGCGCGCCGGCCACGCTGACCACTTCCTCCGGCGACTCGCTCGTCATGCTGGCGGCCTACCACGGTCACGCCGACACCGTTCGGCTGATCCTGGACCACGGCGGAGACGCGAACATGCCCAATGACCGCGGCCAGACGCCGCTGGCCGGTGCTGTCTTCAAGGGCTACACGGACGTCGCCCGCGAACTCTTGGACGCCGGGGCCGACCCCGACGCCGGCACCCCCACCGCGCGGGCCGCCGCGCAAATGTTCGCCCGCACGGAGATCCTGTCCCTCCTCAGCTGACGAAACTCTGACCAAACTCAGTCCGGGTCCGGTGCTGAGGCCCGGCCGGGGCGGTTCCGGGGAAGATTGCCCCCGAATACTCCACGTGGAATAATCTTTAGTGGAGTAATTGCAGTTTAGGCCGAAGAGCACTTCGACCAAAGAGCACACCGACCAAAGAGGACACCGATCAGAGAGGACATGGCACCATGGCCCGGGCAACCGCACTGACACCGCTGGGTGTCGCCGCACTCTCCCTGCTCGTGGAAGAACCGATGCATCCCTACGAGATGTACCAGCTCCTGATCGCCCGGCACGAGGACCGGCTGGTCAAGGTCCGGCCAGGAACTCTCTATCACGCCGTCGGGCGGCTCGAAGAGCAGGGCCTCGTCGCAGCGACGGGAACGGACCGGGGAGGCAACCGTCCGGAGCGCACCACGTACACGATCTCGGCAGCCGGCCGCGAAGCGTTCACGAAGTGGCTGCAGGACATGCTCGCCGCCCCGGTCAACGAATACCCGTCCTTCCCCCTGGCCATCTCCGAGGCCTACAACCTGCCCGCCGGCGTCGTCGTCGAACTCCTCGAACGGCGGCTCCAAGCGCTGCAGGAGCAGCTCGACTTCCTGGTCTCCGGCGAGGAACTGCTTAAGAAGAAGGGTGTGGAGCGCAAGTACTGGATCGACGTCCAGTACCAGCAGTGCACGCTGCAGGCCGAAATCGCCTGGGTCCGCACCCTTCAGGTCCAGCTCCGCTCCGGCGAACTGCCGTGGTGAACCCTTTGCAGGACCCCCGGCCGGGACCCGGCCGCCCCAACACTTAGCCCGTCCAACGTTCACACCAGCCCCTAAGGAAGCCCATGGAAAACGTAGCCCGGCCATGGCCGGCACTCTGGTCCCTGGTGATCGGCTTCTTCATGATCCTGATCGACACCACCATCGTCTCGGTGGCCAACCCGAGCATCATGGAGGGCCTCAACACTGACATCAACTCGGTGATCTGGGTGACCAGCGCCTACCTGCTCGCCTACGCCGTGCCGCTGCTCATCACAGGCCGGCTCGGAGACCGTTTCGGACCCAAGAAGCTCTACCTCTCCGGACTCGTCGTCTTCACCATGGCATCGCTGTGGTGCGGCCTCTCGGGCGACGTCCAGACCCTCATCGCGGCCCGCGTGGTCCAGGGCCTCGGCGCGGCCATGATGACGCCGCAGACCATGGCCGTCATCACCCGCATCTTCCCCCCGGACGGCCGCGGGGCGGCCATGGGCATCTGGGGCGCCACGGCCGGCGTCGCCACCCTGGTCGGCCCGATCCTCGGAGGCGTCCTGGTGGACGGCCTCGGCTGGGAATGGATCTTCTTCATCAACGTCCCCGTCGGGATTGCCGGCTTCATCCTCGCCCAGCGCTTCGTGCCCACGCTGACCACCCACCCGCACAAGTTCGATATTCCCGGCGTGCTGCTTAGCGCCCTCGGCCTGTTCCTCCTGGTCTTCGGCATCCAGGAGGGCGAGACGTACGACTGGGGCACCATCGCCGGCCCGATCACCGTCTGGGGCCTGATCATCAGCGGCATCGCCGTGCTGGTGGTCTTTGTCCTGTGGCAGCGGTTCAACAAGGGCGAACCGTTGCTGCCCCTGTCCCTTTTCAAGGACCGGAACTTCTCGCTCGCAAACATTGCGATCACCACGGTGGGCTTCACCGTTACGGGGTTCAGCCTGCCGCTGATCTTCTACTACCAGATCGTCCGCGGCCTGACGCCGACCCAGTCGGCGCTCATGATGGTGCCGATGGCGCTGATTTCGGGCGGCCTGGCACCCGTGGTCGGACGGATCATCGACAAGGTCAACCCGAAATTCATTACCGCGACCGGTCTGGTCCTGATGTCCGTGGCGCTGTTCTGGAATGCCCTGCTCATGCACCCGGACACGCCCATCTGGCTGTTCCTGCTGCCGAGCGCCGTGCTGGGCTTCGCCAATGCGGGCATTTGGGCGCCACTGAGCTCCACCGCCACGCGCAACCTGCCGCCGCGGCAGGCCGGAGCTGGCTCGGGCGTCTACAACACGACCCGCCAGATCGGCGCCGTGCTCGGCAGCGCCGCCATCGCCGTCCTCATCCAGGCGCGGCTGGCAGCCGAGCTTCCCGCCCGTCCCGGAGCAGGCGGAGACGCCAGCCCAATGGGCTTCGGCGGCGCCCTGCCCGAGGCGCTGCATGACGGGTTCTCGACGGCGATGGGTCAGTCGATCCTGCTGCCCGCGGCGGTCATCCTGCTCGGCGCTGCCGTGGCGCTCTTCTTCGCTAAGCCCAAGCCGGTCCAAGGCTGGGGCGAGCCGGCTCCCGCGGCCGCCGGCATGGCTGCGGACGCAGACCAGACCGCGGACCAAGCCGCCGCAGAACGCCGCTAGCCGGCCGGCATCCGGATCAGCCCAGCAGCACGCTGGTCTGGATGCCGCCCGCGGAGAAGCCCAGGCTGCGGGCCAGCGCCAGTGAACCCTTGTTGCTGACCTCTGAACGCCACTGCAGCGTCAGCCCGGCGGCGAGGGCCTCGTGGGCGGCTATCGAGGCGGCCAGCTTGCCCAGGCCGCGGCGCCGCCATTCGGGCGCAACCAGCACGCCAAGATGAGCCAGGAGCCCTTCCCATTCGGCGTAGGCCCCGCAGGCCACGGGCGTCCGGCGCCCGTCTTCCAGATGCAGGACAGTGAAGCGGTGCTCGAGCTCGGCGAGCCCCACCTCATTGATGTCGTCGGGCGGGCAGAACGTCTCCAGCTCGATCGCTTCCGGGTTCCCGTGCGAGACGGTGAGCTCCTCGGAAGGCTGCTGCAGGGGGAGGTCGTCGGCGAAGAAGAGTGCGGCGGCGCCCAGCCCGTGGCCGCCGTGCCCGCGGGTGATGGTCAGCAGCGTCACGTGCTGGGCCAGTTCCTCGTCGGAGAGGCCGACGGCGGCGTCCAAAGCCCATTGCGGGCCCACCAGGGCGGAGTTGCCGAACAGGCGGACGAACTGCACGGCCCGGGCGCTCTCGTCCGCCCGGGTGAGCCGCAGGCCGGCGGCGGCCGCGAAAGCGCCGTCGTCGAACCCCAAGCGACGTGCCCATGCAAGCTGGACAATTTCAGCGGAACCGGGCTCAAGAGTCATAAATCAACCCTACCCACCGCGGGCCGCGCTTCCGGCCGGATCGCGCCGTCCACCCAATCCGGACAGCCCACGTGGCGCTTAGCCGAAGAGGACCGCGGCCTCGTCGTAGCGGCTCTGCGGTACGGACTTGAGGTTGCCGAGCGCGGCGTCGAAACCGACGTGCACAATATCCGTGCCGTGGAGCGACACCATCGTGCCCCAGCGCTTCTCCACCACCGAATCGATGGCCGCCATGCCCAGGCGGGTGGCCAGGACGCGGTCGAACGCGGTCGGGACGCCACCGCGCTGGATGTGGCCAAGGACCGTCGCGCGGGTCTCGATGCCCGTGCGCGCCTCCAGCTCGGGCGCCAGCATTTCGGCGATGCCGCCGAGGCGGGGGCGGCCAAAGGTGTCGAGGCCGCGCTCCGAATGCGGGGACTCCTGGCCTTCGGGCACGAACCCCTCGGCGACGACAAGCAGCGGGGCGCGGCCACGGTCGTGGGCGGAGACGACCCACTCGGCGATCTGTTCCATGGAGGCCTTCTGCTCCGGGATCAGGATGGCGTGGGCGCCCGAGGCCATGCCGGCGTGCAAGGCGATCCAGCCCACATGGCGTCCCATGACTTCGGCAATCATGCAGCGGTGGTGGGACTCTCCAGTGGTGCGCAGCCGGTCGATTGCCTCGGTGGCGATTTCCACGGCAGTGTCGAAGCCGAAGGTGTAGTCCGTGGCGTCGAGATCGTTGTCGACCGTCTTGGGCACGCCCACGATCTTGAGGCCGGCGTCGGTGAGCCGCTTTGCGGCGGCCAGGGTGCCTTCGCCGCCGATGGCGATGATGGCGTCGATCCCTAGCCGGTCCATGTTGGCTTTGATGACCTCTGGACCGCCGCCGTTCTCAAACGGGTTGGTGCGGGACGTGCCGAGGATGGTGCCGCCCTGCTTGGCGATGCCGCGGACCATGGTGCGGGGAATCTCCACGATGTCGCCTTCGACAACGCCGCGCCAGCCATCCCTGAATCCCACGAACTGCTGGCCGTGGACCGCGATCCCCTTGAGGACGGCGCCACGGATGACGGCGTTCAGGCCGGGGCAGTCTCCGCCGCTGGTGAGGATTCCAATTTTCATGTGTTGGCTCAAATCCTGGTTTGAAGGTGTACAGGCAGAGCGCCACGCTGAGCTCACCTAGAGTCTAGTGGCGCGTGTGGGGCAGGACACAAACGGTTACACAAGGATGCCCCCGCCTTGAACGCGGGGGCATCCATTCGTGGTGCGGCGCAGCTACCGGGCGCCGAATGCCGCGGGGCCGGGACGGCCTGTGATGCGCGGCCTGTGGCGGACGTCAGGGCCGGGAGGAACGCTTCGAGAGGAAGCTTTCGAGGGCGATTGCGTTGCGCTGGTCCGGGAGGAGCAGCCACGCCACGAGGTAGACCACGAACGCCGGCCCGGGGAGCAGGCTCAGGAGCAGGTAGGCGATCCGGACATAGGCCACATCAACATTTAGTTTGGCGGCAATTCCGCCGCAGACGCCGCCTAGCCAGCGCTGCGGGCCACGTTTCAGGCCGAAGCCCCGGATGGTGTCGAAGAATTTATCCATGGTTCAAGACTTCCCTGTAGTTGACTTATTGTCACGCCTGCGTGCCGAGACGAGTCCGCCCACTATCAGGGCGGCCCCGGCTCCGATCATCAGGCCGATCAGGACATAGGTGCCGTTGAGGGCCACGATGCCGAGCCGGGAAATGATGATCAGCGCGGCCAGTGCCACCACTGTCAGTCCCCAGACCACTGTGCCCACCCGGGCGGGGGAACCCGCTTCCGGGTCCTGCTCGTCGGCGGTCCGCGAGTCGTCGTAGCTGCTCATGTCAGTTGCCTTCCTGGATGGTCACGTTGCTGACGGTGCCGGAGATCTTCAGGACCAGCCGGGCGCCCGGCTTCGAGGTGTTGTAGTCGCTTTGCTGCTTCGTCATGCCGCCGTGGTCCTGGTTGCCGTCGTGGAGGTTGCCCATGGTCATGTCCGCCTGGACCTGTACGGGGACCGCGGTGGGGATGACGACGGTGAGGTTGCTGGCCGTCGCGTCGATCGGAACAACGACGTCGGAGCCCAGGGGCGGATTCAGTGCCAGCTTGGTCAGGTCCACGGTTCCGGCGCCGCCGGTGATCTCGAAGCCGCTGCGGGCCTGTTCAATGCTCGACGGCGTCCAATCGGCGTTCTGGAAGCGGAACCGGTCACCGTGCGGGACCACGCTGAAGATTGCGCCGATCAGCAGGGCCACGACCGCGAAGAAGCCCAGGATTCCGGAGGTCCGGCCCCGCAATCCTGCGAACAGGATTCCGAGACCCAGGATGGCCGCACCGATGGCCCAGACCAGCGCGTTGCCGGCATCGCCGAGATCGATCACGTTGGCGGCGTCGAGGGCCTTGATGCCGCCGCCCACCAGGAGGGCGGAGCCGACGGTAATGGCGACGGCCGGAGTGCCGGGGCCAAGGTTGCGCGGCGCGGCGGGAGGGGGTGGTGTGGCCCCGGACCCCGGGCCATAGCCGCCGGGGGGAACAGGGCCGGGCGGAACAGGGCCGGACGGCGGGGGCGGACCCCAGGCCGGGCCGGCGCCCTGCGGGTAGCTGGCGGCGGATTGCTGCTCAGTGCCAGTGGAGGAAGTGCCGGTGCGGGAGCTGCCCGCAAAAGTCGCGGCGCCGGCTGGGCTGCTGGACTCGTAACGCGATGGCATGGGAGGGGCTCCGTTCCGGATCTTATTGCGCTGGGTCAGGTAGTAGACGAGGTAGATGGCGCCGCCCACCCAGAAGACAGTCCAGACGAAGGCGCCAAAGCCGAAGCGGTCCCAGCCCCAGACACCGGTGCCCAGGCTGGGGAAACCGATAACCGAGGTGATGAGGGCGCCGGTCATGCCAGCCGTCCACCGCCCTGCGGCGGCCTCCTGGACGTGAATGCGGCCGTCAGGTTCGGGCAGCAGTGCCCAGGCGAGACCGTAGGCGAGAACGCCAATTCCAGCGAAAACGGTCAGGACGATCAGGACGCCGCGAATGATCAGGGGGTCGACGCCGAGCCGGTGGGCTATGCCGCTGGCCACGCCGCCGATCCAGCGGTCGCGTCCGCGGTAGATCCCCTGGCTGCGGATCCAGTCGAAGAAATTCTGGGTTTCTCGGCCGGGCAACGGTCCCGTCAGGTCGCCGGGCGGGTAAAGCGGTGGCGGCTCCGTCGGCGGGGGGCTGACCGGCCCGGAGCTGGCAGCCGGGGCGGCGGGCTGGGCTGTGCCTGGACGTTCGGTGTCCGGACCTTCTGTGTCCGGGCGTTCTGGGTCTGGACGTTCTGAGTCTGGATGTTCTGGGTCTAGTCGGTCGGTGGCTGGCCGGTCTGCGGAGGCCTGGCCTTCATCGGGGTGCGGAGTGTGCGGGTTCATACTTCGATCCTTCCCGTTCCCGGCGCCGGGCTCTACTGGGGAACACCCTGATCGGTCCCTGAGTGGCCCCCGGTTGGGCCCCCAAACGCGTCCGGGGAAGCCCGATCCGTGCTTGGATTGATGCATGACAACCGCGCCCGCCCGCCCGCCGCTGGTCCGCAGCAGCGATCGGGTGATTGCCGGCGTTTGCGCAGGCCTCGCCAACCACCTGGGCTGGCCTGTGCGCATGGTCAGGATCGGCATGGTAGTGGCTGCGCTCGCGGGCGGCGCCGGAGTGGCTTTCTACGCCTGGCTCTGGATCATGGTCCCCACAGCAGATGAAAGCGCCCGGCGCAACGCCCGCCGCCCGGCGTCGCCCATCGCTCCGGCAGTGAGCTCCCCGGCAGCCCCCGGCGCCGCCGGAGTTCCCGGAGACCCCGGAACACTTGGCGCACCCGGGACCCCAACGCCGGGATCCTGGTGGTCCAAGGTGCCGGGCATGCCCTTCGGCAAGGAGATCCTGCTGGGCGCAGGCCTGTTGCTGGCCGCCGGGATCCTGATCGCCCGGCTGCTCGGCGTCGACGTGCCGCTGGGCACCCTGATCCCGGTTGCCGCCATCCTGGGCGGTGCCGCGATCGCCTGGATGCAACTGGACGAGACCCGCCGGGCGGGGCTCGTGGATAAGACCAAAGCGGACCAGGCCGGCGGCTGGGCACGCCTCGCAGCCGGGCTCGCCCTCGTCGTGGCCGGCGTCCTGGTCATGGTGTCCGGCTCGGGATCCTGGGAACAGACCTGGCTGGCCCTCCTGGCCTCGGTGGCCGTGCTCGGCGGCGTTGCCCTGGTGCTGCTGCCCTGGGGGCTGAAGTTCTGGCGGGACCTGGAAACCGAGCGCGCCGGACGGGTGCGCGCCACCGAGCGTGCCGAGATCGCAGCCCACCTCCACGACTCCGTGCTGCAGACCCTCGCCCTGATCCAGCGCCGTGCCGGCAATGAGCACGACGTCATCCGGCTGGCCCGCGCGCAGGAGCGCGAACTGCGGGGCTGGCTGTACCGGGACGCCGACAAGGAATCCGGCCAGCTCTCCGTTGGCATCAAGGCCGCCGCCGCAGAGGTCGAAGACGCCCTCGGGCACGCGGTCGAAGTGGTCAGCGTGGGGGACTGCGTCATGACCCAGCGCCACGAGGCCCTCGTCCAGGCAGCCCGCGAAGCCATGCTGAACGCCGCCCGGCACGGCGGCGGGGCCGTATCCGTGTACCTGGAAGTCACCGACTCCGCCGCAGAAGTTTTCGTCAAGGACCGGGGACCGGGATTCGACCCGGATTCGGTTCCCCCGGACAGGCTCGGCGTCCGGGAATCAATCGTCGGCCGAATGAACCGCCACGGCGGCACCGCCGCCATCAGCAGCAGCCCGGACGGCACCGAAGTGCGGCTCCGGCTGCCCGCCACCGCCGCACCTGCCGGAACTGCCGCGGCCGCCGCCAACAACGCCAACGGAGAGGCCAAGCCGTGACCAGCCCAGCACCAGGAAACCGAGCACCAGACAGCTCCACGCCAGCAAGCCCAACACTGATTCGGGTGGTGATCGTGGACGATCACGCCATCTTCCGCTCCGGGTTGAAGGCGGACCTGGACCCGGACATAGTCGTCGCAGGGGAGGCCGGAACCGTGGAGGAGGCAATCGCCGTCATCGCAGCCCAGCGCCCCGACGTCGTACTGCTTGATGTCCACCTCCCCGGTGGCCGGGGTGGCGGCGGACGCGAGGTCCTGGCCGGCTCGGCGCCGCTGTTGGGCGCCACGCGGTTCCTGGCGCTGAGCGTCTCCGACGCGGCGGAAGATGTCGTGTCCGTGATCCGGGCCGGCGCGCGTGGCTACGTGACGAAGACAATTTCCGGCGCCGAGATCAGCGGCGCCGTCCGCCGGGTGGCCGGCGGCGACGCAGTCTTCTCGCCTCGGTTGGCGGGCTTCGTCCTGGACGCGTTCGGCACAGCGCCCGCTGACATCGCCGACGACGAGCTGGACAAGCTCTCGGCGCGGGAGCTCGAAGTGATGCGCCTGATCGCCCGCGGCTACAGCTACAAGGAGGTGGCCAAGGAACTGTTCATCTCGATCAAGACAGTTGAAACCCACGTCTCGGCCGTGCTGCGCAAGCTCCAGCTCTCCAGCCGCCACGAGCTGACCCGCTGGGCCGCCGAGCGCCGCCTCCTCTAACCCAAGGATGCGCTATCACTTAGCGTCCCTCTGAGGCTGGCAAAGGACCGTAAGTGATAGCGCATCGCGGGTTTGGGGCGGGCTACTTCGCTTTGCCGAGGAAGTCCTGCAGGCGGGCGACGCCCGTGGCCAGGTCGTCGTCGCCCAGCGCATAGGACAGGCGCAGGTAGCCGGACGGCCCGAACGCCTCGCCGGGAACCACAGCGACCTCGACCTCGTCCAGGATCAGCGCCGCGAGTTCGGCAGAGGTGGCCGGGCGCACCGGACCGTTCGCAGACGGGAACTCCTTGCCCAGCAGCGCGCGGACGTCCGCATACACGTAGAACGCGCCCTTAGGCGTCGGGCAGTCAACGCCGTCAATCGCGTTCAGGCCCGCGACGATTGCCTTGCGGCGGCGGTCAAATGCCACTTTCATCTCATCGACGGCGGTCAACGGCCCGGATACGGCCGCGAGGGCGGCGACCTGGGGGATGTTGGAGACGTTCGACGTCGCGTGGGACTGCAGGTTGGTGGCGGCCTTGATGACGTCCGCGGGCCCGATCATCCAGCCCACGCGCCAGCCGGTCATGGCATAGGTCTTGGCGACGCCGTTGAGGATGACCACCTTGTCGCCGAGCTCGGGAACTGCGGTGGCAATCGACGTGAACGGCACGCCGTCGTAGGTCAGGTGTTCGTAGATCTCGTCGGTGACAACCCACAGGCCCTTGGACGCTGCCCACTGGCCGATCTCCTTGACCTGCTCCGGCGAGTACACGGCACCGGTGGGGTTGGAGGGGGAGACGAAGAGAAGGATCTTCGTGCGCTCCGTGAGGGCCGCTTCCAGCTGGTCCACGGTGGCAAGGTACCCCTGATCCGGGCCCGCGAAGACCTCCACCGGCACGCCGCCGCCGAGCCGGATGGCCTCGGGGTACGTGGTCCAGAACGGGGTGGGCACAATGACCTCGTCGCCCGGATCCAGGAGGGTGGCGAAGGTGTTGTAGACGGCCTGTTTGCCGCCGTTGGTCACCAGCACTTGGGATGCCTCGGCCTTGTAGCCGGAATCCCGGAAGGTCTTGTCCGCGATGGCCTGCTTCAGCTCGGGCAGCCCGCCCGCGGGGGAGTAGCGGTGGTACTTCGGCTGGCTGGCGGCCTCGATGGCCGCCTGCACAATGTAGCCGGGCGTCGGGAAATCGGGTTCCCCGGCGCCGAAGCCAATGACCGGCCGGCCGGCTGCCTTCAGCGCCTTCGCCTTGGCATCGACGGCCAGAGTGGCGGATTCGGCTATGGCGGAAATGCGCTGGGAAATGCGGGCAGCAGACATGGGCGGGTCCGTTCTTCGCTTGCAGCTGGAAGGCTGGATGTGGGATTCGACGAAATCTACTCTATGCTGTTCAGCGGATCCTCCGGGGTGCCTGAACTCGAATATGACTGACGGCTGTCAGTTGGTTTGCGCAGGCACGCAGGGGTCCGGAAGAGGGCCGGTTCGACGTAGGCGCAGTTGTTGCGTAGACTGGTTCTCCGGTGTTGAAAACACGATGATGGCCTGCGCCTCAGGGAAGCCTGGGGAATGCGTCGGCCGGAGCGAATTTTCTCCCCGAAGGGTAGTGGCGCAATTGGTAGCGCAGCGGTCTCCAAAACCGCAGGTTGCAGGTTCGAGTCCTGTCTGCCCTGCGCATGCTGTTCCGGATCATCCGGAACAAGCGCAGCAACCATGGTTCACTTCAGAGCCGGGTATCCGATCATTGCGAGGATGAGTGAGGACCAGGTGACCGAAACAGCTGCCAGCAGCTCCAAAGGCCGCCCCGCCAAGAATGCCGCCAAGCCCGGCATCTTCGCTCGCATCGCGATCTTCATCCGCCAGGTCATTGGCGAACTGAAGAAGGTCGTCGCACCGACCCGTAAAGAACTGATCAACTACACGCTCGTGGTGCTGGTGTTCGTGACCATCATGATGGTGATCGTCACCCTGCTGGACTTGGCCTTCGGGACCGCAGTCGGCTGGGTCTTCGGCGGCAGCAGCCCCACGAACAGCTAAGGCGACCGGTCCGCAGACTGCGTGGATGCCCGGGAAAACCGGAGATTCCACGGGGTGTGCGGAATTGAGTCATTTAAATAGGCATGTTAGGCAATGAGGAAGCAGGAGACCAAGTGTCTGAGCAGGAGCTCGAGGTAACTGAGACTGAGCTGGATAAAAGCCAGGGCGCCGCGGTGGAAGCCGCGGAAGAGTCCGAGGCTGTGTCTGCTGCGCCCGAATCCGACGTCACTGACGAGGCCGAAGCCACGGAAGAAGTAGCCAGGGAAGAAGACGCAGAGGCAGCTGTTGCCGAAGCCGTCGATGCTGAAGGCGCCGACGCCGAAGGCGCTGAAGATGCCGACACTGAAGACGCCGACGCGCTGGCAGCGGCGGCCGCCAAGGCCGACGTCGACCCCGCCGACGAGTTCAAGGCCAAGCTGCGCCGCCAGGAAGGTGACTGGTACGTCATCCACTCCTACGCAGGCTACGAAAACCGCGTCAAGGCCAACCTTGAGACCCGCATCCAGACCCTGGACATGGAAGATTACATCTTCGAAATCCAGGTTCCGATGGAGGAAGTCGTTGAGATCAAGAACGCTCAGCGCAAGGTCATCAACCGCGTCCGCATCCCCGGTTACGTTCTGGTCCGCATGGACCTGACGGACGCTTCCTGGGGCGCCGTCCGCCACACCCCCGGCGTCACCGGCTTCGTGGGCAATGCCCACAACCCGGTCCCGCTGCGCCTTGATGAGGTCTTCTCCATGCTCGCGCCGGTCTTCGAAGAAGAGCAGGCCGAGAAGGGGAAGCCGGTCAAGCACGCCGCCGCCCAGGTCGACGTCGACTTCGAGGTCGGCGAGTCGGTCATCGTCAAGGAAGGTCCGTTCGAGACCCTCCCCGCCACGATCTCCGAGATCAAGATCGATTCCCAGACCCTCGTGGTGCTGGTGTCCATCTTCGAGCGCGAGACTCCGGTCACCCTGGCGTTCAACCAGGTCAGCAAGATCTAGCTGTTCCCTAAGAATTCGCCCCGGGCTGCCCGCTTAGCAGCCACGGAGCGGCCGGTCGCCTTGCCATGGCGGCCACCAACCTGAGGCACGCTCCTGTGCCCCAGGACGTATTTGAGAGAAGGACCTACATTGGCTCCCAAGAAGAAGGTCACCGGCCTCATCAAGCTGCAGATCCAGGCAGGTGCCGCTAACCCGGCCCCGCCGATCGGTCCTGCGCTCGGCCAGCACGGTGTCAACATCATGGAATTCTGCAAGGCGTACAACGCTGCGACGGAAGCCCAGCGCGGCAACGTCATCCCCGTGGAGATCACGGTCTACGAAGACCGTTCCTTCACGTTCATCACCAAGACCCCGCCGGCTGCAGAGCTCATCAAGAAGGCTGCAGGCGTCGCCAAGGGTTCGGCTACCCCGCACACCGTCAAGGTTGCCAAGCTGACCCAGGCCCAGGTCAACGAGATCGCCACCACCAAGATGGAAGACCTCAACGCCACGAGCCTCGAAGGCGCAGCGAAGATTATCGCCGGCACCGCCCGCTCCATGGGTATCACCGTCGAATAGTCGAGGAATGAACGGACGGTGAGGGCTGAGGAACGAAGCACTCGCCGGAAGTGAGTCCCGCAGACTTTCGACAAGTTAGATACCGTCGAAGGCTAATAGCCTTCCCCGCCGGGCGACCGGCACCACCTAAACATTGAAATGTTGGGAACCCGGCACGGATAAACCAGCCGGAATCCTGACTGTGGCAGGGCCCAGCGCGGTCCGCAGACCACAACTGCACAAGGAGAAATAAGCAGCATGGCAAAGCGCAGCAAAGCATATGAGGCAGCCGCGGCCAAGATCGACGCGGAGAAGTTCTACGCGCCGTTCGAGGCAGTGACGCTCGCCAAGGACACCAACCCGTCCAAGTTCGACGCCACCGTTGAGGTCGCTTTCCGCCTGGGCGTTGACCCTCGCAAGGCCGACCAGATGGTCCGCGGCACCGTCAACCTGCCGCACGGCACCGGTAAGGTCGCCCGCGTCCTCGTCTTCGCAACGGGCGACAAGGCTGAGGCTGCAATCGCAGCCGGCGCCGACTTCGTTGGTTCCGATGACCTGATCGAAAAGATCGCAGGCGGCTGGACGGACTTCGACGCCGCCGTTGCCACCCCTGACCTCATGGGCAAGGTAGGCCGCCTCGGTAAGGTCCTGGGTCCGCGTAACCTGATGCCGAACCCGAAGACCGGCACCGTGACCGCTGACGTCGCGAAGGCTGTCAACGACATCAAGGGCGGCAAGATCGACTTCCGCGTCGACAAGCACTCGAACCTGCACTTCATCATCGGCAAGGTTTCGTTCGACGCCATCAAGCTGGCCGAGAACTACGCGGCAGCACTGGAAGAGGTTCTTCGCCTCAAGCCGTCCGCTTCCAAGGGCCGCTACATCCAGAAGGCCACCGTCGCCACCACGTTTGGCCCGGGCATCTCGGTTGACCCCAACGTCACCAAGGTCCTGACCGAGGTCTAATCCTCACCGAATCAACGGCGTCGCCAGCAACACCGGCGTCACCAGTTTCCAGCGAAAGGCCGTCCCGCAACTGCGGGGCGGGCTTTCGCCGTTTCTATGCCCTACGTCATTGGCGTCTGACATCATCAGTGTCTCGACCCCTTGATGCCTGACATCATCGGCGTCCCGACCCCTTGGAGCCGCCGGACTTGCCGGTTAGGCTGTGCCGGTGACTACGCCGTCGTACTTCATCGAACAACTCTCCCTGCCCGCTAGCGTTGATGCCGCCGATGTTGATGCGGACGCAGCGGAGTTCCTGGAATTCATGGAACTCTGCGATGAGCTCGTCCTGCAGACCTGGGGCAACCTTGACCGGTCGATGTCCCCAGCGGCACGACTTCAGTACTGGCAGGACACTGCCTACACCCGCACGCGGCTCTTCTTCGTCCGTGTCGACGGGCGCATTGCGGCCAAATCCTGGGTCCGCTGCGAAATGCAGGACAATCTCAGCAGTGCGCTGCTGCACGTGAGCGTCCTGGATTCCTTCGCCGGCGCAGGGATCGGCCGGGCTCTGCTGGAGCACGCCGAAGCGCTGGCGGCCGCCGACGGGCGGACAATACTGCAGACCTTCACGGAGCACCCGGCCGACTTCGACGTCGACGGCCCGAATATCATCAAGCCCGCCACGGGGGCCGGAGCGCTGCCAGCCGGCGCGCGCGGCGTCCGCTTCGCCGGGCGGGCCGGCTACCGGCTGGAGCAGGTCGAACGGTTTAGTTCGCTCGACGTCCCGCCCCCTTCGGACCTCGACGGCCTGGAGCGGGACGCCCAGGCCAGCGCGGGGGAGTACGAAGTGCTGCACTGGGCCGATTCATGCCCGGAGGAACATGCCGCCCAGCTCGCGGTCCTCATGTCACGCATGAGCACCGACGCGCCCACCGGCGCGCTGAGCTACGAGCCGGAAACCTGGGACGTCGCCCGGGTCCGCCACGTCGAGGACACCTGGCGGCGGGCCGGCCAATCCGCCTTGGTGGTGGCGGCACGGCACCGGGCCACCGGTGAACTGGCCGCCTATACCGTCCTGCAGACATCAGCCGACAAACCATGGCTGGCCAGCCAGGACGACACCCTCGTCGCGGCGAACCACCGCGGCCACCGGCTCGGCATGCTCATCAAAATCCTCAACCTGCGGCTGCTGGTTGAGGCTTACCCCGCAGTGCGGCGCGTCCTGACCTACAACGCCGCCGAAAACGATCACATGCTCGCCATCAACATCGCGCTGGGGTTCAAACCGGCGGGCTACGACGGGGAGTGGCAGCGGACCGCCGCGGGCGCAGCCACCGTGAACTGACCGCACGCGCAACCGACGGCACCCGCAACTGACGGCACCCGCAACTGACAGCCCGCGGCGGCCGGGCGCCGAATGGAGCAGAAACTGCCCGGCGTCACCAATGGAACAGCGGCCCAAACCAGCATATGCTGGCGGTTGAAAGCCCGGTTTGAGCCGGGCCGTACCGATGGTGGGTGGCACAACGGCTGGGATGATGCCCTCTATGGCAAACGAAGTACGGATTGAGCAGGTGTGGATCCCCGATTCCCTTGACGCGCCCGATGCCGCCGACTTCCTCGCCGCCATCGAAGTGGGGCGGCGGGTCCGGATGCAGACCTGGGGCACGGACGACCTCGCCTACGCGCCGCAGGAGAAGCTTCTGGAGATGGCGGACCCGTACGAACGCCAGGTGATCCTGGTGGCCAAGATCGACGGCGTGATTGTCGGGACGGCGGACATCGCGCTGCCACTCATGGACAACCTCGACCTCGCCGAATTCACGCTCGATATCCTTCCGGAGTTCCGGCGCCAAGGCGTGGGCAGGCAGCTGCTGGAGGCCGCGGAGCACTTCGCACGGGACGAGGGCCGCCACACGATCCTGATCGACACCAACCATCCGGGATCAACCCTGACGGACCCGGACGCCGAACAGCTCGTGCCCGGCAGCGGCGTCGGGTTTGTTCCGTTGGGAAGCCGTGACGTGGAATTTGCCCGCCACACCGGCTACACGCTGCAGCACATCGAACAGTTCAGTTCCTGCGCGCTGCCGCTGGACACCAAACTCGTCGCCGAGCTTGAGGCAGAGGCCGAGGAGGCCAATGCCGGCCGTTACCGTCTGCACCACTGGACGGACCGGTGCCCGGACCAGTGGCTCGAGGCTTTCGCCGCCCTGGAGAACGAGGCAGGCGAAGACGAAGTGCCGGGTCCGGATGCCCAGGAAATGGTGTTCGACGGCGACCTCCTCCGGGGGGCGGAGGAGGTCACCATTGCCCAGGGCCGCCGGACGGTGGTCACCGCCGTCGAGCACATTGCCAGCGGAACGCTCGTGGGCCTGACCACCATCAGTGTCCTGGCCCTGCGCCCGGACGTCGTCTTCCAGGACGACACTGTGGTGCTGCAGGAACACCGCGGCAACAAACTCGGGCTGCTGATCAAGGTCGCCAACATGGAACGGCTGAGCGAACAGTTCCCGGACGCCCGGGTCCTGTACACGTGGAACGCCCCGGAGAACCGCTACCTCCTCAAGGTCAACCAGCAGCTCGGATTCACGACGGCGGGCGTGACGGGTCTCTGGCAGAAAGAACTCCCCAACTTCGGCCCTGCCGTCAGCTGAGGCCGCAGGCTGACGGCGCGCGGAGCCGGTCCTCGCGGCCCGATTTGGAACACGCGCGCCGCGTCCCGTAAGCTTGGAGGACCAAAGACCGTCGGTTGTTGGAAATCCACTCTCCCAAGCAAGACTCACTTCTGCAGTCGCGCCGGGAGAGCGCAGTGGATTTCCGGACGAAGGACCCTGAACATAGGGCGGCCGGCGCAGGTGAACGAAGCAAAGCTCCGCGGTCATGGACCGCGTCGAGACAAGCCCCGTGCATCTGCGCGGGGCGTTTTTTTGTTTTAGCTCTTTTTGAGCGGGGACCCGGACACACCGGCACTATCCCCGGAAGGAGGGTTATGGCAACGCCTAGCAAGGTTTCAGCAGTAGCTGAGATCACTAACGATTTCAAGGAATCGAACGCCGCTGTCCTGACCGAATACCGTGGGCTCACCGTTGCACAGCTCAAGCAGCTGCGTGTCTCTCTCGGCCAGGACACCAAGTTCTCGGTCGTCAAGAACACCCTGACCGCTATTGCAGCTAAGGAAGCTGGTGTCGAAGCATTCGACAATCAGCTCGCCGGCCCCACTGCAATCGCGTTCATCAAGGGTGACGCAGTTGCCGCTGCCAAGAGCCTGACGGATTTTGCCAAGGCTAACAAGCAGCTGGTCATCAAGACCGGTTACTTCGAGGGCAAGGCTCTGAACGCCAGCGAAGTTGCTGCCCTGGCAGCACTCGAGTCCCGCGAGCTGCAGCTCGCTAAGGTTGCAGGCATCCTCAAGGCTCCTGCTGCCGCTGCTGTACGCATCATTGACGCACTGCGCCTCAAGCTTGAAGAAGAGAACGGTGCACCGGCAGCAGCCGAAGCACCCGCCGCTGAAGAAGCTCCCGCAGCAGATGCAGCAGCCGAGGCCGAAGCACCGGCCGAAGCCGCAGCCCCCGAAGAGAACTAGTCCTCTTCTCCATAAGACTCCGGTGCGACAGCGAGCCTCAGGGCCGCCGCGCACCACTATAGGAAGGACGCCACACCATGGCGAAGCTCACCAACGAAGAGCTCATTGAAGCTTTCAAGGAACTGACCATCATCGAGCTCTCCGAGTTCGTCAAGCTCTTCGAAGAGACCTTCGAAGTTACTGCTGCTGCCGTTGCCGTTGCCGGCCCGGCCGCCGCTGCTGAAGAAGCCGAAGAGAAGACTGACTTCGACGTCATCCTCGAAGCTGCTGGCGACAAGAAGATCGCAGTGATCAAGGAAGTTCGCGCCATCACCTCCCTGGGCCTCAAGGAAGCCAAGGACCTGGTTGACAGCGCACCCAAGGCTGTTCTCGAAGGCGCCACCAAGGAAGCTGCCGAGAAGGCAAAGGCTCAGCTCGAAGAAGCTGGCGCCCGCGTTACCCTCAAGTAACTCCCGCCGTCCGGATCCATCGCGATCCGCACTGCTCAAAGGAAACCCCGTCCACTCAGGTGGGCGGGGTTTCCTGCGTTCCCGGGCCTCTCCGGGCCGGAAACCGACTGCCCGCGGGCGCCGGTGAACGGCACCCAAGGATTCGGCAAAGTTTTTCTGATACCCCTGTCGCACTTGATGCCGCGCCCCTAGACTTTGGATTTGTGCCCACCGGCCCCAACGTTCAGGAGTTCACCCACAATGACGGACCCAAACACTTCCCCCTCCCGCCGCGCCATGCTCGCGGCAGCCCTCGTGGGCGGCGGCGCAGCCGCCGCCGCGCTGGCCGGAGCCCCGGCGGCACAGGCCGGCCCCGGCGAGGCCGGCGGCAAGGCCGGAGGCAAAGCAAGCGCCAAGAAACAGTTCACCCTCACGGTGCTTGGCACCACGGATCTGCACAACAACGCCTTCAACTGGGACTACTACAAGAACGTCCCCTATGCCGACGCCGCCGGGAACAAGATCGGGATTGCCCAGGCCGCGACCCTGATCAACGCCATGCGAACCGAGCGCGGCGCCGCCAGCACGCTGACCATCGACGCCGGGGACACCATCCAGGGCACGCCCTTGGCCTACTACTTCGCCAAGATCAACCCCATCTCGGCAACCGTGAAACACCCCATGGCGCTGGCCATGAACACGATCGGCTACGACGCCGTGGGGCTGGGCAACCACGAGTTCAACTACGGCATTGGGCTTCTGCGCACCTGGGAGCGGCAACTGGACTTCCCGCTGCTGGGCGCCAACGTCCACGACGCCGTGTCGGGCGGGCGGGCCTTCACCCCCTACGTCCTGAAGCGGATCAAGACGGACAGCGGTTGGCTGACGGTCGGCCTGGTCGGTTTTGTGACGCCGGGCTGCGCCCTCTGGGACCGGGACAACGTCCAGGGCAAGCTCGATTTCAATGGCATCGTCGAGGAGGCCAGGACTGTCATCCCGCGGGTGAAGGCCGCTGGAGCCGACGTGGTGATCGTCACGAGTCATTCGGGCGCGACCCCCGGATCCTCCTACGGCGACGCCCTGCCTTTCCCTGAGAACGCGTCCACCCAGCTTGCCGAGGAAGTCCCGGGCATCGACGCGATCCTGGTCGGGCACGCCCACCTGGAGGTCCCCGAGCGCTTCGTCACGAACAAGGCCACCGGCAAGCAGGTGCTCCTGACCGAGCCGCTGAAGTGGGGCATGCGCGTGTCCGTCATGGACCTCGAGCTCGCCAAGGAAAAGGGGCAGTGGACCGTCACCGCGGCGCATTCGCTCCTTTTGGACGCCAAGACCGTCGACGCCGATCCCGCCGTCGTCCGGGCCGTTCAGGCCGGGCACGAGGCCACGGTTAAATATGTCAACGAGGTCATCGGGACCTCGACGGCGCCGCTTAGCACGGCCACCGCCTGCTGGGAGGACTCCGCCGCGATCGACGCCATCAATTACGTACAGGCCAGCACCATCAAGGCCGAGCTGGCCAACACTCCCGCGGCAGGGCTGCCTGTATTGTCCATTGCGGCGGCCTTCTCCCGGGCTGTGGACGTCAAGGCCGGACCTTTGACCATCCGCGATGTCGCGGGGCTGTACATCTTCGACAACACGCTGCTCGCCATCAAAGTCACCGGAGCGCAGGTCAAGGCTTACCTGGAGTGGTCCGCGCAGTACTTCAAGCCGGTGACCGCCACCACGGCCAAGGCCCAGGACGTCACCAACGCCGTGACGGCCACGGCCCCGAACGGCACGCCCGACTACAACTACGACGTCGTCTACGGACTCGATGCGCCGCTGAACTATGAGATCGACCTCGCCCGTCCGGCGGGGGACCGGATCGCCAAGCTCAGCTACGGTGGCCAGGCGCTGCAGCCTGAGCAGGAATTTGCCTTGGCCATCAACAACTACCGGCAGAGCGGCGGTGGCAACTTCCCGGCCGTGAAGAGCGCGCCGGTGCTCTCGAACAGCCAGCAGGAGATCCGGCAGCGCATCATCGACTATGTCGTGGACCGCGGCACCCTGGACGTTGCCGTGTTCAGCCAGGCCAACTGGCGGCTCACCGTCAACGGGGCGCCACTGACGGTCACCGCTTAGTCCCGGCTCCAACAACGCGGGCAAACAACGCGGGTGTCAACAACAAGACGGGGCCACTTCCGGTCCATCCCGGCTGTCCGGATGGGCCGGAAGTGACCCCGCGTTGGTTTTAACCCGGGCGGGCTAGTTTGGTTCGGTGATGTCGGCGACGACGGCGCCGAGGGCAGCCGTCAGGGCGTCCGCGTCCACGAACGCGCTGTAGCCATGTTCCCCGGCGCCCATGGAGATCCGCCGGCCCGTGATGGTCTGATCGGCGTAGACCGGCCAAGGGCGGCTGCTGCCGAGCGGCGTGATGGTCCCGCGCTCGTACCCGGTGGCCTCGAAGGCGGTATCAGCCGCGGGGAGCGAGAGCTTGTTGACGCCCAGCAGCGCCCGCAGCTTGGGCCAGGAGATCTGACGGTCGCCCGGGACCAGGGCGAACAGGAAACTGTCGTCCTTGTGCTTGACCACGAGCGACTTCACAATATCCGCCGGCCGGATCCCGAGGATTCCGGCCGCCTCCTCAAGGCTGCGGGCGGCGAGGCGTTCCACGATCTCGACGTCCAGGCCGCGGGCCGCGGCGTCGGCCAGAAACCGCTCGCGGCCCCCGCGGGGCGTTCCCTGCTTCGCCATACTGTCAAACCTTTCCCTGACCCGTCGTGGCTGTTCGCGGTTCCGCTCGGTCTGCTGCCGGTTCTCCGGTTCAGTCGCGTTCTCCGGTTCAGTCGCGGTAGAGCAGCAGCGCCTCGCCCTGTCCGCCGCCGCCGCACAGGGACACGGCCGCCTTGCCGGTGCCCCGGCGTTTGAGTTCGTGGGCTGCGTGCAGGGCCAGCCGGGCGCCGGAGGCCCCGATCGGGTGGCCCAGGGCGATGGCCCCGCCATGGATGTTGCACTGCTCCAGCGGATAGTTGAGGTCCTTCAGGGACTGCACCGCGACGGAGCCGAAGGCCTCGTTGATTTCGATGAAGTCGAGGTCCGCGGCCGACCAGCCGGCCTTATCCAGGGCGTTCTTGATGGCGTTCGACGGCTGGGAGTGCAGCGAGTTGTCCGGCCCGGCCACCTGGCCTGGCTTGCCGACCACCGCGAGGTACTCGAGGCCGTTCTCTTCGGCGAACTTCCGGCTGGTCAGCACCAGGGCGGCTGCGCCGTCGGACAGGGGGGAGGAGTTGCCTGCGGTGATGGTTCCGTCCGTGACGAAGGCCGCGCGCAGCCCGGCCAGCGATTCGACTGTCGTGTCGGGCCGGATGCCCTCGTCGGAGGTGACGGCGATCGGATCGCCCTTGCGCTGCTTGACGCTCATCGCGGCGATCTCGCCGTCGAAGACGCCGTCCTTGGCGGCCCGGGCGGCACGCTGGTGCGACTGGGCCGCCACCTCGTCCTGGGAGGCCCGGTCGATGCCGAGGGCCAGGTTCTTGCTCTCGGTCGACAGGCCCATGGACTGCCCGTCGAAGGCATCGGTCAGGCCGTCGTGCGCGGCCACGTCGAGGGCCTGGACCGTGCCGTACGCCCATCCCTGCCGGGAACCGGGCAGCACGTGCGGTGCGCGGGTCATGGACTCCTGGCCGCCGGCAACCACCACCGTGGCGTCCCCACTGCGGATCATCCGGGCGGCGTCGATCACTGCGGTGAGGCCGGAAAGGCAGACCTTGTTGATGGTTACCGTGGGGACGTTCCAGCCGATGCCGGCGCCGATGGCGCTTTGGCGCGCCGGGTTCTGGCCCGCCCCGGCCTGCAGGACCTGGCCCATGATCACGCTGTCCACCTGGTCGGCTTTGACGCCGCTGGCGGCAAGGGCCGCCCGGATGGCGTGGGTGCCGAGCTCGACGGCGGTGAAACTGGCCAACTGTCCGTTCAGCCGCCCCTGGGGGGTGCGGGCGGCTGCGAGGATGACAACATCATTGTTGTCTGCGGGATTGCTCATGGTGTTTTCTTCCGATCTACTTTCGACTTATGTCTACGTTATCGTGAGCCCCGTCACCTATCCATTCGGCCCGGCCCGGGCCGCCGCCTGCCGGGACTCCGCCAAAAGTCCGCCAGAACTTCGTGCTTGCAATCCCGCCGGAAGTGGGGTAGACAAGTAGGTTGCTTTGCCGTATCGTAGATATTTGCGTCTTCCCTGTTTACCTTCAGCCTTCATATAGCGGTGGGCTTAGCCTGACAGCTGTTCCATCAATGTGCCGTCTACAACGTGCACCAGCATGGACAGCGCGGGTCCCGGGTCATATAGCGGAACCGGACTGGTAGCGCTGCGGAGTCATTCTGCAGAGTGCATAACGGGGGAGATCTGACAACGCCTGAAGGTCTGTGGAAGGATCCCTCTTGGTCGCCTCGAGCACCTCTAATGTAAACAACGCTACCGCTATCAATGCCGACAGCACCGACGGTGCAACCCGCCGGCTCTCATTCGCAAAGATTCACGAACCTCTTGATGTTCCGAATCTGCTCGCCCTGCAAACCGACAGCTTTGACTGGCTGGTCGGAAACGAACGCTGGCAGGCGCGCGTTGCGAAGGCCGTCGAAGAAGGCGACCTCAGCGTCGCCACCTCCTCGGGTCTGTCCGACATCTTCGAAGAGATCTCCCCGATCGAAGACTTCCAGGGCACCATGTCCCTGAGCTTCTCCGAGCCGGAGTTCGCTGACCCCAAATACACCATGGCCGAGTGCAAGGACCGGGACGCAACGTACTCGGCTCCGCTGTACGTCAAGGCCGAGTTCATGAACAACAACACGGGCGAAATCAAGCAGCAGACCGTGTTCATGGGTGACTTCCCGCTGATGACCGAGAAGGGCACCTTCGTCGTCAACGGCACCGAGCGTGTCGTCGTCTCCCAGCTGGTCCGCTCGCCGGGCGCCTACTTTGAGCGCACCGCCGACAAGACCAGCGACAAGGACATCTTCACCGCGAAGATCATCCCGTCCCGCGGCGCCTGGTTCGAACTCGAAATCGACAAGCGCGACCAGGTCGGCGTCCGTCTTGACCGCAAGCGCAAGCAGTCCGTCACCGTGCTGCTGAAGGCCCTCGGCTGGACCGAAGGCCAGATCCTCGAGGAATTCGGCCAGTACGACTCCATGCGCGCAACGCTGGAGAAGGACGCCACCGAGACCCGCGAAGACGCGTTGCTGGACATCTACCGGAAGCTGCGACCGGGCGAGCCGCCCACGGTTGAGGCTGCCCAGTCCCTGCTGGACAACCTGTACTTCAACTCCAAGCGCTACGATCTGGCCAAGGTTGGCCGTTACAAGATCAACCGCAAGCTTGGCATCGACCGCTCCCTTGGCGACAAGGAAGCTTCGGTCCTGCACGTTGAAGACATCGTGGCCATGATCAAGTTCCTGGTTGCCCTGCATGCCGGCGAGAAGACCCTCATGGGCAAGCGCGACGGCCAGGACCACGAGCTCCGCGTCGAGATCGATGACATCGACCACTTCGGCAACCGTCGCATCCGCGCCGTCGGCGAGCTCATCGAGAACCAGGTCCGCACCGGCCTGTCCCGCATGGAGCGCGTTGTCCGCGAACGCATGACGACCCAGGACGTCGAGGCCATCACGCCGCAGACCCTGATCAACATCCGTCCCGTCGTGGCAGCCATCAAGGAGTTCTTCGGAACTTCCCAGCTGTCCCAGTTCATGGACCAGAACAACCCGCTCTCGGGTCTGACCCACAAGCGCCGCCTGTCCGCGCTTGGCCCGGGTGGTCTGTCCCGTGACCGTGCCGGCATGGAAGTTCGTGACGTGCACCCGTCCCACTACGGACGTATGTGCCCCATCGAAACTCCTGAAGGCCCGAACATTGGTCTGATTGGTTCGCTGGCTTCCTACGGACGCATCAACCCGTTCGGTTTCATCGAGACCCCGTACCGCCTTGTCTCCGAGGGTGTCGTCTCCGATGAGGTCAAGTACCTCACGGCCGACGACGAAGCCGAGGTCCTGATCGCTCAGGCCAACGCCCCGCTCGACGAGAACAAGCGTTTCGCGGAAGAGACCGTCCTGGTCCGTGCCCGCGGTGGTGGAGGCGAGCCCGTGCTGGTTCCCGCCGCCGACGTCGAGTTCATGGACGTTTCCCCGCGCCAGATGGTGTCCGTGGCTACCGCCCTGATCCCGTTCCTCGAGCATGACGATGCTAACCGTGCACTCATGGGTGCCAACATGCAGCGCCAGGCCGTGCCGTTGGTCCGTTCCGAGGCGCCGTTCGTCGGCACCGGCATGGAGCGTGCCGCCGCCGTCGACGCCGGTGACGTTGTCATCGCGAAGAAGGCCGGTGTGGTCACCGAGGTTTCCGCTGAGCTGGTCATCATGCTCAACGACGACGGTACCGAAACCAACTACCGCATCAACAAGTTCGCCCGCTCCAACCAGGGCAACTGCTACAACCACCGTGTCCTGGTGAGCGAAGGCCAGCGCCTGGAGGTCGGCGGCATCATCGCTGACGGCCCGGCAACGGACCAGGGCGAGCTCGCCCTCGGTAAGAACCTCCTCGTGGCATTCATGTCATGGGAAGGCCACAACTTCGAGGATGCCATCATCCTGTCCCAGCGCATCGTGGCCGAGGACGTCCTGTCCTCCATCCACATCGAGGAGCACGAGATCGATGCCCGCGACACCAAGCTTGGTGCCGAGGAAATCACCCGTGACATCCCCAACGTGTCTGAGGAAGTCCTGGCAGGGCTGGACGAGCGCGGCATCATCCACATTGGTGCCGAGGTTGAGGCCGGCGACATCCTGGTCGGTAAGGTCACCCCCAAGGGCGAGACCGAGCTGACCCCGGAAGAGCGCCTGCTGCGCGCCATCTTTGGTGAGAAGTCCCGCGAAGTGCGCGACACCTCCCTGAAGGTGCCGCACGGCGAGTCCGGCACCGTGATCGGTGTCCGCGTCTTCGATCGCGACAACGACGACGAGCTGCCCCCGGGCGTCAACCAGCTGGTGCGCGTGTACGTGGCTGCCAAGCGCAAGATCACCGACGGCGACAAGCTCGCCGGCCGCCACGGCAACAAGGGCGTTATCTCCAAGATCCTGCCGATCGAGGACATGCCCTTCCTTGCCGACGGCACCCCCGTTGATATCGTCCTGAACCCGCTGGGTGTTCCGGGCCGCATGAACGTCGGCCAGGTGCTGGAAACGCACCTCGGCTGGGTTGCCAAGACCGGCTGGAAGATCGAGGGCGAGCCCGAGTGGGTCAAGCAGCTGCCGAACCTGCCGCGCGAGAGTGGCCAGACCACTGTGGCGACGCCGGTCTTCGACGGTGCGCGTGAAGAGGAAATCACGGGCCTGCTCGACTCCACCAACGTCACCCGAGACGGCGACCGCCTGATCAACTCCTCCGGCAAGACCCGTCTGTTTGACGGCCGCTCCGGCGAGCCGTTCCCGGATCCGATCTCGGTCGGCTACATGTACATCCTGAAGCTCCACCACCTGGTGGACGACAAGATCCACGCCCGCTCCACCGGCCCGTACTCCATGATCACGCAGCAGCCGCTGGGTGGTAAGGCACAGTTCGGTGGCCAGCGCTTCGGTGAAATGGAAGTGTGGGCGCTCGAAGCTTACGGCGCCGCTTACACGCTCCAGGAACTGCTGACGATCAAGTCGGATGATATCCACGGTCGTGTGAAGGTCTACGAAGCCATCGTCAAGGGCGAGAACATCCCCGAACCGGGCGTTCCTGAGTCCTTCAAGGTCTTGATCAAGGAAATGCAGTCGCTGTGCCTGAACGTGGAAGTGCTTTCCACGGACGGAACCACAATTGAAATGCGTGACTCTGATGACGCAGTCTTCACGGCTGCGGAAGAACTGGGCATCGATCTGTCTCGTGCAGAGCCCAGTTCCGTAGAAGAGGTTTAGCAGGGGGTTTACCGGGAAAAGCAGGCGGCCCCGCCGCGCTGACTTTTCCCGGTAAGCCACCTCCCTCTTCCCGTAACCCAAGACTTCAGAATTTAGAGAACAAGAGAGAACAGGGACCATATGTCCAGCGAATCCTCCTTCGGCCTCATGCAGATCGGCCTCGCCACCGCGGAAGACATCCGCGGCTGGTCGTACGGCGAGGTTAAGAAGCCGGAAACCATCAACTACCGCACGCTCAAGCCCGAGAAGGACGGCCTCTTCTGCGAGAAGATCTTCGGCCCGTCCCGCGACTGGGAATGCTACTGCGGTAAGTACAAGCGCGTGCGCTTCAAGGGCATCATCTGCGAGCGGTGTGGCGTTGAGGTCACCCGCGCCAAGGTCCGCCGCGAGCGCATGGGCCACATCGAGCTCGCCGCCCCGGTCACGCACATCTGGTACTTCAAGGGTGTTCCCTCCCGCCTGGGCTACCTCCTTGACCTGGCACCGAAGGACCTCGAAAAGGTCATCTACTTCGCCGCCTACATGATCACGAGCGTCGACGCCGACAGCCGCCACGAAGAACTGCCCAACCTCCAGGTTGAGCACGACATCGAGAAGAAGCAGCTGATCGACAACCGCGACTCCGACATCGCCACGATCGCCCGCGACCTCGAGAACGAGCTCGCCCGTCTCGAAGGCGAAGGCGCCAAGGCTGCCGACAAGAAGAAGGCCCGCGACTCCGCTGACCGCCAGATGGCGAACGTGCGCAAGCGTGCCGACGCCGAAATCGAGCGCCTCGAGCAGGTCTGGGACCGCTTCAAGAACCTCAAGGTCGCTGACCTCGAAGGTGACGAAGGCCTGTACCGCGAGCTGCGGGACCGCTACGGCATGTACTTCGAAGGCTCCATGGGTGCCGAGGCCATCAAGAAGCGTCTTGAGAACTTCGACATGCAGGCCGAGTCGGACATGCTGCGCGACATCATCGCCAACGGCAAGGGCCAGCGCAAGACGCGTGCCCTGAAGCGGCTCAAGGTGGTCAACGCGTTCCTGACCACCAACAACAGCCCGCTCGGCATGGTGCTGGACGCCGTCCCGGTGATCCCGCCGGAACTGCGCCCGATGGTCCAGCTGGACGGTGGCCGCTTCGCGACCTCCGACCTCAACGACCTCTACCGCCGCGTGATCAACCGCAACAACCGCCTCAAGCGCCTGCTTGACCTCGGTGCTCCGGAGATCATCGTCAACAACGAGAAGCGCATGCTTCAGGAAGCTGTTGACAGCCTCTTCGACAACGGCCGCCGCGGCCGTCCGGTCACCGGACCGGGCAACCGTCCGCTGAAGTCCCTGAGCGACATGCTCAAGGGCAAGCAGGGCCGTTTCCGCCAGAACCTCCTCGGCAAGCGCGTGGACTACTCCGGCCGTTCGGTCATCGTCGTCGGCCCGCAGCTGAAGCTGCACCAGTGTGGTCTGCCGAAGCAGATGGCGCTGGAGCTCTTCAAGCCGTTCGTGATGAAGCGCCTGGTTGACCTCAACCACGCCCAGAACATCAAGTCGGCCAAGCGCATGGTGGAGCGTTACCGTCCGCAGGTCTGGGACGTCCTCGAAGAGATCATCACCGAGCACCCCGTGCTGCTGAACCGTGCACCCACCCTGCACCGTCTCGGCATCCAGGCGTTCGAGCCGCAGCTCGTTGAAGGCAAGGCAATCCAGCTGCACCCGCTGGTTTGTGGCGCCTTCAACGCCGACTTCGACGGCGACCAGATGGCAGTTCACCTGCCGCTGAGCCCCGAGGCCCAGGCCGAGGCCCGCATCCTGATGCTGTCCTCGAACAACATCCTGAAGCCGTCCGACGGCCGCCCGGTGACCCTGCCGTCGCAGGATATGATCATCGGTCTCTACCACCTGACCACCAAGCGTGTCGGTTCAGCTGGCGAAGGCCGGATCTTCTCCTCCGTCGCGGAAGCCATCATGGCCTACGACCTCCACGAGCTGCACCTGAACTCCAAGGTCAAGATCCGCCTCGAGGGCTTCGTGCCCTACGCCGGCTGGGAAGCCCCGGAGGGCTGGGAGCCCGGTCAGACCACATTGGTCGAGACCTCCCTCGGCCAGGTCATCTTCAACCAGACGCTGCCCGCGGACTACCCGTGGGTTGAGAACGTTGCCGACAAGGGCGAGCTGTCCACGATCGTCAACGACCTCGCCGAGCGCTACCCGAAGGTGATCACGGCGGCAACGCTGGACAACCTGAAGGATGCCGGTTTCTACTGGGCCACCCGGTCCGGCGTCACCGTCGCCATCTCCGACATCGAGGTGCCCACGGACAAGCCGCGGATCCTCGCCGGTTACGAGACCATGGCCGCCAAGATCCAGGGCCAGTACGACAAGGGCCTGATCGACGACGACGAGCGTCGCCAGGAACTGATCGAGATCTGGAACAAGGCAACCAACGAGATCGCCCAGGCGATGCGTGACAGCCTGTCCCCGATGAACACCATCAACCGCATGGTGTCCTCCGGCGCACGTGGTAACTGGATGCAGGTCCGCCAGATCGCGGGTATCCGTGGCCTGGTGGCCAACCCTAAGGGTGAAATCATCCCGCGTCCGATCAAGTCCTCCTACCGCGAGGGCCTCTCGGTGCTGGAATACTTCATCGCCACGCACGGTGCCCGTAAGGGTCTGGCTGACACCGCCCTGCGTACCGCCAACTCGGGTTACCTGACCCGTCGTCTGGTGGACGTTTCGCAGGACGTCATTGTCCGCGAAGAGGACTGCGGCACCGAGCGCGGCCTGATGACCGCCATCGCGGTGGCCGACGCCAATGGCGTCCTCGTCCTGGACGAGAACGTCGAGAACAGCGCCTACGCCCGCACCCTGGCCGTCGACGTCGTCGACTCCAAGGGCAAGGTCCTGGCAGCGGGAGGCACCGACTGCGGCGACGTCGTCATTGCCGAACTGTTCGCAGCCGGCATCACCGAGGTCAAGGTCCGCTCCGTACTCACCTGTGAGTCCAGCGTCGGCACCTGCGCCCTGTGCTACGGCCGTTCGCTGGCCACTGGCAAGACCGTCGACATCGGTGAGGCCGTGGGCATCATTGCCGCGCAGTCCATCGGTGAGCCGGGCACCCAGCTGACCATGCGTACGTTCCACACCGGTGGTGCTGTTTCCGCCAGCGGCGGCGACGACATCACCCAGGGTCTGCCCCGTATCCAGGAGCTCTTCGAAGCCCGTACTCCGAAGGGTGTCGCACCGATTGCTGAAGCAGCCGGCCGCATCACCATCGAAGAGTCCGAGCGCCAGATGCGCCTGGTCATCACCCCCGATGACGGGTCCGAAGAGATCGCTTACCCGGTGCTGCGCCGTTCACGTCTTCTCATCGAAGACGGCGATCACGTCAGCGTCGGCCAGAAGCTCATCAACGGCCCGGTCGACCCGAAGCAGGTGCTGCGCATTATGGGTCCCCGTGCCGCGCAGAAGTTCCTGGTGGACGAAGTCCAGGGCGTCTACCGCAGCCAGGGCATCGGTATCCACGACAAGCACGTCGAGGTTATCGTCCGCCAGATGCTGCGCCGCGTCACGGTCATCGAGTCCGGCGAATCGGATCTGCTGCCCGGCGAGCTCGCCGAACGCAGCCGCTTCGAAGATGCCAACCGCCGCGTTGTGTCCGAGGGCAAGACGCCGGCCTCCGGCCGTCCCGAGCTCATGGGTATCACGAAGGCGTCCCTGGCGACCGAGTCTTGGCTGTCCGCAGCTTCCTTCCAGGAGACCACCCGCGTCCTGACGCAGGCGGCCATGGAAGGCAAGAGCGATCCGCTGCTCGGCCTCAAGGAAAACGTCATCATCGGTAAGCTCATCCCGGCCGGCACGGGTCTCCCGCGCTACACCGAGGTCACCGTGGAACCCACTGAAGAAGCAAAGGCCAACCTGTTCACCGGCCCCAGCGCATTCAGTGACTTCTCCTATGACACGCTGGGCGGCGACGGAGCTCCCGAGTTCCACGCCATCCCGCTGGATGACTACGATCTCGGCAGCGACTTCCGCTAACGGGCAGGGCGGGCCCTTTCGTGTCGCGTTCCGCGCCACGTAGGGACCCGGCCGCCCTGCCCTGACGGCCTGTTCAGAGCCTGACCAAGGGATGGTCCCGCACCGCAAGGTGGGGGACCATCCCCGTTTAACGATCGATTGCTGAGCAAAGGCCCTTTAGACCCTCCAAAAGGGCCGCACCTCAGCAATGGACGGGATTCCCCGCCGATTAAGGGCTGGGACCCGTCCGTGTTAGACTTGAGACTAATTGTTATTGTGGCAGTGGATGAGTGCGCCGGTTTGAGTTGGACAGCCAGTAGCTGAAAGGTTCAACCAGGACGACGTTTCCGGTTTGCAGGGTTCTTGTGCAACGTATGCCACATTTTCGCATGCCTAGGGGCAATTCGGATCGAAAGTCCTAGGACCCCGGCGTGCGGTCCGACTATTAAGGCTTCGCCTCAGCTGCTCTGGAGAGAACTTCAAAGCTCGGGCGGCGAGGCGCAGCGACAAGAGAGCGGCCGCGAACGGCCGCTCCGGATAAAACGGAGAACACGAGAGTGCCTACGATTAACCAGCTGGTCCGCAAGGGCCGCACGCCTAAGGTCAAAAAGACCAAGGCTCCCGCGCTTAACGGCAGCCCGATGCGCCGCGGTGTTTGCACCCGCGTCTACACGACGACCCCGAAGAAGCCGAACTCGGCTCTGCGTAAGGTTGCTCGCGTGCGCCTCAACGGCGGCATTGAAGTCACCGCATACATCCCCGGTGTAGGCCACAACCTGCAGGAGCACTCCATTGTGCTCGTCCGCGGCGGCCGCGTGAAGGACCTTCCGGGTGTCCGCTACAAGATCGTCCGTGGCGCCCTCGATACCCAGGGTGTCAAGAACCGTAAGCAGGCTCGCAGCCGCTACGGCGCAAAGATGGAGAAGAAGTAATATGCCTCGCAAGGGTCCGGCCCCCAAGCGGCCGCTAGTTCTAGATCCCGTTTACGGCTCCCCGCTGGTCACCCAGCTCATCAACAAGGTGCTGGTTGACGGCAAGAAGTCCACCGCAGAGCGCATCGTTTACGGTGCACTCGAGGGTGCTCGCGCCAAGTCCGGCGGCGACCCCGTTGCAGCCCTCAAGAAGGCCATGGAGAACGTCAAGCCTTCCCTTGAGGTCCGCTCCCGCCGCGTTGGTGGCGCCACCTACCAGGTTCCCGTTGAGGTCAAGCCGGGCCGTTCCACGGCTCTCGCCCTCCGCTGGCTGGTTGGCTACTCCAAGGCCCGCCGCGAAAAGACCATGACCGAGCGCCTCCAGAACGAAATCCTGGATGCCTCGAACGGTCTCGGTGCCGCTGTGAAGCGTCGCGAAGACACCCACAAGATGGCCGAGTCCAACAAGGCCTTCGCACACTACCGCTGGTAATACTTCCCGGACGCCGCCGGCTCGACTGAGCCGGCGGCGAACGTGCAGTCCATCCGAAAGGGAGACACCGTGGCACAGGACGTGCTTACCGACCTTAGCAAGGTCCGCAACATCGGCATCATGGCCCACATCGATGCCGGCAAGACCACTACTACCGAGCGCATCCTGTTCTACACGGGTGTGAACCACAAGATCGGCGAAACGCACGACGGCGCTTCGACGACTGACTGGATGGAACAGGAAAAGGAACGCGGCATCACCATCACGTCTGCCGCCGTGACCTGCTTCTGGGAAAACAACCAGATCAACATCATCGACACCCCCGGCCACGTTGACTTCACGGTCGAGGTTGAGCGCTCCCTGCGCGTCCTCGACGGCGCAGTCGCCGTGTTCGACGGCAAGGAAGGCGTGGAGCCGCAGTCCGAGACTGTTTGGCGCCAGGCCGACAAGTACAACGTTCCGCGTATCTGCTTCGTCAACAAGATGGACAAGCTCGGCGCTGACTTCTACTTCACCGTCGACACCATCATCAGCCGCCTCGGTGCCAAGCCGCTCGTCATGCAGCTGCCGATCGGCGCCGAGAACGACTTCATCGGCGTCGTCGACCTTCTCTACATGCGCGCGCTGGTCTGGCCCGGCGACGCCAAGGGTGACGTCACCATGGGTGCGAAGTACGAGATCCGCGAGATCCCGGCTGACCTCCAGGCGAAGGCCGAAGAGTACCGCGCAACTCTCGTTGAGACTGTTGCCGAGGCCTCCGAGGAACTCATGGAGAAGTACCTCGAGGGCGAAGAGATCAGCATCGATGAGCTCAAGGCCGGCATCCGCAAGATGACGATCAACTCTGAGCTGTACCCGGTCTTCTGCGGTTCCGCCTTCAAGAACCGCGGCGTCCAGCCGATGCTCGACGCAGTTGTGGACTACCTGCCGAACCCGCTCGACGTCCCGCCGATGATCGGTCACGATCCCCGCGACGAAGAGAAGGAACTTACCCGTAAGCCCTCCTCTGAAGAGCCCTTCTCCGCACTGGCCTTCAAGATCGCCGCGCACCCCTTCTTCGGCCAGCTCACCTTCATCCGCGTGTACTCCGGTCACGTGGAAGCAGGCTCGCAGGTGGTCAACTCCACCAAGGGCAAGAAGGAGCGCATCGGCAAGCTGTTCCAGATGCACGCCAACAAGGAAATGCCCGTCGAGGGCGCTACCGCCGGCCACATCTACGCAGCGATCGGCCTGAAGGACACCACCACGGGTGACACCCTGTGCGATCCGGCCAACCAGATTGTCCTCGAGTCCATGAGCTTCCCGGAGCCCGTGATCTCGGTTGCGATCGAGCCGAACACGAAGGGTGACCAGGAGAAGCTCTCCACGGCCATCCAGAAGCTCTCCGCTGAGGACCCGACCTTCCAGGTCTCCCTCAACGAAGACACCGGCCAGACCATCATCGCCGGCATGGGCGAGCTCCACCTGGACATCCTGGTGGACCGCATGCGCCGCGAATTCAAGGTCGAGGCAAACGTTGGCAAGCCGCAGGTTGCTTACCGCGAAACCATCAAGCGTGCTGTAGAGCGTCACGACTACACGCACAAGAAGCAGACCGGTGGTTCCGGCCAGTTCGCAAAGATCCAGATCGCGATCGAGCCGCTGGACACTGCGGAAGGCGAGCTGTACGAGTTCGAGAACAAGGTCACCGGTGGCCGCGTTCCGCGCGAGTACATCCCGTCGGTCGACGCCGGCATCCAGGATGCGCTGAACGACGGCGTCCTGGCCGGTTACCCGGTTGTCGGCATCAAGGCGACGCTGATTGACGGCGCTTACCACGATGTTGACTCCTCGGAAATGGCGTTCAAGATCGCCGGCCGTATGGCTTTCAAGGAAGCCGCACGCAAGGCGAACCCTGTTCTGCTCGAACCGCTGATGGATGTCGAGGTCCGCACCCCTGAGGAATACATGGGTGAAGTTATCGGTGACCTCAACTCCCGCCGTGGCCAGATGCAGTCCATGGAAGATGCCCAGGGCGTCAAGGTTATTCGCGCGCACGTCCCGCTGTCCGGCATGTTCGGCTACATCGGTGACCTGCGCTCGAAGACCCAGGGCCGCGCTGTGTACTCCATGACGTTCAACAGCTACGCCGAGGTCCCGAAGGCAGTTGCCGACGAGATCATCCAGAAGAACCGCGGCGAGTAGTCCCTAGGACGCTTCGCAGCAACAAAAACTCGGATGCGTCTCCGCCAACGGAGATTCATCTGGTGCAAGTGGCCGGGCTCCTGTCCAGACCGAAGTCCGGCCGCCTGCACGAACAGGCTCTAGGCACTAGCATTAGTACCTGAATCTGCAATTTCACCAATCCAAAGCCCCCCAAGTAGACTTACTGGAGTTTCTGCCGCGACAAGCGCGGCCGAAGGGTAAGTCATTTGAAAACGTTCTAGGAGGAACCTGTGGCAAAGGCAAAGTTCGAGCGGACTAAGCCGCACGTTAACATCGGTACCATTGGTCACGTTGACCACGGTAAGACGACGCTGACGGCCGCCATTTCCAAGGTGCTGTACGACAAGTACCCGACTCTCAACGAGAAGCGTGACTTCGCGTCGATTGACTCTGCTCCCGAAGAGCGTCAGCGCGGCATTACCATCAACATCTCCCACGTTGAGTACCAGACCGAGAAGCGCCACTACGCACACGTAGACGCTCCGGGTCACGCTGACTACATCAAGAACATGATCACCGGCGCTGCTCAGATGGACGGTGCAATCCTCGTGGTTGCCGCCACTGACGGCCCGATGGCTCAGACCCGCGAGCACGTTCTGCTCGCCCGCCAGGTTGGCGTTCCCTACCTGCTGGTCGCGCTGAACAAGGCTGACATGGTCGATGACGAGGAACTCCTCGACCTCGTCGAAATGGAAGTTCGCGAGCTGCTCAGCTCGCAGGGCTTCGATGGCGACGAAGCTCCGGTCATCCGCGTTTCGGGCCTGAAGGCTCTGGAAGGCGACCCGGAGTGGGTCAAGTCCATCGAGGACCTCATGGAAGCTGTCGACAACTCGGTTCCGGACCCCGTACGCGACCGTGACAAGCCCTTCCTGATGCCGATCGAAGACGTCTTCACGATCACCGGCCGTGGCACCGTTGTTACGGGCCGCGCCGAGCGTGGAACCCTCGCGATCAACTCCGAGGTCGAGATCGTCGGCATCCGCCCGGTCCAGAAGACCACGGTTACCGGTATCGAGATGTTCCACAAGCAGCTCGACGAAGCATGGGCCGGCGAGAACTGTGGCCTCCTGCTCCGCGGTCTGAAGCGCGACGATGTCGAGCGTGGCCAGGTTGTCGTCAAGCCGGGTTCCATTACCCCGCACACCGACTTCGAGGCTAACGTCTACATCCTCTCCAAGGACGAAGGCGGACGTCACAACCCGTTCTACTCCAACTACCGCCCGCAGTTCTACTTCCGCACCACGGACGTAACCGGCGTTATCACCCTGCCGGAAGGCACGGAAATGGTTATGCCTGGCGACAACACTGAGATGACCGTTGCGCTCATCCAGCCGATCGCAATGGAAGAGGGCCTCGGCTTCGCTATCCGCGAAGGCGGCCGCACCGTTGGTTCAGGACGCGTCACCAAGATCGTCAAGTAATTACTTGCTGATCTGATGCTTGACCACTGATCAGCCAGCCGTCTGGCAGCTGAACAGAGGACCGGGAACAGCCCCGTTGCACTTGCAGCGGGGCTGTTCCTTTTAAGTTCCTGATACCTTTGCAGGAAGGGAAAGGAGCTCACCATGGGCTGGTTCATTTTTCTGCTGATCGTCGTCGCCGTTGTCGTCGCGTTCTTCTGGGCGAAGAAGCACTTCCGCCAGGAGATCGACCGCGCCAAGCGCATCAACCGGGCAAACCGCGACCAGTAGCCCCGACCCGGACGGGACTCAGGTCCGTCGGGCCCGGGCGAGGGCCTGGTACCAGTAGTACGAGTCTTTCGGCGTTCGCTGGAGGGTGGTGAAATCCACATGCACCAGGCCGAAGCGCTGGGAGTAGCCGGCCGCCCATTCAAAGTTGTCCATGAGCGTCCAGACGTAGTAGCCGAGCAGATGGACGTCGTGGGCCACACCCCCGGGGGAAGTGGCCTCCACCGCCTGGCCGAGGTGTGCGGCGAGGTAGCTGATCCGGCCGGCGTCGGGGATGGGGCCGGTGACGTGGTCCGGTTCGGGGAAGCTCGCCCCGCTCTCGGTGATATAGAGCGGTGGCAGCGACTCGCCGTACCTGTCCTTCAGCTCCCGGAGCAGGATCCCCAGATGGTCAGGAGCGACCGGCCAGCCGAATCCCGTGAGTTCGTACTCCGGGAACGCGGCGAGGTGGAACGGCACTTTCAGCATCGCCTCCGCGGTTCCGGAGGGGCTGTCGACGCCGCGCCCCGTAGCCACCTTTACGGGGTAGTAGTAGTTCAGGCCGTAGAAATCCAGCGGCTGGTGGATCGTGGCCAGATCCGCGTCGGTGATCCTCCCCAGTGAACGAAACCACGGCCGGGCGATCAGCGGCGGTCGGGGAAAACGGCCCAGGAGGATCGGGTCCGCGTAGAGCCGGTTCAGCACGAGGTCGAACACCTTGGCCAGCAACCTGTCGGTTAGCGAGCCGGACGCCGGCCGGACCGGGGAATGCAGGTTCGTGACGCCGACGGCGCCGGAGACGCCCTCCGCCCGCAGCGCCTGCACCGCCAGGCCGTGACCCAGGAGCTGATGGCGCACCGACGGCAGGGCATCGAAGAGCAGGCCATGGCCGGGCGCGTGGACGTCCAGTGCGTAGCCGTTGAGGGTGACCGAGGCGGGCTCGTTCAGCGTCACCCACTGCGCCACGCGATCACCGAACCGTTTGCCGGCAGCCGCACTGTACTCGGCAAACCGTTCCGCCGTCGAACGGTTCATCCAGCCCCCGCGGTGCTCGAGGGGGAGCGGCGTATCCCAGTGGTAGAGGGTGGCCATGGGCGATATGCCGGCGGCGAGCAGCCGGTCGATCAGGCGGTCGTAGAAGTCCAGTCCCGCCGCATTGAAGCGGCCGGTGCCCTCAGGCTGGACCCGCGGCCACGAGATCGAGAAACGGTAGGAATCGATCCCGAGCTCGCGCATGAGCGCGATGTCTTCCGCCGCGCGGTTGTAGTGGTCGCAGGCGACGGCGGGGGAGTGCCCGTTCAGGATGTTGCCGGGCTTTTCGGCGAACGCGTCCCAGCCGGAGGGCCCGCGGCCGCCGGCCGCGAGGCTCCCCTCGATCTGGAAAGCCGCGGAGGCGACTCCCAGGGTGAATCCGGGGCTCAGCCGGGCAGCGAGGGCCTGAACTGCTACAGCATCCTGCACAGTCATGCCCCCATCATCCATTCGACGGGGATTCAGGACAATGGCTACCCTGCTGTGATTGCACTCCAGCGATTGCAGTCCAGTGATTGCACTGCTGTGCAGAGGGCTGATTCGCTTCTGCCCGCAAATTCCGGCATACTAGATGAGTTGTTCAAGCGCTCTTTCGCGTCCCGATCCGGATAATGCCGGGTGCCAGGGTCCAAGTGAGAGACCAAACATAACCCACTCCCCATGGAATTGCGGACGCGTATGTGTGAAAACGTACGACACGCCCGACCGCGGGGGTCGGTTACGTCGGCAGGTTGAGGAACCCGGATTCTTCCGGATTCAGCTTGTGCGGCGGATGGTAGTTACGACTTCAAATGCTTCGGCAGCCATACAACTAGTAAGTGAACAGGGCAGCCCTAATCAGGGGAAGCACAGACTGAAAGAGAGTCAGGCGACATGGCGGGACAAAAAATCCGCATCCGGCTGAAGTCATACGACCACGAGGTCATTGACGTTTCAGCACGGAAGATCGTTGAGACGGTCACGCGCGCAGGCGCAACTGTAGTTGGCCCCGTGCCGCTGCCGACGGAGAAGAACGTGTACTGCGTTATTCGCTCTCCGCACAAGTACAAGGACAGCCGCGAGCACTTTGAAATGCGCACGCACAAGCGTCTTATCGACATCATCGATCCCACGCCCAAGGCTGTTGATTCGCTCATGCGTCTCGACCTGCCGGCCGACGTGAACATCGAAATCAAGCTGTAGGGAGGTGCTGAGAGACTATGACCGCAACCCGTAACGTAAAGGGCCTGCTGGGCACGAAGCTCGGCATGACCCAGGTCTGGGACGAGAACAACAAGCTCATCCCCGTCACTGTGGTCCAGGCTGACTCGAACGTCATCACGCAGCTGCGCAATGCAGAAACTGATGGCTATGTCGCCGTTCAGATCGGCTACGGCCAGATCGATTCCCGCAAGGTCACCAAGCCGCTGGCTGGTCACTTTGAAAAGGCAGGCGTCACGCCTCGCCGCCACGTCGTAGAACTGCGCACTGCAGATGCTGCTTCTTACGAGCTGGGCCAGGAGCTCTCCGTAGAGCTCTTCGAAGCCGGCCAGAAGATCGACGTCGTTGGCACCACCAAGGGTAAGGGCTTCGCCGGTGTTATGAAGCGTCACGGCTTCCACGGCGTTGGAGCTTCCCACGGTGCCCACAAGAACCACCGTAAGCCCGGTTCAATCGGTGGCGCATCCACCCCGAGCCGCGTCTTCAAGGGCATGAAAATGGCCGGCCGCATGGGCGCCGTTCGTCACACCACGCTGAACCTCACGGTCCACGCGGTTGACGTCGAGAAGTCGCTGCTCCTGATCAAGGGCGCCGTCCCCGGCGCCCGCGGCCAGGTCGTACTCGTACGCACCGCCGTGAAGGGAGCCTAGTTCAATGACTAGCACTGTCAAGGTTGACCTGCCTGCAGAGATCTTCGACGTACAGACCAACGTGCCGCTGCTGCACCAGGTTGTCGTTGCCCAGCTCGCTGCTGCTCGCCAGGGTACCCACAAGACCAAGACCCGCGCCGAAGTTTCCGGTGCAGGTCGCAAGCCGTTCAAGCAGAAGGGCACCGGCCGCGCCCGTCAGGGTTCCATCCGTGCTCCTCACATGACCGGTGGTGGCGTTGTCCACGGCCCCACGCCGCGTGACTACAGCCAGCGCACCCCCAAGAAGATGATTGCTGCTGCACTGCGCGGCGCACTCTCGGACCGCGCCCGCAACGGCCGCGTCCACGTCATTGCTGACCTGGTTGCCGGTTCCAAGCCGTCCTCCAAGGAAGCCCTGGCAACCCTGCGCGGAGTTTCCGAGCGCAAGAACCTGCTCGTTGTCATTGAGCGCGCCAACGATGTTGCTGCACTGTCCGTGCGCAACCTCGAGGAAGTTCACGTTCTGTACGCAGACCAGCTGAACACCTACGACGTTCTCGTTTCCGACGACGTAGTCTTCACCAAGGCTGCCTACGAAGCATTCGTTGCTGACAAGGCTGCAAAGAACGAGGAGGATGCCAAGTGAGTGCAGCCACCATCAAAGACCCGCGCGACGTCGTGCTTGCACCCGTTGTCTCGGAAAAGAGCTACGGCCTGATCGATGAGGGCAAGTACACCTTCCTGGTGGACCCCCGCTCGAACAAGACCGAGATCAAGCTGGCCGTGGAGAAGATTTTCTCCGTCAAGGTCGAATCGATCAACACCATCAACCGTGCCGGTAAGCGCAAGCGCACCAAATTCGGCTGGGGCACCCGCAAGAACACCAAGCGTGCCATTGTGAGCCTCAAAGAAGGCACTATCGACATCTTCGGCGGTCCGCTTTCATAGCGGAGACCACTTTAACGAGGAAATAAATTATGGGAATCCGTAAATACAAGCCGACTACCCCGGGCCGTCGTGGCTCGAGCGTAGCGGACTTCACTGAAATCACGCGGTCGACGCCGGAAAAGTCGTTGGTACGTCCCCTCCCGAAAAAGGGTGGCCGTAACAACTCCGGTAAGATCACGACCCGTCACAAGGGTGGTGGACACAAGCGCCAGTACCGTCTGATCGACTTCCGTCGCCACGACAAGGACGGCGTCAACGCCCGCGTTGCCGAAATCGAGTACGACCCGAACCGCACGGCTCGGATCGCCCTCCTGCACTACGTTGATGGCACCAAGCGTTACATCATCGCCCCGAACAAGCTGTCCCAGGGCGACTTCGTAGAGGCCGGCGCCGACGCTGACATCAAGCCCGGCAACAACCTTCCGCTGCGCAACATCCCGGTCGGTACCGTAATCCACGCAGTCGAACTGCGTCCGGGTGGCGGCGCCAAGATGGGCCGCTCCGCCGGCGCATCGATCCAGCTCGTTGCAAAGGAAGGCCGTTTCGCCCAGCTGCGTCTGCCTTCCGGCGAAATCCGCAACGTTGACGTGCGCTGCCGCGCAACGATCGGCGAGGTCGGCAACGCCGAGCAGTCGAACATCAACTGGGGCAAGGCCGGCCGTATGCGCTGGAAGGGCGTTCGCCCGACTGTCCGTGGTGTCGCGATGAACCCGGTTGACCACCCCCACGGTGGTGGCGAGGGTAAGACGTCCGGTGGACGTCACCCCGTCAACCCGAACGGTAAGCGCGAAGGCCGCACCCGCCGTCCCAACAAAGAGAGCGACAAGCTTATTGTTCGTCGCCGTCGTACTGGCAAGAACAAGCGATAGGAGCCTGGACACATGCCACGCAGCCTGAAAAAAGGTCCTTTCGTTGACCAGCACCTCTTTGTAAAGGTAGCCAGGGAAAACGAAAAGGGCACCAAGAACGTCATCAAGACCTGGTCCCGCCGTTCGATGATCGTCCCCGACATGCTCGGCCACACGATCGCCGTACACGACGGACGCAAGCACATCCCCGTGTTTGTCACTGAGTCGATGGTCGGGCACAAGCTCGGCGAATTCGCTCCCACGCGGACATTCCGCGGCCATGTCAAGGACGACCGTAAGGGCAAGCGCCGCTAGGCGCCTGCACTTACGTCAAAGACGAGAGAAGGAAAGCAATGGAAGCCAAGGCAATTGCGCGTCACATCCGCGTAACGCCTATGAAGGCCCGGCGCGTCGTCAACCTTGTTCGTGGTAAGCAAGCGAATGAGGCTCTGGCAATTCTGAAGTTTGCCCCCCAGGCAGCTTCGGAGCCGGTATTCAAGGTAGTTCAGTCGGCAATCTCCAACGCCCGGGTCCTCGCGGACCGCGACGGCGTGGCGTTTGACGAAGGTGACCTCATCATCAGCGAAGCGTTTGTTGATGAAGGCCCGACCATGAAGCGGTTCCAGCCGCGAGCCCAGGGTCGTGCATTTCAGATCAAGAAGCGCACGAGCCACATCACCGTGGTAGTCGCTACCCCGGAGAAAGAGGAGGCTCGCTAAGTGGGACAGAAAGTTAACCCGCACGGGTTCCGACTCGGCATCACCACCGATCACGTATCGCACTGGTTTGCTGACAGCACCAAGGCCGGCCAGCGGTACAAGGACTTCGTTCGCGAAGACATCCGTATCCGCCAGCTCATGTCCACGGGCATGGAGCGCGCCGGTATCGCCAAGGTCGAAATCGAGCGCACCCGCGACCGCGTCCGCGTGGATATCCACACGGCACGTCCGGGCATCGTCATCGGCCGCCGCGGCGCTGAAGCAGACCGCATCCGCGGCGAGCTTGAGAAGCTCACGGGCAAGCAGGTACAGCTGAACATCCTCGAGGTCAAGAACCCCGAGATGGAAGCCCAGCTTGTTGCCCAGGGCGTTGCAGAGCAGCTGACTTCCCGCGTGGCTTTCCGCCGTGCGATGAAGAAGGCCATGCAGTCCGCACAGCGTGCCGGTGCCAAGGGCATCCGGATCGCTTGCTCGGGTCGACTGGGCGGCGCAGAAATGTCCCGCTCGGAGTTCTACCGCGAAGGCCGTGTGCCCCTGCACACCCTGCGTGCGAACATCGACTACGGCTTCTACGAGGCCAAGACCACCTTCGGCCGCATCGGCGTGAAGGTCTGGATCTACAAGGGCGACGTCACTGCCAAGGAACTGGCTCAGCAGGCAGCTGCTGCTCCGTCCCGTGGCCGTGCCGGCGACCGCCCGGGCCGCCCGGGTGGCGCCGACCGTGGTGACCGCCGCCGTCGTCCCGACCGCCCCGCAGCTGAGGCAGCACCTGCCGCCGAAGCTCCGGCTGTCGAAGCAGCAGCTGCACCGGCAGTAGAAGGAGGACAGGCTTAAATGCTTATCCCACGTCGAGTAAAGCACCGTAAGCAGCACCACCCGGGTCGTTCCGGCGCTGCTACGGGCGGTACCCAGGTCTCCTTCGGTGAGTGGGGCATCCAGGCTCTGAGCCCGGCCTACGTCACGAACCGTCAGATCGAGTCCGCCCGTATCGCGATGACTCGCCACATCAAGCGTGGCGGAAAGGTCTGGATCAACATTTACCCGGACCGTCCGCTGACGAAGAAGCCGGCCGAAACCCGCATGGGTTCCGGTAAGGGTTCTCCGGAATGGTGGGTCTCAAACGTCAAGCCGGGCCGGGTTCTCTTCGAACTCTCCGGTGTCAGTGAAGAGGTAGCTCGCGAGGCCCTGCGCCTGGCAATCCACAAGCTGCCGTTGAAGGCACGCATTGTGCGTCGCGAAGGTGGTGAGTAGAAATGGCAGTAGGATCCAAGGAACTTGCATCCGCACAGCTGGACGGTTTCGACAACGAGCGTCTCGTTGAAGAACTCCGCAAGGCCAAGGAAGAGCTGTTCAACCTGCGTTTCCAGTCCGCCACCGGTCAGCTGGAGAACCACGGTCGTCTGCGCGCGGTAAAGAAGGACATCGCCCGCATCTACACCGTTCTCCGTGAGCGCGAGCTGGGCATTCGTGCCGAGGTTGCCGCCCCGGTTGTGGAAGCCAAGGAAGAGAAGAAGTCCAAGAAGGCTGCAACCAAGAAGGCCGACAAGGCTGAAACGGTTGAATCCGAGGAGGATGCCAAGTGAGTGAAAAGGACGAGAACGTGACGGAAACTGTTTCCGACGCAGCCAAGGCTGACGAGCGCGGTTACCGTAAGACGAAGCGCGGCTACGTCGTCTCGGACAAGATGGAAAAGACCATCACTGTCCAGGTCGAAGACCGCGTGAAGCACGCCCTCTACGGCAAGGTCATCCGCCGCAACGCCAAGATCAAGGCACACGACGAAGAGAACAGCGCCGGCATCGGCGACCTGGTGCTCCTCGCCGAGACCCGCCCGCTCTCCGCTACCAAGCGGTGGCGTCTGGTCGAGATCCTCGAGAAGGCCAAGTAACACCTGCACTTAGCTGCCTGGTGATACAGCAGAAGCCCTCGTTCCCCTTTGGGGGAGCGGGGGCTTCTGCGTTGCCTGCGGCCGCTGTAGGGGGCTGTCGTGACGCCGGCGTCGGGAGCGTGCCGAGCTGTGCTGCCCGGACGCCGTCGGGAGCGTGGGCTGGCGTGTGCTGGCGCCAGGGCTGTGATATGGGGATACGCCCAAAACGTGCTAAGATTTTGAGTTTGTATGGCGCCTTTAGCGCGCCGTCATCAACCTCGTAAACAATCGTGCCACGGCATAGTGCCCCCTCGCGCCCCGACTCGTCGGGAACCGTCTGGGAAGCAAATGTTTTTGGCACGGGCGTTTAGGCCTGGTCTGGCAAAATCCAGGCAGGTCAAGAGACACCCCGATCAACCGTTCCGCAAGGCTCATTCCGTAGGAAGATTTTCGGTCTGAGAACCAGCGCGACGCAAGGAGTAAATAGTGATTCAGCAGGAGTCGCGACTCAAGGTCGCCGACAACACGGGTGCTAAGGAAATCCTTACCATTCGCGTTCTCGGTGGATCTGGCCGTCGCTACGCAGGCATTGGCGACGTAATCGTCGCTACCGTCAAGGACGCAATTCCGGGCGGCAACGTAAAGAAGGGCGACGTCGTCAAGGCTGTCATCGTCCGTACCAAGAAGGAACGCCGCCGTGCGGATGGTTCCTACATCAAGTTTGACGAGAACGCAGCCGTCATCCTGAAGAACGACGGTGACCCCCGCGGTACCCGTATCTTCGGACCGGTTGGTCGTGAACTTCGTGACAAGAAGTTCATGAAGATCGTTTCTCTGGCTCCGGAGGTGCTCTAGTCCATGGCTAAGATCAAAAAGGGTGACCTCGTTCAGGTCATCACTGGCGCCAAGGCTGAGCGCGGCGGCGACAAAGGCAAGCAGGGCAAGGTTCTGCGCGTATTCCCGGAGACCAACCGCGTGTTGGTTGAAGGCATTAACCGCGTAACCAAGCACACCAAGGTCGGTCAGTCGCAGCGCGGCACCAAGACCGGTGGCATCGAGGTCGTCGAGGCTTCGATCCACATCTCCAACGTGGCTCTGGTTGACCCGTCCACCAAGAAGCCCACCCGCGTCGGTTTCCGCACCGAGACCGTTGAGCGCGATGGCGTGAAGCGCGAAGTGCGCGTCCGCGTGGCCAAGAGCTCAGGGAAGGACATCTAATGACTGAGACTCTCGAGACTCCGGCAAGCAAGATCGTTCCTCGTCTGAAGACCAAGTACGCCGATTCCATCAAGAACTCGCTGACTGAGGAATTCAAGTACCAGAACGTCAACCAGGTTCCCCGCCTGGTCAAGGTCGTTGTGAACATGGGTGTTGGAGATGCCGCCAAGGACTCCAAGCTGATCGACGGCGCTGTCCGCGATCTGACCCTGATCACCGGCCAGAAGCCGCAGGTAACCAAGGCCCGCAAGTCGATCGCACAGTTCAAGCTGCGCGAAGGCATGCCGATCGGTGCACACGCAACTCTGCGTGGGGACCGCATGTGGGAATTCCTGGACCGTCTGGTCACGCTGGCTCTGCCGCGTATCCGCGACTTCCGTGGCCTCAGCGGCAAGCAGTTCGATGGCAACGGCAACTACACCTTCGGTCTGACCGAGCAGGTTATGTTCCACGAGATCGACCAGGATTCCATCGACCGCGTACGCGGCATGGACATCACCGTCGTGACCACTGCCAAGACCGACGACGAAGGCCGTGCGCTGCTCAAGGCGCTTGGCTTCCCGTTCAAGACCGAAGACTAATCTAGCTACGTAAAAGGTCCGCGCGCGCTGGTCCCGAACTCTGTTCGGGACAACCGGCACGGCGGAAACCGTTATGAGGAAGGGCAAGAGCCCACATGACAATGACAGATCCCGTCGCAGACATGCTTACGCGTCTGCGCAACGCTAACTCGGCATACCACGATTCCGTGACCATGCCGTACAGCAAGCTCAAGGCACGCGTTGCCGACATCCTGAAGGCTGAAGGTTACATCGCCTCCTGGAAAGAAGAAGACGCTGAGGTCGGCAAGAAGCTGACCCTCGAGCTCAAGTTCGGTCCGAACCGCGAGCGTTCAATCGCTGGCGTTCGTCGTATTTCCAAGCCGGGACTGCGCGTTTACGCAAAGTCCACCAACCTGCCGCACGTGCTCGGTGGCCTGGGTGTCGCAATCCTGTCCACCTCTTCCGGCCTCTTGACTGACAAGCAGGCCGGCAAGAAGGGCGTGGGCGGCGAAGTCCTCGCTTACGTCTGGTAACGGGAAAGGAAGAGAATAATGTCACGTATTGGACGTCTCCCCATCACCGTTCCTGCCGGCGTTGAGGTCAAGGTTGACGGCTCTGTCGTCAGCGTCAAGGGTTCCAAAGGCGAGCTGAGCCACACTGTGGCCAGCCCGATCGAGGTTTCCCTGGAAGAAGGCACCCTGACTGTCGCCCGCCCGAACGACGAGCGCGCCTCACGTTCGCTGCACGGCCTGACCCGCACCCTGATCGCCAACATGATCCAGGGTGTCACCGCAGGCTACGAGAAGAAGCTTGAGATTGTCGGTACTGGTTACCGCGTCCAGGCCAAGGGAGCTGATCTGGAGTTCGCTCTGGGCTACAGCCACCCGGTTAACGTCTCGGCACCGAACGGCATCACCTTTGCAGTTGAGACCCCGACCAAGCTCTCTGTTTCAGGTATCTCCAAGCAGCAGGTCGGCGAGGTTGCTGCCAACATTCGCAAGCTGCGGAAGCCGGACCCCTACAAGGGCAAGGGCATCCGTTACGCAGGCGAAGTCATCCGCCGCAAGGTCGGAAAGGCTGGTAAGTAACCATGGCGATCGCAATTAACAAGAAGCGTACGAACAAGAGCAAGTCTGCCCAGCGCAGCCGCCGCCAGCTTCGTATCCGCAAGCGCATCTCCGGTACGGCTGTACGCCCGCGTCTGGTCGTCAACCGCTCCGCACGTCACGTATTCGTCCAGGTTGTCGATGACACCAAGGGCCTGACCGTGGCAAGCGCCTCCACACTGGAAGCCGACCTTCGTGCATTCGACGGTGACAAGACCGCCAAGGCCAAGCGCGTTGGCGAACTGGTCGCCGAGCGTGCCAAGGCTGCCGGTATCGAAGCAGTTGTCTTCGACCGCGGTGGTAACAAGTACCACGGCCGGATCGCCGCCGTCGCTGACGGCGCACGTGAAGGTGGGCTGGCACTGTGACCGAAAATAACGAAAAGGACATTCAGGTGACTGAAGCTGTAGCTGCTCCGGCAACTGAGACCGCTGCGCCTGCTACCACTGACGACCGCCGTGGTGGCGCCCGTCGTGGCGAGCGTGGCGACCGCGGCCAGGGCCGTGGCGACCGTGGCGGCCGTGGTGGCCGTGACGGCGGCCGCGAGGCCGAGAAGAGCCAGTTCGTAGAGCGCGTCGTAACCATCAACCGCGTTTCCAAGGTCGTCAAGGGTGGTCGTCGCTTCAGCTTCACCGCCCTCGTCGTCGTCGGTGACGGCAACGGCATGGTCGGCGTCGGCTACGGCAAGGCCAAGGAAGTTCCCGCCGCCATCGCGAAGGGCGTTGAAGAGGCCAAGAAGTCCTTCTTCCGCGTTCCCCGCATCGGCAGCACCATCCCGCACCGCGTTCAGGGTGAGGCCGCCGCAGGCGTCGTCATGCTGCGTCCGGCTTCCGCCGGTACCGGTGTTATCGCCGGTGGCCCGGTCCGTGCAGTACTGGAGTGCGTGGGCATCCACGACATCCTCTCCAAGTCGCTCGGTTCCTCCAACGCCATCAACATCGTTCACGCGACTGTTGATGCGCTGAAGCGCCTCGAAGAGCCGGCAGCAGTGGCAGCACGCCGCGGCCTCCCGCTCGATGAGATCGCTCCGCCGGCAATGGTGAAGGCTCTCCTGAACCAGAAGGCAGGTGTCTGAGTCATGGCTAAGAACGTGCTCGTCTCCGACGCAAAGTTGGAGATCACTCAGATCAAGTCCGCCATTGGCGGCAAGCAGAACCAGCGCGACACCCTTCGGTCCCTCGGCCTGAAGCGGATCGGACACACCGTTGTCCGCACCGCCGACGCCGTGACCGTCGGGATGCTCAACACGGTTCCGCACCTGGTAAAGGTAGAGGAGGCGAAGTAAATGGCAGAGAAGAACACCGCCGAAAAGGCACAGGGCGCCGCTGAGAAGCAGAACGCACTGAAGGTTCACCACCTGCGTCCCGCCCCGGGTGCCAAGACCGCCAAGACCCGTGTTGGTCGTGGTGAAGGTTCCAAGGGTAAGACCGCTGGTCGCGGAACCAAGGGCACGAAGGCCCGCTACCAGATCAAGGCTGGCTTTGCCGGCGGCCAGCTGCCGCTGCACATGCGCCTGCCGAAGCTGCGCGGCTTCAAGAACCCGTTCCGGGTTGAGTACCAGGTTGTAAACCTGGACAAGCTCAACGAGCTGTTCCCGGAAGGTGGCGCAGTCACCGTGGAGAACCTGGTCGAAAAGGGTGCCGTTCGCAAGAACCAGCCCGTCAAGGTGCTGGGCACCGGCGACATCACCGTCAAGGTTGACGTCACCGTCCACGCATTCTCGGCCAGCGCCGCTGAAAAGATTGCCGCAGCAGGCGGAAGCACCACCGCCCTCTAACGAGGCGGCGGGGCAGTTGCCCGTTGTTGAAAACTCCCGGCACCAAGGGCTCAGGCCCCCGGTGCCGGGAGTTTTTTTCATTTTCCGCGCCCTGCCGATTGTTCGCCGGACCCATCCACCCGTTAGACTCGGTTGTTGGGTTTATTTGACCTGTCTCACACAACTTTACTTATTACTCAGGAGGACGCTTGCTTAGCGCATTTGGCCGGGCCTTTCGCACGCCTGATCTGCGACGCAAGTTGTTGTTCACGCTGGGAATCATCACAATCTTCCGCTTGGGTGCGTTCATCCCCTCGCCTGGTGTGAGCTACCAGAATGTCCAGCAATGCTTGCAGAACGGTCAGACCTCGGGCGGGATCTACCAGCTCGTCAACCTGTTCAGCGGCGGTGCATTGCTGCAGGTGTCCATCTTTGCCCTGGGCATCATGCCCTACATCACCGCCAGCATCATCGTCCAGCTGCTCCGGGTGGTCATTCCCCGTTTCCAGCAGCTGTATGAGGAGGGCGCATCCGGGCAGTCGAAGCTGACCCAGTACACCCGCTACCTCACGATCGCGCTCGGCCTGCTCAACGCCACGACACTGGTGTCGCTGGCACGGTCCGGCCAGCTGCTGCCGAACTGCCAGCTGCCCATCATTCCGGACAGCTCCATCGTCACCACGGTCCTGATCGTCATCACACTCACAGCCGGCACCGGCCTGATCATGTGGATGGGCGAGCTCGTGACGGAGAAGGGCGTCGGCAACGGCATGTCCCTGCTCATCTTCACGTCCATCGCGGCGGGCTTCCCGGGCTCGCTCGGTGCGATCTGGAAGGCCCAGGGCCCCGGCACCTTCTTCCTGGTCCTGGTTATCGGCCTGCTCACCGTGGCCCTCGTGGTCTTCGTGGAGCAGTCCCAGCGCCGGATCCCGGTGCAGTACGCCAAGCGCATGATCGGCCGGCGCACCGTCGGCGGAACCAGCACGTACATCCCCATCAAGGTGAACATGGCCGGCGTCGTGCCTGTCATCTTTGCCTCGTCCATGCTGTACCTGCCGGGGCTGATCTCGCAGTTCAACCAGCCCAAGGCCGGCGAGCCGATGCAGCCCTGGGTTGAGTGGATCAACAACAACCTCACCAAGGGCGATCACCCGATCTATATGGCACTGTATTTCGCCATGATTGTGTTTTTCACCTACTTCTATGTTGCGATTACTTTCAACCCTGAAGAGGTCTCGGACAACATGAAGAAGTACGGTGGCTTCATTCCGGGCATCCGCGCCGGCAAGCCGACCGCGGACTATCTTCAGTACGTCCTATCCCGGATCACCCTGGCCGGAGCCTTCTACCTCGGCTTCGTGGCATTGATCCCGCTGGTTGCACTTGTCCTGATCAACGCGAACCAGAACTTCCCGTTCGGCGGCACCTCGATCCTGATCATGGTGGGCGTCGGTCTGGAGACCGTGAAGCAGATTGATGCGCAACTACAGCAACGTCACTACGAAGGGCTTTTGCGATGACGAGAATGTTGATTATCGGACCTCCCGGCTCCGGCAAGGGAACGCAGGCGGAACGCATTTCGGAGCGCCTCGGCGTCGTTGCGATCTCCACCGGCGACATCTTCCGTGCCAACGTCAAGGGTGAGACTCCGCTCGGCGTCGAAGCCAAGACGTACATGGACGCCGGCGACTTCGTCCCGGACAGCGTTACCAACAAGATGGTGCGCGACCGTCTCAGCGAGGACGACGTCGAGGCGGGCTTCCTGCTGGACGGCTACCCCCGCACCACCGCACAGGTGGATTACCTCGAAGAGATCCTCGCCGGCGCCGAGCAGAAGCTCGACGTCGTCCTCCAGCTCACCGCGGACGACGAGGAGCTGGTCACCCGCCTCCTGGGCCGTGCCAAGGAAACTGGCCGCAGCGACGACAACGAAGGCGTTATCCGTCACCGTCTGGACCTGTACCACGAGCAGACCGAACCCGTCGTGGCCAAGTATGCCGAGCGCGGCATCCTGACCCAGGTGGACGGCATCGGCGGCATCGACGAAGTCACCGAGCGCGTCATGGAAGCGATCAAGTCGGCCCAGGCCGCCTGATCCACGCCGCCTGATCCACGCTTGCGCACTGCAGCTGACGCAGTGCAGAAGGGCGCGTTCCGTACCATCGTGTACGGGACGCGCCCTTCGCTGTTGGGCGGGCCCGCGGGCAGGCCGTTCCGGACCGCTGCGCCGGTGCGGGAGAATAGAGTTTGAAGACTTGGGTTGATGACCCATGGTGGAGGCCCGGGTTGAAGCGCCACCGGACCGCGAGAGAAAACACTGAGGTACAGATGGCATTCGGCCAGGCACGCATTGAATACAAGACCAACGCCCAGATGCGCACGATGCACGAGGCCGGGCTGGTCCTGAGCCGGGCACTGGACGCAGCGGTGGCCGCCGCGGCCCCGGGGGTCACCACGGCCCGGCTGGACGAGGTCTTCGCCGCCGTGCTCCAGGACGCCGGCGCCAAGTCCAACTTCCTCGGCTACCACGGGTTCCCGGCCACGATCTGCACCTCGGTGAATGAAGAAGTGGTCCATGGCATCCCCGGCAGCCGGGTGCTCCAGGACGGCGACATCATCTCGATCGACGGCGGCGCGATCGTGGATGGGTGGCACTCCGATTCGGCGCGGACCGTGATTGTCGGCACCGCCGATCCCGAGGACGTACGCCTGTCCGAGGTCACCGAGGAAGCCATGTGGCGCGGCATCGCAGCCCTGGCCACCGGCAAATTCGTGGGCGATGTCGGCAACGCAGTCGACGACTACGTCTCCGCCGCGCCCGGCAAGCCGCTGGGCATCCTGGAGGACTATGTGGGCCACGGCATCGGCTCCGAGATGCACATGGCTCCGGACGTGCTGAACTACCGCACCAGCCACCGCGGGCCGAAGATCCGCCCGGGGCTGTGCCTTGCAATCGAGCCCATGCTGGTCCGCGGCAGCATCGACACCGCCGTCCTCGACGACGACTGGACCGTCGTCACCACGGACGGCAAGCGCTCCTGCCAGTGGGAGCACTCCGTCGCCGTGCACGAGAAGGGGATCTGGGTCCTCTCGGCACCGGACGGGGGAGCGGCGAAACTGGCGCCGCTCGGCGTCGTGCCCGTCCCGATCCCCTAAGCCCGAATTCACACGGCGCCTCACAAGTTTTCTGGCGACGCGCAAAATCCCTGGCGTTACCGAATATTGGTAGCGCCAGGGATTTTGCGTGTCGCCAGCGAAGCTAGCGCTTGAGCTTGGGCTTCACGTCCTTGGTGTCTGCTGGCTCCGCTGCGGGCGGTGGTTTGCGCCGGGGCGCACAATAGAGCCATGGGAGCAACAGGAGCGATCACTGACGTCGCCGGGATCCGGATAGGCCATGTCCAGAAGTCCGACGACGGCTGGCTGAGCGGGGTGACGGTGATTCTGCCACCGCCGGGAACGGTGGGTTCGGTGGACGTCCGTGGCGGCGGGCCCGCGACGCATGAGACAGACTCGCTGGATCCCACCACGCTGTCCCAGACCGTGGACGCCGTGGTCCTGACCGGAGGGAGCGCGTTTGGCCTCGCGGCCGCGGGCGGGGCCATGCGCTGGTGCGAGGAGAACGGCCGCGGCTTCCAGGTCCCCGGCGGGCTCGTTCCGATCGTGCCGGCGGCCGCGATCTTCGATCTGGGCCGCGGCGGTGACTTCTCTGCCCGCCCCGGCGAGGCGATGGGCTACGCGGCTACGGCCGCCGCAGCCGAGCAGCCGGAAGGGCACGACGTCGAGCGCGGCAATGTAGGGGCCGGCACGGGAGCTGCAATCGGCCGGGGACAGTTCAAGGGGGGAGTGGGGACAGCGTCCATCACTCTCGAGAACGGGGTGACCGTTGGTGCTATCGCCGTAGTCAACGCGCTGGGGTTACCTTTTGGCACATCGCCGCAACGGACGGAACCCGGCAGCGTGCGTCTAAGCGACGAAGGAGCGAGCACGCCGAGGGTTTCGGTCGCTGCGGCGGAAGCCGCGCCGGATGGCCCAAACGCGTCGGAACCCGCGCAGGGCACAACGGAAGCCCCGCTCAACACCACCCTCGTCGTCGTCGCCACCGATGCCGTCCTGGACAAGGCAGACTGCAAGCGGACGGCCTCGGCGGCCCATGCCGGATTGGCCCGGGCACTGGCGCCGAGCCACACCCTCGCTGACGGCGACACCGTGTTCGCCCTGGCGACGGGCGTCGTCGCGCTTGACCGCAGCACCCCGACGGCCCGGCAGATAAGCCTCATTACACTGCAGAGCGCGGCCGCCGACGTCGTCCGGCTTGCCATCCTTGACGGGATCTCGCGGGCGGAGGCAGTGACGACGGCAGCCGGGACGCTGGGTGCGTACGGACGCTGAGTGCGCTACGATAGCTGGATTTAACTCGGGATTTAACAATCGGGCCGCAATGGCGTAGTGTTGTCTGTTGGTTGTCTGCCCCGTTGTGCCCTTTTGTGGTCGGGTGGCATCAACCAACCAATCAAAAACGTCCGCGGTCATGACCGGTGCCAACCGGGAGGCTGCGGCAACAACAGTTAGCGGAGGGTATGGCCAAGAAGGACGGGGTCATTGAGATCGAGGGCGTTGTGACCGAGGCGCTGCCCAACGCGATGTTTCGCGTTGAGCTCACCAACAAGCACATCGTTCTGGCACACATCTCTGGAAAGATGCGCCAGCACTACATCAGGATCCTCCCTGAGGACCGCGTAGTGGTGGAGCTGAGCCCTTACGACCTGACACGTGGTCGTATCGTCTACCGCTACAAGTAAACACTGGGCGGCCAGAGCAACAGCCGAGGGCCGGTCCAGCTGACCAACTGCAACACGCAAAGGAACGCCATGAAGGTCAAGCCGAGCGTCAAGCAGATCTGCGAAAAGTGCAAAGTGATCCGCCGTAATGGCCGGGTCATGGTGATCTGCGAGAACCCGCGCCACAAGCAGCGTCAGGGCTAATTTCCCTAACGGGAAACCCTGGGTTGCTAACCCACGCAAGTAAATAAAGGCAGCACAAGCTGAACTGGGACGTATTGAGCCCGGACAGCTAACCCCCGGTCGGAGGCTGGGGCCGCACTGAAAATGCGGGTGTACTGCCTACGACCTCCGGTTTATACAAGGAGTACTGCCAATATGGCTCGTCTCGCTGGCGTAGACATTCCCCGCGAAAAGCGGCTGGAAATTGCGCTTACTTACATCTACGGCGTGGGCAAGACCCGTGCACACGAAACCCTGGCTGCTACCGGCATCAGCGCTGACGTTCGGGTCAAGGACCTGACCGACGCGCAGCTGGTTGAGCTGCGTGACTACATTGAAGGCAACTACAAGGTTGAGGGTGACCTTCGCCGCGAAGTGGCCGCTGATATCCGCCGCAAGGTTGAAATCGGCAGCTACGAAGGCCTGCGTCACCGCAAGGGCCTGCCCGTACGCGGTCAGCGTACGAAGACCAACGCTCGTACCCGCAAGGGCCCGAAGCGTACCGTCGCCGGCAAGAAGAAGGCCCGTTAAGTCCCCATTTGCCCCCTTTGAAATCGCTGGCGCGATTTCAAAGGAAACCGGCAAATGTGGGAACAAGCGATCGCTTTCCCCCGATAACTTTCTGTAGGAGAAAAAATGCCCCCGAAGACTCGTGGCGCGGTTCGCAAGCCGCGTAAGAAGGACAAGAAGAATATCGCGCTGGGCCAGGCGCACATCAAGAGCACCTTTAACAACACCATTGTGTCCATCACGGACCCGAACGGTGCTGTCATCTCCTGGGCTTCGTCCGGTGAGGTTGGCTTCAAGGGCTCGCGTAAGTCCACCCCGTTCGCTGCCCAGATGGCCGCCGAAGCCGCCGCAAAGCGTGCACAGGAGCACGGCATGCGCAAGGTTGACGTGTTCGTCAAGGGACCGGGTTCCGGACGCGAAACCGCCATCCGTTCGCTGCAGGCCGCTGGCCTCGAAGTTGGCTCCATCCAGGACGTCACCCCCAGCGCCCACAACGGCTGCCGTCCGCCGAAGCGCCGCCGCGTCTAAGGCTTTCCACCGCCAGGAGCTTGCCCGGACCCTCACCGGTCCGGGCAAGCCCGGCGGCGTTAAGTCTCCAGACCGATCTTTCCACCACCTGTGTTGCGTCATATAGCGGATGCTCGCCGAAAGGAAACCTAAGTGCTCATTGCACAGCGCCCCACCCTCTCCGAAGAGGTCGTCTCCGAAAACCGCTCCCGGTTCATCATCGAACCGCTGGAGCCGGGCTTTGGTTACACCCTCGGAAACTCCCTCCGCCGTACCCTGCTCTCCTCCATCCCCGGTGCCTCTGTAACGAGCATCCGGATCGATGGCGTGCTGCACGAGTTCACCACGGTTCCGGGTGTCAAGGAAGATGTCACCGAGATCATCCTGAACATCAAGAACCTGTCGGTTTCCTCCGAGCACGACGAGCCGGTTGTTGCGTACCTGCGCAAGCAGGGCCCGGGAGTCGTCACCGCCGCGGACATCGCTCCGCCGGCCGGCGTCGAATTCCACAACCCGGATCTGCACATTGCCACGCTGAACTCGAAGGGCAAGTTCGAACTCGAACTGACCATCGAGCGCGGTCGCGGCTACGTTTCGGCAGCTCAGAACAAGTCCGGCGACTCCGAGATCGGCCGCATCCCGGTCGACTCGATCTACTCGCCGGTCCTGAAGGTTACTTTCCGCGTGGAAGCTACCCGTGTTGAGCAGCGCACTGACTTCGACAAGCTCATTGTCGACGTCGAGACCAAGCAGGCAATCGCCCCGCGCGACGCCGTTGCTTCGGCAGGTACCACCTTGGTGGAACTGTTCGGTCTGGCCCGCGAGCTGAACACCGCAGCTGAAGGTATCGAGATCGGCCCGTCGCCGACGGACGCTGCCCTGGCAGCCGACATGGCTCTGCCGATCGAGGATCTGGACCTGACGGTCCGTTCCTACAACTGCCTCAAGCGTGAGGGCATCCACACCGTGGGTGAACTCGTTGCCCGCTCCGAGGCTGACCTCATGGACATCCGCAACTTCGGCGCGAAGTCCATCGATGAGGTCAAGGCCAAGCTGGTCGAACTGGGCCTGTCCCTCAAGGACTCCCCTCCCGGTTTCGATCTCGCAGCACGTGCCGCAGCCATCGAAGAGGACGACGCCGCGTTCAGCGACGACGAGCTCTAACCAACAGATCTTGGCCGGCTGGCTGGATGCACCCTGGCGTGCGCAGCCTTCTGGCTTCCATATGAGGAGAAACTATTATGCCTACCCCCGCTAAGGGTCCGCGCCTCGGAGGCGGAGCGGCTCACGAGCGTCTTATGCTCGCGAACCTGTCCGCTGCGCTGTTCGAGCACAAGCGGATCACCACCACGGTGACCAAGGCCAAGCGCCTGAAGCCGTACGCTGAGCGCCTGGTGACTTTCGCCAAGCGTGGCGACCTCGCTTCCCGCCGTCGTGTACTCGGCCTGATCAGCAACAAGGGCGTCGTCCACGAGCTGTTCACCGACATTGCACAGGCAGTGGAGAACCGCGAAGGCGGCTACACCCGTATCACCAAGATCGGCAACCGCAAGGGCGACAACGCTCCCATGGCTGTCATCGAACTGGTTCTCGAGCCGGTTTCCGCGAAGCAGGCCGTGGTAGCCGAGGCTACCTCAGCTGCCCAGCGCGATGCAGACAAGAAGGACGCCGAGAAGGCCGAAGCAGCTCCGGTTGCCGAGACCGAAGAGGCTCCCGAGGCTGATGAGGCCGCTCCTGAAGCTGAAGCTGCTGCAACCGAAGAGGCCCCGGCCGCTGAGGAAGCTGCTGCTGAGTCCGAGAAGGACGCGAAGTAATTCGCTAAATCTTTCTTATAGACTTAAGTCTATGAACGAGCTCAAACCCGCTGCCCCCGTCTTGGGGGGCGGCGGGTTTTTGCGTATCCGGCTTGATGTGGCGTACGACGGCGGCCCGTTCAGCGGGTGGGCCGTGCAGCCGGGCATGCGCACTGTGCAGGGCGTCCTGGAGGAGGCCCTCGCGCTGCTGATCCGCCGGCCGGTTCGGGTCACCGTGGCAGGCCGGACCGACGCCGGCGTGCACGCCCGCGGACAGGTAGTCCACCTGGACCTCACCGAAGCCGAGTGGCGCGGCCTGAACCGGGGCGCCGAACTCGATCCCGCCGTTGCCCTGCTCCGCCGTCTCCGCGGCGCCTTGAGCCGGGGCCTGGGCGAGCTCAGCGGGGCGATCGAGGTGCACCGGGTGAGCATTGCGCCCGAAGGCTTCGATGCCCGGTTCTCCGCCCTCTGGCGCCGCTATGCCTATCGGATCGCCGACGGCCCCGCGCTGTGGGACCCGCTGGGACGCGCCTCCACTCTGTGGCACAAGGAACCGCTTGATGTCGGGCTCCTCAACGAGGGCGCTTCCTCGTTGCTCGGACTGCAGGATTTCCGCTCCTACTGCAAGCCCCGCGAGGGCGCCACGACCATCCGTGAACTGCAGCGCTTCGAATTCGCCCGCGGCACCGACGGCGTCATTGTCGCCACCGTGCAGGCCGACGCGTTCTGCCACAACATGGTCCGCTCCCTGGTGGGCTCGGCGCTGTACGTGGGGGAGGGCGTAGAGACCCCGGGCTGGCTCTATGAGCGGCTCCTCGCCCGGCAGCGCGACGCCCGCTCCGTGCTGGCAGCCCCGCACCCGCTGGTGCTCGAGGAAGTGGCCTACCCAACCGACACCGGCATGCTGGCCCGCGCCGAACTGACCCGGGCCCGGCGCGCCTAAGACCGCCGCGGATTCTCCCCACCTTTGCCGGCAGGAACTCCTATGCGCCGGCGATTCGGCGCAACACGTCGGCCTGGCCCCCGAAGATGGGGAAACCCCGACGCAACCACTGATATGTGGCACTAGAAGGCGGCCGGGGGCCCGTCGGTGGGAAGCTCGAGTGTGAAGGTACTTCCGTGGCCCGGACGGGTGCGGCAGGAAATGGACCCGCCGTGCCGTTCCACGATGGCCTTCGTGATGGACAGCCCCAGGCCGGCGCCCGGAATGGAGCCGTCCCGGACGGCCGGGCTGCGGAAGAAACGGGTGAAGACCCGCCCGGCGTCGGCAGCGGTCATGCCCATTCCGGTGTCCTCGACGTGGAGGCGCACCAGGCCGTCGGCCGTGCTGGCGGAAACCCGCACCGAACCGCCGTCGGGTGAGTACTTGATCGCGTTGGAAACGAGGTTGTCCAGGGCCTGGCTGATCCGGAGCGGATCCACGTTGGCCCAGAGCGGACCCGGGACGTCCGTTGCGAGGCGGACGCGGGACGCCTGTGCCTGTGCCTGGGCCGAGCCCAGGCTGGCCTCCACGAGCCCGGCGAGGTCGGTGCGGCGGGGATGGACATGGACTGCGGCGCTGGCGGACATGAGGAGGTCCGAGACCAGGGCCAGCAGCCGCTCCGCGTTGCGCTGCGCCACTTCGACCCGGCGTACCACCGGACTGTCCAGGCCCTCGATGTCGGCGAGCACCAGGTCCAGGTTGCCGATGATGGATGTCAGCGGCGTGCGGAATTCGTGGGAGACGGTGGAGACCACGTCGTCCTTCGCCGCGAGGGCATCCACCAGACCGGTGACCTCCGCGAGCAGGACCCCCAGTTCGGCTTCCTTGGACTTGATCCGCCGCTGCTCGTGCCGCAGGCGCGCCCGCGCGGAACGCATGGCCAGGGAAACCGCCAGCATCATCAGCGGCACCAGCACGGCTTCGGCCGTGCGGGCTGCAAGCGGTGCCGTGCGGTCCGCCAAGAGCCAGGGCAGGGCGGCCAGCAGGGGCGCCGAGAAGCTCAGTGAAAGGCTCGCGGCCGCGGACAGGCTGGACGCCGAAATCCACACCACCGGCAGGACCGAGAGCACACCGGGATCCGGCAGGCCAGCCGAGGTCCCATCCCGGAGCAGGCCGATCGCGACCAGGTCCAGGATCGGGATGACGAGTGGCGCCAACGGTCCAAAGCGCTGCCAGGGCACCAGGACGCAGGCCGCGAGGAGCGCGGCCTGCAGGGCGAGCGCGAACCGGCACAAGGTGCTGTCCGGAAGGCCGGGCCACGCGGCCGGGCCAGCGAGTGCGACGCCAGCCATCATCACGGCCAGCGGCAACTGGCACACGAGGACCCGCGCGCGTGGCCCCAGTGCCTTGCCGTATCGATCCGCACCGCGGATCAGCCGCTGTCTAAGCAAAGACGCCCCGCTCCCTTCCCGTTACTCCAGTTTTACACGTTGTGTCACGCAAATTTGACATAAAACGAAGATTTGCTGTTTCTGTTACTGAGCCGCCACCCTTTTGCCTTCTACGATGGGTATTCTGACAATGCCGGTGGGGGCTGGCGAAACCAGTGCTGCCGCCGCATCCGCGAACGGCAGCGTAGCGTGACACATGAGGGGGGCCATGACCGACCTGGGAGTCGCCGTCGTAGTAGAAGACGACGAAGATGTCCGGAACCTTGTCGAAGCCGTATTGAGCCAGGCAGGCTTCGAAGTTCATTCGGCGGCCGGCGGGCGTGAAGGGGTCGATGTCGTCAGGGCGCAGGAGGCGAGCGTGGTCACCCTGGATGTCGGACTCCCCGATATCGACGGTTTCGAGGTGCTGCGCCGGATCCGGCAGTTCAGCGACGCCTACGTGGTCATGCTGACGGCGCGTACCGACGAACTTGACACGCTGACGGCGTTTCATACCGGAGCTGATGATTTCCTGGCGAAGCCTTTCCGGCCCCGCGAATTGCGCGCCCGCGTCGGTGCCATGATGCGCCGGCCCCGGCAGGACATCCGGTCCGCGCAGATCACCGGTCCTGAGGCCGTCGCCGCGCCGGCACCGTCCCAAAGTCCGGTGCTGCACCACAACGGTCTGGACCTGAACCCCGAGACCCGGTCCGTGAGTGTCGACGGGGTGGCGATCAGCCTGACCCGCAGCGAATTCGACCTGCTGCAGGCCCTCCTCAGGGGCGGCGGCGCCGTGCGGTCCAAGACCGAACTGGTGCGGGTAGTTCGGGGCGATTACTACCGGGCGGACGCCTACATCAGCGAATCCGACGAACGCGCCGTCGAGGTGCATATCGGCAACCTGCGCAGGAAACTCGGCGAGGACCCGGTGCAACCGCGCTGGCTGCAGACCGTCCGGGGCGTGGGCTACCGGCTTTCGCCGGCGCGGTAGCCTCCTGCAGGGCCGGCGTGCGGTAACCGGATCGCCTGTTGGGGGCAGCGGTGCCGGCGGCCCTAGCTGTCCCACAGGACATAGCTGAACTGGAGCTCGTCAACGGTTTCCCCGCCGCGCTCGGCAACATCGCGCAGGAGCGCCAGGGCGTGGCCCACGTTGCCGGCCCTGAGGGCGTTCTCCAGCTCGCCGGCGAGGTGGGCCAGGCGCAGGCCGCCGACCATGGCCGAGGACGTCTTCAGGCTGAGCACCGCGTCCATCGAGCCAGCGAGATCCCCCCGCTCGAGGGCCGACGCCAGTGTTTGGTAGCGCTTGTCCCACATCCGGGTGTAATCCCTCGCAAATCCCTTCGCCACGGCCGGGCTGTCGAGCTGGGCACCAAGGTCCTGAAGCGCGGCCGGATCCACTAGCGGGGGCGCCGCCGGGAAGGCCGTGGGCGCACCGGACGCCGTGAAGGCAGGCGCCGGCAATCCGGGAGAGTTTGTGGGAGCGAGGACAATGCTCGCGTCCCCGTCGTCGGGGAAGGCGCTTGGAAGGGACATGTGACCACGGTACTTGCTGATACAGGCGATGCCTTGGAGCCCGGTCTATCCTGCGGAAACCCTGAGGCTTTCCGCAGGGGAACCAGCCACGGGGGCTATTGCCGGCCATGGACTCGGCTGTGACAGCGGCTGCTATTGGCCGCTGAACGTGTCAATGGCGTTGATGACGGCCGGACCCAGAATGGCAATGAAAAGCACAGGGAAGATGAAGAACAGCAAGGGGAACAAGATGGTGACGGGCAGCTTCATGGCCTTCTCCTCGGCTCGTTGCCGGCGCTTGACCCGCATGACCTTCGCCTGCACCCGCAACACCCGGCTAATGGCAATGCCGTAGGTGTCGGCCTGGACCACCGCCTGGACGAAGCTGCGCAGCTCGGGCACGTTGGTCCGTTCCGCCAGCGCAACGTAGGACTCGCGCCGGCTGCGCCCGACCTGCATGTCCTGCAGGGTCCGGATCAGTTCCTCCGCCAGCGGGCCCTTGCCGTTCTCGCCGGCCCGGGCCATGGCGCCTTCGAAGCCCAGGCCCGCTTCCACGGAGATGAGCATCTGGTCCAGCGTGTTGGCCAGTTCCAGCTGCATGATTTTCTGGCGCTCCTGGCCTTTGCTGTAGAGCAGGAGGTCGGGGATGAAATAGCCCAGCAGGAACACAAAGACCCCTACGAGCTTGAGGATCGGCGTCGGGCCGTTGGCGCTGATCCAGAAGCCCAGGAGGGCACCGAGCAGGCCAAGCAGCGGCTTGGCCGCGAGCACGCGCCCCAGCGGCAGCGAGGCGGGGCGCCCGGCGAGGGACAGCAGCCTGTCCAGCTTGCGGACGTAGGCCGCGGGCGTCAGCCGGTAGCCGATCCGTTCCGGCAGGCCACTGCGTTCGCGCTGGGTGAGCTCGGCAGGGTCCGCGCCCAGGGCGAGTATCTCCCGGACAGCGCGCTGTGATCTGCGGTCGACGGAGAGCAGGGACCACGCGAGATAGCCGAGCGGCAGCGCCACCAGCAGCATGGCAAAAAGTACAGCGGGTGCCATGGCCGCCTCAGAACTTCAGGTCGATGATCTTGCGCATCCACAGACCGCCAATGGTCATGAGGATGACGGAAGCGGCGATCATGCCCCACCCCAGCGGATGCGTGAACATGACGTTCATGTAGCCGGGATTGACCAGCATCAGCATCAGCACAATCCCGATCGGCATGGCCATGAGGATGTACGCGGAGAACTTGCCCTCGGCGGCGAGGGATTTGATGTGCCCTTTGATCTCGCTGCGCTCGCGGATGGTCTCGTTGACCTGGTCCAGGACTTCGGCCAGGTTTCCGCCTACCTCGCGGTTGATCTGGATGGCCTGGGCGATCCAGACGAAGTCCTCGTTCCGCATCCGGTCCGCGGTGTCGCTGAGGGAGGCCAGGAGGTCCCGGCCGAGGCTGGTCTCGGTGACCACGCGGCGCATCTCCTCCGACGTCGGGCTTTGCGATTCGGACGCGGCCGCGTCAATGGCGCGCAGGACGCTGTGCCCGGCCCGGAGGCCGCCGGAGAGCAGCTGAAGCGTGTCGCCGAGCTGCTGGTCGAACTTGTTGCGGCGCTTGCCAGTCAGGAAACCGATCACGAGATGTCCCACGATCGGCGTCAGGAGCACCAGCAGGACCGCCAGCAACGGTCCCGCGACGACGAACCCGGCAATGCCCGCCGCAACAGCGCCGGCCAGCAGCAGGACGTAGAAGTCGGCCTGGCTCAGGCGCAGGCCGGCCTGCTCCAGCGACTCGCGGTTGAAGAGCCGGACTTTGCGGCCTGAGAAGAATCCGTCGACCAGGTGGACGGCCGAGCCGGCGAATCGCGTCAGCTGCGAGTCTGACTGGCCTTGGGCGGGCCTGCGCCGGTCCAGTGGGACACTCGCCCCGCCCGGGGCGAGCAGCACGATCCCCAGGACCACCACTGCGCTGAAGAGCAGGCCGACGCCGATGGGCAGCAGAGTCATGGACGGATCACGCCCTTCCGGCCGGTGTCAGCGGTGCGGCAAACACACTGGGTGAGACATAGATGCCCAGGTCCTCGAAACGGTCGATAAAGCGCGGGCGGATGCCGGTGGGAACGGGCTTGCCGAGGAACCGGCCCTGGGCGTCGACGCCGGCGGTGTAGTCGAACACGAAGGCGTCCTGGAGCGTGACGATGTCTCCCTCCATGCCCTGGATCTCGGTGACATGGGTGATCCGCCGGGTGCCGTCCCGCAGGCGGGAGATCTGGATGATCAGGTTGACGGCCGAGGCGATCTGTTCCCGGATGGCGCGCAGGGGCAGGTCCATGCCGGCCATGAGCACGAGGGTCTCGAGTCGGGCGACGGCGTCGCGCGGCGAGTTGGAGTGGACGGTCGAGAGCGAACCGTCGTGGCCGGTGTTCATGGCCTGGAGCATGTCCAGTGATTCGCCGCCGCGGACCTCGCCTACCACGATCCGGTCCGGGCGCATGCGCAGGGAGTTCCGCAGCAGTTCACGGATGGTGACCTCGCCCTTGCCCTCGGTGTTGGGCGGCCGGCTTTCCAGCCGCACCACGTGCTCCTGCTGGATCTGGAGCTCGACGGCGTCCTCGATAGTCACGATCCGCTCGTCGTGGGGCAGGAAGGAGGACAGGACGTTCAGGAGTGTGGTCTTGCCCGTGCCGGTGCCGCCGGAGACGATGATGTTGAGCTTGGCCCGGACACAAGCGTTGAGCAGTTCCGCCATTTCCGGCGTCAGCGTGCCGAACTCGATGAGGTTACGGACGGTGAGCGGCACCTTGCTGAACTTTCGAATTGTCAGCGAGGAACCGCCGACGGCGAGCGGCGGGATGACTGCGTTGACACGGGAACCGTCCTCGAGCCGCGCATCCACCAGGGGCGAGGACTCGTCGATGCGCCGGCCCACCTTGGAAACAATACGCTCGATCACTTTGCGGAGGTGGTCCTCGGAACTGAAGCGAGACTCTGTCAGTGTCAGTTTGCCGTTCCGTTCCACGTAGATCTGATCCATGCGGTTGACCATGATTTCCGTGACGGCGGGATCGTCCAGGAGGCGCTGCAGCGGTCCGTAGCCCAGGACGTCGTCGGCCACGTCGCGGACCAGCCGCGAGCGCTCTTCGGCGGACAAGGGGACCTGTTCGGCGTCGATGATGCGCGTGAGCTCTTCCCGGGCCGAGGTGCGGAGGTCCTCTTCCTTGGTTGCCGAATCGTTGAAGCGGGTTCCCATCCTTTCGAACAACGCGGTGGCGGCCCGCTGCTTGAGGGCCGCAAAAGCGTCGACGGGCTGCTGGCCGCGGGCGCGGGATTCCTGGTGCTCAGGGAAGCTCGGCAGGGGTGGGTGGCTGCTTTTCTGGAGCACGGCAGCGGCCGAAGGTGCCGCCGCCGCGTCGCTTCCTCTCGACGGGGACGCGGCCAGCGGGGATACGGCCATCGCTGACGCGGTCAGTGGGGTGTCGGCGGGTGTTCCCTCGGCGGAGCGGAGCCGCTCGGAAAGCTTCACTTAGACCACCACCCGACGGTGGAGTTTCTTCTGGGCGGTGGCGCGCCAGGCGGGATCGAACCGGCTGACGAGCTGGCACAGTCCCTTGATGGCCGGATCCTTGCGTCCGTCCTGAAGCACCGGGATACCGCGGTTGGTGGAGAAGGCGACTGCTTTGGACCGGGGGATGCTGACGTCCACGGGCGCTCCGATGGTCGCTTCGACGTCCTGGACGCTCAGCCCGGACTTGGAGTCGGCCATGTTCAGGACCACGTGGCGGGTCTCGGGCAGCAGATCGAGCCGCCGGAGGATTTCGAGGCCGGAGCGCAGCCCGCGGACGCTCGGCACGTCCATGGCGGTCACCCAGACGGCATCGGTGCATTGTTCGAGCGCGGCCAGCCCGACCTCCGGGAGCCCGGGCGCGGTGTCGACGACGACGTACTGGAACTGTTCGGCCAATTGTTCGAGCAGCCGGGTGACCTGCTGCGGTGTGATGTCGTCCGCCTCCTCGGGCGTCCTGGGGGCGCAGAGGGCGTAGATGCTGCCCGGGTGGACCGTGAGGAAGGCCTTGAGCACAAGGGAATCCTGGCTGGCCGCAGACGAGACGGCGTCGGTCACCGTGTGCTCCGGGTTCAGGTACAGACCCGAGGCGACGTCCCCGAACTGCAGGTCCAGGTCGACGATCACCACGCCCATGGGTGCGACTTTGCCCAGCCCGATCGCGATGTTGGTGGCAATCGTGGTTTTGCCGACTCCGCCCTTGGGGGAGAAGACTCCGATCACCAACCCCTTGGCGCTGTCCGGCTGGCTGGCCGTCGTGGTCCGATTGCGGGTGGCGAACGACTGGCAGGCCCGCTCCAGCAGCACCCGGATCTGGGCGGGGTCCGCCGCCGGGCTGAGGATGTCGCGGATGCCGGCCCGCATGGCCAGCAGGACGAAGTTCGGATCTGCCTCCCCGACCAGGATGACGCTGAGCTCGGGAAGCTGGACGTCGAACACTGTTGCCAGGCGCAGGGCATCTTCCACTGGCACGTCCGGCCCCAGGATCAGGACCTCCGGCCGTTCCTGGTTCAGGCTGGCGAAGAGCTCGGCAGGGTTCGCGGGATTGACGAACGCGAAGGTCTGCAGACTGCCCGGGAGGCCGCCGGCCAGCGCCTGGCGGACACGGGCATCGAAGTCCGTGTTCGGGGAAATCAGGACAAAACGGCTCATTTGTACACCTCTGGTTTCGTCACAATTCCTGGCCGGCCGCTGTCCTTGGCGTTGAGCGGTTCCTTGCTCAGCCAGATGCTGGCGAATTCGGCCGCGTAGACAATCTTCGTGGCGTCCACATCGTTGACGGCGACAGTCAGCAGCAGCGATCCGGTGGGGAGTGAGGTATCTTCGGCGGGCGGGGTGGTGCCGTCCGTTGAGGGCTGGGCGGGCGGGGTGGCGACGGGGGCGCGTTGCACGGCGGTCACCAGCACCTTGTGGATGGTCAACTGGGTGGTTTCCTTCTCCGGCTTGGCTTCGAGGCCACCGCTTTTGAGGGAAATAAAGATACCGACGTGATCCCCCGGTGCCAGCCTGCCGCCGACCACGCGCTGCGGTTCGAGCTGGAAGGACACCTCCTGGAGACCGGCCGGGATCTGCACGGATCCGCTGGTCTGCAGTTCCTCGGGCGCAATCAAGCGCTCCGCGACGAGCTGCTCGCCGGGGAGCAGTTCGACGGCGGTGACTTTGCCGGTTATTCCAGCGAGTGTTTTCACCGCGGACGGTGCGACGGTCTTGCCCGGAAGTTTCTCGGTCGCGAGGAACGGCTGGAGGGCCTCAACGGAGGTGCCCGCCGGGATGGCCTTGGCCACTACCAGAACGTCCACTGGTTCAAGTCCCTGCACTGCCCGGGCGTCGGCTCCCTGCGCGTAGCTGACTACCAGGATGGCTCCGACTACGGCCAGCACCAGGGCCGCGATTCCTGCCAATAAGCGTGACTTCACTGTTAGGGCACTCCAATGGTGAGGCGGACTATTGAGGTCCCGTAGTCCGGTGCTGCGCCGAGTTCGAAGGCGTCGGACAGAGAGACGTATCGGACGAAATAGCCGCTGATGGTCTTGTTTTTGAGCGTCCCGCCTAATGACCAGCTGTTAGAGGCAAAGTGGTAACCAGTGACGTGGAAGGCGGCAAATCCCTTCACGTAGTACTTGCCGCTGGAGCCGTTACCTGTGGCCACGTCGTACAGCGGGAAAAGGACTGTTTGGTCTTGCATCTTGCTCAAGTCCGCGGTGGTGCACTCGGTTGGTGCGCTCGCCCCCGTGTTGCTGGAAAACCATGCGCCAGCATTGTTTGCCTGTCCGGCTGACAGGGTGACCCCGCATTTTGCATCGCTATCCGAAATCCAGCCGAAGCCACCCGGGATCTCGCCACAGCCGCCGGAATCCATGTCCAGGACCTGTTCGGCACCAGCCAGCGAACCGGGCGGCAGGTTGAGTTTGCATTGGGCAATCGCCAGGGGCAGAAGGATCGTGCCCGTGGATGGCGTCCCCCACTGCACACGGGAGGTAGCTGTTACGTCGGCGCTTGAAAGACCCAAGGCACGGGCAAAGAAGAGAGAAACCTTATTGGGGGTCTTACCTGCTTCCTGGGCCCCCACCGTTACTGTCACGGTGCGGGCGGCCTTGTCCAGGACGAGGGCTGCAATGTTGCTCGCGCCGTCGTGGGCGTTGCCGTTGGCGAGGCTTCGGGCGAGTGGGGAAGTGGTGGAGCAATCGGCGTCGTTGATGTTCTTGGCGCACTTTTGGGCGACCATGAGCGCCACTGCGTCCGAGCCGTTCTGATCCTGGGTCTTTTCCGCATACAGCATGCCGACGTCGACGGCCAGGGCGGCGAAGCCCAACAGGGTCACCATGAGAATTGCGACCAGGATGCTGATGGCGCCGCGCTCGCCGTTGGGGGGTGCCACTGCTAGCCGCCGCACAGCATGACTCCTTTGCCTTCCATGGTGAACGGTCCCGCGATGCCGGTCATCGTGGAGAGCGAATAGGTGATCTTGAGGGTCACTGAGGTTCCGGTGGTGCAGGTGGAAGGGGTGATGGTGATGTTGGTGTCGGTCAGGCCGGGTTTGAGTGTGGAGGAAGCATTCTTGGTCGCCGTCCGCGCGGCGCTGGGGCTGTTGCCGATGGCCATGACCCGCACGCCCTCGCGGGCGGCGCTGGAGAGGGTGACCTGGGCGTTGTAGGCCCTGCCGAATTCGGTGATGCCGAGCAGCAGCATGACCAAGACCGGGGCGAGAAGCGCGAATTCCACCGCGACGGCGCCCCGTTCCGATGTTTTGGACAAGGGGGACCGCCTTCCTGCGTTTGGGTTCTGAGGAAACACGCGTAGCGGTGGCCCCAGGCCACCGCTACGCGCTCATTGGCCGATGCGCACCGATCGAGCTAGGGGGTGGCCTTCGGCGTGCAAGTCGCGTTGCCTGCCGGCGTGGACGCTGCGAACGCGCCACCGCTGACGGAGCACTGAATCTGGGTGAAGGTGTCCTTCAAAGTGCCGCCGAGCAGCGTGACCGCGACGATGATCACGACGGCGATGAGGGAGACCATGATGCCGTATTCGACGGCGGTGGCGCCGCGCTGATCTCGGCGAAGACGGGCTGCGAAGCTGGAGAGAATGGAACGCATTGGTGACTCCTGAGCGAGTTGGGAGGCTGGCCCTGCACCAGCACTGAGAGGAACTTAGCAACCTACGACACGCCGACGATTCGCCTTTGACGCATCCTGTGCCAAGGCTTCCCAAACTGCACGTTTCTTGTACATTCCCTGCGCCCGTCCTGCGCTGGGGGCACGCCGAAGGACCCCGCAGTGCACGCCGAAGGACCCCCTCGGCTCTGGGTCCAAGGGGGTCCGGTCTGTGGAGCGGGCCGCGGAAGCGGCCGCCCAAGCGACTAGCGTTGGGAGAAGACCTCCATGATTCTCATCACCGTAGGTCCGAGCACGACGATGAAAAGTGCCGGAAGAATTGTGAAGATGAGCGGGAAGAGCATCTTCACGGGCATCTTCATGGCGTGTTCCTCGGCCCGCTGGCGTCGTTTGACCCTCATGACAGTTGCCTGGGCCTTGAGAACATTGGCGATGGCGATACCATAGCTGTCCGCTTGGACGACGGCCCTGACGAACGACCGCAGGTCTCGAACATCGACGCGCTGCGCGAGGGCCAGGTAGGCCTCCTTGCGGGAGCGTCCCACTTGGATATCCTGCAGGGTCCGGATCAGTTCGTCGGCTAGCGGACCTTTACCAGTTTCGCCGGTCCGCGCCATGGCCGTCTCGAAACCCAAACCTGCCTGGACAGAGATGAGCATCTGGTCCAGGGCGTTGGGGAGTTCGAGTTGAATGGCGGCCCGGCGCTTTTCGGCATAATTCCGCAGGAGGATGTCCGGCAGGAAGTAACTCAAGGCCGTCGCCCCGAGAAAAATGCCGAACTTCGTGGCCGAGGGATCAGCGGCGTAGACCAGGATGCCGAGCGTGGCGCCGGCCAAGGCCAGGATCGGCTTCACCATGATGACGCGGGCCAATGGCCACGCCATGGGCCGGCCCGCACCCGCGACTTGCCTGTCCAGCCAGGCGGCGTAGCCTTGGGGCATCGCCTTCCGGGTCAGGGACGCCAAATGTTCGTTGGCCGGAAGCGCAGACGCTCCGGCTTGGGGACGGTGTCCCAGATTGGACTGGATGTTCCTGAAGCCGGCCCGGTCGCCGGTCACGGCAAGCCACGTCATGAGGGACAGCGGGGCGATGACCGCCAGGATGGCGGCGTAGGCAATGATTTGCACGGTGTTCTCCCTGCTTCCCTAGAACTTCGGCTTGATGAGCCGGCTGAGCCAGAAGCCGCCGACGCTAAGCAGGACGACTGCGGCGCCGATCATGAGATAGCCGGGCAGCGTACTGGTGAAGACCTTCGAATACGTCGGGTTGAACAGGGTCAACCCGACAAACATGACGACGGGCAACGCGATCAGGACAAGGGCCGATATTCTGCCCTCGGCGCTGAGGGCGCGCACCTGACCGCGGATTTGATTCCTGTCCCGGATGGTTTCTCCAACATGATCCAGGACTTCGGCAAGGTCCCCGCCGACTTCCCGGTGGATCTCCACGGACCGGGCGATCCAGCCAAAGTCTTCGTTGTCCGTCCGGCGTGCCACCTCGTCAAGCGATTCGCCCAAGTCCCGGCCGATCCTTGTCTCGTTGACTACCCTGTTCAGTTCCTCGGCCATGGGTGCCTCGCTTTCCTGGGCCGCGGCATCGATAGCCCGAAGTAGACTGTGGCCTGCCCGGAGGCCGCCGGTAAACAACTGCAGCGTGTCCGGAACCTGCTCCTCGAATTTCCGCCGCCGCCGGGAGACCAGCAACGCGAGTAACGCCCACAACGCCACCGGCGCCAGAATTGCCAAAAGAATCGCGGAGAAGAGCCCGCCGGCGAAATATCCCACAACCCCGGCCACTAGGGTCGAAGCTCCGGCCATCAGCATGTAGTCGCCAGGGCCCTTTTTGAGGCCGGCGGCATCAAGCCGTTCACGGCTTAGGATCCCGCTACGGCTGCCTCGAACGCCGCCGTTAATGGCCCGGACAGTTTGGTCCGTCAACCTAGAAAAGGCTGAAGACTGCGGTGTAGCATCGGGGCGCCGACGAGACAGCGGAACGGCGGACCGTGATTTGAACACTACTGTGAACGTGATCGCCAGCGCCCCGTAGACGAGCAGGAGGCCGACCCCGAAAGAGAGGGGTGAAAGTTCCGGAAGCATCACTACCGCCCCCTCATCGGCTGCACACCGAAGACAGCAGGAGAAATCGAAAGGCCGAGCTCGGCGAAGCGGTCCGTGAATCTCGGTCGAACTCCCGTGGGCACCGGCTTGCCGAGGAACCGTCCGGAGCTGTCCACACCCGCCGAATAGTCGAAGACGAACGCATCTTGGAGCGTGACGATGTCCCCCTCCATGCCTTGGACTTCGGTGACGTGCGTGACTCGGCGGGAGCCGTCCCGAAGACGGGAGATGTGGACGATCAGGTTCACTGCAGAGGCCACCTGCTCGCGCACCGCCCGGAGGGGAAGGTCCATGCCGGCCATGAGCACCAGGGTTTCCAATCTGGCGATGGCGTCCCTCGGTGAGTTGGCGTGCACGGTTGAGATGGAACCGTCGTGGCCGGTGTTCATGGCCTGCAGCATGTCGAGGCACTCGCCGCCGCGGACTTCGCCGACGACAATCCGGTCCGGCCGCATGCGCAGGGAATTCCTGACAAGGTCACGGATGGAGATTTCACCCTTGCCTTCAATGTTCTGTGGCCGACTTTCCAATCGCACCACGTGGTCCTGCTGGAGCTGCAGTTCCACGGCGTCTTCGATGGTGACAATCCGGTCCGAGGGAGGAATGAAGGAGGAAAGCACGTTGAGGAGGGTTGTTTTGCCTGTGCCGGTGCCGCCGGAAACGATGATGTTCATCCTGGCCTGCACGCAGGCCTGCAGCAGTTCGGCCATCTCGGGGGACAGGCTGCCCATCGAGATTAGGTTGTTGACGGTCAGAGGGTCCCTTCCGAACTTGCGGATGGTCAGGGCGGGTCCGTTCACCGCGAGGGGCGGAATGATGGCATTGACGCGGGACCCGTCAGACAGCCTGGCGTCGACGAGGGGCGAGGACTCATCGATGCGCCGGCCCACGTTGGACACGATCCGCTCAATCACCCGGCGCAGGGCCTCGTCCGAGGTGAACTTCGTGTCCGTCAGGTAAAGCTGGCCGTCGCGTTCCACGTAGATCTGGTCAAAGCGGTTGACCATGACTTCAGTGACGGCAGGGTCGTCCAGGAACCTCTGGATGGGCCCGTGCCCGAGGATGTCGTCGGTGATCTCTCGGATCAGCCGCTGGCGCTCGGGGCCGGAGAGCGGGATCTGCTCTTCCTCGACCACCAGCCTGAGCTCGTCCTTGACCGACTGATGCAGCTCAGCCTCGCCGATGGACGAATCTGTAATCCTGGAGCCCAGGCGTTCGAACAGCGCCTGGCTGGCCCTTTCTTTGAGCGCGTTGAGCGCTTCGCTGGCGATGGAGGCGGTCTGCTGGACCTCCACGACGTCGGAGCGCGATTCCGCGGCGGCCTTCGCCTCATGGATGCGGCCGAGCGTCGAGGGCGTCTGGAAGACATCGACGGAAGCAGGCTGCTGCGCCTCCTCTGGTTTTGCTGCGGGGGCATCCCCGCGCAGTTGCAGGAACCGGTCTGTGAGGCTCACTGGAATACCGCCCTTCTGTGCAGTTGTTTGTGGGGTCTTGCTTCCCACTCGGGCTTGAAGCGATCCACCAGTTGGCGCAGACCTTTGGATGCGGGATCCCTGCTACCGTCCTGAAGAACGGGAACTCCCTTGTTTGTGGAGAACGGCAGATTCTTTGAGCGCGGGAGGACTACATCCACCGAGGCACCGACGGTCGCCTCGACGTCTTTGAGGCTCAGCCCGGCACGGCGGTCAGCCATGTTCAACACGATGTGGCGGTGTTCCGGAATGAGGCCGAGTTCATCCAGGATCTGGAAGCCGGTACGCATGCCCCGGATGCTGGGAACGTCCATTCCGCAGATCCAGACGGCATCCGTCGCCTGTTCCAGCGTCGCCAGAACGTGTTCGCCCAGCCCCGGCGCGGTGTCCACCACGATGTAGCGGAATTCCTGCCGGAGCTGTTCCAACAGATGCGATACGTGGGCTCCGGTGATCCGATCCATTTCGATGGGCGTTCGCGGTGCGCACAGAGCATAGATGCCGGCCGGGTGGACCGTCAGGTAGGTCTTGAGGACCATGGAGTCCTGGCTGGCGGCGCCAAGTACGGCGTCCGTGATGGTGAACTCGGGGTCAAGCAGCAGCCCGCTGGCCACATCACCGAACTGGAGATCGAGATCGACCACCACCACACTCATCGGTGACGTCTTCCCGAGCCCAACCGCGAGATTTGTGGCCACCGTAGTCTTACCCACGCCGCCCTTGGGTGACATCACTGCGATGACGCGACCAGCGCCGCCATGGTCGGCGTGCTCTGACGCCTGCGGGGCAAGTCCGCGACGCCGGCCTGCTGCCGCCAGGCTGGCCCGCTCCAGCATGACGCGGATGGTGTCCGTGTCGGCTGCCGGATCCAGGAAATCCCGAACGCCGGCCCGCATGGCCTGCAGCACCGTCTCGGGGGTAGCCGTGGCGGCGAGCACTACGCTGATTTCCGGGTACTGGAGGTCCATCACGGAGGCGAGCTTGAGTGATCCTTCCACCGGTAGGCCAGGTCCGAGGATCAGGACCTCCGGGGGTTCTCCCTGCATCTGGCGAAGCATGTCGGAAGGCCCCTCAGGGAGGTAGTCGACCGGAAACACGTGCAGGCTGCCGTGGAGTCCGTTGACGGCTAGGCGGACCAGCCGTTCAAAATCGCCGTTCGGGCTGATGAGTACGAAGCGGCTCATCGGAACAGCCCCGCCGTGTCAACTGCCCCGGTTCCGGACTCCAGCGCGTCGCCCGGTTCCTTGGATAGGTAAATCTTGCCGAATTCCGCGGCGAAGACGATTCGTGCCGCGTCGGGAGAGTTCCTGGCCAGCGTAATGAGATAGTTTCCGTCGCCTTGGGCGTTGCTGCTCGATGTCGACGAAACCTGGCTGGAGCCGGAAGTAGTATCCGGGGTGCCTGTCTGCGTGGCTGCGCCATCGCTGAACTGCGCCGCGGTTACCAAAACCTTATGAAACGTGAGTTGCGTCTTGCTCACTTTGGCGCCCGACTGTTTGTCCGAGGCCTGTTCCAGAGACAGGAAAACCCCCACTGTGTCGCCGGCCTTCAGTACGCCGCCAGCCACCCGCTCAATGGGCAGCTTTAGAGTGATTTCCTGGAGCCCCGCGGGCACCTGGACTCGTGACGGGCCGAGGAACGCGTTTTCTTCAACCATACGGCTGGACAGGAGCTGTTCCCCTGGCATCAAGGTAACTGCCGTCACCTTGGACCCTAGCGACGCGAGATCAGTGACGCTGTTTTGGGCGACGGCGAGCTTCGGCACTGACTTCGTGGTCACGGAACCGGCGACAGTCTCGGCAGAGGCGCCGGCCGGAATGGTTTTCTGGACCACATAGATAGATTCCGTTTCCGTGCCGGCCAGTGCGCGTTTATCAGCATTCTGAACATATGTGACCAGCAGTACGGTTCCGATAATTGCCACAAGTAATGCGGCGATGCCCCCCAGCAGACGAGTTTTCATCATAACCCCTTAGAAATTCCTATTTGATCAATTTGATATCAACCGTTCCAAGATTCGCTCCCGTGCCACCCGCTCCCGTCCACGAGTCGATGGTTTCAAACTTAATAAACTGGCCGATAATGCAGCGATCGTTTCCACTCGCGCATGCTAGGTCGGCCGTCATTCCGGGATCGTTCTTGGTGTTGCCAAATTCGTACTCGTGGTTGTTGCCGAACTTCCAGCCCCAGACCTTGAAGGTGGCATAGCCGATGATGTGAAAGGACCCGTTCTGGCCGTTGTTGGTGGCGTCGTCAAAGATCGGGAAAGCGACATGCACTTCTCCGCCGGCGGTGATGGTTTTGATCCAGTCCTTGAGGACGTCGGAACACCCAGAGGGCGGGTTGTTGCCCGGATCGGATCCGAGATCGTTGCTACCGAGTTTCGTTTTGGCCACGCAGGGAGAGTCTTGGTCCAGCCAGCCCCAGCCCCCCGGGATCTGCGTTCCGGACGGGCCCGTGCAGGTTCCGCCGGGCTTATAGGAGATCTTCTGCACCTGGCTAGTGCTGCTTGCCGTCGAGAGGTTGTAGCAGCTGTCCGAAATTGCCAGTGGGAAACTGGACCCACCAGTGGGCGGTGCCATGGAGGCCGTCGCGTGCGCCCCGACTGTGACGGATGGTGCATTCAGTGCGCTGGCAAACAACTTGGTGAGAAATGTATTGGACCCGCTTTGGGTGGAAGTGGTTACGGTGACCTGGCCGGTTACCGAAAGGTCAACCGAATCGACGTTAGTGACCCCATCGTTGGAATTGCCGCCTGACAAATCCTTTGCCCATAGGAGCGCATTTGCTTGCGAACACGTGGCGGGCGTTCGGTGGCACTGTTGGGCCACGGCAAGCGCTCCGGCATCCGCGGCGTTCTGGAGTTGCGCCCGCTCGGCGTAGATCTGGCCCACGTCCACGGCCATGGCCCCGGCGCCGATGAGAACTAACATCATGACGGCTAACAGGACGCCCGTAGCTCCGCGCTCCCTGTCGTCGTCCCTGCTCAACCTCCGCATCGCATGGCTCCTACACCAGTGAGCGTGTACAGGTCACCGAACATGCCGGTGAGGCTGCTGGCCTTATAGGTGAGGGTCACAGTAGCGTTCAGACCGTCCGCGCAGGCGCCGGAGAAGGCGAACGCGAAGTTTCCTGCCGTGAGTCCCGGGGCGCCGGCGACGGCTGCCGCCTGGGCCAGGCCCTGGTTATTGTGGATGGCCATGTCCCGTGCCGCCTCGCGGGCGGCCTGCGTGACGGAAATCTGCAGGTTGTAGATATGGGCCAATTCGACAATGCCCCCGACCAAAGCCAGAAGGATTGGTGCCACGAGAGCGAACTCAACGGCAGCTGCGCCGCGTTCCCGCCCCTGCGCCCGTGACCAGGGCGCTCTGGACTTGCTGCGATTCATTGGATCCCCCCAGGGATAGAGGCAGCTGAAGATGAAAGAAGTGTGCCGCGTCCGCGTTGTGCGGACGCGGCACATCTGGTGGAGCTGAGACCCGAATTTGTGGTGCTGTGAGCCGGCTTCGGCTACTTGTTGGCCCAGCCCTTGACGGTGTTGCCGAGCGTTGAGAACCAGGTACTGAGGTCATTGCCGAAGATCGTGGCGCCGCCGATAACCGCGAAGGCGATGAAGGCTACGAGCAGCGAGTATTCCGTCGCGGTGGCTCCCTTTTCGGGGGTGAGCTTTTCCTTGACGCCGGAAACAAAAGCGAGCATTGAGACCATGAGACCAGTCATTTTATTTATCCTTTTCCAGAGTTTGAGTATTGAACGAATTTCCGGCAAATCCCCGATTGCTTATTCGCTGGAGCTTCGTTGGGACAACATTTGCACGGTCCCAATCGGCAGGGCAATGAAGTTCGATACTCGACTTTTTGGACGGAAAAATGGGTATCACCTGCCCTCAAACGGGGGTGTACTCAGTTTCCAAGTAGGCGTGGGCTTCAATTACTTGGTTTAATAAGCCGTCTTACTTAATTCGCGTCCCCGGGGGGAGGTGGGTGCTACCTAGGGGAGCAGCAGGATTACGGCCAGGCCGGCCGCCAGCATCGAGGGCCCGTACGGCACTTCCTTTGGCTTGTTTCCGCGGTTTTTGAGGACCAGAAGGAGGGAAACGACGCCGCCTACGACGAACCCGAGCGCTCCGCCGTAGAACACGTGGGACCAGCCTAGGTAGCCCAAGTACAGTCCAAGTGGTGCTGCGAGCTTCACATCGCCCATTCCGAGGCCGTTTTTGCTGGTCAGAGCGAAAATCAGGTACGAAATGAAGAGAATCGACGCGCCGGCGACGCCCCGCAGCAGGTTTTCCGCAGTTCCTTGTGTTAGTTCGGCGCCGGTGAGCAGCACCAGGCCGGCTCCGAGCAGGGGGAGAACCATCCGGTTTGGCAATAAGTGGTGCAGCAGGTCGATTCGCGCCAGCTGGACGCCGACCACAGCCAGCAGGATGTACGCAGGGAGTCCAGGGGAGAGCCCGAAGCGCCAGGCCAGCAGGGCGGACAGCGCAAAAGTGGCCGCCGCCGTCGTAATTCTCATGCGTACCGTCAGGGGTCCGCCAAGGCGGGGGAGCGTGCGCCGGATGAAGAGTTCGGCCAACAGGGATAGGCCTGCGCCCGCGAGAGCGACGCCTGCTATGAACAGGACCCCGGTGAGCGATCCGGCCGGCTGTGCAAGCAGCAGGGAGACGGAGCCTGCGGCGGCGGGATCGGACACGGTTCCTCCAGGGATGCGACGGGCCGGCACGGGACAGTCTGCGAAACAGCGAGCAGACAGGATGCATCCGGACACCCCATTTTGACCCAAGAGGCCGTGGCAGGCTATTCTTGGTAGTCGTTGTGCGTGTCCTATCTCGATGGTGCGTGCCCGCTTGAGAATCCGGTTGCAGGATAGCTACTCAACGTGCACATTCGAGACTTCAGGATGACTGGTTACATAGAGCCCTCACCTCTGTTCCGGTAGCGCATAGATAGTAGGTGCACCGTAAGAGTGACGCCTAAAACAAGAACGCCAGAACAAGAACGAGGCAAACACCGTGCGTACGTATACCCCGAAGCCCGGCGATATCAACCGCCAGTGGCACGTCATTGACGCCACCGACGTTGTCCTTGGTCGTCTCGCGAGCCAGACCGCAATCCTGCTGCGCGGCAAGCACAAGGCCACCTTTGCGTCCCACATGGACATGGGCGACTTCGTCATCATCATCAACGCTGAAAAGGTTGCCCTCACCGGCGCCAAGCTGGAGCAGAAGCGCGCATACCGCCACTCCGGTTACCCGGGCGGCCTGACCTCCGTCAACTACGCGGAACTGCTTGAGTCCAACCCGGTTCGCGCCGTGGAGAAGGCCATCAAGGGCATGCTCCCGAAGAACTCCCTCGCTGCACAGCAGCTGGGCAAGCTGAAGGTGTACCGCGGTGCAGAGCACCCCCACGCCGCCCAGCAGCCCAAGACTTTCGAAATCACCCAGGTCGCCCAGTAGTCCTGGCCACCAACCAACTTTTTATCAAGGAGAATCGTGGCTCAGAACGAAGAACTGACCACCGAAGCCGTTGAGGCTGAGGAAAACCTGACCAGCTACACCTCGGAGAGCGGTGCTGCGGAAGCAGCTGCGCCGAAGAAGGAACGGCCGGCACTGACCGTTGCCGGCGCTGCAGTTGGCCGTCGTAAGGAAGCCGTTGCACGCGTTCGCGTTGTGCCGGGCTCCGGCAAGTGGACCATCAACGGCCGCGAGCTGGCGAACTACTTCCCGAACAAGCTGCACCAGCAGGACGTCAACGAGCCCTTCAAGATCCTCGATCTTGACGGTGCCTACGACGTCATCGCCCGCATCCACGGTGGCGGCATCTCCGGCCAGGCCGGTGCCCTGCGCCTCGGCATCGCCCGTTCACTGAACGAGATCGACACCGAGAACAACCGCGCCACCCTGAAGAAGGCCGGTTACCTGCGCCGTGACGCCCGCGTCATCGAGCGTAAGAAGGCCGGTCTTAAGAAGGCTCGTAAGGCTCAGCAGTACTCCAAGCGTTAATTCCGCTTCCAAGCGCTTTTGGCGCTTGCACGAAAGCCCGTTCCGCCAATCGGCGGGGCGGGCTTTCGCCGTTAAAGCGGGACTTGTCCGGGCCATCGACTAAGATTGGTTCGATGTCTAGATTATTTGGAACCGATGGAGTCCGGGGCTTGGCGAACGGGTTGCTGACCGCCGAGCTCGCGTTGCAGCTGTCCCAGGCCGCCGCCGTCGTGCTTGGCCATGACCGCAACACAACAGGGAAGCGTCCGCGCGCCGTGGTGGCACGCGACCCGCGGGCCAGCGGCGAGTTCCTCGCGGCCGCCGTGGAGGCCGGACTCTCAAGCTCGGGAATCGACGTCTACGACGCCGGCGTTCTTCCCACTCCGGCGGCCGCCTACCTCGTGGCGGACCTCGACGCCGACTTCGGCGTCATGATCTCCGCCTCCCACAACCCCGCGCCGGACAACGGCATTAAGTTCTTCGCCCGTGGCGGCCAGAAGCTGCCCGACGATGTCGAGGATGCCATCCAGGAGCAGCTCGGCAAGGAGCCCTTTCGGCCCGTCGGCGCTGAGGTGGGCCGGATCCAACGCTTCTCCGACGCCGAGGACCGCTACATCGTGCACCTGCTCGGCACACTTCCGCACCGACTCGACGGTCTGAAAGTCGTGCTCGACTGCGCCCACGGCGCAGCCAGCGGTTGTTCCCCGCAGGTGTTCAAGGACGCCGGCGCCAACGTGATCGTCATTGGCGCCGAGCCGGACGGACTCAATATTAACGATGGGGTTGGCTCCACCCACCTTGGCCCGCTCAAGCGCGCCGTCCTGGACCACGGGGCCGACCTCGGTATCGCCCACGACGGCGACGCCGACCGTTGCCTTGCCGTGGACCACGAAGGCAACGAGGTCGACGGCGACCAGATCATGGCCATCCTGGCCGTCGCCCTCAAGACCTCCGGAAAGCTCAAGGACGATGTCCTTGTGGCCACCGTCATGAGCAACCTCGGCCTGAAGCTCGCCCTGCGCGACGCCGGGATCAGCCTGCGTGAAACCGGGGTGGGCGACCGCTATGTCCTCGAGGAAATGCGCAACGGCGGCTTCAGCCTTGGCGGCGAGCAGTCGGGGCATGTGATTTTTGCTGAGCACGCCACCACCGGCGACGGCGTGCTGACGGGCCTGCAGATTGCAGCCCAGGTTGCGCTCACCGGGCGCCCGCTCAAGGAGCTGTCCACGGTGATGACCAAGCTGCCCCAGGTCCTCATCAACGTCAAGGGCGTGGACCGTGCCCGGGTGAAGGGCGATCAGGCAGTGGCTGCGGCCGTGTCGGTCGCCGAGTCCGAGCTCGGCGACACTGGCCGTGTCCTGTTGCGTCCCTCCGGCACCGAGCCGGTGGTGCGCGTGATGGTTGAAGCCGCAGACCACGACACCGCCCAGGACGTCGCGGAGCGCCTTGCCCAGGTTGTCCGGAGCGAGCTGGCCCTGGAGCTCGTCCCGGAATAGTCGGCCTGTAGCCGTTCCACCGGCTGGCTGCGGCCGCTGTCGCCCTAAAGGTACGCCGGTGCGGCTTCCAGTCCGAAGTATTGCTCAAGCGTGCCGATCCCGCGGGACTTCATGTCCGTCGCCGCCTCGATACCGATGAAGCGCAGATGCCATGGCTCGTAGAAGTAGCCGGTGATTTGGTGCAGCATCCATGGGTAGCGGACCACGAAGCCGAAGCGGTGGGCGTTCGCCTTGGCCCAGATCGCCGCCGGCCGGTCCTTGAACTGCGGGGTAAAAGCGTCTGCGCCGCTTCCATCGCCAATGTCGAACGCCCAGCCCGTCTGGTGTTCGGAGTAGCCGGGCCGGGCGGAAGCGGTGTCAGCCTCGGCCCGTCCCCGGGAATTCACGTAACTGCCGTAGGTTGCCGTCTGCGTCGCGAACGAACGGTAGCCGCTGGCCAGGGTAATGATGACGCCCTCCGCTGCCGCCGCCGCGAACATCCTCTCCGCCGCGGCCGCCGTCGTACTGTTCAGCAGCGCGGCCTCGCCCGAGGTAGCCAGCCGCACGGCTGGCCGGACCAGATCCGGCGGCACAAAGGTGGCGGGGGAGAGCGGCCGGTGCTTGTTGACGATCACCCACGGGCTGGTGGGGTCCGAGAGTGAGTGCTTCGGTCCCGGGGCCGTGGCCGAAGGAGGGCGTGCCGTTGCCGACGGCGGGACAGCCGACGACGTCGCGGGCGTCGGGGGCGCCGACGGGGTGCTTGCCGGCGAGTTTGAAGGCGCGGCAGCGGCCGTCGGCGTCGCACCGCCCGTGCCCGGTGTCGGCTCGGGAGTCGACCCTGGCGTGCCTGACGGCGTGAAGGGCTGGGCCGGGGTGCAGGCGGACAGCGCCGCGAGGCCGGTGCCTGCCAGCAGGAGGCGGCTGAAGGCCCGGCGGCTCGGCGAATCCGGGCTGGCCGACTGCCGTCCAAACGCTCCGTCAGCGTCTTCGTGGCACATCTGTGCTAGACCTTCCTCAGCAGCATCCGGCGGATGGAGTGGTCGGCGTCCTTGGACAGGACCAGTTGGGCGCGGCCCCGGGTCGGGAGGACGTTTTCCTCGAGGTTGGGCTCGTTGATGCGCTTCCAGATCTCACGCGCGGTCTGTTCGGCCTCGGCATCGGAGAGGGTTGCGTAGCGGTGGAAGTACGATTCCGGCTGGGCGAAGGCAGTGGTCCGCAGTTTGCGGAAGCGGTCCACGTACCACTCCTCGATATACGAGGTTTTCGCATCGACGTAGATGGAGAAGTCGAAGAAGTCACTCAGGGCCAGGCCCTGCCGGCCGTCCTGCCGCGGCCGGGCCGGCGCCAAAACGTTCAGTCCCTCGACAATCAGCACGTCCGGCCGGCGCACCACCACTTCCTTGCCGGGGACGATGTCGTAGGTGACGTGGGAATACCAGGGGGCGCGGACCTCCTCAGCGCCGCCCTTGATCTCGCTCACGAAACGCAGCAGGGAACGGCGGTCGTACGACTCCGGGAAACCCTTGCGCTCCAGCAGTTGCCGGCGCTTGAGCTCGGCGAGCGGGTAGAGGAAGCCATCCGTGGTGATGAGCTCCACGTTGGGGGTGCCCGGCCAGCGGCGGAGCATTTCCCGCAGGACGCGGGCAATGGTGGACTTGCCCACGGCCACCGAACCGGCCACGCCGATCACGAACGGCGTGCGCTGGGTGGTTTCGCCTAGGAAGGTGGTGGTGGCCGCGTGAAGTTGGCCCGCGGCTTCCACATAAAGGTGCAGCAGCCGGGACAGCGGCAGATAAACCTCGCGCACTTCCTTGATGTCGAGGGGGTCACCGAGGCCGCGAAGGCGGAACACATCCTCTTCATTGAGGGGCTGCTCCATCTGGGCAGCGAGCCGGGACCAGGTCTGCCGGTCCAGCTCCACGAACGGCGAGGCACCTTCCCCGTTCGCTTCATTGCGTTGCAAAGTCACCCTAGAGATTCTGCCCTCCACAGCGCCGAGAGCGAAATGGACCGGCCGGTGGGAGCGGGGACAGGCCCTCTGCAGCCCCGCGCCGGGCCGTTCGCGCGCCGCTGTCCCACGTCCTCCCTCCCGGAAACCCGCTAGGCTTATGACCATGTGTGGAATCGTTGGATATGTGGGCCACTCAGATGGCCGGGTAAATGCTGGACACAATGCCTTGGACGTTGTCCTTGAAGGATTGCGGCGCTTGGAGTACCGAGGCTACGACTCCGCGGGAATTGCGGTGGTTGCCGACGGCACCATTTCTTCCCGGAAGAAGTCGGGCAAACTCAGCAACCTCATCGCGGAGCTGGACACCCGCCCGCTGCCGGAATCCCTCACGGGAATCGGCCACACGCGCTGGGCCACCCACGGCGGTCCGACGGACCAGAACGCGCACCCGCACCTGTCCGACGGCGGCAAACTGGCCCTGATCCACAACGGCATCATCGAGAACTTCGCCGAGCTCAAGCTGGAACTCCTGGGCAAGGGCATCATCTTCGAGTCCGAGACGGACACGGAAGTAGCGGCTGCCCTGCTCGGGGACATCTACCGGAACCAGCTGGGCGGTGACGTCACCAATGGCGGCCTCACCCTGGCCATGCAGCTTGCCTGCCAGCGGCTCGAGGGCGCTTTCACGCTTCTCGCCGTTCATGCAGACCAGCCGGACGTAGTGGTCGCGGCGCGCCGCAACTCCCCGCTCGTCGTCGGCCTCGGCGAAGGCGAGAACTTCCTCGGCTCCGACGTCTCCGGCTTTATCGACTACACCCGGCGCGCTGTGGAACTTGGCCAGGACCAGATCGTCACGATCACCGCCGACTCCGTGGAAATCACGGACTTCTACGGCGCCCCCGCCGAGGGCAAGGAATACCACGTCGACTGGGATCCTGCCTCCGCCGAGAAGGGCGGCTTCCCGTCCTTCATGGAAAAGGAAATCCACGACCAGCCGGACGCCGTGCGGCAGACCTTGCTGGGCCGCTCCGACATCCACGGCAAGCTGACGCTTGATGAGCTCCGTATTGATCCGGAACTGCTCAAGAACGTCGACAAGATCATCGTCCTGGCGTGCGGCACCTCCGCCTACGCCGGCCAGGTTGCGAAATACGCCATTGAGCACTGGTGCCGGATCCCCACCGAGGTCGAACTCTCGCACGAATTCCGCTACCGGGATCCGATCGTGGACGAGAACACGCTGATTGTCTCCATCTCCCAGTCCGGCGAGACCATGGACACCCTCATGGCGGTCCGCTACGCCAAGGAGCAGGGTGCCAAGACGGTCTCCATCTGCAACACCAACGGGTCCACCATCCCGCGGGAATCGGACGCCGTGCTCTACACGCACGCCGGCCCCGAGATTGCCGTGGCCTCGACCAAGGCGTTCCTGGCCCAGATCACGGCCGCCTACCTGCTGGGCCTTTATTTGGCACAGCTGCGCGGCAACAAATTCCAAGGCGAAATCAAGGACATCCTGGCTGACCTGGGCAAGATTCCGGCCAAGGTCCAGCACATCCTCGACAACGAGGACCAGATCAAGGAACTCGGCCGGTCCATGGCCGAGGCCAAGTCCGTGCTGTTCCTGGGCCGCCACGTCGGTTTCCCGGTGGCGATGGAGGGTGCGCTGAAGCTTAAGGAGCTCGCGTACATCCACGCCGAGGGCTTCGCCGCGGGCGAGCTCAAGCACGGCCCGATCGCGCTGATCGAGGAAGGCCAGCCCGTCTTCGTGGTGGTCCCGTCGCCGCGGGGCCGCGACTCGCTGCACTCCAAGGTGGTGTCCAACATCCAGGAAGTCCGCGCCCGCGGCGCCCGGACGATCGTGATCGCAGAGGAAGGGGACGAAGCCGTCAAGGCGTACGCCGAGCACGTCTTCTACATCCCGGAGACTCCCACGCTTCTGGCACCGCTGCTCGCGACGGTTCCGCTGCAGATCTTCGCCCTCGCACTCGCCTCGGCCAAGGGATATGACGTGGATCAGCCACGCAACCTGGCCAAGAGCGTGACCGTAGAATAACGCCATGATCGTAGGCATAGGCGTAGACGTCGTAGACATTGAGCGGTTCGGGCGCCAGCTCGAGCGCACCCCAGGTCTGCGCGACAGGCTGTTCGTCCCCGCCGAGCGGGAACTGAACACACGCTCCCTCGCCGCGCGGTTTGCGGCCAAGGAGGCCGTGGCCAAGGTGCTGGGGGCGCCGGCCGGCATGAACTGGCAGGACTGCTGGATCGGGCTGGACCAGCACGGTCCCACCGTCCAGGTCAAAGGCACCGTGCTGGCTGTGGCGGAGTCGAAGGGCGTCAAGCGCTGGCACTTGTCCATGAGCCACGACGGCGGGATCGCCACCGCGACAGTTGTCGCCGAAGGCTGAGCGAGCCGTCCAGGCCGAACCTGCCTGAGCGCCAGGCATTCCCCAGCGACCGCGAACGGACTGAAACGATGATCAGCGCCTACACCGGAACCCAGGTACGAGAAGCCGAGAAACCATTTCTCGACGACACCTTGGGCTCCGGTGCGGGCGCTGTTCTCATGCAGCGGGCCGCCTATGGCCTCGCCAACGCCACCATCAGCGGCCTGCGCGGGCGCGGGCAGCGGCTGTACGGCTCCAGCGTGGCCGTGCTGGCGGGCAAGGGCAACAACGGCGGAGACGGGCTGTTCGCCGCCGCGCTGCTGGCCCGCCGCGGCATGCGGACGACGGCGGTGCTCACCGCCGGCGCGGCCCACGACGCCGGGCTGGCGGCCTTCCGGAACGCGGGCGGGCATGCCGTGGCCCTCACCGGGGACAACGTGGCCGAACTCGCCGCGATGGCCGGCGGCGCCGAGGTCGTGATCGACGCAGTCCTCGGGACCGGAGCCCAGGGCGGGCTGCGGGGACCGGCCGCAGAGCTGGTCGCGGCCCTGGAGCGCTCCCGGCCGGGCTCCCGTTCCCCCTTGGTCGTGGCCTGCGACATCCCCAGCGGCGTCGACGCGGACACGGGGGAGGTGCACGGGCCGGTGCTGGCCGCTGACATGACGGTGACGTTTGGTGCCGCCAAGGCAGGCCTGCTGGCAGACCCCGGAGCCGACTTCGCGGGCACTATCCGTGTGGTCCCCATCGGAATCGAGTACGCGCTGCCAGCCCCGGCACTGCTGAGGCTCGAAGCCGCCGACCTCGCCGCGCTCCTGCCGCACCCTAGCCGGCGCTCGCACAAGTACTCCCGCGGGGTCCTCGGCGTCGTGGCCGGCTCCTCGCAGTACCCCGGTGCCGCCGTGCTGGCCTGCAGGGGCGCCCTGGCCACCGGCGTCGGCATGGTGCGCTATCTGGGCCCGCCAGACGTCGCCGACCTCGTCCGGCAGGCATGCCCCGAGGTGGTGTGCGGCGACGGCGCCGTGGCCGATACGCACGTTCAGGCCTGGCTCGTGGGCTCGGGACTGGATGACTCCGATGAACAGCAGTTGCAGCGCGCCCGCGACGCCGCAGACTCGGGCCTGCCGACGATCGCCGACGCCGGCGCATTGGCCGCCCTGCCTGTTGTGCTGGCTCCGCAAGTGATCCTGACACCCCACGCTGGCGAACTGTCAGCATTGTTTCACCGCCTCGGGGTTGCACTGGACCGCTCCGCGGTAGAAGGATCCACGCTCAGCGCGGTGCGGCGGGCTGCGGGCCTGACCGAAGCCACGGTGCTGCTCAAGGGCGCCACGACCCTCGTGGCCTCCCCCTTCCAGGACTTCTACAGCCAGGCCGAGGGCACGCCCTGGATCGCCACGGCAGGCAGCGGCGACGTCCTGGCAGGAGTTATCGGTGGGCTGCTGGCCCAGTTGGGTGCCGACGTCGGGCGCTTCGGTGGACATGACATCGATCCCGACGCCAGGTGGGCGGCGATCGCGGCGATGGCAGCCAGCGTCCACGGCCGCGCCGGGGTCCGGGCCTCCCGAGGAGGACCGGTGACAGCGACGGCCATCGCCCGTGCTGTTCCGGAGGTGATGCGGGAGCTGTAATAAACGGGCGCGCTGAGTGCCTCCGAACAAATACTAACCTTGCTTACCAGTAGTCTGTCTAGAGAATAATTCGTCACGCACGAGGAGTACACATGGAAGTCTGGCCCGGAACGGCTTACCCCCTGGGAGCCACTTTTGACGGCACTGGAACCAACTTTGCCCTGTTCAGCGAGCGCGCCGAGCGGGTGGAACTGTGCCTCCTGGCTGACGACCTGACCGAAACCCGGATCGAACTGACCGAGGTGGACGGCTACGTGTGGCACTGCTACCTGCCGCAGGTCCAGCCCGGACAGAAGTACGGCTACCGCGTCCACGGAGAGTACGAGCCGGACAACGGCAACCGGTTCAACGCCAACAAGCTGCTGATGGACCCCTATGCCAAGGCCATCCAGGGGCAGATCGACTGGGACCCCGCGCTCTTTTCCTATAACTTCGGGGATCCCACGTCCCGCAACGACACGGACTCGGCTCCGCACACCATGCACGGCGTCGTCATCAACCCGTTCTTTGACTGGGACGGCGACCGCCAGCTGCGCATCCCGTACCACGAGTCCGTCATCTATGAAGCCCACGTCAAGGGCCTGACCGAACTGCACCCGGAGGTCCCGGAGGAACAGCGCGGCACCTACGCGGGCGTATCCCACCCCGCCGTGATCGAGCACCTCAAGAAACTCGGGATCACCGCGATCGAGCTCATGCCCGTGCACCAGTTCGTCAACGACGGCACCCTCGTGGAGAAGGGCCTCAACAACTACTGGGGCTACAACACCATCGGCTTCTTCGCCCCGCAGAACACCTACAGCTCCTCCGGCGATGTGGGGCACCAGGTCCAGGAATTCAAGGCCATGGTCCGCGACCTGCACAAGGCCGGCATGGAAGTGATCCTGGACGTGGTCTACAACCACACGGCCGAGGGCAACCACCTCGGCCCCACCCTGTCCTTTAAGGGCATCGACAACGCCGCCTACTACCGGCTGGTGGACGATGACCAGAAGCACTACATGGACTACACCGGCACCGGCAACTCACTGAACGTCCGGCACCCGCACTCGCTCCAGCTGCTCATGGATTCCCTGCGCTACTGGGTCACGGAAATGCACGTGGACGGGTTCCGTTTCGACCTCGCCTCCACCCTGGCCCGGGAGTTTTACGACGTCGACAAGCTCTCCACCTTCTTCGAACTGATCCAGCAGGATCCGATCGTCTCCCAGGTCAAACTGATTGCCGAGCCGTGGGATGTGGGCCCCGGCGGCTACCAGGTGGGCAACTTCCCGCCGCAGTGGACCGAGTGGAACGGCAAATACCGCGACACCGTCCGTGACTTCTGGCGCGGCGAACCGTCCACGCTGGGCGAATTCGCCTCGCGCCTGACCGGTTCGGCCGACCTCTACGAGAGCTCTGCCCGGCGTCCGGTGGCGTCCATCAACTTTGTCACCGCCCACGACGGCTTCACCATGCGCGACCTCGTGTCCTACAACGAGAAGCACAACGACGCCAACGGTGAGGGCAACAACGACGGCGAATCGCACAACCGCTCCTGGAACTGTGGCGCGGAAGGCGAGACCGAGGACGACGCCGTGCTGACGCTGCGCGCCCGCCAGCAGCGGAACTTCATTGCGACCCTGCTGCTCTCGCAGGGCGTTCCGATGCTTCTGCATGGCGACGAGCTGGGCCGCACCCAGCAGGGAAACAACAACACCTACTGCCAGGACTCCGAACTGAGCTGGGTGCACTGGGACGCCATGGACCAGCCGCTCGTAGAGTTCACAGCGGTGGTCAACAAGATCCGCCGCGACCACCCCATCTTCCGGCGCAGCCGCTTTTTCGACGGCCGCCCGGTGCGCCGCGGCGAGGGCGAGAAGCTGCCGGATATCGTCTGGCTCAATACCGACGGCAAGGAAATGCTGCCGGAGGACTGGGGCAGCGGATTCGGCCGGACCATCGGTGTGTTCTACAACGGGCACGGCATCCAGGAACAGGATTCGCGCGGACGCCGTATCACCGACGACAGTTTCCTGCTGGCGTTCAACGCCCACGACGACAACGTCGACTTCCTGCTCCCGGCCGAGGAATACTCACCGTTCTGGGACCTCCTCGTGGACACCGCCGACACGGCGGACACAGGCCAGCCGCTCAAGGCCGGGAGCGTCCTGACGCTGGCGGCGAAATCCCTCGTGGTGCTGCGCGCCTACTCAGGCCCGGAGGTGGAGGTGGACTACTCCGCCGCTGCATCCCTGGCCGCCCGGGCCGAGGCTCCGGCGGAAGAGGCTCCCGCTGCGCCGGCTGAGGAAGCACCAGAGGCTCCCGAGGTTTCCGCGGCTGCCGCCGAGGAAGCTCCTGCGGAGGCAGCCCCTGCGGCAGAGCCTGAGCCTGCTCCGGCGAAGCGCGCCCCGGGCAAACGCGCCTCGGCCAAGGCTGGCAAGAAGCCGCGGTCCAAGAAGGGTCCGGCCTCATGAGGACGCCGGTCTCGACGTACCGGCTGCAGATCCGTCCCGGCTTTACGCTGCAGGACGCTGCCCAAACCGTGCCGTACCTAAAGTCGCTGGGCGTGGACTGGATCTATCTTTCGCCGATCCTCACGGCGGAGCGGGGTTCGGACCACGGTTACGACGTCACCGATCCCTCTGCTATTGATCCGGACCGGGGCGGCGCGGAAGGCCTGCTGGCGGCGTCGACGGCCGCCCGGGAAGCCGGCATGGGCGTGCTCGTCGATATCGTGCCCAACCATGTCGGTGTCGCGACGCCGGCCCAGAACCCGTGGTGGTGGTCCCTCCTGAAGGAGGGGCAGCAGTCCCGCTACGCGCAGGCGTTCGACGTCGACTGGGACTTTGGCGGCGGCCGCGTGCGGATCCCCGTGCTGGGCGCGGACTCGGACGTTGACGCGCTTGAGATCCGTGACGGGGAACTGCGCTACTACGACCACCGCTTTCCGCTCGCCGAGGGCACCTACACCGCAGGTGACTCTACTGCCGATGACCCCCGGGCGGTCCACGACCGGCAGCACTACGAGCTGATCGGCTGGCGCCGGGCAGACACGGACCTGAACTACCGCCGGTTCTTTGCCGTCAACAGCCTGGCCGGAATCCGGGTGGAGCTTCCCGAGGTCTTCGATGAAGCCCACGCGGAGGTTGTGCGGTGGTTCCGGGAAGGGCTCGTCGACGGGCTGCGGATCGACCACCCGGACGGCCTCGCCGACCCGGAGGGATACCTGCGCCGGCTGCGCGAGGTCACGGGCGGCAGTTACCTGCTGATCGAGAAGATCCTGGAACCGGGCGAGAGCCTGCCGGCCGGCTTCGAGTGCGAGGGCACCACCGGCTACGACGCCCTCGCGGACGTGGACCGGGTATTCGTCGACGCCGCCGGCCAGGGCCCGCTTGACGCGCTCGACGCGGAACTGCGCGGCGGCGCGGCCGACTACGACGAAATGATCCGCGGCACCAAACGACGGATCACGGACGGGATCCTGCACTCGGAAATGCTCCGGCTGGCACGGCTGGTCCCGGCTGGGGCAGGGCTGTCCCAGGAGGCCGCGGCGGACGCGCTGTCCGAGATCATTGCCGCGTTCCCGGTCTACCGCAGCTACCTTCCGGAGGGTGCAGACGTCCTCAAGGAAGCCTGCGAACTCGCTGTCCGCCGACGCCCCGGACTGGAAGGCGCCGTCGGCGTGCTCCTGCCGCTCCTGCTTAGTGCTGGCCCTGGCGCGGAGGCCGAACTGGGCATCCGCTTTCAGCAGACCTCCGGGATGGTCATGGCCAAGGGCGTGGAAGACACCGCGTTCTTCCGGTACACCCGGCTGGGCACCCTGACGGAAGTCGGCGCCGACCCCACCGAGTTTGCCGTGGCGCCGGAGGAGTTCCACACCCGGATGTCCCGCCGCCAGGCCGGGCAGCCGTTGTCCATGACGACCCTCAGTACGCACGACACCAAGCGCAGCGAGGACACCCGCGCCCGGATCTCGGTCCTCGCGGAGCTCGCACCGGAATGGCAGGCCTCCCTGGAGCGGCTGCAGAAGCTGGCGCCGCTGCCGGACGGGCCGCTGGCCAACCTGCTGTGGCAGGCCATCGCCGGCGCCTGGCCCGCGGACCGCGACCGGCTGCAGTCCTACGCGCAAAAAGCCGCCCGGGAGGCCGGGAACTCCACGAACTGGATCGATCCGGACGAGGCTTTCGAGGCGAAACTGTCAGCCGTCGTCGACGCCGCCTTCGACACCCCGGAGGTGACGGCGGAGCTGGAGTCCCTGGTGGCCCTGCTCGAGCCGTACGGGGCCGTCAACTCACTCGGCACCAAGCTCGTGCAGCTCACCATGCCCGGCGTGCCGGACGTGTACCAGGGCACCGAGTTCTGGGACCGCTCGTTGACCGATCCGGACAACCGGCGGCCGTTCGACTTCGGGGCCCGCCGGCGCGCCCTCGCCTCGCTTGACGCCGGTGAGCGTCCGGCGTCGTACCGGGACGAGACAGCGAAACTCCTCGTCACCTCGCGGGCGCTGCGCCTGCGGCGGGACCGGCCGGAGCTGTTCACCGGGTACATCCCGGTCACGGCCGCGGGCACCGCCGCTGCACACCTGCTCGCCTTTGACCGCGGGACACTCTCAGCCCCGGGCGCGCTGACGCTCGCCACGCGGCTGCCCCGCGGACTGGAGCAGCGCGGCGGATGGCAGGACACGACCATCGAGCTGGCCGCGGCCATGGCAGATGAACTCACCGGTTCCAGGCACGGTCCGGGCACCGTAGCCGTGGCGGAGATCCTGCGGGATTACCCGGTCGCCCTCCTGGTGCCCACCGCCTAAGCAGAACCTGTAGTACCAAAGAGCACCGACATTTGGGGAACGGAAGAATGCCATGACCTTGCCTGCACACGGAAGCGAACGCTTCGATCTCTGGGCTCCCGACGCGCAGGCGGTCACGCTCCTCGCTGACGGCCGGAAGTATGACATGACCCGCCGCGGCGGGGAGGCGCCCGGCTGGTGGGCTGCCTCCGGGGCGCCCGCCTCCGGGGAGGTGGACTACGGCTACCTGGTGGACGGGGACGACACCCCGCTGCCGGACCCGCGGTCCCGGCGCCAGCCCGCGGGCGTCCACGCGCTCTCCCGCACGTTCGACGCCGGAAGCCACCAGTGGGCTGACGGCCAGTGGACGGGACGGGAGCTCAAGGGCGCCGTCATCTACGAACTCCACGTGGGCACCTTCACGCCAGAGGGAACACTGGACGCCGCGGCAGGGAAGCTGCAGTATCTGGCGGAGCTGGGCATCGACTTCGTGGAGTTGTTGCCGGTCAACGGGTTCAACGGCACGCACAACTGGGGTTACGACGGCGTCCTCTGGTACGCCGTGCATGAGGGCTACGGCGGACCCGCCGCGTACCAGCGCTTCGTGGACGCCGCCCACGCCGCCGGCCTTGGCGTCATCCAGGACGTGGTCTACAACCACCTCGGCCCCAGCGGCAACTACCTTCCCCGGTTCGGGCCGTACCTGAAATCGGGGGAGGGCAACACCTGGGGCGACTCCGTCAACCTGGACGGCCCGGATTCGGACGAGGTGCGCCGCTATATTCTGGACAACGCCGCCATGTGGCTGCGGGACTACCACGTGGACGGCCTGCGGCTGGACGCCGTGCACGCCTTCAAAGACGAGCGCGCGGTGCACCTGCTGGAGGACTTCGGCGCCCTCGCGGACGAGATATCCGCCGAGACCGGACGCAAGGCCACGATGATCGCGGAATCGGACCTGAACAACCCGCGCCTGCTCTACCCGCGGGGCACCAACGGCTACGGGCTGGCCGGGCAGTGGAGCGATGACTTCCACCACGCCGTCCACGTCAACGTCAGCGGCGAGACCACCGGCTACTACGCCGACTTCGACTCGCTCGGGGCGCTGGCCAAGGTCCTGAAGCGCGGGTTCTTCCACGACGGAACCTACTCCAGCTTCCGCGCCCGCCACCACGGCCGGCCCATCAACCCGGCCCAGGTTCACCCCGCCGCGCTGGTGGTGTGCAGCCAGAACCACGACCAGATCGGCAACCGGGCCACCGGGGACAGGCTGTCCCAGACCCTGGGCTACGGGCAGCTCGCCCTCGCCGCCGTCGCCACCCTGACCTCACCGTTCACGCCCATGCTGTTCATGGGCGAGGAATACGGGGCCACCACCCCGTGGCAGTTCTTCACCTCCCACCCGGAACCGGAACTGGGCAAGGCGACGGCCGAGGGCCGGATCAGGGAGTTCGAGCGGATGGGCTGGGACCCCGCCGTCGTGCCCGATCCGCAGGATCCGGAGACCTTCACCCGGTCCAAGCTCGACTGGGCCGAGGCCTCCGGAGGGGACCACGCCCGCCTCCTGGAGCTGTACCGGGCGCTGATCGCGCTGCGCCGCACCACGCCGGACCTGGCGGAACCCGGCTTCGAGGACACCGTCGTCGACGTCAGCGAGGACGAGGGCTGGCTGCTGCTGCGCCGCGGCCGCACCGAGGTGGCGATGAACTTTTCCGCCGGGGCGCGGCGGCTCCCGGTCCGAGGGGCCACTCTCGCCCTGGCCACGGACGACGCCGTCCGGCTGGACCCGACTCCCGGCGCGGAGCCGGCTCCTACGGGTGGGCCGTCCGCCAACCAGCTCGAGCTCCCCGGTCACAGCGCCGCGATTCTCACTAACTAAGGCAGGATATGACGCATGACATATTTGGCAACTGATACCCGCTACGACTCCATGCCCTACCGCCGGGTGGGGCGCAGCGGCCTGAAACTCCCGGCCATCTCGCTGGGCCTGTGGCATAACTTCGGCGACGACAAGCCGTTCGAGATCCAGCGCGCCATCCTGCGCCGCGCCTTCGACCTGGGCGTCACCCACTTCGACCTCGCCAACAACTACGGCCCGCCCTACGGCAGCGCCGAAACCAACTTTGGCCGTCACTTCAAGGACGACTTCCGGCCGTACCGCGACGAACTGATCATCTCCACCAAGGCCGGCTACGACATGTGGCCCGGCCCCTACGGCAACTTTGGCTCGCGCAAGTACCTGCTGGCCAGCCTGGACCAGTCGCTGGGCCGGATGGGCCTGGACTACGTGGACATCTTCTACAGCCACCGCCCTGACCCCGAGACGCCGATGGAAGAAACCATGGGCGCCCTAAACCAGGCCGTGCGCTCCGGCAAGGCGCTCTACGCCGGCATCTCCTCCTACACCCCGGAACAGACCCTCGAGGCCGCGCGGATCCTCAAGGAACTCGGCACGCCGCTGCTGATCCACCAGCCCAGCTACTCCATGCTCAACCGCTGGACCGAGAACGGCAGCCCCAACCTCTACGAGGCGCTGGAGCAGGTGGGCGCTGGGTCCATCGCGTTCTCGCCGCTGGCGCAGGGCATGCTCACCGACCGTTACCTGAAGGGCATTCCGGCCGACTCCCGAGCCGCCCAGCACAAGTCCCTGGGTGAATCCATGATCACCGAGGACAAGCTGGACCGCGTGCGCGGGCTCAACCGGATCGCCGAGGGCCGCGGGCAGACGCTGGCGCAGCTGGCCATCGCCTGGATCCTGCGCGAGCAGGGCAAGGGCTCGTCCGTCACATCCGCACTGGTCGGCGCCTCCAGCGTCCGTCAGCTCGAGGACACCCTGGCCGCCGTCAACAACCTGGATTTCACGGCCGATGAGCTGGACGCGATCGATGAGTTCGCCGTCGAGTCCGACATCAACCTGTGGGCCCAAAAGTAGCCGGTACCCGCACTTAAGCCGCACTCAACACAATGGCCGGGGCCGCCGGGGAACAACCGCGGACCCGGCAGCGTTGACTAGACTACTAAGGGCGCCTTACGGCGCCGTGTCCGCCTGCCGCCCGCACAACTGATGCAGTACAACAGAGTGCGGCCGCGCCGGTCACCCTTGTTCTCAAAAGGAGTTCCGTGTCTTCACATCCGATTCGTGTTGCAATCGTCGGCGTAGGTAACTGCGCCACTTCACTGGTCCAGGGCGTCCAGTACTACAAAGACGCCGACCCCAAGGCCACGATTCCGGGCCTGATGCACGTGGAGTTCGGCCAGTACCACGTCGGCGACGTCGAGTTCGTTGCCGCGTTCGACGTCGACGGCAAGAAGGTGGGCCAGGACCTGTCCGCCGCCATCCTGGCCAGCGAAAACAACACCATCAAGATCGCCGACGTCCCGCCGACTGGTGTCACCGTCCAGCGCGGCCACACCTTGGACGGTCTTGGCAAGTACTACCTCGAGACCATCGAGCAGTCCCCGGAGGAGCCGGTCGACGTCGTCCAGGCCCTCAAGGACGCCAAGGTTGACGTCATGGTCTGCTACCTGCCGGTCGGCTCCCAGCAGGCCGCCGAGTTCTACGCCCAGTGCGCGATCGATGCCGGTGTGGCGTTCGTCAACGCCCTCCCGGTGTTCCTGGCCGGCACCAAGGAGTGGGCGGACAAGTTCACCGCCGCGGGTGTGCCGATCGTGGGTGATGACATCAAGAGCCAGATCGGTGCCACCATCACGCACCGCGTCATGGCCAAGCTGTTCGAGGACCGCGGCGTCACCCTGGACCGCACGTACCAGCTGAACGTCGGCGGCAACATGGACTTCAAGAACATGCTCGAGCGCGACCGCCTGGAGTCCAAGAAGATCTCCAAGACCCAGGCCGTCACCTCCAACGTCGAGGCCGAGCTCGCGGCCAAGGACGTCCACATCGGCCCGTCCGACTACGTCCAGTGGCTCGATGACCGCAAGTGGGCGTTCGTCCGCCTCGAAGGCCGCAACTTCGGCGACGCCCCGGTGTCCCTGGAATACAAGCTCGAAGTCTGGGACTCGCCCAACTCCGCCGGCGTGATCATCGACGCCATCCGCGCCGCCAAGATCGGTCTGGACCGCGGGATCGGCGGCCCGCTGGTCTCGGCGTCGAGCTACTTCATGAAGTCCCCGCCGGAGCAGTTCAACGACGACCTCGCCCGTGAAAAGGTCGAGGCCTTCATCCGCGGCGACCTGGAGCGCTAACCCGCCCCCGCTGTCCCCGGACGCTTCCTCACGTTTGGCGTGTTCCAACCCGACGCTCCCTCACCAACGGTGGGGGAGCGTCGTCGTTTTCGGATTGGGCCCGCAGACGCTCCCTCACTTTTGGTCTATACCGACCCGATCCTCCCTCACGTTTTGCAGACATCGGGGGCCCGCTGCCTCAGACTGCGCTGGAAAAGCCAGCTGCGGCCGGCGGACTGAGGTATGACGTGCGGAGGATTCGCTTCATCTTGGCGACGGCGCCGGAGAAGCCGTCCGCGAGGTCATCTTTTGTCAGGACGAGCACCGTCCATCCCGCTGCCTCGAAGGCCTTGTCACGGCGGCGGTCGCTAAAGATCTGTGCGGGGAGCAGGTGGTGCCCGCCGTCGTACTGAACGGCCAGCCGCCGACGGCGATACCCAAGGTCCGCCGTCGGCGCGGCGGGACTGTCCGGTCGCAGCGGGAGCTGCAGTTCCGGTTCCGGGAGCCCGGCGTCGCACATCGCTAGCCGCAGCAACGTCTCCGGCGCTGAATCCGAGCCCACGCGCATCAAGTCCAGTGCCGCACGGGCACGGACGATTCCCTGCATGTTCGGGTGACGGCCCACCATCCAACACAGCTCATCGATGGTCGCAAAGGGATCACTACGCCCTTCCAACCCCAGCCGGGGAATCCGCACCAGCTCATCACCCATGCAGACCAACTCCGGCAGGCTCAACCGCAGGGCGAGGTCGAGCCACGTGCGGGAGCGCGTGCTGATCCGGATCCCATCCACTGTTTCGACCTCGCCCTCCAACGCAAGAACCGTGTGCCCGAGGATGCCTTTGCGCCGGACCTCCGGGAGCGCCCGCGGCTTGCTCAGGTGTAGCTCCTCCGAGTCCGAGAGCCATGGAGGCAATATCTGGCATCGGAGCCTGGCGGCGGTGACGTGGGAGATCCAGGCGCCGGGCGACGCTGCGGCCAATGCACGAGCCGCCGTCTCCAGCTCGAAGTTCCAATCCGCGGGCCGGTAAAGACCTCGGCTGATGTGAATTACGTCGGAGCGCCGGAGTCTGGTTCTCGGCACTCCCAAGGACCGTGCATCAGCGATGGTAAAGGGACCTGCGGTGAGCGGACCGGGAAGCTTCGTTGGTTTCTCCATGCTGGAATTTTGAAACTATTTGGAAAGCCGCGCAGAAGTTATCCACAGATGTTCCTGGCCTGCCCGCGGCGGCGGGCGCGAGCGCCGCGCCGGACGTGAGGGAGCATCGGGTGGCGCCGCGCCGGACGTGAGGGAGCATCGGGTGGCGCCACGCCGGACGTGAGGGAGCATCGGGTGGCGCCACGCCGGACCTGCGGGAACGTCGGGTGGGTTAGAAGAGACCGACCGGGTTGCCGGCGTCGTCCACGTCCATCCGCATCGCTGCCGGAACCTTGGGCAGGCCGGGCATGGTCATGACCGCGCCGGTGAGGGCCACGATAAAGCCCGCGCCTGTCTTGGGGATGAGGTCCCGGACGTGGATGGTGAAGCCCTTGGGGGCGCCGAGCCGGGTGGCGTCGTCGCTGAAGGAGTACTGCGTCTTCGCCATGCACACGGGCATCCCGGACCAGCCGTTCTTCTCGATCTCCGCCAGCCGTTTGAGCGCGGGCACCGAGAAGTCCACGCCGTCGGCGCCGTAGACCTCCTGCACGATGGTCCGGATCTTGTCCTCGACGGAGATGTCCAGCGGGTACAGGTGCCGGAAGTCGTGCGGGGTGTCGATCGCGGCCGCCACCTTCGCCGCGAGCTCGTCCCCGCCGTCGCCGCCACCGCCGCGGCCCCAGACATCGGCCACCGCGGCCTGGACACCCTCCGCGGCGCACCACTGAAGCAGCCAGTCCAGCTCCTCGGCGGTGTCCGTGGCGAATTTGTTGACCGCCACGACCGGGACGATGCCGAACTTCTCGACGTTGCGGATGTGGCGCTGGAGATTGGCGACGCCGGCGGCCAGCGCCCCCACGTCGGGCTCCGTGAGCCGGTCTTTCGGTACGCCACCCTGCATCTTGAGCGCCCGGACGGTGGCCACGAGGACGACGGCGGACGGGGCGACGTCGGCCACCCGTGACTTGATGTCCATGTACTTTTCGGCACCGAGGTCCGCGCCGAAACCGGCCTCGGTCACCACGATGTCCACAAGGCTGCGGGCCGTCTGCGTGGCGATGAGGGAGTTGCAGCCGTGGGCGATGTTGGCGAAGGGCCCGCCGTGCACCAGGGCGGGGGTGCCGGCGACGGTCTGCACGAGGTTGGGCTTGATCGCGTCTTTGAGCAGCATGGTCAGGGCGCCCTGGACGCCGAGGTCGGCCACCGTGACGGGCTGGCGGTCGTAAGTGTAGCCGAAGGTGATCCGGCCCAGCCGTTCGCGCAAATCGTTCAGGTCCGTGGCGAGGCAGAAGACCGCCATGATCTCCGAGGCCACGGTGATGTCGAAGCCGTCCTGCCGCGGCGTGCCCTGGGCCGGGCCGCCCAGGCCGATCACGACCTCCCGGAGGGACCGGTCGTTCATGTCCAGGACCCGCTTGAACGTCATCCGGCGCGGATCGATGTTGAGTTCGTTGCCCTGGAAGATGTGGTTGTCCACGAGGGCCATGAGGGCGTTGTTCGCGGACGTGATGGCGTGGAAGTCGCCGGTGAAGTGCAGGTTGATCTGGTCCATCGGCAGCACCTGGGAGTAGCCGCCGCCGGTGGCACCGCCCTTCATGCCCAGGATGGGGCCGAGCGAGGGCTCGCGCAGGGCGATCATCACGCTGTGCCCGGCACGGGCCAGGGAATCCGCGAGCCCCACCGTGGTGGTGGACTTGCCCTCGCCCGCGGGGGTGGGCGACATCGCGGAGACCAGCACCACCTTGCCGGGGACCCGCGTGGGGGCGCCCGCCGGAACGGTCAGCTTCGTCGGATCGATCTTGGCCTTGTAGGGCCCGTAGAGTTCCAGCGCGTCCGGGTTGATGCCGGCGGCCGCCGCAATCTCCTCGATCGGCTTCATGACTGCCCGCTGGGCAATCTCCAGGTCGCTGGGTACGTTGTTCCCGGCAGTGGTGGTCTCAGACATCGTTGTCCTTCGGCTCGTGGCGTCGGCGGGTTGGTCCCGGTCCGGTGTTGCCGGGCGGGGGTTGGGCGGGGGCGGGGCGGATCCGGTTCAGGGTGTGTGGCCCACCGGGATGGTCAGGCTGCCAAAATACTGGGTCACGGCGGTGTGGTAGCTCTCCAGCGTAATCGCGGCGGTGCGCTGCCAGCCGAAATCCTGGGCGTGGATCGCGGCCGCGTGCCCCATGTCGGTGCGCGTTTGGGCGTCGTCGAAGAGCTCTTCGAGCGCGTCCGCCCAGTCGCTGGCCTTGTGGCCCTCGATCAGCATCCCAGTCCGCCCGTCCTGGACGGCGCGGGAGAGGCCGCCCACTTTCGTGGCGAGAACGGGCGTCCCGCAGGCCTGCGCCTCCAGGGCCACCAGGCCGAAGGACTCGCTGTAGGACGGCATCACCACGACGTCGGCCGACCGGTACCAGCCAGCCAGCTCCGGGGCGTTGACCGGCGGATGGTGGGTGACGACGTCGTCCATTCCGGCGGCGCTGACCAGCGCCTTGAGGTTGAAGTCCTTGGCGCCGCTGACGGCCCCCAGGATGGTCAGCTGCAGGTCGATGTCCGGGCGCCGGGAACGCAGGAGCGCGGCCGCCTTAATCAGGATCTGTGGGCCCTTGAGCCGCTGGATCCGGCCTGCGAACAGCAGATGGAACTTGCCCGGGACGATGCCGTGCTGGGCCCGGGCGCGGTTCCTGAAGGACGGTGTGAAGACCGTCAGGTCCACGCCCGGCGGCGCGACGTCAATGCGGTCGATGTCGGCGTTGTAGTGCGAGACCAGCTCGGCCGCTTCGGTGCCGGTGTTGGCGATTAGCCGGGTTGCGCCGTCGACTATCCGGTGCTCGCCGTCCTCACGCCGCCGCGGTTCGGGCTGCTCGCCGGACTCGAGGAGCTGGTTCTTGACCTTCGCCATTGTGTGCATGGTGTGGACGAGGGGCAGCCGCCACAGCTCCGCCAGCTCCAGCCCGGCCACCCCGGACACCCAGTAGTGGGAATGGATGACGTCATACCGGCCGTGCGGCTGGAGCTGGCGGATCCGGTCGATCTCGGCGACCATGCTGTGCAGCAGCCCAGGAAGCTCCTCTTTGGGCAGCTTCCGTGGCGGGCCGGCGAGGACGTTGTGCACGCACACGCCCGGGGACGGGTGTTCGACGGCGGGCTGCGTGGCCGAGGTGGACCGGGTGAAGATCTCCACTTCCACGCCGGTCTCGGCTAGGGCCGCGGCCAGCGCCCGGACGTACACGTTCATTCCGCCGGCGTCGCCGGAGCCGGGCTGCTCCATGGGCGAGGTGTGCAGGGAAAGGAAAGCGACGCGGCGGATCAGCGACACGGTTCCCCTTTCCTCTGCAGACTGCATGTCGATAAAACATTACTCCTGAAGTGCCGGCCGCTTCACGGGTCCCTTCCATGGTCACGGAACAGGTCCGGCCACGGGTTCGTTTCCGCGTCACGCCACGGATCCGGTCCCAGACGGGGGCGTACTGCTAACGTGGCCGCTGTGAGCGCAACGACAGAACCTGATCCTGCAGCCGGCTGGACAATCCGGGAGGCCCGCCCGGAGGACTGGCCGGGCATCTGGGCAATCCTGGAACCGGTTATCCGGGCCGGGGATACTTTTACTTGGGACCGGGACACCGCCGAGGACGAGGCCCGCGGGCGCTGGTTCAAGCAGGCGCCGGGCCAGACCTTCGTCGCCGTCGCCGTCGGTCCCGGTGACGGCGCCGGTGACGGCGGCCGGACCGCCGGTGCCATCCTTGGCACCGGCGAGCTGCACCCCAACCAGGGCGGCGGCGGCAGCCATGTCGCCAACGCGGGCTACATGGTCCATCCCGCCCAGGCCGGCCGCGGACTGGCCCGGGCCCTCTGCGCCTATTCGCTCGACGCCGCACGTGACGCCGGCTTCCGGGCCATGCAGTTCAACGCCGTGGTGGAGAGCAATGTCCGGGCCGTTGCCGCCTGGAAATCCATGGGCTTCGAGGTTCTCGCGACCATTCCCGAGGCGTTCAAGCACCCGGAACTGGGCTATGTGGGCCTGCATGTGATGTACCGAAAGCTGTAGGGGTTCTAGCCCGCTGCCCGCGGGCCGTTCCTGCCGGCGGACCGTTACCGACCGCTTTGCCAGAGACGGCCCAACTCCGGGAACACTGCTTCGTAGCCGGCGAGCAGTTTGCCGGCGAGGACCTCCGAATCCACGAGCGGATGCCTGGCGAACGCGGCGAGGGCTGCCTCCCGCCGGCCGGTCGTCGCCGCCTCCACCACGAGCCGTTCGACGTCCTTGACGCGCCGCATCAGCTCCAGTTGGGCCGGTCCCGGACGTTCCTGCGGGACCGGCGCAGCGCCGTCGGGCGTCACCCTGCACGGAACTTCGACGACGGCGTCGGCCGGCAGCCCCGGAACGGCCGGCACCGCCGGCGCTGCTGACCCGACGGCGGCGCCCGCGTCCGGTCCCGCGGACCCGACGGTGTTGACTGTGTTGCGCGTGTTGAGGATCAGGTCCGCTGCGCCGCCTCCGGCGAGGGCGCGCATGGCCGCCAGGGCCACCCGCTCGTAGCCGCCGCCGGTGAGGTCGGTCTCGTCGCGGCGTTCGCCCGAGGTGCGGGCTTCCGCGAGATAGCCTTCCTCGCGTGAGAGGCGGGCGGCGTCCCAAAGCGCAAAAGCCTCCGGCCCGGCGGCAGCCAGCCGGGGATAGAGCTCGGCCTGCTGCCGGGCGATGGATTCCCCCCGGGTCTGCTCTGCAGCGCGCATGCCGGCCACCGCTCGAACGGCGTCGTAGTAATAGAAAAGGTACTCATTCGGCAGGCAGCCAAGGCCGGCAAGCAACCCGGGCGGGAACAGCCGGCCCTCCTCGAACCCCGACAGCGCCGCAGGGTTCGCCAGCAGCCCCGGGAGGGCGTCCCGGCCTCCGGCCTCCAGCCGGTACAGCCAGCCGAGGTGGTTCAGGCCGTAGTAGCCCACGCCGTCGAGCGTGCCCTCCGGCAGCGCGACGCCGGCAGCCCGCGCCGCGTGATGCACCAGGCCGCTGGCGGAGTCGCAAATCCCGATCACCCTGGGCCCGAGCACCGGGGCCAGGGCCTCCGTGACCATGCCGGCAGGGTTGGTGAAGTTGAGCAGCCACGCCGCGGGGCAGCGGCTCCGCATTTCCTCCGCGAGCCGCAGCATCGGCGGAATGGACCGCAGGGCGTAGGAGATGCCGCCGGCGCCGGTGGTTTCCTGGCCCAGGAGTCCGAGGTCCAGGGCGATCCGCTCGTCGGCGGTCCGCCCGGCCGTGCCGCCGGGCCGGATGGCGGCGAAGACCATGTCGGCGCCGTCGAGAGCCTCGGGGAGCGAGGACACGGCACGGACCTGCGGGCCGGAACCCGGCGGACCGTGCTGGGCCAGGGAGGCCAGGACCGCCTCGATGGCCGCCAGCCGGGCGGGGTCGACGTCGTAAAGCACCAGCTCCCGCACCAGCCCCGCGAAGGGGCCGGCAGAGAGCGCCCGGTAAACCAGGGGGACCCGGAACCCGCCCCCGCCGGCGATCGTGAGCCGCATGCGGACAGTCTATTCCCCGCCGGTCAGGGCGTTGCCGCCCGCTCCGCCACGCCGCCGGGGCGTGCCCGTCGGCCCCCGCTTCCCGCGGTTTCCCTCGACGGCGGTACGGCGTAGTGTGCCGTATATGGACGCGACCCCGGCGCTGCGCTTTGATCCGCTCTCTGCCGTCCGCAGCCCGGCCGCGGACGGGTTCGACCTGCTCCTGACCGGGACCGTATTCCAGGACATCATCTTCACCGGTCTGCCCCACGCGCCACAGCCGGGAACGGAAATCTGGAGCGACGGCATGGGCAGCTGCCCCGGGGGTGTCGCCAACCAGGCGATCGCCGCGTCCCGGCTGGGACTGCGGACCGGTCTTGCCGCCGTGTTCGGCGACGACGGCTACGGCGACTACAACTGGAAGATCCTGGCCGCCCAGGAACATGTGGACCTGTCCCTTTCCCGGCGTGTGCCGGGCTGGCATTCGCCCGTCACGGTGTCCTTGAGCGTGGAGAAGGACCGGTCCATGGTGACGCACGGGCACCCGGCACCGGTGACGTCCACCGAGCTGGTCGGATGCCCGCCGCCGGCGCTCGCAGCCGTTGCGGAGCTGGGAGAGGAACTCGAACCGTGGGCCGTCGACGCGCACAAGAACGGCGTCCGGCTGTTCGGCGATGTCGGCTGGGACCCCACCGGCGCGTGGTCCTCGACCCGGCTGGAAAACCTGAAGTACTTCCACGCCTTCATGCCGAACCAGCACGAGGCCATGAACTTCACCGGCCGCGACGACCCCTGGTCCGCGCTGTACTCGCTCGCGGAGAGGGTTCCGGTGGCGGTGGTAACCCTCGGCGCCCAGGGGTCCATGGCCGTGGATTCGGAAACGGGGGAGGAAGAGTGGGTCCCGTCCCTACCTGTCCGCGCCTACGATCCCACCGGTGCCGGTGACTGCTTCGGTGCGGCATTCATAGTCGGTTCCCTGGCCGGCTGGCCGCTGGGAGACCGGCTCCGCTTCGCCAACCTCTGCGCCGCCCTGGCCGTCCAGGAGGTGGGCGGCTCGCTTGCCGCACCCGGCTGGGGGGACATTGCCGACTGGTGGCAGCGGGCCAACGCCCGGAAGGAACGGCAGGGCAGTCAATGGCTGCGTCGCTACCACTTCCTGGAAGAGATTGTCCGCGATGTCCCGCCGGAGGCGCAGCGGCGGGCGACGGCGACCATCGCCCACCTGTCCGACGCCTAACCGGGCCCGGGCCTCTGGGCGGGTTCGCTGCTGTCACCACTGGACATGTCCTCGTGAGGGTGCTGGCGCGGTTTCCTGTCACCAGTGGGCATGTCCTCGTGAGGGTTCCAGGGCGGGTTCTTGTCACCACTGGACATGTCCTCTTCTGGGGCCGAGGCGTGGACCTGTACCCGTTGTGCGCTGTCTTGGGCGCGAAGAATGGGCATGTCCAGCGGTGGGTGCTGGCGCGGTTTCCTGTCACCAGTGGGCATGTCCTCCGCTGGGGCCAAGGCTTGGACCTGTACCCGTTGTGCGCGGTCTTGGGCGCGAAGAGTGGGCATGTCCAGCGGTGGGTGTTGGCGCGGTTTCCTGTCACCGGTGGGCATGTCCTCTGCTGGGGCCGAGGCTTGGACCTGTACCCGTTGTGCGCGGTCTTGGGCGCGAAGAATGGGCATGTCCCGCGGGGGAGGGAGGGCATGTCCACTGGAGGCCGGGGCCGCCGATTATTCGGCCTGCGGCGCCGCGCCTAGAATCGTTAAGTGACTTATCAAGCAGCAACAGGCGATCTCCTGCCCGGTTCGGCGGCAGTGCCGGCCCGCGCTGAGGAGCGCTCGGCCGTAATCGACCTCGACGCCATCCGGCACAACGTCCGCCGCATCGCAGCCGTGGCCTCACCCGCGCAGGTCATGGCCGTGGTCAAGGCCGACGCGTACGGGCACGGTGCCGTCCAGGTGGCCCGGGCTGCCCTCGGTGCGGGGGCCAGTTGGCTGGGCGTGGCCCACATCTCCGAGGCTCTCGCCCTGCGCGCCGCCGGGATCGAGGCGCCGCTGCTGGCCTGGCTGCACACCCCGGACAGCAACTTCGGCGCCGCCGTGGCCGCCGGAATCGACATCGGTTGCTCGGGCTGGGAACTGGACCGGATAGTGGCCGCCGCCCGCGAACAGGAACGGCCCGCCCGTGTCCACCTGAAGGTCGACACCGGGCTCGGCCGCAACGGCGCCACGCTCGACGCCTGGGACAGCCTGGTGGGTGAAGCCATGGAACACCAGGACCAGGGCCTGCTCCGGGTCGTGGGGATCTTCTCCCACCTGGCCGTCGCCGACGAACCCGAACGGCCCGAAACCGACGAGCAGCTCGCCGCGTTCCGCCAGGTCCTCGCCGTCGCCCAGGACGCCGGCGTGGACCCCGAGGTCCGCCACCTGGCCAACACGCCGGCCACCCTCTCCCGGCCGGACACCCACTTTGACCTGGTCCGCGTGGGTCTGGGCCTGTACGGGCTGTCCCCCTTCGAGGGGCAATGCCCGGCCGAGCTCGGGCTGCGCCCGGCCATGACGGTCCGCACTGTGGTTTCGCACTGCAAGGACGTGCCCGCCGGCCAGGGCGTTTCCTACGGGCTGAACTACCGCACGGACGGAGTCAGTACCCTCGGGCTCATCCCGCTCGGCTACGCCGATGGCGTGCCGCGCATCGCCACCGGTGGTCCCGTCCGGGTCGAGGGCGTGAACTACCCGGTCGTGGGGCGCATCGCGATGGACCAGATGGTGATCGACCTCGGACCCCGCCACGTGGCGGCCGGCGGCCGGAGCATCCTCGGCGCCGAGGCAGTGCTGTTCGGCGACGGCGCCGACGGCGGACCCACGGCCGATGACTGGGCCAGGGCCGCCGGCACCAACAACTACGAGATCGTCACCCGGATCAGCCCCCGCGTGCCGCGCCGCTACCTTCACGAAGAGCCCTCCGCCGGCGAAGAGCGGCCGTGAGCGGGCCCGCGTGGGAACGAAGCCTTGAGGTCCGGACGGCGGCGGAGACGCACGCGCTCGCCGCGGCCCTGGGCGCCGTACTGCAAACCGGCGACCTGCTGGTCCTGACCGGCGAACTGGGCGCCGGCAAGACCACCTTCACGCAGGGGCTGGGGGAGGGGCTGGGTGTGCGGGCCGGCATCATTTCGCCGACCTTTGTCCTGGTGCGCATCCACCCCAATCTGCCCGGAGGACCCCGGCCGGGCGGTCCGGACCTGGTGCATGTGGACGCCTACCGGCTGGAGTCGGTCGCAGAAATCGATGACATCGATCTCGAAAACACCATGGACAGCGCCGTGACGGTGGTCGAGTGGGGCCGCGGCCGGGTTGAGCACCTGAGCGACAGCCGGCTTGAGGTCGAACTCCACCGCCCGCGCGGAGGCGCCGCGGGCACTGGCGCCGGGGGCATGCCCGCCCCGGTTCATCCCGCCGGGGCACCGCCTGCGGCCGCCGATCCCGGCGTGCTGGATTTCGACACGGACGACGACGACGAGCCGCGGACCGTCGTCATCCGCGGCTTCGGCCCGCGCTGGGCCGAAGCGCCGGCACTCCCCGGCGTCGAGCCCGTGCCCGGCGTCGAGTCCGTGACCGGCGTCGAGCCCGTGCCCGGCGCCGAGCCCGTGACCGGCGTCGAGCCCGTGCCCGCCACCGCACCCGTGCCCGAGACCACGCCCCAGACCCCGGAACGGAACCCCTGATGCTGATCCTCGCCATCGACACCTCCGCCGTCGCCAGCGCCGCGCTGGTCTCCGACGACGCACCGGAATCTGTGCTCGCCAGCTTCGCCACCGAAGACACGCGCACCCACGCGGAGGTCCTGGCCCCCGGGATCGACGAGCTCCTGGCCGAGGCCGGCGTCAGCGGCCGCGACGTCGACGCAATCGTCACCGGCGTCGGTCCCGGACCCTTCACGGGACTGCGCTCCGGGATCGTAACCGCCCGCACCCTCGCCTTTGTCTGGGGCAAGCCGCTGTACGGCGTCATGAGCCTGGACGCGATCGCCCTGGAAGTAGCCGAATCCACCGACTCGGCCGCGGAATTCATTGTCGCCACCGACGCGCGCCGCAAGGAAGTGTACTGGGCCCGGTATACCCTCTCCGATGCCCAGCTGCCGCACCTTGCGGACGGCCCGCACGTGGGATTCGCCGCGGATCTGCCGGATCTGCCGGTCTACGGCGCCGGTGCCGGAATCTACTCCGACGCCGTCAAGGCGGTCGCCGAATTCAGCACCCGGCAGCCCGAAGCACTCTCGCTGGGCCAGTTCGCACTCGCCCGGCTCGCAGCCGGGGAACAACTCCTGGACTCCAGTCCCCTGTACCTGCGCGAATCCGACGCCCAGGTGCCCGGACCCCGGAAACGTGCCCTGTGAGCCGGGAACGCGCCGCACCGCTCAGGCTGCCTGGCGGGATCACCCTGCGGGACATGGAGCCCGCGGACATTCCGGTGGTCCACGCGCTGGAACGCCGGCTGTTTCCGGTGGATGCCTGGCCGCTGCAGATGTTCCACGACGAGCTGGCGCAGACGGATACCCGCCGCTACCTCGTGGCGGAGTTCCACGGCGGGATTGTGGGCTATGCCGGGCTCATGTGCATCGAACCGATCTCGGACGTCCAGACCATCGCCGTGGTCCCCGAGCAGGAAGGCAAGGGCATCGGCTCGGCCCTGCTCACCGAACTGATCGTGGAAAGCCGCCGCCGCCACGCCCAGGACGTGCTGCTGGAGGTCCGGGCGGACAACCCCCGCGCCCAGCAGCTCTACCGGCGCTTCGGCTTCGACCAGATCCACGTCCGGCCCCGCTACTATCGCGACGGCGTCGACGCCCTGATCATGCGGCTGCAGCTGCCCCGCGAACCACTCAGCCCCCAGCCAAAGGAAGCAGGCCGGCCATGAACCGCACCCAGCCGCTCGTGCTCGGCATCGAGTCATCCTGTGACGAAACCGGCGTCGGCATCGTCCGGGGAACCGCTCTGCTGACGAACACCGTGTCTTCCTCCATGGACGAACACGTCCGTTTCGGCGGCGTGATTCCCGAGATCGCCTCCCGCGCCCACCTCGACGCGTTCGTCCCCACCCTCGAGGAGGCCCTCGCGGAGGCGGACGTGTCGCTCACGGACATCGACGCGATCGCCGTCACCTCCGGGCCGGGCCTGGCGGGGGCACTCATGGTGGGGGTGTGCGCGGCCAAAGCGCTCGCCGTCGCCACCGGGAAACCCCTCTACGCCATCAACCACCTTGTCGCCCACGTCGGCGTCGGGCTTCTGCAGCAGGGCGGCGGCACGCCGGCGCCGTCCGGCGCGCCGGCGCCGCAAACCCCGCCGCACGCCCTGCCGGAGAACATGGGCGCACTCCTGGTGTCCGGCGGCCACACCGAGATCCTGCGGATCCGGAGCATTACGGACGACGTCGAGCTGCTGGGCTCCACGATCGATGACGCCGCCGGCGAGGCCTATGACAAGGTGGCGCGGCTCCTGGGCCTCGGCTACCCCGGCGGTCCGGCCATCGACAAGCTCGCGCGCACCGGCAACGCGAAGGCCATCCGGCTCCCGCGCGGCCTCACCCAGCCCAAGTACATGGGGACCGCCGAGGAACCCGGGCCGCACCGCTACGACTGGTCCTTCAGCGGACTCAAGACCGCCGTCGCCCGCTGCGTGGAACAGTTCGAGGCCCGCGGCGAGGAGGTCCCCGTGGCGGACATCGCCGCGGCCTTCCAGGAGGCCGTGGTGGATGTCATTACCTCCAAGGCGGTGCTCGCCTGCCGCGAGAACGGGATCACGGAGGTCCTCCTGGGCGGCGGCGTCGCGGCCAACTCGCGGCTGCGCCAGCTCACCGAACAGCGCTGCAGCGCCGCCGGGATCCGGCTGACGGTCCCGCCGCTGCCGCTGTGCACGGACAACGGCGCCATGGTGGCGGCACTCGGGGCGCAGCTGGTGATGGCCGGAGTGGAACCAAGCGGAATCGGCTTTGCCCCCGACTCCTCGATGCCGGTCACGACAGTCTCCGCCTGAGGTTTCGCCTGCCGGAACTTGGCCAGATTCAGGCTTCGACCGCCTGAAACTCCCCCCGTGGGTGCCTGGTGCGCGCCGGAGCTAGGCTTCCGGCCCCTGGCGCATCTGCTTGACCAGATCCAGGACGACGGCGCGCAGGTCCCCGCCGTGCTCGGCGGCAACCCGGCGCTGGCGCTGGTAGCCGGCGCCGCGCTTGATGATCTTCTCGACGTCGGCCAGTTCGGCGCTGCAGCCCAGCTTCGCCGCCACGGGCTCAAGCCGCTTGAGTGTCTCGCGCAGGTGCTCCGTCACGAGCTGCTCGTTGCCCTCGGCGTCGAGGATGATGATTGCGTCCAGGCCGTACCTAGCCGCGCGCCACTTGTTCTCCTGGACATGCCACGGCGGCATCGTGGGAATGGTGCCGCCGTTCTCCAGCGTCGTGGAAAATTCGTCGACCAGGCACTGCGTCAATGCAGCGATCGCACCGACGTCCTCGAGGGTCGCCAGGCCGTCGCAAATGCGCATCTCGATGGTGCCCAGGGCCGGAACGGGGCGGATGTCCCACCGGATCTCGGAGAGCGTGTCAATCACACCGGTGGTGAACATGTCCTGCACATAGGCCTCGTAGTCCTCCCAGCTGGCGAACTGGAACGGCAGCCCGGCGGTGGGCAGCTGCTGGAACATGAGGGCGCGGTGCGAGGCATAGCCGGTGTCCTCGCCGCCCCAAAACGGGCTGGACGCGGAGAGCGCCTGGAAGTGCGGGAAGTAATTGACCAGGCCGTCCAGAACCGGAAGGACCTTGTCCCGGCTGTCCAGGCCGACGTGCACGTGGACGCCGTAGATGACCATCTGCCGGCCCCACCACTGGGTCCGGTCAATGAGCTTGGCGTAGCGTTCTTTGTCCGTGACGGGCTGCAGCTGGGGCGGGCTGAAGGGATGGCTTCCGGCACAAAAGATCTCCACGCCCATGGGATCGGTAACGTCCCGGACGGCCGCGAGCGAGCTGCTCAAATCCGCTTTGGCTTCCGCGACGGTGGTGCAGATGCCCGTGACGAGCTCCACGGTGTTCAGCAGCAGTTCCTGCTTGATGTGCGGGTGCTCGTCGTCCTCATTGAGTTCGGGGTGCCGGGCAGCGACGCCGCGGAGCACCTGGTTCGCCACGGAGGCCAGCTCGCCTGTCTCGGCGTCGACGAGCGCCAGCTCCCATTCCACGCCAAGAGTCGACTGCCTGGATGAAGCGAACTCGATCTTCATGTGGTCCCTTCACTGTTTTGCTGTCACTGGCCGCGGTCCTGGTGGGAAATGCGCTGGCAAACACCCTCGGACGTGCCACCGGCGGTGGCACGTGACATTTCCCCACACCAGAGCGCCGGCCGGGCTGCTGGCAGGGCTACGGGTGGTCCAAGTCTAGTGCAGGGGCGCCCCCGGGACGGTGCCAAAGGGACCGCTGGTGCGTGAGTGTATTCACAAAGCGGCTGGTCAGCGACGGTGCGCGCGGCGGCTGGGGTGGCCGGGCCCATCCTGGCGTTTAATGGAGCCGTGCCCATTCTGAACAAAGACATGACCCTGTGTATCTCGCTCTCGGCCCGGCCCAGCAACAACGGGACGCGCTTCCACAACCATCTGTACGAGCAGCTGGGCCTGAACTGGATCTACAAGGCCTTCGCCCCGACCGACCTCGCCCAGGCGATCGCCGGCGTGCGCGGCCTCGGCATCCGCGGCTGCGCGGTGTCCATGCCCTACAAGGAGGCCGTGATCGCCCTCGTTGACGTCATGGACCCGTCGGCGAAGGCCATCGATTCGGTCAACACCATTGTCAACGACGGCGGCCGGCTCACCGCCTACAACACCGACTACACGGCAATCGAGCAGCTCCTGCGCAGCAACGCCGTCCCCACGGGCTACTCGGTGCTGGTCCTGGGCTCGGGCGGCATGGCCAAGGCCACCGTAGCCGCGCTGCGGGATGCCGGCTTCAAGAACGTGACCGTCGTGGCCCGCAATGAAGACTCCGGCCGCGCCCTGGCCGACCAGTACGGCTTCGTCTGGAGCGCGGAACTGGGCCCGGCGGAGTCCGGCACCGGCACGGCCGACTTGCTGATCAACGTCACACCTATTGGTATGGCAGGGAGTATGGCAGGCGGACCGGACGCGGAGGCGCTGTCCTTCCCGCAGGAGGCCATTGACGCCGCAAAGGTGGTGTTCGACGTCGTCGCCCTCCCGGCCGAGACACCGCTCATCAGGGCCGCCCGCGCGGCCGGCAAGACCGTGATCACCGGAGCCGAGGTTGCCACGATCCAGGCGCTGGAGCAGTTCGTCCTTTACACCGGGATCCGGCCCACGGACCAGCAGATCAGGTCCGCCGAGGAGTTCATGCGGGCCCAGTAGCGCTGTAGCCCTGTAGCCCTGTAGCCCGCGCGTCCCCCCGGGATCCTGCGCCGGCGGGGCTAAACGGGCTCCACCGAGATGGCCACCCGGTCCTCGCCGATCCTGGTGAGGACCAGGGTGGCCGTCTTCTTGCTCTTGGCCTTTGAACCGGCCGGTTTTCCGCCGGGGAGGAGTTGCTTGCGCAGCTCTTCCGGCGTGACGGCCGTGCCGCGCTTCTTGATGTCCAGGACGCCGATCCCCTCGTCCTTGACCCAGGACTTGAGCGCCTTGACGTTGAACGGCATCACGTCCAGGACCTTGTAGGCCTTGGCGAACGGGGTGTCCTGCAGGTCCGGGGCGCAGATGTAGGCGATGTGCTCGTCCACGAGATGCCCGCCCAGCTGGAGAGCGACGTCGGCCACCAGCCCGGCCCGGATCACCGCCCCATCGGGCTCATACAGATAGCCCTCCACGGCACCGACGGGCGCCACCGGGCCGCCCCCGAAGTCCTCGCCGCTGGTGAGTTCGGCCGCCCCAAGAGGCCCGAGCACGAGGGCTGCGCGCCGCACCCCGGTCCGCCGCACCGCGTTGAACCACAGGGCAACCTCGGTCACGTCCCCGCCCACGGAGACCCACTGCGCCTCGCAATCGGCCGGCACTGCATCGTGCGGCATGCCCGGTCCCATCTTCACTCCGATAGCGCGGCCTGAGCCGGCCAGCGACTCCACGAAGGACAGGGGAGGGGAGAAATCCTCCGGATCCCAGATCCGTTTGGTTCCCGAGGTGGACGTGGTGCGCCGAGCCGGGTCGAGCCAGACGCCGTCGATCCCCTCGAGCGACACCGAGGTGGCATCCGAATGGACCACGGTGGCATTGCGGAACGGGATCAGGTTCATCGTGGCGCAGGCGGCCGTGGCCTCGTCCATTTCCACCGCGGTAACCACAAGGTCCAGGGAGGCCAGGGCCATCGCATCCGCCCCCAGCCCGCACCCGAGATCGGCGACGTGGCCGATCCCGGCCTCCGCGAACCGCTGCGCGTGCCGCGCCGCCACCGTGAGCCTGGTGGCCTGCTCCAGGCCGGCCTTGGTGAAGATCATCTGCCGGGCGAACTCGCCGAATTTTGCCTCGGCCTTGGTCCGCAGCCGCGACTGGGTCAGCACCGCCGAGACCATTTCGGGGGAGTGGCCGGCCTTGCGCAGCGCCGCGGTAAGGCGGAAGGCCTCGTCCTCGCGGTACGGGCCCAGCGACGCCAGCAGCTCCCAGCCCTCGGGCGTGAGGATCGGGGCAATATGTTCCTGCGGTGCGTCAGTCATGCCATCCAGCGTAGTTGAGCTCCGCGGGCACGCTGTGACCGGACCACGGGGGCTAGGCTTGACGGCATGGAAGACAGCGGCGCAGGCGACAGCATCTCAGAGGACACAACCGGGCAGGAGGCAGCCGGGAACGACGCAGGGCAGGGGCGCCGAAGCCCGCAGGGGCTGGCCCGCTACGCCCGGCCGGCACTGATCGCCGGCGCTGTGATCGCCGTCGTGTGCATCGCCCTTCTGGTGATCATCTTCTTCCTCGACTCCTTCAACGCCACCGTATATTCCGTCGGCGGCAACAACGTCCAGGACGCCACGGACGAGGCTCGGGCCATCCGCGACACCTATGCCGCTGCCCGGCTCGGCGGCATCATCTTCCTCATGGCAGGGATCCTGCTGGCCGCCGCCGGGACCGTGCTGATGTACCGGCACCGGAACGACGAAGGACAGGACACGGACGAAGACGACGGCCAGGACGTGGACTTCGAAGACCTCGCAGGCGAGTAGGCACGCGCCAGCAACGTCCACGCGGCCACAGGGCCACGGGGGCCACGGGACATGCCCACCCCTCGGTAGCAGGAGTGGACATGTCCTCCCGGGCAGCCCGCACCGATTGGGCATGTCCATCCCTCAGCTCGGGCAGAGAGCATGATGCCCAAGTGTCCACCGGCCGCACCAAAGAATGGGCATGTCCCTCTGGCGCGCCCGGGCCCGGTGGGGCATGTCCATCGCTCAGCGCTAGGACTGGACATGTCCCACTCGGCAGCCCGCGGCCGTAGGGCATGTCCAATGCTCAGCGCGGGCAGAGAGCATGATGCCCAAGTGTCCACGGGCCGCACCAAAGAATGGGCATGTCCCTCTGGCCCGCCCGCACCCGGTGGGGCATGTCCAACGCTCAGCAGGAACGGACATGTCCTCCCGGGCAGCCCGCGGCCGTAGGGCATGTCCATCCGTCAGCGCGGGCAGAGAGCATGATGCCCAAGTGTCCACGGGCCGCACCAAAGAATGGGCATGTCCCGCGGGCCCGCCCCGACAGATTGGGCATGTCCACCGGGGAAAATGTTCACCGGGGACGAATTTCTGGCACTCGCCTTGACCGAGTGCTAACCATTTACATAGAGTCGTCATTAGCACTCTCCCTAGGAGGGTGCTAACACATGAAGCGCGTTCCGCCAGGCACGCTGCCGGCACCGCGACGACGGTCTGTGCGCCTTGGCATCGCCGCTTCATAGTCCACGAATTTGCTGACGAAAAGGAGAGGTCCGAGTGTCGGTCTCTATTAAGCCTCTTGAGGATCGTATTGTTGTCCGCCCGCTCGAAGCCGAGCAGACCACGGCTTCCGGCCTGGTTATCCCGGACTCCGCACAGGAGAAGCCGCAGGAAGGCGAAGTTGTTGCAGTAGGCCCCGGCCGCTTCGATGACAACGGCAACCGCGTTCCCGTTGACGTTGCCGTTGGCGACGTCGTCATTTACTCCAAGTACGGTGGAACCGAAGTCAAGACCGGCGGCACCGAGTACCTCGTGCTCTCCGCCCGCGACGTTCTGGCGATCGTCGTAAAGTAACTCTCTTGGACCCCCGCGCAGCCGATCCTTCGCATTGAATGGATCAGTTGCGCGGGGTTCTGTCTTGAAAGGACAAAACCATGGCAAAGCAGCTTGCGTTTAACGACGCTGCCCGCCGGTCGCTTGAAGCCGGCATCGATAAGCTCGCCAACACCGTCAAGGTCACGCTGGGCCCGCGCGGCCGCAACGTCGTACTGGACAAGAAGTGGGGCGCCCCCACGATCACCAACGATGGCGTGACCATCGCACGTGAAGTCGAGCTGGACGACCCCTACGAGAACCTTGGCGCGCAGCTTGCCAAGGAGGTCGCCACCAAGACCAACGATGTTGCCGGTGACGGCACCACCACCGCCACTGTCCTGGCCCAGGCCCTGGTCAAGGAAGGCCTGCGCAACGTAGCGGCAGGCGCCGCACCGGGCGAGATCAAGCGCGGCATCGAGGTTTCGGTCGAGGCCGTCGCCGCCCGCCTGCTGGAGAACGCGCGCCCGGTTGAAGGCACGCAGGTTGCCAACGTTGCCGCAATCTCCGCCCAGAGCGACGAGGTCGGCGAGCTCCTGGCCGAGGCGTTCGGCAAGGTCGGCAAGGATGGTGTGATCACCATCGAGGAATCCTCCACCACGCAGACCGAGCTGGTCCTCACCGAGGGCATGCAGTTCGACAAGGGCTACCTGTCCCCGTACTTCGTCACCGACGCGGAACGCCAGGAGGCGGTCCTCGAGGACGCCCTGATCCTGATCAACCAGGGCAAGATCTCCTCGGTGCAGGATTTCCTGCCGCTGCTGGAAAAGGCGCTGCAGAGCTCCAAGCCGCTCTTCATCATTGCCGAAGACATCGAGGGCGAGGCCCTGTCCACGCTCATCGTCAACCGCATCCGCGGCACGCTGAACGTCGTCGCCGTCAAGGCACCGGGCTTCGGTGACCGCCGCAAGGCCATGCTCCAGGACATCGCGACCCTCACGGGTGCGCAGGTTGTCTCCCCGGAGCTGGGCCTGAGCCTGGACACCGTTGGCCTCGAGGTGCTGGGCACCGCACGCCGCATCACGGTCACCAAGGACAACACCACGATCGTCGACGGCGCCGGTTCGGCCGAGGACGTCGCCGCCCGTGTTGCCCAGCTGCGCGTCGAGCTGACACGCACCGATTCGGACTGGGACAAGGAAAAGCTGCAGGAACGCCTGGCCAAGCTGGCCGGCGGCATCGGCGTGATCAAGGTTGGTGCTGCCACCGAGGTTGAGCTGAAGGAAAAGAAGCACCGCATCGAGGACGCCGTGTCCTCGACCCGCGCTGCCCTCGAAGAAGGCATCGTGGCCGGCGGCGGCTCCGCCCTCATCCACGCGCTGAAGGCGCTCGACGAGGACGCTGCCGTCCAGGCCCTCGAAGGTGACGCGGCTGCCGCCGTCGGCATCGTCCGCCGCGCCCTGACCCAGCCGCTGCGCTGGATCGCCCAGAACGCCGGCTTCGACGGCTATGTCGTCGTTGCCAAGGTGGCCGAATCCGCCGTGAACCAGGGCTTCAACGCCAAGTCCGGCGAATACGAAGACCTGATCGCGGCCGGCGTGATCGACCCCGTGAAGGTGACGCGTGCCGCTCTGCGCAACGCGGCCTCCATCGCGGCGCTGGTCCTCACCACGGAAACCCTCGTGGTCGAGAAGCCTGCTGAAGAAGACGAGCACGCAGGGCACAAGCACTAGGCTCCGCCCGCACAAAGGACGGCCCGGCATCTTGCCGGGCCGTCCTTTTTTGTGCTGGGGTTGTGCCGGGGTTCTGCTGCGCTTTTGCAGGGGTTCTGGCTGCAAATTGCCAGGATTCTGGCGCCGAGACCCCGTCATTCCGGCAGTCCCCGGTCCGGCGGGTCTTAGCGGGCGGCCGCAGCGCCGGGCAGTCAGCCCCGTGAACGGTCCGCCCTGCGCCGCAGCCGCAGTGCGGCGTCCGGCGGCAGCCGTTTGGTCACCAGCCGGTAGAAGACGAGAACCCCGACGGCGGCCACCACGATTCCCAGCAGGTTCAGGAACAGCTGCAGGGCGGACCCGGCCGCCTTCTGATACTCGCCCAGGACCAGTGCCACGGCCACAAACCCTGCCGCCGGCACCGTGGTGACCGAGATGAACACCCCGACCAGCGCCGCCGAGCGCCGGCTGATGACCGACAGCATCCCGGCTATTCCGGCCAGCACGGCGACGATCAGGGAATACGGGCCCGGATGGTAAATGAATTCAACCGCTGAACCGCGGTCCAGCGCGTCACGCGGAAACAGCCCGAGCGGCACGGACAACCAGGCCGCCAGGGCGGCAGCCAGCATCGCGACGGGAAAGCCGACGCCGAGGGCCAGCGCCGCGTCGCGTCCGAGCCGCCGCTGGCGCCGGACCAGAGCCACGGCCAGCGCAGCCAGCGGGCCGAACTCGGGGCCCACGGCCATGGCGCCGACGATCGCAATGGTGGAGTCCGTCACGATGCCGATGGCGGCCAGCTGGGTCGCCAGGACCAGGAAGGTCAGAAAACTCCACGTCAGGCGCGAATCTTCGCCGGTCTGCCGCGACACCTCGTCCCAGATCACGGCGTCCGCGCCCTCACCAGGGGCCTCCGCCTCCGCCCGGTCGGACCGGTCCGAGAGCACCAGATCCGGCGCGATGACCGAAATTGATCCCCGCTGCTGGACATCGAGGACGTGCAGCTTCTCCACGAGCCCCTCCACGGATTCGCGCGCCAGTAGGACCTCGATAACGTCCCCGGGGGGCATGACGGAAGCACTCTTGGCCAGCGCGACTTCCGAGGCGCCGACGTGATTTGTACAACTTTCGACAACAACTCCGGACAACTCAGCCGGGACACAAATGCGCAGCTGCACGATCACTTAGCGGCCTCCTCAGACTCGTACCAGCCTAGCTTCCGCCCGCGGCCGACGCCGCCGGCCGGCTCCGCGAGTGCGACGCCGGCCGGTTCCGCGAGTGCGCCGCCAGCCGGGCGCGTGGGGACTCCCGGCCCGGGCAGCGGGGGCGCCCGCGGGGCACCGGCGATTGGCCAAGAAAATTACGTTTCGGTAACATTGATGTTTTGGAAACTGGCCGGAAGGGTTATTTGTGTCGAGTGAGCGAACCACCGCCACCCCGCCACGTGCGGACGCAGGTACTCCGGCGAGCCGAAAAACAAGCTACCGCCCCGAAGTCCAGGGCCTTCGCGCCCTCGCGGTCCTCATGGTGGTCACCTACCACGTGTGGCTGGGTCGGGTTTCCGGCGGCGTAGATATCTTCCTTCTCATTTCGGCATTCCTGATGACGCTCAGCTTCACCCGGAAGGTCGAGAGCGGCGCGCCGCTCCGGCTGCTGAGCCATTGGCTTCATCTGCTCAAGCGCCTGCTGCCCGCCGTCGTCGTGGTGATCCTGGGCGTCCTCGCCGGCACTTGGGCCATCCTGCCGCAAAGCCGCTGGCCCGACGTCCTTGAGCAGGCCTGGGCCTCCCTGCTGTACCGGCAGAACTGGCTCCTGGCGGACACCGCCGTGGACTACTACGCCCAGGACCATTCCGGTGCGAGCCCGCTCCAGCACTTCTGGTCACTCTCGATCCAGGGCCAGGTGTTCGTGCTTTGGCCGCTCATTTTTGCCGGCACGGCGCTTCTTTCCCGACTGCTCCGCCGCTGGACCGGCAAGGACCAGGCGCCGCTGCGCTACCGGTCCCTGCTGGCCGTGGCCTTCGCTGCCATCTTCACGGTGTCCCTCGCGTACTCGATTCAACAGACCGCAACGAACCAGGCCCACGCGTACTTCGATACCGGCGCCCGGCTCTGGGAGTTCGCCCTCGGCTCGCTCCTGGCCCTCGCCCTGCCGTACGTGAAGCCGGGCAAGATCCTGCGCGTCGTTCTGGGCTGGGCCGGCCTGGTGGCCATGCTCTCCTGCGGGCTGCTGCTGACCGTGGACCGTTCCTTCCCCGGATTCATTGCGCTGTGGCCGACGCTGGCCGCCGCCGCGATCATCACCGCCGGCCAAAGCGGCAGCCGGTTCGGCGTCGACCGCTTCCTGACCTGGAAACCCCTGGTGGCGCTGGGAGACAACTCCTATGCGCTCTACCTCTGGCACTGGCCGTTGCTGGTCCTGGCCCTCGCCGGGGCGGGCATCACGTCACCCAACCTGTTCCAGGGGCTGTGCATCGTTGCCGCGTCCGTCGTTCTGGCCGTGCTCACCACCCGCTTCGTCGAGAAGCCGCTGCGCGAATGGCACTGGCCCAAGCGCCGCGCCTGGCGGACCGCCGTCGTGATTGCCGCCTGTGGTGCCTTGCTGGCCGGTCCCGTCGCCGTGTGGCAGAGCCAGCTCGTCGCCGACGAGGCCGAGGCGGCATCCCAGCCCAAGGAACTGACCCCCGGCGCGGCCGCGCTGGCACCGGAAAACGCCGGCAAACCCACCCCGGAGGCGAAGATCATCCCCGCGCCGGCGGCGATGAAGAACGAGTGGGCCGACATCGACGGGCTGTGCACGGACGGAAACGTCCCCAGCGACCCCTTACTGCAGGGCTGCCTGCAGAACAACAAGCCGGAGAAGGTCACCAAGCGGATCGTGGTGCTCGGTGACTCGCACGCCCAGCAGTACATGGCGGCACTTGGCCCCATCGCGAAGAGCCACGGCTGGGAAGTGGTCACCCTCCTGAAGGGCAACTGCCGCTTTGGCGGGGAGTCCCCGGAGCGGGACGCGGACTGCAACGCCTTCAACAGGGCCAGCACCCAGTACGTCCTGGACCACCACCCCGACGCCGTTTTCACGGTTGCGTCCCTGACCCACAAGGAAGCGCCGTTCGAGACCGAGGTGCCGCAGTACCTGGAGGGCATCAAACCCTTCACCGACGCCGGCATGGACGTGGTGGGCATCCGCGACAACCCCCGCTTCAACATCAACATGCCCGAGTGCGTCCAGAAAAACGGCGAAGACGCGGCGGAATGCAACGTCCCGGAGCAGGAATCGCTCGCCGGGTCCTCGCCACTCGACGCGTACCGCGGCCAGGTGCCCAGGCTGGCCCTGATGGACATGAGCGATTTCATCTGCGCCAACGGAACCTGCCCCCCGGTGGTCGGCAACGTGTACGTCTACAAGGACGACAACCACCTGACCAAGACGTACGTCCAGACCATGATCCCCATGTTCGAAAAGCGGCTGCTCGCCGCCACCCGCTGGAAATAGGCCAGCCCCGGCCGGCCGCACCGGTCGCCGGGCCGGCCCGGCGGGCCACGCCGGCCGCCCGGGCCGGCCGCCGGGCCGCTGCGGGCGGACGGGGGAACCTGCGGGCATGGGGCGGCTCACATCGAAGCCGCACATTACTGCCCCGGAATATGGCTATCGCCGCCAAGGTTCTACTATTTATTCAGGACTTCTGCACAACCTGATGCACAACCTGCTGCATAACCTTCTGCACAGACCAGACCCGTAATGACGGGCTGGTCATCTGTTGCAACCCCTACCCGTGAACCCCGTAACCCAAGGTAAGAGGCGCACTCATGACCCAGCCCGAACACAATCCCTTCGGCTTCATCGGCCTGACGTACGACGACGTCCTGCTCCTGCCCGGCCACACCGACGTGATCCCCTCCGAAGCGGACACGTCCTCCCGGATCTCCAAGCGCATCACGGTCCAGACCCCGCTGCTCTCCGCCGCGATGGACACCGTCACGGAGTCCCGGATGGCCATCGCCATGGCGCGCCAGGGCGGCCTCGGCGTCGTGCACCGCAACCTCTCCATCGCCGACCAGGCCGACCAGGTGGACCGGGTCAAGCGCAGCGAATCCGGCATGATCACCAACCCCCTGACCATCGGCCCCGAGGCCACGCTGGCCGAGCTGGACGACATCTGCGCACGCTACCGCGTCTCCGGTCTCCCGGTGGTGGACGAGGGCAACCGGCTGCTGGGCATCGTCACCAACCGCGACACCCGCTTCGTGCCCGAATCTGACTTCCCGCTCCGGCTGGTCAGCGACGTCATGACCAAGATGCCGCTCGTCACCGGGCACGTCGGCATCAGCCGCGAGGAAGCCTCGCACAAGCTGGCCACGAACAAGATCGAGAAGCTCCCGCTCGTTGACGAGCAGGGCCGGCTCAAGGGCCTGATCACCACCAAGGACTTCACCAAAGCCGAGCAGTACCCGCTCGCCACCAAGGACGAGGAAGGCCGCCTGCGCGTCGGCGCGGCGATCGGCTTCTTCGGCGACGGCTGGGAACGCGCCATGACGCTTGTGGACGCCGGCGTGGATGCCCTCTTCGTGGACACCGCGAACGGCCACTCCCAGGGTGTGCTGGAGATGATCCGCCGGCTCAAGTCCGATCCCGTTGCGGCGCACGTGGACATCATCGGCGGCCAGGCCGCCACCCGCGAAGGTGCCCAGGCACTGATCGACGCCGGTGCCGACGGCATCAAGGTCGGCGTCGGTCCCGGATCAATCTGCACCACCCGCGTGGTGGCCGGCGTCGGCGTCCCGCAGATCACCGCCATCTACGAGTCGGCGAAGGCCGCCATCCCGGCCGGCGTCCCGCTGATCGCCGACGGCGGCCTGCAGTACTCCGGTGACATCGGCAAGGCGCTCGTCGCCGGCGCCGACACCGTGATGCTCGGCTCCCTCCTGGCCGGTTGCGACGAATCCCCGGGCGACCTGATTTTCGTCAACGGCAAGCAGTTCAAGAGCTACCGCGGCATGGGCTCCCTTGGCGCCATGCAGACCCGAGGCAAGAACACCTCCTATTCCAAGGACCGCTATTTCCAGGCCGACGTCTCGGGCGACGACAAACTCATCCCGGAAGGCATCGAGGGCCGGGTCGCATACCGCGGTCCGTTGTCGTCGGTGGCGTACCAGTTGGTCGGCGGCCTCCGCCAGACCATGTTCTACACCGGCGCCCCGACCGTGGCCGAGCTGAAGGCGCGCGGCAAGTTCGTCCGCATCACCCCGGCCGGGCTCAAGGAATCGCACCCGCACGACATCCAGATGACGGTCGAAGCCCCGAACTACGGGTCACGCTAAGACCCGCCCTATACAGGTGGGCCCGCCGAAACCACAGTTTCGGCGGGCCCACCTGTTTCAGGGGCGGCACACCCTTTTTGGGCGGACCGTTTCCAGCGGCGGCGCCGCTCACGCCTGCTCCGGGTCCCGGAACTAGGCTGGAGGCATGTCCGAACTCCTGCCGGCACGTGCGCCCAAACGCAAGCTCGCGCTCAAGCCCTACGCCCAAGCCGTGGCACAGGTGCTGCGGGTGAGCTTCCGGGCCTCACCCGCCGCCGTCGTCATGAAGGTCCTCGGCTCGCTGATCTCGGCACTCCTGCCGCTGGTCACGACGTACTTCGCCGCCCTGACCACCACAGCACTGGCCGCCGCCTACGCGGGCGACGCCGCCGCCGGCGGGCAGGCCGTCGTCTACGTCATCATCACCGCGGCACTCGGGCTCTTCTGGGGATCGTTCAGCAGCGTGGACCGCTACATCCAGCAGCTCATGAGCTTCCGGGTCGGCGCGATCGTCGGCGATCTCATGTACGAGCGCTTCCTGACCCTGGACTTCTGGCACTACGACGACAAAGAGACCGTGGACCTGTACGACCGCGCCAAGCGTTTCTCCGATTCCTATGCCCGCGTCCTGGACCGGATCGCTGCCATCTTCACCCAGCTCGTCTCGGTGCTCCTGGCCATCGGCGCGCTGCTGCTGGTCAGCTGGTGGATCGCCGTGATCGTCCTGATCGCGATCGTGCCCAGCGTTTACCTTCAGTTCAAGCTCTCCCGCGAACAGATCGCGCACTGGAACACCCAGGTCGATTCCCGCAGGCAGCGCAGGATGATCGAAACCAACCTCCTGCGCCCACAGCACATCGCCGAGATGCGGCTCTACGGGATTGTCGGCTACCTGATGGGGCTGCGTTCCCGGCTGCGGGACGCCGACGAAAAGCGCCGGCTCGACTTCCAGAAACGCTACATTCCCAAACAGCTCGCGGCCGATGCCCTGCAGTACGGCGCCGAGGTCGTCTCCCTGATCTGGGTGGTGGGCCAGATCATCGCGCACGCCCAGCCGGTGGGGCAGTTCCTCTATGTCCAGCAGATTGTCAGCCGCGCCCTGTCCACCGCCAACAACCTCGTCTCCTCGCTCAGCTCGATCGACGAGGACCTGGCGAACCTCAAGGACTACGAGCTCTTCATGGCGCTGCCCGTGCAGTCCGGCCACGCCCCGCCCCTGCTGCAGGCGCCGAAGACGGTGGAACTGCGGGACATCCGCTTCACCTACACCGGCAGCGAACTGGAGGTGATCCGCGGCATTTCGCTGACCATCAGGCAGGGCCAGCACATCGCGATCGTGGGGGAGAACGGCGCCGGCAAGTCCACCCTGATCCGCATCCTGGCCGGGCTGTACCGTCCCGATTCCGGGCAGGTGATGCTCGACGGCGTCGACCTCGCCGCCGTCGATGTCACATCCTGGCACCGGCACCTGGCGGTGCTCAGCCAGGAGTTCCTGAAGTATGAGTTCGCCACCGCGGCGGAAAACATCTTCTTCGGCGACGTCGATTCGCCCCGCGACGACGGACGGGTCCGCCGCTCCGCCGCGGATGCCGAAGCCCTCGAATTCATCAACAAACTCCCCAACGGCCTGGACAACCACGTCAGCAACTGGATGGAGGACCCGCGCGGCCGCAAGGGCTCCGGCCTTTCCGGCGGGCAGTGGCAGCGCCTGGCGATGGCGCGGAACTTCTACCGCAACGCCTCCTTCATGGTGATGGACGAGCCGACGTCGGCCATCGACGCGCTGGCCGAGCACCGGATCTTCACGCGGCTCTTCGCTGACCGCAGCAGCACCATCATCGCCATCAGCCACCGCCTCGCCACGATCGAAAAGGCCGACGTGGTCTACATGCTCGAGGACGGCCGCATAGTGGAACAAGGCACCCACAAGGAACTCGTGGCGCTCCGTGGCCGCTACTTCCGGATGTTCGAGTCCCAGCTGACCGTCCCGGATACCGAGAACGTCAGCGGCGAGTGAGGGGAGCCCCCTCGATGGTGGTGCGCACACGGGCCAGGCTGGGTTCCGGCGGGACACTGCTGACACCGAAGCCGACGGCTTCGACGGTCGGCGCGAACAGGATCCGGTGGCCGGAGGGCAGCTGGACCATCGCGTCCGTGAAGGGCCCGAACGGGGACTGCGTCCATAGGCCCACCACCGCGCGCAGGCCCGAGCCCGTGCCGATCCCGGCAATGTGCCCGTCGAAAATCCAGCGCTGTCCGTGACGCCAAAGCATGACGCCACAGTACGCCGAAGCGGCGCCCCGCGTCCGCTGGGATAACCTAGAGCAGTGACTTACGAGATTGAGATTGGCCGAGGCAAGCGTGGGCGTCGTGCCTACTCCCTGGATGACATTGCGATCGTCCCCAACCGGCGCACACGCGACCCCAAGGACGTCTCTGTCTCCTGGCAGATCGATGCCTACAAGTTCGACATGCCGGTCATCGCGGCGCCGATGGATTCGGCCATGTCGCCGGAAACCGTCATCGCCCTGGGCCGCCTCGGCGGACTCGGGGTGCTCGACCTCGAAGGCCTGTGGACCAGGTACGAGAACCCTCAGTCCGTGCTGGACGAGATCGGGGGCCTCGCGGACGAGACCAACAGCCCCGCCGTCACCCGGCGCATGCAGGAGCTCTACCAGGCGCCGATCCAGCCCGAGCTGATCACCTCGCGCCTCGCCGAGATCCGCGCCGCCGGCGTCACGGTGGCCGGCTCCCTGACCCCGCAGCGCACGCAGGAACACTACAAGACCGTGTTGGCCGCCGGCGTCGACATCTTCGTCATCCGCGGAACCACGGTCTCGGCCGAGCACGTCTCCAAGGACCACGAGCCTTTGAACCTCAAGCAGTTCATCTACGAACTCGACGTCCCCGTGATCGTCGGCGGCGCGGCCGGCTACACCCCGGCCCTGCACCTGATGCGCACCGGTGCCGCCGGCGTGCTGGTCGGCTTCGGCGGCGGAGCCACCACCACCACCCGCCGCGCCCTGGGCATCCACTCGCCGATGGCCTCCGCCATCTCCGACGTCGCGGCCGCCCGCCGCGACTACATGGACGAGTCCGGCGGACGCTACGTCCACGTGATCGCCGACGGCGGCATGGGATCTTCCGGTGACATCGTCAAGGCCATCGCCATGGGCGCCGACGCCGTGATGCTGGGCAGCGCCCTGGCCCGCGCCGACGAAGCCCCCGGCAAGGGCTGGCACTGGGGCCAGGAAGCCCACCACCTCGAACTGCCCCGCGGCGACAGGGTCAATGTGGGAACGGTGGGGCCGCTCGAAGAGGTCCTGTTCGGACCGGGCCACCACACCAACGGCACCTCCAACCTCGTTGGCGCGCTGCGCCGTTCGATGGCGACCACCGGCTACTCGGACCTGAAGGAATTCCAGCGCGTGGACGTCGTCGTCTCGCCGTACGCCGGCAACTGAACCCCCAGCCGGCGGTTGTTTGGCCCTGCCCATCCGGGAAACTAGGACGTAGTCTGGTGCCCTACGAGGTTTGACCCGGATGGAGGCATGACATGAACAGTTTTCCCGGCGGTTCTGCCGTGGCCGGAGGTGCCCTTGGGCCTGCGGAACGCGAGGCTTCAATCGCGGTGCTCAGGGGCAGCACGGCCCCCGGCAAGGAGCTCGACATCCTGATCGTGGGCGGAGGCATCGTGGGCGCCGGCGCCGCGCTTGACGCGGTCACCCGCGGGCTCAGCGTAGGCATCGTCGAGGCGAATGACTGGGCAGCGGGGACGTCGTCGCGTTCCTCGAAGCTCATCCACGGTGGCCTCCGGTACCTCGAAATGCTCGACTTCGGCCTGGTCAAAGAGGCACTGCACGAACGCGGCCTCATTCTCTCCGTGCTTGCACCGCACCTGGCCCGGCCGGTCCCGTTCCTGTACCCGCTCCACAAACCGTTCCTGGAACGGCCCTACATCGGCGCCGGAATCGCCCTTTACGACGCGATGTCCATCACCGGCGGGCACAGCCGCGGCGTCCCCTTCCACAAGCACCTGACCCGGCGCGGAACCCTGCGCGCCGCCCCCAGCCTCAAGAACGACGCCTTCGTCGGGTCCATCCGCTACTACGACGGGCAAGTCGACGACGCCAAGTACGTCGCCAACCTCGTGCGGACCGCGGCGCACTACGGCGCCCACGCGGTCAACCAGATGTCGGTTGTGGACTTCGTGCGCGAAGGCGAGCGCGTGGTCGGCGCCAAGGTGGTCAACCACGAGGACGGCTCCAGCTTCAACATCCGGGCCAAGCAAGTCATCAACGCCACCGGAGTCTGGACCGACGAAACCCAAGCCATGGTGACAGACCGCGGGCAGCTCAAGGTGCGGGCCTCCAAGGGCATCCACCTCGTGGTGCCCCGGGACCGGATCCAGTCCACGGTGGGGCTGATCCTGCGGACCGAAAAATCCGTCCTGTTCGTGATCCCCTGGGGCAGGCACTGGATCATCGGGACCACGGATACCGACTGGCACCTCGATAAGGCCCACCCTGCGGCCTCCAGCAAGGACATCGACTACCTGCTGGAACACGTCAACAAGGTCCTCAAGCGCCCGCTGACCCGAGAGGACGTCGAAGGTGTCTACGCGGGGCTGCGTCCGCTGCTGGCCGGGGAAAGCGATTCCACCGCGAAGCTCTCCCGGGAACATGTAGTGGCCCACCCCGTACCGGGTCTCGTCGTGGTGGCTGGCGGTAAATGGACCACCTACCGGGTCATGGCCAAGGATGCGGTCGACGAGGCAACGCGCAGCATGGACGAGCGCGTCCCGCCCAGCTGCACGGAGTCCGTCCCGCTGCTGGGCGCGAGCGGTTTCAAGGCCGCGTGGAACCAGCGGAACCGGATGGCTGAGGAGACCGGCGTCCACGTGGCCCGGATCGAACACCTGCTCAACCGTTACGGTGCCATGACGCCTGAGGTGCTGGCGCTCATCGCCGGCAGCCCGGAACTGGCGGAGCCGCTGCCGGGTGCGGACGACTATCTGGCCGCCGAAGCCGTCTACGCGGCCACACACGAGGGCGCCCGTCATGTCCAGGACGTCCTGACCCGCCGCACCCGGATTTCGATTGAGGCGTGGGACCGCGGTGTGTCCGCCGCTCCGGTAGTCGCTAAACTGATGGGAGACGTTCTCGGCTGGAGCGATGCGCAGCGCGAGGGCGAAATCAAGCACTATCTGGCCCGGGTCGATGCCGAGCGCCTGAGCCAGGAGCAGCCGGACGACGAGTCCGCCGATGCCGCACGGCTGGGCGTGGAGGACATCGTGCCCCTGCGCTGAGACTCAGCGCAGGCCGGCAGTGCGGATTAGAACGCTAGTCATTGGACTGCCGGCCGGCGTGCACTGACGCCACTTCGAAGGGACATCTCTTGGCGGAACCACTGGACCGGTACGACGCCGAGCTCACCACACCCGAGATGGTGATCCTGGAAATGGATGCCACGGACAAGCTCGACGCTACATCCCAGCTCGCGGTACGCATGCATGCGGCCGGACGAATTTCCGACCTCGAGGGCTTCCTCAAACAGGTCAACGCCAGGGAGCACCAGCTCGCCACCGGCCTGCCCGGCGGCGTGGGCCTGCCGCACGCCCGCAGCGAGCTGGTCTCCCAGACCTCCATCGCAGTCGGCATCACGAAGTACGGCAGGGCCCTCGACTTCGGTGCAGCGGACGGCCCGGCCACTGTGATTCTGCTCATCGCCACCCCGGCGAGCTCCTTTTCCGATCACCTCGAAGTGCTCGCGACGCTGGCACGCTCACTGTCGAAGGAGTCCTTCCGCGAGTCGCTCCGCCGCGCCTACGACGCCGAAGTGATCGCCGAACTGATCAATTCCAGCCTGGTCTTCTTCGACCATTAACAGATTGGGGCAGGCCCAACTGCTGCCGGCCCGTTTCGCTGTTCTACACAGGGACGAAGTACGGTTAAGAGGTGTTGAAAACTGCCCTCAAACCCCGCTGGATCGCAGGACTCGTGTTCGCGATCGCGATTTCCGGGGTGTTTGTGCTGCTCAGCCAGTGGCAGTTTGGCCGTTCAACGCAGCCAGAAGCCCCGGTCTCCACCACAACGGAGGAAACTCGCCAGCTCACCTCGGTCCTGCAACCTGGGGGATTCTTCCCCGGATCCGTGGCCGACCAGATGGTCTCCGCCACCGGCACCTACGACCCCCAGAAGCAGGTCCTCGTCCCCGGACGCCTCAACGACGGGGCGAAGGGCTACTGGATCGTCTCCGCCTTCGCGGTCAAGGACGGCCCGGTCCTGAAGGGCCGCGGGGCCACGCCGCAGACCTGGATTCCGGTCGCCCGCGGCTGGGTCGCGGATCCCGCTGACGCCGTGGCGCCGCCGTCGGGCACCATCGAACTGACCGGACGGCTGTTGCCCTCCGAGTCCCCGCTGGCGCACACCGATCCCGGACCCGGCCGCGCCAGCGCCGTCTCGGTCGCCGAGCTCATCAACGACTGGAACGTCAGCAGTTACCAGGGCTTTGTCGCCGCGAGCACCGAACTGGCCGGCGGCACCGACGTCGGGCCCTCAGCGGCCGGCGGCGACGTCAAACCCCTCCGGATCGGCCCGCAGCCGCCCGCGCAGCAGCTCAACTGGCTGAACCTCTTCTATTCCGTGGAATGGGTGGTCTTTGCCGGCTTCGCGTTGTTCATCTGGTGGCGGCTCGTCAAGGACGACTACCGCCGGGACCTCGAAGACGACCTCGACGAGCAACTGGCCGGGGACGAGCCCCACACCGAACACCACCCAGCCCAACACCACACGGCCGAACACCACACTGTCGAACACCACACGGCCGAACAGGCCACCGACCCGCATCCCACAGCCCCCCACCCCACAGACCCGAGAGTGCAATCATGATCGAGCCCCAGCCCGCCATCCAGCCGCAGACAACCAACGGCACGGGGAAGGCCGGCAAGAAGCGCCGCTTCGGCGGCACCGAGGCCCAAATCCGGTCCGCCCTGAAGTTCTACAAAGTGCTCGCCTACCTGACGGGCACAATGCTGCTGCTGCTCTGCGCCGAACTGATCGCCCGGTACGGCTTCGGACAGTACCTCTTCGCCGGCGGCACCAACGCCATCACCGGCCAGCCGTTCGGCCTCGGATTCGCCGACGCCGAGCCGCCCGGGGTGATCGGGGGCGTCAACCTGTCCATCACGGTCCTGATCGTGCACGGCTGGATGTACGTCGTGTACCTGATTTCCAACTTCCGGCTGTGGTCGCTCATGCGCTGGCCGTTCACCAAACTGGTGGTTATGGCCTTGGGCGGCGTCGTACCGTTCCTGTCCTTCTTCGTCGAGAAGAAGTTCCACACCGAAGTCGAGGCCGAACTCGCGGCGAACCCGCAGGCGCCCCAGCGATACTGAACCCCAGCGGTACTGAAGCCCAGCCGTTCTGAACCCCAGCGGTTCTGAACAGCGGCACGACGCCGGCAGCCGCCGTCGGGCGTGTGAGTTCGCTTACCTCCGCCCGTGATTCGGGGCCAGCGCCGGCTTCTCAATGTGCGGGCGGGCAGCGGCGCAAAGTAGGCTAGAGGGGTGACTACTCCCTCTGCATCCCAGACGTCCCACAGGCCCGTTCTGGTTGTTGACTACGGTGCCCAGTACGCGCAGCTGATTGCCCGCCGCGTCCGGGAAGCGAATGTGTATTCGGAAGTGGTTCCGCATACGTACAGCACCGAGCAGCTGCTGGCCAAGAACCCCGCCGCGATCATCCTCTCGGGCGGCCCCTCGAGCGTCTACGCTGACGGCGCCCCCCGCGTCGGTGCCGACCTCTTCGAGGCCGGAGTCCCGGTCTTCGGCATCTGCTACGGCTTCCAGGCCATGGCCAACGCCCTCGGCGGCAAGGTGGCCCAGACGGGGCTCCGCGAATACGGCGCCACCGAGACCACCACCTTGGGCGAGGGCCGCTCCATCCTGGCTGGCATGCCCCAGCACCAGAGCACGTGGATGAGCCACGGGGACTCCGTCCATGAAGCCCCCGAGGGCTTTGAGGTCCTCGCGACGACGGCGGGCGCCGACGTCGCCGCGTTCGCCAATGAGGACAAGCGCCTCTACGGCGTCCAGTGGCACCCCGAGGTCAAGCACTCCGCCTATGGCCAGCAGGTCCTGGAAAACTTCCTCTTCAAGGGCGCCGGGCTGGAACCGAACTGGACCACCGGCAACATTCTGGAAGAACAGGTCCAGCGGATCCGCGAACAGATCGGCGACTCCCGGGTCATCTGCGGCCTTTCCGGCGGCGTCGACTCGGCAGTGGCCGCCGCCCTGGTCCAGCGCGCAGTGGGCGACCAGCTGACCTGCGTCTTCGTAGACCACGGGCTGTTGCGCGAGGGCGAAGCCGAACAGGTCGAACGTGACTTCGTGGCCGCCACCGGCGTCAAGCTCTACGTCGCCAACGAGCAGGAGCGCTTCCTGAGCGCCCTTGCCGGCGTCAGCGACCCCGAGACCAAGCGCAAGATCATCGGCCGCGAATTCATCCGCGCCTTCGAGGAAGCCGAACTGGCGATCATCGCCGAAGCAGCGGCGCACGGTGAAAAGATCAAGTTCCTCGTCCAGGGCACCCTGTACCCCGACGTCGTCGAATCCGGCGGCGGCGAGGGTGCGGCCAACATCAAGAGCCACCACAACGTGGGCGGGCTCCCCGAGGACCTGCAGTTTGAACTGGTTGAACCGCTGCGCGCCCTGTTCAAGGACGAGGTCCGCGCGGTCGGCGCGCAGCTCGGCCTGCCGCAGGAAATCGTCGGACGCCAGCCCTTCCCCGGCCCGGGCCTCGGCATCCGGATCGTCGGCGATGTCACCAAGGAACGCCTCGACCTGCTCCGCAAGGCCGACGCGATCGCCCGCGCCGAACTGACCGCCGCCGGACTGGATGACGAAGTGTGGCAGATGCCCGTGGTGCTGCTGGCGGACGTCCGCAGCGTCGGCGTCCAGGGCGACGGCCGCACCTACGGACACCCGATTGTCCTGCGCCCCGTGTCCTCCGAGGACGCCATGACCGCCGACTGGTCGCGGCTGCCCTATGATCTCCTGGCCCGGATTTCCAACCGGATCACCAACGAGGTGGACGGCGTCAACCGCGTGGTGCTGGATGTGACCAGCAAGCCGCCGGGAACCATCGAGTGGGAATAGCAATGTGAATGGCCGGCCTTTCGAGGCCGGCCATTTCATTTGGTTCCTGACAATTCGAGCTGAATTTCGCACCGCCCCAGTGTTGCGGCCCCGCACGTGCGGGGGATTCGGGCTACCCTCGAAAGCATGCCGGTATGGTCCAAGGCGTCCCGCGCCAGCCAGATAACCGCGAGCACACACAACGCGGCCAGGGAAAGCGCGGACGCAACACAGACGAGCGTTGATACGTCGAACGCGCTAGAGTCGAGCCCGCCACGGTCCGGCACAGAGAACTCGAGCACAGAAAAGAAGGCAGCAGTGTCAGTTGGTCAAGGCCACCCCGAGGGCTCCGAGGAGTTCAGGAAATGGCTGTCGGGGCTCAAGCCCGTCACCGGAGCAGATAGCATGCTGCGCTTCACCAAGACGCCCGAAGGCTCGATCGACCTGACCCATGCCCATCCCTCGGGGCTTGCCCAGCTGATGGCAGGCCGGCGCACCCGGCTCTCGACCCTGATCCGCGACCGCCAGCAGTACGTTGTTGCGGCCAGGGCATCGCGCAACCTCCGCTCCAAGATCTTCGAACTCGCCAATGACCGCGGCATCGAAGCGGGGTATTTCTCCGCCGGCACGGTCGTCTGGACGTCAGCGGTCGGGGGTAAGCCGCAACGGATCTCGGCCCCGGTCATGCTCACCGCCATTTCCCTCACGGTGCGACCCGGCGAGGACGACTACGAACTGCAGCTCACCGAACAGGCGCAGATCAACCCGGCGCTGGTCCGGCACCTCAAGTCAGTCCACGGGATCGTCTTTGACGTCAGCGCGGTCACGCGGATGGCGTACAGCACGGCCCGTTATGACCCCCAACCCGTTCTGGACCGCCTGGGCACCCTGGTCCAGCCGATTCACGGCGCGGAGATCGAGCACAACCTGCTCGTATCCACCTTTTCCGACCTCTCCGGCAACCTCGATGATCCGTGGATCAACCAGAACAACCCCATTGTCACCGCGCTGGCACGGTCCGGTTCCGGCGAACGGGTCGACGTGCCCGTGCTTGAGCCCGGCCGCTTCCCCAGCACGGATGAGCGGGACCCCGCCGAGGAGCTCTTGCTGCTCGACGCCGATACGGACCAGCAGTATGTCATCGACGCCGTCCGGGCGGGCGACTCGCTGGTGGTCAGCAGCCCGCCGGGCACCGGCCAGACGCAGACCGTCATCAACACCATCGGCGCCCTCGTGGACGAGGGCAAGTCCGTCCTGGTAGTGGGGGACAGGCGCGCCAGCCTCGCCGAGATCTCCGCGCAGCTGGACGGCCTTGGCCTGGATTCCGTGCTCTTGCAGCTGACCGGCAATGCCAGCCCGCTGCAGCTCAAGGGCCAGCTGGTCCGGGCGATCGTCCGGAACGAGAAGTCGCTCCAGCCGCAGCTGCGCAACCTGCACGCCACGCTGACCGGGCACCGCCACGCCCTGATGGAGCATGTCGCCTCCCTGCACAACGTCCGGGCGCGCTGGGGTTGTTCGCCGTACGAGGCCATGCAGTCGCTGGCAGAGCTGACCTCCATCCAGCCGGCGCCGGCGACGACGGTCCGGCTCAAGCGCAGCGTGCTGGACAACATCCGGGACCGCGAGGAGCTCGCCGGCCGGCTGCGCCGCGCTGCCGAGCTCGGCAGCTTCAGCCGCGCTTCGACCACCAGCCCCTGGCACGGCGCGCGTCTGCTCACGCGCAAGGAGACGCAGGAAGCGCAGAATGTTGCCCAGTCCGTGGCAGAGAAACTGCCCTTGCTGCGCGGCCGCATGGACGCCGTGGCGGAACACGCGGAGATCCGACTCGGCGCGACCTTCGCCGAATGGGGCGAGCAGATCGAACTTCTCGTGGCCGTCCGCGAAAGCCTGGACAAGTTCACTCCCGACATCTTTGACCGGCCCGTCCATGACCTGATCTCCGCCACGGCGTCCTCCAGTTGGCGCAGGGAACGCGGGATCGAGATGCCGTCCATGCAGCGCTCACGCCTGCGCAGGGTGGCCAAGGAGTACGTCCGGCCCGGCGTGCACATCGCGGACCTGCACAGTTCCCTGGTCCTCGTGCAGGAGCAGCGCGCCGCCTGGTCCGGCTACGCCACCACGCAGCGGCACCCCGCCGTGCCGTCCGGGCTGGGCGAAATTACGGGCCTGTACCGGGAAGTCGCAGCGGAACTGGCTGAACTCGGCCAGGCGGTCAAGCACACCCCCGCCGGCGGCGACCTGGAGCGCGCGCCGTACGACGAACTCCTGCCCCGGCTGCGGCGGCTCGTCGCCGACACCGCGACCCTGGAAACCCTGCCGGAGCGCACCCTGCTTGTCGAGAGCATGCGTGAGCACGGCCTCGGCGAGCTCCTCGCCGACCTTGCCGAGCGCGAGGTTCCGGAGCGGTCGGTAACCGCCGAGCTGGAGCTGGCCTGGTGGCAGTCGGCCCTGGAAGCCATGATCAGCGGCGATGACTACCTCGCCATGTCCGACGGCGACGCCCTGCGCCAGCTTGAGGCGGAGTACCGCCTCGCGGACAACGCCCACATCGCCAGCGGCGCTGCCCGGCTGCGCTGGAACCTGTCCGAGCGCTGGCGTGCGGCAATCGCGGCGTACCCCCGCCAGGCCGAGCTGTTGCGCAGCCTGCTCAAGGACGGGCGGGTGACCCTGGCGGCCCTGAGCGGCCAGGCGCAGGAACTGCTGCCCACCCTCGTGCCGGTATGGTCCGTCAGCCCCTACCTCCTGACGGGCCTCCTGCCGATCGAGCAGACCTTTGACGCCGTCGTGATCCTGGACGCGGAGACGACCTCGCTGCAGGCAGTCCTCCCGGCCATCGCCCGGTCCCGGCAGGTCATCGCCTTCGGCGACGAAAAGATCGCCAGCCCCCGGACCTTTACCGTGGGCGTCGAACGGCTCGCGGCGGGGGAGAGCTCCTACCAAAGCGTTGAGAGTTCGTACAGGGCACTCTCCGCTGTGCTTCCGGTCCGGAACCTGAGGACCGTCTACCGTGCGGTCGATGAAGACCTGGTCCGCCAGCTCAGCAAGGGTTTTTACGGCGGAGAACTTACCCGGCTCCCTGAAGGGCAATCCGCCACGGGCCTTGACCGCACCCTCAGCGTGGAGTATCTCCCCGACGGGACGGGGCTGCCCAGCGCTGACCACGACGGCGTCGAATCGGTTGTTGCCGAGGTGAACCGCGCGGTGGAACTCGTCTTCGAGCACGCCCGACTCCGGCCACGAACCTCGCTGGCCGTGGTGACCGGCAGCCTTCGCCACGCCGCCCGGATCGGCGAGGCCATCAGGGCGCAGCTGCCCAACTACCCCATGCTCGGCAGCTTCTTCGCGGCGGGGGACGAGTCCTTCCGCGTGGTGGATCTGGAACGGGCCCAGGGCCTGGTCCGCGACCACGTCATTTTTTCCCCGGGCTACGGCCGCACCCCGCATGGGCGCACCCTTCATAGCCTCGGGCCGCTCTCCGCTGACGGGGGCCGCGCCAAATTTGCGCTGGCGATGACGCGTGCCCGCCGGTCCCTGCACGTGCTCAGTTGCTTCCGCCCCGAAGACCTCGATGTCAGCCGCCTCAGCCACGGCGCCGTGGACTTCTACGAACTCCTGGACCGTGAGATCGCGGGCAATACAGATCTTGGCAGCCCCGCCTCCCGGGCCGCGGCCAGCGAGCAGGCGCTCGGCGCCGATCCGCTCGTGGCCGACCTCGGCGACCGGCTCCGCGCACGCGGGGCACGGGTGTGGCACCAATACGACGGCGTCCTGAACATGGTGGCGGCCGCCGATCCCATGACGACGATCGGCCAGGACGATGCGGAGATTCCCCGTCCGGTCGCGATCGAGTCGGATGGCACCGGCCACTACCGGCGGATGAGCGTCCGGGAACGGAGCAGACTCCGGCCGCAACTCCTGGAACGGCTTGGCTGGCGCTACATGCCGCTGTGGACCATAGAGGTCTTCACCGACCCCTCGGCCTGCGCCGATCGGATTGGCGGCTACCTCGGGTTGGAGAAGCCTCCCGTTTCCAGCCGGCTCCGGACATCGCACGGGTTCTTTGATGACGACATCGAGCACCTGGCGATTGACGAGGCGCGGGCCGCGGAGTACCACGTGGCGGCCGAACCCGCGGGACAGGTATTCCGGGGCCACGAATCCGTGGGCCAGGAAATGCGCCGGCAGGAACCAGCAGCAGGAACAACAGGCAATTCAGGCAGTAAGGAGGCCGGCAGCATGAGTGCGGACGGCGACATCCAAGTCAACCAAAACAACACCGGCAACCCCGGCCCCACCGAGGGCGACGCGACCGGCGGCGCTGAGCCCAAGACGGCTGAGCCGAAGTCCGGCGAGTTGGCCGGAGACGGGCCGGACCGGGAAGCGGCCACGGAGACCTCCGTCCGTTCGGCGGCACCCGCCACCGTCCCCGAAGGCGTGCTGCCGAACAAAGCGGCGGAAGACGACCCCCGGCGCTGGGGTGACCAGCCTGACAATTACGATCACGATGCATGGCTCCAGGAGCAGAAGCCACCGCACTGGGGCTGACGTCGTGGCCGGCACCGCAGGGCCTGCGGGCGCTGCCGGCGGAACGGACTGCCCAGGCTCTAGCCCGGTCCGGCTGCCACAAGCACGAAGAACAGCTTGCCTTGTGTAGACGCGCCTGCCAGTCTTCGTGCCTGGTCGGCCGCCGCTGCCACTACCACCAGGCCGTCAGTCTCCGCGGTGGCGGGCCAGGGCCCCGCCTTGCCGCCCTGCGCTGAGGTCCAGAGCACCGGCACGGCTTCGGCCAGAATTTGGCTTTCGGCGGTTTGTTCAAAGCCGTTGCCACCGGTCAGCACCACGTTGACGAGCTGCCCGGGGGAGACCAGCTGGATGGAGGCCGGATCCGCCATCCTCAGCGGCACGGCGGCAGAGCCGGGCGGGCTTCCTGCGAGCAGGCCCGGGCCCAGGATCTGGGCGTCGGTGAGGAGTTGGCCCCGGCGCAGCGGTGCGGCCAGCTGTTTTCCCTCGAACGCGGCACCACTGCCGGGGTTGCCGGCAGGCACGAGGCCCGGCGGCACGCTGATGCTGCTGATGTCGCCGGGTTCCAGGGTCTTTCCGGCGGGAAGATCCGCCGCTGCGGCGAAAGCAACGACGGTGTCAGCCGGCGCGGGAGCTAGCTGCTGAACCGTCAGGCCGACGGCAACGCAGACCAGGAGGGCCGCGATAAGCCGCCGGTTCCGGTTCAACCAGCCGCGCAGGCGGTGCTGCGATGGACGGCCGCGGGACGGCCGCTGCCGGCGGGGCTCCATGCGCCCGTTCCGGAGCCGGAACGGGCGGCCAGCCGCGTATGACGTGGCGGTAGGAGGGTTGGCGGGGCGGACCCCGGTGCGGGCCGAACGGCCGGAGCCTTCGACGGGCACGGGACGGGACGGCAGGGACGACGTCCAGAGCGAAGGCCCGGACGAGGTCCAGAACCAAGGCGGGGAAACCGCGCTGAGGGAAAGAGCCATACCGCCACGCTACGGACCCGTGCGCATCGGCGGGAGCGGCGGATCCGCCTATGTGGACAACGGCCAGCCGGCCAAAGGATTACGCTGACTCAGCCGGCAGAGGCGCAACTGGCGGGCCGGAGTCTGACGGGCCCGCCCTATGCCGGCGGGCGCCCTGCTAGCCCGCGGGGGCGGGGGCGGGGGCGGGGGTGGCCGCGGGGGCTGCGGGAGCCGGGGAAACCGTGCTGCCCTTGGCGTCGCGCGAGTCGGTCCGGTAGAAGCCGGAGCCCTTGAACACTACGCCGACGCTGTTGAACTTTTTGCGCAGCGTGCCCTGGCACTCGGGGCAGGACGTCAGGGAGTTGTCGCTGAACGACTGCACGATCTCGAAGGCGTGGCTGCAGTCCTTGCAGGCGTATGCATACGTGGGCACTGGAAATCCTCCTCTGGGACAAACGAGCAGGTCCCGTGCTGTCGAGTCCGGATCACTGCCGATATGTCTATCGACGGGTTCCGTTCTTAGCAGTCGCAGGGCCTGAGTGCCAATTCTATCACCTTGGCAGGAACCAATATCAGCCGAGGCGGCATCAGCCGAGCCGGATGATCCCGCCCGGGGTCAGCGCCGCGTCGACCTTCCGGTCGAACGACTCGGCGGGAATGGTGCCCGCGGGCAGCACCTCAGTGTCATAGACGACGGCGGCAGTCGGCAGCGCCACGGCGTCGGACGCCTCGCCGGACGCGGGGGACAGGGTGGCCAGGGCGGCAAGGAACTTGTCGTAGTAGCCGCCGCCTTGTCCGATGCGGTTGCCCGAGAAATCCACGGCGGTGGCCGGGAGGATGATTGCGGTGGCGCCGCGCATTACGGCGGTGCTGTGGCGCTCTCCGACAGGCTCCCGGATGGGGGCGTACCGGCTGCGGACAAACGCGGACTGCGGAGTCCAATACACCCAGCTGAGCTTTATTTCGGGTTCGCATACCGGAAGCAGCACCTGGTGCCCGGCATCGGTCAAGGCAGTAAGCAGCGGCAGCGTGGGCGGTTCTGCGCCCACACCGAGGTACGCCGCGAAGACGCCCTGGGGGCCGCGGGCCAGTCCGGAGGCCCACTGGAGCCCATGGCGGGCGATGCCCGCCGCGGCGGCATCCTGTGCGGCCAGCGGGAGGGCGGAACGCTTCGCCCTGTGGCTGGAGCGTATTTCCTCTTTTGACGCCATCCTGGCCCGTCCTCTGCCTCTTGCGGCCGCAACGCACGGGGAGGGCCCGCCGAGCGGTTCGAATAAAAATTACGCAATGAATTGGTCCCTCCGTTAGATTAGTCGAGTGAATACACCCAACGCTTCCGTCCGTAAGGCCGTCATCCCCGCCGCGGGCCTTGGTACCAGGTTTCTTCCAGCGACGAAGGCCATGCCCAAGGAAATGCTGCCTGTCGTTGACAAACCGGCCATCCAGTACGTCGTTGAGGAGGCCGTGAATGTCGGCCTGAACGACATCCTGATGATCACCGGCCGCAATAAGCGGGCGCTTGAGGACCATTTCGACCGTGTCCCCACCCTGGAAGCCACGCTTGAAGCCAAGGGAGACACGGCCAAGCTCGAGTCCATCCAGGCCGCCAGCAACCTCGGCGACATCCACTACGTCCGCCAGGGCGATCCCCTGGGCCTCGGCCACGCCGTCCTCCGGGCCAAGCAGCACGTCGGGCAGGAGCCCTTCGCCGTCCTCTTGGGCGATGACCTCATCGACGCCCGCGATGAACTGCTCAGCACCATGATCGAAGTCCAGGCCAAGACCGGCGGCTCGGTGGTCGCACTGATCGAGGTGGACCCGTCCCAGATCAGCGCCTACGGCTGCGCCGACGTCGAGGCAATCGGCGGCGAGGAATTCGTCCGCATCAAGCAGCTCGTGGAGAAGCCCGACGTCGAGGACGCCCCGTCCAACCTCGCCGTCATCGGCCGCTATGTGTTGCACCCGGCCGTCTTCGAAGTCCTTGAGCGCACCGCGCCCGGCCGCGGCGGCGAAATCCAGCTCACGGATGCGCTGCAGGAACTCTCGGCCGGCACCGGCGAGGGCTACGGCGTGTACGGCGTCGTCTTCCGCGGCCGCCGCTACGACACCGGCGACAAGCTCAGCTACCTCAAGGCCTGCGTCCAGCTCGCCTGCGACAGTGAGGACCTCGGCCCGGGACTGCGCGAATGGCTGCCCGGCTTCGCGTCCAGCCTGGCCCCCAGCCTCGCTAAGTAACTCCCGTGGGGGGCAGCTTCACCTGGCCGGTGACCCTGGAAAGTGGCGACATCGTCTTGCGCCCCATCCGGTACCGGGACCGCAAGGAGTGGACAGCACTCCGGTCCCGTAACTGCGAGTGGCTGGCCCCCTGGGAGGCATCAAACCCGGTCCCCGGCGGGGGCCTGCCGGACTACCGGCAGATGGTGCGCTCGCTCAAGGCCCAGGCCGCGCAGGCCACAGCCCTGCCCTTCGTGATCGCGGAATGGACGCCCGGCCACCAGGCCCCGGTGATCGTGGGGCAGCTGACTGTGTCCTCGATCGTGTGGGGATCGGCCATGATGGCGACGCTTGGCTATTGGGTCGACAAGGAGCGGGCCGGCCGGGGGATTGCCCCGACCGCCGTGGCCATGGCTACGGACTATTGCTTTGGCACCCTTGGCCTGCACCGGATGGAGATCAACATCAGGCCGGAGAATGCGCCGAGCCTGCGGGTGGTGGAGAAACTCGGGTTTCGCGACGAGGGATTCCGGCCCAGGTTCCTGCACATCAACGGCGAATGGGCAGACCACCGTACCTTCGCGCTCACGGCTGAGGAAGTGCCGGAAGGCCTCCTCGCACGGTGGCTGAGGACCCGCCAGGCCTGACCCTGTGACCGCCGCCTGACCAGCCACGACGCCCCGACGCCGGTCCGTTGCCGCCGCTCGCGCGACACACCCCTGACAATGCGGGGCAGCACCCCATATACCTCATACGGTTTTGAGTGTGGACATCCCCCTTAGCAGCTCTGTGATCCTTGTCATTGCTGTTGCGCTCTGGATCGTGTGGGTGGCGCCTTACGTTCTCCGGAACGGGCGCCACCAGCTGCAGCCTGCAGGCGAATTCCTGGCGGACGTCGTTGACATGGAACCAGCAGATCCACATGCGGGGAAGGTTATGAAAATGGCGGCGCAGCAGGAGAAACCCATGATCAGCACCCAGCGCGCAAAACCGGCCGGCGGCACCCCAGGTCCTGGTGCAAGCACCGGGGCGACGTCTGGAGGGAACCGGATTTCTGCGGCGACTTCCCCGGCGTTCCGGATCCGTTGGGGACGGCTGGTGCTGGCGGTAGCTGGTCTCCTGTCCCTCCTCACCGGAGTGGTATCCGCGGCCCTTCGACTTTTCGGGATCGGTTCCGGCTGGCTCCCGGTGACGGCCCTGCTGGGCGCCGTCGCCGCCGTGGCGCTGCTCCGCCGCCTTGCGGTCCGCGACCGCCGGCGGAAAATGAACGCCGCATTCCGTGCAGCCATGGGCAGTCAGGAACGTGCCACTGCGCGGCCCTCAGCGCCCGAACAGATGCCCTCCCTTCCTGCCGGCAGTCCCGGTGCTCGGCCGGAAAGCCCTCTCTTCGACGCCGAAGCGGGCCCGGTTACGCCCGAGCCTGCGCCGAAGCCGCTGACCGCGCTGGAGCTCCGCCAGGCAGCCCTCGCCGAAGCGGCGGCCTCGGGGGATACCTCGGCGGCTGTGGCAGCCGAAACGGCGGCAGCCGCGGAGGGCTCCAGCTGGGAGCCCGTCGACGTTCCCAAACCCACCTACGTCGAAGCGGCGAAGGCCGAACGCGCAGCCCCCATGCCCCTCGACCTCCCTGAAGCGCCGAAGGCCGTCGGGAAGCCGTCCCTCAAACAGGCCTCCGCGCGGCCCGCCGCGTCCGATCCGCGGACCGCCGACGATTCCGAGTCAAAGCAGCTCAGCAAGGCCCAGAGCGCCTTGAGCAACCTGGACGACGTCCTCCAGCGGCGGCGCGCCTGATCCGGTCCGTTCTTCCCGAGATTTCGCCCCGGGCAGCCAGCCATGGCTGTCCGGGGTTTTCATTTCCCCGAGGCGCCGCCGGCGGGCTTCGTTGCGGTAGCCCCGGGTCACCGGGTGTTGAACCTGGTGCCGGAGGCGCGACACGGCAACGAGACATTCCGCGGCTGGCTGGAAAACAGCGCAGATAGTTTGTAGCCTAGGGACACCGGCAACGCCGTTCCGTCAGGACCGGCGTTGCTTCGGGGCTATAGCTCAGTTGGTAGAGCGCTTCGTTCGCATCGAAGAGGTCAGGAGTTCGAATCTCCTTAGCTCCACAGATTTCAAGGGTTTTTGAACCTTTGAGGGCGTGGAATAAACACTTTGATAACACTTTGCTTCAGAACCTGGCCCAGCCGGGGCTATACATTTCTGTGTCATGCGCTCAGTGTAGTGAGGACCAGCACGATCTCTCAGGACCTCCAGCGCTGAGCAAGCCGCGGTGGTGGACAGGGGAAGGCATGAGCATACGGCAGCGTTTGTACCCTGCACCGGCGCAGATACCCATCCTTGCCCTGCACGCTCAGCAATCGCGATTTGTGTACAACATAGGTCTTGAACAACGGCGCATGTTCAATCCGTTCAAAACGGTTCGGTTCACGTACAGGTCACAGAGTGCTGAGCTATCCGAGGCGCGGGCGGCATACGACTGGCTGGCCGCCGGTTCCCAGCCCGTGCAACAGAATGCTCTGGAGGACCTGGACCGGGCATTTAGGTTGTGGTGGTCAAACCCGGCCCGTTTTGGGTCGCCGTCCTTCCGGACCCGGGATGCGAATCGGGGCTTCGCCATAAAGCGTCATCGCGTGCGTGGCTTGAATCGGAAATGGGCCACCGTGACCATTCCCAAAGCAGGCCGTGTGAAATTCCGCCTTACACACAACTTGGCCGAAGTTACGGCGTCCAAGAGCGCCCGCATCACGCTGTCCAGATCCGGGGAGTGGCACATCAGCTTCACGACACTTCCGAGACCCTTCGAGCGGACCGCAACGGGGGCCAGGGTAGGGATCGACAGGGGAGTGGCACAGACGATAAGCACCTCCGATGGCGTCCACTCCACCATCCCGACTCTCACGAAGGGTGAGCAGAGACGGTTTCTGGCCCTGGAGCGCCGCCTGGTTCGACAGGTCAATGGTTCCCGCCGACGTGAGGCCACCAAGCAGCACCTGAACCGGCTCCGCGACCGACTAAGAAACCGTCGCAAGGACTGGCTCGAGAAAACCACCACAGCATTGGTCCGGGGCTATGACCTCATCGCGTTAGAGGACCTGAAAATCGAGAACATGGTCGTCCCCGAACAGCCAGCCGGTGTAACCCGGGCGGGTCCCTGTCACCCGGACGTTGACCCTCATACCCTTGTCAGCTCTCTTGACCTTGTAGCTGGAGGACGTCGCTCCACTGATCGGAGAGCCGTTGCGCAGCCACCGGTACGACACCTTCATGCCCTTCGGCCAGGACTGCTTGCCGGCCTTCAGGACGGAGCCGACCTTCGCCGTGGCCGAGACCGGGATCGGAACATAAACGCGTGGTCCGGTAACGATCGTCGTCGTCGACTTCGTGGGGGCCTTGGGCCGGGTGAACACCGGCGCCTTCGGTGCAGGGGGAGTCTTGCCGCCCAGGCTGCTGCCAGTGTTACCGCCAGTTCCGCCGCCGCTAAAGACTGGGGCACAGAAACCGGAGCCGACGCCCATCGCATTCCAGGCCTGGCCGGACGGGCAGGACGCCGTCGCACTGGCCGGGTCGGCGCCGACGGCCAGGCCTCCCAAAGCGATGAGTCCGGCGGCGACTGCGGTCAGGGTCTTGCGGGGCATTGTGGTCCTTCGTTGGCCCGGTGGCCGTGGGTGGGTTCTGGCGAGGTCCTGGTCGGCGGGGTTGCTAGCGGACCAGATACTGCTTGCCGGACTTTGTGGAGCTGTGGCCGGACTTCTTGCCGGTGACGCTGACGGCGACCTTCTTGCCCTTGTCGGCTGGCCGGACCTTGTAGGTGGCGGCCGTGGCGCCGGAGATGGTGGCACCGTTCCTTGTCCAGCGGTACTTCAGCGTGGTGCCCTTGGCCCACCCGGACTGGTCCGCTTTCAGGACGGCGCCGACTTTCGTGAACGGTGCTGGGGCTGGCGGCGCACTCTTAGGCGGAGCGTAGTTCTTCGGCGGGTTGAAGGCCGGCGGTGCGTCATAGACCGGTCCCGTGGAGGTTCCGGAGGGGGCGTGCGGCTTGCCGCCTCCGTTGTAGACGATGTTGCCCCCGGTGCCGCCGCCGCTGGCGTTCGGCATGCAGTCGGTGACGCTGCCCATGCTGATGACGTGCTGGCCGGCCGGGCAGGGGAATGCACTGGCCGGGCCAGCGCCGATCGCCAAGCCGCCCAGCGCGACGGCTCCGGCGGCGGCGAGAGTGGTCAGGGTCTTGCGGGTCATAGTGCTCCTTTGGCGGGCAACGGCGGTCTAAGAGTCATTATCGGTTGGAAGCTCTCACTTGTAATGTGTGCGGCCTCGCCTGTTTCCGCCGGGCGGTGATGGCATCCGGTGGGGAGGCCGAGGTGGACGTGCTTTGCTGGAGTTCTAACTGTGCGTGGGCGGGAGGACCTGGCGGACGTTTTCGCGCTTGTAGGTGACCGGGTCGCCGAAGACGGCGAAGTCCCCGAACGGGTTGTCGGCCATGGTCGCCTGGATGGTCTCGCCATCGTCTGAGGTGACCTTCGTCCAGTTACCCTCGCCGTTGGTCACGACCTTGGCGAAGGAGCCCGGCAGGAAGCGTTCCGGCCAGTCGGCCGGTTCCTCACCGGTAGTGATTACGAAGTATTCCGGGCCCAGCATGGTGTCTTTGCCCATGGACTATATGTGTGCGGACAGGGCTCCGCCGGTCCCCGCGACCATAGCTCAGAAGCGGTAAGACCAGGTGGACGTCCCGGTGAGCCGGTACGCGGACGAGGCGGCCTTCGCGGTGAAGTTCACCGTCTTGCCGTTGGCGGCCTTGTAGGTCCCGGCCGGCACCGGCTTCCCGTTCACGAAGTAGGCGACTCCGGTCTGTTTCGGGATGGTGTACCGGTTGGTGGTGCTGTTCATGGCCGGCTTTGCCGCGGTCACGGCCTTGCGGAAGTCGATGCTCCAGCTCGACGTGCCGGTCAGAATGTGGCCGGGGGCTGCCTCGGCCGTGATGGTGATCCTGGTGCTGCGGGAATAGGTGCCGGGCGGCTTCACGGCACCGTTGACGAGGTAGGTGACACTGCTGGTGGCTGGGATCGTGTAGGTGCCCTTGGCCTGGCTGAATTTCGGGGCGGCGGCGGTCACGGCTAGGGACGAGAGGTCATAGGTCCACGCCGTCAGGGTATGGCCGCCGGCCGCTGTTTTGACGTCGATGGTAACCACGATGCTGCGGAACGGGTAGGTGCCGGCGGCCTTCACCGCGCCATTAACCAGGTAGATGACCCCGGTCTTGGCCGGGATCGTGTAGGTCAACTTTTCCCAGTCGACCGTCGGGTCGAGGGCAGCCGGGGTGCCCGAGGTAGCCCGGAGCGCAGGGCGGCCGTTGAAGTAGTCGCGGGGGCTGTTGTATGACCCCGGCGGGACAGTCCCCGCCGGATAGCCGAAGTGGTTCGCGGTTGCGTAGGTGCCCCTGGAGCCAGTGCTGATGCCGATGCCCATGAAGGTGGCGTCTGGCTGTGACATGTTCGCGTTGTGTCCGGGCGAACTGATCCATCCGTTGACGAGGTCCTGGCCGGCCGTATAGCCGAGGGCGATGTTTTCGGATGCCGAGAAGTATCCGGCTGGTGCACCCGTAACGTAGTCGCTGTTGTGCTCAAAGCGTCCTGTCGTCGCCATCTTGTTGCTCCACTTTTGCGAGATGGTGGAGATTCTGACGTTGAACTTCAAGGGCATCAGGTGTTTGGTTGCCCGAAACCTGTTGATCGCGTCGAAGGTATCGATGATCATTTGCCGCTTGCTTGCCGGGAAGAGGTCCAGGGATTCCACCGACGCGGATTGTGTGGCGACCGGCACCGGCGGCGCCGCGGGCGCCGCAGACGCTCCACAGATCGGGCCGGCCACCAGTGCAGCCGTGAGCAGGGTAGCCCCCAGCGTTATGCTGATTTTCAATTGTCCCCCAAAGAAGTTGTCGGACACGGAGAAGCCTGCGTCCAGGATGGATACTACGTTGCCGCAGGTCAGGGCAGGAAGCCTGCCCGCCTCGTGTCATGCGCAGGCCGGGCAAACCAGTGCACGAATCCAGTGGTCTCCGCACGTATCACCAGTTCGCCATCTCGATTCCCCTGGGCGCCGCGCTGGGTGTTTTCATCCGCCGGCGGCCGCCTGCTGGCTAGTTCTGCGGAAGACCTGGGCCGCCGCTGTCCTCCCGCCGGGCCCGGAGCACAGTCCAGACGCCGCTTCGGCGAACTCTTCAGCGCAAGTTCCGCGCACGGACCGGGCCTCCACGAAGCCGCCGTGAGCTTCCGAACTGCCGTAGCAATCGGTGCAACAAGGCTCCCGCCGCGGAGGTCGGCTAACCTCTGAGAGGCCCCGTGTTTGTCCGGGGCACACTGAACACTACTGGGGGAACCATGAAGAAGATCTTTGCCGCTGTGTCGCTCTCAACCCTGGCGGCAGTGCTGGTCGCAGGGTGCGCCGGCTCACTGAAGGCCGAGACGCCAGCCGCCTCGACAGCGGCGGCATCATCGGCGGCCGCGGCCCCTGTCAGCCAGATCCCGAAGCCGGATGCTGCCCAGGCCTCGAGCCTGCGCGCCGAGCTCGCGAAGGTCAACCCGCTGCTGGACAACGACAAGGCCGTCGACAACTCCCGCAACCAGTGCACCAGCATCCTGGGCGGATCCCCGGCTGACAAGCTCGTCACCGCGGCGAAAACCCGTTTCGCCGGCGGCCAGGTGAAATCGGTATCCGACGCCGAAGCGCAGCAGATCATCGAGGTCATCAAGGCGAACGGCTTCTGTAAGGCCTGATCGTGAACGATAGAGGGCCGACCGGCCGGATTGAGAGAAGGCAGCAAATGGACAACGACATATCGGGCGGTCTGAGCCTCGGAAATCTCTTCCAGGCGGCCGGCGTTGCACCAGAGGACGTGCAGGTTATCCGGCACACGCTCAAACCGGATGGGCTGAAAACGCGGGCGGATGCGATGGGGCCCAGCCTCCTGCCGTACGTGCGGGAACAAGGCATCCGCAACAGCAAGCTGCCCGCGACTCCTCCCAGGATCTGGCTGAACTTCCTCGCCACTACCGGGCGGCGCGCCAGGTTCCTTACCGCACACGAGAACCATGGCGAAGTCCTTGCAGAGCGCACGGACCTTCGCCGCTACTTCGACCTGCGGCCCTCACCTGTGTTCGCTGCCCTGGAGGACCGCCTGGTTATTGAGTGGACGAACGACCCGGTGAACTGGGCCAAGACAGGAGACCAGGCGACCTCCATGACTGTTGTCGAGATCGCCGACCCGGCCAGCGTGCCGTTCCCCGGCTTCGACTCGCTCATTGTCAGCTACGACGAGCTCCAGGCCGTCATCTCGGATGACCGCTACGTGCAATGGCAGACCGCCCTCAGGTCCGTCCAAGGCATCTACCTCATCGCCGACACCAGCACCGGCAAGTTGTATGTGGGGAAAGCCGACGGCGCCGAACGCTTCTTGGGCCGCTGGAGCGAGTACGCAAGGAACGGCCACGGCGGCAACGTCGCCCTCCGGGAGCTGGCCGCCGCCGACGCCCGGCACCGGCAGCACTTCCAGTTCAGCATCCTGCAGGTCTTCTCACCGAGCGCGCCGGCCGCCCAAGTGGATGCAGCCGAAGCCCACTTCAAGCGGGCTCTCCTCACGCGGCAGTTCGGCATGAACCTGAATTAGCGGCGTTCACAGGGCCCGCCTACAAGTAGCGTTAGATCTCTGGTTGCCTCGGAGTAGACTCGGCCGAAACGCGGGAGTTTGGAGGAACGGCATGTCAGCAGCGGCTCTACCGGTGGCGGACGGGTTCAACAGGATGGCTATCGTGTCGGCGGCCTGTGCGGTCGTGGCGGTGGCCGCCTTCCTTTTGGCGGGCGTCTCGGTCGTGGCTGTGTTCGCTGTTGGCGCCGGACATGTCGCGGTCAGCCAGATCAAAGAGAGAGGAGGCCGCGGGCTCCAAGTCGCCGCGGTTTCGCTTGCAGTGGGCTACCTCATCGCCGTGTTCGCTATTCTCTTCCTGATCCTCTCTCTGACCGGCCTCCTGCACATGGGGTCTTAGACAGGAGCCAGGCGTGCAGCCGATCATCCTTCTCGACATCGACATCGACATCGACATCGACATCGACATCGACTGGGTCTGAGGCGCGAGGTGGCGGGCCGATAAGTGGGCCTAGCGGGCAGCTTCCAGCTTGGCGAGACGCTCCGCGATCCGGCTCCCGCTCCGCAGTGCCTTCGGGCATGTGGCCACCGCTGCGACTGTACTGGGCGGATTCACCGGGGCCGGTAAACTTTGGACATGGTCTTGTCAATCCCGCGTCCAGCATGGCACAGAGATCTGGCGGCAAGGGCCCGGGCAATCGGTTTTGGCTCTCTCCGGATCCAAGAAAATCCCAACGGGACGGTCTTCTACGACGGCACGCCGGGCCTGCTCCGAGCGTTTAGCGAGCACGCATTCGCAGTCCTTGAGCGCGAAGCCTCACTTCCTGCACCATTGCGGCTGATCCATCAGCCCGGGATGGAGGGCGACGAGCTATTTCGGGAAGACCCGCAGGGCGGGATGATTGTGCCGAAGGTTCAGGCTAAGCGCAGCTGAAGGGCCGACGGTGGCCTCACTTCGATGCTTCCAGTTTGGCGAGACGCTCTGCGATCCGGCTCCCGCTCCGGTGTGCCTTCGGGCATTTGGCCAGCCACCCTTTCAGCACCGCGATCTCCTCATCCTTCTGGGAGAGCTTCCGGTGGACGATGGCTGCCTGCTCGGTGTACCAGGGAGCGGGCTCGCGGCCTCCGGCGTCTCCTTCGGCGGCTTCGGCCTTGTAACAGAGGACGAGAGCTTCATCGAACTGGCCCTCACGCTTCAATTGCTTGATCGGTTCAACGAGCTCAAGATAGTGGACACCGTCAACCATGCCGCGCTTGAACTGCGCCGCCCGCGACCCGCCGCTGGCCAAGGCATCCTGAACCATCCCGCTCCGTTCCCGGTGGACTCGTTGGCACGCTCGGCCGTCGTTAGTGCCGGCGGGTTGTCCTCCGTGTGATCCCATTCCGGCTGTCCCTCGCCGAGTCAGACGAAGGCCTTTGCCTTCAGTTTCGCCTCACGCAGGACGTGGAGTTGGTACGTGGCCGGTGCACTCGCGCCCCGCTTCAGTCCGGTGCCCCTGTTGGCCACGAGAAGCGTCAGCCCGCTGTACTACGGTGGGGCCATGGAACCGGAGTTGAGCCTGCCAGAGTGGGAAGCTGACCTCAGATACGCCCTTGCGGCAGGCCCGGGCGCGTGGCCCCTTGTTACGGTAGCGAATTGCAGCTCACCTACAGCCAGCTCTGAAGTCATCGCGGTCGCTCGGAGGGTGGTCGATGCAAGGGGGCTCCCCATCATAGAACTCGACGCTCGAACGGTGGCCGCTGACCCGGATCTCCTACCTTCAGATTCCGGTTTCGTCATACTTCACGATGTTGTATCGCACCGGGTCGAAGTATCCGTCCTGCTTGGAGCATTCCAGCACCTGCTTCAAAGGGGCCTGCTCGTGGGGTTACTCGTCGTCGGATCCCCGGCCGGCATCAAGGCTTTGAGGCGTGAGACTTCTCTCGGGCTTCTAAATCGCGCCGAAGTTCTGAACCTGAGCTAACGGGCGTACACCTCGAGTCTCTGGATGAGCCGATCTTGCCATGCCAATAGGTCCGCGGGTCGCCGGCCGCCGGCATCGGGTAGGGGGAGTGGCCATCCAGGCAGAGAAGACGTTGTGGGGGACCTGCAGCTCGAGCGCTTTTTCGAACAGGGCCAGCACGGTCGGGCTCAGGATGCCGTCGACGATCTGGAAGCCAGGGAAGAGGGTGTCATCCCCGGTGAAGATCCGGACGCCCTGCTGGAGGAACGGTTCCGGGTTGTTGAAGAGGGTCTGGAATGCGCCTCGAACTCGTCCTGGGTCATCAGCCCGAACTCGGAACGGATCCGGTCCCAGACCTCGGCCCCGACGGCGGGCCAAGTGCGCGGTGCAGGTTTCACCATCCGTACAGTACGCCATGCGCCATGCGCCCTGCAGCCCGGACAGCGAAAAGGGGCCAATTGTGCAACAGGCTGCTGCACAGTTGGCCCCTTCGGTGGATTAGCGGGGGACTACCGCGAAGCTGTACCTTTCCTCCGGGAAAAGCGTGTTAGGGACTGTCACCCTCGTGGCGACGGAGATCAGGGCTCCCTTATCGCCGGACGTGAGCTTGTAGGTCGCCTTGGTGGCACCGGCGATGGCCCTGTAGTTTCGAGTCCACACGAACACCGCCTTCGGGTCTTTCTTATACGTTGCGGTCAGGACCGACCCAACGGTGGCCTTCCCGGCAATGGAGGGCACGGAGCCCGCGGCCGGCGCTGTCCTGATGGTTGAATTGAACGATTCGACCGCGACGATGGTGTCCGCATAGCCCTTCAGGGACCCGGTGATCATCGCCGTGACCTTGCTGCCAACGTCGGCGGCCGTGAGCGTGTAGCTCGTACCGGTGGCCCCGGGGATCGCCGCTCCGTTGCGCAGCCACTGGATGCTGTTCTTGGCGCCGGCCTGCTTCCACACCGCGTTGGAAAGGATCAGGGGATAGCCGGCCTGCGCCAGCCCGATTGAGTAGGGGCCCCGTTTGGGATCCCGCGGATCGCTACCGATTGGCTGTGGTGAAATGGTGAGCTGCTTCAGCGTGGACGGCTTGACCGGCATTGCGTAGGAGCTGCCCACCACCTTGCCGCCGCTGACACCCTGGGCCCGCAGGACGATCAATGCGTTCAGGTCAGTCTTCGTCAGCTTGTAGCTCAGCGACGTCGCGCCCGGGATCGTGCTGCCGTTGCGTAGCCACTGGTATTTCACGGTCACCGGGACGGTCATCGCCCAGGGCTCTTTTTGGGTTCCGCGCAGGATGTTCCCCACGGTGGCCGTGCCGGTGACGATCGGCGCCGGGGATGCGGAGGGTACAACGGGGCTGCTGTTGGAGGTCAGTGTGACGGACCTGCGGCCGGTTTCCGAGAAGGTGGCCCGGTAGCTGAGCTTCTTGCCCACATCGGCCGATCCGACTTTGTACACGTTCCCTGTAGCGCCGGGGATGGCCACGCCGTTGCGGAGCCACTGATAGCTCACCTTGGTTGGGCCGTTCAAGCCGGAGTTGGAGCCGTAGCCGTGGCTAATACCGACCTGCCCGCCGACCTCGGGAAACCCCTGGAGTTCAACGTACGCTGGAGCGCTGGCCGCCGGCAGGGATGCTGCTTCGGTCGTGAGGCCCGGCTTCGCCGGCTGGGTGTCGGCGGCCTGAGCCGGAATGCCGACGGCTGAGACGGCCAGAGCGGCGAGCGTCCCGGCAACGCCGAGACGGATGATTCTTCTTTTCAATTTTCCCCCATGGACAAGTCCCCACCTGGAAGCGGCAGGGAGTTCATTTCCGAGGCTATACGGGAAGCATGAACCTTTTCAGCTGCAACACAGCGTCCCGCCGATAGTTCAGATCGAATAGGCCGGTTGGGGAGGGTTTTGGCACTGCCGTACACATCAGGAGGTGTTGCACCGACAGGCGACAGCGCTGACGGGATACCTGCTCCTTGGGATGTATTCTCATTCTAAACACCGAAAATTTGGGGGACTAAATGCATGCTTTCTATTCCGTCACGCCTATCCAGGAAATGCTTGGTAGGCGAAAAGCGACCGGGGTGAACTCCCGTAAAGTCATGGCCGCAGCAGGAATCGCAGGGGCGCTCTGCTTCACTTCCGCGTGCTCGGCCTCGGTAGCGGCGTCCCCGGCCGGCACTGCAAGCCCCTCCGGCAGTGCCTCCGCAGCCGCTTCCCCGTCAGCGACTCCGACAACCGTCACTTTCCCCTACACATTGCCTAACGGCATTGTCGCCAAGGGCGTCGCCAACGACGGCAAAGGTCCCTACCTTCAGACGAGCATTGCCGACACCGACCCGGCGATGAAATACAACCCGGCAATCACCGACGATGCCGCGAAGGCACATTATTCGGCTGAGGAACTCGCCGAGGCGCAGAAAGTGATCGTCCGGTTCATCGCCGAGGAAGCTATCGACTCGACACTCAACGACGGAACCGACGTTGACGGCTGGTTTGCCGCGCACAAGAACCAGATTCACACGGCCAATCAGCCCCCTTTCCTGAATGACCTGAAATCTCCTGACAAAGCCGCTCTCGCTCGTGAGGCCTGGATGGCTAAGCAGCCCGGTTTGTCCTATGCCCACGGAGCCAGCACGCCCCGCGTCACCAAGCGGACCATCACCCCGAAAAAGTTCCGCTATGTCACGGGGTACGGACTGGAGGGTGTCATGCTTGACACGAACGCCAGTTACGAAATGGCGATCACCTATGGCGTAAATGGCAAGAAAGTTCAGTCGACCACTGCTGACATTTCCTACGCCGTAGCCAAGGACCCTGCTGACGGTAATAAGTGGAAAATTGCTGGCTACTATTCGAACTACACCACAGCCGAATTCATTATCAAATAGCACCTCGGCAAGGGTCCTCGGCTCGAGGAGATCGAGCCCGGCCGGCTCGACATCGCCCTAATTCCGAGACGCTTTAGCGACTTCGGGTTCAGGCGTGGGGCAGAGTCGTCCTATGTGCGGGCGCTACGTGATGAGCAGGGCCACCGGGGACCTCCTGAGCTACTTTGGGGCTAAGGAGGTTGAGGGGAGCCCGCCGCGGCCGAGCTGGAATGTGGCGCCCACCCAGGATGTCCCGATCATCACCGAGAAGCTCCATGATGACGAGCTGGACCGCCGGCTGCTGATTGCCCGCTGGGGGCTGGTGCCGTCCTGGGCGAAGGACATCAAGATCGGCTCAAAGCTCATCAATGCGCGCAGTGAGACGATCCTGGAGAAGCCGTCGTTCCGGAAGGCTGCGATCACCCGGCGGGCACTGATCCCCGCGGAAGGCTATTACGAGTGGCAGAAGACCGAGGACGGGAAGAAAATCCCGCATTATCTCTACTCGGAGAATATTGAGCTCCTGGCCTTCGCCGGCCTGTACGAGTTCTGGCCGGACCCGTCACTGCCGGACGACGATCCCGGCAAGTGGCTGCTCAGCTGCACCGTGCTGACCACGACGGCGCACGACACCCTCGGCCACGTCCATGACCGGGCGCCGGTCATCATCCCGCCGGACATGTGGGCCGACTGGCTCGACCCGGGCACGACCGACAAGGGCGACGTGCAAAGCCTGCTCGACAGCGTCCCGGAACCCGTCCTGACGCCGCGGATTGTCAGCACCCGCGTCAACAGCGTTCGCAACAACGGGCCCGAGCTGACTGAGCCGGCGAAATGAGCAACATCTTCGAGGGCGCCGTGGTCTTTCCGAACGCACAGATGTTCTTCTTTTCCGAGGATGTGCGGCATGTGTGGGGAGATGATCCGCGGCAGCCGGAACGCGTGGTGGTGCAATGCCAGGCGATTGCAGAGGAGGTCCAGGGTGGTCATTGAAGAGCTTCACGAGCACTACAAAGCCGTTGTTCGCGGCGAGCCGGAGTATCACGACCTGCATACGTGGTCAGGAAAGACGATCGGCGTCTTCGAGTGGCCGAAGAGCCGCTTTGGCGTTCACTTGTATGCGTCTGCAGGGGCAAGCAACCATGAACCGGGGCAAGGCGCCACGCAGTCGAGCTTTTCGTCGGCGTGAATAACGGTGATGCTGCCGTTCTGAAGGGCTTCGCTGACGTGGCCATGAACGTCCAAGAGAGCAACAAGGTGCCGCAGCACGGCTCCTTCGTCAGTGGGAACTGGCAGGTCATCAAGGACCGCAAATTCACCGGATGGTCCTGACGGAGCGCCCGGACGATTTAATCCCCGAACTCCAACTGCAGGATGGCGGCATGTTGTATTCCTCGACGCGCTTCCCGTCTTCCCGGAGGAAGCCGAGTACAGGCACGGCAACCGATCCGAGGAACTCTTTGACATCTGGGAACAGGCTGGCATGAAGTCTTGGAACCTGGACCGGGAGCTGCCGTCCGGGATCACGCCCCGGCCAGCTGGTCCCGCTGCCTGGCTGGGCAGGGCCCTCGGCAAAGCCGGAATCCAATGACAGGGGAGCGGGAAGCCTTCCACGCCGCCACGCGACTGTCCCGGGCCGCCCGTGACCTGATGCAGAGTGCCCATTCCCTGGACAGTCCGTCCGACAGCCACGCCGTCCTGGGCAACGTGCTGGACACGATGCGTTCCCTCGAATCCGTCCTGGGCCAGCTGGCGGAGTGGCATCGTTCCGCCGAGGCCGGCCGGCATGTCCACGACGGCAACGATGAGAGCACCATCGGCATCATGACGGCTGTTGCGGAGCTCGACTTGGCTGAACAGCAGGCGGAAGGACTGCAGGAAACCATTAGCCGGGTCTACGGCGGAAATGCAGTCGTCCAATGGTTCGATGAAATTGCCCCGCCGGAATAGCCATAGACCGTTCATTCGGCCCGGAGCCGAGGGCTAGAGGAATTACCGCTAGCGACCAGTTACATGACTCCAAAAATGGTCGGCATCAACGCGAATGGGGCACGCCCTAGCGAAACGCTGCTTAGTCAGTGGATGGCGGCTCCAAATCGCCCGGACAGGTACTCTGAGCTGGTGATCCGTCGTACGCTGGCAAAACCCACGCGAACCGCTCGCTGGCACTTGAAGCCTTCAGGTGTCCAGGAGCGCCCCGACGCTCCGGGTGCATGGAGGAGTGAACCTGCCCGCGACGTTGTTTCGCGTTGGCTCCGTTCGCGCGCAGCACGCGACACTTTTATCGCGGCTACTACTGCGCTATTTACGGGCGTAGTTCTCCTCGTCGGCCAAAGCTTGGTTGACGATCACCGACAACAAGGAACCGAGCTAGTAGAGAACCTTCGTTTCGTGCGCGAAAGGTCGTCCGAGCAAGCACAAGTACGTCCCTTTAGCGATATGAACCTTCAAGATCAAACGTTGAGCGGCTTGTCGCTTGATCGCGCAGATTTTAGTGGAGCAGATCTCGCAGGGACACGTCTACTAAAGATGGGGCTCTCACAGGCAGTCCTTGAGGGGGCGAATTTGCGCTCTGCCCGGGTGGGTGACACCCGACTCGTTGACTCAAATCTATCCGGGGCGGACCTGACGGGGGCCATAATCCTCCGCTCGGATCTAACAGGCGCAAACCTGGATCAGGTGAGGTCCCAGGCCTGGTTCGGAGGCAACACCAATAACACCACGATCAATCGGTCAATTCTGGCAGGCGTCTCGATGTCAGATGCAGAACTCAGCAGGGCGACCGTGTATGGCACCGACTTTCGGCGTTCGAATTTGCGGGGTGCAGACCTATTTTGGACCACATTGAGATTCGTTAATCTGAGTGGTGCCGATTTGTCTGGCTCAAACGTGGACACTGCTCTGCTTGAAAACATTTGCTACGACGCATCGACAATATGGCCGGAAAACTTCAACCCGCCGCCTAACGATCCGGCCGCGTGTGGCGTCCCCTTCAGCCTGGACCGCATGTCCGACCGTCCATGACCGGCTAGCTCAAATCTCAAATCCGGGCCGTCGGAAGGCTTTGTCTGCCGAGGTGTCTGCCCCCTGTTTTGAGTGGTTTCCAAACTGGCATGCGCGGGTATTCGCGGGACGGGAGTAGTGAACCCGAGACTCCAACGCGATGGATTTTGAGCGAATCCTTGCGTTCTGTTGAGGCGGTCTGTCAGTGAGATCGTGCGTACTAGCTCCGGTAGGGTCTGCGTATGGAGCCCATTAGACGTTTTTCAACTGAGCATTACACGGCAGCGCTTGAGTCGTGGTCGTTTATTGAACTTTCCGACAAGCGGCCGTTATTCACCTCGCCCTTTGGCGATGTGTTCTTTGAAAGCAGGGACGGCTTCTGGTTTTTGGACCTTCTGGCCGGTGAGATAAGTCGGCGTTGGGAGACTGAGAGTGACTTCAGTAGTTCTTTGAATTCCCGAGAGGGCCAGGATGAGTACCTCATGATCGGGTTGGCCAGCGAAGCCGATAGCGCTGGCCTTCGACCTGGCGAAGCTGAGGTTTATAGCTTTCGGGTTCCTCCGGCGCTCGGGGGCGCGGTGGATCTGGAAAATGTCGAACTTAGCGACTTTGTCGTGGCCACCAATATTGCCGGGCAGATCCATCAGCAGATCAAAGATCTCCCTCCCGGAACGCCGATTAGCGGATTGTCCCTGAAGTAGTCCTTTCTACCTGTGTGTAGGTGCACTGCGAATGGCCGCAATGTATTGGGCATAAGCGGCTGATGAATCCACTGCGTGGCGCTCGATGGTGGTGGTGGAGTAGCCGAGGCTTTCGGCAATGATGGGGACGGGTGCGAGTTTGGTGAGCTCGTGGAGGGTTCCGAGTCGCGCGGCCCGGGTGCTGAACAGCTTACTTAGGCGTGTTGTGAGGTGTCCGGGGTGAATGTGGCGCCCGGGTGAGGCTCCGCGGAATACTCATGTGGTGTTGGGGTGTGCCGCCGTCAGGTCGTGCCTTGGGTTTGCGGATAGTTCGCGCCATGGCTGGGCCAATGGCTCCGGCAGGGCGATCTTGATTGTGCCGAGCTGGATGGTGACCAGTTCTTCGGTGATGGTCACGTCGTCCCAGGTTAGTCGTGCGATGTTTCCAGCCTGTTGTCCGAAAACGAGGATCAGGATCGCGGCGGCCTGAAGGAATGCAAAACTGCTTCTGACCTGCGGAAAGATATTACGACTGGTTTGACCGATTGGTAAGCCTGCCTCCGCTCCGTGTGGCACAAATCGGGAAGGGGCAGGTTGTCCGTCTTTAGTCTGGCCCGGTTAGTTCCTCGATCGCCGCTGTAAATCCGGCCCACACCTTCCGCTCGTAGAGATCGGGGTATGGGTACTCATCGAAGTTTCGTTCCATGAAGTCCTCGAGTAATTGCCCGCAGTTGGTGAAGGCATCGGCGACTGCCCCGGCTTCTGTAGGGGTCCAAATAGCTAACTGGTGAGTTCCTAGTCCGGAGGCCTTCTCGGAAACTCTTCGGCTAAGGACGCCGATATGTTCGCCTGGCTTGCTCCCGCGTTCCCAAACTGCGTGAACCAGCAAGTTCCTGGAGGTGCGCAGCTTGGTTAGCTTCCCTGTGATGGAGACTATTTCTTTGATCTGATCGTCCGTGAGACTGTGGTTGTAGCGTGCCACTTTGAGGCAGGATCGCCCAAGGGCAGATGAATCTTCTCCAGCTGTTATCACACGTCCGAAGGGTGATCCAATGAGGCAGCAGTAGAGCTCACGGAATAGGTCATCGACAATGGCGCTTTCGCCCGCCACACGTCCAATAGCCGCGAGCATGGTCTTAGTAGGGGGATTGGTCGTCGCCACATGGACCATGCTAACGGGCCGAAGGCCCGAAGCGACGCGCAGTCGCCTTCCGCAGCAAGAACACTGCCCTGCTAGTAATTCGACTCAAGCGGAGAACTGAACTCGATGGGCTCGTCAAGGACCCACGTTTCGGTGGCTATGTTGCTGCCCAGACAACACGCACTTTTCGACGCATCTCGACGCAAGAATGCCCGCAGGGAGAACTAAGAACTCGGCAACCACGGTTCGTTGCTGTACGTTCTGCCCTTCCATATCGGGCTTCCGGCAATGAACAGGTTCCTTGGTTTATGGCGGGAGTACCAACGCACCAAGCTAGCTGCCACGCAACTCGACGCCGCAAGAAGAGCGTTGGACGAGAAGATGCCCAGCTGGCGGCACGGACCAACTCCCGGCCGAAAAGGCGTTCTCCGGGAACCTTGCCCTAGCCTCAGTGGTCTTGACGGTTTCCAAACGGCCGCATGTCGTTGTTCGCCTTGCGGAAGTCGGCAATCATGCGACGTTCAACCGGCGTAGGGTCGCTAACTGGTGTCCACAGAATGCTGAACAGGTCACGGCACGGAAGCCTGCGCAGGTCTTCTCCGCCGGCATGATTGGTTCGTGATCGGTATATGAACCCGCGATACTCCTTTATCCGCTGCCACAAACCGTTTCGTTTCCCAGTGGCCTCATCCGCCTTACGAAAAGGGGCTTTGCCAACATAGAGGACCGTTGCCGAAGGTATCCACCTTCGCGTCATCTCTTCTTCTGAGGTGAAGTTCAAGTGTTTCGGGTGGTCGGGCGGCAGGAAGTGAGGGAGCGGGCAGGGTTCGTGGGTGACGACGTAGACACCTTCAGCATCGGCGGACCCTCTAGGCCCAAGGACGTCCGTTCTAACTATCGTCTTGAGCGGAAGTGGTCCGCGGAAGCCAGCCTCGAGCAAACCCGCTAAGGTGAAGCCATCCAAGTTCGCCATCCCTTTCTCTGAATCGCCTGCCGCGGGATGAAACAGTCACCTAATCTTAGGGTCGTCCTGGTGCGCACGAACCCTTACGAGGAGTTCGAGTCCGAAGACCGGTCGCGCTTGTACATGACGTTCGCGAGATGCTCGCTACTGTCGGGTGCCTCCTGTCGTTCTCTCAGGTAGGAGCGAATGGTCACTGCGGTCCGTTTGTGTCCCAGCTGTTGGGCCGCTTGGTCAATCGACACAGTCTCTCCGATGAATGTGACAACCGAGCGGCGGAACGTATGGGGTGTGGCAGTGGCTATGTCGCAGGACTCGCGGCGTTCTTGTTTTCGCCCCCGGGTTTCTTCATCGTCTGACAGGTCATAGACGAGGTCCAGCTCCTGTCGGACTATGCGCCAGCGGCGACGAAAGTTGTTCAGTTGCATCCAGGCACCGCCCCGGGCAGGGAATATCGCCCCGTTAGGATTGGCGCCCCGTTGGTTGGCTCTCCGGGCCCGGAGCATGGCGGCCACGTTAGGGCTGATGCGAAGATCGAGAGCTTTGATGCCTGTCTTGACGTAGTCATGCCGGAGCATGGGGCACCCTTGTTCCCATCCGACCTTGCCGTTGATCTGAACCCAGTATGAGCCGTCATCCGGTTGGTCGATCCAGACGTCTTCCCATCTGAGGGCAAGGAGCTCCGAGATCCTCATTCCGGTCGCCAGTAGCAATTCCACGCCATCCGGGATGTCCAGGTTTTGCCGCGGTCCTGGCCGCGTTATCTGCAGCTGATCTTCTCCGTGGCTTCGTACTGCAGCCAGAACGCTTGCCATGTCCTCCTTTTCAACGATCTGGACCGGCTTCTTGCGAGGCCGAGGCAGGGAGGCTACTTGTCTTACTGGGTTCCCGGGAATCAGGCCCAGGCCGGCACACCAAGTGAGGACGTTGGAGAGAATCACCCGGTTGTGTTCAGCCTTGGCGTAGTAGCGGCCGCCGTCGACGATGCCGTGTAGAAACTCAGCGCAAGTTCTGACGTCGATGTCGGCAAGCCTGCGAGCTCCCAGAGCGGGCACGATGTCGGCCCTCGCTATGCGGGCGTACTCGTAGGCAGTACTGACACGCAGACCTTGTCCACCTGACTCGATGTACGAGATCCACTTCTCAACGACCTCGGCAAATAGTACCGCCGCTCCCTGTCGGATCTTCGTGGACGACTGTGCTTCGGCCGCCGTCCGGACCCTGTCCTCCGCAGCCATCGCCTGGAAGACGGAGAGGACCGCGTCCTCGGCCTTACGTGCCGTCGTCCCCGTTCGCATTCGTTGGACCAGTTTGCCGTCCAATGACTTGTACCGTCCGCTGGCAAGATACTGACCGTCGGACTGCCTCTTTGCCCGAGGTATCTTCCCCCACGACCCGGGTCGGGTCCGCTGATTGGCCATTAGGCTGCCCTCGGTGCTACTCGCTGCGAGGTCAGCCACTCGGCCAGATCTTCGATCGCGTAGACGACGGTCCCGTCCACCTGCCGGTAGTAGGGCGGACCCTTGCGCTGCGCGGCCCAATTGGCCAGGGTACCGGGTGACCTGCGCAAGTAGCTTGCGACTTCGCCCCGCGTCATGAGTTCCTTGGGCATCCACTGGATGCCGTGTGTCGTGCCTTCAGATGCTGTCATATTGATTTCTATGCGGCCATTTCGCCGACGGGTGTCATTTTGCGCGGCTGATCCCGAGACGACTTCGGCATAACACTTTGCATAACACTTTGGGCGTGAACGGGCGTGAACCGATCGTGATAGGGCGTGACTGCTGGTGAAGTCGGCCCGGTGTCCCTGCACGTCAGACGGTGATTTAGTGAGGTGCCGTGATCCCGCGTTGACCCGCGTTCGCATCGAAGAGGTCAGGAGTTCGAATCTCCTTAGCTCCACCCTTTTCAAGGCTTTTGCCCTGCGGCCCGCGGCTGCAGGCCTTCCGTTCGCGCATCCGCTCCATAAAGCATGGGTAGGGTCATGTGTCAGCCCCGAAACCGGATAGGTCATCAAGATATTCTGCAGGAATCCGCCCCGGGGTCGATTTCACGTGTTAGGTTAGCGGGCAAGGCTGCGGCCTTTGCCAGCAGTTTCCGTACTCTTGGGGGAGAGTGACGATGATCCGGCACCACAGGCAGCTGATCAATCTCATGGCCGGTGCCGACCCGGTTTTCCTCGCCGGCCGTTTCGCGTCCGATTTTTCGGCCTCTCCACGCCCGGAGGGGGAGCGGGGCACTTTCCGGTACTTCGGGCCCGGCTACTGGGACATCAGGATTGACGGAGGCGCTGCCTTCCTGATGACCCCTCGCGGCTCGAGAGTCGTCCAGGCCAACGGGTCGGCCAAGGATGGCCCGGCCATGACGAACCTGCCGCATCGACCGCCGTGGTCCCTGGTGCTGCCCCGTCATTCGACATTTCTGGGCCGGGATGACGATGATTGGCAGCTTGACCCCGGCTGGCCTGTCACGAGCGATCAGGACTCGTGGATAGTGCCGCTGAAGAGCCTGCAAGCGCCCGGGCTCAATGGAACCCTGACTGTGAACGCCGCAACTTACGTCATCACGCGGGCCGAACTGGGGTGCATGTTGCAGTCGCTCATCATCCACCGGACCGAACCCACGGACGAGGACCGAGCTGACCTGGAATCTTTGAAATCCATGAATCTATGAAGTCCGTGAATCTTTGAAGTTTATTGTCCAACTCTTCCCCGGAACGACCTGACCCAGATCGGATAAGACAGTGATCATGCGATGGTGCGTGATCACCCCGGTCAAAAGAGGAGCAACATGACAGCCACAGAGATCAGGACGCGGACGGCGTCGAACGTCATTCTGCACGTCGGTGCGCCGGGACCCGCCGTGGCCGCCGAAGCGGCAGCGCTCCTCAACGAATCCCTCGGCTCTGGCTTCGCCCGCCCATCGGCTCTGGCGGAACTCACGACTGAGGGCGGGGGAGTCCTCATCCGGGCCCGCAGCCGGGACGGTGATCTCCTTGGCGCAACGACCGCCCGCGTCCTGGACCAGAAGTCCCACACCGCGCTGCAAGACCGCCTGCCCCTCGCCAGCGTCGACGCCGGCTTGGACGGGCGCCGGGTCGGCGAACTTAAGTCCATTGTCGTCGCGCCCGCAGCACGGGGGATGGGCCTCGGCACGATCATGCTCGCGGCCAGCCTGGACTTCTTGAAGGCCGGCGGCTGCCGCTACGTCGTGACCGCATCGTGGGTCTCGACCGATCCACAGCATTCGTCGCTGGGGATGCTTGAGCGGGCCGGCTTTACGCAACTGGCCACCATCCCCTGCTTCTGGGCTGACGACCAGGAAGCGGCCGGTTTCCTCTGCCCCATGTGCGGCTCCGAGTGCGTCTGCGCGGCCATCATCCTGGTGCTCCCACTCGAGGACGGACCACAAGGGCGGCGGTAGGCTCGGGGATCATGGCGACTGCTGAAGGGCAACAGCTGTTGGCGGAGGAGCCGATCCGGGCCCGAGCCTGCCGGCGTCGCTTCCCAAACCGGACGAGGACGCGGAGCTGATACTCTCGGCGATCGGGGCCAACGGGTTCTGCCGCTAGCCTTGTTAGTAACACGAGGAGAACTATGACCACCCTGAAAGAACGCCTGCACGCCGACGTCGTGAGCCACATGAAGGACCGCAACAAGGTTGCCCTCAACACTGTGCGCAACGTCCTCGGCGAGATCGAAACCCGCGAGAAATCGGGCAAGACGCCAATCGTGCTGGACGACGCACAGGTGACTACGCTGCTGCAGAAGGAAGCCGCCAAGCGCCGCGACACAGCGCGTATCTACACCGAAGCCGGCGAAGCCGAGCGTGCCGCCGCCGAGATCGCCGAAGCCGAGGTGATCGAGGCCTACCTGCCCAAGCCGCTCACCGCGGCCGAAGTCGAGACGATCGTGGACGAGGCCATCGCAGCACTCAAGGCCGACGGCGTCGAGCTGTCCCTGCGTCAGCTGGGGGCAGTGATGAAGCCCGTCACCGCGACGGTGGCCGGACGTTTTGACGGCAAGGCCGTCAGCGAAATCGTCCGCAACCGTCTCGCGCAGCAATGAGCCTGATCCGGCTGCACGACGTCGGCGTCCGCTTCGACAACACACAGATCCTCCGTGAGGCGTTCTTCCGCGTGGAGCCCGGGGACCGGGTGGGCCTGATCGGCAAGAACGGCTCCGGGAAGACCTCCATACTCAAGCTCATCCTGGACCAGGTCGCCCCGGACACCGGAACGGTCACCGTGGAGCAGGGAACGAGGGTGGGATATTTCTCCCAGTTTTCCGAGCTGGACGGCGAGGCGACCATCCTTGAGGTCCTTGACGGACTGTTCGTCCAGATCAAGGCTGCCGAGGCCGAGCTGGCAGCCATCGACGCCGCCATTGCGGCGGACCCCGCCGAAGCAGAGCTGGACCGGCTGATCCGGCGCCAGGCCGAGCTGTTCGAGGACATGGACCGTCTCGACGGATGGGACTACAAGCGGCGCATCGACACCGTCCTGACCACGCTGGGGTTCAGCGAGGCTCACCGTACATGCGCGATTGACGAACTCTCCGGCGGGTGGCGCAACCGCGCTGCCCTGGCCAAGATCCTGTTGGAGGGTCCGGACGTCTTGCTGCTGGACGAGCCCACCAACTACCTCGACGTGGCTGGCGTGGAATGGCTGGAAAACTGGTTCCGCGACTACCGCGGTGCCGCGATTATCGTCTCGCACGACAGGAAGTTCCTCGATGCGGTGGTCACCCGGATCATCGAGGTGGAGAACTTCCATCTGCACGAATACCCCGGAAATTTCGCCGAGTACGTTGTCCAGAAGCAGTTCCGGCTCAAAACGCTCGAGGCGCAGTTCGTCCACGAGTCTGAGCTCCTCGCCTTTGAAGCGGAGGGCATCGCCGACCGCCGCGAGGTCGCCAAGGCCGCCAGCCGCGGGTTGGGGAACCAGCTGGCCAAGATCAAGAAAGCGCGCACGCCCCGGCCCGTAGACCAGATCGTCACGGAGATCTATGGCGGGCTGCACGTGAAGGATATCCTCTGCCGGGTCGAGGGGCTGGGCAAGTCCTATGGCGACAAAGTGTTGTTCGAGGACCTCAGCTTTGAGATCCGCCGTGGCAACAGGATTGTGGTCCTGGGCTCCAACGGCAGTGGCAAGTCCACGCTGCTGAAGGTGCTGACCGGGGAGGAGCCGGCCGATTCCGGTGAAGTGGTCTGGGCCAAGGGGCCCGGTTTTGTTTCGTACAACAAAATGCTGGAAGAGCTCGACGACGCCGACACCGTTTCGCACGCGGTCAACGCCCTGCCGGACAGCCTCGCCTTCAACGCTACGAAGAAGTCCGTCAACAGGTTCCTCGCGATGTTCCAGTTCTCCGAGGCCGACCTCAAACAGAAGATCGGGAACCTCTCCGGCGGACAGAAAGCCCGCGTCGCCATGGCCCAGTGCCTTCTGTCCGGTGCTTCGGTGCTCCTCCTGGACGAGCCCACCAACCACCTGGACATGTCCAGCACCCAAGTGATGGAGCGGGCACTGCTCCACTTCCCCGGGGCGGTCGTCGTGGTCAGCCACGACCGCTTCTTCACCGAGAAAATCGCCACCGGTCAGCTGGTCTTCGGCAGCGACGGCGCGGAACCCGGCGAGATCGACGTACGCGCGGCCTAAGGCCGTGATGATTGCCCCGAGGCTCAGGGTTTGCTCAGCATTGGCTCAGGATGTGGCAGGTGCGGCTGAAGGACCGGCAGATGTTCGTTTCCGAGCGGTAATGTGGCGCTGGCTGCCGATGGGGGCGCCGGCAGCGGTCTCATAATCCGCTTTGAAAGGAATTTCCCGTGGCAGGAATCATCGGCTGGCTAGGTGCACTGGGCACCACCGGCAAGGCAGTAGTAGTTGCATCCGTCGTGGTCACCGGCGGCGCAGGCGCAGCGGCCGCCTCCGCGACCGTCGATCTCCCGGTTGACCCGACGTCGACATTGACGTCGACCGACACCGCATCGTCGCAGCCGAGCGACGCGGCGGAATCGGACGAACAGGAATCGGCTCAGCCGAACGAACCCGCCGCATCCGACGAACAGGCGTCTGACGATCAGGGCTCCGACGATCAGGGCGACTCTGCCGAACAGGGGTCTGACGACCGGGGTGACTCCGCCGACTCCGACGAACAGGGATCTGCTGATTCCGGTGACCACAACGCGGACGGACAGAACTCGGACGGACAGAACTCCGACGAGCAGGGGTCCGACGGGCAGAAGCCCGCCGCTCCGGCCGCACCCGCCCCCGCCGCTCCGGCCGCACCCGCCCCCGCCGCTCCGGCCGCACCTGTCCCCGCCGCTCCGGCCGCGCCCGCGGCCCCCGCTGCTCCGGCAGTTGACGACGAGCAGGGCTCCGCCGAGCCGAGCGAACCCGCCGAAGCGCCGGAGTCCGGCGAATCGCACGCGTCCAACGGGAACAGCGAATGGGCCCACCAGAACGCTGAAGCGCACCGTGCAGCGGGCCAGGCAAACGCCGCCGCACACCGGGCTGGTGACGCCAAGCGCGCTGACGATCACGCCGGCAAGACCAACGGGCACGGGCACAGCAAGTAGCCCAACCGGACTGCAATGACGGGGCCCGGACCACTGGTCTGGGCCCCGTCATCGTGAAGGCACGAAAATGCGACGGCACGAAAATGTTCCAGAGCAAAAATGTCACACCGGATAGGTCCCAGCGGCGCGATTGTCCGGTCCGCGAGATAATAAGAACATGACCAACCAGGAGCAGGACCGCGACCCGTGGGAGGAGTTCGACCAGCTCAAGTCCGCTGGCCCGGACCGGGTTGCCGGCTACCCCGGCGGGGAACCTCAGGGCTTCGGCTTCCGCACGGGCGTCCGCAGCGCCCGGGTTGCCCTCGGATTTGCCGTCTATTCCCTCGCGCTCGGAAGCATCCTGGTCCTCATCGGCGCCATCGTTTTCATTGGTAGCGGGAAGTGGTTGCTGCTCGGGCTCATGGTGCTGATCGAGGTCGTCTTTGTCCTGGCCTTCCGGCGGCTCATGGTCCAGGTCCGGGACCGCCGCGCTTCCGGCTAGAGCCAGCCCTTCTTCTTGAAGATGGCGTACATCAGCGTCGCCGTGCCGGCCATGAGCACGATTGCCATCGGGTAGCCAAGAGTCCAATGCAGCTCCGGCATGTTGTCGAAGTTCATGCCGTACAGTCCGGCCACAAATGTCGGCGCGAAGAAGATCGCGGCCCACGACGAGATCTTCTTGACCTGCTCGTTTTGTTCCGCACTGGCCTCGTTCTGGCGGTTGGCGGTCAGGGTTCCGTCCAGGGTGAGCGCGTTCTGCAACAGGTCGCGGAACGAATCGGCGCGGGAAATCAGCCGCTCCACATGGTCCTCGACGTCGCGCAGGCTGTGCTGCAGTTCCGTGTCCACCCGGTACTTCTCGAAGCCCTGCCGGAGCTGCTGCATCATTGCCGGGAGCGGGTGGATGGCGCGCTGGAAATGGATGACTTCCCGGGCGAGTTGGTAGATCCGCCGGGACACCTGCGGGTCGCCGCTGAAGAGCTGGTCCTCGATCTCGTCGATGTCGTTTTCCAGCCCGGCCACCACGGGTCCGTAGTCATCCACTACCTGGTCCATGAGGGCGTACAGGACAGCCTCGGGGCCGTGGCGCAGCATGTCCGGCCGGCCCTCCATCCGGCGCCGGGTCTGGCCCACGACTTCCGTCTCGGCGTGCCGGACGGTGACCACGAAGTTCCTTCCCGTGAAGATGTGCAGTTCGCCGAACTCCACGGTCTCGGTCTGGTCCAGGTACCGGGCAGGCCGGAGCACGGTGAACAGGTTATCGTCGTAGCGTTCCAGCTTGGGGCGCTGATGGGCAGAGATTGCGTCCTCCACCGCCAGCCCGTGCAGGCCGAATTCCGCCGCCACGGCCGCCATTTCGTCGGGTGTCGGCCGGTAGAGACCGATCCAGGCCATGCCCCCGCACTCGGTCAGGGTCTCGAAAGTTTGCTCGAGGTTCCGCGGCTCGGCGCTGCGGATGCCGTCAACGTAGACGGCGTTGTCGATGATAGTCACCGGGACATTATCCTTTGTTCATCTGGGGTTCGGCGGAACCGGCCCGCCGTGACGCGGACCGGCCGGGAGCCAGCGCGTTGCCCTGCGCGAGCCGGCTGATCAGAGGTTCGGTTCGGTAGGGGATATGGGTGTGCAGCGCCAGTACGGTCTCCGTGCGGATGACTCCCTTGACCCGAAGGATCGACCGGAGGGCCGCCTGGAGGTTATGCGTGTCCGTCGCCACCACCCGGCACCAGACGTCTCCGCGCCCGGAGATCTCATGGACTTCCAGGACCTGTGCGATCAGCCGCAGGGCCCCCACAACGCCGTCGAGCTCCCGGTGGTTGACCTCGATCGTCACGAAAGCGACGACGTCGTAGCCCACCGCTTCCAGATCGATTTCGCGGCCGCCGTCGTGCAACACCCCAGAGCGCAGCATGCGCCGCACGCGCGACTGGGCGGTGTTCCGGGCGATGCCCAGGGCGTCGCTGAGGTCGCCGATCTGGATCCGCGGATCCCGGATCAACTCCAGCAGGATCTTGAGGTCGGTGGGGTCCAGACTGTTCAAATCATCACTCCGGTTCACTTCAACAGCCCGAGAATGACTGTTTTGCTCAATTTTGACACAGAATTTGGCCATGCAGATCATTGGTATTGCATTCTGTAGGTACCAATCTTTCGACCGGGCCGGGCGGTTCCCCCACAACAGGGAAAGCCCGGCCCTGCACTTTGCAAGGGCGCGGCCATGACAGTCTTCAGCGAACTCCGCATGCGCCCGGCCACAGCTGACCGCTGGGGCTGGGACGCTTCCACCACCGCACGGCTCGTGATGGCAGGCGTCGTGATCTTTACGCTGCTCGTCGGCGCGAACCTGGCGACTCCGCTGTACCCCCTGCTGCAGGCAAAACTGGGGATTACAGCGCTCGACGTTACGGTGGCGTTCTCGGCCTACGTCCTGGCGCTCGTGGCCACCCTGGTCCTGGCCGGTCACTGGTCCGACCACATCGGACGCCGCGCCGCCCTGGTGCTGGCGGTCCTGGTGGGTCTGGCCGGCGGCTTTGTCTTCGCCACGGCGGACAGCCTCGTGGCGCTCTCCGCCGGGCGCGCGCTGCAGGGCGTCGCCGTAGCGCTCGCCACCGGCGCCAGCTCGGCCGCCCTGCGCGAGCTCCTGCCCAGCCGGCCGGAGTGGGCTTCCCGGTTCACGCTCCTGGCCTCGGCCGGGGGTGTTGCGGCCGGCCCTGCGATCGGCGGATTGCTTTCACTTTTGCCAGGCCCGACGTCGACGCCGTACTACCTGCACTCCTCCGTCCTCGCTGCCGTGCTGGTGCCCCTCTCCCTGCTCAAGGCGCGGCCCGCCATCAGCCTGCATGCCGGTCCCCAGCCGCTGCGTGTCCTGGCGCCGCGGCGGCCGTCGGTCTCCAGCGACGCGCGCGGCGCCTTCTGGCTGGCCTCCTCCGTTGGCTTCTTGAGCTTCACGGTCTTCGGCTTCTGCCTCTCGCTCGCGCCCGGCTATTTCGCCCAGATTGTCCACGCCGATTCGCGGCCACTGATCGGCCTGCTGGCCGGGCTGACGCTGGGCTCCTCGGCACTAAGCCAGCTGCTCGCCATCCGGGGCCGGTTTGCCGTTCCCGCCGGTCTGGCCGTCCTCGGCGTCTCCGTCCTGCTGATCGCCGCGGCCGCCGCCTGGAGCAGCCCGTGGCTGCTGATTTTGGCCAGCATCACTGCCGGCGTGGGGCAGGGCGTGGCCTTCCGCACCGTCTTCAACGACGTCGCCGGCAGGGTGGAGCCCGCCCGCCACGCCCAGATCATCAGCACCGTCTACGTCATCACGTACCTTGGCAGCGCCTTCCCGGTGATCGGGTTGGGGCTCGCGGCTGGGATCGTCGGGCTGCAGGCCGCCGTCGCCGGTTTCGTCACGGTGTGTGCCGCCGCCGCGCTGACGCTGGCGGCCGTTACGCTGCGGGCCGCCCTGCGCCGGCAGGTCTAGCGCGTCGACCTGTTAGGGCAGCGGGCCGTGGTTGCCCTGGATGTGGTCGAAGACCAGGGTGGTTTCGGTATGGCCCACCACGGGGTCGGTGGCCAGGTTGTCCAGTACCCAGTCCCGGAGGTCCTCGGTGGTGGCCACGGCGATGTGCAGCAGATAGTCCACTGACCCGGACGTGTGGAAGGTCGAGAGCACTGCCGGGAGCTTGGGCACCCGGGCTGTGAAACGGTCGATTTGCTCACGGTCGTGGGCCCGGAGACGGACTGCAATGAGGGCCTGGACCGAGCGTCCGATCGCGGACAGGCTCAGATTGGCCTCGAAGCCCTCGATGATGCCCCGTTCGGACAGGGCGCGGGTGCGCATCAGCGCGGTCGACGGCGCGATCCCCACGAGCTCCGCCAGCTGCTTGTTCGAGATGCGGGCGTCCGCAACGAGGGCAGCGAGCAGGCGCTCGTCGATCGCGTCCAGCGGCTCGCTGGCCCCCGGCCGAACATTCTTCGCAGTGCTGCTCACGGGTCCTCCTCGTAGTGTTGTCTATTCATCATAAAGGGCACTATCCGACAGTTCGATTCAGAACCTCTACAAAAGCTCGAATTATTGCTAAATACTTGCGGAATTCAACGGCGAATATTCGTAAGGAGTTAGGGTGCTCTCTCAAGATTCACTGGCGGTCCACGCGGGCCGGAACGGGCTCACCGAACTGGGCGTCCACGCGGTGCCCATCGATCTGTCCACGACGGCGCCCCTGCCGTCCGTGCACGACGGAGGCCTGGCCTACGAGCACATGGCCACTGGCGGGTCACATGTGGAGGGGCAAAGTACTGTGTACCAGCGGCTGTGGAACCCCACGGTGGCACGCTTCGAAGAGGGCGTCGCCGTCTTGGAAGGGACCCCCGAGTCTGTCGCCTTTGCCACCGGCATGGCGGCGCTGAGCGCGGTGCTCCTCGCGGTTGTGGCGGCGGGCAAGAAACATGTTGTCGCCGTGCGGCCTCTTTACGGGGGCAGCGACTACCTGCTCGCCTCCGGCGTCCTCGGGAACGAGGTGACCTTTACGACGCCGGAAGGCGTCCGCGGCGCCATGCGGCCGGACACCGGCCTGGTGATCCTGGAGACGCCGGCCAACCCGACCCTTGAGCTGGTGGATATCGCCCGGGTGGCTCTCGCTGCCGACGGCGTGCCGCTCCTGGTGGACAACACTTTCGCCAGCCCGGTGCTGCAGCAGCCCTTCAAGCACGGTGCCGCCATGGTGCTGCACAGCGCCACGAAGTTCTTGGGCGGCCACGGTGACGCCATGGGCGGTGTGGTGGCGGCAGGCTCTGAGTGGGCGGTGCGCCTGCGCCAGATCCGGGCAGTGACCGGCGGAATCCTGACCCCGTGGCCCGCCTACCTGCTGCACCGCGGGCTGGCCACGCTCCCTGTGCGGGTCCGCGCCCAGCAGGCCAGCGCTGAAAAGGTCGCGGTTGCCCTGGCTGGGCACGGGCTTGTGAAGCGGGTCTACTACCCGGGACTGGCTGAATGCGACCCACAGGGCCTCGTGGGTACGCAGATGTCCGGCCCAGGATCGCTCATGGCCTTCGAACTCGCCAGCGCCGAGCACGCCGAGCGGATCCCGGCCGCCGTCGGCATGATCACGCACGCCGTCTCCCTCGGTGGGATCGACACCCTCATCCAGCACCCGGCCGGCCTGACCCACAGGCCGGTCGAGGCCGCGGCCAAGCCGCACGCGAGCCTGCTGCGGATCTCGGTGGGCCTGGAGGACCCGGCCGACATCGTCGCCGACGTCGTGCAGGCCATCGAGGCAACGCAGTAGCCCGCGGACCCGACGCCTAGCCGGACCCGACGCCTAGCCGGGTACTGTGGCCCGGCCACCGGCGGCGGTTGCCGGCGCCGGCGAGGGATGCGCGACGGCGGTGATTACCGCCGTCGCGCCCGCGAGTCCGACGACCGCCAGGGCAAGGGCCGTCCAGCCAAGCCGCTGGAAGATCAGGCCGCCGGCCCAGCCAAGCACGCTGGAGCCGAGGTAGTAGGCGAGGTTGTACAGCGACGCCGCCTGCGCCCGGCCCGTCGTGGCTATCAGTCCGGTCCAGCCGGAACCGATGCTGTGTGCCGCGAAGAAGCCGCCCGTGAACAGCAGCAATCCCACCAGGATCGGGACCAGCAGTTCCGTGAGCGTCAGCGCCAGGCCGCCCGCCATCAGCGCCGTGCCGGCGATCAAGACGGTGCGCCGGCCGAACCGCGACGTCAGCCCCGCCGCCCAGCGCGCCGAGACGGTTCCGGAGAGATAGGCCAGGAAGATCAGGCTGATCGCGGTGGCCGGCAGGCTGAACGGTTCCCCGGACAGCCTGAATCCGAGATAGTTGTAGACGGCCACGAATCCGCCCATGAGCAGGAACGCCTGGACGTACAGGGCCAGCAGCCGGGGATTGCGGGCATGGCCGGCCAGCGTACCGAAGGCGCCGCGGAAGCCGCCCGCGGACGCGGAGGTGAACCCCTGAGCCCGCGGCACGAGAACGAGGAACAGGACAGCTGCTCCGGTGGCCAGAACGGAGACGGCCAGCGCCGCGGCCCGCCATCCCCACAGTTCGCCGACAGGTCCCGCGACCAGCCGGCCGGCAAGGCCGCCCAGGGTGGTCCCGGCGACATAGCTTCCGGCGGCCAGGGCGGCATGGGCCTTGTTGACCTCTTCGTTGAGGTACGCGATCGCGATGGCGGGGATGCCGCCGAGCGCCATTCCCTCCAGCATCCGCAGGCACAGCAGCACGGGGAAGCTTGGGGCCAGGGGGACCAGCAGGCCCAGGATGGTGGCCGCGGAGATGCCCCACATCATTGCCCGGACGCGGCCGATCCGGTCGGCCAGGAAGGACCACGGAAGCACCGTCAGGGCCAGCCCCACCGTCGCCAGCGAAATGGTCAGGGCGGCCTCGGCGGCCGAGATGTGGAGATCCGCGGCCAGCAGGGGGAGCACCGCCTGGGTGGAGTAGAGCTGGGCGAAGGTCGCGACGCCGGCAAAGGCAAGCCCGGCGAGGATCCGTCGGTAGGCCGCGGAGCCCTTCGGATGGCCCGCCCACGCAGCAGCGTTAGCTGCAGGATCAGCTGCAAGGTTGGCTGCTGGACTTGGACCTGCCCCGGAGGGCGCGGAAAAGCGTGGCATATCCTCAGGCTAAAGCCTGCCCGAGGAATGCTTCAAATGCATGATTTCCATATAATAGATAGCAAATATGGAACAGTGCAGGCGGAGGTAATCATGGACGTCGAACACAGGCAGCTCGTGCAGCTGCTGCCCCTCCTGCCGCTGCTGGCAGAACTGGGGCGGACGGAGCACATTACCGAGACGGCCGAGCTCCTGGGCCTGCCGCAGTCGACGGTGAGCCGTGCAATTGCGCGGGCCAGCGCCATCGTGGGGACGGAGCTGCTGATCCGGGACGGCCGCGGCGTGCGGCTGACGCCCGCGGCGAAGGCGCTCCTGCCCCACATTGAGGCCGCCCTGGACGAATTCCAGGCGGGGCTGGACCTTGTCCGGCACGAATCGGAAGTGGTCCGCGGCCGGATCGCTGTGTCGTTCCAGCACACCTTCGGCGAGGCGATGCTGCCGCTGCTCATCAGTGCGTTCCGGAGCAGGCACCCGCAGACAGCCTTTGACCTCAGCCAGGGCGCACGGGACGGCTGCCTCGCGGAACTGGCCGCGGGCTCCGCGGACCTTGCCCTCACGGCACCCGTTGCCACACCAAGCAAGAGAATCGGTTCGGCCGCGCTGTACCGGGAACCGCTGCGCCTGGTGGTGCACCACCGGCATCCCTTGGCCGGCCGCCGTCGGGTCCGGGTCGCCGAAATCCGGCAGGAGTCGTTCGTGGCGATGGGGTCCGGCTATGGCATGCGCTCGCTGACCGATGCGTTGTTTCGGGAGGCGGGGTTCCGCCCTCGCATTGCCTTCGAGAGCCAGGACTCGCACACCGTCCGCGGACTCGTCTCGGCCGGGCTCGGCGTCAGCATCCTGCCGCCCGGCGGCTCCGCACCGGGGCGGCACCACCCGTCGCGGGGCGCCGGGGCCGACGACGGCGGCGGCCCCGGGTGGGTGGAAATTCCCCTGGAATCGGCGCTGGCGTTCCGCGAGATCGGCCTCGCGTGGCGGGAGCCCCGGGGCGGAGCCGACGCCGAGTCCGATCCCGTGCGCTTGTTCCGCGAACTCGTGCTGCGCGACGGGCCGGAACTCCTGGCAGGCTTCGTGCGCGAACGCTCTGGAGGCTGAGCCGGCCCGACGGGTGCGCCAAGGGCGCCAAGGTCGCCGAGGTCGCCGGAAGGGTGCGAGAACGCCGTAAAAAAGCCGCGGTTTCGGACGTTTGCGGCGACCTCGGCGTGCTGCGGCGGTCAGCGGCGGGTCAGCGGCCGGCGAGCAGCCCGTGCACGACGTCGGCCACGGGTCCGGCCTGTGCCTGCCGCCAACCCGAACCCGCCCACAGGTTCAGGCGCTCCGCGTCGCCGGCTGCGGCGGCCGCAGCCCGGAGGGGTGCCGTCAGGTGGTGGACGGCCGGGTAGACAACAGGTGCCTCGGGGTGGTCGCGGACGAATTCGTTCTCCAGGGCCCGAGCCTGCCGGCCGGTGAAGGCGCGTGTCAGCCGGGTCCGGGTGAAATGCGGATCCGCCAGGGCATCCTTGTGCAGCTGCCGGGCACCGCTTTCGTCCGTGCGGAGGAACGCGGTGCCGAGCTGAGCTGCAGCGGCCCCGGCACGCAGCACGGCGTCGAGCCCGGCCGCATCCATGATGCCTCCTGCGGCCACCAGCGGGAGGTCGACGGCGGACCGCACCTCGGCGAGCAGCTCCGCCGTCGTGCCGACCGGCTGTGGCCCGCCTGGCTGTGCCCCCGGCGCCGGCAGGAACGCCGCACTGTGCGCGCCGGCGCTCGTGTGCTGCACCACGAGGGCGTCCACGCCCTGCTCTGCCGCGTGCACGGCCTCGGCCGCGGTGGTGACAGTGGCAAGCACCGCCGATCCCGCCCGCTGCAGAGCGCGGACGACGTCGAGGCCGGGTAGTCCGAAAGCGAAACTCACCAGCTCCAAGGGGTCCGCCAGCAGGACATCGATCTTTCCCTGCCACTCGTCGTCGTCGTCCAGCCGCAGCTGCGGGAGCTCCACACCGTATCGCCGGGCGTCGGCCCGCAGCTGCAGCCGGTAGTCCTCGAGCTCCGCCAGCACCGCCGCAGACGGCCGCAGTTGGGCCGGATCCGGGACGAACACATTCATGCCGAAGCGGGCGCCGGACTCCCGGATGGTACGGACTTCCGCCTGCATGGCCGCCACGGATTTGTACCCGGCCGCCAGGAAGCCAAGGCCGCCGGCGCGGTGCACGGCCTCGACAAAGGCCGGCGTTGAGGTTCCTCCGGCCATGGGCGCTGCGATGACGGGTGTGCCGAAAAGTTCGTGGGGCATTGCTGGCTCCTTGTGGCGATTCAGTAACCTGTTCCAGTGACTAACACTGATAACCCGCTGGCGACGGGCTCCGTTCCATCTTCCACCACGCCATCCGCCCCGGCGACGACGGGCGCCGTGATCGGCCTGGACATCGGCGGCTCCAAAACCAGGGGCGTCCGGTTCGAGGACGGCATGCCCGTGGCCGACGAATCGGTGGGCAGCTCCAATGTCCAGAACGTCAGCCCTGAGGAAGCCGCCCGCCACCTGGCGGAACTCTTCGGCAGGATCGGCGGGGGAGAAGTCGCCCAGGTCTACGCCGGGGCCGGCGGTATCGACACCGACGACGACGCCGCGGCGCTCGCCGCACTGATTGCCCCGCACGTGCCCGGCGCACGGATCACTGTGGTCCATGACTCCCGGCTGCTGCTCGCCGCAGGCGGCGCCAGCACCGGTGTCGCCGTGATCGCCGGCACCGGCTCGGCCGCGTGGGGCAGGAACGGCCGCGGTGAGGAAGCCCGGGCCGGGGGCTGGGGCTACCTGCTCGGCGACGAGGGCAGCGGCTACTGGCTGGGCCGGGAGGCCGTCCGCCACAGCCTGCGGCGGATGAACCAGGGCCTGGAACCGGACGAACTCACCGGCGCCCTGCTGGCATCCTGCGGCGTGGACCACCCGAACATGCTGATCGCACTGTTCCACTCGCCCGCGACCGGACGCCGCTTCTGGGCCCAGCAGGCCCGGCTCGTGGTGGAAGCTGCCGGTGCCGGCCATTCGCCGAGCCAGGCCCTCATGGATCAGGCCGGGAGCGACCTCGCCGACCTGGCAGCGCAAACCGTCCGGCAACTCGGCATCGAGGGTCCCGTCATCCTGGGCGGCGGGCTCGGCATGAACGTACCGCGGCTCCAGGAGTCCTTCCGCGCGGCACTGGCCGCCTTCGGGGTCACCGATGTCCGGGTCCTGGAGCAAGAGCCCGTCTTCGGGGTTCTCCAGCTGGTGGCGGAACAGGAGTAGCCGGAGGCAATCCGCCGGCTACTACGCTGGAGGGATGAGCATGCAATTCGACACCCGGCCCGCCGCCTACGCCGTCATCATCCGTGACGCTCAGATCCTCCTGGCGTACTGGAAGCAGGACGGCCGCGAAGGCTGGACGCTGCCCGGCGGCGGCCTGGACCTGGCCGAACACCCGGTTGACGGTTGCCGCCGCGAGATCCACGAGGAAACCGGCTACGATGCCGAAGTCGGCGCCATGCTGGGGATCGATGTCGGCCACTGGCCATCCGAAGTCCGGCTCGACGGGGGCGAGCGGGACTTCCAGTCGCTCCGGCTGGTCTACGAGGCGACGATCACGGGCGGGGAACTGCGCCACGAGGTTAACGGGAGCACCACCCACGCGGCCTGGATTCCACTGGATGCGGTGGCCGAGCTGAACCGGGTCTCGCTGGTGGATGCCGGACTGCGCCTGTACCGCGAGAGGCCGCTGAACGGAAAACTTTCCGGCTAAATCGCTAGCCAGGCGCAGGCGCCATGGCTATTCTGTAAAAACCGCCGGGAAGCAGATGCCACAAGGGCATAAAACACAGGGCAGTAAACGCAGGGCAGTAAACGCAGAGCAGTAAACGCAGGGCAGTAAACGCAGGCGGGATCAGACAAGATCGGACGGGGCCGCCCGCAGCAAGTCGGCCCGACGGGGAGGTGGAAGCAATGAATGCGATATTTCTGAGCGCGCAGCGCACCGATACAAGCCATGTCATTACTCCTGCCCCGTCCCACGGCGCAGCCTAGCCATCCAGCGCTAGTCTCCACGCGCGCGGCGTCTCTAGTCACCGCAGCGCACCTGAGCCGCACCAGGGGGCCCATCAAAGGGTTTTCGTTGACCACTCATACTGCATCGCCGGGCGCCCGTGGCGCCCTCTTCACCGATTCATCTGTTCCTAATTCAGCCGGGCCCCAGCCAGCAGGACAGCCAAATGACGGCGGCCCCGTGGGTCCAGTCCAGTACGGTTACACGGCCGGCGTCGCGGAGCGGTTCGCGGCCCATCCCGTGCCGGGAGGCCGCCGCCCGGGCCGCGTCATCCGGGTGGACCGCAACCTCGTCCTGGTGGCCGACGGCGACGGGAACGCCCACCTGCCCTACCCGCGCGGCGGGGAGGTTCCCGCCACCGGGGACTGGGTCTGGCTGGGCTCGAACGCCGCGGGGGAGCCCGCCATCGTAGGCATAGTGCCGCGACACTCGGAGCTGAGCCGCAAACGTGCCTTCGAGGCCTCCTCCGAGGCACAGGTCCTTGGCGCCAACATGGACGTCGTCGGGATCGTCGTTCCGGTGGACCGTCCGCTCACGCACAACCGGCTCGAACGGACGCTGGTCGCAGCCTGGGACTCCGGTGCCACGCCACTCGTGATCATCACGAAGGCGGACCTCGCGGACCTCGCGGACGACGTCGTGGAGACGGTCGTGCGCCAGGCGGCCGGCGTCGACGTCGTCACCACCTCTGCCGAGAACGGCGACGGCCTCGACGAACTGCTGCGCCATCTGCCGCCCGGCGGCACGCTGGTGCTGCTGGGGCCTTCGGGCGCCGGCAAATCCACGCTCATCAACGCCCTCGCCGGCACAGCGACCCAGGAGATCGGGGCAGTCCGCGCCGGCGACGGCAAAGGCAGGCACACCACCACGTCCCGGGCGCTCGTTCCCCTGCCCGGCGGCGCCGTCCTGATGGACACCCCAGGGGTTCGCGGCTTCGGGATCTTCGACGCCGAGGAAGGAATGGAGGAGATGTTCGGCGACCTCGAAGAGCTCTTCGGCCACTGCCGGTTCTCGGACTGCGCTCACGGCAGGGAACCCGGCTGCGCCGTCCAGGCCGCACTGGCCGACGGCGTCCTGGATGACCGCCGCTGGGCCAGCTACCTGAAGCTGCAGCGCGAACTCGCCGCCCTGGCCCGCCGCCATGACGCTGCCGCTCGGCGGGCCTATCAGCGCGAATGGCACCAGAAGGTCGCGGTGGCGGGCAAGAGCCAGCGGTCGGCCGAGCGGGAAATCCACGAAAACGGGCCGGCCCACGGCAGTGGCAAGAACAGCGGCAAGAGCGGCCACGGCAATGGAAAGAGCGGGGCCAAGAACGGCCGGCAGCGGCCCCGCTGAGGCCCGCCGCGCAGTGCCACAACGATCCGGGTGGCGCGCCGGAAGCATTTCCGGGGCGCCACCCATCCGAAATCGTTGTGCTTCCGAAGCCTTACGGGAGCAGCGGCGCCGCTGGCTGCATTTCCATGACTTTGTCACGAGTGCTGGTTAGGCTAAGTGCTAACTGCTTTATGGCCAGCACACTGACGAAAGTTGGCTGGTCCCTGTCGATGTTGCCGCCAACAGTTAGGTAAGCCCGGAAATGGCCGAAGCCATGATCGAGTTCCAGAACGTCACGAAGCAGTATCAAGGTGGCCAGGCCGCCGTTGACGGGCTGACTATGTCCATCGATAAGGGCGCCATCACAGTCTTCGTCGGACCCTCCGGCTGCGGAAAGACCACCTCCCTACGGATGATCAACCGCATGGTGGAGCCCACGTCCGGCATCATCACCGTCGGCGGCGCCGACGTCACCTCGGTGCCCGCCGCGCAGCTGCGCCGGTCCATGGGCTACGTCATGCAATCCTCCGGATTGATGCCCCACCGCTCCGTGCTGGACAACATCGCCACCGTTCCCCGGCTCAACGGCGTCTCCAAAGCCGAGTCCCGCAAGCGCGCTCAGGAACTGCTGGACGTCGTCGGGCTGGCTTCCTCCCTCGGCAAGCGGTACCCGTCCCAGCTCTCGGGCGGCCAGCAGCAGCGCGTCGGCGTGGCCCGGGCGCTCGCGGCCGATCCTCCGGTACTGCTCATGGACGAGCCCTTCAGCGCCGTGGACCCGGTGGTCCGCGATGAACTCCAGAAGGAGCTGCTCCGCCTCCAGCATGATCTGGCAAAGACGATCGTCTTCGTCACTCACGACATCGATGAGGCCACAGTCCTGGGCGACAAGGTCGCCGTATTTGCTGTCGGCGGCAAGCTGGCGCAATACGCTGCTCCGGATGAGATCTTGCGGGCCCCGGCCAACGAGTTCGTGGCCTCATTCGTGGGCCGCGACCGCGGGTTCCGGCACCTTGCGTTTAGCCCCTCTGACGGTGTCACCATCCACCCCGTCCGCACCATCACGGCCGAACAGCTCCCACAGGAGGGCAGCTCCGACGACTGGCAGCTGGTGGTTGACGACGCCCTCCGTCCCCTTGGCTGGGCCGGCCCCGGCCGTGCCGGAACCGGCCCGGCGATGGTTCCCGGCGGCTCCCTGTTCCGCAAGGGGGACACACTCCGCCGGGCCCTCGACGCGGCCCTGTCGTCGCCGTCGGGCCTCGGCGTCGCCGTGAACGACGACGGCCAGGTGGCCGGGGTTATCGCAGCCACCGAAGTCCTCGCCGTGATCGAGTCAGACCGCAGCGTCCGGCACGGAGGGCTCTGATGCAGTGGTTCCTGGCCAACAGTGCGGAGGTCTTCAGCCTCGCCGGCCAGCACCTCGTCCTGGCCATCCTGCCGATGGTGTTCGGGGTCCTCATTGCCGTCCCGCTGGCCCAGGTGGCCCGGCAGAGCCGCGGGCTCCGGTCCACGGTGCTCACCGGATCCTCGCTGCTCTACACGATCCCCTCACTGGCGCTTTTCATCATCCTGCCGACCATCCTCGGTACCAGGATCCTGGATCCCGTCAACGTGGTCGTGGCCCTGACCATCTACGCCGTCGCACTGCTGGTGCGCGCCACGCTGGATGCCTTTGACTCGGTGGACGAGGACCTCCGGCAGGCCGCCGTCGCCATGGGGTTCAAGCCCTTCGCCCGCTTCATGCAGATCGATCTGCCGCTGTCTTTGCCGGTGCTGTTCGCCGGGCTGCGCGTGGTCTCGGTCAGCAACATCTCGCTGGTCAGCGTCGCGGCGCTGCTCGGGATCGGCAACCTCGGAATGCTCTTCACTTCTGGCCTGCAACGTGACTTCGTCACCGAGGTTGTGGTGGGCATCATCGCCATCCTGATCCTCGCGCTGCTGATGGACTCCATCCTTGTCCTGCTCGAACGGCTGCTGACCCCCTGGACCCGCGCCGCGGCGGCCACGGGTGCCGGCACCGATTCAGGCGCCGCCCCGGATACGACCGGCGCCGCCCCGGACAAGACCGGCGCCGCTGACGGGGCCTTGCTGCTTTCACGCCCCAAGACCGGAGGGGGAAACGCATGAACAACGTCGCCACGGACACCTTTGCCTGGCTCGCCAATCCGGAGAACTGGTCCGGCAGCGCCGGAATCCCGGTGCGGCTGGCCGAACACCTGCTCTACACGGGCCTGGTGATGCTGATCGCCACCGCCATCGCCGTCCCCATCGGCCTTTACGTCGGGCATACCGGCCGCGGGCGGGTTGCCATCGTCGCCCTCGCCGGCGCGCTGCGCGCCCTGCCCACCCTCGGCTTGCTCACCCTGTTCGTCCTGCTCGCCGGCATCGGTCTGATGCCGCCGATCTGGGCCCTAGTGATCCTGACAGTGCCGCCCCTGCTGGCCGGCACCTACGCCGGGATCTCCAGCGTCGACCGCAATGTAGTGGACGCCGCCCGCGCCATGGGCATGACCGAATGGCAGGTCCTGTTCCGGGCGGAATTCCCCAACGCGCTGCCGGTGATGTACGGCGGCTTCCGGACCGGTGTGCTCCAGGTGATCGCCACCGTCTCCGTAGTCGCCTACATTAACCTGGGCGGCCTGGGCCGCTACCTGTTCGACGGGCTTGTGCTCTCCGACTTCCCGCAAATGCTGGGCGGCTCCTTGCTGATCGCCGCCCTCGCCATCACCGTCGACCTGGTCCTTGCCCTAATCCAGAGGCTGTTCCTGTCACGGGGCGCCTCTCCGCAGTCGAACCGCAGCCAGCAGGCTGCGGTTGATCTCACAGACTCCATTTACACGGAGACTGCCGTACAAGGAGGTAAGTCATGAAGGAATCCCGCCAACGAGCCCTTGGCAGGCGCGCATTCGGCGGCCTGGCCGCCGGTGTGGGCCTGGCCATGGCCCTGTCCGCCTGCGGGGGCTCATCCAACCCGCTGAGCTCGGCCCCGGCCAGCAGCGGCGCCGCTTCCGGCGGCTCCCTGGTGATCGGCTCCGCTGACTTCCCCGAGAGCCAGATCCTGGCCGAGGTCTACGCCGGTGCCCTGAACGCCGCGGGTGTCACGGCCAGCACCAAGCCGAACATCGGCTCGCGCGAGGTCTACTTCAAAGCAGTCCAGGACGGATCGGTGGACGTCGTTCCCGACTACAGCGGCAACCTGCTGCTGTACGTAAACAAGGACGCCACCGAGGTCTCCGCCGAGGACATCGCGAAGGCGCTCCCGGCCAAGCTGCCGCAGGGACTGGCCGTGCTGGATGCCTCTAAAGCCGAGGACAAGGACGCCATGGTGGTCACCAAGGCCACGGCCGAGAAACACCAGCTGAAGTCCATCGAAGACATGGCGAAAGTCTGCAGCGAGTTCGTCGTCGGTGCCCCGGCGACCTTCGCCGAGCGCGCCTATGGGCTGCCGGGCCTGAAGAAGAACTACAACTGCGAGCTTAAGAAGCTGGAGCCGTTCAGCGACGGCGGCGGCGCCGTCACGCTCAAGGCGCTGCTCTCGGACCAGGTCCAGGTCGCGGATATCTACACCACCACCCCGTCCATCCCGGACAACGACCTCGTGGTGCTGGAGGACCCGAAGAACAACTTCATCGCACAGCAGGTGCTGCCTCTGTACAACACGGCCAAAATGACGGACAAGGCGAAGGAAGCCCTCAACTCCGTGTCCAAGGTCCTCACCACGGAAGACCTCATCAACCTCAACCGTGCCGTGAGCGGCAGCCAGAAGCAGAACCCGAAGGATGCCGCGGACGCGTGGCTGAAGGAGAAGGGCATCGTCAAGCAGTAGGCGGCACGGCGGGGGAGCCCGGCGGCAACATGCTGCCGGTACGCTGCCAGGCCGCTGACCACGACTGACCTGCCGCCGACGCCGGTGTCCGGGCTTGCCGCCCGGGCGCCGGCGTCGTGGTTGTTACCGTCGCGTCGGCGTGTGAGTCATGTCTCAGCGGAAGTACATCCTCCATATGGCATATTTGATGAATGGCAGAATTCAAGCAGTCCACCAAGCTTCATAATGTCCTTTACGACATCCGTGGACCGATTCTTCAGGCCGCCCAGCAGATGGAGGCGGAGGGTCATCGCATCCTCAAACTGAACATCGGAAACCCGGCCCCGTTCGGGTTTGAAGCGCCGGACGCGATCCTGGTGGATATGATCCGCCACCTGCCGCATGCCCAGGGCTACAGCGACTCGCGCGGCATTTTCTCCGCCCGCACCGCCGTTTCGCAGTACTACCAGACCCGCGGGATCCAGAACATCCACGTGGATGACATCTATCTCGGCAACGGCGTCAGCGAACTCATCACAATGTCGCTCATGGCCCTGCTCGACGACGGTGACGAGGTCCTGATCCCCACCCCGGACTACCCGCTGTGGACTGCCTCGGTTGCCCTGGCCGGCGGGAAGCCCGTGCATTACCTCTGCGACGAGGAAACCGGCTGGCAGCCGGACCTCGAGGACATGGAAGCGAAGATCACCCCGCGCACCAAGGGCATTGTGGTCATCAATCCGAACAACCCCACGGGTGCGGTGTACCCGAAAGCGACGCTGAAAAAGATCGTCGCTCTCGCCGAGAAACACGGCCTCGTGCTCTTCGCCGACGAGATCTACGAGAAGATCCTCTACGAAGACGCGGTGCACGTAAACCTCGCCGCGCTCACCGGCGACGATGTCCTGTGCCTGACCTTCAGCGGGCTCTCTAAGGCCTACCGGGTCTGCGGGTTCCGGGCCGGCTGGATGGCCATCTCCGGCCCGAAAAAAGATGCCGCGGACTACCTCGAGGGCATCAACCTGCTCGCAAACATGCGCCTCTGCGCCAACGTTCCGGCCCAGCACGCCATCCAGACCGCCCTCGGCGGCTACCAGAGCATCAACGACCTGATCCTGCCCGGCGGACGCCTCCTGGAGCAGCGGAACAAGGCCTACGACATGCTCAACGCCATCCCCGGCGTCAGCACACAGCAGGCCCGCGGGGCGATGTATCTGTTCCCGAAGCTGGACCCCGAGGTCTATCACATCCGCGACGACGAGAAATTCGTTCTGGACCTGCTCCGCGAGCAGAAGATCCTCCTGTCCCACGGCAGGGCGTTTAACTGGGTCCGGCCGGACCACTTCCGGATGGTGACGCTGCCAAACGTCAAGGACCTCGAGGAAGCGATCAACCGCATGGCGGACTTCCTGAGCCGGTACAAGGGGAACTAGGCTTCGGTCAGCAGCGCAACGGGGCTCCTGCCCCGCCTACCGCGGCTGCGCCAACCGGAAAGAGGCATTGATGGCAGGCTCCGCGACATTCGATGACCACCCCTCGAAACTCCTGAAGGTCGGGAAGGGCTTCAGCCTCGAGTCGTTGGACCCGGGCTCGACGCCCGGCTACGACGGCGACAAGGCCGACGGCGAGCAGCTGCTGGAGGAACTGGACGGCAAACTCGCCCAGCTCCAGGAACAGCTCTTTGCCGAGTCCCTGTTCGGCGGAACCAAACGGATCCTGCTGATCCTGCAGGCCATGGACACGGCCGGCAAGGGCGGAATCGTCACCCACGTCATGGGCACCATGAACCCCCACGGTGTCCAGCTGAAGTCCTTTAAAGCACCCACTCCGGAGGAGAAGTCTTACGACTTCTTGTGGCGGATTGAGAAGGAAGTGCCGGCGGCCGGGATGGTTGGCGTCTTCGACCGCTCCCACTACGAGGACGTCCTGATTCACCGTGTCCACCGCTGGGCCAGCCCCGAGGAGCTGGAGCGCCGCTACCGGGCCATCAACGAATTTGAAGCCCGGCAGGCGGCGGCCGGAACCAAGATCGTCAAGGTCATGCTGCACATCGGCCGCGACGAGCAGAAGGACCGGCTCCTGGCCCGGCTCGATGACTCCGCCAAACAGTGGAAGTACAGCAGTGGGGACCTGAAGGAACGGGCCTTCTGGGCTGACTACATGGACGCGTACCAGAAGGCCATCGAGAAGACCAATACCGAGCTGGTCCCGTGGCATGTCGTGCCGGCCAACAAGAAGTGGTACGCCCGCATCGCCGTGCAGCAACTCCTCCTGGAAGCCCTCGACGGCATGAATCTCCAATGGCCGGTTCCGGACTTGGACCTGGACATGGAGCGCGAACTGGTACGGCGGTCCTGAACGGCGGTCTGTGAAGGGCAGGCGCCTAGCTCTTATCCGCAGCGTGGTCCCGGGCTGCGGCGAGCCGCTTGCGGGCGCCTTCGAGCCACTGTTCGCAGCGCTTGGCCAGTGCCTCGCCGCGCTCCCACAGCGCGAGCGACTCCTCCAGGCTGGCGCCGCCGGCCTCCAGCTTGCCCACCACTGCGACCAGCTGCTCTCGGGCGTCCTCGTAGCTGAGGGCCTCGACGTCGGCGTTCGGGCTGGGTTCTTCTGCCATGTGGATGCTCCTTGGTTGTCGCGGTTTCTGGTTCCGCGGTGTCTGTTCGGCGGTGCTCTTCAGTGGTGCTCTTCAGTGGTGCTGTTCAGTGGTGCTGTGGGGTTGCCGTCTTGCCGTGCGGCGGGTGGTTGCGGGATGACGCCGGACCAAGCCTTTCAGGACCGGTCTTGGTCCGCTGGGTTATTCCTCGGCCAGCACCTGACCGCCGGTGGATTGGGCGGTGAACCGGCCGCCGGCCACCCGTACCGTAAGGTCCGTGCCGGCGGGCGCCTGCGAGGGGTGCCGAACCACATCCCGGTGGGTCGCGGAGGCCGTGCCGGAGCCGGCGAGCTGGACCACCGCGTAGCCGCGATCCAACGTCTTTTGCGGCGAGAGCGCGCGCACCTGCGCCTTGAGGTGGACCAGCTGGTCCGCTGCCCGCACGACGGCGGCGCTGATGGCCGAATGCGAGCGGACTTTGAGCCGTTCGACGTCGTCGTGGCGCTGGGTGATCATGACGTCGGGGGAGAGCAGTACGGGGCGGGAGCGCAGGGACGCCAGCCGGTCGCCCTCGCGTTCAACGAGCCGGGTGACCCCGCGACGGAGCTGGTCCCGGGCCTGCCGGACCCGGACGAGCTCCTCTGCGACATCCGGAACGATCCTCTTCGCGGCGTCGGTGGGCGTTGATGCCCTGAGGTCTGCGACGTCGTCGAGGATGGGCCGGTCCGCTTCGTGCCCGATCGCGCTCACCACGGGGGTGGACGCGTCCGCGACGGCCCGGATGAGCTCCTCGCTGCTGAACGGCAACAGGTCCTCGAGGGCGCCTCCGCCGCGGGCGATGACGATGACGTCGACCCCGGGGTGGGCGTCGAGCTCCCGCAATGCCGCGATCATCTGGGCTACGGCGGTGTTCCCCTGGACCGCTACTTCGCGGATCTCGAATTCGACGGCCGGCCAGCGCAGGGCAGCGTTGCGCAGCACGTCCTTCTTGGCGTCAGAGTCGCGGCCGGTGATCAGGCCGATCCGGTGGGGGAGCAGGGGGAGCCGCTTTTTACGGGAATCGGCAAAGAGCCCTTCGGCGGCGAGGGCCTGGCGCAGCCGCTCGATCCTGGCGAGGAGGTCGCCGAGGCCCACGGGCCGGATGTCCTTCACGGACATGTTCAGCCGGCCCGTCTTGAGCCAAAATTCGGCCTTGATCAGAGCCACAACCCGGGAGCCGCGTTCCAGCGGAGCGTCCTGGCGGTCCAGCACGGTGGTCCAGACCGACGCCGGCAGCGAGATTTCGGCGTCGATGTCCCGGAGCGTCAAGTAGGCGTTGCTGCCACGACGATTGAGCTCGATCACCTGCCCCTCAACCCATGCCGAGGGCGCGCGGTCGATGTGCATCTTGAGCTTCTGGGACAGCAGCTGCAGCGGCCAGGGGTTGTCCGGGCTGGTTTGAGCCGCGGTGGCCGGTAGCGTGGTGGCCGCCGCCGCGTCCTCAGACATGCGTGGGCTCCATGGCCGAGAGTGCCTTGTGGAGTGCCTTGTGCATATGCGTGCGTGTCCTTTGCTGCGTGTCCTTGACCAGGCCGACGGCCGGCGGGCCCGCTCCCCGGTGGGTGGGCCGGCCGGCAGCCGGAAGTTGTCTCTTTCAACTCTATCCATAGCTCTACCACCCGGGCCCGACTTTATGGCCGCGCCCGGCCCCGCCCTAGGATGGGAGGGATGCCACCGACCTCCTAGGAATCCCTTGCGCACTTTTGTCTCTGCCGCCGCCGTCCTTGTCGGACTACTGATGGCAGCCGTCGCCGTTCCAGCCATGTGGGTGGACCGCAACATCGTCCAAGAACAGGGCTTTGTTGCCCTGACCGCACCGCTGGGCAAGAACCCGGCGTTCCAGCAGCGGCTCGCCACGGCCGCCGTCGATGGCCTGGCCTCCGGCGCCGGCATCCCTGAAGCCCTCAGGGAGCTTGCCCGGCCGGTCCTGGACCACGCAGCACAATCGCTTACGGGATTGCCCGGCTACTCGGAGGCCTGGGCTGAGACCCTGCGCAAGAGCCACCGCCTCACGTTCGCCGACCCCAGCACACTGCCGCCGGAGGTTGACGGCACCTCGTCGCTCACTCTGGATGTCGCACCGCTTGTCGGGCTGGTGGCCAAGCAGGTAACGGAGGCGACCACCCTTCCGCTGGAGGCGCCCGGCCAGGTGCTGATCCATATCGGGCAGTCCGACCAGCGCCAGCTGATCGAACGAGCCACCGTCTACGCCCCGATGGGCTACGCCGTTGCTGTCGGCGCGGGCATCGCCTTCGTGCTGGCGTTCGTTGCGGCCCGACGCCGGTGGACCGTCCAGGTCGGCATGGGCGTCGGAGCGCTGGTGCTCGCCGGGGCATGGAAGCTGGCCAGCGATGCCGCCGGCGCCGCCGTCTCCGGGACCTCGAGCGGCAACGATGTCGCGGAGCTTTTCAAGAACGAGTTTGTCGCGGCGTCCTCCGCCAGTTTCGGCCAGTGGATCGTCGCTGCCGCAGTTGCAGGAGCAGCCCTGCTGGCCACAGGTCTGGCTGTCCGCGTTGCCGGGGGCCGCAAACGGGGCAAGAGTGAACACCGGTAGCATGGGGGCATGACCTCCACCGCTGTTTCCGTTCCGATGCCATCCGTTCCGCGCCGGCGGCGTTCACCGGATGACGTTCTGGCGGCGGCCCCTGTCGCCGGTCCCAAAAAGGTCCTGCTGGCAGCCCCGCGCGGCTACTGCGCCGGCGTTGACCGTGCGGTCATCGCGGTGGAAAAAGCCCTGGAGCACTACGGCCCGCCGGTCTACGTCCGCAAGCAGATCGTGCACAACGTCCACGTGGTCAGCTCCCTGGAGGAGAAGGGCGCCATCTTCGTCGATGAAACCGACGAGGTACCGGAAGGCGCCCTCGTGATCTTTTCCGCACACGGTGTCTCGCCCGCCGTCGTCCAATCCGCCGAAGACCGCGGCCTGCGTACCATTGACGCGACCTGCCCGCTGGTCACCAAGGTGCACCGCGAAGCCGTCCGGTTCGCCAAAGATGACTTCGACATCCTGCTGATCGGCCACGACGGCCATGAGGAAGTGGAAGGCACCGCGGGCGAGGCTCCGGAGCACATCCAAATCATCAACGGCCCGCACGAGGTCGACAAGGTCACGGTCCGCGACCCCGAGAAAGTCATCTGGCTCTCGCAGACCACCCTCAGCGTGGACGAAACCATGGAGACTGTGCGCCTGCTCAAGGAGCGGTTCCCCACCCTGCAGGATCCGCCCAGCGACGACATCTGCTACGCCACTACCAACCGCCAGGTGGCGATCAAGAAGATCTCGCCCCAGGCGGACCTCGTGATCGTGGTGGGCTCCGCCAACTCCTCGAACTCCGTCCGCCTCGTGGAGGTGGCACTGGAATACGGTGCCAGGGCCTCGTACCGGGTCGACTTCGCCAACGAGGTCGACGAGGCCTGGTTCGAGGGCGTCGCGACGGTGGGTGTGACTTCCGGGGCCTCAGTCCCAGAAGTCCTCGTCAAGGACGTGCTCCGGCTCCTGGCCGACTACGGCTACGGATCGGTCGAGGAAGTGGTCACGGCCGAGGAAGACCTCCTGTTCTCCCTGCCGAAGGAGCTCCGGGCCACCCTGAAGCAGGCCGGCGACGTCACCCGCGCCCTCGGCGGCCGCGGCACCCGCCCCGAACAGTCCTAGGGACTGATCAGTCCTAGGTACTGGTCGGTCCCAGGCACCGAACCCCACGCACCAAACCCCAGGAACCGAACCCTAGGCGTTGAACAGTCCTAGGCCGCGGACTCTTCGGACTGGTCCCGGGGCTGCAGTTCCGGGGCCGCGACCGCACGCGGCGTGACCTCGACGGCGGGCGGAGTGGCCAGACCGGCGGATTCGAGGGCGTTCAGCTTCCTGGCAGTGGGCAGGACCCGGGCCTCAAGTGTCCCGACCATGGAGTTGTAACGCTCCACCGAGGTCTTCAGCGAGGACCCCAGCTTGGTGACGTTGTCGCCGAGCGTGCCCATTCGGTCGTAGAGCTGCCGCGCGAGTTCGAAGAGTTCCCGGGCGCTGTCCGTCAACACGTCCTGGCGCCACGTGAACGCCACCGACTTCAGCACCGCCAGCAACGTCCCGGGGGAGGCAAGGACCACGTTCTTGGACAGTGCATGGTCCAGCAGGGCCGGGTCCGCCGAGAGGGCGGCGGCCAGGATGGACTCCGCCGGCAGAAAACACACCACCAGCTCCGGAGAGTTGCCGGGGATGTCCCAGTACTTCTTGCTGCCCAGCGCGTCCACGTGGGCCTTGAGGGCCTTGGCATGGGCCGCGAGGTGCGCCTGCTGGCTGCCCGGCAGCTGCGAGGACTGCTGGCCTGCCTGGGAGGCGCCGAGGTCCTGGGCGGCAAGATATGCCGCCAGCGGGACCTTTGCGTCGACAACGAGCTGCTTGTCCCCGGGCAGCTGCACCACGAGGTCGGGCCGGAGGCTGCCGTCCGGACCGGAGGTGTGGGCCTGCCCGCTGTGGACCTGTTCGTGGAAATCCACATGCCGCAGCATGCCTGCTGCCTCGACCACCCGGCGCAGCTGAACCTCGCCCCACTGGCCGCGGGCGCTGTTGGAGCGCAGGGCAGACTCCAGCGCATGCGTGGAGCGCAGCAGCTGCTCATCGGACAGGCGGGCCTCCTGCAGTTGCTGGGCAAGCTGGCCGTACTGCTCCAGCCGGTCGCGTTCGAGCAGCGACACCTGCTGCTGCACGGCAGTGAGCTTCTCCGCCACTGGCGCCAGCGCACGGAGCACACTGCCGTCCTGGTTCCGGGACTCGCCGAGTTCCCGGTTCTGTGCCGCGAGAAGGCGCCTCTCAGCGTCGGCGGCGGCGAACTGGGCGCTGACATCGGACAGCCGGGCCGACACGCCGTCGAAGTCCTGTTCCACGGCCAGATAGCGCCGGCGGAGCAGGACGTAGACGACGGCGGCGCCCGCAACGGCGCCCGTGAGCAGCATGAGCAGGGCAAGAATCAGTGCAAAAGCATCCATGACTTCACTGTGGCATGCCCCTGTGACAGTTTTGGCTGCGACGCCCGGAACGCCCCGGACTTACACCCCGGAATCCCCGCACGGTCCGCCGCACCAGCCGAGCCACCGGCCCCTGCCCCGGCCGCACGCAACGATCCCCGGTCCGTGCAGGTAGAATATATGCTCGTGGCACTTACTATTGGCATCGTCGGACTGCCCAACGTCGGCAAATCAACCCTTTTCAACGCACTGACCCGCAACCAGGTCCTCGCGGCGAACTACCCGTTCGCCACGATCGAGCCCAACATCGGCGTTGTGAACCTGCCGGATGCCCGGCTTGAAAAGCTCGCCGGCATCTTCGGCTCCCAGCGTCTGCTGCCGGCCGCGGTGTCCTTCGTGGACATCGCCGGCATCGTCAAGGGCGCATCCGTTGGCGAAGGCCTGGGCAACCAGTTCCTCGCCAACATCCGCGAGGCCGAGGCCATCGCGCAGGTTGTCCGCGTGTTCGATGACCCGGACGTCATCCACGTCGACGGCAAGGTTGATCCCAGCTCCGACATGGAGACGATCAACACCGAGCTGATCCTGGCCGATCTGCAGACCATCGAAAAGGCCATCCCCCGGATCGAAAAAGAAGTAAAGATCAAGAAGCGGGATGCCGCCGAGCTGGCAGCCATCCTGGCGGCCCAGGCAGTGCTGGAACGCGGCGACACCATCTTCTCGTCCATCAAGCGCGACAAGCTGGAGATGGGGCACCTCAAGGAACTCGGCCTGCTGACGGCCAAGCCCTTCATCTATGTCTTCAACGCCGACGAGGGCATCTTGGGGAGCCCGGAGAAGCAGGCGGAACTGCGTGCCCTCGTGTCTCCGGCAGACGCCATCTTCCTGGACGCCAAGCTTGAGTCCGACCTGGTGGAGCTCGACGAGGCAGAAGCCCGCGAGATGCTGGAAATGAACGGCCAGGATGAATCCGGGCTGGACCAGCTGGCCCGCGTCGGCTTCCACACCCTCGGACTGCAGACCTACCTCACGGCCGGCCCCAAGGAAACCCGCGCGTGGACCATCCGCCGGGGCGACACCGCCCCGCAGGCGGCCGGCGTGATCCACTCCGATTTCCAGCGCGGCTTCATCAAGGCCGAGGTCGTCTCGTTCGATGACCTCATCGAGGCCGGCTCCATGGCCGAGGCGAAGGCCCGCGGCAAAGTCCGGATCGAAGGCAAGGAATACATCATGGCCGACGGCGACGTCGTTGAATTTAGGTTTAATGTGTAGTTTCTGTCCTTCCTAAGGCCTTTTGCGATAGCCGCTAAGAACACATGTTCTTGGCGGCTATGCGCTTTCCTGGGACCAGTTGCCAACGATGCCGCCAGCATTTTGCCGCGGAGGTAGCGAACGGCCACGGTTTCGACGTGCCATTGAATTCGCCAACTGCTTGTGGGCAGGACCTCGCAGACTTGTTGGATGCCACTCATTGCTTGATCGGATGTCCAGGATTTCGCAGCTGGTTCCACTGACGCTGGAGGCGGGGGCGGCGGGAGGTGCGGCTCAACGCACCACGGTCCGGTGACCGGCATCAAGGCGCCGGGTCCAGCCGCGGGAGTCCAGATGTTCAAGCAACGGGACTGCTATTCGACGGGTCGTGCCCAGAGTCTGGCGTGCTTGGCTCGTGGTGAAGGGCTGCTCCAGACCGGCCAGTAGGCGCATCGCAAGGGCGGGGGCCGTCGGCAGCACTACCACCCCATCGCGCAACCGCAGCAGACGCCCGGTGCGCTCCGCCGCCGCGAGCTCGCGGGCGCCCAAGCCCAGTGCGGCCAACTCCTGGGCTTCGGGTGCATGGAACGGATGTGCGGTCAGCGTGCGCTCCACCTCGGCGATCGCTGGCTCTGCGGCGCCGAGAGAATCTCGGCTGCCAGGCAGCCGGACGTGGCCGCCCTCCGCTTCCAGCCGTGCGCCACGGATGACGTGGGACAGCAGTCTCTCCTCGGGCAACTGCAGCAGGTCCCGCGCCGCGCCCAAGGACATTCCGGCGGCCAGCGGGTCACGTTCCTGCAATGCCTGGACCGCGGCGCGCAGCCGTTCCTGCCATGCCTCGAGGACAGGCGCATGCACCCACCAATCACCGATGACCCGGACCTCCGGGGACGCGGCCGACTCGGGACCGGGCAACAGCCCCAGCCGGTGAAGGTGTTCTGCCCGTACTGCTCCGCGGGCGGCGACTTCACCGAGCACGTCGCCGGCGGGGTCGAGGCCGGAAAGCCGCTCCGCCCAGCGGGCGCCGTCGCCGCGCCGCCGCAGGGCCGGCGGGTCGGCATCGAGGATACGCGCCCCGCCCAGCACCGACCGGCTTCCGGGGTCGCGCAGCACCAGCCGGTCGCCGAGAACGAGGGGCAGTTGCCTGGCAAGGACGAGCCGGGCGTGATCCGCGCCGAATGGCCGTAAACGGGCAGGCACGGACGCGGTGCCAACGTGCACCATGAGCTGTTCGGGCACGTCCGTATAGGCCACCCCTGTCGTGCGCTGAATACCGACGACGCCGGTCGTGGGCCACGCATCCGGGGTCAGCAGCGCATCTCCCCGGCGGATGTCCGTGGCGGCAACGTCCCGTAGGTTCAACGCCACCCGGCTGACGGGCTGCACGGACGCATAGGCGGTGTCCCGGCTTTGCAGACCGCGGACCACCACGGCCCGGGAACCGTCGTGGCTGAGCAGCTGGAGCCGGTCACCCCGTTCGAGTGTCCCTGCCGCCAGCGTTCCGGTCACTACCGTTCCCGACCCGGAAATCGTGAACGAGCGGTCAACCCACAACCGGACCCGCCCTGAGGTGGCGGGGGCGGGCACGCGGGCCAGGACGCCGTCGAGTGCTGAACGCAGGTCGGCCAGACCGGTACCGTCAATAGCGGACACGGCAACTGCGGGGGCTTCCCTCAGACCCGTGCCGGCCAGCTCCGTGCGGGTCCGCGAGAGGACGTCCGCGATCCGATGGCTGGACGCCCGGTCCGCACGGCTTAGCACCACCACGCCGTGTTCTATTCCAAGCGCAGCGACGGCATCCCGGTGATCACTTGACTGCGCCTGCCAACCCTCGTCCGCGGCGACGACGAAGCAGACCACCGGGGCCGGTCCGATTCCGGCAAGCATGTTTCCCAGGAAGCGTTCGTGGCCCGGCACGTCGACGAACGCTACATTCTGCCCGGACGGGAACGTGGTCCAGGCGTAACCCAGGTCGATGGTCAGCCCGCGGCGCCGTTCTTCCTCCCAACGGTCCGGCTCCATGCCGGTGAGGGCGCGAACCAGGGTGCTTTTGCCGGAATCGACGTGCCCGGCGGTGGCTACGACGTACACTCCTCAGTCCACCCCGCCTGGGTCCGCGGCCTTGAGGGCTGCCAGGGCTTGCCGTATTGCGTCGAGAATCGTATCGTCATCCGCCGGGGCGATGCAGCGCAGATCGATCAGGCACGAGCCGTCGTTGACGCGCGGCAGCACGGCCGGATCACCGGTGCGCAAAAGTCCTGCGAGTCCCTCTGGGAGCCGTAGTGCCCATCCCGGCAGAGGCACTCCCGGGGCGCCGCCGCCACCTACCCGACCGTCATGGGACACCACGGGCACGTCGAGTTCCCGGGCGAGCCGGTCCGTGCGGCGCCGCAAGTGCCCGGCGTCGGCGTGCAGGGCCCGGACAACCGGGGGCGGGCCGCCCGCCAGCGTGGCTTCCAAGGCGGCGAGGGCGAGTTTGTCGGCCCGGACCGCACGGGCGAGCGGGTGGCGGGCCAACCGCGTGATGATTTCCTTGCGGCCCAGCAGCAAGCCAGCCTGGGGGCCGCCGAGCAGCTTGTCACCGCTGGCGATCACGACGTCGGCTCCGCTCACCAAGGCGGAGGCGGCGTCCGGCTCCTCCGGCAGGAAAGGGTCGGGCGACAACAGCCCGCTGCCCAGGTCGGCCACCAGAGGTACCCCATGGGCGACGGTCAGCGGGCTGATTTCGTGCAACGGGACAGTGGAGGTAAATCCATCGACCCGGAAGTTGCTGGGATGGACCTTGAGTACGCACCCCGTGTTCGATCCCAGAGCACCGGCGTAGTCATGTAGGTGGGTGCGGTTGGTCGTACCTACCTCGCGTAGCTTCGCCCCCGTCGACTCCATTAAGTCGGTCAGCCTGAAGCCGGCACCGATCTCGACCAGTTCCCCGCGGCTCACCACCACCTCCCGGCCGGCGGCCAAGGCAGTCGTGGCCAACACCAGCGCTGCGGCGCCGTTGTTCACCACCAGCGCATCCTCAGCCGCGGGACAGGCGGCGAGTAATGCAGCGCGCGCACCGGCGCCGCGCCCGCTCCGGCTGCCGGTTGCCAAATCGAGCTCCACGTCAACGTAGCCGCTGGCCGCGATAAGAGCTTCCACCGCGTCTTCAGAAAGTGGAGCACGGCCGAGGTTGGTATGGACGATGACGCCGGTTGCGTTGAGCACCGGACGCAGGGTCGTCGCCGTGCGGTCGGCTACGGCGGCGATCAGTGTTGCTTCCACTTGTCCGGGCGGGAGCTCACCACGCCGTGCCTGATCCTGGATTTGACGAACGAGGTTGCGGATGACGCGCTCGTTCAGCCTGCTCCGGGCCTTGGAGACGGCCGGCAGAGCCAGCAGGTCATCGGTGCGCGGAATCAGGCGCCGGGGATCGACCAGGTCCACAGCCCTCCTCTGCTCGCGGCGCTCGGGCCGGAAGTTGGCGGTGGCGGACGGGAATCGAACCCGCCAGGCCGAGATGCTCAGCCGCACCGGTTTTGAAGACCGGGGGGCCCACCAGGACCCGGACGCCACCGTGGCTCAATATAGCAGGGTTGCCTGAAGGAGTACGCTAGGCAGGTGAACGAGGCCCAGACGCCAGTCCAGCAACTCGATACCGGTGCTGCCGGCACTCTCCGGCTCACCGGCTATGCCCACGGTGGCGGCTGCGCGTGCAAGATTCCGCCCGGCGAACTCGAAGAAGCGGTGCGCGGACTCACCGGCCAACCCGGCGGCGACGTGCTCGTCGGGCTTGACAGCGGCGACGACGCAGCAGCCGTTCTGGTCCGCGGCGACCTGGCCGTATTGTCCACCGCCGACTTCTTCACCCCCGTGGTAGACGACGCCTTCGATTGGGGCCGGATCGCCGCCGCCAACGCGCTCTCTGACATCTACGCGATGGGCGGGCGCCCGATTATGGCGATTAACCTCGTCGGCTGGCCCCGTGGTGTACTGCCGCTGGAATTGATGACCGAGGTACTCCGCGGCGGCTTGAGCGTCGCCGCCGAGGCACGGTGCCCGGTCATCGGCGGACACACGATCGACGATCCGGAACCGAAGTACGGCATGGCGGTCACCGGCGTCGCCCACCCCGACCGATTGCTGCGGAACGACGCCGCCCGGCCCGGGCTGCCCATCACGCTCACCAAACCGATCGGCGTCGGACTGCTCAACAACCGTCACAAGCAGACCGGCGAAGTGTTCGCCGAAGCAGTAAAGACGATGACGCGCCTGAACCGCGACGCCGCCGAGGAAGCGGTGGCGGCCGGTGTGCGGGCAGCCACGGACGTGACGGGCTTTGGCTTGCTCGGACACCTGTACAAGATGTGCCGGGCCTCCGGGGTCGGGGCAGTGGTGGACCGGAAAGCGGTGCCGCACGTCGAAGGCGCCCGGGAAGCGTTGCGCGATGGGTTTGTCTCCGGCGGGACGCGGCGCAACCTGGACTGGGTCCGGCCCTACCTGCGTGCCGCCGCGGGCGTCACGGAGGACGATCTGCTCCTGCTCGCCGATGCACAGACCTCCGGCGGGCTGCTCGTCGTCGGTGAATTGCCGGGCCATCCCGTCATCGGGCACACCATCGCGGGACAGGGCATCGAGATCCGCTGAAACACGGCCACTCGTTTTCAGCCGCCGGTGGTGATCGCGTCGTCGGTGATTCCGGCCGCACGGCGGGCGGCGAGCCGCGTCTTCTGCGGTTCGATGGTGTACCGCGGATCCCTGGCCGAGGCCAGGCCCGCCTCAAATACACCAAAACGCGTCAGGGCCGACGCGGTCAGCAACGCGAGTCCGGAGACCGCAGCCGCTCCGCGGTGTCGGCCGCCCAGCAGTGTTCCCAGCCCGCCGGCGACCGCCAAACGCTCGCTCCATTTCAGCATGGCGCCTGCCTTGCCTTGGTGTAGGGGTTCCGCCGCCACCGGGTCCATCCGTTGTTCCATAACTTTCATGGCAGCCACCTCACCTAAGACGCCGAGCACGGCAAGCTTCCGGGCCGGCCCCGTTTCGCGCACCGGCGTGGTGACCATGGCGAGCCCGGCAGAAGCGAGGGCTGCCGAACTTACGAAGACGAACGGCAGTTCCTCGTGGGCAGCGTTCCACGTCGGTGTGGCGGTGTCTCCGAGCAGCACTGCCGTATAAGCCGCCAGAGGTCCGGCAAAGACGGCGGCCTCGAAGCCGGCCGGTCCCTCGACAGCCCGCAGCACGTTCCGCAACGGACCCAGCGGAAGCCGGGATCCGCTCATCCGGTCGATCTCAGCCACCGCCGAGACCCCCGCACCTGCACTGAAGGCGCTGAGGATCCACGAGCCCACACTCATCGGCGAAGTGACCTTGAAAGTCCGCAGCATATGCAGAAAGCGCTCCGGCCTGCCGAGGTCCTTCACAAGCGCAACAGTCCCGGCACTTACCGCTGCCAAAGCGCTCAAACGCGCGTTACGGCGCAGCGTCGGCCGCCCGCTCAACTGGCCGCCGAGTCCGAGCAGAGCCGAGCCGGCGGCAACGCCGCCCAGGAACAGGTACGCGGCCACATCATTACCCCAGGGTGCCGCTTTTACAACCGGACGGCCGTAATACGAGCTGAATTCCTGCTCCGGAACCATGGGCATTTCCCGGGAGCCGTCGCCATTGGCCGGGCGCCGGCCCGGTCCTCGTTTGCCCTCCCGCCGGCGACGGCGGACGGGTTCCGAAGGCCGGAAGCTGTCAAACTCTGAGAGGGTCATGCACGCCCTCCCAGGAATGCCACTGCAACTGCCGCGGCCATGCCCGCTACTGCCATGCCGGCCCTTCGGTACATCTGCGGAAGGTCGGCCGTGGGTACCCGTGGGTCCGGCGGAAGTCCGTAGACCTCGGGTTCGTCGAGGAGCAGGAAGACTGATCCGGTTCCGCCGACGCCGTCGTTTTCGTTCGCACCGTAGAGCCTTGCCTCCGTCAGGCCTTGCGCGTGCAGGCTGGAAACCCGTTCCCTGGCCGTCTCCACCATGTCGTCATGGTCGCCGAACTTGATAGACGTCGTAGGGCACGCCTTGGCGCACGCGGGGGTCTCATCGGCGACAAGCCGGTCGTAGCACAGCGTGCACTTCTGGGCGATGCCCGCATTGGGGACGGCGGGATGCTTGGCGTGCTGGTCGTTCCTGCTGGTAGCCACCTTGACCGAGCCATCGGCGCGGCGCTCGATGACGCCGAAAGGACATCCGGCGACGCAGGTTCCACAGCCGTTGCAGACGTCGTCCTGTACCACCACGGTCCCGAATTCGGTGCGGAAAAGCGCTCCGGTGGGGCACACGTCGAGGCACCCGGCGTGCGTGCAGTGCTTGCAGACGTCGGAGGACATCAACCACCTGAAGTCTGCCGTGTCCGGGGGCGTGGTCTCGGCCTCGGCCAGGTCCGTCGCAGCTGGTGATGCCGTGGCCGGCGGACCGATACGCGGCATGCCCAGGCTCACCAGGGCGCGGCCTGATTCCCGCGCCTCAACAATGCGTTCCTGACCTTGCTCGATGAACGCCACATGACGCCAAGTGCTGGCGCCCAGCGCCCCGGTGTTGTCGTAGGACGACCCGAGCAGCTCCAGGTTGCCGTCCTGCGGGTTATGGTTCCATTCCTTGCAGGCAACCTCGCAGGCCTTGCACCCGATGCAGATCGAGGTGTCGGTGAAAAAGCCCTTCCGCGGATGGCTGTGCTCCCAGTGGGCATCGGCGGTGGGATCGGTCGGTCCGGACAGCTGGCCCATCTAGTCCTCCAACATCGGATCGGTAACGGCGCGGTTGCCGGTCTCGGCGGTCAGTCCCGCCCGCGCCTGATAGGCGGCGACCAGGGCCCGCAGTTCCTGCCCGCGCGGCCGGCGACCCGGGCGGATATCGCAGGAGGCGACCTTGGACTCCTGGATCTGGACATTGGGGTCCAGCGTCACGCCAAGCAGGTCATTGGCCGCATCGCCACTGACGATGGCGTCACTGCCCACGCCCCAGTGGTAGGGCAGCCCGATCTGGTGCACGGTGTGACCGCCAACGGCCAACGGTTTCAGCCGGTCAGTGATGAGCACCTTCGCCTCTATGGCCGAGCGGGGCGAAATAATGGTGGCCCACCCGTAGGGCTCAAGCCCCCGCTCGTCAGCCAGTTCAGGCGAAACCTCACAGAACATCTCCGGCTGCAATTCGGACAAGTAAGGAAGCCAGCGGCTCATCCCGCCTGCGGTGTGATGCTCAGTAAGCCGGTACGTGGTGAAGACGTACGGGTACACCTCTGCGCCCGGGGTACCGGCACTTGGCGCACTGAAGTTGCCCGCGCGCGGGAACACGAGCCGTGCCGGACTCTGCTGTTGTGGGTAGAGCGCGTTGGCCACGGGGGATTCCTGAGCCTCGTAGTGAGTGGGAAGAGGCCCATCCACGAGGCCTTTCGGGGCGAACAGCCAGCCCTTGCCGTCGGCCTGCATGATGAAGGGGTCATCTCCGCTAAGGGCTGCAGGGCCGCCGAGGGCCGGGTCGGGCTGGCTTCCCGGAGCCCGGTCCACCGGGAAATCGGGAACATCGTCGCCGACCCACTTTCCTTGGTCCTGGTCCCACCAGATGTATTTCTTCCGCTCGCTCCACGGCTTACCGGCGGGATCCGCGGACGCCCGGTTGTACAGGACCCGGCGGTTGGCCGGCCATGCCCAGCCCCATTCCAAAGCCACGGGCCCTTGTTCCCGACCAGGCTTACGGTTGGCAGCGTGGTTGGAGCCGTCAGCGTAAACACCGGTGTAGATCCAACAACCAGCGGCCGTGGAACCGTCTGCACGGAGCTCGGTGTAGGCGGAGAGGGGCTTACCGGCGTCCGGTCCAGCCAGTTGGCGGCCGTTGATCTCGGCAAGCACAGCCTCGGCATCTGGATCGCCGTGCTCATCCGTGGGATAGTCCCAGGTCAGGTCGAGCAGCGGACGGTCCCGCTCGTCCTCGGAGCCGGCCAGCTTCGCCCGGATCCGTTGGCCTAGCTCGAAGAAGAACTGCAGTTCGCTCTGGCACTCCCCGGGCGGTGCCACAGCCTGGTGCCGCCACTGCAGCAGACGCTGGGTCTGCGTGAACGAGCCGGCTTTCTCCACATGGGTGGCTGCGGGCAGGAAGAAGACTTCGGTCTCGATATCCTCGGTGCGCAGTTCGCCGGATTCGATCTCCGGGCCGTCCTTCCACCAGGTGGCCGACTCGATCATGTTCAGGTCACGCACCACCAGCCACTTCAGATGGGACATGCCAAGCCGTTGCAGCCGGCCGTTGGCCGAGCCCACTGCGGGGTTCTGTCCAAGGATGAAGTACCCCTCCACCTCGTCCTTGAGCATGCTCATAGTGGTCTCATATGTGCCGTGCGCCCCCGTTAGCCGCGGAAGGTAATCATAGGCCCAGTCGTTGTCCGCGGTCGCGGCTTCACCCCACCAGGCCTTCAGCAGGCTGACGGTGTAGGCGTCGGCGTCGGCCCAAAAGCCCTTTTGCTGTTTTGACCCGACGGCTGCCAGATAGTCACTGAGGCTGTCATGGCGGCCGGCGCTGGGCATCGGCAGGTAGCCGGGGAGCAGGTTGAACAATGTGGGGATGTCGGTGGACCCCTGGATGCTGGCATGGCCGCGAAGGGCCATGATCCCGCCGCCGGGGCGCCCCACGTTTCCCAGCAATAGCTGAAGGATCGCCGCGGCCCGGATGAACTGCGCTCCCAGGGAGTGCTGAGTCCAACCCACCGCGTAGGCAAAGCAGGTTGTCCGGTCGCGTCCCGAGTTTTCCGTGATGCTGCGGGCAAGATACTCGAAATCCGCCACGTTGATGCCGCACATGTCCCGGACCATCTCCGGGGTGTACCGGGCATAATGCCGCTTGACGATCTGGAAGACCGTCCGGGGGTCTTGCAGGGTGTCATCCCGCTGCACTTCGGCATGCTCCAGCGGCGGCCCGCCACTGCCAAAGGTGTCCGCGGCAGCACGGGCGGACGCTTCGGCGCCGTGTTCGCGGCTGAGCCCCGGCTCATCAATCGCGCCCTCACCTTGTTCCGCGTACGCCCAAGACGACGTGTCATACGCCCTTTTTTCCGGATCGAAACCGGAGAACAGGCCGCCCAGGTCCTCGGCATCGCGGTAGTCCGCGTGCACCAGCGTCGCCGCGTTGGTGTACGCGCCGACGTACTCCTTGAACCAGAGGTCATTGGTGATGACGTAGTTAATCAGGGCGCCCAGAAGGACGACGTCAGAGCCGGCCCGGATCGGAATGTGCTTGTCCGCGACGGCGGAGGTGCGCGTGAATCGGGGATCGACGTGAATGACCTTAGCTCCGCGTGCCTTAGCCTCCGCAACCCACTGGTATCCCACCGGGTGGCATTCGGCCATGTTGGAACCCTGAATGACGATGCAGTCGGCGTTGGCCATGTCTTGCAGTGATTGCGTCGCGCCACCGCGTCCAAACGAGGCTCCCAAACTGGGAACCGTGGAGGAGTGTCAAATGCGGGCTTGGTTCTCGATCTGTACCGCACCGGCAGCCGTGAAGAGTTTCTTGATCAGGTAGTTCTCTTCGTTATCGAGTGTTGCCCCGCCCAGCGAAGCAATCCCCATCGTGCGGCGAAGCAGCCTGCCTTCCTCGTCTTCTTGCTGCCACGTCCTGCGGCGGGTCTCGATGAAGCGGTCCGCCACCATGTCGACGGCGGTGGCTAGGTCCAGGTGCTGCCACTGGGTGGAGCGTGGCGCACGGTAAAGCACGCCCGTTTGACGGCCTGGCGAGTTGACCAGCTGTTCACTGGCAGAGCCCTTGGGGCACAAACGACCGCGGGATATTGGCGAATCCGGATCGCCCTCGATGTGAACGACCTTTTCGTCTTTGACGTAGACCCGCTGTCCGCAGCCCACGGCGCAATACGGGCACACGCTCTGCACGACGCGGTCAGCGGTGACCGTCCGCGGAGTGATGGACCTGGTCTGCGGGGATGTCACCGCCGGACCGCGGCCCAAGAGGTCGCCCGTACTCAACTGCCGGACGACCGGCCACTGAAGAAAACTGCGCCGTGCCATGAAAGGAGCCTACCCAATCAGGGCCCCCGGCAACAGGGGAACGGTGAAATCCCTGCGCGTCCGGCGGCTCGGAGGTTGTCCCGGACCGCCATCCCTCGGCCGGCCGCCTCGTCGACGGTCCTGGGGACTTATGAAGTGGCCGTTATTTGTCTTTCCGTGACGGGCGAGGGGATCACGGACCCCATGCCAGCTCATTCCCGCTTGGTACGTCGATTATCGGGAATGCATACAGAGAACGCCGCTCGGAGGACGCAACGAGTGCGACTGCGGATAACGCTGACCGCCACACCGCTTTAGAATTTCTGGTAGCTGTCACCCGGGACCAGGGGCGGGGAACCACGATGAAAGGAAGCCCATGAACACTGACCCAAGCAAGGCCGGCGCCGTGAATGCTGAGCCACTCAAAGGGGATCCTACCGGGCAGGACCCCACCGTTAAGGACCCTGCTGCGGATGTGAAGCTGCAGCTTCAACTTGCTATCTTCGAGGCCAGCAAGGACTCCGAAGGCAAAAGCCTCGCCGAGATCCTAGTAAGCCTGCGGTCCGCCTTCGCCGCCCGCGGCGTTGCGGAACCGCCGGCCACTTGGTTGGAGTCCGTCGCCTCTTCAGCGTTCTATGGTGAGCCCTACCTCATTGATTTCCCCACTGCGATCGCAGCAGACGCCGCCGTGCCCGCTCCGAAGCAAGAAGTCCGGAACCGCCTCGCGGCCCGCCGCGAACTTCGGGCGGCAGAGCTTCCGCCCGGAATCTTCCCCTCCGGGAACGATTGGGACGTGCCCGTCATCGAAGCTCCCGCGGGTGCCCCCGAGCCTGTCAACCCGGCCACCATTTCCCGACGGGCGACGACAATCGCTGCAGGCCTGGCTTTCGTAGGAGTTGTGGCCGTGGTCGTGGTCGTGGTCGTCCAGTCTGCCCGTGCATCCAACCGACACCGGACGCCCCTGCCGGCCCGCACCCCTGAAGGGAAAGTCAGCTAAGGCAGAAAGCTCAGCGGCCCACTGGCTCCCGCTGCATGGACAAGAGGTTATTCTGTGACGGAACGTGGTTGAATTTAGGTTCAATGTATAGGGACTGATCTCCCGAGACCTTTGCGATGGCCGCTAAGAACACATGTTCTTGGCGGCCATGCGCTTTCTGCGACCGGTTGCGAAGTCAAAATGATGCCGCCCGTATTTTGCTGCATAACGAAAGAGTGACCAAACTCGTGGCCGCAATCAAAGTCGGTCAAAAGACCTAAGGCACCGTTCTTGCCTCGGGTTGGATCCGCTCTGCTGCGGGCGCGCCCGCAGAGGACGACTCAACGTCGCACAGCCCGCGAAGTCCGTAGCCGTAATTCCCTTAGAACAGCGGCCAGGGCACCGCCGACATCTCACCGCTCGGAGCCGGAAACCGCCCTGCCAAGCGCAACTTGGCGCAGCGCGCGGCGAGCGATGCGATTTCTTCGGAGCTGAGCAAGTCCGCCAGGTCTCGGCCCAGCCCACCGTGCAGTCCTTCGCTGACACGATCTATGCCGTCGCGTTCCTCGGCGGTTAGGGCGTCTCCCAGCCATCCCCACAGGACCGTGCGCAGCTTGTGGTCACGGTGAAAGGTGAGCCCATGGTCCACGCCGTGCCGGTGTCCTTCCGTCATGGCAAGAATGTGGTCGCCTTTGCGGTCGGCGTTGTTGACGACCATGTCGAACACCGCCATGCGTCTGAGCGCTGACGAGTCTTCGTGAACGAGGGCGACCATCCGTCCGTTTTCATCTCGTCCCTCGAGAACGCGTTTCCAGCCAGTTTCCGGCACGTGGTCCGTCGCGACCAGGTTGACGGCGCTTTGGGCCGGGTCTTGCTCCTGCCAGAGCTGCACCATTCCTTCGCCCATCGGACCATCGCGCAGCCAGGTGTGCGGCACGACGTCCCAGCCGAAGGCTTGCGAGACCATGTAGGCGGCCACCTCCCGGTGAGCCAGGGTGCCGCGGGGAAAATCCCACAGCGGACTTTCGCCTGCTATCGGCTTATAGACGACCACCACGTCGCCGATGATGCCCAGAAATGTAGCGTTTGAAGCCGTCGTGATGCGGCCGGTGAGCGTCAGCTCGGCGGTCACTAGGTCCGTCGTTGGCATCAGACCTCGGGAAGGGTGCAGATGTGCCCGCCGGCGTCCACGGGATAACCGCAGAGCGGGCACGTCGGACGCCCTGCGCCCACGATCTCACGGGTGCGCTTGGCGAATGCGCGGGCGGTGCCGACCGGCATCCGCACCAGCAGCATTTCGGGATCCGTAGCGCCGTCCTCGTCAAGCGATTCGTCGTTGTCATCAGCATCTACATCGGTGATGGGGTAGGCCTCTATTACGACCTGGGCCGTGGTTGGGTCCCAGCCCAAGCTCATGGCGCCGGTGCGAAACTGCTCCTGAACGGCCTCGAGCTGGTCATTGTCGACAAGTTCATTGGGAGTACTCGTGGGAACGCTGAAGGGGTTGCCCTCGACGGTGATGAGCTGGTCGAGCATTTCGTCGATCTTCTCCGCGAGCAGAGCCGACTGCTGCTTCTCCAAGGCAATACTCACGATCTGCGTCCCTGCGCGCACCTGCAGGTAGAACGTGCGCGCCCCCGGAAGGCCAATGGTGCCAACGACGACCCGATCAGGCCAGGCAAACTCGTGAAGACGTGTAGGCATGTCAGTATTCTAGGCACATGAAGTTCATGGCGCCTTTTGCCCTACACCGCCGCCCACCGGCGCATCGCCAGAGTGGATGCCGTTCGACAGCCACGACAGATCACCAGCGTCGGTGTTGGTCGCGTAGACGCTCGGCCGACTAGCGCCGTAGCGCACGATCGATACGGAGGCGGGGCCCACGTTAATGCGCTGGAACAGGTCAAGGTGCATGCCGAGCGCGTCGGCGAGGATTGACTTGATGATGTCACCGTGACTCACCGCAACCCACACGGCCCCCGGCCCGTACTCGGCTTCGAAGACTGCATCGTGGCGCCGGATCGCTGCCACCGACCGAGCCTGCATGGCGGCCATGGATTCACCGCCGGGAAAGACGACGGCGGACGGTTGCGACTGCACAACCGGCCACAAATCCTCGGTCGTGAGATCACTGAGCGTGCGGCCCTGCCACTGGCCGTAATCGCACTCGGTGAGATCGAGATCGACCGGCGCGTACGGCGCGCCAGTCTGGCGATCCAGGATGAGCTGGGCGGTCTGCTGACAACGCTCAAGAGGGCTCGACACCACCCCGACCAAGGGCACGGGCGCGAGCCGGTCTCCGGTCAGAGCCGCCTGGTCCCGCCCTATCTGGTCCAGGCTGACGCCGACGGCCCGACCGGCCAGCAGGCCAGTGGCATTGGCTGTGGTGCGGCCGTGCCGCACGAGAATAACTGTCGCCATTCACCCAGCCTAACCACCCGGTCGATGGCGGTGTGAACCGTACGGGGTCGCGCGTCGAACAGGCAGATACAGCACTGGTGGAACCTTTCAAGCACGCCGACGCGCTCAAAGCCGCCCAGACGGACTCGGCACGCATTGACCAGCTCATGGCCGACGCAGCAGAACCGGAAGAACCGGCACAGCAAGAACCCCCGACCGAAGTCGACCCCGCGTGGAGGACAGGCGGTCGAGGATGTTCACCACACGGGTGTCCCCGTTTCGGCAGGTGGCCAGCGCTTCCCGGAGTCCCCGCCGTGCCCGGTTGGTGCCGGTGGGGCCCTGGTCCATGAATGTCTTGTCCGGTGCCACTCCCAGAGCGAGAAGGGCATTCTTCTGGGCGGTTAGGTCTTGGTCTTTGGTGAATACGCGGGCTTATCCGATCAGCAGCCCGGTCATGGTGTTGAATGTACCGTTTATCCCCCCGTCACCGGGCATTTTTGCGGGCGGGTCTTACGGGAATTGGCCGTCCGCGGAAAGACGGTGATCGTGATCTGGAAATCTTGGCTGGCGCTTGCGCCGGTGGGGGACCGGCTTACGGGCGCCGGTCGGCAGGTTGCAGAGAGGTCTTGGGCGCGTATGAAGCCCATCTGGCAAAGTGCTCACATGAAATATCAACGCCGCCGATTGGTAAGGGTAGTCGCCTGACACTGGAGAGCTGAGCTGGCTGCAATAGAAGCGATTGGGCTTCCCGGGATGTACTCAGTGTGGAATAGTGCCATCCATAACCTTGGGGGTAGAAGTGATGAAGTGCAGTCGTTTGCTGGACCTGGCGGTTGCGATTTTTCTTGTGGCGGTCCCGCTCACCGGATGCGCGGGGCAGCAGCTAGGACGCGGGGGCCCGCAATCGTTTGGCTCTATTGATGAGGCCTACGCTGCCGTCGATGACGTCATGGGCTGCGATCCTAAACCCGTTGGCGATCCGGTTGTTCCTATGGGCGATGGCATTCCGCTCACTTCGGCGCAGAGACTCTGTTCGAAAAATGTTCAGATAGATCTCTACCCAAACCAGGACGCTCTTGAGAAGAGCTATCAAATATGGGCGGACTCGAGTCAGGGCAAGATACCTCTCATTCGGGGTAGTAATTGGATGGTTGTTGACCTCAGCCAAATCGCGAGTGGCCAGCCGTCAACCTTTAATATCGAACGTTTGGCCGAGAAACTGAACGGCGAGTACGCCGTCGTCGGTACGTAACTGGTACACCCCGAGAGCATCCATCCGCAATATCCTTGACCGGATACCATGCATTTGCGCGCCCGGTGAGGGATCCTTCATCAGGCAGCGTGCAGCGGTTGGCGCGGTACCAGTGATGCATCCGACGGGCTACATGCCTTCAATCTCGTAGTGTCGAGCGATGCATGCAGTTGCCCTGCCCCATTCGCTCTCGGCGACTCGTTGCTGGTGTGCTCGGAACGACGCGGCGTCTTGGAATTGCTCATCGACCTGCCAGATCAGGGGGTTCTGAGTGGGGTTCACTTCGAAGGAAAGGCATCCTTGCTCGGCGCGCGTCAGCTTGATGTGCAGGGGTAGGTGCTGTGCGACCACAGTGACCTGCTCTTGGTCACTGCAAACAAGTTGCCCAGTGAGGAAGACGTTGCTCATAAGTCATCCTTCCATTGCCGAATACAGCGCCACCAATCGTCCCGGTGGAGGATCCTCTACCGGGCCTGTACTTCACGAACACTGGGGGAACCCTCAACGTTCCAGGTGAAGAGCGTCAGATGCCAGAGGTGGGGCTGTTTACGGGAGGGGTCGATTAGCCCGTGGGCCCCACTGCGCTCAAGAGTTTCGCGGACTTTCCATGAGGATGGCGAACCACCGCCGGCAACAACTTGCTGCCAGTCTGCTGCAGCGTCGGCGGGGTCAATGCCGATCGATTTCAATGCCTCGTGATCACGGAGGTCAACGATTCCATCGGCCTTCACATCGAACCGTAAGACTTCAAGATTAGGGGTGCGGCCGTTGGAATGCGCGATCATCGCGGCTGCGACACCGTCACGCGACGAGCTGAGATAGAGCGTTGGCACGTCCGGTGGTGAATACCGGCCGGCCGACCGCGACCCCTCAAGTGCAGCAGCTCGGTAGGTGGGGTCAACGGCACGAAAAAACGTTCCTGTCACTGTGCGCACTACGGCGTTGTCCTGCGTGACGAGTGGTTCGGCGTATTGCATAACCATGGGCTCCTTGCCCGTGCGGCTCAATTTGCAGTCCCAGCCTCCCACGGTCCGCGCTGAATCGCTTCAACGGCGCCCGTTCAGGGATCCCTCTGCGGAACGTCTTTACGAGCTGCCAAGCCCGTCTCGCTGCGACGTCGCTCCGGTTCCGGCTAGAGCTCTCGGAGTCTATACAGCGGGCACGTTTGGAGGACAGGGATTCCACGACTCCGGCAGCAGCTCCTCCTGCGACTCCGCGGCGGAGGCGCAGAATAGTCAACTCCCTATGGCTCCACACTCCCCACCAGACGACAGGATCGATCTGAGCTCTTCCGCCTGGGCAGCAAGTTCGCCGCGTTGTTCGCCAGTGAACTTTCCAATTTGCAGGGCCAGGACTGCCCGGCAGGACATCTCGCCCAGCTCCAACAATTCCATCAGACGACGAATCGCTTCATCTCGGTTCTCTGAATCCTCGACCAGTTGGAAGACTTCCTCCCGCCGATCCATCGCCTTCACGAGGCCGTCCTGGATTCTCAAGTTGTACTCAGCATGCCTCCGCTGCTCCCCATCCATGCTGCGATTCTTCCATGCACGACTATTGCCGGAGGCGGGGACCGCGAGGGCGGCACCGCGCACATAGCCGCCGCCATCGACTGAACCAACCAGTTCGGCCGCAGGTGACCCAGGCAATGGAAAATGCTGTTAGAACCGACTGTCCCGCTGAGGGATCGTTTACCGGGCGCAGCTCAAGTCCGGTAAGCGATCGGTTTTGGTGCAGTGTCCCCTTGTACCAAGAATCGAGGTTTCCATGGACACCGCAGGTCGGTCTCCGCTCCATTACGCAGCACTCACCAATGATGCCGCGGAGGTGACGCGGCTGATCGCCGAAGGCGAGTCGCCCGATTCGTCTGACAGCCAGGGATTCACGCCGCTTCACCTTGCGTCCCAGGAACACGCCTTGGACGCGGCGGCCGCGCTGCTCGACCTCGGCGCGACGGTCGACGCAATCAACTCCTTCGGCAACACACCGCTGTTCGTCGCCGTGTTCAACTCGCGCGGGCGACCCGAGATGATCGAACTGCTGCGTTCACGCGGTGCAGATCCAATGCATTCGAACGGGACAGGGCAGACGCCCGTGGGACTGGCCCGACTAATCGGCAACTACGATGTGGCACAGTACTTCGAAGGCCTCCACTGATCTGCCAGAGCTGGCAACGTCCGCATGGGGATCCCCTTGCGGGCTGCACCATGCGCTATTTCGCGTTGCAGAACCCAGTGGACGATTGGTTGGACTACTCGCGGGCCTCCAGCCGTCGACGATCGAGTGCGCGGGCAACTGGAGTAAGCGCCGCCCAGAGCTCCGCTTCGCTGGCCTGAAGGGCCGGCGGCAGATTCTTCTCTGGAAGCCGGCGGTGTCTGGCACAAGGGCGCATGGAACCTTCGAGGTATTCCACGGCTGCCAGCACCAGCGCGGAAGTGACGCCGCTTGGGCCGTCGGGCCAGATGGCACGGGCTTCGCCGGATTGGTCCAAGTCGCCGGCCCTCATTCCGATGTCCACGGCCTGCTCGGCGCTCAAGCTCACAGCCCGTGAGGCAAGATCAGGTTCGCCCAGCCGCCAAAGTTCGCGGGCGATAGACAGCGGAGGACTCGTGATCGTGAATGATCCCATGAATCAATGATCGCCAATCATCTCCTGATTGACGTATTTGACGGCGATCCTGCCACGGTGAGGTGTGGTCCGCCTGAATCTCGCGTCGGCTCCGCCTTGATCCGCCCATGCTGTCCGTAAGGGGATCCCCAGACGGGACGGAAATGCCCCAAAGGCTGCCGGTCGTGCAAGAATCGCGGCATGGATGAGGATGAGCGGCGGATAAGGGATCAACTGATGGTCGCCGATGCCCTGGTACAGGCGATAGATCGGCGTGACGAGGTCTTCCAGATGATTGAGGATTCAGAGGACGTGGACGAAGCAATCCGTCGCGTGGGTCAACTGTTGGCCGTAGGAGCACTGGGCAGCCGGGCGGTCCTCGACCAGCAGGCCAGAAGATTCACCCGAGACCAGCGTCAGGCTATCGCTTCCCATGCAGAAGAACTTAGATCAAAGTTGCCCGATGGGCCCTGAACTGGTCGCGTGCGGTCCGCTTACGGTTCGTCGTCCTGGCTTCGCTCCCCAGCTTTCAGCGCCATCAAGTGCATCATGAACTCCGTGGCGGCGATTAGCCCGCGTCCGGCACGACGCACGCTCGACACGGACTACCCGCGCGGCACCCTACGGGCCGCTGCCAAGTCCCTATCACTGTTGGGCCACGGACCATGGCAGCCGTGGCGCTTGGTACACCCCTAGACGATATGAGGTAGCCGGGTTTTTGGGGCTGGAACCTCCTCTTCAAAGCAAGACGTGGGTTGCCTGCCAGACTTGGCGGACAGGTAGAGCCACATTTGAAATTTGGAGGTTCCAGCTATGTTCGAGCGTACAAGCGTCGGTCTGGATGTCCATGCCCGTTCTGTTGCCGGATGCGCCCTGGATGCGCAGACGGGCGAGATCATTCCGCACCGAATGACTCCGGATCTTGCCGAGATTCTTGCCTGGATCGTGTCGCTTCCGGCCCCGGTGCGGGTGGTCTACGAAGCCGGGCCGACAGGTTTCGGGCTGGCCAGGTTCCTGCTGGCGGCCGGGATCGACACGCTGGTCGCGG
>NZ_FNGC01000009.1 GCF_900102785.1 Arthrobacter sp. ok362
GCCCCCGACCGGGCCACGGAAAACCGCCGGGACGCAACTGGTGAGTGGTTTCTTGCAGCGCGTGGAGTAAACCCGCGATTGATCTATGGGCAACCCGCAACGGCCACGCCCGACATTCCTAGACCAGCGGTAATCTCCAGCCGAACACCTCGTCCTGCGGTAACCAACCCGCGCATATCAGTCTGACCGCGCCGTCGCCAACGACACGCTGACCACGAACCGAACGCCTCCCGGCCACCCAAAAAGGAAGCGGTCCCGGACAACCCAGCCCGGGACCGCTTCCCCACGCCCTTGACAGACGCGAACTACATATCAGTTGAGGCCCAGTTCGTCCTTGCCGAAGGCGAAGAGGTACGGAACACCGGCTTCGGCCTCGATCTTTTCCTTAGCTCCCGTGTCGCGGTCCACGATCACGGCGACGGCCACCACGTTGCCGCCGGCTTTGCGGACGCCTTCGACGGCGGTAAGCGCGGAACCTCCGGTGGTTGAGGTGTCCTCCAGTACCAGGACCTTGCGTCCCTCGACTGAGGGACCTTCGACCTGGCGGCCCATGCCGTAGGACTTCTGAGCCTTGCGGACCACGAACGCGTCCACCGGGCGGCCGGCGTCGACGGCGGCATGCATGACGGCGGTGCCCACCGGGTCTGCCCCCATGGTGAGCCCGCCGGCGCACTCGAAATCGATCCCGGCGTCCGCCATCAGGGAGAGCATCACCTGTCCCACCAGCTTGGACGCCTCGTGGTGCAAGGTGATGCGGCGCAGGTCGATGTAGTAGTCGGCTTCCGCGCCGCTGGAGAGGATGACCTTGCCGCGGACGACGGCCAGTTCCTTGATCAGTTCCAGGAGTCGGGCACGGGCAGCGGCAGCGTCGGCTGCGAAGTCACGGGTGGCAGTCATGGGTCCCAGTTTAGTGGCTGGTCCGCCGCGGATTCCCAGCCGGCGTCCTGTATCTCGGCGCACCAGAGGGCGTACCGGACGGCGGGCGCTGAGGGCCGGACGCCAGGGCCGGGCTAGGGCTGCGGCTGGGATTCGGCGCGCCGCGCGAAGGCCGGCGCGTGCTCGGGGCGCGGACCAAAGGCGATGAAGCGGGGCATGATGGTGCGGAACGCCGGAACATGCCGGGCGAAGAAGAGTGCCGCGGCCGGAAATCTTGTCCGCCTCCCGGTCATGATCGGGACGAAGATCGCGCGTTGCATGATCCGCTGGACGGTCTGCACAATGACAGTGGGCAGCCGCCGTCGTCGTTCCACTTTCTCCAGGTCTGCCGTGGTCACCCGGCCCCGGAGCAGTGCGGGGGCCAGGTACTCGGCGGCAGCCGCAGCGTCCTGGATGGCGAGGTTGATTCCGACGCCGCCGGCCGGGGACATCGCATGCGCCGCGTCCCCGATGCACAGCAGCCCGTTGATGTGCCATGTGTGCAGCCGGTTCAGGCGCACGTCCAGCCAGTGGAGGTCATCGAGGGAAGCGATGGCATCAACGCGGTCAGCAAGGTCCGGGCGGAGCGCCGCGACTCGACGCCGGAAACCCTCGACGCCTTCCGCACGGATCCGGACGTCGGTGCCCTTGGCGGCGAGGTAGCCCATTTGGTAGTAGTCGTTGCGGAACAGTGCCAGCAGCGCCTCGCCGGGGCCGAACACCGGCACGAGGCCCGCCACCTCACCCGTTTCGGAGGGATAGCGGGGCAACCGGAACCACCATGTGTCGAAGGGTACCGGGAACTCTTTTGGCGCCAGCCCGGCCGCGGTGCGCAGCGCGGAATGGCGGCCGTCTGTGGCAACCACGAGGTCCGCCAGGAGTTCGTCCTGCGTGCCGTCGGGGGTCCGGAAGCGGACTCCGCGGACGCGGCCTCCGTTGCGGACCAGACCGGTGGCGGTGTGGCTCATGAGCAGCGTGAACCCCGGTTCCTGGGCTGCGGCGCCGGCGAGGAAGCTCAGGAAATCCCATTGCGGCATCATGGCGATGTAGTTGTACGGCGGCGGCAGGGCGTCAAAATCGCCCATCGTTACCGGCGGGCCGCCCGGGACGGGGAAAGCGACATTCTTCAGGCGGCTCTGCGGCAGCCGGCGGAATTCCTGGCCGAGTCCGAGTTCGTCAATGAGCCGGATGGTGGACGGGTGCACGGTGTCGCCGCGGAAGTCGCGCAGGAAATCCGCGTGCTTCTCCAACACCGTCACCTGCACCCCGGCCCGTGCCAGCAGCAAGCCGAGCATCATCCCCGCAGGTCCACCGCCCACCACCGCGCATCCGGTCTTCTCCATGGCCCCACGCTACGCCTGCGCGCGGTGGTGCGGGAGGGGGTATTCGCGCACGAACGCGGCATCCGTATCCCGAAAGACATGAGCCCGTGGGTTGCGACGACATCTTTGGCGCGGCGGTTCCCGCCCTGCGCGTCGGTTCCGGCCCTGCGCGGCGGGAATCCGCGTAGCGACGGCCCGAATGTGGAGCGCCAGTCTGGAACCGCCGCGCAATTCCGACGGCGGAGCTTCCCCTCACCGCCCGGGCCGGCCGCAACAGTTGAGCGTTGTTGACAGCGCTGGCTAGGCTGTGAGGCATGCGTGAACTCCAGGCGAAGATCATCGAAGAAATGGGCGTGCAGCCCCGGATCGACCCCGCCGGGGAGGTGCGCAAACGCGTGACGTTCCTCAAGGAATACCTGACGGCCACCCAGACCAAGGGGTTTGTCCTGGGCATCTCGGGCGGCCTGGACTCCTCCCTGGCGGGGCGGCTGGCCCAGCTGGCGGTCGAGGAGCTCGAGGCCGACGGCATCGAGGCGAATTTCGTGGCCGTGCGGCTCCCCTACGGAGTCCAGCACGACGAGGACGACGCGCAGGCTGCCCTGGACTTCGTGCGCGCCAAGACCGAATGGACGTTCAATATCTCGGCCGCAGTGGACGGCTTCGAGGACGAGTTCGAGAAGACCGTGGGCACGGAGATCTCCGATTTCCACAAGGGCAACACCAAGGCCCGGACCCGGATGATTGCCCAGTACGCCCTGGCCGGCGAGCACAACTACCTGGTGATCGGCACGGATCACGGTGCTGAATCCGTCACCGGATTCTTCACTAAGTTCGGCGACGGCGGCACGGACATCCTGCCGCTGTTCGGCCTCAACAAGCGCCAGAACCGCGCGCTGCTGGCCGAACTCGGGGCGCCGGCCCGGATCTGGGAAAAGATCCCGACGGCGGATCTCCTGGACGGCAAGCCCGGCCGCACCGACGAGGACGAACTCGGACTGGGCTACGACCTGATCGATGACTACCTCGAGGGCCGCGATGTGCCCGATGCCGCGGCGGAACGGATCGAGGCCATGTACCTGCGGACCCGCCACAAGCGCACGGTCCCGGTGACGATTTTTGATACGTGGTGGAAGGACCAGGGCACCGAGGGGTCTACGGCCGGTCTCTGATCGGAACCGGGCGCTCCGTCCGGGGGCACGTTGAACCCGGAAAGGACGGTTCCAGTGCCTGACGCCGACGTGTCCGTGTCAAAGTGCCCCGCGACGGTTCGCTGGGCATCAGGGCCAGGCCCTCGATGAGGTTCCACCTACGGGATCAGCACAACCTTGCCCCGGACATGGCCTGCACGGCTGATGCCCAGCGCCCGGGCAGCCCCGGTGAGCGGCAGGCGTTCGTAGATGCTGAAGCGGAGCTTTCCGTCGGCAGCCAACTGGGCCGCATCCCCCACCCGCCCGTCCAGCAGCCGGACCGGGGCGATTCCCGCGGCGGCGGACTCCTTGCCGGGCACAGTGGTCACTGCGGTTCCGTGGCCGCCGAGCAGCTGAACGGTTGCCGCCGTCGCCTCATCCCCGCCGAAGGTGTCCACCACTGCGGTGATGCTGCCCAGGGAGCGGACACGCTCGGCGAGCCCTTCGCCATAGGCCACGGGTTCAGCGCCAAGCCCGCGCAGATACTCGTGGTTCTGCCCTGACGCGGTGCCGATGACCCGGGCGCCGAGGTCCCGCGCGATCTGGACGGCGGCCGAGCCGACACCCCCCGCCGCGCCGTGGACCAGGACGGTGTCCCCAACACCCACCTGCAGCTGGACCAGGGCCGAATACGCTGTGCCGCCCGCGATCGCCATGCAGGTCGCCTGCTCAAAATCGATGCCTGCCGGTTTGGGCGTCAGCTGCCCGGCCGGAAAGTTGGAAACGGAGCGGTAGCCTCCGGCAATGCCGTTCCAGATGACTTCGTCGCCAACGTGGAACCCGGTAACGCCGGGGCCGACGGCGGTCACCGCACCGGCAGCTTCACACCCGGGGACGCCAGGGAGCTGTAGCGGGAAGAAGCGCTCCAAATAGCCTGCGACGAGCTTCCAGTCCATCGGGTTCACGGCGACGGCGCGGATGCCTACCTGGACCTCGCCCTCCGCAGGCGGCTGCGGGTCCTCCTCGACTACGGTGACGACGTCCGGGCTGCCATAGTGATCGAAGGAAATCCTGATGTTTTTAATGAGCCCGCGCTCCCTTCGGCTCGATGTGGTTGCGGCCTATGCTGCCAGCTTCCGGCACAACCGGCGCGTGCGCAAGCGCCTCATGTTGGTCGCCATTGTCGACTCTTCAGCGGGACGTAGCCTCGTCCCAAACGGGGCACTCCCAAACGGGGCACGTTGAAGCTCTGTGGGGCCGTTTCGCCGCCAACTGCCGGCGTATCCGTGTCAAAGCGCCCCCGGACGGCGCGTTATGGCACGCCCGTGCCATCACTGCTACTCCGGCGCCGGCGCCGGAGCCGCGGCGCCATCCGGAGCGCTATCCAGCGCCCTGCAGCAGCGTCGAGATGCGGTGGGCCTCATCCATGAGCAGCCGCCCCAGCTGCGGGCGCCGGTCTTCCCGGAAGCGTGGCTCGATGCCGGTCAGGGACAATGCCCAGGCGGGGCGGTCGCGCTGGTCGAAGACCGCCGCGCCCATCCCCCAGCTGCCTTCCAGGACCAGCCCGGGGTTGACCGAATAGCCTGCCCGCCGCGTCGCCCCCAGGTTCTCCCGCACGAGCGCTTCCGTATGGGCGGCCGCAAAGGCGCCGGCGTGCGCTGCCCAATTTGCGAGCAGCTCTTCCTGCTCTTCCGCCGGCAGGAAGGCCATGATGGCGGTGCCGGCGGAGGCCACGCCGAGCGGGAACCTGACGCCCTCATGCAGCACGAAGGAACGGACCGGGAAACTGCCTTCCTCCCGGAGTAGGCACACCGTTTCGTTGCCGCGGCGGATGGAGAAGAACGCGCTCTCGCCGGTTTCTTCGGCGAGGCGGCGGAGGCTCGGCCGCGCGATGTCCTCTAGGGGGAAACGCGCCGAGGCCACGGACCCCAGCAGCAGGATCTCCGGGCCCAGGACCCAGTTGCCGCTGCCCGGATCCTGATCCAGCAGCCCCTCGGCCGCCAGGGAGCTGAGCAGACGGTGCACCGTGGGGCGCGTCAGTCCCGATTCGCGTACCAGCTCCACCAGCGCAGAGCCCTCCGGCTTCTGGCCCACGATCCTGAGCAGGGCCGCGACCCGGCTCACCACCTGGGCGCCTTGCACAGGGACGGAGTTCATCATTTTCCTCGCGATTCTTCAGATATATCCACATTATGGACTCAAATCAGCGTACCGTCCACACTGTAAAAACGCGTTAGCCTCGGCGGAAATTCGGCGTTGACAGTGCTTCATGCCACACCATAGGCTCCTACTTCAGGCGAATAGTCCACAAAGTGGATCACGGCGGCGGACTTCGAGACCCGGCCGCCGGTGACTCAAAAGCTCAATGAGGAGATGCAATGTCAAAGGTGAAATCCGGGGCGGCGGCCGCCCTGCAGGACGTACTGCGGGACGGCATGACGCTCGCCGTCGGCGGTTTTGGCCTCAGCGGGATCCCCGCTGACCTGATCGAGGCAGTGCGGGACTCCGGGGTGAAGAACCTGACGGTCGTCTCCAACAACATGGGTGTGGACGGCAAGGGTCTCGGCATACTGATCGAGGGCGGCCAGGTCCGCAAAGTCATCGCCTCCTACGTCGGGGAAAACAAGCTCTTCGCCGAGCAGTACCTCGCCGGCCAGCTCGAGGTGGAGTTCACCCCGCAGGGCACCCTTGCCGAGCGGCTGCGCGCCGGCGGCGCCGGCATCCCGGCCTTCTACACCAAGACCGGTGTGGGCACCCTCGTCGCCGAAGGCAAGCCGCTGGCGGAGTTCGACGGCGAGACTTTCGTCCTGGAACGAGCCATCAAGGCCGACGTCGCGCTGGTCCACGCCCACACCGCCGACACCGACGGCAACCTGATCTACCGGTACACCGCCCAGAACTTCAATCCGGTGGTGGCTACGGCCGGCGCCGTGACGGTCGCCGAAGCCGAGGTGATCGTCGAGCCCGGCCAGCTGGACCCGAACCACATCATCACCCCCGGCGTGTTCGTCCAGCGCCTGGTCCTGGCCAGCGGCCGCGTCAAGGACATCGAACAGCGCACCGTCCGCCCCCGGCTCGAAGTGGAAGTTGAAGCGGCGCACGCCGCGTCCGCCGTCACCGTCTAATCCGGCCTGAGCGCCGCCCACCCACACGTTTTCAGGAGAATCACTATGGCTTGGACCCGAGATGAAATGGCCGCAATCGCGGCCGAAGAACTGAACGACGGCGACTACGTCAACCTTGGCATCGGCATCCCCACGCTGGTGGCCAACAACCTGCCCGACGGCGTCCGCGTTGTCCTGCAGAGCGAGAACGGCCTGCTCGGCATGGGCCCGTTCCCCTACGAGGGCGAGGAAGACGCCGACCTCATCAACGCCGGCAAGCAGACCGTCACGGTCCTGCCCGGCGGCAGCATTTTTGACTCCGCGACCTCCTTCGGCATGATCCGCGGCGGCCACGTCAAGGTCGCGATCCTCGGCGCCATGCAGGTCTCCGGCGCCGGCGACCTCGCCAACTGGACCATCCCCGGCAAGATGGTCAAGGGCATGGGAGGCGCCATGGACCTCGTGGCCGGCACCCCGCGCGTCGTGGTCCTGACGGAGCACAACGCCAAGGACGGCACCGCCAAGATCGTCAAGGGATGCACGCTGCCGCTCACCGGGCTCAGCTGCGTGGACCGCATCATCAGCGACCTCGCGGTCTTCGACCTCGTGAAGCAGGAACAAGAAACAGGCGCCGGCCGGCAGCTGACGCTGACCCGCCTGGCCCCCGGCGTCACCGTGGAGGAGATCCGCGAAAAGACCGAGGCAGAGTTCGACGTCGCCCTTGAGCTCGAAGGAACCAAAGTGGAGGTGGCGGGAGCATGAGCCTCAAAGACCAGTTCGGCAAGGATGTCCTGCTCACCGGCTGGGGCCACAGCCGCTTCGGCAAGCTGGCGGACGACACCCTGGAATCCCTGATCGTGCAGGTCGCCACCGAGGCGATCGGCAACGCGGGGATCGAGCCCGGCCAGATCGACGAGATCTACCTCGGCCAGTTCAACTCCGGCATGATGCCGCTGGCGTTCCCGTCCTCGCTCGCCCTGCAGGTCTCGGACCAGCTCGCCAACGTGCCGTCCACCCGGGTCGAGAACGCCTGTGCCTCCGGCTCGGCCGCGTTCCAGCAGGGCACCAAATCCCTGCTGGCCGGCACCGCGAAGACCGTCTTGGTGATCGGCGCCGAGAAGATGACGCAGGCCGGGGCTGACGTCGTGGGTGCGGCCCTGCTGGGCGCCGACTACTACATGGCCGGCAAGGCCTCCACCACGGGGTTCACCGGGCTCTTTGCCGAGGTCGCGAAGCACTACGGCAAGCGCTACGGCGCCGGCAGCCAGGACGGCCGCCTCGGCGACATCCTGGGCACCATCGCGGCGAAGAACCACCGCAACGGCGTCGACAACCCCTACGCCCAGCTCCGCAAGGACCTCGGCGAGGAGTTCTGCCGCACCGTCTCGGACAAGAATCCTATGGTCGCCGATCCGCTGCGCCGCACCGACTGCTCCCCCGTCTCCGACGGGGCCGCCGCCGTCGTGCTCAGCGTCTCCCCCACGGGCGGGGCGACGGCGCCGGTCCGGCTCGCCGGCTTCGGCCACGCGAACGACTTCTTCCCGGCCGAGCGCCGGGACCCCACCGAGTTCGCCGCGACCCGCGCGTCCTGGCAGCGCGCGCTGGGGATGGCCGGCGTCGGACTGGAGGACCTGGACTTCGCCGAAGTGCACGACTGCTTCACCATCGCTGAACTGCTCATGTACGAGGCCATGGGACTGACCGAACGCGGCCAGGGCGCCCGTGCGCTCGAGGAAGGCTGGGTCTTCAAGGACGGCAAGCTCCCGGTCAACGTCTCGGGCGGACTTAAGGCCAAGGGCCACCCCGTCGGCGCCACCGGCGTCTCGCAGCACGTCATCGCGGCCATGCAGCTTACCGGGACGGCCGGGGACATGCAGCTGGCCAACCCGCGCCGGGCGGCGGTGCAGAACATGGGCGGCGTGGGTATCGCGAACTACGTCAGCGTGCTCGAAGCCGTCTAGAAAGCAGTGCGGGCTCAGATACTGCCGCTGGTGGACATCTTGATGGACCGTATCTGAGCCCGCGTTGCTGGTCACGGCCCGAAACGGCCAACCGCGCCGGGGGGACTAAACTCGGTCCAAGCCCATCCACCACAAATGCGAGGAGCCCCCCATGCGCGCCACCATCATCCACGGTCCCGGCGACATCCGAGTCGAAGACCGCGACTACCCCACACTCCAGCTGCCCACCGACGTCGTCGTGAAGGTCACCGCCTCCTGCGTCTGCGGCTCGGATCTGTGGCCCTACCGCGGGGTCAAGCCCACCCACAAGCCCTCCGCAATCGGACACGAGTTCATCGGCACGGTCGAAAGCGTCGGCGAGGACATCAAGGACCTTGCCGTGGGCGACCTCGTGATCGCTCCCTTCGTGGTCAGCTGCGGCGAGTGCCCCCAGTGCCTCAACGGAGTCACGGTTGCCTGCGACCACCTCGCGGGCTGGGGCGGCAAGGATGACACCGGTCACGGGATCGATGGCGGCCAGGGCGAAGCTGTCCGCGTGCCGCTCGCCGAGTCCACGCTGGTCAAGGTTCCGGGCGTCACCGATCCCGACGACGCCCTCCGCGCCAGCCTGTTGACGCTCTCCGACGTCATGGCCACCGGCCACCACGCGGCCCTGGCCGCCAAGGCCGGGCCCGGCCGAACGGTCGTCGTGGTCGGCGACGGCGCCGTCGGCCTCTGCGGCGTGCTGGCCGCCAAGCGCCTCGGCGCGGAGCGGATCATCGCCATGTCACGGCACGCCGACCGGCAGGCGATCGCCCGCGAATTCGGGGCCACAGACATCGTGGCCGAGCGCGGGGACGACGGCGTCGCCAAGGTCCGCGAACTGCTCGGCGGCGTCCTGGCCGACTCCGTACTGGAGTGCGTGGGTACCAAGGAATCCATGGAGCAGGCGCTGCACAGCGTCCGCCCGGGCGGCGCCCTCGGCTTTGTGGGCGTCCCTACCGGCGGAGCCGAAGCGCCGCTGCGCTTCCTGTTCGACACCAACATCTCGATCGGCGGCGGCATGGCCCCGGCCCGGACGTACATCCCGGAACTGCTGGCGGACGTGCTGGACGGCACCATCAATCCGGGCCGGGTGTTCGACTCGGTCATGCCGCTTGAGAAGGCGCCCGAGGCCTACCGCGCCATGGACGAGCGGAGCGCCATCAAGGTCCTGCTGACCCCGTAGCCGGACTCCCCGACGGCGGGGGCGCCGGATGCCGCGCAACTGCTTGCCCCCGCCCTTGCACGGGCAAGGGCGAAGGTCTAGCGTGAAGCGCATCAGCATCCACCGCCGTCGAGGAGCCGTCATGGCCAGGTTTGTGCAGATCATCGAATTCCAGACGTCCCGCATCGAGGAGGTCGAGGAATTGGGCCGCCCGTCAAGAACCGACGGGTCCACGGCCCCGACCTTCCGCCGCATTATGGCCACCGGCGACCGCGACCGCCCCGGCACCTACCTCACGATCGTTGAATTCGACTCCTACGAGTCGGCCATGGAGAACTCCAACCGGCCCGAGACCTCCGAATTCGCCGCGAAGATGGCCGCCCTGTGCGACGGTCCGCCGGTTTTCCGCAACCTGGATCTCATGTGGGAGGACACCGGCGAGGCCGACGCCGGCCAGTAGGTCGGCAGCCGCACTCGTCAGAGGGATAACTGCGGGGGCCGCACCGCCAAGGCACAGAGCCCGCAAAGCGGCCGCAGTTGAATATGCGGACAGGACGTGGGAGCAGGGAAATGGGTTCTGCAGAGGGCAGGGCGCCGGAAAGCTTCGTCGTGGATCTCAGTGCACTGGGCCCCGCTCCCCTGCCACTCGTGGGCGGCAAGGCCGTGAACCTCGGCAAGCTCACCGCGGCCGGTTTTCCCGTGCCGCGCGGCTTCTGCCTCACCACGGCCGCCTACCGGAAGGCCGCCCCGGCGGGGCTGGAAGCCCTCGCCGCACACCTCGACGCGCTCGCGTCCAAAACGGCCTCCGACGACGTCTCGTTGCCCCACGCCACACCCGGCCAGCCCGAACCGGGGCTGGGCGAACTGGCCCGGCAGGCGCGGGAGATGATCGTCACCGCACCGATCCCCGCCGACGTCGATTCGGCCGTCCGCACCGCCTACGCGGTCATGGGCAGCGGGGCCACCGTCGCCGTCCGGTCCTCCGCGACCGCCGAGGACCTGCCCTTCGCCAGCTTCGCCGGACAGCAGGATTCCTTCCTGGACATTTCGGGAGCCGATGCCGTGGTCGAGTCGGTCCGGCGCTGCTGGGCCTCGCTCTGGACCGAACGGGCCGTGGCCTACCGTTCCGCCTACGGGATCGGCCATCGCGACGTGGGACTCGCCGTCGTCGTCCAGGACGTCGTCGCGGCCACCACCGCCGGCGTGCTGTTCACCGCGAATCCCGTCACGGGCACCCGGACTCAAACGGTCATCGACGCAAGCGCCGGCCCGGGCCAGGCGGTGGTCTCCGGGAGTGTGAACCCGGACCATTTCGTCACGGAGACGGCCACGGGACGCATCCTGCTCCACTCCCCGGATGGGACGGCGGCCGGCCGGCCGCGCAGCCTGGACGACGCCCAGGTCCGGGAACTCACGACGCTGGGCGACACGGTCCAGCGGCTGTTCGGCACACCCCAGGATGTGGAATGGGTGATCGACGCCGCGGGCAAGATCTGGCTGACCCAGTCGCGGCCCATCACCACCTTGTACCCGTTGCCGGACCCTGCCGCGGCCCAACCCCTTGGCGCGGAGTCGAGCGTCGCCGCTGAAGCCCGGGTGTATCTGTGCGGCACCCTGCTCCAGGGTCTGACCCGGCCACTCACCCCGATGGGGCTCTCCGTGCTGGGCTCAATGGGAAACCGCAGGGGGCCCTGGCAGTACGTCAACCCGGGGCTGCGCATGTTCATGGACATGACGCCCATGGTCCGCAACAAGTACGGCCGCCGCTACCTGCTGCGAATCCTCCCGCTGGCGGACGGGAGGTCGGCCGCGGTTTTCCCGGCGCTCCTGGACGATCCGCGGTTCGGCTTGCGCGAAAGGCCGTCCCGGCGGACCCGTCCCGGCGCGGCCGGGGCACCCGCTCCCCAGAGATCGGCCCCGCAGAAACCGGCCCTCCACAAACCGCGAACGGGTGGCCCGGCAGCACGGCGTGCGGACGGCACGGCAACCCTGGCTCTGATGCTCCGGGTCATTCCGTCCCTGTTGCGGGCCGTAGTGCGGCCGGCAGCAGAACTGCGCCGCGCCTTCGACTACGGAACCCGCCTCGAAGCAGAGCTTGTCCTGCCGGAGCCGGCCACGCCGTTCGGCCGGCTCGATCACGCCCAACGCATCCTGGACCGCGCCGTGACCGGGCTGATCCTGGCCACCCTGCCCGGACCGGCCGTTGGTTACCTCATGCTGGCCTTGGCCCGCAGGCTGTTGCGCGGGATCGCGGAACCGAGGGAACTCGAGGCAGTGTTGCGGGGGCTGCCCAACAACGTCACCACCGAGATGGACCTTGAGCTCTGGCATCTGGCCGTCACAATCGGCGCGAATGCAGCATCCCGTGAAGTGTTCCTGGCCCACGGCCCGAAGGAACTGGCCACCCTGTACGCGGCCGGATCGCTGCCGGCAGTAGCGCAGACCGGCCTGGGTGTGTTCCTGGACCGCTACGGCCACCGCGCCGTGGCGGAGATAGACCTTGGCATGCCGCGGTGGTCGGAGAAGCCGGACCATATCCTCGGCATGATCTCGAACTACCTTCATGTGGAGGACCCGGAGCAGGCCCCCGACCGGCAGTTCGCCCGCGCCGAGGAGCACGCCGAGGCCAGGATCCGCAGCCTGGTGGAACGGACCAGGGCCCGGAGCCGGCTCCGCGCCCGGCTGGTGGAGTTTTGCCTGCGCCGGACCCGGCAGTTGTCGGGACTGCGCGAACTGCCCAAGTTTTATGTCGTCCTCGCCCTCGCGGAAATGCACCGGCAACTCAACGCGATCAGCACCGAACTGGCACGGGCCGGTGCGATCACCGCCGCGGACGATGTGTATTTCCTGGAATTCGACGAGGTCCGCGTCGGTTTGCGAGGTGCCGGCCTCAAGGGCATCGTCGCGGCCCGGCGCCGGCTCTACGACGTCGAACTACGCCGACGCCGGATTCCCCGGGTGCTGCTCTCCGACGGCACGGACGTGGAGGCCGCCGTGATGGCCAAGTCCCCAGCCTCCGGCGCCCTCGCCGGGACACCGGCGTCGGCCGGTACCGCCACCGGAACGGTTAGGGTCATCCTGGATCCGGTGGGCGCCCACCTTGAACCCGGGGAAATCCTCGTGGCACCCTCCACCGACCCCGGCTGGACACCGCTGTTCATGACCGCCGGCGCCCTGGTCATGGAGATGGGCGGGGTGATCTCCCACGGCGCAGTGGTGGCCCGCGAATACGGCATCCCGGCCGTGGTGGGCGTGCCGGACGCGACCACCAGGCTGCGGACCGGACAGAGGGTGACCGTGGACGGATCCGCCGGAACGGTGCGGCAGGTGGATGCCCCGCTCTCCCCTGCGACGGCCGCCGGCAGCCTGGCCGGCTGAGCAGATGAAGGGGCTATGTGAGGTCTATGGTGTCTGTCGGCCGCAAGGCACAGGGCACGCCGTTTCCCGAGCCCGGGGGCTTCGGTTCGGGGCTGGTGGACGATGCCGCCCGCCGGGACGCCGCGTTGCCCGACTTCGACTGGGCCCTCCTTCCGGAAGGCGTGGTGCGCGGTGAGTTCGCGGCGCCCAGCGGCACCCTGGCGACCATCTCCACCGGAGATCCCGGGAAGCCGCGCGTCGTGCTCATCCCGGGCGCAACCGGCTCCAAGGAAGACTTCATCCTCATGCTGCCCGAGCTCGCGGCGGCCGGCTATTTCGTCCTCAGCTGCGACATCGCCGGGCAGTATGAATCCGCCCAGGCCGGGCCCGAAAACCTCGTTCCGCCCCGGTGCCGCTACGACTACGAACTCTTCCGCGATGACCTCCTCGCCATGCTGGACGCCGAAGAAGGCGCGGTGCACGTCGTGGGGTACTCCTTCGCGGCGATCGTCGCCCAACTGGCCTTCGCCCAACGGCCAGAGAAGTTCCGCAGCCTGACCTTGATCAGTTGCCCGCCCGAGCCGGGGCAGAGTTTCCGCGGTGTACGCCTGGCCGGCTGGTTCAGTCGCTGGGTCAACAACAGGGTCGGCACCGCGGTGATGATTTGGGGTATCCGCAGGAATGTTGCCCGTGTGGCGCCCAAACGACTGCGGTTCGTGAAGAGCCGGTTCGCGTTCACGCGCCGCGCCTCGGTCATCGACATCATCGGCCTCATGAAGCACACACCGGATCTGCGGCGGGCCCTGGCCACTGGGACGCTGCCGAAGCTTGTCGCCGTCGGCGAACACGACCTCTGGCCGCTGGCGCTGCACCGGCACTTCGCGCAGTCGATCGGGGCACGGATTGCGGTCTACCGCGGCGGCCACAGCCCCAGCGAGACCTCGCCGTACCAGATTACCCGGGACCTGATTGCGCTCTTCGATGCCTCCGTTTCGGCATGACTGAAGCGACCGGTCGAGACGAAGACCGTCAATAGACCCTTGCACCGCGGCCCGTGGCACCGTACGTTGGGGACAGCGGACGAATGTCTCCGCAGCCGTTGGCCCTAGGGCCGCCGGAGATCAGCAGCATTTCAGAAGGATAAAGGCATGGCTACAGGCACAGTTAAATGGTTCAACGCCGAAAAGGGTTTTGGCTTCATTGCCCCGGATGACGGGTCGGCCGACGTTTTCGCCCACTACTCGGCAATCGCCAGCAGCGGCTACCGCTCGCTGGACGAGAACCAGAAGGTTGAATTCGACGTCACGCAGGGCCCGAAGGGTCCGCAGGCTGAGAACATCCGCCCGCTCTAAGTACTCAGGAAAAGCCCCGGCCGCCCGGCCGGACACTTTCCCCGAAGACCACAACGCCCCTCCGGAGGATTCCTCCGGAGGGGCGTTTGTGTTTTTCCCCTGCCGCCGGGCGCCCTGTGTCAGCCGACGCCGGGCGTCCCGTGTCAGCCGACGTGGACCCACGGACGCCGCGTGACGTCCGGTTCGGCCTCGCGCAGCACCTCCCGCGTAACCGGGGCGATCTCGCCTTCGCCAAAGGCCAGGAACCGCAGGAGGTTGGTGAACGGATTTCCCTCCGTCCAGCGGAAGTAGATGTGCGGCATCAGCCCGGTGACATCGCGGATGTGCAGCAGCACGGAGGCGATCGTGTTCGGAACAACAGGCCCGTGGACCTCCAGGACCTGGTACCCGTGCCGGATTACCCCGCGGACCACGAGCGCGGTCTCGAAGTCCGACGAGTCGTCCACCACGACTTCAAGGAACAGCGCCTGGTAGTCCACCGGGAGGTGGCTGACCTCGATCGCGGATGTGAGCTTGTCCCGGTACGCCTCAGCGCTCAGCCGCAGCGGCTCGTGGGCAATGATCGCGATGGGGCCGGTTTCGTTGGCGGCGAGGAATTCCAGGGCCGGGGTGTCCATACGCACATGCGTGGCATGCAGCTCGAAGGAGCGCCGGAGGCGCGAGAGCAGGGAAATGACGATGATCCCGAGGATAAAGAACGAGGCGATCCGGATGCCTTCAGGCCGCTCGAAGATGTTGGCCACCGTGGTGTAGATGAACACGACGGCGATGATGCCGAAGCCGATGGTGCGTTTACGTTGATTCCCGCGCCGGGCGGAGAATGTCACGGCAACCGCGGCCGAGGTCATCAGGACGAGGACGCCGGTGGCGTAGGCGCCGCCCTGGGCGTCGACGTCGGCGTCGAAGAGCAAGGTGATCAGGAACCCCACGAGCGTGAAGACCAGAACCAGCGGGCGCACGGCCCGGGCCCATCCGGGGGCCATGCCGTAGCGGGGCAGATAACGGGGCACCAGGTTCAGCAGCCCCGCCATGGCGGAGGCGCCAGCAAACCACAGGATGGCAATCGTGCTCAGGTCGTAGACAGTACCGAAACCGTTTCCCAGATATTCGTGCGCGAGGTATGCCAAGGCACGCCCGTTCGCCTGGCCGCCCGGCTGGAACGCCTGCGCCGGGATCAGCACCACCGTGGTGAAGCTAGTGGTGACCAGGAACGCACTCATGATGAGGGCCGCCGTCGTCAGCAGCCTGCGGGCACCCTTGATCCGGCCCTCAGGGTTCTCCTCGGTATCCTTGGCGTGACCGCGGATCTGCGGCATGACGGCGACGCCCGTCTCGAAGCCCGACAGACCCAGGGCCAGCTTCGGGAAGACGAGCAGCGCGATGCCCACCACCATCAGCGGGTTCCCGTTCTGGGTGGTCAGGGCCAGCCGCCAGTTGTCGACCGCCACCGGTTGGCGCACGACCTCGATGATCGTTGTGATGACCACGATGACGTTCAGTCCGAGGTAAATACCCACAAGGACGACGGCGACGCCGATCGCCTCCTTGAAGCCGCGCAGGAACACCGCGGAGAGCATGGCCAGCAGGAACAGTGTGACGGCGACGTTCTGGCCCTGCATCCAGGCCGGCGCAAGGGGGTTTTCGATGGCGTGGGCTGTTGCGTCTGCGGCGGAGAGCGTCATGGTGATCATGAAGTCGGTGGCAGCGAACCCCAGCAGCACCAGGACCAGGAGTTTCCCGCCCCAGCGTGGGAGCAACCGCTCCAGCATGGCAATGGATCCCTCGCCGCTGTGGCTTTCCCCGGCCACCCGGCGATACACCGGCAGTGCGCCCAATAGGGTCACGGCAACCAGGACCAGGGTGGCCAGCGGCGAAATCACGCCGGCTGCGAGGGCGGCAATGGCGGGCTGGTAGCCCAGCGTGGAGAAGTAGTCCACGCCGGTCAGGCACATCACCTGCCACCACGTGTGTTTTTTCAGGTGGCTGTCGCTCACGGCCCCGGGCCCCTGATGGATTCCCTTGGCGTCTTGGAGGCCGAACAGCAGCCAGTTCTTGAAATGCTCCCCGGCGCCGGGCAGCTGTGCCGAGGGATCTGCCGGTGGCCGGCTGAGCGTGGTCATGTATCCCTTTCCAGGCGACGCATCGCGCCGCTTCCGTCCGCGAGAGTACCAGCGCACCAAGCCGTCGCGATCCTCCGGCGAACAATCCTGACGGATCCTTAACGCCCACGGCACCGAACGCCACGCCGGAGCTGAGGCTGATTCAGCTTGGACCCAACTGCGCTTTCTGAAGATCCGATACAGGATGGTGCCGACGGCGGCCATCAAAGGGCCGCCGCATTAAGAGAACGCAAATTTGTGGCCTGCCGGCATATGGAAAGCGTTAAGGCCCATTCCGCTGCGGCCCTACCGGTGCTGTCCTGAAGCAAGAGGACACCGCGGCCGCCGTGGCTGCGGTCCGATCCTCGGCAGGAGCCAAGCGAAATGAACACCATGCCCCGGCGGACGCAGGACACATCCGGTCTTCCGGCCAGTGCCGGTGCCTCGCGGGATTTCGTCGCCGTCGATGACAGCGGGGAGTTTTCGTATCACCGGTCGGAACAGGATCTGCTGACGGCGTTTGAGTACGCCGGGGAAGCCGCGTGCATCATCGACCGCAGCGGCAGCGCCTATCGTCTGGCGCTGGATTCGAACCGGCACCTGATCCTTGGACCGGCGCTCGGGCCGGTGGAATTCCATTGGCTCCGCCACGCGTGGCTGGACGCGCAGAACGCGCACCCGGAAGCCCACCGGCTCCGGCGCTTCTACCCCGTTACCAGGGACGAAGTGGTGTCGGGCCTGTTCGAAACCCTCGCCCTGGAACGCGGGACGGAACCGGCCGCGGGAGCATGGTCTCTGGACATCGACGGCCTTGCATCCCGCGCGTCCAACATTCAGGAGATCGACCGCCGGCTCGCACGCCAGGACCGGCTGCAGCAGGCCCGTGTGAAGGACCCCTTCGGACACATCTACCGACCCGCGCGGCACCCCAAACACCGGTACCTGCCGGCAGCCGGCGGATCCATCCTCTACATAGAAATCCCCGCCCAAGCCGCGGCTCACTGAAACCGATCCTCCGCGAGCAACGGCCGGTGTTAAGGATCCGTCAAGATCGCCCCGGCTCGGGAGCGGCTCCCGGCTCCGGTGTTATCGTCGTCAGTAAACACGATGGTGGGCATCGCGCGGAGAGGCATAGATGACCACGATGAGCAGGCCGCCTTCGGATCCCTCAGCAGCACGGCCGGGAGCCGGGGAAAACTTCAGAAGATGGCTGCTGTTCGGCCTGCAGGATGCCAAGGGCGTTCACCAGGGCCCCGGCGCGGTGAGCGATTCGCACCTGAAGAAACATCAGTGGTGGCAGGTCATGTGCCTGACCGGCGTCGATTACTTCTCCACCCTGGGCTATCAGCCGGCCATTGCGGCCTTGGCCGCGGGCGTGATCTCCCCGCTGGCGACCATGGTGCTGGTTGCCGTCACCCTGCTGGGCGCCCTACCGGTCTACCGCCGGGTGGCCGGGGAAAGCCACCGGGGTGAAGGCTCCATCGCCATGCTCGAGCGGCTGATGCCGCGCTGGAGCGGCAAACTCCTCGTGCTGGTCCTGCTGGGGTTCGCCGCCACGGACTTCATGATCACCATGACGCTCTCCGCCGCCGACGCCACCGCGCACGCCATCGAAAACCCCCTTTCGCCGGCCTGGATGCAGGGCCAGAACGTCGCCGTCACACTGTTCTTGCTCGCCCTGCTGGGCGCCGTGTTCCTGCGCGGCTTCAAGGAGGCCATCGGTGTTGCGGTCGTCCTGGTCGCCATCTACCTGGGCCTGAATGTCGTGGTGGTGATTACGACCCTTGTTGAAGTGTTCACCCACCCGGTTGCCGTCGACGACTGGTGGCTGGCGCTGACCACCCAGCATGGGAGCCCGCTCATGGTGGTCGGGATCGCGCTGCTGGTCTTCCCGAAGCTGGCCCTGGGCCTCTCCGGCTTCGAAACGGGGGTGGCCGTGATGCCGCAGATCAAGGGGCGCCCCGGTGACACCGAAGACAAGCCGGTAGGCCGGATCGAGGAGGCCCGCCGGCTGCTGACAACTGCCGCCGTCATCATGAGTGCCTTCCTGATCACGACCAGCTTCACCACGGTGGTCCTGATCCCGGCGCAGGACTTCGAACCCGGCGGCCCGGCGAACGGCCGCGCCCTGGCGTTCCTGGCCCATGAATATCTCGGGAACGGCTTCGGCACCGTCTATGACCTGAGCACCATCGCGATTCTGTGGTTCGCCGGTGCCTCCGCGATGGCGGGGCTGCTCAACCTAGTGCCCCGCTACCTGCCCCGCTACGGAATGGCGCCCGGCTGGGCCCGGGCCGTGCGCCCGCTGGTGCTGGTGTTCACGCTAGTCGGGTTTCTGATCACCTGGCTGTTCGACGCCAACGTCGACGCCCAGGGCGGCGCCTACGCCACCGGCGTCCTGGTCCTGATGACCTCGGCAGCCGTCGCGGTGACGCTCTCGGCGCGCCGCCGGCAGCAGCGCAAGCGCACCATCGGCTTCGGCATCATCGCCGTCGTGTTCATCTACACCACGGTCGCCAACATCTTCGAACGCCCGGAAGGCATCCGGATTGCCTCGTTCTTCATCCTCGGGATCATCGTCATTTCCCTGCTCTCCCGGCTCCGGCGTTCCTTTGAGCTGCACGCCACCCATGTCCATCTGGACCGTCGGGCGCTCGAATTCATGTCCTCCAACGTGGAGGGTCCCATCTCGCTGATCGCCCACGAGCCGCTGCGGCTCAGTGCCGAGGCCTACCGGGAGAAACTGACCTCCGCGATTGAGGTCAGCCACCTGCCGGTGGACTACCAGGCGTTGTTCCTGGAAGTGATCGTGGACGATTCCTCCGACTTCGAAACCGAGCTGGAGGTCCGGGGCGTCATGCGGCACGGGTACCAGGTCCTCGAGGTCCACGGGCCCGTGGTGCCGAACACCATTGCCTCGGTGCTGTTCCACATCCGGGACGTGACCGGGCTGATGCCGCACATCTACTTCCGCTGGACGGAGGGAAACCCGGTGGTGAACCTGCTGCGGTTCCTGTTCCTGGGCGAGGGCGAGATTGCCCCCGTCACCCGCGAGGTGCTGCGCGAAGCCGAACCCGACGTCACCCGGCGCCCCTGGGTGCACGTCGGCTGAGCGCCGCCGGAATCCATGCCCTAAACCCGCTGCCGACGGCGCCCGCCCCTTTCACCCACAGCCCCTGTTGCCGTTTCCCGTGCCTGCTAAGACGGCGTCAAGATCCGGCGTCGGGGCGTTAAGAAACCATCAGGACCCGGCTTTTTCCCTCTGCCGAGGGGTTGACTTTCAGTAGCCCCGCAAACGGGGCGCGGATGAAAGGAACCTGCAATGGCCGACCTGGCTGTTATCGGAATCCTCATGGCTGCCATGGGGTTCGTCATGTGGATCGGTCACGTTCTGGCCGGGATGGTCGGCGGCGCCGATGACCGGCCGGAGGGCGGACAATGAGCGCCGACGCCATCATGTGGCTCGTCCTGCTGATTGCCGGACTGTGCCTCTTCGGTTACCTGCTGGCCGTCCTGATCCACCCGGAAAGGTGGTGAGTGGATCATGACCTTCAACCCTGCATCCTTTGCTGCCCAGGTGGCGGCACTGCTCATTGTTCTGGGAGCCCTGCACAAGCCCCTGGGCATCTACATGGCCCGCGTATTCGAGGGCAAAACGTCATCCCGGCCCGAGCGTCTCTTCTACCGGCTCGCCGGGATTGACGCCGGCACAGACCAGACGTGGTCCGTGTACCTGCGCAGCGTCCTGGCGTTCTCGGCTGTCTCCATCCTGGCCGTGTTCGGCCTCCAACGGCTGCAGGGCGTCCTGCCGGGCAGCGGATCCCTGCCCGGCGTGGATCCGTGGATTGCCATGAACACCGCCATTTCCTTTGTGACCAACACGAACTGGCAAACCTACGTCCCGGAGGCCACGGTGGGGATTTTCGTGCAGATGTGTCTGCTGGCGGTGCAGAACTTCCTTTCGGCCGCCGTCGGCGTCGTCGTCGCCGTCGCCCTCATCCGCGGCATCGCCCGCACCAGGACGCAGCGGCTGGGCAACTTCTGGGTGGACCTGGCCCGGACCTCGTTCCGGCTCCTGCTGCCGCTCGCATTCGTTGCTGCAGTGGTCATGGTCCTCGGCGGCGTGGTGCAGAACTTCTGGCCCACCGACGTCACCAACCAGGCGTCCGGGGTCAGCCAGATCATTCCCGGCGGCCCGGTGGCGTCCCAGGAAGCTATCAAGATTCTCGGGACCAACGGCGGCGGCTACTTCAACGCCAACTCCGCCCACCCGTTCGAGAACCCCAACGCCCTCATCAGCATCTTCGAGGTGTTCCTGATCCTGCTCATCCCCTCGGCGCTGCCCTACGCCTTCGGCCGGATGGTCGGTGACCAGCGGCAGGGCTACACGGTCGCCGCCGTCATGGGCACGCTGTGGCTGGCTTCGGTTTCGCTGATGGGCTGGGCCGTGGCGGCCGGGCAGGGAACCGCGACGGCGGCGGCCGGTGGTCTCGGCGAGGGTTTTGAACAGCGCTTCGGTCCGGTGCCAAGCGCGATCTTCGCCACGTCCACCACGCTGACCTCCACCGGCGCCGTCAACGTCGCCCACGATTCCCTGCCGCCCCTGGCCGGAGGCGTGGCCATGGTGAACATGATGCTCGGCGAGGTCGCCCCCGGCGGGACCGGCTCCGGACTGTACGGGCTGCTGATCCTGTCCATCATCTCCGTCTTCATCGCCGGGCTGATGGTCGGCCGCACCCCGGAGTACCTGGGCAAGAAGATCGGCCCCACGGAGATGAAACTCGCGGCCATGTACATCCTGGTCACCCCGACCCTGGTCCTGGCCCTGGCCGGCATCACCGTCCTGCTGCCGGAAGCCATGGTCAACGCCCCGGCCACCGGTCCGCACCAGTTCAGCGAGGTGCTCTACGCCTTCACCTCCGGGGCCAACAACAACGGCTCCGCGTTCGGCGGCATCACCACCTCCGGCCCCTACCTCTCGGTCATGATGGGCCTGGCGATGCTGCTGGGCCGCTTCCTCCCGATTGTCCTGGTGCTCGCCCTGGCCGGCTCCCTGGCCCGTCAGGGCAAGGTTCCCGCCTCTGCAGGCACCGTCCCCACCCACGGCCCGCTGTTCGGCGGCCTGCTGCTCGGCGTGACAGTGATCATGACCGCCCTGAGCTACTTCCCGGCCCTTGCCTTGGGCCCCCTCGCAGAAGGACTCCTGAAATGACCCCGTCCCAGACGGACCTCGCCGCCCAAACCTACGCCGATGGCAATCCCCTCGGCACTCCCGGCGAGCACAAGCACCACACCAAGGCCCCGGCAAAGCTGACGCTCACGTCCGTCGCCGCCGCCCTGCCCCTGGCGGTCCGGAAACTTTCCCCGCGGCAGATGATCCACTCCCCTGTCATGTTCACCGTGCTGGCGGGGGCCGCCCTCTGCACGGCGATCTCCCTGTACCGGCCCTCGGTCTTCGGCATCGCCGTCACGGCCTGGCTGTGGCTCACCGTCCTCTTCGGCACCCTGTCTGAATCCATCGCCGAGGGCCGGGGCAAGGCCCAGGCCGACAGTCTCCGCGCCAGCCGCAAAGGCGTTCAGGCCAGACTCCGGCAGCCCGACGGCACCACCCGGGACATCCCCGGCACGGACCTGCGGCGGGGTGATGTGGTCATCTGCGAGGCCGGGGACGTCATCGCCTCGGACGGCGAAATCATCGAAGGCCTGGCGAGCGTCGACGAATCGACCATCACCGGCGAATCGGCCCCGGTGATCCGCGAATCCGGCGGTGACCGATCCTCAGTCACCGGCGGCACCAAGGTCCTTTCTGACCGGATCGTCGTCCGCATCACCGCCGAGCCGGGACAGACGTTCATCGACCGGATGATCAAGCTGGTCGAGGGCGCCGTGCGGCAGAAGACCCCGAATGAGATCGCCCTGCACGTGCTGCTGGTCTCCCTCACCATCGTGTTCCTGGCCGTCACCATGTCCCTGGCCCCGTTCGCCGCCCTCGCCGGCGCCACCCCGTCCCCGATCGTGCTGGTCGCCCTGCTGGTCTGCCTGATCCCCACCACCATCGGGGCCCTGGTCCCGGCGATCGGCATCGCCGGGATGGACCGCCTGGTCCAGCACAACGTGCTGGCCACTTCCGGCCGTGCCGTGGAAACCGCCGGGGACATCACCACGCTGCTGCTGGACAAGACCGGAACCATCACGTACGGCAACCGTCGTGCCGTCAATTTCTTCCCCGCCAGCCAGGTGGAAAGGACCCAATTCATCGAGGCCGCACGGGTCTGCAGCCTGGCCGACGAAACCCCCGAGGGACGCTCCATCGTGGACCTCGCCGTGGACAAGGGCGTGACCGGGTCCGATCTGGTCACCCTCGAACGCAGCTCTGGCGTCTTTGCCCTGGTCCCCTTCAGCGCCAGCACCCGCATGAGCGGCCTGGACCTTGACGGGCGTCAGATCCGGAAAGGCGCCGCCTCCGCGGTTTCCGCCTTCGTCGCCGGGTACGGCGGCCATACCCCGGCCGAGGTCGAGCACCGGGTGCAGGAAATCTCGGCCCAGGGCGGCACACCCCTGCTGGTGGCCCAGGTGGGCCAGGACGGCCGTGCGGACGTCCTGGGGACTATCCACCTGGCCGACGTCGTCAAACCCGGCATGCACGCCCGCTTCGCCGAACTGCGGCAAATGGGCATCCGGACGGTCATGATCACCGGCGACAACCCCATCACCGCCAAGGCGATCGCCGCCGAGGCCGGGGTCGATGATTTCCTGGCCGAAGCTACCCCGGAGGACAAGCTCGGGGTCATCAAAAAGGAGCAGGCCGCAGGCCGTCTGGTGGCCATGACCGGTGACGGCACCAATGACGCTCCGGCCCTGGCCGCGGCAGATGTCGGCGTCGCCATGAACTCCGGCACCCCGGCAGCCAAGGACGCCGCCAACATGGTCGACCTTGACTCCGACCCCACCAAACTCATCAACATCGTCGGCATCGGCAAACAGTTGCTCATCACCCGCGGCGCCCTGACCACCTTCTCGGTGGCCAATGACGTCGCCAAGTACTTCGCGATCGTCCCGGCCCTTTTCACCGCCACCTTCCCCGGGCTCGGACTGCTGAACATCATGGGCCTGGCCACCCCGTCCTCGGCCATCCTCTCCGCGGTGATCTTCAACGCCCTGATCATCATCGCCTTGGTCCCGCTGGCGCTCCGCGGAGTCAAATACCGCGCCGTGTCCGCCAACCAGGCACTGGCCCGGAACCTGCTGATCTACGGCCTCGGCGGCCTCATCGCACCCTTCATCGGCATCAAGATCATCGACCTGATGATCGCCCTCATCCCCGGAATCGGCTAGGAACATCCCCATGAACACCCTCACCGGCTACCTCCGCCAGGCCGGCACCGCCCTGCGCTTCCTGCTCTTTGCCACCCTGGTCCTCGGCGTCGCCTACCCCCTGGCCGTCTTCGGCATCGGACAGCTCATCGCCCCCTACCAGGCCAACGGCTCCATCCTCAAAGACAGCAGCGGCGCGCCGGCTGCGTCCGCCCTGATTGTCCAGGCCGCTGCCAACGATTCCGGCGTCCAGGACCCGCGCTGGTTCCACGCCCGGCCCTCGGCCGTGAAATGGGACCCGGCGTCATCCTCGGCGTCCAACTTGGGGCCTAACGATCAGAAACTGCTCGACGCCGTCACCACCAACCGGTCCGAAGTCGCCGCCGCTGAAGGCGTGGGTGCGGCAGCGGTGCCGCCCGACGCCGTGACCGCCAGCGGTTCCGGGCTGGATCCGGACATCTCCCCCGCGTACGCCCAACTGCAGATTGCGCGGGTGGCAGCAGCGAACGGCCTCAGCACCGACGCCGTTGCCTCCCTGGTGCAACAGCACACCAGCAGTGGACTAGCCGCGTTTCTCGGCCAGCCGTCGGTGAACGTGACTGCCCTCAACCTCGCCGTGGCGGCGGCCGCCCGGCCGTCGCAGCCGGCACAATCCAAGTGAGAGAATGACGGCATGGCACGTGGAATGCTGCGGATCTTCCTGGGGGCGGCGCCGGGTGTGGGCAAGACCTACGAGATGCTCGAAGAAGCCCACCGTCTCGGCAAGCGCGGCGAGGACGTCGTGGTGGCGTTCGCCATGGACCACGGACGCAGCGAGACGCGGGCGCTCCTGGAGGGACTCGAAGTCATTCCGCCCAAGAGGCTGCCCTACCGGGGCACGGAGTTTGAGGAGATGGACCTCGACGCCGTCCTGGCCCGGGCGCCGGGGACCGCGATTGTGGACGAATACGCCCACTCCAACATTCCCGGAAGCCGCAATTCCAAGCGCTGGCAGGACGTCGCTGTGCTCCTTGATGCCGGCATTAATGTCCTCTCCACCGTCAACGTCCAGCATTTGGCGTCCCTGGGGGACGTTGTCAGCGCCATCACCGACGTCCACCAGGCGGAGACAGTGCCAGACGACGTTGTCCGCCGGGCAGATCAGATCCACCTCGTGGACATCTCCCCCGAGCTGCTCCGCCAGCGCCTGGGCGACGGCAAGATCTACGCGGCCGACAAGATCGACGCCGCCCTCTCGAACTATTTCCGCTTGGGCAACCTCACGGCACTGCGCGAACTTGCCTTGCTATGGCTGGCCGACCGGGTGGACGAGGGCCTGGCCAAGTACCGGGCCGAACAGGGCATTGACGAAAGCTGGCCGGCCCGGGAGCGAATCGTCGTTGGGCTGACCGGCGGCCCGGAAGGGGAAGTCCTGATCCGCCGGGGGGCCCGCATCCTCAACCGTGTCAACGGCGGAGACCTGCTGGCGGTCCACGTCCGCGCCGCGGACGGTGTGGCCAGCGAATCCCCCCAGGCACTGGAAGCCCAGCGCCGCCTGATCCAGGATCTGGGCGGCAGCTACCACATCGTGACCGGGGAGGATCCGGCGGCAGCGCTCCTGGACTTCGCCCGCAGCGTCAACGCGACCCAGATCGTCGTCGGCATCTCCCGCCACAAAAAGCTCGCCGGTCTGCTGGGAAACCTGCTCGGTGGCGGGGTAGGCACCCGAGTGGTCCGCGATTCCGGGGACATCGATGTCCATATGGTCTCCCATCCCCTCGGCGGCCGGGGAACCCGCCTGTCACGGCAGCGCGACCTTGGCCGTGTGCGGGTCGCCGTCGGGTTCGGCCTCGCTGTGCTGCTCCCCATGGTCCTGCAACTCCTGCTTTCGCTCCTGAACCCAGACCGGAATGTGGCCGCCGCCATGTTGGTCCAGCTCACCGGTTCGGTGGCGGTGGCGCTGATCGGAGGATTGTGGCCGGCCATCCTGGCCGCGCTGTGGAGCAGCCTCCTAGTGAACTACTTTTCGACTCCGCCGCTAGGCAACCTGACGATCAGCGATCCGCAGAACTTCCTGGCCCTGCTGGTGTTTGTGGGCGTCTCTGCCGCCGTTGCCGTTGTGGTCGATCTATCGGCGCGCCGCTCCAAGGAGGCGGCACGGGCCCGCGCCGAAGCCACGACGCTCGGTGATCTGACGCGCAGCGCCGCCGGATTGGAGGACACGGTTCAGGCATTGCTGGAACAGGCCTTGAGCGTCTTCCAGGTGCGTGGTGCTGCTCTTTTCAGCCTTGGCTACGGCCTGGCGGACGGCAACGACGACGGCGGCGGCGCAATACCAGGCCGGCTGTGGCATCTTCAGGCCGCCGCCGGTGAAATTCCAGACCTGTCCCCCAGCGAGACAGAAACCGATGCCGCCCCGGACAACGTGGAAGACATCGACGCCACCACCCGCCTTGTGCTGTTCGGACGGATTCTGCCGGCAAGCGACCGGCGCCTCCTGGGGGCGTTCGGACTTCATCTGGGGGCACAGCTGGAACGCCAGCAGCTGGTGGCCAGCCGGCGGGAAATGCTTCGCTTGGCCGAGAGCAACACGATGCGTACCTCCATCCTCCGCGCCGTTTCGCACGACCTGCGCACCCCCTTGGCCGGGATCAAACTTGCAGTCGGCGGACTACGGCACGGCGACGTCCATTTCACCAAGGAAGAGGAGCAGGAGCTGCTGGCGACGATAGAGGAGTGTTCGGACAGGTTGGACGCGCTGGTGGGCAATCTTCTGGACATGTCCCGGATCACCGCGGATGCCGTAAATCCCCTGCTCAGGCCCGTGCGCTGGTACGAAGTAATCCCGGGTTCCCTGAGCGCCGTCCCTGCCGGGAGGGTGCGGGTGGACCTGCCTCCCAACATGCCGGAGATCGAAGCCGACCCCGGAATGCTGGAGCGGGTGATTGCGAACATCGTCGAGAATGCCGTGAAATATGCCCCCGATTCGGACATCGTCCTGGTCGGGGCGGCCGGCGGGCTGAGCCCGGCGACGCTCGAAGGGCACCCTGCCGGCGAGCTCCGGGTCATCGATCACGGCCGGGGAATCCCGGCGGAGAGTGTCGTGGAAATGTTCCGGCCTTTCCAGCGGCTCGACGACGCCCCGCAGACCACCGGGATCGGGCTCGGGCTGGCGGTGTCGAAAGGGTTCACCGATGCCATGGGCGGCAGCCTCACCGCCGAAGCGACGCCCGGCGGAGGCCTGACGATGATCATCCGGCTTCCCTTGTCCACGGGCACCCCGTATGACGGGCACCGCGCCCAGGCCCCGATGGAGCCGCAGTCACTGATGGCGCGCCGCGGCCATGTGCTGCCCCTTGCGTCCGGACCGGACACGCCGTGACGGCTGTCCTGGTGGTCGACGACGACCCGCATCTGTTGAGGGCCCTCCGGATCACGCTCCAGGCCCACGGCTACGCCGTCACCACCGCCGCGGACGGGACCTCTGCGCTGCTGGCAGCCACCCAGAAGCCGCTCTCACTCATCATCCTGGACCTCGGCCTGCCCGACATTGACGGGACCAGCGTCCTGAAGGAGCTGCGCGGCTTCAGCAGCGTTCCGGTGCTGGTACTGTCCGCCAGGCACGGCTCCGAAGACAAAGTTGAGGCTCTCGATGCCGGCGCGGATGACTACATCACCAAGCCGTTCGGTCTGGACGAGCTCCTTGCCCGGCTCCGGGCCCTGCTGCGCCGCAGCGTCGAACCGGAACACGAAGCGGTGGTTACGACCGAAGCCTTCACTGTGGACCTTGCCAAGCACCGGGTGACCAGGGACGGCGGGGACGTCCGGCTGACCCCCACAGAATGGAAAATTCTGGAGGTTCTGATCCGGAATCCGGAAAAACTCATCACACAACAGCAGTTGCTCTCCAGGGTCTGGGGCCCGGCGTACGCCAAGGAGACCAACTACCTCCGGGTATACATGGCCCAACTACGCCGCAAGCTGGAGCCTGATACCGCCAGCCCGCGCCACCTGCTCACGGAGGCCGGCATCGGCTACCGCTTCATGCCCTGAGTCCCGCCGGCGCGCAGACAGCCCGTGATACTGCCGTTTCCCTCCAGGCAACCCGGCCATGGATACTTGGGCCATGACTAATCGCAGCCCGCTCAACAGGGACGATGCCGGCCCGTCCCCGCTGCCGGAGATCCCGGCGCAGCTGCGCGCCGTCCTCAACGGGATCCCGGCCCTCGTCGGCTACTGGGACACGGGACTGCGCAACCGCCTGGCCAACGATGCCTACTGCGAATGGTTCGGGCTTGGGACCCAGCAGCTTCACGGCATGCATGTCCGGGATGTGCTCGGCGAGGCCGTCTTCGAGGCCAACAGGCCGCAGATCGAGGGGGCGCTAGCCGGAGAGCTGCAACAGTTTGACCGCACCCTGGTGGATGCCGCGGGCCAGTCTCGCTTCACCGAGGTCACCTACACTCCCGATAAACGGGACGGTGCGGTGCAGGGCTTCTTCGTCCTGGTCACGGACATCACCGAGCGGGTGCTGGCCGACCGGCGCCGGCAACGGGACATGGACCGGTACCGTGCCCTGGCGCGGAGTGTCCCCGGAGTCTTTGTGCTCCTCTTCGACGCCGAGCTGCGCTACCTGATCGCCGAAGGCCAGGAGCTGGAAACCTTCGGCTACCGCAGGGAAGAGCTCGAAGGCCAACGCATCCAGGACGTGCTCAAGGGAAATCTCGCCAGCGAGCTCGAGCCGCGCTACCGTGCGGCCCTCGCGGGCCGCGAGGTCTCCTGGAGCCGGCAGATCGGGCACCGCACCTACCGGCTGAATGCCGGACCGGTCTATTCCGACGATGAGGCCGCGGCCGGCATGGTGGTGGCGGTTGACATCACCGAGCGCCTGCAGCAACAAAAGGTTTGGCAGGCCCTGCACGAAATAGCGACCGAAGTCGCGCGCAACGCGGCCCCCGCAGACATCTCAGAGCGGGTCGCCGCGATTGTCCGCGATCTGTTCAACGTAGATTCCGCCGCCGTCGTCCGTTTCACGGGCGCGTCCTCGGCGGAAATCGTCGCCATGGCCCCGACGCTCCCGCCGACGCTGAGCCGGCGGCAGATCTTCGCCCCGACGGACGAGTCCGCCACCATCCGGGTGGCAGTGACCGGCAGGCCGGCCCTCGTTCTCTACCGGCCGGAGGGGGGACAGGCAGCACAGGAGATGCGCGCCGGCGGCTTCCAGTCCGCGGCGGCGGCGCCGATCCGGGTCCGCGGCAGCCTGTGGGGTGCTGTCAGCCTGAGCTCGAAGTCGCGGACAGGGGTCACGGAAGCGATGATGGAGCGGCTGGCCCAGTTCGCGGAGCTCGTCGAAATCGCCATCGGCAACACGGAGGCACGGACGGACCTGGAGCAGCAAGCCACCACCGATGCCCTGAGCGGCTTGCCCAACCGGCGGGCCCTGGAACGGCACCTCGCCGAACACGTTGCGCAGGCCGGGAGCCGCGGGACGAGCCTGAGTGCCGTAGTCCTGGATATCGACCACTTCAAGAGGGTCAACGACACCCATGGTCACTTGATGGGCGACGTCGTACTGGCGGAGGTCGCGGCGAGGCTCCGGACGGTCGCCCGCGCCAAGGAGATCGTGGCCCGATTCGGCGGCGAGGAGTTCGTGTGGCTGCTCCCGGAGACCGACGGCGCCGAGGCCCTGCGCGCGGCCGAACGTGCCCGCGAAGCCATCGCGTCCGAACCGTTCGGGGAAGTCGGTTTCCTGACGATCTCCGCCGGAGTCTGCGAGCAGGGCGACGCCGCGGCCGGTTCCCTCCTGGACTGCGCGGACCGGGCCCTGTACGAGGCCAAGAACGGCGGCCGCAACCGCACGTCCCGGTACGGCCACGCAAGCCCGGCGGTTCACTCTGCCCAGGCAGACCGGGCGCGGGACGGCACGGACATGCGCGGAGCCTAGACGAAGGCGGACTTCCCCGTCACGGCCCGGGCCACGATCAGCGAATTGATTTCGTAGCTGCCCTCGTAGGTATAGAGGATTTCGGCGTCGCCGAAGAGCTTGCCCATCTCATAGTCGCTGCTGATGCCGTTGCCGCCCATGAGGGACCGGCCCATCGCCACCGAGGCACGCGCCAGCCTTGTGGTGGTCGCTTTGGCCATGGCGGCCTGGACCATTTCGAGCTTGCCGTCTTCCTGGATTCGCGCCAGCTGGGCCATCAGGGCCAAGGAGGCGGTCGCGTTACCCAGGATCTCGGCGAGCTGCTGCTGGATGAGCTGAAAGCGGGCCAGTTCCTTGCCGAACTGGCGGCGCTGCAGCGAATAGGCGCGCGCTACGTCGAACGCGGCGAGCTGGATACCGGCGCCCTGCCAGCCCACCCAGGCCCGTGAATCGCGCAGGAGCTCATTGGCCTTGGAGAAGTCGGTGGCGCCGGGCAGCAGGTTGGCCGCCGGGATGCGGACCTCGTCGAGGACAATGTCGGCGTTCTGCATGATGCGCAGGCCGATCTTGTTGGCGATCTTCGTGGCGGTGTAGCCGGTACGGTCCGTCTCCACGATGAAGCCCTTGATGTGCTGGTCAGCGACGTCCCGGGCCCAAACGAGGGCGAAGTCCGCGATGGTGCCGGCGCCGATCCACCGCTTGGCGCCGTTAAGGACCCACTCGCCGCCGTCCAGCCGCGCGGTGGTTTCCAGGCCACCGGCGATGTCCGAGCCGTGGTCCGGCTCCGTCAGGGCGAACGCTCCGAGCTGCGTGAACGCGGTGAGGCCGGGGAGCCAGCGTGCCTTCTGTTCCTCCGAGCCCAGCTCATCGATCATGCCGACGATCAGCTCGTTGTGAATGCCTACGAGCGCCGAAAGGGAGACGTCGGCGCGCGCCACCTCGACGTACATGAGCCCCTTGAAGAGCTTGGACGTACCGTCCGTCTGCAGCCCACCCAGGCCGTATTTGCCAAGTTCCGCGAGCAGGTCGAAGGGAAACTCCTCGCGATTCCAGTAGTCGATCGATGCGGCCCGGATCCGGGACTGCAGGAATTCCCGGACCTCCTGGTAGCGGAGCTGTTCGTCCGGCGGCAGCAGGTCCACGATGTGCATCAGGTCGGCGTCGGGAAAGGGCGGCTGCACCGCGGTAACGGCTGTGTCTGATCCGGCTGTGTCTGATGCCGCTGTGTTTGATTCCGCTGTGTTTGATTCCGCTGTTTTCGTGGCTGGCGCCAACTGTCCGCTGGCACGTCCTTGTGGCTGCACGGGCACGTATCCCTTCGTCATGCGCCGCCTGCAGAGCAGCGCCGCTCTTCCAAACCCTTGGATGTCCTAGTATATTGCACAGTGACGGGGATCACTAGGCAGGCACCGTGCCGGGCCGGCGGGATCCCAGGCAACGGCGCCAGGTCCGGAACGGCAGCGCCAGAGGACTTGAAAGGTGCACCATGACCGTGACTGAGGAATTCCGGGCCGCACGGGACCGGCTGCTGGCCCTGCGCGGGGACTACGACGGCGCCCGCAGCGAGTTCCAGTGGCCGCGCTTCGAGGAATTCAACTTCGCCCTGGACTGGTTCGACCAGCTCGCGGCAGACCCGGCCAAGGCGGACAAGCCGGCACTGGTGATCGTCGAACAGGACGGGTCCGCGACCCGGCGCAGTTTTGCGGACCTCTCCCGGCGCTCGTCCCAGGTGGCCAACTGGCTGCGCGGGCAGGGCGTGCGGCGCGGGGACCGGATGATCATCATGCTCGGAAACCAGGTGGAGCTCTGGGAGCTCATGCTGGCCGGCATCAAGCTGGGCATCGTCATGATCCCCACCACCACCCTGATGGGGCCCGCCGACCTGCAGGACCGGGTGGAGCGCGGCGGCGCGTCCTGGGCCGCCGTTGGCAGTGCCAACATCGCCAAGTTCGCCGGCGTCACCGGTGACTACACGCTGATCGAAATCGGTGCGGGCCCCGCGGAGCCCGCCGCCGCGGACAATGCCCGGCAGTACGCTGCCGCTTCAGCGGCCGGCGTGGAGTTCACCCCGGACGCCCCCACCCTGGCCGACGAGACCCTCCTGCTCTATTTCACCTCCGGCACCACGTCCAAGGCCAAACTCGTGGAACACACGCACACGTCCTATCCGGTGGGACACCTGTCCACGATGTTCTGGATCGGGATGGAACCAGACGACGTGCACCTCAACGTGGCCTCGCCGGGCTGGGCCAAGCACGCCTGGTCCAATGTGTTCACTCCCTGGATTGCCGAGGCGTGCGTGTTCATCTACAACTACGAACGCTTCGACGCCAAGGCCCTCATGGACCAGATGGACCGCGAATCCGTGACCAGCTTCTGCGCCCCGCCCACGGTCTGGCGGATGCTGATCCAGGCCGATCTCACCCTGCTCAAGAACCCGCCCACCAAGGTGGTGTCCGCCGGCGAACCGCTCAACGCCGAGGTGATCGACCAGGTCCACCGCGCCTGGGGCCAGACCGTCCGGGACGGCTTCGGCCAGACCGAATCGACCGTGCAGATCGCGAACACCCCGGGCCAGCCAATCAAGATCGGCGCCATGGGCAAACCGCTGCCTGGCTACGACGTCGTGCTCGTGGACCCCGCCACTGGCAAGGAGGCCGACGACGGCGAGCTCTGCCTGCGCCTCGACCCCCGCCCCGTGGGGCTCATGAAGGCGTACTACGGCGACCCGGACAAGACGGCGGAGGCTTTCCGCGACGGTTATTACCACACGGGGGACATGGCGAGCCGGGACGAGCGCGGCATCATCACCTATGTGGGCCGCGGCGACGACGTCTTCAAGTCCTCCGACTACCGGCTGTCCCCCTTCGAACTGGAGAGCGTGCTGATTGAGCACCCGGCGGTGGCGGAGGCCGCCGTCGTCCCCTCCCCCGACCCGCTCAAGCTGTCGGTGCCGAAGGCCTTTGTGGTCCTGGCGGCCGGGCACCAGCCGGGCCCGGAGCTGGCCGAGGACATCCTGCGGTACTGCCGGGAGCACCTGGCCCCGTTCAAGCGGATCCGCCGGCTGGAGTTTGCCGAGCTCCCCAAAACGATCTCCGGCAAGATCCGGCGCGTGGAACTGCGGCACAGCGAGGAGCTGCGCCACGGCGGCGGGCCCCTTCCCGAAGGCTTCGGCGTCGAGTACTCCGACTCCGATTTCCCCGGGCTCAAGGGTCAGGGCTGAGCGTGGGAACACCGCTGCCGCGAGATCCGATCGCCGACGCCCGGCTGAACTGGGAACGCCACGGCTGGTCCGACGTCGCCGCCCCGATGGCCGCGATCACCGCCATCATGCGGACCCAGCAGATTCTGCTGGGCCGGATCGAGGCCGTCCTCAAGCCGTTCGGACTCACGTTTGCCCGGTACGAGCTGCTGGCGCTGCTCAGCTTCGCCCGCAGCGGGGCGCTGCCCATGAACAAGGCGAGCGCGCTGCTGCAGGTCCACCCCACCTCGGTCACCAACGCCGTGGACCGGCTCCAGGACGCCGGGCTGGTGATCCGCTCGCCGCACCCCACGGACGGCCGCACCACCTTGATCGAGCTCACCTCCGACGGCCGTGCCCTGGCCAAACGGGCGACAGCGGTGCTGAACTCAGAGGTGTTCGGCCAGTCGGGCTTCGGGGACCAGGACGTGGACCAGCTGATCCGTATCCTCGGCACGTTCCGCCGCAACGCCGGGGATTTCAGCGGCTGACGCCGGACAATCAGCTCGGCCCAATCAATTCACACCGAAATTTATGGCTGCGGGGCGCTGTTTCGGTCCCCGCCGGATCACCGTATCCGAATCCGAAGCAAATGCTTCAGTGTGTGGTTGACTGATCCCAATTATTTTCGGCGGAGAAGGACGTCGTGGACGGCGAAGACCAAGCAACACTGCCCCGGCAGCGATCTCTCTGGCGGCACCGCGGCTTCCTGTTGCTGTGGGGTGCGGAGAGCATCAGTGAGCTCGGCGCACAATTCAGCATCCTCGCGCTGCCGCTGCTTGCCGTGTCCGTGCTGGGGGCGGACGAGTGGCAGCTCGGGGTCCTGAACGCCGCGGGCACGGCCGCGTTCTTCGTGGTCGGGCTCCCGGCCGGGGCATGGGTCGATCGATGGCTCAAGCGGCGCGTGATGATATTCGCCGACGTCGTCCGGGCACTGGCAATCGCCGTCGTCCCGGTGCTGTGGTGGCTGGGATCCTTGCAGCTGTGGCATCTCGCGGCCGTTGCGGCGGTTGTCGGCATCGGCACCGTCTTTTTTGATGTGTCCTACCAAAGCTATGTGCCGGTCCTTGTGGCCGGACAGCAGGTCGCCGACGCCAACTCAAAACTCGAAGCGAGCTTCCAGACGGCCAGAATCGCAGGGCCTGCCCTCGCCGGCGCCCTGCTCGCCATAGCCGCTGCCCCGCTGTTGCTGGTCTGGGATTCTTTGTCCTACCTCTTCTCGGCGGCCCTGCTGTGGCGGGTGAAGGACGGCGAAGTGCGCGCGGACCGGTCCGCACGCAGGCGGCTCGCCAGTGAAATCGCCGAGGGCGTCAGGTACGTCGCGCGGGAGCCGGTGATCCGACGGGTGGTCGGGACCACGGCAACGTCCAACCTGTTTTCCACCCTGACGTTCACGCTGCTGCCGCTGCTGGTGCTCCGGGAGCTTCATCTGGGCGCGGCGGGACTTGGCCTCATCCTTTCGGTTGGGGCTGTCGGCGGGCTTCTCGGCGCCGTCGCCACGCCCTACCTTTCGCGCCAGGTGGGTGAGGGACGCATCATTTCGGTCTCCGCCGTTGCCGTCGCGCTCATGCTGGCGTTGATCCCCTGGGCTGCGACGGCACCGGCTTACAGCCTGCCGGTCCTGCTGGCCGCGGAATTCGGCCTGTCCTTCGCCGGGATGACGTACAACATCACCCAGGTGAGCCTCCGGCAGCGCCTCTGCCCGCCGCACCTGCTCGGACGGATGAACGCTTCGATCCGCTTCGTGGTGTGGGGGGTGATGCCGTTTTCCAGCCTTGGCGCGGGCCTGCTCGGAGACCGGCTGGGGATGCTTGCGACCATGTGGATCGCGGCCGCCGGAGCGCTCCTGGGCTGCGCCTTCGTGGTGTTCTCGCCATTGACCGGGATGCGGTCGCTGCCTGTCGGGTCCCCCGCGGCGCAGGTTCCCCAGCGGGCAGATTCCGCCTAGGGCTCAGCGGGGCGCGTCGGGGTGGATGCTGCGGGTCTCACCGCGTTCATGCCGGGGCCGGAGCCAGCCGGGCCGGTGAACCTTTGGCAGCACCTTCGCGACCGCCAGAGCCGCGTACATGACGGTATTGATCGCCACAAACGTCGCCAGGATGGCGAACCACTCCGAGTTCAGGAGCGACTGCGGGAAGAGAATGCCCGTGGGGACGGGCACGCCGGTGAGGCTCATGCGGGCTCCTTGACGGCCTCAGCGGCGGTGGCGTGGGTGACGTGTTTCCAGTTCGCGGTCCGGCCCAGCGAAATGTCGATGATGCCCTTGATGTAGACGATATTCAGGAACATGTCGAAGAAGAGTTCGGGGAAGAGCGTGAGGGCCAGGATCCTGGCCCGCCAGCCGCCCTGCCAGACGGTGGCGACGCGTTCGATCATGAACACCCCGCCAAGTCCCAGCCAGAACGGGAACCAGATCCATACGTCCAGGGAGAACATCATGAGGAAGATCAGCAGCAGGTAAGCGCTGAGGGCAATCACGCCATAGCCGATTCCGAGCTGCTGCACCCAGTAGCGCGTCGTCTGGGACGTGACCCCGTAGGCGCCAATGTTCTCCAGCGCTCCCCGCTGCCAGCGGAGCCGCTGTGACCAGAGCGTGGACCAGGTGGGCATGAGTTCGGTAACCACAGTGCACGCCATCGGCGAAATCATGAGGGCGCCAAGCGACTTGAGCGCAATGGTCAGTTCGTTGTCCTCGGTCAGCGCCGCGGTGTCATAGACGTCGCCCCGCGTCCCGGGAATCGAGTCGCCGCGCTGCTCCGCGATGGTGCGGAGGGCGACCGGGCGGAAGAGCGACGCGGTGCCGGTCAGCACGAAAACCCTCCCCCGCCGGCGCTTGATCTCCCGACCGTAGCGGAGGTACTCGTTGCGCTGGAACTGGCCGAGGACACCGTGGCCTTCCTCCCCGTAGAACAGGCCGCCCACCGCCATCAGGGCGCGGTCCTCCTCGAAGCGGTTCACGGCTGCGCCGAGGAAGCCGTCATCGAGCTGGGTGTCGGCGTCCATGACCATCACTACATCGTTGGCACCGAGCATGGGGAGGATTTGCTTGAGCACCTGGTTGAGGGCGCCGGCCTTCTTTTTCGTGTTGTCGACCGACTCATAGAACTCGACGCCGGCGTCGCGGGCGATATCCACGGTGCTGTCGGTGCAATTGTCCGCCACCACGATGATGCGTTCGGGGCTGTGGGACTGCGCCCGCAGCGAGGCGATCGTAGAGGGCAGCGAGACTTCCTCGTTGTGGGCCGGGATGAGCACGGTGACGGTGACAGGCCCGGCATAGACTCCGCGCGTGGCCGCCATCACGATCTTCGGTGCCAGCGGAGCGATCCGGACGTTCGCCGACCTCCGCGACCGGGTGGTGATCCGGCGCTCCAGCAGGGCGACGCCGGCGGCCAGCAGCACTGCGAGCGCGACCGCCGCGCCCAGAATCCGGGCCCCGGGAGCGTTGGTGCTGTAGAGCACGTTCCACACCCCCAGGATAAAACCGTGCGGCGCCCCCTCAGCTTGCCCGCGGCCGCCCGCGGCGACGGCGGCCCACAGGACCGCCGCCGCAGTGCCCGCGATCACCGCGATGACCAGACCTACAGTCCGGTGAAGTTGTCCTCTGCCCATCGCCCAGATGCTACCAGCGAACCAGCGGCACCACTTGTCACATGAGAATCACCCGTCCCGCACTGGTGGACACCTATTTTGCCCTGAATCTGACGGGAGTATCGTGGTTCGGAGCCGGGCAGTGCCGTCCGGCCAGGCAGCAATCAGTCCTCACAGAGCGTCGATTGGCGATCGCCTAGGAGGGGCCATGACTTCGCCCACCATCCCCATACCGCAGCCTCCCCCGAAGCCGGTGGTCGGCAATTTGCCCGACATCGACTCGAGCAAGGGAATCCTGGGAATAGTCGAGGTGGCCGAGCGGTACGGCCCCATTGTCCGCATCCAGTTCTTCAACCGCAGCATCATCGCCATCTCTTCCCAGCAGCTCGTCAACGAAGTCTGCGACGAGTCCCGTTTCGGCAAGGTGCTGGGCGTTTCCCTGCGGCAAGTGCGGGAATTCATCGGCGACGGACTGTTCACCGCAAGAACAGAAGAACTGAACTGGCAAAAGGCGCACCGGATCCTGATGCCGGCGTTCGGGCCTGCGGCACTGAAGCGGATGTTCAGCGGCATGGACGACATCGCCGAGCAGCTGCTCCTGAAGTGGGAAAGGCTCGGCCCCACGGCCCGGATCGACGTACCGGACAACACCACCCGGCTGACCCTGGACACGATTGCCCTGTGCTCGTTCAGCTACCGCTTCAACAGCCTCTACCGGGAAGACATGCATCCCTTCGTCGGGGCCATGGTCCGCGGCCTGGTCGAATCCGGGGATCGGGCGCGCAGGCTCCCGGTCCAGAACAAGATCATGCTGCGCAAACGCCACCAGCTCGAGGAAGACCATGCCCTGATGTTCGAGGTCGCGGACCAGATGATCAGCGACCGTCGGCGCAACCCCAGCCCGCCTGGCAGCGAGGACATCCTGGACACGATGCTCAACGCGGCGGACCCGGTGACCGGCGAGCGGTTGTCCGAGGAAAACGTCCGCTACCAGATGGTCACCTTCCTGGTGGCCGGGCATGAGACCACCAGCGGCCTGCTGTCCTTTGCGCTCTACGAGCTGCTGCGCCATCCGGCTGTCCTGGCCCAGGCTCGCGCCCAGGTGGACGAGGTCCTCGGCACCGAAAGCGCCCGGTTCGAGCACCTGCCCCGGCTGGGGTACCTGGACCAGATCCTCAAGGAGACGCTCCGGCTGTGGCCCACCGCCCCGGCGTTCAACGTCGCCCCGTTCGAGGACACGACGCTTGGCGGCCGCTACGAGGTCCCGGCAGGCCAGCCCATCATGGTCCTGATCCCGCAGCTGCACCGGGACAAGGCGGCCTGGGGCGAGGACGCCGGGATCTTTGATCCGGACCGGTTCTCACCTGTTCGGGCCGCGGAAATCCCGGCCAATGCCTGGAAGCCCTTCGGCAACGGGCAGCGCTCCTGCATCGGCCGGGGATTTGCCCTGCAGGAGGCCATGCTCTTCCTGGCCAAGCTCCTGCAGCGCTTCGAGATCACGGCGGCGGACCCGGGCTATGAACTGCAGATCAAGCACACGCTGACGATGAAGCCAGAGGGGTTGTTCATCCACGTGCGCAGGCGCGACGTCAGAATCGCAGCCGGACCCCAGGCCGCCGTCGAACACGCCCAGCAAGCCGAAGCGGCAGCGGCGGCCGCCGCGCCCAACGGTGTCCCGATCCGCGTGCTCTACGGTTCCAATGCAGGCACGTCCCAGGACTTCGCCCAGCGCATCGCCAACGACGCCGGACGGCGCGGCTACAGCCCCACCATCGGTCCGCTCGACGAGGCGGCCGGCGGGCTGCCCACGGAGGGGCTCGTCACAATTGTGACGTCCTCCTACGAGGGGCAGCCGCCGGACAACGCCCGAAAATTCGTGGCCTGGACCGAAGGTCTGCAGCCGGGCAGCCTCGCCGGGGTGCGGTACACGGTCTTCGGCAACGGCAACAAGGACTGGGCGCGAACGTACCAGGAGGTGCCCAAGGCCATCGACACCCGGCTCGAGGCTGCCAGCGCCACGCGGATCTATGCCCGGGGCGAAGCCAACGCCCGCGGCGACTTCTTCGGCGATTTTGAAGAGTGGTACGCGGGATTCTGGCCCGCGGTGGACGCCGCCCTCGGGCAGAGGACCAGCCCGCCTACCGCGCAGCCCCAGCTTGAAGTCCAGTTCGTCGGCAACGTCCGGGACCCGCTGCTGCGCCAGAACGGGCTGGCACTGGGTACCGTCGTCGCGAACCGGGAGCTGGTCGATCTGGCCCAGCCCGGCGCCCGGTCCAAGCGGCATGTCGAGATCGCCCTACCCGAGGGAATGAGCTACCGGACCGGGGACTATCTGGCCGTGCTGCCGCTGAATCCGAGTGCACTCGTGCAGCGCGCCCTGGCCCATTTCAGCCTTGACTACGACTCGCACGTCCAGTTGAGCATGGAGAGCGGGGACACTTTCCTGCCCACGGGTGCTCCCGTGGCCGTGGGCGAACTGCTGAGCAGCTACGTGGAACTCGCGGTCCCTGCCACCCGCATCCAGCTCGAGGACCTGGCTGATGTCGCGGCGGATCCTGCCCATCGCGCCCAACTTGAGGCGCTTGCGCAGGACCGCGGGCGGTACGCGGTCGAGATCCTCGACAAGCGGGTCTCCCTCCTGGACCTGCTGGAGACGTATCCGTCATGCCAGTTGTCGTTCACCTCGTTCCTGCAACTGCTGACACAGCTCACCCCCCGGCGGTACTCCATCTCCTCGTCCCCGCTCTGGAGCCCCGACCACGCGACCCTGACCTTCGCCGTCATCCAGGCTCCGGCGTGGTCGGGCCGCGGCGTCTTCGAAGGGGCCTCTTCCACCTACCTCGCCCAGGCCAGGCTCGGGTCACGGGTCGCGGTTACTGTCCGTCCCTCGAACGCGGCTTTCCACCCGCCGCCGTCCCTGGAGGTCCCGCTCATCATGGTCTGTGCAGGGACCGGGCTGGCACCCTTCCGCGGATTCGTCCAGGACCGGGCGTTGCGGGCCGAGGCCGAGGATACGACGCCGGCGCCTGCCCTGCTGTTCTTCGGCTGCCGGGCACCGGACACGGACTTCCTCTACCGTGCGGAACTTGCGTCGTGGGCGGAGCAGGCCAACCTCGATCTGCGGCCGGTCTTTTCCACCGCCCCCGAAGACGGCATGAAGTATGTCCAGGATCGGCTTTGGGTAGACCGGGCCGACGTCGTCGAGCTGGTCCGGCAGGGGGCCACGGTCTACGTCTGCGGCGACGGCAAGCACATGGCGCCGCAAGTCCGGGACACGTGCGCCCTCATCTACCAGGAAGCGACCGGTGCCTCCAAAGAGGAGGCCGAGGCGTGGATGGCTGAAGTAGAACGCACGCACGGCAGGTACGTGGCCGACATCTTCACGTGATGCCGACGTACCTACCCTTCAACCGGCCTCCGTCGCCGGTTCCGCCTAGCGGTGGTTGAACTCCGGCTGCCGTTTCTCGGTGAAGGCGGCCATGCCTTCCTTTTGGTCCTCGGTGGCGAACAGGGAGTGGAACACGCGCCGTTCAAACAGCACGCCCTGGGCAAGCCCGGTCTCAAACGCCGCGTTCACCGCTTCCTTGGCCACCATCGCCACTGGCTTGGATTTGGAGGCGATCACCTCGGCAGCTTTCAGCGCCTCCTCGACGACGTCCGCGGCCGGTACCACACGGGACACCAGGCCCGCGCGTTCGGCCTCCTCCGCGTCCATGAAGCGGCCGGTGAGGATCATGTCCATCGCCTTGGACTTGCCCACGGCGCGGGTCAGGCGCTGCGAGCCGCCCATGCCGGGGAGCACACCGAGGTTGATCTCCGGCTGGCCGAACTTGGCGTTGTCCCCGGCGATGATGAAATCGCACATCATCGCCAGCTCGCAGCCGCCGCCCAGCGCGAAGCCGGACACGGCAGCCACGACGGGGATGCGAAGCCGGGTGAAGTCCTCCCAACCGCGGAACCAGTCCGCCGCGTACATGTCCATATAGCCCTTGGACTGCATTTCCTTAATGTCCGCGCCGGCGGCGAAGGCCTTCGCCGATCCGGTCACCACCACGGCACCCATCTCCGGGTCCGCGTCCATTCCGGTGACGGCCCTCACCAGCTCGTCCATCGTGGCCTTGTTCAGGGCATTGAGGGCTTCGGGCCGATTGAGCGTCACGAGGCCCACGCGGCCGCGGCGCTCCACCAGGATGTTCGCGTACTGTTCCGTCATGAGTGGTCCCCTTAGGTGGTGCTCGTCTGGTTCTGTTTCTGATTCTGGTTTTGGGTTTAGCTTCGGTCCGGAACTAGTGCCCGGCCGCACCGGCCTCTGATTTGTCCCGGATGTCGGTGATAATGCCGGAGAAGTCCCGGCCGGCACCGCCTTCCGCGGCAAAGGTATCGTAAATTTCGGCAGCAAGCGGGCCGAGGCGGGCCGCGACGCCGGTGCTCTGAAGCGCGTTGAGGGCCAGGTTCAGGTCCTTGGCCATGAGCGCCCCGGCGAAGCCGGGCTGGTAGTCCCGGTTGGCGGGGCTCGTCGGGACCGGCCCGGGCACGGGGCAATTGGTGGTCAGCGCCCAGCACTGTCCCGAGGCGGCAGAGGCGACGTCGAACAGTGCCTGGTGGGTCAGTCCGAGCTTCTCGCCCAGCACAAAGGCCTCACTGACGGCGATCATCGAGACGCCCAGGATCATGTTGTTGCAGATTTTGGCAGCCTGGCCGGCGCCGTGCGCGCCGCAGTGGACCACCCGCTTGCCCATGACTTCCAGCAGTGGTTTGACGGCCTCGAAGTCTTCGGGGAGGGCACCGACCATGAAGGTGAGCGTGCCGGCCTCGGCACCCACCACGCCTCCGGACACGGGGGCGTCGACGGCACGGTGACCGGCCGCCACCGCGAGTTCTGCGGCCTCGCGGGCCTCGTCCACGTTGATCGTGGAACAGTCCAGGAACATGGTGCCCGGGGCGGCAAGTTCAAGCAGGCCGGGCTGGCCGCCGGCGCCGCGGTAGGCGTCGAGGAGGTGCTTGCCGCTGGGCAGCATGGTCAGCACGACGGCGGCGCCGGCCGCCGCTTCGGATGCCGTCCCGGCGGTTGGAATGCCGTGTTCCCGGGCGGCGTCCAGGGCCGCCGGCACGACGTCGAAGCCGGTCACCCGGTAGCCGGCCTTGACCAGGTTGACAGCCATCGGGCCGCCCATGTGCCCCAGGCCCAGGAAGGCAATGGTGCCGGTAACAGAGGCTCCTGTTTCAGACATTGTTCTTCTCCTTCGGAGAGAGCTTCAGTTCGCGCCCGCCCAGCGGGGCGAAGTAGGCCGCGACATCCGCTTGGGTGACCTCCGCGAGGGTGGCGGGCTTCCAGCGGGGACTGCGGTCCTTGTCCACCACCTGGGCGCGGATCCCTTCGCGGAAGTCCGGTCCGTCGAGGAAGCGCAAACCCACGCGGTACTCCTGCTCGAGCGCGTGCTCCAGGCTCAGTCCGCGGACGCGGCGCAGGGACTCCAGGGCCACCTTCACCGCCGTCGGCGACTTGGCCTCGATGGTGTCCGCGGCGCCGGTGGCCTCCCCGCCCATCGTGCGCAGCCTCCGCAGGATCTCCTCGGCGTCGTCGCTGGAGTAGCAGGCGTCAATCCAATCCTGCTGCGCGGCCAGGACTGACTGGGGAGCCGGTTCGGCGAAACGGGCGACGGCGGCTTCCACCGCCTCGGTCTCGAGCGCCACCGCCAGTTCAGCCAGGCAAGCGGAGGGCACGAAGCAGTCGGCGAGACCCAGGAACAGCGCGTCCGCGCCGTTCAGGTGCGCGCCGGTCAGGGCCGCATGCGTGCCGGTCTCCCCCGGCGAGCCGGAGAGCAGCAGGGTGCCGCCGACGTCGGGCACGAACCCGATGGTCGTTTCGGGCATGCCCGTGCGGGTGCGTTCGGTGACGATCCGCACGGAGCCGTGCGCCGAGATCCCCACACCGCCGCCCAGGACCAGCCCGTCCATGAACGCCACGTACGGCTTGGGGTATTCAGAGATGAGCAGGTTCAGCCGGTACTCGTCCGCCCAGAAGTCCGCGGTGGCGTCCCCGCCGTCGAGCATGTCCCGGTAGATGGCGACGATGTCGCCGCCGGCGCAGAGGCCCCGGTCGCCGGCGCCGCGGACCAGCACGGCGGCGATCGCGTCGTCATCGGCCCAGAGCGTGAGCTGTTCGAGCATGGCGGCGGCCATCCCGGCCGTCAGGGCGTTGACGGCGGCGGGCCGGTTGAGGGTCACGACGCCGAGACGGCCGCGCCGTTCAAACAGGACGTCACCGCCCAGGACTTCATCACTCAGGGCTCCGCCGGCCGCTGCTCCGCTGTCCGCTTCCCGCGAAACTTCCGCCCCCATCAGCTGCCTTCCGGCATGACGAAGCTGGCGCCCTGGCGGACGCCGGAGGGCCAGCGCGTGGTCACCGTCTTGGTCTTCGTGTAGAAGCGGAAGGCGTCGGCGCCGTGCTGGTTCAGGTCACCGAACCCGGAGGCCTTCCAGCCGCCGAACGTGTAGTAAGCGATCGGCACGGGAATGGGGACGTTGATGCCCACCATGCCTACCTGGACCCTGCTGGCGAAGTCGCGGGCGGCATCGCCGTCGCGGGTGAAGATGGCCACGCCGTTGCCGAATTCGTTTTCGCTGCAGAGCCGGAGGGCCTCGTCGTAGTCCTCTGCGCGGAGCACGCTGAGCACCGGGCCGAAGATCTCTTCCTTGTAGATCTTCATGTCCTTCGTGACGTTATCGAACAGCGTGGGACCCACCCAGAAGCCGCCGTCGTAGCCTTCGACCTTCAGGCCGCGGCCATCGGTGAGCAGGCTGGCGCCTTCGTCGACGCCCGAGGCGATGTAGCCTTCGATCCGTTCCTTGGCCGCTGCCGCCACAACCGGGCCGAAGTCGGAATCCTTGGCAAGGCTGTGGCCGACCTTGAGTCCGGCGATCCGCTCCTGCAGCTTCTCCACGAGTACATCCGCGGTCTTCCGGCCGACCGGAACCGCCACCGAGATTGCCATGCAACGCTCGCCTGCGGAGCCGAAGCCGGCGCCGATGAGGGCATCGGCGGCCATGTCCAGGTCCGCGTCCGGCATGATGACCATGTGGTTCTTGGCGCCGCCGAAGCACTGGGCGCGCTTGCCGTTCGCTGCGGCGGTGGCGTAGATGTACTGCGCAATGGGCGTGGACCCGACAAAGCCGATGGCCTGGACCCGGGGATCCTCCAGCAGCGCATCCACTGCGGCTTTGTCCCCGTTGACGACGTTGAAGACGCCGTCAGGGAGGCCCGCCTCGGTGAAGAGCTCGGCCAGGCGGAGCGGCACGGAGGGGTCCCGCTCGGAGGGCTTGAGGATGAAGGCGTTGCCGGCGGCGAGTGCCGGCCCGGACTTCCAGAGCGGGATCATGGCGGGGAAGTTGAACGGCGTGATGCCTGCGACGACGCCGAGGGGCTGGCGCATCGAGTGCACGTCGATGCCGGTCCCGGCGCTGTCCGAGAACTCGCCCTTGAGCAGGTGCGGGGCACCCGCGGCAAATTCGACGACTTCGATGCCGCGCTGGATGTCACCCTTGGCATCCGGGAAGGTCTTGCCGTGCTCGGAGGAGAGCAGGGTGGCGAGCTCGTCCATGTGCTCGTTGACCAGATCCACGAACTTGAGCAGGATCCGGCCGCGGCGCTGCGGATTCATTGCGGCCCATTCCACCTGCCCCTTTTCCGCGCTGGCAATTACATTGCGCACTTCCTCTGCGCTGGCCAGCGGCAGCCGGGACTGGACCTCGCCGGTGCAGGGATCGTACACGTCGCTGAACCGGCCGGAGGTGCCGTCCACCCGCTGCCCGTCAATGTAATGGGATAGTTCTCGAACCATGACCGAATGCTCCTTTGCATGTGACCTAGATCATCTCTGAAGCCGAATATACTCGGACTTCCTACTAATTTCCAGAGGACGGAAGCCGCTGGCTGCTTCGTCCGGGGGCCAAGTTCGGTAAGTTAGGGACTGTGAAGATAGCTACCTGGAATGTGAACTCGCTCCGCGCCCGCGCCGACCGTGTGGAGGCCTGGCTTCAGCGCACGGACTGTGATGTCCTGGCCATCCAGGAAACCAAATGCAAGGACGAGAACTTCCCCTGGGAGCTTTTCGAGCGCATGGGCTACGAGGTGGCACACTTCGGCCTGAGCCAGTGGAACGGCGTCGCGATCGCCTCCCGCGTGGGAATCGACAACGTCGAACGCACCTTCCTGGACCAGCCCGTGTTCGGCAAGAGCGGCAAGGACGCCGTGCAGGAGGCCCGCGCCATCGGCGCCACGTGCGGCGGCGTCCGGGTCTGGAGCCTCTACGTCCCCAACGGCCGAGCCCTCGACGACGAACACATGCCCTACAAGCTCAACTGGCTGGACATCCTGAAATCCCATGCCGGCACCTGGGTCAAGGAGGACCCCCAGGCGCAGATCGCGCTGATGGGTGATTTCAATATCGCACCCCAGGATGACGACGTCTGGGACATTGACTACTTCCGCTCCGAGGGCCTCACCCACGTCAGCGGGCCCGAGCGGGCCGCCTTCCACGCCTTTGAGGAGGCCGGGTTCCAGGATGTGGTCCGTCCGCACACCCCGGGACCTGGCGTCTACACCTATTGGGATTACACGCAGCTCCGCTTCCCGAAAAAAGAGGGAATGCGGATCGACTTCATTCTTGCCTCCCCGGCCCTGGCGGCACGGGTCACCGGTGCGATGATTGACCGCGAGGAGCGCAAGGGCAAGGGCGCCTCAGACCACGCCCCGGTGCTTGCGGAACTGGCGGACTAATGACTGCCGCCCAGGAAGCGTCGTGATCCAATGACGGGGAACATTTACCACGGACAGGCCGGGCTGCCGTTCTCTTCCGCGCTCCGGATCTACGAGCCCCTCGAGGCGTTCCCGGAGAAGCAGCAGGAAACACTGCGGGCCGCCGACGCCGGCCAGGCGTCCCGCGCCGCGGTGGAGAACGCCGAGCTCCTGGCGTCCCTGGGCCGCATCACCCGGCCTGACGGGGACCCGTTTCCCACCGGCCGGACGGACCTCGTGCGCGTTGTCCCGGCTCCTGGACGGCGGCCGTCCGGCCCAGCGCACGACGACGCCGGGCCCGGCCCCGGGACGGCACCCGCCCCGGGGGCGGACCGGCTGCTGTACTGTCCCAGCCAACTGGTCCTCCGCGCCGGGCTGGCCGCCAACGCCCTGATGGAAGGCATCCACGGGCCCCTGGCCCAGCTCCTGATCCCTGAAGAACAGCGGGACAAGCACCAGGAACGCATCGATGAGGTGCGGGCCCACGATGGCCTGAGCCGGGTCAACACCCGGGCGTCCACGTGGGGCATTCCCTTCAGCTGGTTCTGCCTCTTCCAGGAATCGGATCCCACCGACGTCGTCGAATCCGAGGGACACATTGTGACGGTCCGCATCCGTGCGGGCATAGGCAAGGCACTGGAGCGCGTGAGCTACGCGGTGGCGCACCTGGCCCTCGCCGCGCCGGATCTCGACATGCTCGAGGACCTGACCCAGCTCACGGAATGGCTTGAGCTCTTCCACCCGGATTCGGCAGTGGAACTCGATTACGGCGGAGTGGCAGACAAGGTCTATCCGGACGATTCGCCGCTGGACGTGCGCCTCGGCATCGAGTGCCTGGCGGAGGGCGACATGACCGGTGCCGCCGCGGCCTACCGCCGGCTGGCCTCGCGTTGGGTGCCGATCCGCCAACTGGCCCGCGCTTCCTAGGCCAGCCCGGCCCGTAACGCTGCGGCGGGTGCGGGACGGCCGATGCGGCCGAACGCCGCTAGCGGAGCCGCGCGGACTTCCGTCGTGGCGGCGCCGTCGTCGTCCGCACAATCAGCCGGTGCGGCGCCACGGCGGACTGCACGGCCCCGGCCATTCCGTCGAGCTCGTCCAGCAGCATCTTGGTTCCGAGTTCGGCTTGCAGGTCCGGCCGCTGCCCGACCGTGGTGAGCCCCATGGCTTCGGCGAAGTCGTGGTCGTCGATGCCGATAACCGACAAATCCTCCGGGACGCGCACACCGGCCTTGTGGGCCTCGAAGATGACGCCCATGGCCATCTCATCCGAGGCGCAGAAGATTGCTGTGGGCTTGGGCGTCCCCGCGGCCCAGAGGCGCCGGAACGCCTCCTGGCCGCTGCGAACGGTGAAGTCCCCCCACACGTCCCATTCGGCCCGTGCAGGCAGCTGCGCCTCGCGCATGATGTCGTGGAAGGCCTGGATCCGGACCCTGGGGACGTCGAAGTTGAGGTCGGTTTCGTCATCGCCGTGCAGGAGCGCGATGTCGGTGTGGCCCAGCCCGATCAGGTGGCGGACCGCGGTCGCGGCCGCGGCGTAGTCGTCAATGCCAATGTAGGGGCACTCCTCGACATGGCCGCCCACCACCACCAGCGGGATATCGATCTTCTGGAGATGCTCGATTTCCTCGTGGGTGAGCGCCATACAGAGGACCAGCAGGGCGTCAATCTGCTTGTAGACCATGGTCTTGCTGAAAAGCCGCTCACGGTTGCTGCCGTGGCCGCCGAGGTTGAAGAGGGAAAGGTTGTACTGGCGGGAGTGCAGTTCCCGGTCTGCGCCCTCGATGGCCTTGGAGAAGAACCAGCGGCTGACGAACGGGGCCAGCACGCCGATGGTTTTGGTCCGGCCCGTCGCCAGGCCCGAAGCCGAGGACGAGGCGACGTAGCCCAAGGATTCGGCAATACCGAGGATCTTCTCCCGCGTCGCCGGGGAAACCCGGGGCAGTCCGCGGACGGCCCGGGATACGGTGGCCGTGGATACGCCGGCAGCGGCGGCAACATCCTCAATGCTGACGCCGGAGTGGCCGCCGCGCTGCGCCCTTTCTGTCCGTGCCACCTTTGTCCCCTTGTTGACGGTCCGCGGAAGCCTGTCGGCTGCCCGCAGTCGTGCTGTGCCCGCCTCCCCCGCGGCAGATGAATAGTCCTGGCCCGTGGCTGCCTAGCCGCGCCGGCTGGCCGTCCGGCCCGGTAAACGCCGGCGCAGCCGGATCATCCCGTAGAGGGCCAGCAACATGGCCAGCAGTCCCAGGGCCCAGAAGAGGGCCGGCTGGGCGGTCACCTCCATCCAGACGGTGACCACCAGCAGCACCGCGGTCCAGAAGCCGAGGAACCCGATGATGATGTCGAAGTCCTCGCCGGAGCGCACCTTTCGACGCGTCGCCGGCACGTGGCCCAGATTCTGCTCGTCAGTCATGACGCAGCAGTCACTTGACCGCGCCGGCGGTGAGGCCCGCGACGATCTTGCGCTGGAACACCAGCACCAGGATGACCAAGGGAATGGTCACGATGGTGCCCGCAGCCATGATCGCGGTGTACGGGATCTGGTTGGGCTGCGCACCGGCGAAGCTGGCAATGGCCACAGTGACCGGCTGCGTTGCGTCGGACGAGAGCTGGCTGGCGATCAGGAATTCATTCCACGAGGAGATGAACGCCAGGATGGCGGTCGTGAAGATGGCCGGGGCGGCCAGCGGCATGATGACCTTCCGGAAGGCCTGTCCCTGCGTACAGCCGTCCACCCGCGCCGATTCCTCCAGCTCCCACGGCATCTCCCGGAAGAAGGAGGTCATGGTGTAGACGGTCAGCGGCAGCACGAACGAGATGTTCGGGATGATCAGGGCCTGGTAGGTACCCATCCAGCCGATGTTCGTGAAGAGCTGGAACAGCGGCGTGATGAGGGCGACGCCGGGGAACATGGAGGCCCCCAGGATGAAGCCCAGGACGAGGTACTTGAACTTGAAGTTCAAGCGGGCCAGGGCGTAGGCGGCAAACACGCCGATCACCAGCGAGACCAGGGTAACGACGGTACCGATGAACAAGCTGTTGAGCAGTGCCTGGCCGAAGTGGTTGCCGAAGGATGTGTCGAAGGCCGTCTTGAAGTTGTCCAGCGTCACGTGGGTCGGCAGGATCGAGGTGTCGTAGGTGTAGCCGACATCGCGGAACGCCGTCACCACCATCCAGTAGGCCGGCGCCAGGCACCAGAAGAGGATTACGATCGCACTGATGTAGGTGCGGCTCTGGGCCCACTTCTCGCGGTTCTGCGCGACCTTCCGCCCCCGGTCCTGCTCTGCGCGTAGTTCGGTCGCGGCGGTCATTTCTTCCCCTTACCTGCGCCGGTCTGCTGCTCCACCACGTTCGCTCCGAGGAAGCGTACGAAGATGAAAGCCACCAGAAAGATGATGATGAACGTGATGGTGGACAAAGCCGCCGCCGCGTTGAAGCCCTGCCTGATCTGGTTGATCACCAGGATGGACAGTGTTGTGGTGTTGTTCGCTCCGCCCGTCAGGATGTACGGGAGGTCGAACATGCGCAGTGCATCCAGGGTGCGGAACAAGATGGCCACCATGAGCGCCGGCTTCACCAGCGGCAGGGTGATCATCCGGAACCGTTGCCAGGCTGAGGCACCGTCAACCTTGGCCGCCTCGTACACTTCCGCGGGAATCATCTGCAGGCCGGCAAGAATCAACAGCGCCATGAACGGCGTGGTCTTCCAGACGTCCGCGATGATCACGGCCCACCGGGCCGGCCATTCGCTGCCGGTCCATAGGACGGAGGTGTTGAAGAGCTTGTTGCCGATGCCTTCGAAAGCGAAGATGAACAGCCACAGCTTGGCCGTGACGGCCGTGGGGATGGCCCACGGCACCAGGACAGCTGCGCGGACCAGGCTGCGGCCCCTGAAGGCACGTGCCATGATGACGGCCATCCAGAAGCCGAGCACGGTTTCAAGTGTCACCGTGACGATGGTGAAGAAGAAGGTGGTGCCGGTGGCGGACCAGAACTGCGCACCGAGTGTGCCGGGCGGGCAGTCCACGGTTCCTCCGCCCGGAGCCGGGCATTGCTGGAAGATCCAGTTCACATAGTTCGAGAAGCCGGCCGGGCCACCCTCGACGAAGAATCCCGAGGCGTCCACACCGGCATCCTTTTGGAATGACATCACAATGGCGGTAATGATCGGGTACACGATCACGACTGACAATGCGACGATGGTCGGCGCCAGGAGCCAGGCTGCCCAGCGCCCCTGCGTCGCGATGCGGTTGTCCTCTCCAACACCCTTGGGTGCGTGGTGGATCGGTGCCCCGCCCGACGCCGGTGCCTTGACCGACGTCGGGCCTACTTCAGTTGCCATGATGGACCTACTGTCCCGCGCTAGCGGACTCGATGGACTTCTGCATGTCAGACAGGGCCGCGTCTACGGTCTTCTCGCCCTTGATGGCCGAGTACGCGTTTTCCTGGATGGCCTTGGTGACGGCCGGGTAGTACGGGGTGACAGGGCGCGGCACGGCGTTCTCGATCGAGGTCTTCAGGACCGGCAGGTACGGCAGCTTTGCGACGAGATCCTTGTCGTCGTAGAGCTTGCCGATCACCGGGGCGAGTGAACCCTGCGTGGCGAAGAACTTCTGGGTCTCTTCCGTGGTGAGGAACTTCAGGAAGTCCACTGCCGTGGCCTTGTTCTTCGAGTAGACGCTGATGCCGGCGCTGTGGCCGCCCAGGGAAGAGGCACCCGGGCCGGCCTTGCCCGGAAGGGCGGTCATGCCCAGGACGTTCTTGACCTTTGAGGAACCTTCCGTGGTGGCCAGGTTGTAGACGTAAGGCCAGTTACGCAGGAACAGCAGCTTGCCGTCCTGGAACGCCTGGCGGCTCTCCTCCTCCTGGAAGGTGATGGCTTCCTTCGGGATCGAGCCGTCCGCGTAAGCCTTGGCCAGGTTTTCAAGTCCTGCCTTTGCCTCCGGGGTGTTCAGGCTGGGCTTGCCATCCTTGTCCAAGACGGCTCCGCCGGCGGAGTTGATGGCCTCCGAGGCGTTGACAGTCAGTCCCTCGTATTTCTTGAACTGGCCCGAGTAGCAGCCGATGTTGTGGGCCTTGGCGACGGAACACATGCTCATCATCTCGTCCCAGGTCTTCGGGGGCGTGGGGACCAGGTCCTTGCGGTAGTACAGGATGCCGCCGTCGGATGATTCCGGTGCGGCGAACAGCGTGCCCTTGTAGGAGGCGGCCTCGACCGTCGGCTTCAGCAAGGCAGAGGTATCCAGCGCCATCTTGTCCTTGAGCGGCTGCAGCCAGCCCTTGGCAGCGAATTCCGCGGTCCAGACGACGTCGACGCTCGCGACGTCGTAGCCGGGGTCCTTGGCCTGGAAGTGCTGGACAAGGTCGTCGTGCTGCTGGTCGGCCTGGTCGGTCTGCTCCTTGAAGGTGACCTTCTCGTTCGGGTGGGCTGCGTTCCACTTTTCGATCAGCGGGCGGACCACGTTGCTGTTGTCCTTGCCCTGAACGTAGGTGATGGGGCCGCGCCCGTCCAAGCCCTGCGAGGCGGCGTCGTTGCCGCCGGTAGTGCCGCCACCTCCGCCGCCACACGCCGAAAGGGTGATAGCCAAAATGCCTGCCGTGGCGACGGGAAGTAGGAAATTGCGGGTTTTCATACTGGAGTGCTCCTCGCTGAGTACCGGTGAAAAACGGCCGTACTGTTGGTGTGCCGACCATCACAGTAATCAACAGACCCTGCTGATGCAAGCGTTTACATCAAACCTTTATGCAAAGGAGATTCCATGGCTCCGCCGGGGAGCCGCCTCAGCGGACCCGTTCGGCACGGCCAAACCGCGACCGCGCCCCGGATCCGATGTGGATCAGGACCGGGGTGCGCTTGCCGATCACCGCGTCGAGCGCCTCTATCAGGGAAGAGACTTCGGCGGCGAGCGCGTGCGGGGCGACGCCTTGGCGGGGCTCCACCCGGACCTTGAGGGCCGGCTCCCCCCTGATTTCGTAGGCGGCTACCGTGACGCCGGCGAGGTCCGGCCGATCCGCGAGGGCCGCGCGGAGCGTCTGCTCCGCCACGCCGCCGCCGATTCCGACGTTCCCCGGCACATCGCCCGGGTCCTCCTCGGCCACGAGCAGGCTGGTCCGGCCCTTGCCCTGCTGGGCAATCCAGGCCACCATCAGGGCCAGCACCACCACCAGCACAAAGCAGATGATCAGCCACAGCCAGCTTCCCTGGCGGTTGGGGAACTGCGTCCGTTCGAACAAATCGAGCCAGAAGCTCAGGACGCCGCCCGCCCAGACATGCCACCACACGCCGACGGCCGGGACGCTCGCCAGCAGCACCAAAAGGACGCCAATGGCGAGAAGCTTGATGCCAAGGATGCCGATCAGGATGCGGTTCAGGACCCGGGGAGTGTTGTTCATGCCCCCACCACCCCTGCCGTGGCCACCTGAATCCGCACTTCCGGCATCGGCCACGGGCCCATTTCCTGCAGCTCACGCCGCACGGCTTCAAGGACGGCGTCCGGGCGCAGCGGCACGCCGGAGGTCGGCCGGACATTGACCATGACCCGGTTCCGCGACACGACCACCATCACCTGCTGCTGAGTCACGTTGGCGGCCAGCCGGGCCCGGCGCGCCAGGGCCGCGGCGATCACCTCATCGTCCACCACGACGGCGGCCCGGCGGTCCGGGAGCAGGTGGCGCGCCCGCCGCCCGGGCAGCACGGCGTTGAGGAAGAAAAACAATCCGGCCATGGCGATCACGGCGCCGGTGGCGACGAGTAGAAGCGGCCCGATTCCGGCCGGGAGCGCGACCACCCGCTCGGCGGCCGTCTGCGGATCCACGAGCCACGGCGGCTGCCCGATCGCGCGGACTGCAGTCTCAAGCAGCGCATAACCGCACACCGCCATCACCAGGGCGGCCGCGATCACGGAAACGACGGCCCGCGATGTGTGCGTCTCGCGCTTCAAAATACGGTCCATGCCCGCGGCACCGAAACCTAGCGGCGCGCTCCCCGGCACCGCGCCGGCGTCGTGCGGGCCGGAGCCAATACCGGCGTTCTGGGTGTCCTGGCTCAACGCACCCGACCTCCCCCGCGCACGGTGGCCCCGCTGATGCGGATGTCCACCCGGCTCAGCTGCGCTCCGGTCAGCTCAGTCACGCGGCGCAGGATCTGGCCTTTGGCGGCGACGGCACGGTCCCAGATGGAACCGCCGAAGCCAGCGACGCGGCCGGGTTCCCGGAGTACAACCGTGAGGTTCGGGACCGCGACGGGCATGACGAGCGAGAGCGCGAGCAGCCCGTCATCGTCCGACCACTCGGCGCGTACGTCGTGCGCCGGAACGCCGAGGGCCTCACCCGCGGCCGCCCGGGCCACGCTCGTCAGGGCCTGGGTACTGATGCGGTTGTGCCCGGCCATCGCGACGCCGCGGATCGGCGTTTCAGCCGTCATGTTCATGAGGAGGAACGCCGGCCTGTGAGGGCGTCAAACACGCTGCGCAGGTCCAGCTTCCCCTCTGCGGCCCGGCCCAGGAGAGCACCGATGCCCATGAATAACAGGGCACCGAGGAAGCCCCAGACACCGAACTGGAAGGACATAAAAGCCACGAAGGCCCCCATAGCGATTCCCACTACCGTCAGACTCATTGGATTGCCTCCCTGACCGGCCGGGCCTCGACGGACGCGGCCACTTTGGCGGGCCCGGGCACATAAACGTCATTGATCTCGATATTTACCTCGATCACCTCGAGCCCCACCAGCTCCTCGACGGCGGAGTAGACGGCGGCGCGGATCTGGTCTGCGAGGGCATGCAGGGGGGTGCCATACACCGCGACGAGGTCAATGTCCACGGCGACCTGAGTTTCGCCGACCTCCACACGGACGCCCGCTGCGTGATCGGCGCTGCCGACGGCGTCGCGGAAGGCCCCCAGGGCGCGTGACGGGCCTGATCCCAACGAGTAGACGCCCGGCACCGACCGGGCGGCGATGCCCGCGACCTTGGCGACGGCGGCTTCCGATATGACCGTGCGGCCGGTGGCCGCCGGCACGGGCAGACCGGCAACGGGCAGACCGGATCCATGACCGGCAACGGGCTGAGAATTCTGGTATTCCATAACGCACTCCCCCTTCTCTTTGACACAACCCTAGTCCCTGCCTTGGGCCGCGCGGGGGAATCTTGCAGCGCCCGTTCCCACGGCCGGCGCAGGTGGGGGCCGTGGGAACCTGCGAAGTGCAACGGGGAGCAGGGCTGGCGCCCGCTTGTCAGCCGCGGGGCATCAGCCGGGGGCCGTTGCGGGCGATGGGCCGGTCAAACTCCCTACTTGCAGTTGGTGGCGATCCAGGTTGTTACGGGCGCCATGGCGGCCTGGAGCTTGCCGCTGGAGAAGACAGTCTGGTCGGTGACGCCCGCGACGGCCACCTCCTTGAGGTTGGCGAAATCGGCCTTGAGACTGTCCGGGACGCGCTCGGCCGTCTCGGCCAGTTCCGTCTTGAACTGTTCCAGTTCCGCCGTCTTGCCCTGGGCGGCCGACAGCGGAAGAAGCGTGGCGCCCGTGGCCTGCTCCGAGATCTTGGTGCACGCTTCGGCGGCGCTGGAGAAGCCACCAAAGGGTCCTGACGTTGCGCTGGGGCTCGGCGTGGCGGAGGCCGAAGCAGTGGACGTGCCCGCGGCGGACGATGGCGCACTGCTGGCCTGAGGGGCCGAGCAACCGGTGAGGGCGAGGGCAGCGAGGAGTGCGGCGGCGGTCAGGGTACGGGCAATATTCTTCGAAATCACGTTGCAGAATCACTTTTCGGTTGAGATTGCGCCGCCTGCCCGGACCGGGCTGCCGGCGGCCTTGGTGTACTTTCCCCAGCGTGCGAGTCTAGCCCGGCCAGCGGTCCGGCCCCCAACGGCCGGCGCCGTCGGCCGCACGTCGATGCGCCGTCCGCCTCCCCGTCGATGCGCCGCCCGCCTCCCCGTCGATGCGCCGCCCGCTCCCCCCGTCGATTGCTCCGCAAGCGCCCTTTTGACCCGTCAGAAGGGCGCTTACGGAGCAATCGACGGTGTTAACATATCGGTCGTCTTGACTGCCCCGTGACCCCTCGCATACCTAGTGCACGTTCGGTGCGGGCGCGTAGCCTTTGAGGAGTCTGTGCAGGTGGGACACGCAGCCGTGGACATATTAGTCTTTGTGTAGATAATCTATGTATAGATTATCTACAGGAGGGGACCACTCATGTGGGAATACGAGAACAGCCTTGAGACCAGCGCCACGCCCGAGGCGATCTGGCGACTCTGGGCCGATGTTGAGAATTGGGGCGCCTGGAACGCCGAGATCGAGGAGATCGAGATCAGCGGCCCGTTCGCGGCAGGCACGCAGATCTCGATGACGCCCCCGGGGGAGGATCCGATACTCCTGCTCATCGCCGAGGCGGTCGAGGACGAACTGTTCGTCGACGAGGCCCGCTTCAACGACCTCCTGCTGCGCACCACCCACCGCATCGACAGGGCCGATCAGGGCCGGATCCGGGTGGTGTACCGGCTGGAGATCACCGGTAGCGGCGCCGACGAAGCCGGGCCGAAGATTGGTCCGGGCATCACGGCCGACTGGCCCGACACGATGACTGCGCTGGTAAGGCTGGCTCGCGGCTGATGCCCCTCAGCCCCGGCGACAGCCCCGGATTCCTGCTCTGGCACGCCACGCTGCGCTGGCAGCGCGACATCGCCGCGGCCCTGGCCCCGCTCGGTCTCACCCATGTGCAGTTCGTGTTGCTCGCCTGCGCCTGGTGGTTCAACACCGAGGGTGAGCATCCAAATCAGATGGCCCTGGCCCGCCAAGCCGGCACCGACGTCAAGATGACCTCCCAGGTCCTACGCGCGCTGGAAAACAAAGGACTCATCGAACGTGAAGTCGACCCGGTCGACACTCGCGCCAAACGGCTGCACGTCACCGACGCCGGAGCCGACTTGGCGCCGCGCGCAATTGCCGCCGTTGAGCTCGCCGATGCGCAGTTCTTCCGGCCGGTGCCCCTCAACGGCGCGGTGACAATGCTGAGTCGCCTGGCCTATCCCGAAACCTGAAATGCCGTCACCGCCAACCGCGGGCGACGACCTGGACGATTTGTTGGCCCGACTCTACCCCTCCTGCGCTTCCAACCGCGGCCGATAGGATCAGGCACATGGAATTCGTCGTGATGTACAGCTTGCGCGAAGGCGTCGATCGTTCGCACGTTCTCGAAACGTACCCGCGCCACAAGGCCTACTACGAGGCGTTCCGCGCCGACGGTGGCGGCCTCGTCGCTCTTGGCCCGTTCCAGACCCCCGATCCAGCTGGCGGGTCGATGGGGATCTTCACTTCGCGAGAGGATGCCGAGCGCTTCATCGCCGATGATCCGTTCGTTACCAAGGGGCTCGCAGACCCGCGAATCCTCGAGTGGAACGTCGTGCGTTTCGAGTAGGCACATCCGCCTTCGTGCGCGTCGGTGGCGGACAGGGCGCAGTGGAAGCCAGGGCTCCAAAATCGGTTGTGCCCACTAGGAGCCAGGTGGGGCACTTCGCACAGCTCAAGCTGTCCCCGGACCAGAGCCCTGCCACAGAACCTCGCTGATTTCGGTTGATTGAGAGTGAATCGGCCGTGGGCGTCAAAAACAAAAAACCCCGCCGTTCCCGTGTAAACACTGGGAACTGCGGGGTCCTAGCTGGTGGCTCCGACCGGCGTCGATCCGGTGACCTTTCGATTTTCAGTCGAACGCTGAATGGGCCCCCATCCCAACGGCAGCAAGGAACGCCCTCGGCCTACCAGAGGTTTACCAGAGGAGGTCTCCCGGCTTTCGTCATTTGATCAGCGAATCCAGCCCGGCCGCGGCCCTGAAGAAGTCGTCATCGAACAGTGCGCCGTAGGTGTTGATCGTCGTCGTACCGTCCTTGTGACCGGCTATACGCTGCACATGCTTGACGTTCTTGGTCACGGACAGATACAGGCTGACGGCCGTGTGCCTCAGATCATGGAACACCGGCGGCCGGAAATCCATGTCCCCATATTCAAGCACGATACCGGCCGACCGAAGCAGCCAGTCACGCTGCTCATCTGTAACGCTGGCTTCGGAGGCAAGCGCCCGCCACGTTTCCTGACCGATGGCACCCGCGTCAGGCAGTTCCAGATCGTATTGGAAGCCCGTCAGCGCCGCCAGCGTGACGTCGCCGAAGACCGACAGCCCACGCCGCGTCTCCGTGATGCCCAGACTGGCCTGCACGCGGCTGACACTGGTCGATGCCAACTGTCTGGCTGGCTCGTAGTACCGCCTCGTGAAGTTGGAGTTGCGCATGGGCAGCCCTTGAGAGGATGGGAAGAGCAAGGACTGCGCTGGCCTCCCCTGCACCACCAGGAGAAGGTCCTCCACAAGGGAAGCTGGCAGCGGAACGTCGCGCGCTGCGTGACCCTTGGTTTCGCCAAGAACCAGCCGACCGTTGACCTCGGAATAGGCCTTCGATACGGACACGTACGGCTGGGAACCGAGGTCGAGATCTCCGATGACCAGAGCCGTCACTTCCCCCCATCTCAGGCCGGTGAGTCCGGTGAATCGGACAAGGAGTTCATATCGCCCGGAGCATGCAGCGAGCCGCTCAAGCTGGGGACGGGTGAGGTAAACGGATTCACGGCCGGTGGTCACTTGCGGTACATAGTCACGTCCTCCCACAGAATCCTTGGCGGGATTCCGACCCAGGACCTTGAGCCTGACAGCATGATCAAGCATTCTGGACAACTGCTTGGAGGCCCTGGCTCTGGTGTCGCTGCTAGCAAGGGTACCGTTGACACCGTTCATGGTCTGCGTCCACCGGGCGACACCGGCGTTCGTCACGTTGGCCAGCGGGTAGTCCTGCCAGTAGGGCCTTATCAATCGGGAATACAACCATTCGTAGCCCTGTATTGTCTTGGGCGTGGCAGGACGTCTGCCGGACGCACCCACCGATTTGATTCGATCAATCCACAGGTCGTACAAGTCCGCGACGGTCATGCCGGCCGCTGACTTGGGGTCGATGTACGTACCGCCCCTCACCGACCTTGTTTGACCCATGACGAATTCAGCGGCTTCGTCCTTACTTGCGAACCGCCGCGTCTTCCATTTCCCTTCCGGGTCCTGAAACCCGGCCTCCCACCGTCGCGGTTTCAGCCGCGTGACACTTGGTCGCTCCAACCCGAGTTCAGACGCCCGACCCGTTTGGCGGGCCGCGAACTCCCTGGCCCTCGATTCAGTGTCGTATTCGTGTCGGAGCCGCTTCCCGGAGGCCGACGAGTACGAAACAGCCCAGTCCAATTTCCGGACACCCATAGCTCACCGCTTCCGGCGGAGATTGCGCATTACGTCTTCTGCGGTCAGTGCAGGCTCTCGCTCCTGACGCATGAAACCCTCGTCATCAGAATAGCCCTCGCCCATTAAGGCGGCCCACACCAAGCGTTCTTCAATCCCGTACTTGTCTGCGATTCCGCGCTGCGTCATACCGGCTGCCCGCAGTCTGCGCATCCCTGGGAATTGGGGATCGGTGTAGAGAACTGCAAGCGGCGTGAGTGCGCCGGAGGCGCGACCCTGTTCACCGGGGGTCAGCAGGAACCGTCGCCTTGCTTCTTTGATTCGCTGCGCCATAACTGAGGGCGACATTTCCACCAGCGCCGCGAGCGTTGCCGTCGCTCGGCTGTTTCCCAGCCGGATTTGCTCAGCATACTTTGCCGCCAGGGCTGCGTACTCGACATTGGTCCTCGGGGCTGTCTTGTCCCGCCATGTTTCAAACCGCTGCTCGATGAACGCAGTGTTGGTGGCGAGTTTCGCGAGCTGTTCCTCAGCGACCCGGCGCCTTCCTCGTGCACGGTCCACAGCGGTTTCAACGTACGAACGAACCTCATCGCTGTCCACATTCGGGAGGGTTTGCACTTGACCGGCCGGCAACGCCAGGACCTCAGCGATCGACCACGATTCGGTTGTGAAGTCGACCCTGAGTCCGATGGCCCAGCCGTCTTTCGGGCGGCGGATGAGAAGAGCAAAGTCCTCATAGAAGCGCTCCTGCGGCGGAGTCTGGGAATCATGCCATGCGAGAGCGACATCTTCGGTGAGCTTTCTAAGCACGGGGCTGGCATCTTCGGGCTTCATGCCTTCACTGTAATCGTTCATAGTCAACTCCCTTCGGTTCATGGTTGACAGCTTTGCGTCCATGGCGCTAACTTTAGTCCTGGTCATTCACAGCGGTCAAGTTTGAAAATAAGCGAAAAACTATGAAAGGACGTTATGGCAGATCCGCGATCAGGGCCCCCGCCCGGGATCCAAGAGTTGGAAATTACACGCTCGATTTACGTCACCCGCGCCGAAGCGGCGGTCTACCTGAATGTGCCCCCGCGCTGGCTTGCGAACAACACCAAAAGTGGCCCCCGGTACATCAAGGTGGGGGGCCTCGTGCGCTACTCCGTCGAAGCCTTAGACGCTTTCATGTCCGCACATGAAGGCCGGCACTAGCGGGACCCTCACTTCGTCGATCGCGGCCAACAGAATCCCCCGCCAACTGCAGGCGGCCAGCACAGCCGTCCCACATCATCTGAGCACTTCATCCCTGGCCGGACCAGCCCCTGGTTTCGTCCCCACCAATGGAGGTAGTTATGTTCCCCTCGACCGATCCGCCGTCATCTGAGGACGCTCCCGCGCCGCAGGCAGACGAGCCGCGGTGCGCTGAACAGGGCGGACGCAACAGCAACGCGTTCGCCGCAACGAACCCGCACCTGGACCGCTGGCTCGAAGCCGTCGGCGGAGATACTGCAGTGAGCCCCAAAGCTTTATCGGTCGCAGTGGCGATGGCCCGGTTTGTTGGCATCGGGCGCATCGCGTATACGAATTGGCAGTCGTTGAACACCACGCTTGCTCGTGACAGGCGGGATCGCGAAGTGCTCGCCAGCATGGGGGAACTTCAGTCTGCCGGCTACTTGACGCGCCATCCGGCCACCAACCACGACAGGGTGCCCGGGTGGGCCCTGCGGCTTCCGGAGGAGGAGCTGTGAGCGAAGCACTGAGCCAGCGGCTCAGCGTTTTCGACGCCCCTAAGGGGCGGCGAAGTCCATTACCGACAAAGTCGGGGTCTGAAGACCAGGCTGCGGTGTTCTACCCAGTAGAACTGCACCTGTCGTGGGCACACGTTCGACGCCCCGCCAGGGGCGGAGACCGATGACCTTGCCTTGGGGCAAGGCCACCCCCGTCGTCCCGAGGATAAGCCGAGACCAGACCCATTGTCCCGAGCCAACTGTTGCGTGGTTACGGACAGCGATGACCTTGCCGTGGGGCAAGGCCATCGGCCGGGGTGGCACAGCCTCCCCTCCGCAACCGAATTAAAGATTCGGCCGGTCAAAGCGGAGCGCAGCGCAGCCCGAAAGGCGGAGCAAGCTCCGCGTAACTCAACGAGTTTTTCATTGCCCTGCGTCGATTACAACCCACCAGACGACGAGAACCCGAGGTCACCATGCAAGATTCCATGTCCCGGCGCGCCCAGGACCCTGTTGAAACGCCTTGGTAGGCGAGGACCTTTGATTCCAGGAAACGTCACTATGAGCGTCGGGGACTTTGCCGCGTCTGCGCAGCCCAGGCGGCCTGGGGCCACCAACTGGCGTTCTCCCGGATCAATCCGCCGTGTCACGAGTGCCAGCCGCTCGTCGACACCTTCCCCGTCAATAAGCCAGGGTTGTGGAGGTCCCACTCTCCCCGCCGCGGAGCCATGTTCTCGTCCTCGGTTCGCCCCGGAAAGGGTCGCTAGAGGCCCTGGGTGTGGAATTTCCGACAACGGTACTGGCGAGCGGCAGCCAGAATGTCGTTCCCGCCTGACACCGTCAATCAATGCGCCTGTGGGGGCGCGCGATTGAACGGTCGCGGGCCGGGGAGCCGATCGGCACCCTTCGCATGACGTCCGGCGGAGGGTTCATTCTCCGGCCCGGATGGGTCAACCGGACCATGTCGTGTAGTTACCTTCACCGGGCCTCCCCACAGTAGATGGGGATCACGGCATGGCCGGAGACCGGTCTTTACTGCCCTACATCGAGGAATTTCCTCGGCCGCCCTCAATGGCGGCATTTCCCGTGCTGATTCCTCCGCGCCGTAATGGCACGCCCTTTTCCTCCCCGACCCCGTCCACAGCCGGCCCATGAGCCGATGGCCGACCTCTCAACTGGAGATTCCTTGTTGGATACGCCCTTTCACACCACAGCCGTAGCCCAGACGGCAGAACAAAGTGTCCAGTCCATGTATATGGAGCGCCGAGCGGCGGCGAAACTCATGGTCGTGTCTTGGACGACTGCGGAGTACCGCCAGGCCGTCGACCAGTCATCGCTAAAGACCCCGGTAAAGAAGACGCTGCATGCAATGGTCGGTAAGTCCGCCGGCGGCCTAACCACGATTGACAGGGCTAGCCTGTGTCTGATCACAGGGCTACGCGATGAAGGTACTGTCACGGAACACTTTAGGAAGGCTCGCGCCGCGGGCCTCCTTAGGAGTGTGCGCAGGTTTAAGAAAAGCTCCATCCACACGTTGCTCATCCCCGGGACCGATGCTTCGTCAGGCGATGTGCAACCGGGAAGCCAGCTGGCTAATTGGCATTCCTGGACAGCCGAGGAAATTGCGTGGTGGGATGGCCTTGATCCGGAGATCTGGACACCACCTCCCTGGCAGCCATGGCAGGGCCAGGAGCCGCCATTCTAAAAACCCCATTTTAAATAAAGAGAGCTATAGCCGGAAGGCTTGCGAAATTTATGGCCGTCGGTGGCGTCAGGGCGCTGCGGCCCGGTGCGCCCTGACGCCAGAATCTTCCCTGGACCTGTAACACGAAAGACCTCACGGCTGTGGGGTCGCTTAGGCGACCACCGCTCTGTTGGCTCAGTACGACACCGTTGCCCTCCATGGGCAACCCGTAAGCGAGGTGGTGAACGGTCCTCGACAGGTCAAGTGTCGCGGACCGGTCCGATGCGGTTCCTGACCTGTCGGCCGTGTGGGCCGACGGATCGGTGGAGGAAAGATCCAGGTGCCGCCGGGCATGGTCGCCCGGCAGTCAAGGCGGAAGTTTAAATCATATTTAAATGCTTTTGAACCCGTACGCGATCCCCGCCGCTATCACGCGCGGGCGGAGACGGCAGGTCGGGTGGGGGTTACCCCCACCCGTTCGACCATCCGGCGGTAGGCATCGGCTAAGGTCCCCGCGAAAAGGATGCCGTCCGGGCGCACCACAGAGCCTCCAGTCATTTCCTGACCGGAGGGTGTCGCGTATCTCGACAAGGATATGGACGTCGATATCGACGTCGACGTCGTGGTTCTCGGTCTCAAGGTATCCGTAGTGCCCAGTCCGGGGCCGCCCATTATTCGCGCGAAGGACCACTGGGGCCGCGCTCCGGAACTGCTGTCAAGGCGCTCAACGAGCGCGCGACTGGCCGGAGTCAATTCCGGTTTTTGCTGACCTTGATTCGTTGCCCGAGTTAGGCCTGCAACGGCTCGTTGCAGGCTTCGCAGCGCCGTCGGGCACCGACGCCTGTTTCTGCTATGACGAGGACTCCGCCCGGGTTGCGATCCCAGACCGTGCCGACGGTCAAGCGCCAGGCCGGGTGGAAGACTTCACCCGTCCGGGTGACGTAAACCTGGCCGGCACCGACCTTCGGCGAATTATCAGGTGCGCGGCGGAATTCCGGCTCGACCGCGTCCAAAGGACCGAGATCCTTAGCCTTCTTGTGTGCTTTTGCTGCTGATCGCCAAGAGCGGCCCTTTCGTGCTGACTGAATACTCGAATGCTACCGGAATGGTCCGGTAGCATCCGCGAGAGCATGGTCCAGCGAGGGACTGGCCGCTCTTCCATAGCGACTACTGTGCCTGCGTCCAACATGAGGCCGGACGCCGCTGCATCAGGCCGGCTCCATGCACTTGCGGCAGTCAAGGTCCAAGGTGGCGCTATAGGCACAGAAGTCCCAGAATGCAGATCGCCCTAACAACCTGGGCAGCCGTGGCCACACCATAGTGCACTCCGAAACGGCTCTGACCGGCTGACACCGTATAGAGACGCGCTAGCCGTGCCTGATGGCTGGGAGGATGAGCTTGGCCGGCACGACGCCCATGGCAAGAGACACAGGTGAATCATTAGGCGTAGTAGCAACGTCGGAGAGACGCAGGTGAGCCGGGATCACCGACGCCCATCGTGAGAGACGCAGGTGCGCCGGCGGTCGGGTTGACCTCGTCCCGCAGCATCTGGCAAGCAGTCCACGGACGTCGTTACGCCTACTCCCTCCAAGTGATGTTGTCCCGTATTTGGGTGATGGCGGTTTTGGTCACGCCATATTCCCGGGCCAGACGGTTTATCGTTCCGCGCGGTCCGGGGAGTTGAGCGCGGATGTCCGCGGCTTTTTTCTGCGTGAGCTTTGCATTGGGGTGGGCGGCGCCTCGACGGACTGTTCCGAGCCTAACCCTGTCATGACCGTTCTCTGCCGGTGTCGCCCAGCGGAGGTTGCCGGGGGTGTTGTCCAGGGGATTCCCGTTGTAATGGGCAACGTGCATGCCGGCGGCCGGGCATGGACCGTTCCACGCCTCGCAGACGAGAGTATGCACCCCTCGAGGATTTCCCTTCCCGCAATCGACGACGGCATAGCCAGGGACCGTGATGTAAGGCTTGAGGATCGTCTTGTGCCTACCGCGGACCCGCCCCAGGGAGCTCACCATGTAGCCTTCGTAAGCGGTCCGCCGCCATTCTTCACCGTCAATCTCGTCATCCGGATGAACCACCGAGATCTCGGAGATCCGGGTTCGATTGACGCGCGCTTTGGCATCCTGCTCCCTTTTGGCACGGACGGCAGGTGATGGTTGGTCGGTTGGGTGCGTCCGCAGCTTTCCCGCCGCAAGAAGTCCAACGTAGGAGCGTGAGCATCCGAAGAGCTCGGCAATCCATGGATGGCCGATTCCGGCAGCGATCATCCGCCGCATATGGAACACCTGTTCATCGGTGAATTTGGCAAATGGGTTGTTCATTCCCCCGGACGTGTCGTAATGGCCGTCGGAAGCCCTGTCCTTCATGTTCTCGGCGTGCGTACCTATCCGCAGGTGGGAGATTTCCACGCATGGCCGAATGCAACACGAGTGCAACAGAAACTGGTCAGGGGAAAGGATCTCGCCGTACTCGAAGAACCATGCCATGCGGTGAGCCAGCATCGTCTTTCCGTGGAACATGAATTTTCCATAGCCACGTGTTGTCAGGCCAGCAGTCCAAAGCAAGCATCCGCCGCCTGCCGGGCGCGTCTTTTCATAGAACCGCTCACGGTCAGCCGGCACGGCCCAGGACTCGACAGCGTCTCGTGGAGTAATTTCCTCCGGTCGCGGGGTTTCCATCACCGCACCTGACCTCTGATTTGCGGGACAAGCCTCGCTCCTGCGATGCATGTATCACTAGTAGAGCAGACAAGGCTGACAATGTCAGTTGACATGGATAAATGCCCACCCGTCCGCACCAGTCCTCCGAGGAGCAGATACAGCGGTGGACGGAACGCCGGACGATGGTCGGGGCGCGAATACGAGAGCTGCGACTGGAACAGGCACTCTCCCAGGAAGCGTTGGCACTGGAGTCCGGGTTGAGCCGGAACATGATCATAGGGATCGAGTGGGGCCGGAAGAGCGTGGCTTACGAGCGACTTTGGGATATCGCGGACGTTCTCGATGTTCCAGTGAGCCAGCTTCTGCTCCCACCAGATTCCGCCGCAACGATTTCCCCGTACCGAGGCGGTCGGCGACCCATGGGCGGGTAGCCCGCAGGGGAAACCAGGAAGAGCGCCCACGTACAGGCCCCAATAGCCACCGCAAGGGCCCCGGAACTTTGGCATCCGTTGTGGCGTCCGTTATCTGGAATGATTAAGTGGCTTCAGCTTGCGCGTGGTCGTTCAGACCGGACATCGGCATCAGGACACGTGATTGCTCCGGTTAGCCCCTGCCGGGCGCCCCCGCCGCGCCGGACCGCTGCACCCCGCGACGTCGTGGCGATCCGCAGTTGTGGCGGCCCGGAGCCGCTACCGCGTCCTACGGTGATCTCGCCGGACGTCCCTGCCGACCTGTAGGCAGCCTGGCCGGGGGTTTCCCGTCCTGGCCTTCGGGCTCTGGACCCTTGAACGGCCAGCTCATTCACTTCGTTGTCAGCGGCGGCTGTTAGGGTCCGGGCATGGATGAACTGTTGCTGGGACCGGGCTCCGCTGCTGCACGCGATCTGTCGGGCCGGTCCGGTTTCGACACCGCCTTCCTCGGCGTGCCGGTGCCCGTTCCGACCCTGGCAGGGGTCGAGACGGTCCTTCTGCCCTACACACATTTCTCGGTGCTCATGCGGCCGGACGAACGTCTGGCCGCGGTGACGGCCCTGGGGATTGACGGGGCGAAGCTGATGGACCTGGACCGTTCCGGCATCCGGTGGCGGCTCGATCCCCCGCTGGGCGAAGACCAGCAGACCTGCGAGAGGGTCTACGCCCGCAACGACATTGACCGCGGTCACCTGGTCCGCCGGGCCTCAGCCGTCTGGGGCGAGACCCGGGACGAGGCAGCCCGCGCCAACGAGGACACCTTCCACTACACGAACGCCGCGCCCCAGGCGGCAACCTTCAACCAGGGCCTGAGCCTCTGGCTCGGACTGGAAACCTACCTGCAGGACAACGCAGCCGACAACGGCCGGCGGCTCGTCGTGTTCACGGGCCCGATCTTCAGCGACACCGACCCCGCCTACCGGAGCGTAAACATCCCGCTGCAGTTCTTCAAGGTCGCCGTTTTCCTCCACCACGGGGACCTCGCCGCAACCGGCTACATCGTGGACAGACACCCGAGCTCGCGAACCTGCCCGACGTTCCGCGGCCCGGCGCCATCGACGAGGCTCCCCCGCTCGGCCCGTTCCGCACCTTCCAGGTCCCCGTCCGAGACATTGCCGCCCTGACAGGCCTGAACCTGGACCAGCTCGTAGCCCCAGACCGGATGCCAATCTCCCGCGCGCTGACCACCGCACCAGTCACCTCCACCTGGAGACCGCTGAACTCGCCGCTGGACCTCGATCTGGACTTCGGCCTCAACGACAGGGACTGCCCCCCGACCTGGCCTAACTTCCGGCACCGAAGCCACCCCGGAAGGCAGGCCCCGACGGTGGCAAAAACAACAGTTTGGGCACGGCAAAGCCCTGCAACGGCCGGCCCACACCAGACCGGGCCACCGGCCGCATCAGCGGACCGCCATAAGCAGTGCCCAAGGGCCGGGTGCACGCCCGACTTGCGGGGAGGGCCGTGGCAGGATGGGCCCATGGACAGGCTGTTGCGGCGCGCCCCGGACGCCGAATGGGTGCTGATGTACCGGCTCGGACTGAGCCGGCAACGCATCGCTGCCCTCGTCCGCGCCGAGCCCGCCGCCGTCGGATACCACCTGGCCATCGCCCGCCGCCAAGACCCCGGGCTCGAGGCCGAGCACCAGGCCGCCTCCGCCGCCGCACCCGTGCCGTTCCCCTCCCCCACGGATCTCGCCCGAATGGAAGAGGTCGTCGCCTGGGCCTTGGCCGAAGGCCGGCTGCCTGAAGGCCGTTCCGGCAACCGGGGCGAAAGGTCGATGGCGCGGTGGCTGTCCGAACGCCGGCGCGAAGCAGCCGAAGGCACCCTGGACCCGGCCTACAGCTCCGGTCTCTCCCGGGTACCGGGGTGGCTCGAAAACCGCAGGGAAGTTGAGGATGAAGCCCGCTGGCACCATCGCCTCGCCCAGCTCGTGGACTTCCGCGAGGAAGGCCAGGACTGGCCACGCCACCACGATTATGAGTCAGAGCGCGAACACACTCTCGGAGTCTGGATCCACACCCAGCGCTTCAAACGGCGCCGCGGCGAGCTCGACTCTGTGAAGGTCAAGCTTTTGGACGCCGCCGCTCCCGGATGGCAGACGGGGAGGACCCGAGGCCGCCCTCGCCGGCAGTAAGTGTTTGTGCCAGTCGCTGCTCCTCAGCAGGCCTCGTGCGCGAATGCATATCGCAGGGGCACGAACGCCCGCCCTCGCCAAATCAACTGTGGGATAGCAGCGCCACGCCCCCTTGGAGGCGAACTTTCGTGAGCACGTGCGGCTACATGCATTACCGGGCCGAGACGGTGAATAATCTGGGGGTTAGTCGGAGAAACGTGTGGCTGACGTCCTGCTCACGGGATACTCACGGTGAATCGGCCAGTGCGTCCAGGGCGGCGCTTGCATCTGATGCAGCCGTGCGGGCCGGTCGCCGCCTAAATGCCGAGGTGCCCCCTGATCGCCTTGATATCCTTGTTGCTCTTGGAAATCCGACGAGCTATGTCAAGTACAGCCCGCATGATTTCATCCAATCGAGCGGATTCTCCTTCAAAGCTTGTGGGACCAGGTGGTGGTGGTGGTGGCGGTTGTGGAGGAACACCACCAGGTGAGCCGCCATCGTCTAATTCTGTTTCGAATTGAAACGTGCGGATGATATCGATCAGTTCCTGAGGGCGATTATCCAGATCCAACACAGGTCCATACTTGGCAATAACTCGCTTCACAAGTTCTTCTTCGCCTGCCATCATTTGTCCCCTGAGAAGGCGTCCCTCCCACGGGGGCGCGAGGGCCCTAGCCTACTCCCGCAGCATTGCACCGTCTACGTTCTGATTGGGCGCTGTCTTGACCACGTTGTCAGCACCAGTTTGCGTCCTCGGTGCACGGGGGTAGCGGCGTGCCTGAATCTGTCGTCGGTGGTTCCGTCCGGACGCAGATTATTCCACACCACCAATTTCCCCGCCGTAGGTGGAATCAGCAGGTCCAGTTCCGGAAAGTACGTTTCCCCACCCTGCTTCGGCCCTTGTAGGTACAGCAGGAATGTCAGCGCCCTCTCGCCGGCGGCCTCACCACCAAAAAGTCCACCGTCATGGTGCAGCTCGAACTTTCCACCGTTGCGGTACCGGATCGCCTGCCATAACTCCAAATAGGACGGCTCGGTATCGAACAGGCCACAGACCCGGTTTTCGATTTTGACTAGGTGGGCCATCAACTCCGGGCCGAACCAGCCTTGATCGGCGCTGACACTCTGGCGCTTGTTACTGGTAAAGCTGACCAGGGAGTCGCCTTCGCCCTTGTCAACGACCTTGCTCTCCCGCCAGAGGCTAAATTTGAGTTCCTCGACGATCTTTCGGCATCGCTTCGAGGAAAGAAAACACTCCTCCCAGCCGATTCCATTGAGAGCAACGTCCTGGACTAGACTCATCGGGGCTCCACCAGTTGATGCATGATAAATGCTTCATAATCGCCAACACTGCGCTGGCAGCCCACAAGGCGCCGGCGGTGCGGCGACTCGGTAAACAGTGCACGCAACTGGTCCAGGGAGTCTTGGTTGACCTGTCTCCACTCGGGGTGGGTCTCCCAGTGTGGCTGGCGTGTCGCCCGGCTGTAGGCGTGCCAGCCGATGATCCGGTGCGGATGGAACATGTCCCAACCATGCGTATAGGCGCGCATGCTGGTGGCTACCTCGTCCCCAAAAAAATAAATGTCCGGATCGAATGCGATCTCTCTATTGAACTCCGCGCGGGCAAAAATAAAGTGCAGCGAAAGATACTCAGCCGAAACTGGCTGGTCAAGCGCCTGCCAATTGTAAATGGGATAACTGATTAGTCGAGTGAGAATCCCCTGGTCCCGCTTCCAAGGATAGATCTTGGAAGCATCCCGACGCCTCGCCCGGGACCCTCCGCCCGGAATGTAGGACGGCAGATAGGCCGTTAAAAGCGGTTTGCTAACCCCCGCTCTTTGAAGACTGGCATGCATATGAAGCGCCAGCTCATCCCATCCTCGAGAGAATCGATGATGGGAATCCAGTAATAACGTGAATTCCTCGCCTCCGGCTTCAGCCTGGATTAGATGCCTTGCCCAATTCGGTCCACGGCTGAGCTGGTACGGCGACTCCAGTATCGTTAAGTTCGGCAGCTCGTACACATCGCGGGGGAGCTTGTCCTCGGGGGCCTTCTGCCAAAGAACGACGGTGCGCAGGCGTTCCGGATGCTCCGCCATGCGATAGAGATTCACCAGGGTACGACCCAACTCGTTGTCACGGTAGGCCGGAATCTGAACAAAAATCCGCGCGCTCCCCGGAGGGATCCCCCTGTCCATAACCGGGATGATAGCAGCACACTCCACCGCTGGTTAGTGTCTTCACCTGAGAATGTGAGCGACAAGAGACCTGTTATGGATATTGACTAGCGCTCTTCGGCCGATTAAGACGAATCTACGCGACGGAACGCGCAGCCTGTGCGAGTGCCATGGCTCCCTGCAAGGGCAAAGTAACGGGCCCGGCAGGCTCCGGCGGGGTCTGTTACCGGCATTCGGGCTGACGGGTTTGAGGTCGTTATTGTCCTGGGCCCATCTGGAGGGCCTGACGGGGGCCGACCTGGGGTGTGTGATGCCGGGTGTTCGCCCGACTCGGCGCCGGGAGGCTGCCCGACGATTTCACACTCGGGGCGTACCACGCGCAAAAGGTGCGGAGCTTCGGCTCCTCACCCACAGTCATTTCTGGGAGCTTGGATTAGCACTTCGTTTCGCCATGGCGGCAGCACACCTAGAAGGGATCGTCTCTTGCCCAAAGACAAATGCCGCGACGACGGACAATCGGGACTCTACGACCATTCCCAGACGTGTCCCTTCGGCGGTCACCCCTCGTGCTCATGGAGAGGACGGCTTGCAGTTTCTTTTGGGGTTCAATGGATGACCGGTGGGTGCTTCGCTTGTGCTGGCGCGGAGCGTGCGCTGCTGAAAGTCCGGTTCCCGTCGAACCAGGCCACCGCCTCGGCGATGAATGTGTCCCCCTGAGCCGCGCCTGCCCACGAGAAGGCGCCTCCGCTCTGCAAGCTGGTGGTCTTCCACTCGGCGGCGTGATCGCCGAATTGAACACGTACGCGTACCCTTCCGCCGCCTGGGTCCGGGGCCACGACGCCGGAGAAAACCACGTTGTTCGCACCGTCCCAGGTACCGCTCAACGTGGCCTGTGTGCGTTGGCGTGGACGGATCTCGTACTCGACACCACCCCAGCGGGCAGAGCTTTCTGGGTCCTGACGCCAGGCGTGGATGCGGAAGCGCTGGTCGTTCGCGCAGCCGGACTCGATGACGGCATCATCGAGTTCTAGTAAACAGTGGAACCTTACGGTTGACCGGGCGGGAATAGTTTGTATCGGCGGAGTAATGGTGAGGGTCATACCCGCAGGGAGACCGTCTGGCTCGAGGTAGGCCACTTCCGGACCCACGCCCTCGTTGCGCACACTGAAGTCGAATTCGGTTGGAGCGTAGGGGCTGTTCTTGGTTGCCTCGAACTTATCGACGTTCTTCTGCGCGTGGTTGTTGGCGATCCATACGTCGTCAGAGCCAAGCGCAGCGCCTGATGAATCCTCGGGGATGCGGTAGTCCTCTATCTGCACCAGCAAGCAGGTGTGGCCACTGAATCCCGCCGGCACATCCCAATTCTGCAGGACCAGCTGTGCTGCGTTGCCGCCGGGAACCTCCGGTTGTGTCGTCGACCCGATCAGGTGATACGCGGAGAGATTGTTGACCTCCATGGGCTTTTGGCCATCCCCGGCGCCGGGTGGCTCGAAGTAGAAGAAATTCAGCTTGACATCGGTCGCTTTAACTTGCCCCCGGTTACGAAGTCGCGCTACCATCCAATGCTTTTCGACACCTGTCGGCGGCACATAGACGGTTTGACCCTGGTCGGTGGGTTGACCGAGGCCATAGGTAGGGGTCAGGTCGCGCGGTGTCGGCTTGTTGTCGCCCGGCCAATCCACCCACAGATCCGGGTTCTTGTAGTAGACGGGCGGATTTTCGAAATAAAGGTCGACGAACTCCGCGTTCTTCCGGGTTACCTTAATCCGGTACACATTGGCGTCGCCCTCGACGAGCTTGGTGTCGAGGACTTCGACGGTCATGCCCTTGACGGGAAGCTCAGGCGCGCGCGCCAAGTCGAAGCTGTCACCAGCGTTGTGCAGCACGTTGGCGGGGTTGAGCCATTGCACCGGGCGCCGGTAGAAGTTGTTAGTGGCGAAGCGCTGGTCCAGTGTCCAGGAGATGCAGTTGGTTATCAGCACACCGCCGCCGGGCGCTGGCAAGTTGTGGCTGAACCGGGCGCCGCGTTGGTGGGCCTCGATGAGGCCGAAGGTGGCGCCGTCGCCGCCGAAGTCGATGTATCCCAGCTGCACGACGGGTGTATTGGCCCCTACCGCGAAGGCAGCACGCGCAGATGCGACCAGGCTGTCGCGCCACACCTCAAGCGGCACCAGTAGCAGCTCCCAGGTGCGGGTCCGGTCTGCGTCGGGAAGCCCGAGGGGAAATACTCTGGCATAGTCGGCCTCGGTGCTGGCGCCGTCGGGAATCCAGCGAGACTGTAGTTTGTGATAGCCGCAGTGATGCGGCTCGCCGGGATGGTTATCCATCATGGCCCAGTCGCCGAGGTAGCTCAGCTCGTCGCGGTACCCTTCTTGGAAGTAAAGGTCGGCGTAGCCGAGGGCGTGGCCGACTTCGTGGATGATCATCGGGGTGTCTGGAACTCCGCTCGGCATGAAGATCGCCGCCCATGCGCATTGGGCCTGTACCTTCTTGTCGGTCTTGTCGACGACAGTGGTGATGTCTTCGGCGCCACGGAGGTCGAACGGACGGAACAGTGCGGTGACATTCCACAGCTCGGAGGGCAGGACCGCGTTGGGGTCGAAAGGGTTGGGGGCCCCCGGTTCGACCGGTAGCACCAGGATAGCGGTGTAGTCCTTGAACGCGTCAGTGGGGCGTCCGTTGTCTCGCAGCCGTTGCACTGCCGCGCTGAACGCGTCCTCGTAGAGCTGACCGCGGTCGCGCAGCGATCGCTTGAGGTTCTTCGTCGTGGCGCTGTTGGGAACGGTTTTGCTTGTGGTGAAAAGCGATTCAAGGCCAGAGCTGGACTTGAGATTGACGGTGGCACCGGGACCGCCGAAGCGATCAGAGATCGCGAACGAAGTCGTCAGCGCGCCGCCGGTGAAGGCTGCACTCGGTGGGCTGAGCCGGCGCTCGTTATAGCCGGCGCCGGCGGCCTCCTGTGCCAGCAGTGTTGCAACGTCGAGATAGCGTTCCAGCGTAAACGTATTGGTGACCGGGATGGTGCCGCTCAGTGTGCTGGCCAGACCGATCGGGTCCGCGCCCGCCAGTGTGGCCGAAGATGAGGTGACGGAGAGTTTTCCTCCTACGGTTTTTGTGCCGGCGAACGTGACGACTAGCGCGCCGAATTGCAGTCCGACCGCCGCTATCCGCACCACTTTCGGTGCGGCAAACGCTCGGGAGGCGATGCCGGAAACGGTCTCGGCGGCGGCCATTACGCCGTCGAGGTAGCCGGCGAGGTCGTTGAGCTTGGCGGTGACCTGACCGTCGTCTGCGATGTCAATCGTCTTGGCCGTGAACACCAACGTAACGGTTTTTGACATGCCATCGGGAAGTTTGACTTCAAACTGAAGTTTCTCGGTGCCGACGAACTTGATTTGCGCCGGGTACAGATCGATGTCGCGTCGGAAGCCGATCGCGAAGAACGGCACGGTCAGCGTCTTGGCCGGCAGGCCTCCGGTAAGCGGCGCAGATTCCAGTACGAGGCTTTCACGCCCGTCGAACTGCACGGTTTCGGTGCCGGTCAGACTTGGGCGGATCAAGTCGACGCGGGCCGGATCGTAATCGGGGAAATAGTAGTCGGCGACCTTGTGCCTAGGCAGCTTCAGCGGTCTCCCCGTGGGCCCGGCGTTCCCGCCGAAGACGTCGACGCTGACGTCTGTGAGCTGGCCGAAAGAGTTCTCGTCGTAGTAGTCGCGCAGCCGGGGCCCCACGGTGCGCGTCATGTATGCGGTGAACCCGGCCAGATCCGGTGAGCTGTATGTCTGGTCGCCTTCGATCACCGGCAGGATAAGCGCCTTGATCTTGGTCGGTGCGCTGGGCTGGCCGTACGACATCACGTGGGTTTCGCTGCCGTAGAACGTCTTTGATTCGATCGGGACGAATACGGGACGCTTCAACTCGGGGCGCAACCGGGTGGCGGCGGCGTGCACGTCGGTGAAGCTCCACCGCTCGGTGCTGCCGCGCAGGCTCAGCATGACCGCTGAATCCGGCGCCGCGGCGACGTGGATGCCGTGGCGTCCGCCCGACCACTCGAAGAGAAGGTTCATGTCGTCGGAGAGCAGTGACATGGTGTGGGCGCCGGCATCGGCGGCAAGGTAGTAGGCGCCCACGCGGCGAAGCGTGTCGACAGTGTAGAGAAGACTGCGCCCGCAGGGGCCCTTCCCGATCCCATTCGGAGGGTGGTGGTCGACGCGGGCGCCGTCACCGGTGACCACGCCGCCCTGCGGCGTCTCCACGGCGACGTCGCCGGTGCCAGGCTGACGGCCCGGATGCCCGCCGGGGGTCCCAACCGACGGTTGGCCACTCGGCTCACCTTGCCCGACACCCCCCGGGTGCGCTGGCCGGCTGCAGACCGGAACGCATGAGTAGCAGCCACCGCCCTTTGGGCGATTGTCCCCCTCTTGGCAACTGCATGGCGTCCCGCGCTGGTGGACGGACACCGACTGCCACGGCGTTGCGTCGCGGTCTTCGCTCAAAGCGGCAGATAGAACCTTCGTCGCGCGTGCGCGACGGTCTGTGAGCAGGACTCCTCCCTGTTGGCGTGGTTCGAGTCGAACCTGGCTGTGCTCGAGCGAGGTTCGAGCGAGAGTCTTGCGTTCGCGCAGACCGATTCGCAAGAGAACTGGAAAATGAGCCTCCTCGACGATATACGCGTCGGCGCCAGTGGCGGCCAAATGTGTTATTGGGTTAGCTGCGTCGTAGACGACTACCTGACGCTCGCCGTCGGTCAACAGCAGCAGGGTACTTGCGTGGTCGTGTGCGACCGCGACGACTGGGCCTAGTGCGCTATCGGCGATCGCCGTGATCTCACCGGACAGCTCGTGATCGAATGCGCGACGCGCCAGTATGGCAGGGCCGCTGGCGGTGAGCTGGTAGATCGTTAGGCGTGTCCCGTCGGATATGGCAACTCGCCTGCCAGCTTCGAGGAGGGTTAGCTGGACACCGACGCCCAGTGCCGTGGGTAGACCAATCACCTCACCCGATGCGCTCGGAGCTTCGCGATCCTGCGCGTCGCTGTCTGGTTCGCCAGTGCCATGTGGATGCCCGCTAGCCGAATCACCATTAAGAATCACTACGGCCCCCCTCGCCTTTATGTGAATCACAGCTAGCGAGCTAGCGGTGCCCAACACGAGAATCGTTCGGCGGAAACGGGCCGGCTACGGGAGGCAGCTACTCGAATCTGTCGGATCGGCACCAGGCCCGCTTCCGATGGCATTACCGCCAATGTGACGAGTGGGAGATGTCAACCGGGACTATCGTTTCACGCGAATGCCGATTGTCAATGCCCATCCCACGGCACCCAGAGCGGCGAACTGGATATTCATGGCCCCTGTCGAAGTGCAGCCCCCAGGCGCAGCCATATCGCCATCCTGGCATCTACGACAACCCGGACCTGGCCGCCCTCACGCTGACGCGGCTCGCCGCGGAGGAATCCGAAGGACCCCGGCGCCCTGGAAGGGCGCATGCTCGACTATCGGAACGGCCTGGAACGACGCAACGGCACCCCCTTCCTTGAGCTGGTGGTAATCACCCTTGCCCGGGTCCACTTCAAATCCCTGGACGATCTGGCCCGGGCCACCGGCGACGACTCGGCAGCCTTGCTGGACGCCGCCGAGGTGGAGGCGCTGGAAGGCCTCGATGGCCGTAGCTAGACCGCCGTCCGGGTCCGGGCTGCCGGCGGGCCTTGTCCCCCGCTGAAGGTGGCCCTGGCTCGGGCCGTCACGAGGATGCCACGAGCTGATGCGTTGCCCGGGAGTCTGTCCTATGAGCCCAAATGGGACGGTTACCGCTGCGTCGCGTTCCATGACGATACCGGTGTGACCCTGTGGTCCAGGCAGGGCAAGGAGCTCACCGGGTACTTCCCCGAGCTCGCTGCAGCCCTCGCGTCAGAGGTCCCGCCCAGGTGCGTGGTCGACGGCGAAGCCGTGATCTGGGCCGGGGGCAGGCTGGACTTCTCCGCATTGCAGCAGCGCCTGGGTGCCGGCCCTAAGACCGTGCCCGGGCTGGTGCGTCAGACTCTGGCCAGTTACGTCGGCTTCGATGTTCTGTCCGTGGCCGGACATGATGCGAGGGCGCTGCCGCTGGGTCAGCGGCGGGCGCTCCTGGAAGAACTGGCCCGCGGGTGGGCGCCTCCGCTCTCGCTCTCCCCCGTCACCACGGATCCGGACGAGGCGGCCAGGTGGTTTGAAGACCTGCCCCAAACCGGGATCGACGGACTGGTCATCAAGGGCAACGACCAGCCCTACACACCAGACGCCCGTTCCTCGGTTCCTTGTCCCGGTTGAACCGGTTCAGGGTAGTGCCGCTACATAGTCACCGCGCTGGCTCGCAGCGTGCTGGACCTTCATGCAGAAGTCGCGAAGGTCGATGGGCAGATCGAAGCCCGGTTCCGAGAACACCAGCACGCCGAGATCCTGCTCAGCATGCCCGGCTTCGGCACGCTCCTTGCGTCCGAAGTCCTCGCCGCTACCGGCGGCGACGTCACCGCGTACGACAGCGCAGCCCGCCTGGCCCGCGTAGCCGGCCTGGCTCCAGTTCCCCGGGACTCCGGACGCATCAGCGGCGAAAACCACCGGCCCAAACGCTACGACCGCCGGCTCCTCAACGCCTTCTACCTCGCAGCCCAGTCCGCAGCACGCTACTGCCCCCAGGAAGTTCCGGTACGCGGACACGGCGAAGGCCTGCACCTTTTCGCGGTGCCGGCCTTCGTTCGTTCTGCAGCCTGTTCAGTATTCCGCGGGGCTGTCGTCTTCCGGGATCTGTCCCGGCGCAATGCGCTCCGCGGTCTTCACGAACGCCGCGTCGATATACGCCACCAAGTCACTCTCCCGCACCCGCCACACACCCCTTCCAGCAAATTGACCGGCAGGAAGCTCACCGCTGCGGACCAGCGAGTAAACCAGTGCACTCTTCACGTTCAGGATCTCCTGGACCTGCTCCAGCGTCAGCATCCTGGCTGTGAATCAGTAAGCCAGCCAGGCCGGGCGGCCGGGTGGTGCCCGTGGCCGATTGAGGGATCCGGCGTGGGCCCGGTTCCGGTCGTAACGCCCGAGTAACGCCAGGGGTCCACACTGAATAGAAACCTTCCAAGGAGGCTGCAATGTCGAATAGGTCGTACAGCGGTGAGGAATTCGCATGGTCCCTCGCCGAGGGACTTCCGGGTCTTGCGCCACAACTCGTTGGATTCGCAAAGCCGGCAGATGACAGGTCCGAACAGATCCTTTTCTCGCCCGAGGGTGAGCTCTGCGCGACCTGGGTCTCCCTGCCGGTCGAATTAATTGACGGGTGATTGGATGGGTACATTCTGCTGATTTTGCAGCGAGTTCTGGAAGGAGTGCAATGAGAATTCACGTAGTATATGACGGAGACGGCAATATTATCGCCACAGCAGAGATCGCAAGCGGCCCGGATGAACCCTCGCTTACACCTTTGCCTTCGCCGGGGCAGGCCTCAGCAGAGTTCGACGTTCCCGGGGATTACGAAGAAATGACCCCTTTAGAGCGGCACAATTCGCTCAAAGTGGATGTGCAAGGCTCATCTCCGGCACTCGTCCGTAGAGCGACGTCGGAGGGCTGATTAATATGTCTGATGAAGTCGATGTCCTCACGTATGGTGCAATCACCCTCGAACCTGGGGAAACCGCACGTTTTGGGCATAACTCACCATTCTTCACGCGGTATAGAACGATGCAGCTGGCAACGTCACCGGATAACTTTCCGTCGAGTATAGAGATTACGAGGCGCTGGTCTTATACAGACCAGAATCAAATTATCTGGATGGCTGCTGAGTACCACAATAACGGTAGTAATACTGTCGTCTTCAGGCCGAAGGCGTTCCGAGCCCCGCCGTTTGACTTGATTGTGACTGGTTGATTTTCTCCGGGGCAAGATCCAAGTCAGAACGCCCCGCGCAACCAGTTGACGTGCGGAACGTGTTGCGAGCGGTATGCGGGGCAGGAGCGACGGCCCTTGCGCATGGCTCGCTCTATGGGAAAGGTTGGACTTCGATGAGTGTAGAGGTTAACGTGGGTGTCGGCCCGTCGATAACCCTCGAGGCAAATCAGGAAACTACCTGGAATATCAGCTGGGGTGCAAATCTCAATGCCAGCCGATGGATGAGAATCTCGGCGTCGCCGAATAACTTCCCGTCCAGTGTTGAAATTATGAGAGAATGGGCGTCCACTGACGTCACCAATTTTGTTCTACTCTTGACGACTTACCGCAATAACGGTAGCAACACGGTCGTATTCACACCGAAAATCGTCATCGCTCCGGCTGCCTTCTAGGAAGCTTTAACGATGGGGTTCCGGCTGGTGACGGCTTGGCTCAGCGACGGTGGGATTGCCCGGAAGTATCGTGTGAAGCCCGGCAGGGAGCACCGATTGTCCTTGACAATCCCTATTGAGATTCCTTCGGGCTTTTCCCGCACACATCCGGACGACGGGACCCAGCTGACCGGCGGCACACAATCGCCAGGAAACCTTGGGACTCTTCACTCACCACCGCGTCCGGCGAGCATGCACAGCCTGGATACTTGCCGGTCACCAACGGCAACGTTTCCCATGGTCCAAGACGTAGCGCTGCCGCCTCCCCCGCCGCCGTGGCCAGGTCTCTTCCAGCAGGGACGACCCACATCGGCCCGCGCGGGGCTCGGCCGTCGGTCCACGGGCAGTAGCATTGTTGCTCCCCTTACCGCCGCCGAGATGCCCGCTTAGATTGGGTCTTTGCGGTGTTCCGGCGGCTTGGGGTGCCCGGCCCCATCAGGTGTGATCAGATCACGGCCCGTCCGCGATACAGAGGGGGCAGGCCGAGGAGCCTCATCGAGGTAACGAAGTCGGTCCGGTCGAGTTGAACAGCTGGACCAGGAGGAGACGTACGTGAGTGGCATTCAAATCCGGGAATTGGGGGTTTGTCCTGTCTTACGGTGGGCCGATTTAGTTCGGTAAGGAGTCCGTTCGCAGAGGCCGCGCGCTCGCCAAATACGTCGGCGATGGGGAACTGTGCCGGCGCAAAGCGCTCGACGATTGTCTTGATGATTGATGTGTGGTCGAACAGTGTTTTGATCACTGTCCCGGCGTCGATCCATGGCGACACTATGAATGTGGGGACTCGTAGGCCCAGGTGGTCGGCCCCGTCTGGATGCACGCGAGGCAGTGGAGTTTCGTGCGCGGAGCCAGGCATCCCGGCTGGCACGGAATGGTCGAAAAATCCACCGTGCTCGTCGTAGGTGATCACGAGGAGTGTGCGATCCCATGTCGGAGCTTTTGAGAGGACGTCGTACAATCCGCGAACGAGTTCTTGCCCCCGACACACATCGGCTGGCGGCAAGTCATCGTTCGCGGCCCAAGCTGGAGGGATGTCAATAAAGTTGGGGTCGATAAATGTAACCGAGGGCAGGTGCCCCTGCTCGACTCGCGCGATGAAAGTGTCTGATGTCAATCCGGAGTCGTCCCGGTATGGAATTACCCGCTGAGTGTCGAGCCGGTATCGATCGAACATTCGAATGAAACCGATATTTCCTTCGACGTATGCCCAGTCCACATCGGATTCCGTGAGTACATCGAACACGGTCCGAGCGCGGTAGTAGGCAATCCGTGGGTCAGTAATGTCGAGGTTATCGAGTTCAGGTGTTCGGCCCGTGCTAGCGCAGAATCGGTTACATTGCGTTTCGCCTGGGTGAGAACTGTGCCAGCTGTCACATATTGCGAAGTTGTTGGCAAGGAACTCGTACATAGGCAGTTCTTGGCCCGTGTAGTAACTCATTACCAGCCGCAGATCGTTGCCGGGATCGTTCTTTGCATAGTTTTGAACAAATCCAGACATGGCGCCCTGGGCAATTTGCTCGAGCGTCGCGTCCATGCCGTGGTCCGGGCTCGGAATGCCGTATGTCTTCGTGTAATGGAAAACGGGGTATGGAGGTATGTCTGCCGTAAGTCTGTTGAACTCGTTGCCGCTCAGCCCATTTACTTCCTGGTTGGCAAGACCGCGATAACCAAGCATGTGGTCAAAGGACCTGTTCTCCATCATCAGGAAGACGATGTGATCGATCTTATGGTCACTCGCGTCCTGCGTCTGATCATGCGAAGAGGCTACTGTTGGTGAATTTCCTCGCTCGTGCGGGACGGCGGGTGGCCCTTCTGTGGAGGAGGTATGTGGGAGGATTCCACTCTCTTCCGCATCGTCCGAGGCCTCTGCCGCTGGCGCCCTGGCGGTTAGATCGTTCAAGAAGTCTGTCGCAGTGGACACTCGGGCGATTTCAATATCTTCCGGAGCTTCGTTCGTGTCGCTCAAGTCGTCTAGGAAGTCCCGGACGCCGGGCTTGCGGTGGTGTTTGACAATTAATGCGTCGTTGTCCGCTCGGAGCTGGTACATCACATGGTCGCGCTCGGCAAGATGCATGATGGTGTCATAGATGAACTTCGACGTGTGTTGGAGGGCGCCGTTGAGCGATGCGCGTCTCTTCGATAACTTGAATGGTGTGGGGGTACTCGATTGTGAAGTAAAGATCGGTGTTTTCCACTCCGAAGTACCGGACACGAAGCGTCCAGCTGCCAACCGGGTCAGTGCGTGGATCTATGGTGCGGGTGTAAGACTGGCCTCCGCCCCCGCCCCCGCCGCTACCCGGCGGGCGGCCATCTCCTGGGTCGATGGGAGCCAGTTCTCCACCGAGCCCCCAGTCATGCTCAAACGGATCGTCGATGACGAGCCTCCTGGATGTTCTGCTACTACTAGGACGGGCCGACTGGCCGCTCGTTTCGTCGCCGGTTCGCTCTACTGTCCATGGGACGAGCGTCCGTTGCATCCTAGCCAGGAGCCTTTCCGGAGGAAGGCCTGGAGGAATCAGTTCGATTCGTAGGTCGGCCGGGGAGACCGTGCCCCACCATTGGACGCGGATGCTGGGAGGAGGCCCGTGCAGCGTCCCAGAATTGATCGCGTCGTCGGAAAAATGACATGGGAATGAGATCTCGCGGAGATCGCCCGTGGGGGTATCGTCAATGCTGCGAAAGTTCGCGTGGAGGTTTTGTCTTCCGATTGTGATGACGGTGTCGACCATTGGGGGATCCTTCCCACTCTGGACTGCTCTGAGAATCGGTGTTACCACGAATCGTCTGCTGCTCACAAGGGGCCGTGGAGAAGTTCGGGGGCCGCGTAAGGACAGCCGCGGCAGCGGGCGCCATGCGGGAAGACGCGGAGGAAGGGCCTGTGTGCTTGGTCGTGGAGGCGGCCGCCGGCTGCAACTTGCTTTCCCAACCAGGGCATGCTGGCCGGCGTGGTTCGGGGAACCTCCACGAACTCGTACTCCAGACCGTCCAACACGAACGTTCGTTGCACCATACTCACGCATCAAGGCTAACGATTGTGGAAGCCCCAGTTCCGGGTCCTTCCCCATGTATCCACCTGATTGGCTCAACCACTCTGGACTGACAGACTCCTTCGATAGCCGCCGATTCCCAAGCTGCCCGACTTGACGGATATAGAAGCATCCAAGACACGCCGCCCCGACGTCGGCAGGGCGCTCCGGTTGGCTCTTTTCAGCCATAGACCACAAGCGGCTCCGGTGGGTAGGTACGACGAAGGCCGGCACCATTTCGAGGGTGCCGGCCTTCGTCGTATCTGTGTTCTTTTTAGTCTTCCGCGGTGACGTCATCGTCCTTGATCTGACCGGCTGCGATGCGCTCGGCGGTCTTCGCGAACGCTGCATCGATGTACGCCATCAGGTCACTCTCGCGGACCCGCCACGCACCGCGTCCACCGAACTGGCCTGCAGGGAGCTCACCACTGCGAACCAGCGAGTAGACGAGGGAGCCTTTGACGTTCAGGACCTCCTGAACCTGCTCCAAGGTCAGCATCCTAGGAAACACGGGTCCCGGCGTCGGCCCTAGGTTCTCGTTCACGTCCTCTGTCCGTTTCGGTATTCTCAATCCACCTCATTCCGGTGTTGCAGCTCGTCCCTGGTGCGCCGTCCGCGGCGGAGGGACTCGGCGGGAACCGGCTCTCATTTCTTGCCTTGGTTGTGCTTGCGTTCCAAGTGTTTCACTTCGCGCATTAACAGCCGCATGTAGCTAGCTGGAGGATTGAGCTTCTTTTTGCGCCTCAACCCATGCGGCGAGGGTCTGCTGGAGGGTGGGTGGCTTTTTCTTGGTGGCCCCTTTCTTGGTAGCCCCTTTCTTCGAGGTGGGTTTCTCCTCTCCATATACCAGCGCCTGGTTTTGAAGCCTGTACACATTTCGAACGCGCTCCCTCGCAAAGGTTCGTTTGTTCCCTGGCGGAGCTACGCTGGCCCGTTCAACGTAGAGGAGGTGCATCTCCCTAAGGTCCTTGGTTCCTCTGGATCTCATGGAAGGGCTGACGGAGTACTGCTGAGGGAACCTCTCGGTGCTCCACCAAACGTCCTTTCCATCGGTGTCCCCGGCGTTGGCGTCGCCTGACTGCTCTGCCAAAAGGATCAGCAACATGGTCACCGCGGGTGCCGACATTCGCTGGATAAAGCCTTCGGTCCACAGGGTCGCCGGAACTTTGAAATAGATGTCCCTTGGCAGTCTTTCCGATGAGTAGGCGGTGGAGGGAAGTGTGTAGGGGCTGTCATCTCCGGATTCATCCCGGAGGGTGATGACTGACGGTTCGCCCCGACGCGGCAACACCGAGATCAGCTTGCAGTCCTCAAGTATTTTGATCGCTTTTGAAACGCGCCGAGCGCCTTTGAAGTTTGGGTCTTCGAGCGCCAGGAGTCTCGCCCAGGTTCTTGCGGAGATATCCGTGTCAAAGGCCCCGCCTGAGCATCGCCAGACCAGAGCCAGATACAGCTTCACGATCACACCACCGCCGCGCCCGCCCCTTCTAACGAGCTCAGCCAGTGGAGGCGAGTCTGCGGCACCCTTCGCTGCTCGCACAAAGCTCTTGCGAATCGGGATCGCGTTGCGTCTCCCGGAGTCTTCGTCAAGCGCCTTCGCGAGCGATTTCGAGACCTCCAGCAGCTCCTCAGGAACGTCTTGAGCGCCTGCTGGCGGAGCGTTTCCTACGTTGGGCTCCCCGGTACTCATAGAGTCCTCCATACTTCTCAGGTTTACGACTGGGTCAATCGTCAACTAAGACGGTGTGTTGTGTCAACAAAGCCATGAGCAGGTGATCAACTACAGCACGGGTCGATTTGGACTTCCCAGCAATCATCAGTGTTTCGACGTCCATGGGCTGATAGGGTCGAGTTATCGAGTTCCACAGAGGTAGTTTGCAGCAGGAACTGGGTTGTGCGGCACTTGTAGAGCCTCGCATTCCAGGTGACCTGGGTTTAGTTGGGCCGCGGGGCCTATCCACCCCCGCCGGCCGGCAGGACCAGCGGCGCCGACGTGCGCTCGTAGTGCCGAGAGAGCTCACTCTCCCCGGTAATTGAGTTTTTCTGCGGGAGTACCAGCCGTTCGTTTGGAGCGGAAAGGGGCTCACTGCCGCAGCTCTAGGCACCAGGAGGACCCCCATGGGAATGGGGGTCCTCCTGCGTTAAGTCCGGAGCCATGATTCGTCATCACAGGCACACCTACTGGGGAAGTTGGCCGCGTCTCAGGAGAGCCCGGCCGGCAACCATCGTCGAATGTATCTCTTGAGCGGTGGTCGGAACCGATCCCTCGCCTCTACGCCGGACGATACTGATGAATGCCCCGTCCACTTTTCCGTCGATTATGGCCCCAGAAACCAGGAAGGGCTTCAGCTCCTCGGGCTGGGGAGGGATGTCCACCAGAATGATCTCTGAACCTGGACCGCCCTCAACTGCGCTAATCCGAAGGTCCCGAACCAGCGGAAACAACCGGTTTTCCAGCACTTGGTGGTACTTGCGAACAATGCCGGGCCTAACGGGCATTGGATTCAGTTGGCGGATATGCTCCCCTGCCGCTGTCTTCTTTGTCGTCATACCAACCACGACGATTCCACCGTCCTCGCTGTTGCAAAAGCGGGAAACGGCTTGAGCGAGTGAGATCTGGCCGGTGGCCGTCGCAAGGTCGTAATGCTGACTCTTTGCCTCAAGCCAATGTCCTTCGGGCTGACCGATCAGCACATCAGCACGTCCGGCACGCACCAGACTTCCAGCTGTCTCTCGGGTTGGATCTCCGCCGGCAAGCGCCTGCATAAGATCGAACAGATCCTGGCCGGCTCTAAACAACGCCGCCAATTTGCGTCCCGTGAGCTTGAACCCCAGCCGGACGTTCCAAATTCTGGCTACGCCTTCATAGTCCTCCTCATCGATGGAAAGAAGGGCCGCTCGATGCCGCGCCAGCAAGGGTTGCATAGCCGCGACCATGCGCCCTTCATCTGCTTCTTCCTCTGCATCCGGGAATTCCTCTACGAACGTGAACGAGACGGTGAGGGCCCCTTCCTCCAGCTCAAACACAACTGGTTCGACGGGAATACCTTCCATACCGATGTATCGCTCATCAATATCTGAGACGTGAACTTGCTCCGGCCCTCCTACTTCCTCCGCCCGCCGCAGAGCCCATTGCAGGTCCGTGGCGGTGCATAGATCGAGGTCTGAACGATGGATGATGAGCAGGTCTGTATGCCTGTCGTAGCTTCTGTCTTTGCCAGCAAAGATCCAGTCGCGATAATCGCTGAAAGAAACGGTTCTGGTGGTCACTGCCGTTCACCAACCGTTTCGGACGTCATAGTCCGGGGACCAAGGGTCCGCACAACGGTCGAGAGACTAACATCCAACGCGGCCGCAATTTCCTGCAGCGTTTTCTCCTGGGTACGAAGGTGATGCGCCGCTTCTTCCTTCGCCGGCGTCATGGCTCGGGGGCGCCCCCCTTTTCTGCCTCTGGCCCGTGCTGCAGCCAATCCGGCCCGAGTGCGTTCGGACAGTCGTGACCGCTCGTACTCAGCAAGCGCAGCGAACATATTAAAGATGAGCTGCCCGTGTGCGGTTGTTGTGTCCAGCCAAGGTTCAGCTAGGGATCGAAAGCCGACCCCCATCTCCCCCAGTATGGCCACGATCGACGAGAGGTCCGCGGTGCTCCGCCCCAGCCTCGTAAGGTCGGTTACAACCAGGACGTTGCCTGGTTGGAGATGGTCGAGACATGCCTGCCATCGCGGCCGGGCCTGCGATACACCAGAGGCGTGCTCTTGGAAGACCTTGACGGCGCCGGCTCCGACCAAGGCATCGACTTGGGAGATCACTGACTGGTCCTTGGTGCTCACTCTGGCATAGCCAATAACATTGCCTGGCGGCTGCGACACGTCAAAAACCCTCTTAATCCTGTTCTGACCCGCTTTGTTTACGGCAACGGGTTTTGACCAAGAATAGGAGGCGATCTCGACTTTTTCGGGCTCCTTGTCGGCGGGTCGTCAAAAACGGTCGTTTTTGAGGGGCACGTTAGCGGAAGGGGACCTTCGAGACTCTGATTTCCACTGAGGAAGCTACCTCGGCAGGCAAACTCTCATCAATGAGCTGGATAAGCGCTCTTCGCCGCAGTAGGTTGTCGCCGCCTGGGCCGATCGTGACGGACACAAGAGCCTCCGCAGGGAACTTGCGTGCCACATATGGGACGATTCCCAGTCCTCCGGATCGGAACTCTAGACTGAAATGCTCCTTCTCAGGGGCAAATGCGGCGGCCCCATATTTTCGTTTGTTGTAGTGAGAGGTGGTCACTGTCCGCCATTCGCGTTCCTCGGCGAACCCGGGGTTCTTGACGGTTGCGAGCATTCTCAGAACGTTAATCTCCTCGTGCCACGCTTGGACTCCGGGGTGTGCGGTGGGGCTGCCTGCCAGTTTCGTTACCACCTCATCCAGCGCCTCCCTCGCTTGCACTGCTCCGTAGAGAACGCGCATCATTCGGGGGGTAAAGAGCCCGTCGCTTTGAACAGGATCCAACTTAAGGGAGTTGAAACCGAGCGCGTAGCCGCCGGCGCCTGCGTACCCGCGCCATTGGCTGAGAAGGTCGTCCTTTTCGCAAAAACAGGTGATGTAGGCCCTCTCCTCGTTTTCGTGCGCCTGCACGAATCCGATGTATTCGCGCAGCTTTAGCAGCACGAGAATTTGAGAGCTCCGAGGATCCTCCCGGTCGTTCTGGATCTGAGCGCCGCCAAGACTCAGGATCTTCGAGTCGATCCGTTCGGTGAGCTCAGCCGACACGTGGGTGAGTTCTTCAGAATCGTTGAGGTACTCGATGTCAGTTGCCCAGAGTTCTTGGTTCCTGACGATTCCTATCAGTCCGTCGGTTGACGTGTAGTGATAAAGAACGGGCGGAAAATCAGGGAGCATTCGTTTTTTCCTTGCTGTGGACGCATCGGCGTCGGCAGTTTCGCCTTCTGCGACTATACGAGCAATTGCCCCTCCATCGTGCGACAAGTTAGGTGCGCACGGCTTGTGGCGCCACGGAGTTTGAGCCAACAAAGACGGCAGCCCTGGTTCCCTCTGCAAAGGAATCAGGTCCTTCGACACGCCCAGAGAGTGTCGGTGCCAGCAACTAAGGTTTGTAAAAAAGAAGGGGAAATAAATGGCGCTTGAGTTGGACATACTTATGAAGACCTTGTCAGAGCGAACGGCGGAGAAGTTCGAGCGAATGCCCTCCGTTGTACTCAAGGACGGCTCATTCGACGTCGCCAAGCTTCCGGTCGACAAGGCGGAGTGGCACAGGTTATCGGACCTGGTGACGGTCATGTTCGATCTCAAGTCTTCGACAAACTTGGAGAAGGGCCGTCGGCCGGCCAGCACGGCGAGCATCTATGACGCTGGCGTTGGTGGTGTCGTACAGATCTTCGGCGCCCTTGATGCGGATTTTGTGGACATCCAGGGCGATGGCGGCTTCGGCTTGTTCTGGGGTGAGCGCCGGTATGAGCGCGCTTTGTGCGCAGCTATTTCTATCCATACCTTCAGCGATGACTTCGAGAACCAGCTAAAGGCGAAGTGGCCTGAGGCACCTTCTACGGGTTTCAAAGTCGGAATTGCGAGCGGGCCCATTTTGGCCAAACGCGTTGGCCTCCCTAGGCACTTGGACATGCAGGAGCCTGTTTGGGCTGGGCGACCGGTTAACTATGCCGCCAAGGCTGCACAGCAGACAGAACCCGGTAAGACCCTGGTGACGGGCAGTGTGTGGGACGCCGTTGCGGGGAACGACTACCTTGTATTCTCTTGTGGATGTAATGGCGGAGTTAAAGGAGGCGAGCCGTCCTTGCTCTGGGAGGAGCAGACCCTGGACAAGATTCCGGATGCTGAAAGATTTGGCCAGGCACTCAAGAGTGGCTGGTGTATCAACCACAGGGAAGAATACTGCAACGCCATCTTGCAGGGAGCCACGTACCGCTCAGATATTCCAGAAAGGCTGAGGAGCAAGCAGACCCTGCTTGCCTCAGGCTCAGAAGGAACAAAGGTTGAAGCGCGGAAGGAACGCGAACAGCTGCGTAAGAGCCTCGCAGAGGAGGTCCAAGTCCTGAGAGGGGACCCTCGTTTTTCGCCTCGATCGGGCCAACGTTGATGGGCTGGGGTAAAGAGCCGCCGCAACAGCCTCCTCATCTCCTGCTTGCCTCAAACATTCTGCGCGAGGCTCGCGAAGAACTGGGTCGCGCCGATGGAAAGGCGTCGTTGCTGCTTGCAGCTACTGGCATAATCATCGGCGCGCTGTTGGCCGCATTTCTCGCCGGCACCTGGCATCCTACCAAGCTGAAGGACTGTGTGGAGTGGCTTTGGTGGTCAGGGACAGCTGTCGGTTCCCTCGGAACACTGGCTCTCGCCGCTGCCGTCTTTCCCCGCACGAAGTATCGGTCCAATCGCCGCCCTGGGATAGTCGCTTACTTCGGAGACGTCGTTGGGTTGTCCCCAGAAGAGCTCCGGAGGGGCCTGGAAGGGACGGCTAAGAATGAGGGCAGCGCCATCTTGGATCAGGTGAAAGCTGTGTCGTTCGTCGTAGATAAGAAGTACCGGTGGATCCAGACGGGCATGGTTTTGTTGGGTGTCGCTGCCCTGTCCTGTGTTCTAGCAGTCCTCATTGACGGCTGGCTTTAAAGAGAACACGCAAGTCCGCGAAGGCGGATCAGCGAGAGCATACCTTCCTTGTAGGTGTTGGAGGTCCCGCGCTGGTCGGTGCGGGACCTTCTGCTTCGCTCTGCAAAAAGAGATCAGCCGCCCGGCCCACTTCAAGTTATTCGGTGTCGGCGGTGTGCTTGTCGAGGATGATTTTTTCGACGGCGCTGGCGGTGTAACCCCAAGCGGTGAGCTGGTTCAGGTAGTCGAAGTGTCGCTTCTCGGCGGACCGCCAAGAGTCTTTCTGGATGGTCTCCTCGTACCCGGCGCAGATCAGTGCGATCAGGGAGAACTCGGGGCGGGAGGTGGTTTTGGCGGTGTGGTCCCGGAGCGGGTTCCAGCCCCACCGGTCGGTGTCCTCCCCGGTCTTGGCTCCGATCATTTCGGTGGCGACCTTGCCGTCGTAGCCGCTGGCCGTTTCGGAGTGGTGGGTGATGGCGTGGACGGTGAAGTACTGCCAGCCCTTCGGCGCGGTCTTCCGCGAGAGCACGGTTTTCACGAACTCGCGCCTAACCTTGGTCGCGCTTTCCATCTCGCGGTTGTTCGTGATCAGGGTCTTCCGCTCGGCTTTCTGGTCCTCGGTCATCGGGCCTTTCTCGGACTGGGTGCCCCCGTCGTAACGGGCGTAGCGCGTCGTGAAGCCCAGGTCTTTCCAGCCGGTGATGACGGGGTTGGCGGTGTGCTGGCCCCGGTAATCGGTGCTGATCTTGTAGGCGTTGGCATCCTCGTCGGTGGCCGGTTCCCCGTCGGCACGCTTGGCGGAGCTGACGTACAGGTTCTCGTCGTCGTCGTAGTACCCGGCGTCCTCCACGATGGTCTTGCCTGCCGCCCCAAGCTCGGCAACGAGCGCGGCACGTGCGGCCTCGCTGGCCCGGCGGTCGTGCAGGAGCGGGGCGACGTGCAGGAGCTGGTCGGCTTCGTCCGCGATCACGGACTCCAGTTCCTCGGTCGCTTCCTCATCGCCCTCAAACTCGGCCATGATAAGCGCTTCATCGATGGTGTACCCCTTGCCCAGGGCGGCGGCTCCGGCGTCGGAGGCTTTGGCCTTCAGTGCACCCTCGACCGTGGTTTTGGTCCGGCCGGTCTTCTTGGCGATCGCGGCGGCCGAGACACCGATCAGGGACAGCTGGTGGTAGGCGTCGGCTTCGTCCGCTTCGGTCAGCTCGGCCCGCTGGATGTTCTCCACAACCTGGGTCACGGTGCGTTCGGCTTCCTCGGGGGATTCGATGATCATCACCGGAATCTGGGGCCGGGCGGCTTCGACGGCGGCGCGGGTGCGGCGCTGTCCCATCAGGACATGGACGGTGCCGTCTTCTTTGCGGTGGGCGATCACTGGTTCCATGACGCCGTGTTCTTTGATGCTGGCGATGAAGTCCGGGGTCAGGGCCGCGTCTTTGCGGACGTTGATGTCGACGGTCAGGGTGGCGGGGTCGAGCATTTCGAGGGTGGGGGTTGGTGTTCATGGTGTTGCTCCTTTTGCAGAGGATTCCGGTGGGTGGGGTGCGGTTGGTCACCGGCCAGCTCCCCTCCCCCGTTGTTTTTTGGCTGCTGGCGGAGCTTGCGGAGCTGTGCCCGACGGAGGCCTGTCTACCCACAGGCTCAAGGGGCAGGGGGTGTCCGAAGGAAATAAGCGCCGAAGGAGCGCCGCAGGGACATTACCTGCACCGCAGGCCCCGACGAAGGAGGGGCTAGACGGGCCGGAGCGGGCACGTACGATCCGAAGGACAGCAGCCAAAAACGTCGAAGACGTAAACAACAGGGCCAGGGATCCCGGAGCTCTGCGACGGAAGCACTGGACCCAACAGCCGGCCGCGCCAGCGGACGCCCGATAACTGGTTGGAGCGCAGCGGAAACCAGGCAGAACCAGTTGGCAGCACCGGTGCTGCGCCACGGCTGGGGCCCCGCTGGGCCAGCCCTCCGTGGCAGGATGAGCCTCATCATGGACAAACGTCTACGGCGCGCTCCTGACGCGGAATGGGTACTGATGTACCGGCTCGGATTGAGCCGGCAACGCATCGCTGAGTTGGTGCGCGCCGAACCCGCTACCGTCGGCTACCACCTGGTCATCGCCCGCCGCCAGGACCCCGGACTCGAGCCCGCACACCAGGCTGCCACGGTGACCCAGACCGGGCCCTCCCCCGCGGACCTTGCCCGGATGGACGAGGTCATCGCCTGGATCATGGCCCAGGGCCGGTTCCCCCGTGACCGCTCCGGGGACAAGGAGGAACGGTCGATGGCCCGGTGGCTGTCCGATCGCCGGCGCGAAGCAGCCAAGGGCACCTTGTCCCCGGCCTACAGGGACGGCCTGGCCCGGGTCCCGGAGTGGGCCGGCAATCCCAGGGCAGCGGCCGATGAGGCCAGGTGGCATGACCGGCTCGCCCAGCTGGCGGACTTCCGCGCCGAAGGCAACGACTGGCCCCGCCACCAGCAGGCTGACTCGGAGCGCGAACACACTCTCGGGGTGTGGATCCACGTCCAGCGGCAAAAGCACCGCCGCGGCGGGCTCGACGCCGAAAAGCTCAGGCTCCTGGACTGTGCCGCACCCGGTTGGCGGACCGGAAGGACCCGGGGCCGCCCGCTCCGGCAATAGACACGGGTCCTGCGGCGTACCGGCAGACTCCCCAGAAACGTTCCGCCGGCCGCTAGACTCTTTGAGGCTCTCCAGTCCCCCCAGCTTGGAGAGCCGGGAGCCTCCAAGCTTGAGTCCCTGGATTCGCGCGGAGGCTTCCTCATACCTTCGCTTAAGGCACCGCCGGGCATCCGGTCAACAACAGCACGCTGTTCCGCCGGGTTGTGCCCATTGGGGGCAGGTGGAGCCCTCCGCACAGCTCGGGCTGTCCCCGCTGGCGTGCAACCCGTCCGGCCGAAGACGGCCAGAACCCCCGGATCGCTGATTGTCGTAGCCGCCCTCCATACTTAGATCCGCGTGGCCCATGCATCAGGAGCAATACCGCATGGTCCCGCTTTTCTTCGGCGTGTCTATTCGAATATATATTCGAAAGTGGTGGTATGGGACCGGAACAGGCGAGCAGGCTGCAGGCGCAGTATGCCCGGCGGGCCGGCCCGATCGGACTGACGGTGGAAGAGCTCGCTTTCGAGCACTTCCCCGCAAAGAACGGCTTCCCCGGGATCCCGGTGAAGGCATGGATCCGGTTCCCGAACTGCGCCGAACTGGTCGACGGCGAGGTATACGCCTGGACGGCCAAGGCCGTCGAAGTGACATGGAAAGACGGTCCGGTGACCTACCGGACCTGGGTGTGGAGTTCGGCGGTCACCCGTCGGGAAGAAATGATGAGCAGGAACTTGGGAGAACGTGTAAACCGTGACAGCAACACTGAATGAAACAACCCTGGACGTCCCCGTGGACGTCCGGTTCACCCCGGCCGGCACTCCCCTGGCCGTCCGGCACGAGGGCCGCATCTGGGCCGTGGCCGCCGAACCGGTGCACTGGTTCGACCGGGACTCCTGGTGGGACACCCAAAGCACCGCGGCCGTCGGCAGCGGCGACCTGGTCAGCATCGAATACTGGCGCCTGCAGGTCCGCCTCAGCACGAACTCCGTCCTGCGGACCTTTGACCTGCGGCGCGATCCGTTGTCGGATCAGTGGCTGCTGGAGTCCATCACCGACAACTAAACCCGGCCTGCGTATAGCGTGGGGCCATGGGACTGATCTACGACGACCCGCGGCTGGCCGCGCTCACGCTGCTGGGCAGTTACGGCTTGCCGCTTTTCAGCTCCAGATAGTCAAGGAGGTGATTCATCGCGCGGATAGATTCCAGGGCGTCCTGCTGTTCGACTCTTGTGCCGCCCTCATGGACGGCGACATGGCGCTGGGCATAAAGGGCGTCGCCGGCTGCCGAAACAACCTGGGGTGCCCCGGCGAGACGACGCTTCACATCCGCAGCACGCCCGCCGCTGGCCATCTCGACCGCGAGACGTGCGGAGAGCACGGCCTCGCGGTAGAGGCCTCTCTCGAAATGCGCCATGGCTGTACGTGAGTGTGCCGCGGCCGCAGACTCCTCTTCCAGAACGCGGAACGCGTCCCGGTACGCGGTATCCGGCGTCGGGCCGAGCAGGTATGTGAGCTCGGCGCCGCCTTTGAAGAGAAGCACATCATAGGAGTCCACGGCAGTCCCGCCAGACACCAGAACGTAGTCGTCGTATCCGTCCTTCTCATAGAGGTTTGGCATGAGCTCGGACGCGCCAGTAAAGAGCGTGCTGGCAAGGAACTCGGTCAAGTGTTTCTTAGTCTTGCCGTACATCTCGACCTTTCGGCCGGTGACCTTCTGCCGGAGTCGAAGGCCGAGACTCCCATTCCCGCCCGGGTACTCCTCGACGTAGCACCAGACGGAGAGGGGCGGAGAGGTTATTCGCGTGGACAAGATGTTAACAGACACGGAAAGCTTGTTACCGAGCAGCACCGCGATCTCTTGCGAGTTCTGAGAAAAGATTGGCGCGACGATGGCGACATGCTCCTTGCGGTTCCGAGGCTCGATAAGCCCCCCGCCGTGGGCATAGCAGTCCTGCAGAAGGTTCGACAGTGGCGACAACGACTGAAGCATCCGCTGGTCAGTAAGAACCCGAACCGTCCGCCGGGTCAACTTCTCACGAAGGCGGAGGTCAGGCGTTCCGTCATTGTGTTCGAAGCGCTCCACGTAACACTTGATCATGCCGGAACTCTGCGCGCTGCGGGCCGTGACTTTCGCGGCGTGCGCCGCGCGCCGCGCTTTCGAACTCCGTGAGCTCACTCTGACGTCCTCTCGCTCACGTTCGTGGACGGTTTTTCCACGAGTGAAGCTAACCACAATACGTCTGCGACGGGTGTTCCACCTCCAAGGAAGTGGAACGCGCAGGGACGGCCCTTCGAAAGATGGCGACACGCGGGGGGAGACCGTTCCGGAACTATCCTCTTTCAAACGACCCGTGAGTAGCGTGCAGGATAAGCAACGGTGCAGTGGCTCCATGGATAGCTGGAGCAGCCCCGCAAGAACTCAAGGTTCCATAACTGCAACACTAGGCCAGTGACTGCACTGAAAATCGGATACGCGCGCGTCTCCACGAACGGCCAAGACCTCACCGCCCAACGCGAAGGCCTCATTGCACTCGGCGTCGACCCCGAGAACATCCACGTCGACCACGGACTCACCGGCACCAACAGGACCCGACCAGGTCTCCGCGAAACGATGGCCGCGGTGCGTTCCGGTGACACTCTTGTCGTCACCAAACTCGACCGCCTGGCACGCTCTCTTCCAGACGCCCGCGATATCGCTGACGAACTAACACGGAAGGGCGTTGCGCTTAGCCTTGGCGGATCGATTTACGATCCCGCCGATCCCGTGGGCCGGCTGCTGTTCAACGTCCTTGGCATGGTCGCAGAGTTCGAGGCCGATCTGATCCGGATGCGAACCCGCGAGGGGATGGCGATCGCGAAAGCCAAGGGCAAGCTCCGCGGGAAGCAACCCAAACTTACCGCCGCCAAACGTCGCCACCTACTCGCCGTCCACGCTGCCGGCACCCACACCCAAACGGAGCTGGCAGAACTCTTCGACGTCTCCCGCGCCACCATCTACCGTGAGCTCCAGCGCGCGCAACCAAGGGACGTTCTGAGCTGACGCCACCAGACCTTGCGCTGGGCCCATGGTCGAAGCCGTTCGGATCGACTAGTAGTATTCGCGGACGTAGCCGAGGGCCTTCTCGAAGACGTCGTTGTCGCGGATCTTGAACTGGACGTAGAGGGTCTTGCGGAGGGCCTGTCGGACCTCCTGATCGCCCCGAATGGTGGACTGCCACCCGTCGAAGCGGATAGCTCGGACAACTTCGTCGATCCGGTTGACGATGTTGTCGACGATGATGGGTGTCTCGTCGGTCTTGAGGGCCTCGAAGAGGTCGGACAGCGCGGCCTTGCCCTGCTCCTCCCTCGGGACCTCGTTCACGGTCTTCTCAGCGGCGACGGTGTCACGGGCGAGCTCGAGCAGTTCGCGGAGGAAATCGAGGCTTGACTGCTGGATGTCGGTGTACTTGTCGCGGAGGGCGTTGAGACGCTGCCCGAGCTCAACGAAGACTGGGTTGTTCAGATGCCGGGCTATCCGGGCAGTGATCTGCTTCTCGAGCTCTGCGGCTGGGATGTCGTGGCGCTTGCCCAGCATGAGGTCCTCGATCGTCTGGGCATCCAGCACGATAGTTTCCGCCCCTTGTGGGATCTCGACCTGCACATGCTCGTTGATGAGATCGACCGTCTTCGCGCCGAGCGCGTGCCACACCAGCCGGCCGGTGATGTCAGAGGGGCGGACGGACTCATAGACGTCGGTGAGCCAGCGGTAGTCGTCGCGGTATTGCGCGAGCATCGGATCGGGACTGAGGGCCTCCCAGAGCTGGGAGACGATGCTATACGCGAGTCCGAACGCGTCCTTGGTGGTGTCGTCGGCAACGGCCGACTGTGCCTGAACGAGCCCCTCGTAGCCGCCCACTGTCCGGTCGACCCCGGGGAAGAACACCAGAACGGCGGCGATCGCGGGTGCAAGCTGGCTTTTGAGCTCCTCGATGTTGGAGATGACCTGCCGCACGGACTTCTCGTCGAAGGCCAGCGACTTGGCGACGTCGTCGAAGATGCCCAGGTAGTCCACGATCAGGCCATGGGTCTTGTTCGGCGGGTAGACACGGTTGGTGCGTGTGATCGCCTGGAGGAGAGTGTGCTCCTTGAGCGGCTTGTCCAGGTACTGGCAGTAGAGTATCGGGGCGTCGAAGCCTGTGAGGAGCTTGGCGGTGACGACGATGATCTTCAGTGGGTCGGCTGGATCATTGAAGCGCGCGAGGACCTGCTCCAGGTCTTCAGCGTCAGGAGTCCACTTCGCCACGTCAGGGGAGTCGCCGCGGGACTTGGACATGACGATCGTCGATGTCTCGGGGCCGAAGTGCTTGTCGAACTCCTCCTTGTAGGCCATGCAGGACGCCCTGTCGTAGGCGACGACCTGTGCCTTTAACCCTTCCGGTTCGACTTTGGCGCTGAAATGGTCCGCGATGTCGGCAGCAATCTTGGTGATGCGCGACGGGGTCTTGATGAGGACCTCGATCGAGGCGGCTTTCTTCGAGAGTGTGATCTTGTCGCTCTCTGACAGATCCCGGTCGGCCGCGAGCTCCTCGAAGGCGGCGTCGATCGCCTCCTGGTCGATATGGATCTCCGACAGGCGCGGTTCGAAGTGTAGCGGCAGCGTTGCGCCGTCACGGATCGAATCGTGGAAGGAGTAACGCGACAGATAGCCGCCCTCGTCCTCGGGCGAGCCGAACCACATGAAGGTGTTGCGGTCCCTCTTGTTGATGGGGGTGCCTGTCAGGCCGAAGAGGAACGCGTTCGGCAGGGCCTCGCGCATCTTCTGCCCGTAGTCGCCCTCCTGCGAGCGGTGGGCCTCGTCGACCATCGCGATGATGTTGTCGCGGGAGTCGAGCACGCCGGGCGCCTCGCCGAACTTGTGGATCGTCGTGATGATGACTTTTCGGGCTCCTTGGCTCAACAAGGTCTGCAGCTGAGCTCGCGAGTCCGTCGACACCAGCCCGGGCACGTCGGATGCGTTGAAGGTTCCTGTGATCTGGGTGTCGAGGTCGATGCGGTCGACAACGATCAGGATCGTCGGGTTCGTCAACTCCGCCATCGCCCGCAGCTTGAGCGCGGTGAAGACCATCAGCAGTGACTTGCCGGATCCCTGGAAGTGCCAGATAAGTCCCTGCTTGATCTGGCCGTGCAGCACGCGCTGGACGATGAGGTTGGTCGCCTGGAACTGCTGGAAGCGGGCGATGATTTTGATCTTGCGGTGCTTCCTGTCGGTCGCGTAGATCGTGAAGAACCGCAGGAAGTCCAGCACCGCGGCCGGCTTCAGGACACCCTCGACGGCATCCTCGACCGCCACGAGACCGATCTTGGCGGGCGCGTCGTCGTCGGTAGCCTCCTCGCGCCATGGCCCCCAGAGCTCGATGGGCATACCGACTGTGCCGTAGCGGAAGTCCTTGCCTTCTGTTGCGAACGAGAAGACGTTTGGCACGAAGAACTGCGGCACGCTCTGCTCGTAGTCATCGTGGATCTGAGCGGCACCGTCGATCCACGTGTACGCCGGCCGGATCGGCGTCTTTGCCTCACCGACGACGAGGGGGAACCCGTTGCACCACAGCACCAGGTCGAACCGCTTCTCCAACCGCCCCTGCTTGAAGGTGACCTCTGTCGAGATCACCCACTGGTTTGACGAGTCTTCGTCGGGGTGGTTGAAGTCGATCAGTCGGACGGTTGTGTGTTCGCCGTTCGGGCCGAACGGCATCGACTTCTGACCGGTCAACCAAGCCATGAACTCTCCGTTGGCGACCACCGGATGCGGGCTCGTGCGGGCGGCAATCAGTATCGCTCGGAGGTTGTAGATGACCTCGTCGGCCTTTTCCGGATCGGCCCCGATCTCCGGGTTCAACCGGATGAGCGCAGCCTTCACCATGCCTTCCAGCAGCACCTGGTCGGTGCTTCGCGGCAGCTCGTTGCCCGGGACGAACTGGATGTCGATCGACTTCACCAGGTCGCGGATGAAGTCGCGGACCGAGTTGGCCTCGTTGAACTGGGCCATCAGTTGCCTCCAAAGATCTCGGCCATAATTGCCGTTGAGAGGGACTTGAGCGCAAGAAATTCAGATTCGATAGCCCGAACTGACGCTTCCGCAGCGGAAGTGTCGGCGATGAACGCCCTCTGCTCGTCCAAGGGTGGGCAACGAAGGCGCATTGAGGTGGCGCCACCGACGCCGATGTGCCGAATATTCGTACCCGATGCTGCGGCCAAGAACTGTCCGGTCTCGAATGCCCAGTTGCAATACTGCTCGACAAAGGCGGGCAAGGTGACACCTTCGATTGCCCGATAGCGCAGCAGCGTGTTCTGGAAGCACACCACCCCGGACAGTTCCCCATTCCAGGCGGCAGGCATTCCGACGGAAGGTGCGCTGGCACTCGCCTCCGAGACGAGTACGTCGCCGGGTCGAAGTGAGAACTTCGCCTGTTCTCTTGGTGTGAAGTTCATCGACTTGACGTCAGAGACGTCGATGCCGCCGAGAGTGACATTTGCGGAGCGGAGGTAGGAGACGATGTGATCGCCAACTTCATGCTTCGGTGATCGTTGCCGGCCAATCGTGATTTCGAATACCTCGTTCGCCATGACGCCATCCTCGTCGCCATCGAACATTGCAGAGCGCACCTTCTCAAGGAGACTATTCGCTCGCTGCCGTGAAGACACTACTTCTGACCGGTGCCGTTCGATCGCCCAGAGAAGGTCCGCGATTCGCTTCTGTTCATCAAGAGGAGGGAGATCCAACTCGAATCGCTGGAGCGGTCCCCACAGCAACCGTGGGTTCATCGAACCGGTCGCCTGATTGTTGGCGTACTCGATGAATGGGTCAGAGGAGACCAGGAACGGCAAGAACTCCTGGAGGAGCCCGTTCTCGGGAATTGCATCGAGAACGTAGGTCTTGTCGGCCACGACACCGGCGAAGTCGACGACCCCGGACTTGCGCAGGTAAGGACGGGCAGAGACGAAGAGGACCTGGCCCGGCCCAAAGACGTACCGGAAGGTTGAACCCATCTGGCCATCTGTCGGGTCACCCCAACGGCCGATGGTGATCGAATCGCTGTCGATGTGGCCGCCGGCGACGTAGCGTTGGACGCCCTCTGCGAGGGGATCCACTTGCTTTCGGGATCGGTGGATCACGTCGCCAAGGCGAACGCGCTTCCAGGTGGATTTGTCTAGGTTGAGATTCACTTGGTCCCGCCCGCAAGCAACTCTTGGATATCGTCTAGTGCGACGTCGGCCGCGGCGGAAGCCGAGCGCCATGCCGCGACTGCATCGGCGACGCTTAGAGAGTCCGCCTCTCCGGCGGCCGCTCGTGCTACTGGGACGTATGCGGGGATAGCGAGCGTGTGCCCCTTGGACCTGATTTCGTCGAGGCAGGAGACGGCGGCAAAGCCGAGTTCAGGCGAGAAGTGCCGGTAGGCGTCGAGGATCCTCGTCTGGTGCGCATCGCTCAGGAACGACTGAACCCCCTCGCGGAAATATTCGTTCTTGGCGTTGATGAAGAGCACCTGGCCTTGGCGCTCAACGGGTTTGTTGGCGTTGAGCACGAGGACGATCGCTTCCATGCCCGAGTTGTAGAACAGCCCGTGTGCGAGCCCGATGACCGCCTCGACCAGGTCAGATTCAATCATCGCGCGACGTACCTCAGCCTCGGCTAGGCGGTGAAGGATGCCGTGAGGAAGCAGGACAGCGGCACGACCGGTCTTGGGGTCCAGGCTCTTGGTGATGTGTTGGATGAAGGCGTAGTCCGCAGCGTTCTGGGGCGGAACGCCCCAGATGTTCCGACCGTAGGCGTCCCTGGCGAACGCAGCTCGATTCCATGCCCTAATGGAGTAGGGTGGGTTCGCGAGTACGACGTCGAAGGTCTGCAGGTCACCCTTTGAGTTCAGAAAGTCTGGCCGGGCGAGGGTGTCGCCATGGGCGATGTGGCCGTCGGTGATGCCGTGCAGGAACAGGTTCATGCGGGCGATAGCGGAGGTCCCGTGGTTGAGCTCCTGGCCGTAGAGGCGTAGGTTCCGCCACTCCTTGCCTTGGCGCTTCATCTCGGCGGCAGTGGAGATGAGCATTCCGCCGGTGCCACATGTGGGGTCATAGACCGACTCACCCGGCTGAGGTTCCAGCATGAGCGTCATCAGATGGACGAGGGTGCGGTTGGTGTAGAACTCCTGCGCGGTGTGGCCGGAGTCGTCGGCGAACTTCTTGATGAGGTACTCGTAACCGTTGCCGAGCTCGTCCTCCGGCAGATTGGCGATCGAGAGCGTCTTGCTCGAGAAGTGCTCGATCAGATCCGACAGCGTCGAGTCCGGCAGCAGGTTCTTGTTGCCCCAGTCGCCGTCGCCGAACACGCCGGGCAGGGTGTCGGGGTTGGCGGATTCGATGGCGCGCATGGCCTTGAGAACCGTGGAGCCGATGTCGCTGGTGACAGCGCGAATGTCGTCCCAGTGGCAACCGCCGGGGATGGCGAAGCGGTGGTTCTCGGGGAGGTCTGCAAGCAGCTCGTCGCCGTAGATCTCCATGGCGGCGGCGTGCTCCTCGTCGTACACGTCCGAGATCCGCTTCAGGAAGACAAGCGGGAAGATGTACTGCTTGTAGTCGCCGGCATCGATGAGGCCGCGCAGCACGGTGGCGGCGCCCCATAGATAGTTCTCCAGCTCATGTTGGGTGATGCGGCTACTCATACCGTCACGTCCTGTCCGAGGCCCCACTTGGCTAACTCGGCCTCCAGTGCGGCGCGAGTCTCTGCTGCCATTGTGTGAGCGGCATTGAGATCGATGAGAGCCTGCTCCTGGGTGATCCGTTTGCCGGTGTCGGCGGGCGCGACGTATAGCGGGATGTTTAGGTTGTAGCCGTTGCCAGCGATCTCTTCGAGGTCAATGACGCGCGCCCGGCCCTCGATGTCGGTGAACGACTCATAGGTGTCCAGAAGCTCCTCGGCGTGCTCCGACTCAAGGGTGTTCTGGTTGCGGCCGCGCTTGAAGAGGTTCTCGCCGTTAATGAAGAGCACCTTGCCCATCTCGTCGGCCTGCTTCTGCTGGCGAAGGATGAGGACGCACGCGGCGAGGCCGGTGCCATAGAACAGGTTGGGCGCCAGACCGATGACGGCGTCGACGACGTCTGACTTGAGCATGTGCGTGCGGATCCTCGCCTCGGCACCTTGCCTGAACAGAGCACCCTGGGGCAAGACCACCGCGACGCGGCCGGTCTTGGGTCGGGCGGAGGTGAGCATGTGCTGGACCCATGCCCAGTCTGCGTATCCCTTCGGCGGGACGCCTCCGAGGCCGTTGCGGCCCCACTTGTCGGAAGCCCACTCGCTCTCGCCCCAGTTCTTCAGCGAGAAGGGCGGGTTGGCGACCACGCAGTCGAACTGTGCGAGGTGGTTGCCCGTGTAGAAGGCCGGGTCCCGCAGAGTGTCTTCGCGGACGATGCTGAAGTCCTCGATGCCGTGGAGCAAGAGGTTCATGCGGGCGATCGCGGACGTCGCGAGCACCTTCTCCTGACCATAGAGTTTGCCCCACAGCGTCTTGGGGCTGCCTCCGGCAGCCTTTACGTGTTCGATGACTTCGATAAGCATGCCGCCGGTGCCGCATGCCGGATCGTAGACGCTTTCACCTTCCTTAGGATCGAGGATGTTGATGAGCAGCCTGACCACCGAACGCGGGGTGTAGTACTCACCGGCCTTCTTGTTCGACTGGTCGGCGAAGCGTTTGATGAGGTATTCGTATGCGTTGCCGAACACGTCCGGGGCGACGCTGGCGTTCGACAGCGTCTTGGTCGAGAAGTGCTCGATCAGGTCGGCGAGTTTTCGGTCGGGCAGCTTGTCCTTGTTGGTCCAGTTGGCGTTGCCGAAGATGCCGTATAGCGTCTCGGGGTTGGCCTTCTCGATCTCACGGAACGCGGTCTGCAACGCGGTGCCGATGTTCTCGGTGTGGCCACGCACGTCATCCCACAGGGTGCCCTCGGGAATCGCGAACCGGTGGTTCTCGGCGAAGGCCGCGAACGCGTGGTCACCTGCGGACTCCTCCAGCGCGTGGGCGAACTCCTCTAGGTAGACGTCGTTGATCCGCTTGAAGAACATCAGCGGGAAGATGTACGCCTTGAAGTCGGCCTGGTCGATGCTCCCGCGTAGGAGATCGGCTGCCTTGGCCAGATAGTTTTCCAGCTCTGACAGTGACAGCGGCTGAACTGTCACCAGAGAGCTGTTCACGTACTCCCTCGCTTGGTCCTCAGTCATTTTCTCCCTTACCTCAAAACCTGGTATCAGCGGCGGAACCGTCGATGTCCTCGAACACGCCCCTTGAAATCACATCCGGATTCTTCCAATTCCGACGCTCAAGTTCGGACCCCATAATGCAGTTGACAGTCATTTGGCTCCCCCTTATTCGTCGCGTTCGTCTTGGCCGGAGTTGTGGACTGGAATCGTCGACTTCGCGAGAGGAGCGTTGTATCGGACGCCATCCAAGAGCGCCGTCCGGACGGCCCCAGCCTCGGCCGCGATGCTCTTTACTTGCTCGTGGAGTAACTGAAGCGAATGCACAGCAAGTTCGATTTCCTGCTGCTGTGACTTGGGCACTAGGGGCACTTCGAGATCACGTATCGACGCGCGCTGGATGGTGCTCCCCCCCTGGAAGCGCTCATTCCAACTTCCCGTCAGCGCGATAGCAAGGTACGACGGCGAGAGCACTTCATCGTCGAGCACGCGGAGCCGATAGACGCCGGTGGAAGGCAGATGTCCGCCTGCGGTGTCCACGCAGGCACGGATGGTGTTCATCGCCGTCGCCAGAACATCACCTTCAATTGTGAGCTCGGGGTAGTTGTCGTACTTTGTGTCGATGCCGGTTCGGCGGAGGGTGCTGTCGCGAACATCGGCGGCAGTCACAATCCTCTCTCGCAGCTCCCCCGGCGCGTCCTCATAGCGATCTTTAGGCCGACCAAGCCGGAGCTCCAAAACCTCCTGCTCAACAAGCTCACCGACCGTCATCACACGTGACTTGGGGAAGCCCTCGAAGCGCTGAAACGACGGCAGGTCCTTCGTCAGCTGTCCGATCGTTTCGTTGATTGAAGTCCAGCCCCCGAAGTATGCCTTCGTGATCTCCCTCGGGTTACGTTCCGTGCGGTCAACCCACCGCTGCGGGACGAGGACTGACTCTGCCGCTAGCACGTCGGTGATCGGCACCACCGCGTGAGGGGCATCGTCCTGGGCCGCGGGTTCGGTGAGCCATGCCGCAATGTGGTTCTCCGGCGCGACCGAGTCGGAGGCGTCGATGAAAAGGACGCTTTCGGTGAGCGCATCTTTGACGGGGTGTCGGAGGACCCATAGCGCCAGTGGGATCGAAGTTTGCGGCAGAAGCTTTCCGGGGAGCCCCACGACCGCTTCAACGCACCCGCGGCGGACGAACTCTGTGCGGATCTTCCCCTCTTCCCCTCCACGAAACAGTGGGCCGGCTGGACTGAGTACGTAGGCGCGCCCGGTTTCAGTCAGATGAGCGACGGCGTGCTGAAGCCATGCAGTGTCAGCAGAGGATCGCGGTGGCGCCCCGAAGTCGAAGCGGGCGTCTGTCAGGCGCATGGAGCCGTCCAATCTGACTCCGAATGGCGGTTCAAGGAGGATCACATCTGCACGCAGACTCGGTTCGATGTCTTCGGCCAACACGTTGGTCTTTGTTAGCTCGATGTCGACTCCGTGTAATTCCGCTCGCTGCGCGGCGATCCTAAGGGCGCGCGGGTTGATGTCGTGACCGATGACTTTCACGGGTCGAGCTCCGAGCTTGACTGACTCGATGAGCGCGGCTCCGATACCGCATGCGGGGTCGTAAAGGACGCCGTCCGGCCGCGCGGCCGCTAGGTTGGCGAGCAAGGTCGAGGTGCGTGAGCCGACGAAACCGAGATGCGCACCAAGCTTGCCCTGTGCCTTGGCCAAGCGTTCGAGGGCGAAGTCTGCGGCGGAGCCGAGAGCGGAAATGTCGACTCGCGCGATTGCGTCCTCTAGCCGAGTGAGGGTTTCGGGCGCGACGTGCGGGATGTCGGCTGCCGCAGAGGCGCCCGTCTTGCGAGCAACGGCGAGCGACAGAACTAGGTCAGCGGCGTCGTCCGCGGAGAGTTCTCCACGCACGAGGTTAAGGGCTGCCCATACGCCGGTTTCGCCAGCGTCCGTCCTCTGACTGTGTCCGCGGCGTTCAAGCCATGCGGTTACCTCCTGCCGAGAGAACAAGGGCTTAGATTCTGTGCCGGCGACCCGTTTCGGGAAGTCGTCCATCCGCCTACGCCAATTACTCACAGCTCCCCGCGAGACTTCAGCGATGTCCGCGATGTCGCTTGGAGAAACCAGACCTTGGTTTCGGTTCTGAATCAAGCCGCACCGTCGACTTCGGCCGCACCGTAGTTGAGGAAAACAGTACAGCTGGCTGCCATACGCAACCGCTTCGAGCAGTGACCTGCCAGTGCTACAACGGTGACGTTGACTCCCGCTGTTCCGAGCGCAGCGACCGCTTCGCTGAAAATGCCGTCGCCGGAAACGAGTACGACCTCATCAAACCGCTCCTCGACGTGCTCCTCCGTCAGAACTTCGAGAAGGGCCATGTCCGCACCATTCCGGCCGGACCGCGCCAAGATCCGCGGCCCGCGCCAGCCAAGTCCCGTGGCCATCACGCCGAAATGACTAGTGCCAATGACGACTTGCTCGCCCCCCACCAGGGAAACGGCCTCAGCGATGGCCACATGAGCATTCGCAGCCTGCTCAACCAACATTACGGCTCCTCCCACGACGTTCTCGATGTCTACTAGCACGAGGCGACGGCCCCGCATAACGCGCTTCTTGAGCGGGAGCGCAACCGCCGCGGATGTAAACATTACATTACCCTCCGACCCCTGTGAATCACATTTTCACTCACTATCAGAGGCTATTACTGGATGAGGATGCGTGTCAAGTGTTTATCTAATAAACAGGAAGAGGAGTAATCATGCTGTTCACAAACATCGCCCGCGAAAGCGCGACCTGCTTATAAGGAGTGAGGCCAGCCAAAAGGCAGGCCCGAAGCCGCGACAAGCCCCTCTCCTGCTCCAAGCCCTGGGAGTCAAGGCACTTATGCAGGACTTTGGCGGCTCTTCACGGTTCGTGGGGAATTGATTTCGTGTCGTAGCTAAAAAAGGGGCCCGTGGCCCTGCTGGGATGAGTGTGTCTAGCATTCAACCAAGAACAGGACCACGAGCCTTGACTGAGCCTATCGTTGCGGCGGCTGACGCTGCCACCAGTATCTTCAACCTGCCCGACTACCGCGTCATCTCCGCCACCGTTCTGGACGACGGCAGGCGCCGGGTCATTGTCGAAACCGACCAGCCACCGGGCTGCCCCAGCTGCGGTGTCGTGGCATCGCGGCGCAAGGAGCGGCGCTTCCAGCGGATCCGGGACATCCCCGTCGCCGGCGCAGTGGAGGTCCTCTGGTCCAAGTACCGCTGGCACTGCGAGGAACGCAAGTGTGCCCGGCTCTCGTTCTTCGAATCCACCGCCCAGGTCCCGCGCCGTGCCCGCTCCACCGCCCGGCTCCGGGACCAGGTCGTTGATGCCGTCATCAATTCCGGCCGGGCCGTGTCCGAGACTGCTGCAGCGTTCGCGGTCTCCTGGTGGATGGTCCGCGCCGCGCTGACCGAGGCCTGTTTTCTCACGCTGCCGGAGGTGGATGAGCTCAGCCCGCGGATGCTCGGCATCGACGAACACCGGTTCCGGTCCGTGCGCTACTTCCGCGGCCCTGACTCCACGTCGTGGGTCAGGCATGAGCCATGGATGACGACCATCGTTGACCTGGACACCGGCCAGGTCCTGGGGATCGTGGACGGCCGGGACCACAAGGGAGTCGGGGACTGGCTCTTCGCCCGCCCGCTTCAGTGGCGACTCGGCGTCCAAGTCGTCGCGATCGACCCGTCGGCGGCGTTCCGGAAAGCCCTGAGGATGTGGCTGCCCCGCACCGCCGTGGCCGTTGACCACTTCCACCTGGTCTCCCTGGCCAACCAGGCCGTGACCGAGGCCCGGCAGAACCTGTCCCAGCAGGTCAAGGGCCGCCGCGGCCGCGGGATCGACAAGGCCTGGGCCCACCGGATGCTGCTCCTGCGAGCCGGCGACACACTCACCGGGAACGCGGCACGCCGCCTGGCCGAGGTCTTCGCCGCCGATGACGCTACCGGTAAGCTGCAGGCCGTGTGGAAGGTCAAGGAACAGCTGCGGATACTGCTGCGAACGAGTTCTCTTGCCGACGCCGCCGCCGCCGCAAAAGAGGAACTGAAGATGCTCGTGGAAGCTGCCGAACGGCCGGAGACCAACAAGCTCTACCGCACCGTGTGCCGATGGTGGAACGAGATCGAAGTCCTCATCGTCACCGGCGCCACCACCGGCAAGGTCGAGGCAAACAACACCGGCATCAAACACATCAAACGAACCGCCCGCGGCTACCGCAACCCCGCCAACTACAAATCGGTTATTCTCATGCGAAGTGCCGTCCGGACGGCGGCATGACACTCATCCGGGAATCCATTTCCCCACGAACCTTGAAGAGCCACTTTGGCTGGACCGGAGGCTCCCATATCTTGCGCGCTTTCGCGGTCCCCGCAAGCCGCAGCGTCGCCTCGTCTCTGGGGGCGCCCAGCCGTACCTGCACGGCCTCATGGTCGGCGCCGTCTTCCAACCCACACCTGCCCAGCCGTGGAAGGGGATCAGGCCGTGCCGCTTCAGCTGTCTTTGAGCCGCCTGCCCACTGGAAGGTTTTCGCCCCAGGACGGGTATATCTCGCCCTCGTTATGCTCGGCTTCGCGACGGGCCGTCTCTGCTTCGATCGCCTTCGCCGCGAAGTGACTCCAGGTGTTATCCCCTTCGGCGTAGCTGGTCGCCCGGTACGCGGCCCGCGCCCGGTTCCGCAGCGCGGCGGGGATACTCACCGTCAACCGCTTTGGACGGAGTCGCATCTAGAAGGTATCGGCAGACCGTTGCGCGGGAAACTCCAAGCATCTTGCCAATGTCAGAGGCGCTGATTCCTTTTCTTTTGAGCTCCCGGACCCTGGCAGCGGCAGCGTCATCGACTTTGCGTGGCCTGCCGCCGTGGCGGTTGTTAGCCGCGGCCGCCGTGAGACCTGCTCTGGTGCGTTCGATCATCGTGTCGCGCTCCAGCTGCGCGAACGCGGCCATAATCGTTAACATCGCGGTCCCCATGGGCCCAGTTGTGTCCAGACCTTCCGTCGGGGAACGGAAGCCAGCTCCCCGTTCCTTGATGCCCTCGATGACGTCCAGGACGTGCCGGGTGTTCGGACCCAGGCGGTCAAGCTTCCACACGGTGAGCACATCGCCGGCCTCCAGCCGGTCCAGCGCCTTGGACAACTGAGGACGTTCCACCATTGATCCGCTGACGCCATTGTCGGCAAAGGTCCGGGCTGCGCCGGCGGACTTGAGTGCAGCGAGCTGCAGATCAAGGTTTTGTTCCGTGGTGGAAACCCTCGCGTACCCGATCACAGCCATTGGCTGTCTCCCCGTTCTCTTAATGCCGAACAATTTGCAGTTTTGTGACTATCTGTTGTTGGACGGCATTACGAGACGTCGGGCGTCCGTGTCGCGACGGGAAGTCCTGAAGTCCCAGGCAACGCGGCCCGACTGTCTCATTAATCGATCGTTTATCAGGACGCGGAGTCCGCACCGGCCGGCCGGACTCTTGGCTTCCCGCGGTGCGACTGTTGGACGTAAGTGGCGGCGTCCTGACGGAGTTACTTAATACTAGGCGGAGCCAACACGAGGACGGATGGAACGGTCCTCGGAGCTGCCACGCGCAGGAGCTCATACCCTACCCCGGCAAGTCCGGTCATGAGTCCGGGGCAAAGCACATTCCGGTCATCGGAATACTCGCCGACATCGTATCCTGGCGGAACCAGCAATCCGGCTATCACCTTCTTTAGTTGCCCCCTGCTCCAGCCAATCTTTTCTCCTGCCTCGATGACGAGGTCGGCAACACCGGCGGTACCGTGACACAAGCTCACATCTGTCGACTCGTCTCCGCACGCCGCAGCCTGCATCGCACGGTCAACTTCTTCCTGGAACTCGTCGAAGGCGGTTTGGTGTGGCACCTGCAGCCGTGTCACTCCAATTCCGACAGGCCCATGACACCACGCTGCTCGATTAGCATTTGCTACGGCGCTTCCCGGTGTCGCACGCAGTTCGCTCGTTAATGCGGCCTGCGCCATTGAACGAACTTGATTACGCTCCCAGGAGATCGTAGCCAAGGCTGCCGATCTATGACGCTGCAGGCGCGAGATGCCGTACAACCTTAGGAGTGACAACGCCACACCGGCCGAGCCGTGGGCGGCGCCAGTCAGGGCGAACCCGGGCCCGCTGCTGGTGATCCATGAGATCCCAGCCGTGTCCCTCATGGCACTCTCCAAAAGGTGGTCCGCGCACACCGTAGCTGTTTGGATCAAACTCTCAGCTGGCGCGACGTTATTAAGGGCCAATAAGCCTAGGACGCAGCCCGCACTGCCGTGGATCAGGTCGAACTCCTCATCGTCTCCGATCTTATCGGATACTGAATCGGCCAGTCTTTTGGCTGCGACAGCAAATCTTTCGTCTCGCTGCAGCACCGCGAGGCATGATAGGCAATAAATCAGTCCCCCAAGCCCCGAGAACCCTCCGATGCTCGGAGGCAAATCAGCTTCCCGGTGCACAGCTCGGAGAACCGCTTCAGCTGTCTCATCTGCTAGTTGATCGATCCAGGGGCAGTCCAGCAGCAGACTCGTGTATCCGAAGAACAACGCTAGACCGGGTAACCCGTCGTAAAGGTCAAGGGCGAGCTCAGAGATCACGTTTCGATCGTCGCTGTTGGCTTTGACGCATATCCAAGTTAAGCCATTATCTCCTTCCAGTGACAGTTCGCCTAAGTAGTGGGCGATACTCTCCACGGTCTCTAGCGCAATGTCCCCAAGATTGTTACGAGTGACGTCGTATCTTCCCGCGCCCTGCAAGCCTATCGACGACCCTCGACCGCTACTATTACGGACGTTAGGGGGAATGGCCGCGCGAATCAGCCACTGCTGCAAAGTGCGATCGCGACAGGTCATTCGACGCGCCTTTGATAGAGCCCGCTCAAATCCGGACTCAGTAAAGAATTCCGGTTGGACTTGCTGCTCACGCCAGTTCAGAGCACGCGAATTAACACGGGCCGTAAAATGCGGAATATCTCCATTCCAGAGGTCGGCCGACTCTAACGGCACGACAGAGCGGAAAAGTGAATCATCAGCCCCTAGGCACCAAAGCCGGTCGAACAGCCTCTCGCGATCCAAGGATTCCCTCAGCAGGTTTGGATGAAAGGATTCGTCAAGGAGAGATGCGTACGCTTCGGTAGGTCGCAAGATTCGTCTTACCTCGTCTGAGCGAAATCCAGACAACGGACCCCTAGGATCTGACAGTTCCTTCTTATTTCGGAGCATCACGTCATATATCCCACCAAAACCATCCGTGATTTCACTGCGGTAGGCCGCTGCGTCGACCTCGGAACCGTCGAAGACAGGCCGATTTATCGATTGGTCCAACGAGGCGATTTCACGAATTACGTGCATATGATCTGTTCCGATTCCGACTAGTTCGGGCGCAGTCCTGGAGGTGTGTTGTGCGGCAGACCCTGTGATCCCACTGAGATCATCCTCAGGAAAGCGGTCGTCCATGATGCACGAAGGTAACATCCCCTGAATCAGGACAGATTCCCGCAAGATTTTGCCAATCGCAGTGACATGATCGTGACCATTCGCAAAGGCGTAAGGCACGTGGAAGAGCCCCTCAAGATCTACGAGCATGGGATGCTCGCCCGAAGCGATGACGTTTTGCAGGTGTAAGTCTGACCCGAGAAGCGAATGGAGTATCGCCAAGTAACCACCCTGTCTCCTGAAAAATCTCGCTAGTTGATCAGTATCGGTACATGGCGAATGGTGCACGAATTCCGACCAGCCATATGTCTCCCGGTCAACAAGCTCGAGTACACGGTATTGCGGATTAACACCCGCTTCATTGAGCCAGTGGATAAATTCATAAAAATGTTTCTCGATGGCAATGGCGCGTGGTTTATATACCATCGATATATTATTGGTGAATTGCAAAATGCATACGGACTGTCCGTCGTTGTGCCTGTCACCAACTTCAGGGCGGAAATCCTGCAAATCTCCGAGGTCTCCGTACTTTAGGCACAGCATTTCGTAGTCACTGGATAATCGAGTTAAGAGAAGAATTGTAGCATCTCGCCATTGCTGGGCGGCTCGAAGGCATTGGTGAGCGAGAACGGGATACTCGTCGAATAGGCGACCGATACTCTGCGGCTTTGTGAGGTCGTTGATGAAGTAGAGGAATCTGGCTTGGCTCGTGCCACCGTAGAGCTGTCCTTGGATTCTTGCCGCCCCCAACTCTAGGGCGATGGTCCTGGCAATAATTCGCGCTAGCCGTTGGTCAAGAGATCCTTCAGAGCTAGATAACGCTGACGACAATACTTCGAAACCCCGACGCATACGTCGACTGTGTTCGATATGAGCGTTTACGGATGCCTGGACATTCTCTATTATTGGCAAAATCGGTGACAATAATTGGCGGCGCAACGTGGTTCTTGGTTCCTCGATAACTTTCGAGGACGCATTGCTCTGGGTTGCGTAGATCTGCCGTAACTGCCCGACCCAAGGCGCTGAGCCGCCGTTGCCTTTTCCCGCAATTTCATCCAAGTTCCAGCGTCTAAGAGTGCCTTCAGAAACACCGGCGCAGCTTAGTCGGTACGCAAATAGATCTGCACGGCCTCGGAACGGCTCTTGCTCTTTCCACGCTTCCAGCCTCTTGACCGCCCGGTCATGCTCATCCATTTGTTCCCAATGAGACGGAATCTGCTCAATAATTACGGCGAGTGGCATTCCGCCCCAGCCTGTGATTCGATTCCAATGGTCGTCAGGTGTGTAAGTGAACAACGTCCCGCCCAAAATCTCTGATTGCCCGGATTGTGCTGGCAATAGTCCCCTCAGCCCCGGCTAGGCCACTGAGCGGGTTCGGCTGCCAAGCAGGTTGTGATGCCTAACATTTTGAAACAGACAGACAGCGCCAGCCTTCAGAGCACTTAGTCCCGTAAGTGGATGGAACAGCTGATACCTCCGGATCCAGTCCGAGTTCACCAGCGAGCATGTCCACTACTCCCGCGGGATTCTCAGGTACCAGGCGAGCTAGGTCCTCTGGAAGACTCTTCTTGTACTCATCATCCTTCCAAGCCCTGATGATGGCTCGCACTAACAGCCCGTCTTCCTTTAACTCCTGCGTGTTCTCAGGCTTGTCCATGATGCTCTCCTTGTCGGTCTGCTTGCGGTCATTGATTGCCTTGGGTATCCGCCTCGCCTCCGGCGATTGCGTCCTCAGCCCTATATAACGACGCCGCCGTTACTGGGCCGTTACGGCTCGAAAAATTGCGTCCGGGCCGTTGGCCTGGATGCATCCGCGGCCAGACGTGGACGACTCTCGCTGTTGGCCGAAAGCTGTGCCCCGGCCCGAAAGATGTTCGGACATACCGAGGCGAATGAGGCAAGGTGATCCGGGAGGGCCGGCGCCACCTGCACGATGTCGTCTGGAAGCAGGGCACGGCTAAGTACGGGCAACTGAATAACTACTTAATGGAAGCCACCGGGCTTCCCTGGTTCGACTTCACCCAATCGGACGGCCGCACCTCCACGCGACCTGCCCGACCGGATCGTGGTTCGCGGCCGCGAGGGGAACGACTTCATAATGGGGAAGCGTGTGAATTCGTCGAATCGACCACAGTGTCCGGTATGCCCTGCGCCGTTCCGCCTCACCGATGGCCATAGCCGCCTACACCTACAACGAACTGCCGGCCGAAGAACAGCTCACCATCGCCCTGGACGCCCCGCCCAATGAGGAAGCCTAGCGGTATCGGTCCGTCCGACGGACCAAACTCCCGCCTGTTCTCCGCACACCGTCGCCGTCTCCTCAAAGCAGCGTTTGTGAGACTGAGGTGCGGCCAGGATGTGGACGGCGCCTGACACTGCGGTGGCAATCTGGGAACACGACGAGTATCCCCGAAGTTGTTCTGCACGTTTTCGTGGAACAACTTCATTGAACTTAGCTGAGGAACAGGAACGCCGGCGCGAGTCGCCGCATTCCGAAGGACCAATCCTGGCGTTCCACTGCCTAGGAACTGAGACAGCGGCTATTTAGGAAACTTGCCCAGTCTAGGATGGATGAATTCGTGTTTCAGGAGACAAATTGAGAAAACCGTATTCCGAAGAAGTTCCAGATTTCGCACGGGACTCCAACGTAGTTGTGTTCGTTGTCGAAGGCCTTCTGACCGCTGACGCCCCGTGGGAGCGCAGGGTCAACCCCGAGCGGTTGGCCATGGCCTTGAGGGAGGCTGGGGTCAATGTTTCGCTGCATGCACTGGGAATGCGGGACACCCTCTCGTTGGCCAAGAGCATTACCGAGTATGCCTCGACCGCAGCGCCACAGGTCGCTGATGCGCTCGATGAGCTAGAACTGGCATGGGCAATCGAAACTGATCTGTCTCCGCGGGCAGGGCTGAGAGAAGTAGTTTTGCACCTACAGGCCTGCGGAAAATCGGTGCTATTTGCTTCCGCAATGGGGGAACGAATTGCCAAACAGGTAGTCACAAATGGTCTGAGAGTTTCAGGACTACCGGTTTTTGGCCGCTCTAAGCCCGGCACGTTTGCGGAGACACTTCAGGGTGCGCTGCAACGTGCCTTCGACTCAGCACAGCCTGGGGACCGTTGTCTAGTAATCACACATCACGGCCTTGGTCAGCAGCCCGTCAACTCAAATAGCGGGCTCCTAACTCTTGGGCGCGGTGAACCAATTAGCGGGATTCAGGGGCTTGACGCCATAGACCTCGCGGCACAGTGCGCCCTGACAGAAGCCGAAAGACAGGACATCACGCGGCGCGTTAAAAAGCGGGACCGTGCACGGGAACTGAAGAATAAGCAGAGTCTGACGTCGGAAGAGCTCGCCGAGTACTTTGACCTGACCGGCGGCGGACGCCTCATCGGAAATTCGGCCCAGTCGGGGTACGTTGATGAGAAAAAGGGCATCGAGAACACGAACTTGATGCGTCACATCCGCAACGATGCAGCTGACAGGCAACATCTGCTGGAAGTGATATCAATTGATGCAGCTCTCATTGAGGTTGAGCTTAGGAACTGGCTTATCGTCCATCACGACTACTCATTCGCAGCCAAAGAAAGACTCACTTTCGGACAGACTGTTGGCCTTGTGGCGGACCGTGGTTTTCCCGCGAGCCTCATAGGCCGTCTTAACCTGTTCAACAGACGGAGAAACGATGCGGTTCATCATTTGTCCATGGGAGTCGAAAGCTACCATCAGATGACGGACGACTACATGGCTGATTGCTCCTTGCTCTTCGACGTGCAAGATTTTGTCCTGGATTCAGCACCCGTCGTCGGTCGCGGCGCAGACAACTACTAACTAGGATCGCCGGGCAACAGGCTTGGGCCCAGTGCATATGACTTCTGACGTTTAGTGCAGTTGGCTTCTGAAACTGACAACAGCGAAACAAGATCTGACCCGACGGTTAGACGCCCTAGCGGCCGCTGGCGTTGATCCCGCCCGCATCCACGTGGACAAGAAGTCCGGAGCCTCCACCGCCCGCCCAGGGCTCCAGGCGGCTTTGACCCACGCCCGAGCGGGAGACGTGCGTGGTCCACACCCTGGACCGGCTGGGCCGGACCGTGCGGGACACACTAAACTTGGTCCACGACCTCAAAGAACGTGGCATCGGCGTGCGGACTCTCGCCGATCCCCTCGCCATCAACATCGCTGAGCCGGGCGGGCCCATGAGCCAGCTGGCGTTCCTCATGCTGGCCCTCGTCGGACAGATGGAACGCACCTACGCTGCCGAACGCGCGGCGCACGCCCGGGCTGTAGCCACCGCGAACGGCCGGCGCACCGGGCGGCCGTCCGTAGTCGATGCTGACACGCTCGAACACGCTGCCCTGCTCCGGGCCAGCGGTTCCACGATCAGTCAGATAACGGCAAAAACGGGCCTGAAACGCACGACCCTGTATAGGCATCTACCTCCCCGCGCCGCGCCAGAATAGATCGCCATGAATGCTCCAAGCTTCGCGGGCCGACTCATGGCTCATACAGAAGCTAATCCTGCACGGCTCTGTACGGGAGCGTCTTTTCCATTAGCCCTACGCGCTCCAGATGTTTCAAAAAGGCATTGATCTTTCGGATGAGATCGTCTGCACCCGCATCTGGGTTCCAAGACTTTACCCAGACTTTTTCGGTGGATGCATCGAGCTTCCTCGACTCGCTCAAGGAGGGCGACCACGTAGGGGATATTGCTAGGACAGGACGTCCTTGCCGAGTCAGTTCTGCCACGCGCTTCAGTGCCCTGTCCTTATCCCAGGGCAGCGCGACGATGGTGTATCTGCCGCGGCCGCGTTTAATGGTGATCCCGTCAGCGTTACCGTCAGGGTGATTCATCTGTAGGGCAGCGCTTATACCCGCCCTTGTCAGTTCTGTCGCGATCTGGTGTCGAAGGACAAAGACCTCAGCCTCTGGCGAGCTGCTTGCCTTACCTTGAGTGCTCTCCACATACTCATGCAATGCCTCAAACGCGCGCTGTGAAGCCCAGCCATTTTTCGCCGCACGGATAGCCCCAGCGTCAAAGGAAGTGTTTGACGACTTAGCAGCACGGTCCGGAACACTCACCGGTGCGTCCGCTTGCACCCCACCCGGCTGGTCACCCGGCTCCTCCACCGAAACGTCCGCTTGCACCCCACCCGGCTGGTCACCCGGCTCCTCCACCGAAACGTCCGCTTGCACCCCACCCGGCTGGTCACCCGGCTCCTCCACCGAAACGTCCGCTTGCACCCCACCCGGCTGGTCACCCGGCTCCTCCACCGAAACGTCCGTGAGCTGATCTTCAGCCCCGCCACTTTCTAGCGCCAAATTTTCTTTCCGCACAACGAGCGACATGAAGTTTGCACATGCCTTCTCTTGAAGGTGGGTGATCGCCTCACTCTGCAGCTGATTCAGTAGAGTCCGTGCGAACTCCTCCGAGACGGCGTTGCCGTTGTTCTCAGTTTTTGATGGGAATGCTCGTTCTGTTATCCACTCGTATCTCTCCCACCAGTTAGCTTCCCGGTCCTTTGCCTTCGTGTGCCGCAGTTGCGCGAGTAGAACAAGGGCTGTGACGGCCGCTGCCATGAACGCCGCAATTCCACCTACCGCTGGGCTGACAAAAAGCTTTCCGAGATACGACTGCACCCTCTGCTCTGTCTGCTGAACAATGAAGGCTTTAACGGTTTGGTCGCCGATGTTTGCCAGGATTGCCATGACGACAATGAGAGCAGCACCGGCGGCGACGCTTATGAGAACGGTTTTCCACTCGTTGACCAAGGTCTGACCAAGGTCTCTAAACGTTCGGGGACGCGCATCTGCAGTCATACTGGCCTTGGTTCCATACCTCTGTGTGGGTCCACTTCCGCAGAGCGCCGCTTATATCGGTTTGATACTACCTTTATGTTCTTTCGGTATTACTGATCCGAGGCCTGGGTTGGCATCCCTCACGTCCCTCCCCAGATGCTTCCAATATGAAGCTCAGCAAACATTTCCATCCCGACCAGCCCCCCACACTCGCAGATGTGTGCAAGAGGCTCAGCATCGAGGCAGGTGACGCGCATACCGCCATGGCCGATGCGACAGCGGCGGCGAAGGTACTAGCGGCGTACCTGCGCCTCAGTAGCGAAAAGGGGCAGTACGGACATCTTCGCTGCTCCTACGACGCCGGTGGCACCCGCCTGGCGACCCCTCAATCTTCCCGAACCGACGTCCAGCGCAGCCAAGCCGCGAAACGGGACGTGATATATCTCCGTCTAGGGCCTCATATTCGCTGATTCCTTCCTACTCAGAAGCCGTCAACGGCGGCTGGTTACGTCGAGGCGTCTCTGCTTATCATCAAGGCTGGTTCCGCGACTGACGATTACCAGTTCTCTGGCGATCAACGCGTCTGTCGCGTGCCAGGCTGAGCTTTAAGACAACCGGCGACGCGTGTCAACAAATACGGCACACCACCCTGACCTGACTTGAGAGCTGGCCCTGCCTGACGCCCGTTTGGGGTATGCCCTAATCCGACGTCAAAAAAGGTCCGCAACGGCCGTTGGCCACCTTTGATACCGACTTCGGATTCTGACTAGCTACGCTGCATCATCCTGATTCGGCGTTCTGGCCGCTCAACCCCAGCGGCCGACATATGCCCCGGGTTGGCTTATCCCGCCGGATGGCCGGGCTGCCGTTCAAGGAAATGCTTTCACCCGTTCTACGTTCATGCAGGGTTGCGGAGTTGGCCGGTGGTCTAGGGCAGGATGAAGCCATGACTCCCGAAGAACTTGCCAGACGCTCCGCCGAGGTAGCCGAATCTGCTGCCCATGCCGCATGGTGGGCCGCCGCAGGCTCCATCCTTACGGCCCTTCTGACGCTTGGCTTACTTGTGGGCGAAACGGGCAACGAAGTTGGAGACTCCGGCGATAGCCAATGCCAAGACGGCTAACGCGATGAGGGGTTTCTTGAGTTTCGCTCCGAGCGGGACGAGCTCTACCGTGGCCACGCCATCGACCCACGGGCCCACCCGGCGGAAGCCGGCGTTCCGGATGTGGTTGTCGGCAGCCTTCTCGGTGTCCTCGGTCTGCTTCGTGTAGACGATCTTGCCCGCGGCGTCCGTGATGGTGATGGGCCGGCTGGTGGAAACCGCGGAAGTGACGTTGCTGAAGCCGTGGGCGTCGCGGTCGCCTGGTTCTCCCAGAACGGCCCTCAGCGCGTGCAGAATATCGGTCATGGTGAATCCCCCAAGTCAGTGCCGCCCCAGCGGCGACTTCGCCTGTATCCTAACCGCTCGGGAGAAAGGCGGCGCCGGCAGCCCCGGAGTAGGCGGCCGACGAGGGCCGCATACGACGCTGCGTGTCGTGGGGCGGAGGCGCCGGGGTCACTCGATCACTACGCGTTCAACCGCGGCTGATTCTTCCGGAAATTCTCTATGTCTCCCCAGGGAATCCGGACTCTGGATGTCCGGCCGGACTCCGCCCTGTACGCGTTGGGGAACACGCCCGCCGCAACCAACGCCGCAACGGTGGACGTGTGCAGGGACAGGGCGGCGGCCACTTCGCGAGCTGTGGCATCGTCAGCACTCGGGCGGGTTCTTGCGAGGCAGGCCTCGACGTCAGCCCACGGGATAGCGATCGGCGATCCCCTGCCCCGCATGACGGCACGGGGGAACGCTCTTGAGCGCGCCAGCGCCCGGACAGTCTCCGGATGCAGGTTGAGGGCAGCCGCCACTTGCTTCACGGTGGCGTACGGGGGATGTGGAGAGAGCCACGCTACTCGGCCGCCCGCGGCTGCAGCTGGCGGTAGTCCTCCACGTCCGCCCACGGGATGCGGATCCGCGCCGACGGCCCGCCTGTACCTGTCTTGTAGGCGTTCGGGAAGGCACCAGACCGTGCCAGGATCCGGACCGTCTCGGGGTGGAGAGAAAGGGTGTCCGCGGCGGCCAGGGCGGTCATGTCCGGTTCACGTCCGCTGGGTGGGTTGCTCATGCGCCCGAACTTACCCGGGTCTACGTCCCCGGCACGGTGTTCCGCGGTCCGCTCGGCGAGGCTCCCCAATGTTCCGCCGGGCTCCTCACCCAATCTTCAGCAGACATGGCGAGAGTGGGTCAGCGAAGCCGCCGAGCCTCGGGGGCAAGGAATTCGTAGTCCGGTTCCGTCTCCTCGAATTCGGAGCGGCGGATCACTGGTGCCGGCGGCGCCAACATCTCGTCGAGCATCCGGCCGACCGCTTCCACATCTATCTTCACCATTCCAGGACCCTAGCTGGAGGCCATGGCAAAGGCGAAGGAGCTACCCAGGCCGGCTGAATTGCTGGGCGGGCAGCCCTGCACGCCGCCGCCGGCCCGCAAGCCACGCAGGCCCAGGCGCAGCTTCGCGCCAAGCAGTCAGAGTTCAAGCCTGGCGCGAAGACAACGAACGGAAGAACCTCAGCTACCGGACGTCACTGACCGCTCGCTAGGACACAATGAGCCGACCGCTTTTTGCCCGGGCCCTGCTTGCCTTGCCGAAGAACCCCTCAAGTCGTTCGGTCTCGCCAACGAACCGCGTGCCCTGCACCTCGAACCAGGCCGCCGGCGAGAATTCAAAGAGGACCGTCCATGTCGGATCTTCAAATTTGAGTAGCAGCAGAACCCCAGAGGCCAGCACCTTATACGCGTACTGATCCGTCTCGTGCTCGTAGACCTCATTGCGGCCGTCGCTGAAACCAACAATCACAGATGACAAATCGACATCCCCCTTCGTCTGCGCCCGGCACCGTGCCCGGCGTGAGGCAAACACTACCCACCGAATCGACCCTTGGAGGAAACGCCATGACGAGAAGACGATTATGAGTCGCTCTCTCATCAACCACTACGACTCCAACAACAGGAAGTGGCTGCCGCCAGCCCCGCCTTTGCGAGCTTAAGGTTGGCCTTGAGCGGAATGTGTTTGGTCATGTCGATATCCCCCCAAGTCCAGCCGGGGGGTCAGACCAACGCCACGGAACGCAATCGGCCGGGCCTCTCGTCTTCTACGCCGGCGGCCTTCTGCCAGTGTCCCCTTCTACCAAGGGAATACCAGAGGCCTGTCTCATAACTTGGCTGATTCTGGCTGATCGAGCCTGAATGGTCATGTCCATCAGGCAACGAAAAAACCCCGCAGTCCCGTGTAAACACTGGGAACTACGGGGTCCTAGCTGGTGGCTCCGACCGGCGTCGATCCGGTGACCTTTCGATTTTCAGTCGAACGCTCTACCAACTGAGCTACAGAGCCTAGGTGACATGCCACCTTGACGGCCGAAATTTCTTCCGGCAATCAGAGCGACCCTGACGGGACTTGAACCCGCGACCTCCGCCGTGACAGGGCGGCGCGCTAACCAACTGCGCTACAGGGCCTTGCTTGTTTATTGCTTGTACTGCGCATTCTTGCTGCTTGCGGTATCGCTACCGCAAATTTTCAAGGCCTTTAGCCTACCAGACTTTTCCATCCGGTTTGACCAGTTCCTTGCGTACCCCCAACGGGATTCGAACCCGTGCCGCCGCCGTGAAAGGGCGGTGTCCTAGGCCGCTAGACGATGGGGGCCAGGACGCCATCCGGTTGAACATTTCAGGGCAAAAATTAAGGGCCGAAGCCTGTCATTTTTGTCCTTCGGGTTCCTCCGAACTGGACTATAAAACTATAAGGGCAGACCCCCGGATTATCCAAAATCGGCCCCGCACGGGTGCAAGGTGGGTGCAAGATGGACGAATGGATGCCGTTGATGCCCTCAATGAGATTGCGTTCTGGCTGGAACGCGAGCTCGCCCCCACGTTCAAGATTCAGGCGTTCCGAAAGGCAGCTGGGATTATCGGCGCCTTGGACCCGGACGAGGTCGCAGCGCGGGCCCGCAACGGCAGGCTGAAGAGCATGAAGGGGATCGGGGACAGAACTTTCGAAGTCATCAGGCAGGCGGTCGACGGCGGCGTACCCGACTACCTTGAGGGCCTGCGGCAACGCGGACAGCAGCCCCTCGCCACCGGCGGCCTCGAACTGCGCTCCGCCCTCCGAGGGGACCTGCACAGCCACAGCGACTGGTCCGACGGCGGGTCCCCGATCGGACTCATGGCTGACGCCGCCCGGACCCTGGGCCGGGACTACCTCGCCCTGACGGACCACTCTCCCAGCCTCAAGATCGCCAACGGCCTGAGCGCCGAACGCCTTCGGGAACAGCTGGCCGTTGTTGCGGATATCAACGGGAACGGCGAGGACTTCCGCCTCCTGGCCGGGATCGAGGTGGACATCCTGGAGGACGGCACCCTGGACCAGTCCCCGGACATGCTGGAGCAGCTGGACATCGTGGTGGCGAGCGTACACTCGAAGCTCCGTTCCGACCGGCGCACCATGACCGAGAGAATGCTGGGCGCCATCAACGATCCGCATATGAACGTCCTCGGCCACTGCACCGGCCGGCTGTTGCAGGGGTCGAGGGGAACCCGGCCGCAGTCCGAGTTCGACGCCGAACGCGTGTTCGCGGCGTGCGCCGAGAATGATGTGGCCGTCGAAATCAATTCCCGCCCCGAACGGCAGGATCCGCCGGACGAGCTGATCCGGCTGGCCCTCGAAGCCGGCTGCCTCTTCAGCATCGACAGTGACGCCCACGCACCGGGCCAGCTGGATTTCCTGCAGTACGGCGCCGAGCGCGCGGCCGCGAACGGCGTGCCCGCCGAGCGAATTGTCACCACCTGGCCGCTGGACCGGCTGCTGGAGTGGTCCGGACGCGGGAAGTAGCGGGCCGAGCCCCGGCCCTAGCCCCGGCCGAGCCCCGGCCCTAGCCCTCCGCCGACAGCCTAGCCCGGGACGGTTCCGGACCCTCGGGCCGCCACGGCGTGAGCCTGGGCAGCCAGCGCGGGACGTTGCGGCGGTACTCCTCGTAGGCCGCACCGAACTTCCGGGTCAGTGTCGGCTCCTCGTACAGCCGGACGAAGGCCACCACCGGGACGGCGCCGATGCCCAGTGCCACAAAGAGCTTCGGCTGGCCCAGCAGGAGTCCCTGCCCGGCGATGGCCGCGGCAATGGACACGTACATCGGATTCCGCACGTACCGGTAGAGCCCGCCAACCACCAGCTGCTTGGGCGGGGCAAAAGGCGCGGGGGTCCCGATGCCCTCCACGGCGAAATGCACAAAGGAGTTCGCGATCACCGCCGCCCCCGCGCCGATCAGCAGGGCGCCGGTGATCTGCGCAGGCATCCCGCCGGGGACCGGAGCCTCCACTTTCCAGCGGGTCAGAAGCCACGGCACCACGCCGGCGGCCGTTGCGGGGGCAGCCGCAAAGACGGCTGTACCGATGGCTGCACGCTGTCTTTCGCGGGCCGAAACTGGGGATGCGGTCATACCAGCAATCGTTATCCCGCCACGTTCAGCGGACAAGGGCCTACCGGCCCCTGCCCTGAGGGCCGGCTCTGGATCAGCTTGGTCTTCCCCCGCACCGTGCGCCGGCGGAACGGCAGGCAGTCGCGGCGCTCAGGCAAGCAACAGCACGGCAAGGGTGACCATCACGACGGCGATTCCGGCGTCGAGCACCCGCCAGGCCGCCCGGCGCCGGAACAGGGACGTCAGGAAACGCGCCCCCGCCCCGAGGGCGGTGAACCAGGCAATGCTTCCCAGGCCGGCCCCGGCGGCGAACCACCAGCGGCCGGCTTCGCCCTGGGCGGCGGCGAGGGACCCGAGCAGCAACACCGTGTCCAAATAGACGTGGGGGTTCAGCCAGGTGAAGGCCAGGCAGGTGCCCAGCACGGCGGCCCGGCCACCGGCCGGTTTGTCGCCGGGATTCTCCAATTGTTCCCCCCGGACGGCGCGCCAGGCCGCGAGCGCTCCGTAGACGAGGAGGAACGCGGCCCCGACCCACCGGATCACCACGAGGGCAGCCGGCGCCCGGTCCAGGACGACACCGATGCCCGCGACGCCGAGCAGGATCAGCACGAGGTCCGACACCGCGCAGACTGCCACCACCATGACCACATGGGAGCGCTGGATGCCCTGGCGGAGGACAAAAGCGTTCTGCGCGCCGATGGCAACGATGAGGGACAGCCCGGCGGAGAGGCCGGAGAAAAGGGGGAGGATCACCATTCCACGGTAGGGGGCCGCCGAAGATGAAGCCAGTTAAAGTTTCTACCGATACATAAGATGGACTAATGATGGAAATTAGTCCCGAGCAGGCCAGGACGCTGGCCGCGATCGTGGCACACGGCAGCTTCGACGCCGCCGCCGCCCACCTGTCCGTGACCCCCTCGGCCATCAGCCAGCGTGTCCGGGCCCTGGAGACCGCCGTCGGCCGGCCGGTCCTGACCCGCGCGCGGCCGCCCGGGCTTACGGAGCCCGGCGAAGCCGTGGTGCGGTTCGCCCGGCAGTTGGAATTGCTCTCCGCGGACCTGGCCGAGGAACTGCAGCCCGAGCAGCCCCGCGGGGGAACGCGCCTGACGCTGGTGATCAACAGCGACTCCTTGCACACCTGGGCGTTGGCCGGCCTCGCGGCGGCCAGTGAAAACGTCCAGCTGGAGATCCTGCGCGAAGACCAGGAGCACTCCTTGGACCTGCTGCGCGCCGGCGCCGCCGCCGCCGCCATCACGGAGACAGCCAAGCCCGTGCCCGGCTGCGCGTCCAGCAAGCTGGGCATCATGCGCTATTTTCCGGTGTGCGCTCCGGACTTCACCCGCCGCTGGTTTGGGGACGGGGTAAGCGCCGCGACGCTGGCCGCGGCTCCCGTCGTGGTCTTTGACCGCAAGGACGATTTGCAGGACCGCTGGTTGCGCCGGTTCAGCCGCGCAGCCCTGCAGCCGCCGCGCCACTATGTGCCGGCGGCCCAGGAGTTTGGCGATGCCATCCGCTGGGGCATGGGCTGGGGCATGATGCCTGAGATCGAAATCGGCGAAGACCTCGACAGTGGCAGGCTCGAGACGCTCTCTGCCGGCGCGCACGTGGACGTCGCCCTCTACTGGCAGCAGTGGCGGCGCGGCTCGGCGGCGCTGACCGAAGTCGCGGACGCTGTCCGGACGGCGGCGCGAGTCCTCCGCTGAGGCCTTCCGGCATCGTGGCGGCATCTTTGGCGGTAAACCGCGGAGACGTGACCGATTTCCGCCAGTACTGACCGTGCGGGAACGGCTAGATTGGCAGCATGGCAACAACCAAAACAGGCTCACCCAGTCCGGACCACACCCAGCCGGCCGGCACCCATGAAGTGCCCTCCCAGGCGGCCACCCCCGCCCCCGCCCAGCCGAACCGCCCGCCGCATCCGAGCGGCGCCGGACAACCGGCCCCGATCAGCAGGCTCGGCATCGCCGCCGTCGTCGTCACCGTGGTCCTGTGGGCCTCTGCGTTCGTGGGCATCCGGGCCGTGGGCCCGAGCTTCTCCCCGGGCTCCCTGACGCTCGGCCGCCTGTCAGTTGCCGCCGTCGTGCTGGGCCTGCTGGTGGTGCCGAAGCTCAGGGGGCTGCCCCGGGGCCGCGAATGGTGGCCCATCCTGGCGTACGGCGTCATGTGGTTCGGCGGCTACAACGTGGCCCTGAACGCCGCCGAGCACATGCTCGACGCCGGCACGGCCGCCCTGCTGATCAACGTCAACCCCATCCTGGTCGCCGTGATGGCCGGCGTGATCCTGAAAGAGGGCTTCCCGCGCTGGCTGATCATCGGCAGCCTGATCGCCTTTGGCGGCGTGGCCGTGATTGCGCTTGGTTCCGGCCAGCGGTCGTCGGCGGACGTGGCCGGCGTGCTGCTGTGCCTGCTCGCGGCCGGGCTGGCCGCAGTGAGCGTGATCGTCCAAAAGCCGGTGCTCCGCAAGTTCCCGGCAGCCCAGGCCACATGGTTCGGCATCATGGTGGGCGCCGTCTGCTGCCTGCCCTTCAGCGGCCAGTTGATCACCGAGCTGCAGGCCGCTCCCCTGCCGGCCACGCTGGGCCTGGTCTACTTGGGCATCTTCCCCACTGCGATCGCGTTCACCACATGGGCCTACGCGCTCTCCCTCATTGACGCGGGGCGCCTCGCCGCCACCACCTATCTGGTTCCGGGCACCACGATCCTGATCTCCTGGCTGGTCCTGGGCGAGATTCCGACCATCTGGGGCCTGGTGGGCGGCGTGATCTGCCTTGTGGGCGTGGGGCTGACCCGGCGCCGGTCCCGTTAGAGTTTCCCTATGCCTTCGTCCCTCCCGCCCGGCCTGCCGATCGTTCCGAACGGCGGGGACGGCGGGGACGGCAGCGACGGCGGGCACGACGCTGCACCCTTCCCGATGTCCGAGGCCGATTTCGAGGCCGCGGTGAGTGACGCCCTGGACCGGATCCCGCCGGACCTGGCGAAGACCATGAGCAATGTCGCGATCTTCATCGAGGACGACTACACCCCGCAGCCCGGGGAGGATCCGGACACCGTGCTGCTGGGGCTCTATGAGGGGGTTCCCCTGACCGAGCGGGACTCCTGGTGGGACGCTGGCTCGCTGCCGGACCGGATCACCATCTTCCGCCGGCCCATCCTGGACATCTGCGCCACCCGGGAGGACGTGATCGAGGAAGTCACCGTCACTGTGGTGCATGAGATAGCCCACCACTTCGGCATCAGCGACGCGCGCCTGCACGAGCTCGGCTGGGGCTAGCCTTGTAGGCATGGGACACGACCACAGCCACTCGCACGGCATCACCGCCACCGGGAAGCACCGCAAGCGCCTGGTTGCCGTCCTCGCCATCACGCTCGCCGTGGTGGTCGTGCAGACGATTGGCGCCGTGGTCTCCGGATCCCTGGCCCTGCTCGCCGACGCCGGGCACATGCTCTCCGACGCGGCCGGCGTCTTCATCGCCCTGCTGGCCGCGTGGATCGCCACCCGGCCCGCCAGCGATCTGCGCACCTACGGTTACCAGCGCGCCGAGGTCCTGGCGGCGCTGGCAAACGCCCTGGTCCTGATCGTCATCTCGGTGGTCATCTTCACCGAGGCCATCCGCCGGCTCGGCGCCACCCCGGAGGTCCACACCGACATCATGCTCGCGGCGGCGGTCCTCGGCGCCGTCGCCAACCTGGTATCCCTGCTGATCCTGCGCGGCGCCCAGAAGGAAAGCCTGAATGTCCGCGGCGCCTACCTGGAGGTACTGGGGGACCTGCTGGGGTCCTTTGCCGTCATTGCGGCGGCGGTGGTCATCATGGTCACCGGGTTCCAGGCGGCCGACACGATTGCTTCGATCCTCATCGCCCTCATGATCCTGCCCAGGGCCTGGCACCTGCTCCGCGACGTCGTGGACGTGCTCCTCGAGGCCACGCCCAAGGGCGTGGACGTTCAGATGATCCGCGAGCACATCCTCGCGGTGGACGGAGTGGTGTCCGTCCACGACATCCACATCTGGACCATTACCTCGGGCGTTCCCGTCTTCTCCGCCCACGTGGTGGTGGAGGACGCGGCCCTCGGGGCCCGGGGCGCCGACCGGATCCTCGACAAGCTCACCAGCTGTCTGGGCTCCCATTTCGACACCGAACACTGCACGTTCCAGCTCGAGCCCGCCACGCACTCGGAGCACGAGGCGCACCAGCACGCCTGACCGGGCACCAGCGTGCGGCCGCGTCCCGCGGCGTGCGGCGGCGTCCTGCGGCGGTCGGCCGCGTCCCGCGGCGTGTCCGGCGGCATACGGCAGTGTCCGGGGGTGTCCGCCGCGTCCGGGATGGGGCAGCGGCTCGGCGGGAGCACGACACACCCCCCGCGTGCGTGGCCAAATGACACCAGTGTTGTTTATGTTATTCATGTGACTCGTGTTGCCAAAGTGACCTTTGGCACGTAGCCTCATGCCTGCTGGATGATCCGCAGAGGGGCTTGCACGCGCCAAAATCCGACCTCGCTCATTCCAGCCCGAGACTTCGCGAGGTTTGCCCATGAGTTGGACCGGATCCGGTCGCAAGACGGCTGTGCTCTGCACCGCCGTCGTCCTCCTTGGAACGCTCGCGCTCCCGGCCCAGGCCGCACCACTGCGTTCTGCGCCGGGGCGCCTACCGCTGTCAGCGGCCGGCCAGGTTCCGACGTCGCCCGAGATCCCCTCACCGGAAGAGATCGCAGCCGCCAAGTCCAGTGAAAGCGCGACGGCGGCGGAGGTCACCAGGATCGACGGGCTTCTGGCCGACGCGTCGGCCGGCCAGGAAGCCAGCCTCGCCGCATCCCTGCAAGCAAACAACGCCTACGGCGAGGCCCTCGTGGAGCTGGCCACGCGCCGTGACGCGGCGGCTGTGGCGGCCGCCAGGGCTGCTGCCGCCGAAGCGGAACAGGCCAAGACCCGCAAGCAGGTCGGCCAGCTGGCCGGGGATCTGTACCGCAACGGCGGACTGAATCCTGCGCTCAGCAGCTTTGTCAGCGGCAGCGGACAGGCCCTCGAAGATGCGGCCACGCTGGAGGCTGTAACGGCCGGACGCGCACGGGCGTTTCAGTCCGCGGAAACTGCGGCCGCTGCTGCGCAATCGCTGACCGAGGCCGCAGCGGACGCCAACCGCGCCGCCGACGAGGCGGCCACGACCGCGGAAGCCCGCAAGACCGACGCCGACCGTGCCACCGCGGCCCAGCGACAGGCCGTGACGGATGCCAAAGCGCAGCGCGGCGCGCTGGTAGACCAGCTGGCAAACCTTAAGCACACCACCGCGGCGCTGGAATCGGCCCGCGTGGACGCCCTCGACCGCCAGCGCCAGCAGGAGCGGCTGGCGGCACTGACCGCGGCCGCCGCCGCGGCGCCGCAGCCAGCCACCGGCTCACAGCCTGCCGCTGCAGCACCGGGACGGAACGATTCGGCCGCGCAGCAACCGGCAGCACCGGCTCCGGCCGAAGTGCCGGCGGCTCCCGTTCCGGCACCTGCACCGGCTCCGGCACCGGCACCTGCACCGGCTTCCGCGCCGAATCCCGCTCCGGCCCCCGACCCCGCGCCTGCTCCGGCGCCGATTCACGTTCCGGTTCCTGCGCCTGTTCCGGTACCGGCCCCTGTTCCTGTGCCCGCGCCCGCGCCCGTGCCAGCGCCGATTTCCGGCGGGTCGAACCAGACCGCGATTTCAGTTGCCCTGGGCAAGACCGGATCGCCGTTCTTCTACCAGTACGGCGGAACCGGCGCCTACGGGTTTGACTGCTCGGGCCTGGTGCAGAACGCGTTCGCCGCTGCCGGCAAGTACCTGCCCCGCACTGCCTCCCAGCAGTTCGCCCAGGCCCCCGTCCACGTCCCGCTCTCCCAGGCGCGACCTGGCGATTTGCTCGTCTGGGGTTCCTCCCCGGGCTTCTACCACGTGGCCATCTACCTCGGTGGCGGCCGCGTGGTCCAGGCACTCAACCCCGACGCCGGCATCACTGTGACCGATGTTGCCGCCATGTCCGGGATGCAGCTCTACGGCTACGTGGCCCGCTACTGAGACCCCGTTCCAGAGACGCCGTCCAGGGCCGGCGTCTCCGGCGCCTAGGAGAGCACGTCCTTGGTGATGAACCTGCCGTATGCCAGTGCGCCGAAGGCGGCGATGTAGCCGCCCTGCAGGAGGGCGTTGCCGACAAAGGAGTCCCAGGAAACCGGCTGGCGGAGCAGATCGCCAAAGTCCAGCCAGTAGTGGCTGAACAGCCAGGGATGCAGCCACTCAAGCTGCGGCAGCGCGTCCAGGACCTGGGCGACGACCGAGAGCACCACGGTGGCCGCCATAGCCCCCACCGGAACGTCCGTCAGGGTCGAGACGAACAGGCCGATCGCCGACAATCCCAGCAGTGAAACCGCCAGGTAAGCGGCGATCAGCAGGAGCCGGACCACTGCCTCGCCGGGGTCGATCGTGTCGCCGGAAAGCAGGGTCACCGGCCCCACAGGGAAGAGCGCCGCGCCGATTCCGGCCCCGGTCAGGGCCACCACGAGCGGGGCAACGACCACGAACACAGCCGTCCCGGCATATTTGACGATCAATAGACGGATCCGCCCGGCCGGGCCCACGAGCAGGTAGCGCAGGGTCCCCTGCCCTGCCTCACCGGCGATCGTGTCTCCGGCCACGACACCGACGGTTAGCGGCAGGAACAGCGGAACGGAAACCACCATGGCCGTGACGCCCACGAACAGGCCGTTCTGGGCGATCCGGTCCAGGAAGGCGGGCCCGCGGCCCGGCGGCACGGCCGAGGAGACCCGCACCGCGACGGCGATCAGGACCGGGATGGCCGCCAGCGCGCACAACATGGCCCATGTCCTGCGGCGGCGGAACAGCACGCCGAGCTCGGACGCCAGCAGTCCGCCGGTCAGGGACCCGCGCCGGGCCGGCGGGCCGGCTGCCCCGACGTCGCCGCTTGCGCCGGCGGGCGCTCCCCTGCGGCCGCCGGCCGGGGCGGCTGATGGGCCGGCTGGTGGTTCGCCCAAAGATGAGCTGTTATTGGACAACGTCGAACCCCTCCCCCGTCAATGCCACAAACCGGTCCTCGAGGCTGGCCTGTTCGGTCGCGAAGCCGCGGACCCGGACCCCCGCGGCCACGAGGGCCGCCACCACAGCTTCCGGTTCCACGGCCAGATCCGACCCTGCGTCCCGGGCTGCCCCGACTGGCCGCGCCGCAGGCAGTGACGCGAACAGGGCCGCGTCCGCCCCGGAGACGGCGGCACCGGAAGCAGCGCCTGCGGAAGTGCGGCCGTCGGCGCTCAAGGTCGCGGTCAGACCCAAGCCGGTCAGCACCTGCGCCGCGGTACCCGGGTCCGGGGTCAGCACGCGGATCCTTGCGTGGCCCGCCCCGCGCAGTTCCGCCAGGGTTCCCTGCGCCACAAGCCGGCCCGCGCTCATGATGGCCGCGTGCGTGCAGATCTGCTCGACCTCGGCCAGCAGGTGGCTGGAGACGAACACCGTAGCGCCGCCCGCCGCGAGCGATCGCACGAGGCTCCGCACTTCACGCGTGCCCTGGGGATCCAGCCCATTGGTGGGCTCGTCCAGCACCAGGAGCTCCCGCGGAGCGAGCAGGGCGTTGGCGATCCCCAGCCGCTGCTTCATGCCCAGCGAATAGGCCCGGACCAGCTTGTCCGCCGCGTGCGTTAGACCCACCCGTTCCAGGGCTGACTGGACGCGGGCATGCCGCGTCGCCGCCGAACCGAAGGGGTCCGCGGCGTCCATGCGGCGCAGGTTGGCCGCGCCGGAGAGGAACGGGTAGAACGCCGGTCCCTCGACCAGCGCCCCGACCCGGGGAAGCACGTCAGCCAGTTTTCGGGGCATCTCCTCGCCCAGGACGCGCATGGAGCCGCCGGTGGCCGTGGCCAGGCCGAGCAGGAGCCTGATGGTGGTGGTCTTCCCCGAGCCGTTCGGGCCCAGAAAGCCGAAGACCGCGCCTTTCGGCACGGCCAGATCGACGCCGTCGACAGCCAACTGCTGGCCGAACCGTTTGGTCAGGCCCCCGGTCTCGATACTCAGCTCGATACCCGGCCCGGCCCCCAGCCCGGCCCCCGGCCCGCCGGCGCTCACGCGGCCGTCACCGGACGGCCGCCGGATACCGCGCCCGTAATCACTTCTGCGCGGCGGCGGCCTGGAGCCGCTCCACTGGCACGGAGCCGGCGACGACCCGACCGTCGTCGAGCACCAAAACGTTCACCAGCGCTGTGGACAAGAGTCGGCCGCCCTGGACCGGAACGGTGGCCTGTCCGAGCAGGGCCGGGGCCGTGGCGTCCGAGGCCGGGCCGGCCGTTCCCGCCGGGAACACAGCCACCGAATCCCAGCCGGAGCCGGTGACGGCCGGCTTGCGGGTGCTGTCCTTGGCTGCCGGCGCCGTAGCGTTCCCGGAGTCTTTTCCGTGCTTGCGCTCTGGAACCGTTACCGGGATCTCCTTGACGGTGGCGCCCGGCGGCGGGCTGAACGTGAAGACCGCCGCGTCGGGGGCCCCGAGGGTCAGGCTCGTGTAGGTGACGCGGAAGGCGGGATCCGACTGTCCGCGCGCCTTGATCTCGACGCCCAGCGGCAGCCCGGTCTGGCCGTCAACGGCTACAGCGATGGACCCCACCAGGGTCGCATCGGATTTCGGCGTGAGCACCAGGTTGTAGGCGGCCCGGCCGGCTACTTGGACGTCGGCGCCCACCGTCACGTCGGTGCCCGGTTCGATCTTGGCCAAAAGCACCGCGGCGAGCTGGTCCGGGGTGGCCGTGGCGTCCCTGCCGTCGCCGTGATGGTCGGCGGCGCCGGCCGGCAGCTGGACATGGGAGGCCGTGTTGTCCTTGGAGTTGTAGAACCAAACCTCGTTGCCGTGGCGGACGGCGTTGCGTTCGGCCAGCCGGTCCATCACCTGGATGCGGGCGTTGTCCGGGCCGTCGCGATAGACCCGCGCGGTGTGCGGACCTGTCAGCAGTTCGAGCCAGGCGGTGCTTGACGAGTCCGAGCCGGCACTGGTCTTGGGGAGCTCGGGAAGACCGAGCTCGGAGGACTGTTCCAGGGTTCCGGAGAGGGCAGGCTCGCGGTGCTGGGCGATCAACTGCAGGACCTGCTCCGGTGTCTTGGGCGGCAGGGGATCCCCGGCGCTGGCGGGCAGGGATCCGGCCAGCGCGCCGGCGGCGATGACGGCAGGAACGGCGACGGCGGGCAGCCAGCGCAGCCACTTGCGCGTCATCGTGACCGCGCCTCGGGAAGAGTTGATCCGGATATCCGCGTCTGAGGTATGCGCGCTTCAGTGCAGCTCATAGGTCAACAGTACGCCTGGCCCCGGCAGCGCGGTTGCCCTACTTCAGCACATTGATGGTCAGTTCCACAGCGCCCAGCAGGAACGCGAGCACGGAGGTGCCCAGGCCTGCCACGAGCAGCAGACCGGGATGGGCGAGTCCCACCACTACCCGCCGCAGCCGCGGCCTGCCCCGCAGGAACTTCTTGGGCACGGTGCCGGGCTCCGGAGTTTGTTTCCATCCCCGGAGCCGACGCAGGAACCACGCGCAGCGGATGATGAAGGCCAGCCACAGCACGGAAACCACCAGCGGGATCCCGGCCAGCAGGAGGTTGAAGCCCACCGCGGTGACTTCGCGTTCGGACTCGCCGACGAGCGACTGAACGGTTGTTGAGATCGAGGCGCTCATGACCACGGATACGCCCCACACGAGGAATCCGGCGATCAGGGCAAGGAAGCGGACAAAGAAGTGGCCCAGGACCGTGTCCCGGCGCGGCTTCAGGTACCGGCGAGGGGTGGCGTGCAGAAGGGCGACGGTTGCCAGCAGCGTCGGCAGGGCGGCCATGCCGACCAGCACGTACCAGGACCAGCCGGCCAGATCCAGGAATTCATCGGCCACGATCAGCACTGCCCAGAACCCGGCCCATGCCCAGCCGGCCGTTAGCGGACGCCCCACGAGCCACGCCGGTAGCCACGCGTCCGGGTCCGCGTCCGGGTTTGCGGAGTCGGGAGCTCCGGCAGCTGGGTCCCCGGAGCCGGGAGCTCCGGCCGTTGGGGCGCCGGAGTCGGGAGCTTCGGCAGGTGGGGCGCCGGAGCCGGGGTTTTCGGGCGGCCGGGTATCAGGTACCGGGGTGCCCGCGGCGGGTATTGCGGTGGTCCCGGGTTTCTGGCCCTCGGTACCGCGAACTTCGCTCATGGCCCCACTGTAGCGAGCCGGCCGCCCGCTCCGGCGTGCGCCGCCTGCCGCCGTTTGCGGCCCGGCGCTATTTGGGCCGTTCGCGCCCCGCGCTACCTGGCCGGCATTACGGTGCCGGCGGCGCCGTCGACCGTAACGTTGTCGCCTGTGGCGATCCTTGCAGTCGCGTCGGGGACCCCCACCACCGCGGGGATCCCGTATTCCCGTGCGACGACGGCGCCGTGGGAGTTGGGCCCGCCCATTTCCATCACGAGACCGCCGGCCGTCAGGAACAACGGCGTCCAGCCGGGATCCGTGGACGGCGCCACGAGGATCTCGCCCGGTTCCAGGTGCGCGCCCTGGGGGTTCAGGATCACCCGGGCCCGGGCCGTCACGGTGCCGGCCGAGGCCGGCGTGCCGGAGAGCTGCCCCGCGCTGCCGTCAGCGCCCGCCGGGCCCCGGCCGCCTGCGCCGGTCTGCACTGCCCCGGTCTGCCCTGCCTTGATCTGCACTGCCTCGGGCTCGGTGCCGTCCGAGAGCAGCACGCGGGGAATGTGCCGGCGGCCCAGTTCAGCCGCGTACGCCTCCCGGCGCTGCGCCACGACACCCTGCAGCGCCTCGCCACCCACGCCCCGGTGCGCCTCGGCCAGGTCAACGAAGAAGATATCCTCCGCCGCATCGAGGGTCCCGGCCGCGGCGAGTTCGGCGCCCACGGCCGCAAGCTGCTGCCGGACGGCGCCGAACGCTTCCACGAGGTAGTACTTGGGCAGTTCCCGCAGACCCGCGAACATACGGGTCCGCCGCAGCGCAGCCCGCGCCAGTGCACCCCGCAGGCGGCTGCGCTGCCCCGCCGCAGCCACAAGCCGCCCTACCTGTGCCTCCGCCTCACGCGCCGCCCTGCCGAACTGGCGGTCCGGGGCCAGCGCCGGGTCATCCACTCGCAGATAGTTGGCCAAGACCCCGAGGATGTGGGTCGGGTCGTCAGACCAGCGGGGCATACCGACGTCGATCTCCGCCACGGCGCGTTGGCCGTACCTGCCCAGGAAGTCCGACAGCCCGGATTGCACGACGCCGGGAAGATCCGCTGCCCGGTAACGCCGGGCTATCTCGGGCAATGGATCCCCGAATACCGCCGCTGACGCCGGGTCGTTGCGGATGACGGTAGCCAGCGACCAGAGGTCCAGATCCATCTCGGTGGTCACATTGTTGGGCAGGCCCCGCAGGACTTCCTGCAACGCCCCGTTCCCGGGGTCCCCCGCGAGTTTTCCGGCCACGGCGAGCAAGGCGAACCCCAAAGCGGGCAGCGGCAGGATGGCGGGAACCACGGCAAAGACGTCCCGGCCAAGGATCCGCTCAACGTGGTCCAGGCGCTGCGTGGCGGTGGCCCCGGCAGGCACCGCGAGCGCGACCCTGAGCTGTTCACCCACATGGTCGGCCCGGCGCAGCGCCTCCTCGGGCCGGATGAGGCCGCGGATCAGGGTCTCCGGGACCCTCGCCCGGGCCGCCACCGGAACGATGTGACGCAGGAGCCGCCACGGCGATCTTACGGTGACGGAGAACCTGGGGTCGGCGAAAAGGTTGCGCAGCACGGCCGCGGAGCGCGCCTCCATGACGTCGAATACCCGGGGGACGATGGCGCGGCCGGCCTTGCTCCGGACCACGGGCGTGAGATCGAAGAAAATGCGCTGTCCGGCCTCCGCGTACGGCGCCGGCCCCTCACGGGGCACCGGCACCGGAAAATGCGCCGCCCCGGCGACCGAGGACGCAATCAGCCGGATACCGGCGAGGCCCATCGGCGTCAGGGGCCGGGTCAGCCCCTGGGCCAGGCTGAAGCACAGATAGACGCGGGGCGCGGGTCCGGACGGCGGCCTTTCCGGCATCGGATACAGCGTGGTGATGGGCCTGGACTGTGTCAGCCACACGGCGCCGTCCTGGCCGATGGCCCATTCGAGGTCCTGCGGCGAGCCGAAGTGCACTTCCGCGCGGCGGCCCAGAAGCTCCAGCGCGGCCAGTTGGGCATCGTCCAGGCTGGGCGCCAAACCTGCGCCCGGTTGCGCCACCCGCTCGGTTCCGCCGCCGGGCAGCGGACGGATGATCATGCCCTTGTCCCCAAGCCTCCGCTCAAGGATCCGTCCCGTGGCGCCGTCGAGCACGAAGTGGTCCGGGTTGACGGCCCCGGACACCACGGCCTCGCCCAGCCCGGGACTGGCGTCGATGACGGCCTCGTGCCGCCGTCCGGTGACGGGGTTGGCCGTGAACAGCACTCCGGCCACGGCCGCGTCCACCATGCGCTGGACCACCACTGCGAGGGATACCGCCGAGGGCTCGATCCCCTGCACCGCCCGGTACGTCACCGCGCGGTCTGTCCACAGCGAGGCCCAGCATCGGCGGACGGCAGCCAGCACGGCATCCGCGCCGACCACGTTCAGGAACGTGTCCTGCTGGCCGGCGAAACTGGCGAACGGCAGATCTTCGGCGGTGGCGGAGGACCGCACCGCGACCGCCCTGTCCGCGCCCAGCGCCGCATACGCGGCGCGCACGGCGGCGTCGATCCCGGCGGGGACATCGGCGTCGAGCACCAGCTCGCGGGCCTTCGCGGCCAGGGAAGCCAGCCCCGCCAGGTCATCGGGGGCGGTCGCGGCGAGGGCCCGGTGCACGTCCGCCAGCGCCGGGGAAGCCGTGGCGTCCAGGTAGGCCAGGGTGGTCAGGCAGAAGCCTGCGGGAACCGGAAGGCCGGCCCGAGCCAGTTCGCCCAAGTTGGCCGCCTTGCCGCCGACCTTGGCCAGCATGCCCTGGCCAAGGCATTCCAAAGCCAGGACCGGGCTGTCCCCGGCAGGGTCCGGCTCCCCGGGGTGCTCCATCCGCAAACCGTCCTTCCGACGCCGGACCTGTGGTCTCGGGACTTTAGTCGCCGAGCATCGGGCCGAAGCTGGCTCTGTCCGCCAGCCGCGGGTCGTCGCGGTCCGGCACCACCATGACCGGCCCCTTGGCGTGGTGGAGGACGCCGTCGGACGTGGAACCCAGCAGCATTCCGGCGAAGCCGCCGCGCCCGCGGGTGCCGACCACCACGAGTTCCACGTGCCGGCTGGCGTCAACCAGGATGTCGACGGGAGAGCCGTCCACGAGCTGTGTCTCCACCTGGAGGGCGGGGAAGTGGCTCCGCAGCCAGGCCACGCCGGCGTCGAGCTGGACCTTGATATCGGCGAACAGGGCATCGCGGTCCATCGGGGTGGGCACCCATGCCAGCGAGCCGGTGTACTGCGGCACGGCGCACACGATCCGCAGCCGGGCGCCGAGCCGTTCGGTCTGGGCTGCGGCCTCCAGCACCGCGACGCGGGCCTGCTCGGAACCGTCGACGCCGGCCACCACGACGTTCTCGACCGGCTGGTGGCCGGACTTCGCGCGTTCGGCCAGGACGCGCTTGTCGTCAGTGGTTTCGCCCAGCCGGTCCGCGCAGATCAGCGGCACAGTCACGGTGGGGCACTTTGCGTGGGCGGGCAGCGCGCTGCTGACGGAGCCGAGCAGCCGGCCCACAAAGCCGCCGCGGCCGCGGGTACCGAAGACCAGAAGCTCCGCGGTTTCGCTGATTTCCAGCAGCACGCCGGACGCGTCCCCGTTTTCGACGGAGGCGTCCACGTCGATGTTGTAAATCGCGACCTTGTCGAGGGCGTGCTTGAGAATGGCTTCGGCGCCCTCACGGATTACGGAGTCGTCCACCGTGGCGTAGCCGCCGTCGAGCCCGGAAGCGGCGAAGATCGGCACCGAATAGGCAGTCACGATGTGCAGCGGGCGGCGACGGCGCTCTGCCTCGCGGGCTGCCCACACCAGGGCACAGTGGCTGTGGTCCGAGCCATCCACTCCCACAACGATTCCCCGTGGAGGCGCCGGTTCGCCGCCGGTCTCCCATGCCGGGTCCGGATGCACCTGTTCACGGCCCATGGGGTCCGCCTCCTCGCGATTCTTGCCTGATGTTGCGGCTATTCTGCCAGAAGTACCGCCGCCCGGCGTCCACCGGCGAGGCAACCCGGAATCTGCGTGCAAGAACCCCTGTTTTCCTCACTATTCTCGGTTAATTGCGAACAATCAAGACGCCGGGCGTGCGTCCCTCGCGGGCCGCGCCCGAAGGATTTACGCAGAGTTAACACGCCGTTTCGTGGCGCGGATTCCCGGGCTTTTGGGACGTTTTCCGCGGGGTCCCGACCAAGGAAACCCCCGAAATCCGGCACCACAGCCAATGTCCTACCTCCTCTATCCATGGGCGGGAATCTTAGGTATCCTTCGAGGCACTGCTGAACCGAGACTGGTATTCCAGAACGCACCCGCAGGGGTCGCGGAACCAGGCCTCGGTCGGCGTCCGGGGTATTTCCCCGCGACTGGCACCATTTCGAGGAGGTACCCTGCAGTGTCGAGCATGCCTTTGTACGGCGGGATTGAGCGGACCACCGCCGTAGTCATCGGGACGGGGCTCTCCGGCCTGGCTGTGGCCAGCGAGCTCCAACGCCGCGGTGTTGCGTCCATTATTGTGGACGGGCTCGACCTCCTGGGTGCCGGCCATCCGGCCAACACCTCCTCGCTCCAGCGCTGCGACGCGGCGGACGCCGCCAGCCTGAGGGAGCGCAACGAAATCCTGCGGCACCTGCGCAACTACGCCGCAAGCCACAAGCTGGATGTGCGGAACAACATCCGGGCCCTGCAGCTGGACCTCCTTGAGACCGGCACGGACGGGTCACCCACCGAGAAGTGGGCCGTCCAGACCCCGGGCGGCGTCCTTCTGGCCGATCATCTTGTCCTGACCCGCTGCGCCCACAGCCAGCTGCGCCGCATGCTCTCGGACCTTGGCATGGCAGCCGGACAGAACCTCATGGCGGCGATGCATGCCCTCGGGATGTACCTCGTGGGGGTAGGCGAGCTCATCACCCCGACGCCGAAGGAAGTCCTGCGCCAGGCCAAAGTGGTGGGGCAGACGATCTCCGCCAAGGTCTACCCCAATGGCGTCCCCACGCTGCTGCCTGCCGGCTTTGCCCTGGCTGCTCCCGCTTAGCCGGGCCCGGCCTGCCCCGCAGATTAGGTGGTATCCGGTCGCTGCTTTGGGTCTAGCCTTCGGTGTCGCCGCCCTCGTCCGGCGTGAGGCGGCGTTTGGCCATCACGCCCAGGGCCACCAGGATGCCGACCCCCACGGCGACGAAGATCATGACGCTCCAGGGAAACTGCTCCGACCCAGCCGGCGCAGGGGCGGGCGCCGGCGTAGTGCCCGGCTGGGCGGTGCCCATCGTGGGGACCGCGGCAGCCGACGTCGGGCCTGCTGCAGCCGCCGTCGCGGTGAAGGTGAAGCTGCCCTCGATCGGGTGGCCGTCGGAACTGGCCACCCGCCAGTGCACGGTGTACTGCCCGGCAGGGGCGCCGGACTTCAGCTTCTGCGCGGCGACGTTGTCCACGATCTCCACGGGGCCGTCCGCCCAGTTGGCGCCCGTGGCGTCGTTGACCAGGATCTGCGACCCGAGGGCGAGCGGATTGTGGTTGAAAGTGACCGAGACCTGCTCCGGCGGTGCCGCGACGGTCGCTCCGGCCGCCGGGCTGGTGGACTCCGCGGTGTCGTGCGCCGACGCCGGGCTCACGGCTCCCAGCAGGACGGCCACGAGGACGACGGCGCCCAGCAGGGCGCTGCGAAGCTGGCGGATACGGCGCATGGGCAGGCTACTCCTAGTGTTGGCTTCCTTACAGACTAGGCGAAAACGCAGGGTTGGCCGTTGGGCGCCCAATAGGATATACGCAACACCCATCACTCCCGGAGGACTCATGCAAGGACTAATGCTCAAGCGGGACTCTAAACTCGACCGGTATTTCAAGATCTCCGAGCGGGGTTCGAACGTCTCGCGCGAGATCCGCGGCGGGTTCGCCACGTTCTTCGCCATGAGCTACATCGTGGTGCTGAACCCGCTGATCCTCTCCGGGCCGGACTCCACGGGCGCGACGCTCGGCTTCCCCGCCGTCGCCGCTGTCACCGCCTTCGTGGCCGGCATTCTCACCATCCTCATGGGCGCGTGGGCCAAGCACCCCTTCGCCCTGGCCACCGGTCTCGGCGTCAATGCGTTCGTGGCGGTCACCGTGGCCACGAACCCCGGCCTGTCCTGGCCGGACATGATGGGGCTCGTGATGCTCTCGGGCATCACCATGTTGATCCTGGTCCTCACCGGCTTCCGGACGGCTGTATTCAAGGCCGTCCCCGAGGGGCTGAAAACCGCGATCGTGGTCGGCATCGGCCTGTTCATCGCCCTGATCGGCCTCGTCAATGCGGGCTTCGTGCGCCGCATCCCGGATGTCGCCGGCACCACCGTGCCGGTCGGACTCGGCTTTGACGGCAAGCTGGTGGGCTGGCCCACGTTCGTGTTCGTCTTCGGCCTGGTCCTGACCATCGCCCTCGTGGTCCGCAAGGTCAAGGGCGCCATCCTGATCGGCATCGTCGCCTCCACCATCCTGTCCGTGATCCTGGAATCCCTCCTGCACATCGGTCCCAGCTTTGACGGCAAGAACCACAACCCACAGGGCTGGTCCCTCGTCGCGCCCAAGTTCTCCGAGTGGACTGCGCCGGACCTGTCCCTGATCGGCAAGGCCAACCCCTTCGGTGCCTTTGAGCACCTGGGCTTCGTCGCGGCGAGCTTGCTGGCGTTCGTGATCCTGCTCAGCATCTTCTTCGATGCCATGGGCACGATGGTGGGTCTGGCCACGGAGGCCGGCACCATCGACAAGGAAGGCAACATCCCCAACGTCGACCGCGTGCTGCAGGTGGACGCCCTGGGCGCGATCATCGGCGGCGGCGCCTCGGTGTCCTCGAACCAGATCTACGTCGAATCCGGTGCCGGCATCGGCGAAGGAGCTCGCACGGGCCTGGCTTCCGTTGTCACCGGCCTGCTGTTCCTCGTGGCCATGTTCTTCACCCCGCTGATCAACCTCGTGCCGTTCGAGGCCGTGGCCCCCGCGCTCGTGATCGTCGGCTTCATGATGGTCTCCCAGGTGGGCAAGATCGACTGGCAGGACTGGGGCATCGCGATCCCGGCCTTCCTGACGTTCACCCTCATGCCGTTCACCTACTCGATCGCCAACGGCCTGGGCGCGGGCTTCATCAGCTTCGTGCTGATCCGCCTGTTCCAGGGCCGGGCCCGCGAGGTGCACCCGCTCATGTGGGCCGTGGCGGCCGCGTTCCTGCTGTTCTTCGCGATCGGTCCGATCGAGGCCGCCCTCGGGATTCACTAGGTTTCCGCCTTCCCGCCCGCCGAGACGGCACTTCCCGGCAGTGTTTTTCGAAAACACTGCCGTCAAGTGCCGTCTCGGCCGTGTTTAAGAGCAGTTTCCGGGATTCCGGACAGTCCCACCGCGGCGCTGCTGGTTTTCCGGCCCGGGCTGCGGTGAGCTAGGGACATGGTTTCCCCCGCGCTCCCCGTTGATGTCCCGCCACAGCCCTGGACCGGCCGGTTCGACGGCGACGGCGGCGAGCACCGGCGCTGGTGGCAGGCCGTGACCCCCTACCCTCCCGGCACGGTTCCAGTGGCTTCCCCCGGTCCGCGCCCCGCCGTCATCCTCGGCTTCGGCAGCGACGCCGGAGTGCGGCGCAACAAAGGCCGGACCGGCGCCGCGGCCGCCCCCGCCGCCATCCGGGCCGCGCTCGGCCCGCTCGCCTTCCACCTGTCGCGGGGCGTGCACGACGCCGGTGACGTCACCGTGGCCGGGGACGCGCTGGAGGCGGGGCAGGCACGTGCCGGGCTCGCCATCACCAGGCTGCTCGACGCCGGCCGGCTCCCCGTGGTGTTGGGCGGCGGCCACGAGACCGCCTTTGCCAGCTACCTCGGCGTGGCCGGATCGGCGGCCGTGCGCGAGGGCCTCACGGTCGGCGTGCTGAACCTCGACGCGCACTTCGACCTCCGCGACGAGCCCGTGCCCAGCTCCGGCACCCCGTTCCTGCAGATGGCCCGCGCGGAAGCCGCCGCCGGCCGCGAACTGCGCTACGCCGTCGTCGGGATTTCCGAGCCGAACAACACCCGGGCGCTGTTCCGGACGGCAGAGGAGCTCGGCGTCGACTACCTGCTGGACGAGGACTGCTCGGCGGAGGCGGCGCAAGCGTTTGTGGCGGCGTTCCTGGCCCAGGTGGACGCGCTCTACCTGACCATCGACCTGGACGTGCTGCCGGCCTCGGTGGCCCCCGGGGTGAGCGCTCCGGCCGCCTATGGTGTGCCGCTGCCGGTGATCAGCGCAGTGTGCCGGCAGGTGGCCGCGAGCGGGAAGCTCCTGCATCTGGATATCGCCGAGCTGAACCCGGAGTTTGATATCGACGGCCGCACCGCCAAGGTGGCCGCGCGGCTGGTTAATACGCTGCTGGCATAGCGGGCCTCCCCCGCCGTTTTCGGGGCACTAGCAGCGCCGCGCCCGCATCTGGGCCGGCCCCTGAAACGCAGAAAGTCCCCGCCGCGGCGGGGACTTTCTAGTGAAAACGGATCAGCCTAGCTGCGGCGCACCTGCACGCCATCGGACTGCAGGAAAAGCTGCGTCTCGGACGGCCCGGCGGGGACCAACCAGAGCACATTTCCGCTCAGTGAGACTTCTTCGACCTCACCGGCTGCAATGACCTGTGCGTGCTTGACGATTTCGACGCGTTCGCCGACCCGGAGGCCGCTCCAGTCGGAAACCGTTGCTGCGGATGCAAGGCGCCTGGACAGTACCGTGCCGCGTGCTTTCATAGAACTTTTACCCCTTTGTATGTGTTCTTCGCCACAACTTCATTGGTGTGACTTTCCATTTGTACTACAGTTCCCGGGTCCCCGCCCTCCGTGTCGCCAAAGATTTCGGGGACGCCGGGAATTGTTCAGCGCTCGTGCACTTTGTTTCTTCTCAGGCGAGATTTCCTACTGCGGATTCGGCCGCGGCCCGGACCCTGCCCGAGGCCACGAGGGCGTCCGCCGCTTCAAGCTCCGGCGACAGGAACCTGTCGGTGCCCGGGCCGTCGACGACGTCGCGCAGTGCAGCGATCACGGCCGTGGCCGCCGGCCCCGGCGTGAGTTCGCCGCCGGAGAGCTGGGTGCGGATGTCCAGCGCGCGGGCTGAGGTCACGAGTTCGATCGCCAGGACGCGGCGCAGGTTCTCGACGGCGCGGCGGAGCTTGCGGGCCGCGTGCCAGCCCATGGAGACGTGGTCCTCCTGCATCGCCGAGCTCGGGATCGAGTCCACCGACGCCGGGACGGCCAGCCGCTTGTTGTCCGAAACCAGCCCGGCCTGCGTGTACTGGGCGATCATGAGGCCCGAGTCGACGCCGGGGTCCGAGGCCAGGAAGGCCGGCAGGCCGTGCGAGCGGGCCGGGTCCAGCATCCGGTCGGTCCGGCGCTCGGCGATGGAGCTCAGGTCCGCGACGGCGATCGCGAGGAAGTCCAGCACATAGGCCACCGGTGCGCCGTGGAAGTTGCCGTTGGAGCTGACCCGGCCGTCGGGAAGGACCACCGGGTTGTCGATCGCGGCGGCCAGTTCGCGGGAGGCGACCAGGGCGGCATGGTCCACGGTGTCGCGGACGGCGCCGGCCACCTGGGGTGCGCAGCGCAGCGAGTAGGCATCCTGGACCTTGGTGTCGTTGATCCGGTGCGAGGCCACGATCGGCGAGTTGGACAGCACCCGGAGCATGTTGTCCGCGGCGGCGGCCTGGCCCGGGTGCGGGCGCAGCGCGGCGTGCAGCTCGGGCAGGAACACCTGGTCCGTGCCGAGCAGCGCCTCGACGCTGAGCGCTGCGGTGATGTCCGCCGTCGTGAGCAGCTGGCGGATGTCCGCGATGGCCATTAGCAGCATGCCGAGCATGCCCTCGGTGCCGTTGACGAGGGCCAGGCCCTCCTTTTCGGCCAGGGTGACGGGTTCGATTCCGTGTTCGGCGAGGAGTTCGGCGACGCTACGGCCGTCCTTGGCGCTGTTTCTTCCTCCATAGAGTTTGCCGTCGGGGCCGGTCGCTTCGCCTTCGCCCATCAGGACCAGGGCGCAGTGCGACAGCGGGGCGAGGTCACCCGAGCAGCCGAGCGAGCCGAATTCGCGCACCACCGGGGTGATGCCGGCGTTGAGCACGTCCACCATGGTCTGCAGCACCACCGGGCGGACGCCGGTCCGGCCGGAGGCCAGGGTCTTGGCGCGCAGGAACATGATGCCGCGGACCACTTCGCGTTCCACGGCCGGGCCCATGCCGGCGGCGTGGCTGCGGATCAGGGATTTCTGCAGCTGGGTGCGCAGCTCGTTGGGGATGTGCCGGTTGGCCAGCGCCCCGAAGCCGGTGGAGATGCCGTAGGCGGGGACCTCGCTGTGGGCGAGGTCGTCGATGTGGGCGCGGACCTTGGCGACGGCGTCGAGGGCGTCCTGGGCGATGGTCACCTTGGCATCGTGGCGTGCGACGGCGACGACGTCCTCGGGGGTCACGCCGCTTGAGCCAAGGGGGACGGTGAGCGGTGCTTGCGTTGTGATGGTCATTGAGATCTACCTAAATCTGATGGTTGAGCCATCCCATCGACTGCTCCGTAACGGCCCTTTTAAGGGCTCAAAACGGCGTTTACGGAGCAATCGATGGGGTTTAGCGGCTTGTTAGCGGGACTCGGACATGGGGATGCGGACGCCGCGTTCCTTGGCGACCTCGACGGCGCGGTCGTAGCCGGCGTCGGCGTGGCGGATGACGCCCATGCCGGGGTCGTTGGTGAGGAGGCGTTCGAGTTTCTGCGCGGCGAGCTCGGTGCCGTCGGCGACCGAGACCTGGCCGGCGTGGATGGAGCGGCCGATCCCGACGCCGCCGCCGTGGTGGAGGGAAACCCAGGTGGCGCCGGAGGCGGTGTTGAGCAGGGCGTTGAGCAGCGGCCAGTCGGCGATCGCGTCGGAGCCGTCGGCCATGGCCTCGGTTTCGCGGTACGGGGAGGCGACGGAGCCGGAGTCGAGGTGGTCGCGGCCGATCACGATGGGTGCCTTGACCTTGCCCTCCTTGACGAGCTGGTTGAACAGCAGGCCGGCCTTGGCGCGTTCGCCGTAGCCGAGCCAGCAGATGCGGGCCGGCAGGCCCTCGAACTCGACGCGTTCGGCGGCGGCGTCGATCCAGCGGTGCAGGTGCTTGTTCTCGGGGAAGAGCTCCTTGATGGCCTTGTCTGTGACCGCGATATCCTCGGGGTCCCCGGAGAGGGCAACCCAGCGGAACGGGCCAAGGCCCTCGCAGAACAGCGGCCGGATGTAGGCCGGGACGAAGCCGGGGAATTCGAAGGCGCGGTTGTACCCGCCCTTGCGGGCCTCGTCACGGATGGAGTTGCCGTAGTCAAAGACCTCGGCGCCGGAGTCCTGGAACTCGACCATGGCCTGGACGTGCTTGGCCATCGAGGCCTGGGCCTTCTTGGTGAAGCCTTCGGGATCGGCGGCGGCCTCGCGGTGCCATTCCTCGACCGTGACGCCCTCGGGCAGGTAGCTCAGGGGGTCGTGCGCGGAGGTCTGGTCCGTGACGATGTCGACGGTGAGTTCGCCGGCCTTGTGGCGGCGCAGGATCTCGGGGAAGACCTCGGCGGCGTTGCCGACGTAGCCTACGGACCAGCCGCGGCGCTCTTCCTTGGCCGCCAGGACCTTGGCGATCGCGGCGTCGAGGTCCGTTTCGACCTCGTCGAGGTAGCGCTTGCCGGCCCGGCGGCGGAGGTGGCTTTCATCGACGTCGACAATCAGGCAGGCACCGTCGTTCAGGGTGACGGCGAGCGGCTGGGCGCCGCCCATGCCGCCGCAGCCGCCGGTGAGGGTCAGCGTGCCGGCGAGCGTGCCGTTCTCGTCCCCGGTGAGCTTGCGGGCGATTGCCGCGAAGGTCTCGAAGGTGCCCTGCAGGATGCCCTGGGTGCCGATGTAGATCCAGGACCCTGCGGTCATCTGGCCGTACATCATCAGGCCCTCGGCCTCGAGCCGGCGGAACTCGGGCCAGTTCGCCCAGTCGCCGACGAGGTTGGAGTTGGCCAGCAGCACGCGCGGCGCCCATTCGTTGGTGCGGAAGACGCCGACCGGCTTGCCGGACTGGACCAGGAGGGTCTCGTCCTTTTCCATGGTTTCCAGGGTGCGGGTGATGGCGTCGAACGCAGCCCAGGACCGGACGGCGCGGCCGGTGCCGCCGTAGACCACCAGGTCATCGGGGCGCTCGGCAACCTCGGGGTCGAGGTTGTTCATGAGCATGCGCAGCGGGGCTTCCGTCTGCCAGCTCTTGGCGGTGAGCTCGGTGCCGCGGGCTGCTTTGACCGGGCGGGCACCGGTGGTGAAATCGGCGGGTGCCATGAGGATCTCCTTTGTGGCTGGATGTGTTGCTGGACTCTGTCTGGTGTCTGTGCTGGGCGAAATCGGGAGGAATGAGGTTCTGTATCAACTAAAGCCCCTTCGCGGCCGTGGAAACAGGCCCATCGCGGGGGTGCTGTCCGGGATTCCAGACCCTCCCCTCCCCCGTTGCGCTATCACTTCCGGTTGCCAAAACGGGCGAATGGCAGCCCTAAGTGAGAGCGCAACTGGGGCGGGGGCGACGGGTCAGGCGGGGCGGCCGTGGATCCGGACCGAGAGCTCGTCGGCGACCTTCTGGACCCGGGCGGCCAGGACCGGCCACTGGTCCGCGGGCAGCTTGTCCTCGAGGAAGGTCACGGCGACGGCGGCCGTGGGCCATCCCACGTGGTCGGTGACGGCGGCGGCGATCGAGCCGAAACCGGGGGTCACCTCGCCGTGTTCGGTGGCGTAGCCGCGCTGCCGGACCTGGTCCAGATGGGAGGACAGTGCGGAGTACTTCATGATGGGCGATTCGGTTTCGTGCCGCGCGGTGAAGGCGGCAGCGTTCGGGTACAGCGCCCGCACCTGGGACTTCGGCAGCGCGGCGAGGATGGCCCGCCCGCTGGCGGTGAGATGGCTGGGCAGCCGGACGCCGACGTCGGTCACCAGGGACGGCCGGTTCTTGGCCCGCTCCTCCACGATGTAGAGCACGTCGCGGCCGTGCAGCACCGCGAGATGCGCGCTTTCGCCAATCACGTCCACCAGCGAGGCGAGCATCGGCCGGCCCAGCCGGGACAGCGGCTCCTGCCGGGAATAGGCCGAGCTGAGTTCGAAGGCGCTGATGCCCAGGCCGTAGCGCTGCTCCTCATGCAGATGTAGCACGAAGCCGTTCGCTTCCATCACTCCGAGCAGGTGATAGACGCTGGAGCGCGGCAGTCCCAACGCGGTGGCAATGTTCGACGCCGCCATCGGTCCGCGCCGGGAGGCCAGCAGCTTGAGGATGCGCAGGGTGTTTTCGGCGGCGGGCACCTTCGACGCCACCTTGGCGCCGGCGGTCCTGTGGGCGGCTTTGGGCGCAGGCGTGCCGGCGGCGTGCGCGGCGGACTGCGCCGCAGGCACGTTGGGCGCAGCGGGTGCTGCAGACGCGTCGGGCTCTGCTGGGGCAGTCGCGGCGACGGGGCTGACGGCGGTGCTAGTGGGTGGCATGGATCCTCTTCAGGGTCGGGCGGTGTCCGGTATCCCGTACTTAAGCATGCGCCCTGCGCCGGTCAACTGACAGCCTCCCACAGGATCCCTTGTCTGGGATTCCGGACAAGCGTGGGATGCCACCGGACGGGCCTTCGGCCCCTACCGCGGCCCGGCGCCCGGTGTTCTGATGAACCTGGGCGCTGGCTACGTGGTACCCCCAACCGATCACCGGATCAGCCCATCGCCGGATGATCCCGGAGGGAAGGCAAAGACGTGGATTCAGCACTGTCTGGCAGGGTCGCCCTCGTCGCCGGAGCCACGCGCGGCGCGGGCCGCGGCACCGCCGTCGCCCTCGGCGAGGCAGGAGCGGTGGTGTACTGCACCGGCCGCACCACCTCTCGCCACCGCTCCGACTACAACCGGCCCGAGACGATCGAAGAGACCTCCGATCTCGTCAGCGCCGCGGGCGGCACCGGGATCGCGGTCGCGGTCGATCACCGCCAGGCTGCCGAGGTGGAAGCCCTCGTGCGGCGGATCGATGCCGAGCGGGGCCGGCTGGACATTCTTGTGAACGACATCTGGGGCGGAGAGGACCTCATTGAATGGAACACGCCGCTCTGGGCCCACGATCTCAATGCCGGGCTGCAGATGCTCCACCTTGGCCTCGACACCCACCTCATTACGAGCCACTTCGCGCTCCCGCTGCTCACCCGCCGCCCCGGCGGCCTGGTGGTGGAGATGACCGACGGCACCCGCGAGTACAACGCGCAGCGCTACCGGGTGTCCGTGTTCTACGATCTCGTCAAGACCGCGGTGCTCCGCCTGGCGTTCAGCCAGGCCGAGGAGCTGAAGTCGTCCGGATGCACCGCCCTGGCACTGACGCCCGGCTGGATGCGCTCTGAGATGATGCTCGAACACTTCGGCGTCACAGAGGCGAACTGGCGGGAGGCCGCCAGCACGCAGCCGCATTTTGCCGCGATCTCGGAAAGCCCGCTGTTCATCGGGCGTGCGGTCGCGGCCCTGGCGGCGGACCCCAACGTGCTCAGCCGCACGGGCGGCTCATATTCCTCCGGAGCGCTGGCCCGCGAGTATGGTTTCACCGACACCGACGGCTCGCAGCCGGACTGCTGGAGATACCTCGTGGAAGTCCAGGAGGCCGGACTCGACGCCGATGCCGCCGGCTACCGCTGACCGCGCGACCCGGCGGAAGGACTACGATCTGGAGCATGAAGCAGACGTGGGAGCCATCCCAGGGCGGCGTCCTGGTTCTTCCGTCCGGCCGCAGCGTCCGCGGCCGGGGGCTGCATTACGCGCTGCCCGAGGGCCCGCTTCCTGAATTCGGCCTCTACCTGCTGGGCAAACAGCCGCCCCGGGTGGAATGGGAGTCCAGGTGGCTGCTCTGGCCCGACCTGCGGCTGCCTGCCGACGAACGAGACGCCCTCGACGCATTGCGGGAGGCCTGGCGCCGGGCCGAGGCCGAGCGGGTTGAAGTTGCCTGCTGGCGCGGCATCGGCAGGACCGGAACCGCGCTGGCCTGCATCGCCATCCTGGATGGAGTCCCGCCCGCCCAGGCGGTGTCCTACGTCCGCCGCAAGTACCGGCGTGGGACGGTGGAGACTCCGGGGCAGCGGCGGTACGTCGCCCGCTTTCACGCGGAAACGCCGTAGGCCACGCTCAAACGGTGACGACGGCCTTCCCGCGGAGGCGGCCGTCGCGCAGGTCCCGGATTGCCGCGGGTGCGTCCACCAGGGCATAGCACTTGCCAATGACCGGGGTCACCGAGCCCGCCTCAATGAGCCCGGTCAGGAACCGGAGGTCTTCCGCGCGCTCTGCGGACATGACGCCCGTGAGCCGCTGGCCGACAAACACGGAGAGCAGTGCCGCGCCGAGCGAGCGTTCAAATCCGCCCGTCAGCCGTCCGCCGCCCTCGCCGCCGACGATGGCGAGGGTTCCCTTGGGCTTGAGCGCCCGCCGGAGGACGGTGACCGGGCGGTTGCCGGCGGTGTCGACAATGAGGTCGAACTGCCTGGCCCCGTCCGCGAAGTCGTCATGCTTGTAGTCGATGACATGGTCAGCGCCGATCGAGCGGACCAGATCGGTTTTCGCGGTACTGCACACCCCCGTCACCTGTGCCCCGAACGCCTTGGCGAGCTGCACCGCGTACGCGCCGACACCGCCGGCCGCGCCGATGACGAGGACCTCCTGCCCGGCCTGGACCCTGCCGGCGTCCCGGAGCGCCTGGAGGGCCGTGACGGCGGAGATCGGGACGGCGGCGGCCTGCTCGAAGCTGAGGTTCTTCGGCTTCAGCGCGAGCCGGCCTTCCTTTGCGCACGCGTATTCGGCGAAGGATCCCTCGCAGGTGCCGTACACCTCATCCCCCGTCCGAAAGCCGACGACGTTCCGGCCGACCGCCTCCACCCGGCCCGCTACGGCCCGGCCCCGGATGCGGGTCTTCGGCTTCCTGAGCCCGTAGCCGATCGCGCGGGTCAGGTACGGAAGACCCGTCATGAGGTGCCAGACGCCCTGGTCGACGCCGGCGGCCCGGACCCGGATCAGCACGTCGTCATCGCCGGGCACCGGGGCTTCGACGTCGCGCAGTTCCAGCACTTCAACGGAACCGTAAATATCCTGAACGATCGCTTTCATGATGCTTCTCCTTCAAAGTCGGGGTATTGGAAGACGTCGTCGAGCGGAACTTTGAAAACGTGGGCAATCTGGAATGCCAGCTCAAGCGACGGCGAGTAGCGGCCTTGTTCGATCGCGATGACCGTCTGGCGGGTCACGCCGATGCGTTCGGCGAGTTCCGCCTGGGTCAGTTCGCCGTTTTCGAAGCGCAGGCGCCGGAGGGAGTTCGTGACCCGGGTCGGCTTCACCACGGCTGGAAGCCTTTGCGGTAGGCGACCACCTTGGCCACGGATCCCAGGATCGCCGAGAGGACGAAGGCCAGGTAGATGACGTTGGCGATCCAGAAGTGGTCGAGCTCGGCCATGGCCAGCAGGAGTGCCGCCACGGCCCCGACCACGAGGAAGGACTGGCCGATGTACTCGCCGAAGCGGTAGATCTCCTTGTCCCGCTGGTCCTTCATGCCGGCGTCCTTGGCGGACAGGGCCCGGATCACTAGGTGGAACACGATCGAAAGGCCGATCGAGGCGCCGACGGTCCACAGCAGCGGCGCCACGTACGGCACTTCCGTGAGCGGCATGGTGCCGGCCAGGCCAAAAACGACGGCGAGGTACACGGCGTAGGTTGCGGCCGCAAGCACCCCCATGATCCAGGCACTCTTCTCTTCAAATGACATCTGCCGCTCCCGCGCAACCGAACCGGATGTAAAACAAACCTGACATATCAAAAGTAAAGAAAACCTGACATGGTGTCAAGAGTTTTCGACTCAACCCCGGTTGAGGTCCCCCGGCGGCGGCGACCGGCGACGCCCGGGCCGCGCTGCCGGACAAGTCTGAAATCAAAGACACGAAGTTCCCGTGAGACTCATCACAGCAAGGCCGGACATGGTCTGCTGGATAGCGATCCCCCTCCCAATGACGAGAAGGTATTCGCATGCAACAAGCCCAAACGGCCACGAAACCGGCAACTGACGAAGCAGGCACCGGCAGCGCCGTCACCGCCGTCGGCGCCGCCGTCGACTCCGTACTCAGCCGGGGACTCAACGTCCGCCACATCCGCTTCATGGCGCTGGGATCGGCGATCGGCACGGGGCTGTTCTACGGCTCGGCCTCCGCCATCCAGAAGGCCGGGCCCGCCGTCTTGCTTGCCTACATGATCGGCGGCGCCGCAGTCTTCATGGTGATGCGCGCCCTGGGCGAAATGGCGGTGCGGCACCCGGTGTCCGGCTCCTTCGGCCAGTACGCGAGCCGGTACCTGGGCCCGCTGGCCGGGTTCGTGACCGGCTGGACCTATGTCTTCGAGATGGCGATCGTGGCCATTGCGGATGTCACGGCCTTCAGCATCTACATGGGATTCTGGTTCCCCGGCGTGGAGCGCTGGGTCTGGATCCTGGCCATCATCTTCTTCCTGGCGGCCCTGAACCTGCTCAGCGTCAAGGTGTTCGGTGAGCTGGAATTCTGGTTCTCCCTGATCAAGGTTGCGGCCATCATCGCCATGATCGCGGGCGGGGCGGCGATCATCGCCTTCGGCTTCCAGGCCGGCGACGCCACCGTGGCGCCCGGGCTCGGCAACCTCGTGGACCACGGGGGCCTGTTCCCCAACGGGTTCGAAGGGCTCCTGGCCTCCTTCGCCGTCGTGATGTTCGCGTTTGGCGGCATCGAGACCCTCGGCATCACCGCCGGTGAAGCCGCCGACCCGAAAAAGGTCATCCCCAAGGCCGTCAACACCGTTCCCGTCCGGGTCCTGCTGTTCTATGTGCTGACCCTCGGCGTGCTGATGAGCCTGTTCCCGTGGGACGAAATTGGCAGCAACGGCAGCCCCTTCGTGCAGATCTTCAGCGGCCTGGGCATCCCGGCTGCGCCCCACATCCTCAACGCCGTGGTCATCACGGCGGCGCTCTCGGCCGTCAACAGCGACATCTTCGGCGCCGGCCGGATCCTCTTCGGCCTTGCCCGGCAGGGCCACGCCCCGGCGAGCTTCGGCAAGGTTTCCCGTCACGGGGTGCCGTGGATGACTGTGGTGATGATGACCGGCATCCTGCTGGTAGGAGTGGTCCTGAACGCCGTGATCCCGGAGGACGTCTTCCTGCTGATCGCCTCGATCGCGACCTTCGCCACTGTTTGGGTCTGGGCCATGATCCTTGCCTCCCATGTCGCCATGAAACGCGAGATCGCCCGCAAGGGCCTGCCGGCATCGGAGTTCCCCTCGCCGTGGTGGCCCGCCGCTTCCGTGCTGACCATCGCTTTCATGGCCCTCGTGATCGTGATTCTGGGCGTCTTCGAGGACACCCGCGTGGCGCTGTACGTGGGCGCCGTCTGGCTCGGCGTCCTGGTAATCGCCTACCGGCTCTGGGTCCGCGGCCACGGCCGGGCGCGGGCGGAACTCGTGGACGAGACGGCCCAGCTCCCGCAGGTTCCCTCCGGCCGGTAACGGTGCCGGCCCCACATGGCGCTCCCGGCAGCGCCCCCGCGGGGTTAAGATCAGGCATGGTCCCCGCTACCAGCCTCCTGGCCTTTGCCCTCGCCTCCCTGGTGCTCATCGCCGTCCCGGGGCCCAGCGTGCTGTTCGTGATCGGACGGACCCTGGCCCTGGGACGCAGGGGCGGGTTGTTGAGCGTCCTGGGGAACGCGGCCGGGGAGGTGGTGCAGATCGCCGCCGTGGCCCTTGGCGTCGGCGTGGTCCTGGCCCAGTCCTTGCTGCTCTTCAGCGTGGTGAAATTCGCCGGCGCCGCCTACCTCGTCTACCTCGGGATCCAGGCCATCCGGCACCGCGGCGGCGGGCCGGCGGCCGCGTCCTCCTCGAACCCGTCCTCGACCGTCCGGGTGCTCCGCGAGGGCTTCATCGTGGGTGCGACCAACCCCAAGTCGATTGTGTTCTTCGTGGCCGTGCTTCCGCAGTTCGTGGATTATGCCGCCGGCGCGATTCCGGTGCAGCTCGGAACGTTGGGGGCCATCTTCCTGCTGATTGCCCTGGTCTCAGACAGCACGTGGTCCCTCGCGGCGGGAACGGCCCGGCACTGGTTTGCCCGCTCCCCCGGGCGGATCGCCGCGCTCAGCACCACCGGCGGTGTGATGATGATCGGGCTGGGCGGCACACTTGCCCTCGTGGGCAACTCGGCGGAGTTCCAGCCGGGCAATTAGCCGGGCACCTGAAGCGGGCAAGCGATCCGGCCAACTAGCCGTGCAGCCGGCTACCGCGCGGACCAGCCGCCGTCCATCGTGTAGCTGGCGCCGGTGACCATGCCGGCGTCGTCGGACGCCAGCCACGCCACCAGGGACGCCACTTCCTCGGGCTCCACGAGGCGCTTGACCGCTGATTCGGTCAGCATGATCTTGGCGAGCACCTCGGACTCCGGGATGCCGTGCACCTTGGCCTGGTCCGCGATCTGCGACTCGACCAGGGGCGTGCGGACGTACCCGGGGTTGATGCAGTTTGACGTGACGCCGTGCGCGCCGCCCTCAAGCGCTGTCACCTTGCTCAGGCCCTCCAGCCCGTGCTTGGCGGAGACATAGGCGCTCTTGAACGGCGAGGCCCGGAGGCCGTGCACGGAGGACAGGTTGATGATCCGGCCAAAGTTGTTGGCGTACATGTGCGGCAACGCGGCCCGGATCAGCAGGAACGGCGCCTCGAGCATGAGGGTGATGATGCGGCGGAAGTCGGCCGGATCGAACTCCTCGATGGGGCTGATGCGCTGGATTCCGGCGTTGTTCACCAGGATGTCGCAGTCCAGGCTGAGCGTCTGGAGCGCTTCGACGTCGAGGAGGTTGACTGCCCACGCGGTGCCGCCGACGTCGTCGGCGAGCGCTGCGGCAGCGGGCTCGTCCATGTCCGCGATCACCACTTTGGCCCCGCGTGCCGCCAGAGCGCGGACGCTGGCTGCGCCGATCCCGCCGGCGCCGCCGGTGACCAAGGCCTTGCGTCCGTTCAGCGTGCTTTCCATAACTGGGCCTTCCATCTAGAAAAATTCGATGAGGCGGCGCAAGCTCCAGCGTGGCTGGAGCCGGCGCCGCCTCATCCTTGGTGTCCACGGTGACACGCGCTGTGACCCACAGCACTGAAATGGCTTCATTGAGTATCGCCGCACATTCACGGCGATTCAATGGCCAAACCGGCACCCTGTATGTGCAGAATTGCAGATATGAACGCCAATCCCGATGACCTGCTGATCCTGCTCGCGGTGTCCCGTTCGGCGAAATTTACGACGGCGGCCCAGGCTCTCGGACTGAACCACACGACTGTCTCCCGGCGGATCGCCGCGCTGGAGAAGGCGCTGGGCGGCCGGGTGCTCTCGCGCGCGTCCGGGGGCTGGGAGCTCACCGAGCTCGGTGCCGAGGCCGTGCGGGTGGCCGAGCAGGTCGAGAGCGCCGTGCGCACCCTGGAGCAGCCCGGCCACACTCCGGACCCCGTCACCGGCGTCGTCCGGATGACCGCCACGGACGGGTTCAGCGCCTACATCGCTGCCCCGGCCGTGGCCCGGCTCCGCCGCGACCATCCCGGCCTGAGCGTCGAGATCATCACCGTGACGCGCCGGGCGCTCCAGCAGCGTTCCGGCCTGGACATCGAGGTGGTGGTCGGCACGCCGCAGGTGCACCGGGCAGAGGCCGCGCAGCTCGGCGAGTACATGCTGGGAATGTATGCCTCCCGTGGCTACCTGGCCGAGTACGGCACCCCGGCCACGGTGGAGGAACTGACGGCCCACTCGCTGGTCTATTTCGTCGATTCGATGCTGCAGGTGGACGATCTGGACGCGCCGCGGCGGCTGGTGCCGGCGATGCGGGACGGGCTCAGCTCCACCAACGTCTTTGTCCATGTGGAGGCCACCCGCGCCGGCGCCGGGATCGGGTTCCTGCCCTGCTTCGCCGCCGACCTGCATCCGGACCTCGTCCGGCTCCTGCCGGAGGAATTCGCGGAACTGCTCCCCTACTGGATGGTGCTCCGGCCCGATTCGATGCGCCGGCCGGCAGTGGCGGCCCTGGTGCAGGCCCTGCGGGAGCAGACCGCGGCGCACCGCGATGCCCTGCTGGGGCGGGGAGCACCCAAATCGATTGCTCCGTAGACGCCGTTATGGTGCCGCAAAAGGGCCGTTACGGAGCAGTCGGCGATTCAGGGGGCTCAGCCGGGGTGGAACGTGCCGGGTCGTGGCGGGCGGGGGCACCGGCCGCGAACGCCCGCACCTTCGCGTCGTTCCAGATGTGGGCCGGCACCGCACCGCCGAGCAGGCGGCGCGCGAGGCCGGGATCCTCGTCGAACGGGCTGTCGCTGCCTGCCATGACCATGTTGCCGAAGCGCCGGCCCTTGAGCATGGCCGGATCCGCGATGATCACGGTGTAGGCAAAGGCGTCGGCGATGGTGGCGGCGTCTTCGCGGGCGTTCCTGAGGTCCGGGGCGTCGCCGGAGTTCACCACATAGATCCCCCCGGGGGCCAGGACGCGCTTGGCGTGCTCGGTGAATTCCCGGGTGGTCAGCGGCCGCGGGGTCACCGAGCCGGCGAAGACGTCGCGGATGATCAGGTCCCGGGTGTGCGGGGTCAGGCTCTCGGTGACTTCCCGGGCCTCCCCCACGCGCAGGCGCAGCAGCGGGGCCTTGGGCAGGTCAAACCAGCCCCGGACGTAGTCGGCGAGCTTGCCGTCCAGCTCCACCACGACCTGGCGGGCGTCCGGATAGGCGGCGTGGAAATAGCGGGCCAGTGAGCATGCTCCCCCGCCGAGGTGCAGGGCGCGCAGCTTTGGCTTTGAATCGCGCGGCCAGCGCGACTCCACTAGGGCGGCGATCCAGCGCATGTACTCAAAGTCCAGGAACAACGGGTCCGCGAGGTCAATGTGCGAACTCATGACTCCGTTGATGCGCAGGAGCCATCCGGTGGAATTGTCCTGGTCCGGGATCAGCTCGCAGTCCCCGGTGTCGATATAATACACCCCGGCCACAGGACCGGCCGGCCGGGAACCCTTGGGCACTTCCACCACTCCCGGCTCGGCGGTTCCGACGCCCCGGCCCCTGCCCCGCTTGGCCATCAGCTATCCCCCGCAGTGTGCATGTGTCAACCCTAGTTCACCTGCGGGGCTACCTCCCGTTCGCCGGCCTGGAATGGCCCATGCCGCCAGCCGCAGGCAGTTCGTGGGACCAAAGCCCCTACCCTTTCCCGGACCGCAGAGTTCTACTGGGGCTGCACATACTGCTGGGCGAAGGGGTGCGTCCGCCGAGCCGGGAGGAAAAATGTCGGCACCCTCAGGGCAACAAGGCGGCATCGTGGCGGTCGGCTACGGCGGGTCCGAGGCCGCCCAGCTCGCCGTTCGCTGGGCCGCCGGCTACGCGGCCGCAGCCGGGCTGAACCTTCGGGTGGTGCACGCCTGGGTCTGGCCGGTCTTCACCAAGAAACTGGGCCCCGTCAAAGGCGTGGCCGGCAGCGGCCTGCGGCACTCTGCGGAAGCCATCCTCGCCGAGGGCGTCGAACTGGCCCGCGCCGCCGCTCTCGAAGCTGCCGGAGCCGCGCCTTCCGGCGTCCAGCGCGCCGTTCCCGATCGAGCGGTGCCCGAAAACGCGCCTGAACCCTCACGCCCCGCCGTCGACGGTGTCATGGAGGCCGGGCTCCCTGCACCGGTGCTGCGCGGGGCCGCCCGGGACGCACGGCTGCTGGTAGTCGGCAGCCGGGGCCTTGGCGCCGTCCTGGGCCAGGTGGCCGGCTCGGTCTGCATCGATCTGGCCGGCTCGGCACCCTGCCCGGTGATGGTGATCCGGCGCCCGCGCCGCCCGCATCACCCCGTCGTGGTGGGAGTTGACGCCTCGCCCCGCAGCCCAGCCACCGTGGCCGAGGCCATCAGGCTGGCCGAAGTGCTCGGCGCCCCGCTGCAGCTCGTCCACGTGGATCCGCTCCGGGCCGGGGCACGGGAGGAGCACGGCCGCCATGCCAGGCTCCACGGCCAGGAACTGTTGGACCGCGCCGTCGCCCAGGCCCGCGGGCTGGCAGCCGGGCTGGAGGTTTCCGGGGCCCTGCGCGAGGGCCACGCCGCCCGGGAACTGCTCGACGCCGCGGACGACGCCGACGTCCTGGTGCTCGGGACCCACAACCCCTCGGCTGGAGCCGGTAACACGGTCTCCGCCGTGCTGCACAAGGCGCGCTGCAACGTGCTGGTCGACCGTTAGCCGCCGCGATCGTAACCGATTCGGACCGGCAGAGGCTGCAGAGAAGGAGGCCGCGGTGCGAGCCTGGCAAGTTGGACTTCCGGGGCCAATGTCCAGCGGGCCCCTCGTGGCCGCCGACTGCCCGGATCCTGTGCCGGGACGCGGAGAGGTCCTGCTGAAAGTGCGGGTCTGCGGTGTGTGCCGCACGGACTTGCACCTGGCCGAGGGTGATCTCACGCCGCAGCACCCCGGGATCATCCCGGGCCACGAGGTGGTGGGTGAGGTGATCGGGCAAGGCCCGGGGGCGGCCAGGTTCGGCCTCGGCGAACGGGTGGGTGTGCCTTGGCTGGGCGGCACCTGCGGCGTATGCCGGTTCTGCGTGCGCGGCCAGGAAAACCTCTGCCTTTCCCCCACTTTCACCGGCTGGGACCGCGACGGCGGGTACGCCGAGCTCATCACGGTGGCAGAGAACTTCGCCTACCGGATCCCGGACGCGTTTAGTGACGAGGAGGCCGCGCCGCTCCTGTGCGCAGGCATCATCGGCTACCGTGCCCTGAGCCGGGCGGAGCTGCCGATCGGCGGCCGGCTGGGCATCTATGGCTTCGGCGGCTCCGCGCATCTGGCCGCCCAGATCGCCTTCTACCGGGGTGCCCGCGTGTACGTCATGACCCGGTCCGCCCAGGCGCGCAGGCTGGCCCTGAATCTGGGCGCGACCTTCGCCGGCGGGGCCGAGGAGCAGCCGCCGGATCCCCTGGATGCCGCGATCCTCTTTGCCCCCGTAGGCGGGCTGGTGCCGGTTGCGCTCCGCGCCCTGGACCGCGGCGGGACGCTCGCCGTCGCGGGCATCCACCTGAGCGACATTCCGCCCCTGCACTACACCGACGAGCTCTTCCAGGAACGCCAGCTGCGCAGCGTCACGGCCAACACCAGGGCCGACGGCGAGGAATTCTTCCGGATCGCCGCCGAGATCCCGCTCCGTCCCACCACCGTGGCGTATCCGTTCTCGGCCGCGGACCAGGCCTTGCGGGACCTGGCGGAGGACCGGATCACGGGAGCGGCCGTGCTGCACATGGAGTCGGCCTAGGCCCCGGCAGTCCGCGGCCGCAGCCGTCCCCGTCCCTGCCCTCGAAATCGCCGGAACGGGGCGGGTTCGCCGGGACGTTACGGCGATGTGGCAGGTATCCGGCGAACTCGCGGCGGCGGAGGCGGCGGCGCGGGCGGGGGGCGGCGCGGGCGGGGGGCGGCGCAGGCGGAGGCGGCGCAGGCGGAGGCGGCGCAGGCGGAGGCGGCGCAGGCGGAGGCGGCGCAGGCGGAGGCGGCGGCGGGCACGGCGGCGCGGGCGGGGGGCGGCGCAGTAGGATTCAAGTAGTCGAAGGCAGGCCGTCGAAGGCAGAAAATCCGTGAAGTTCGTGCTGCGGTATCCGCTCGTCGCAGGGACCCTCCTTGCGCTGCTGGCGGTGCTGGCCCTTGTGGCCGCGGGCCAGGAAGGCATAGCCCGGGTCGCGGCGAGCGCCTATGCCCTGGCCGTGGCGGCCTACTTGGCCATCGGGATGGCGCGCAGGCTCGCAAGCGGGCAGTTCGGCATCGACATCCTGGCCGTCACCGCAATCGTCAGCACGGTGCTGGTGGGCGAGTACATCGCCTCGATGATCATCGTGCTCATGCTCGCTGGCGGCACGGCCCTCGAGGACTACGCCGCCGGCCGGGCCAAGGGCGAGCTGACGGCGCTGCTGGAACGCGTCCCGCAGACGGCCCACCGGGAACGCGACGTCAGCGGCACCACCCCCGCCGCCGGAACCCACACTGCCGGAACCTACACAGTTGGAACCCACACTGCCGGAACCCAAAAAGACGGCCAGCACGAGGATGTGGCGGCCACCGACGTCGAGATCGGGGACATCCTGTTGGTCAAGCCCGGCGAGGTGGTCCCATTGGACGGCGTCCTGCTCTCCGGGTCAGGGACGTTCGATGAATCTTCACTCACCGGAGAAAGCCTGCCGGTGGAGCGGACCGCCGGGGACGGGCTCATGAGCGGGTCCCTGAACGGTGAAACCGCGGTCCGGATGCGTGTCACGGCACGCGTGGAGGATTCACAGTACAGCCGCATCGTCGCCCTCGTGAAGGAGGCGGCGGAAAGCAAGGCACCCATGGTCCGGCTGGCCGACCGCTATGCCGTGCCGTTTACAGCTCTCGCCTACGTGCTCGGCGCCGTGGGCTGGATCATCAGTGGCAGCCCGGAACGCTTCGCCGAGGTTCTCGTGGTGGCCACGCCGTGCCCGCTGCTGATCGCCGCGCCGGTGGCGTTCCTCGGCGGGATGAGCCGGGCAGCGCGCTCAGGCGTCATCGTCAAGTACGCCGGGGTGCTGGAACAGCTGAGCCGGATCAAGACGGCCGCCTTCGACAAGACGGGAACCCTGACCTACGGGCGCCCGTCCCTGGTGCGCATCCGGACCGCCGGGCCCCTCTCTGAGGACGAGGTCCTGCAGCTGGCGGCGTCCGCGGAACAGTATTCCTCGCATGTCCTGGCCGCCTCGGTGATGGACGCCGCCCGTTCCCGGGCCCTGCCCTTCGCGTCCGCCACCGAGGCCACCGAATTCGCCACGCACGGGGTGCGGGCCCGGTTCGACGGCCGCGACGTCGTGGTGGGCAAGCCCGGGTTCGTCGCGGAGTGGGGGTCCGCCGTGGCGGAGGCGGACCTGGCCAGCGGCGAGCTCGCCATCTACGTCGGTGAGGGCGGCGAATTCGTGGGCTCCCTGGTGATGAGCGATCCCATCCGCAAAGAGACCCGCCGCACCCTCGGCGAACTCAAGGCCCTGGGCGTGGGCCGGACGGTCATGCTGACCGGCGACGCGCTCGCCACGGCCCGGCACATCGCGGAGGAAGCCGGGATCACCGACGTCCGCGCCGAGTGCCTGCCGCCGGACAAGGTCGAGGCCGTCAAATCGCTGCCGGACCGTCCGGTCATGATGGTCGGCGACGGCGTCAACGATGCCCCCGTCTTGGCGGTCGCCGACGTCGGAATCGCCATGGGTGCCCGCGGCTCGACGGCGGCCGGCGAGTCCGCCGACGTCGTGATCATCCTCGATGACCTCTCCAAGGTGGCGACGGCGGTCCGGGTCGGGCGGCGCACCGTGCAGGTGGCGCTGCAGAGCATCTGGATCGGCATCGGACTGAGCGTTGCCCTCATGCTGGCCGCGGCCGCGGGGTACGTGCCGGCCGTCGCCGGCGCGCTGACCCAGGAACTGGTGGACCTCGCAACGATCCTCAACGCCCTGCGCGCCCTCAGCCCCGGGCACCACGGCCCTGGCAGCATGGTGAGGGTCGGAGACGGCGCCCGGCGGGCACCGCTACTGGGCTGACGCGGTGGTCGCACACCGCCGCCTCGAAATCGCCGGAACGGTGCGGGGTCGCTGGGACGTTACGGCGATGTGGCAGGTATCCGGCGAACTCGCGGCGGCGGCGGCGGGACGCCGGCGGCGGCGGGACTTGAGCTAGTCGCCGGCGGCGCTGATCCCGAACTCGCTCTTCAGCCGCACGCGGGCCCCGCGCTCCACCAGCGTGGGTATGTATGTCCTGATCCGGCCTTCGTTCAGGGCGTCGAATTCCTCGCCGACAATCCCGGCGATGTGAATCCTCGGAACGTGCGGAAACCGGGCAGCCAAGCGGTCGACAACCTGATCAATGCTGGATTCTTTCGCATCGTCCGTCACTCCTTCAGTGTGGAGCGGCCCGGTCCCGGCGTCAATGAATCCTCAGCCGGCAGGCGGCGGCAGCAAGTGGCCCAGGCTACGCAGGTACGTGCCAAAGCCGTGCGGTGCCCGGGCGTGGGTCCGGCCGGAAGTCATGACCCGGGTGCTGTCCGTCGCCGTGACCGTAAAGGCGCGGCTGCGGAGGCTGTGCACCAGGGTCCGATCCTCTTCAGACGTGATCCGCGCGAACCCGCCGGCCGTCAGATAGGCCGAGGCCCGGACGCCGAAATTCGCGCCGTAGATGTGGGGATGGTCCTCGTGGAAGGGGTGACGTTCGCGCCAGTGCCGGAGCAGTTCAGGATCCATCCCGGCGGGGTCCGGTTCCACGGATCCAAGCACAGCATCGGCCCCGGCTTCGGCGAACTCAAGCTGGCGCACCAGCCAGTTCTCCGGCACCCGGGAATCGGCGTCGGTGTTGGCCAGCCAGGTCCGGCGGGCCCAGGGCGCCGGCGTCCAACGCTGGCCGGGCGGCCGCCGCCGGGGCACGCCGATGCCCGAGGCCCGGACGCCCGCGGCCCGGCTCGCGCCGGCGCTGCGGTAGCTGACCTCCAGGGCGCTGATACGCGGGTCTATGGCAGCGTAGCCAGCCGTGATGGCGGCGGAACCGTCCGTGCAGCTATCCAGCACCACCGTCATGCGGGTGTCGACGTCGGGGCGGACCCTGTACAGGGCGTCAGCGGACCGCTGAACGGCCTGCAGAGCCTGCTCAAGGTGGTCTTCTTCGTCGTGCGCGGGCATGACGACGGCGACCCGTTCGATCCGGTGCCCGCGCGGCAACGGCAACGCCGCCATCCAGGTCACCCCATCCGTTCGGGAGCGCCGCGGTCCGGTGCAGTGTGAGTCGCGGCGTCCGGTGCAGTGTGAGTCGCGGAGTCCGGTGCGGCGTCCGGCGCGAGGAACACCTCAAGGATGAAGTCGCGCTCCTGGTAGATCCCGCCACCGGTCCAGCCCAGGTGCCGCCGGGCCGCGGCGTGGACCGAGTCGCCGTCGAGTTCCCAGCCGGAAACGGGGTGCCGCCAGTGGCACAGCGCGAGGGTCCCGCCAGGCATGAGCGAGCTCTCAACCCGGTCGAACAGTCCGGCGAGCTCTGTTGGGGAGAGGTAGTAACCCACCTCTGAGACCACGATCAGATCGAAAGATCCGTCCGGCCACTCGTTCGGGACTGTCAGGTGGCGCGTCGTTGCCGCGGGCAGGTGGGCGAGCCGCCTGGCGGCGCGGTCCAGGGCCGTGCCGCTGGCGTCAACGGCGAGGAAGCTTCCGCACCGCGGCGCGAGCTCCGCGCTCAGGGTCCCGATCGAGCAGCCGATCTCCAGCCCGGCTGTGTAGCTGCTGCCGGGCAGCGCGGCGAGCGTGAGGGAACGCTTGCGCTGCTCGTACCAGCTCGAGGTGTATCGCCAGGGATCCTCGTCCCGGGCGTGGACCGCATCGAAGAGGCGCTCCGCGTCGCCCGCGGCGTAGGAGCGTGCGGACCCGCCGCCGGCCGCCGCGTCGCCCGCGGGGTGCCAGGCGAACGTCTCCCAGGTCCGCTCAAAGTGCGCCAGGAAGGTCGGAGGCAGGAGCACCTCGTCGCCCGGCAGCCCAGAGAGCGGCCGCACCTGGGACAAATGCGCCGCCATGGCAGCAGTCTTGGCCTGCAGCTCCGCCGGGCGCAGCGGCAGCCGGAACCAGCCGCGCCAGGCCCCGTCGGCCGGCTCCTCCGGTCCGGCCGGCTCCTCCGGTCCGGCCGGGTCATACGGTCCGGCCGGGTCATCCGGCCCCTCCGGTGCCGCCCACAACCAGTACCAGATCGGGTATTCGAGCAGAGCGTAGCCCGCCGCGGCGCTGAGCTCGGCGGCGACGGATCCGAGGACGTCGTGGTCGGGGTGGCCGTCGGAGCGGTAGGGCGCCACGAGAACTATCTCGTCGGCGGCGCGCCCGCACCCGCCGGCCGCCTCGCGGACCGCGGCCCGGATCAGTTCCCGGTGCCCGGCGAGTTGTCCATCGGGCAGGCCCAGGCACTGCCGCTCCAAGTCCCCGCCCCCGCCCTCGAAAAGGCGTTCCAGGGCGTCGCCGAACTCCTGCAAGCGGAGCGCCGCGAGCTGTTCCGGCGTCGTCGTTGTCGAGCCGGGGTGCGATCCTTCCCCCGCCGTGCACAGCAGCACGCGGACCGTGGCGCCGACGGCGTGCAGCCGGGCCAGCAGTCCGCCGGCCCCGAGTGATTCGTCGTCCGGGTGCGCGGCCAGCACAATGAAGGCCCGGCCGGCGAGCGCCGCGTCATCCAGCGGCAGTTCCGGCAGCCCGGCGGCACGGCTGCCGGCCCACACGGCCTCGGACGTCCCGGCGTCGTTGTGGGTGAAATTCACCATGGGTTGCTTCCTGTCAGCGTCAGGGTGCCCAGCTGCGCGTCGTCGCGCATGGCGTGATGCTGGCGGATGTACAGGGCGAGATCGGCCATCCGTTTTCCGTAACGCTCGTCGAAGGCGAGCGGGGCCGGCCCCAGATTTTGGCTCACGAGCGTCTGGACGCGTTCGACGGCGGCAGCAACGCTTCCCCGCACGCGCAGGGCTTCCTTCCACGCACCGCGGTCCGAGAGCTCCCCGGCGTCGATCCTCGCGGCCGTTCCGGCCAGGTAGGCGGTCAGGGCGGCAAGCGTTCGGTCAATCTCGCCGAGATGGGCCAGGGCTATCTGGTCCGGTTCCCGTCCGCCGTCGGCGGCTTGCTGCAGGGAGGCGGTGAAGCTGCGCGCCACCGCGACGGCGCCGCCCAGCCAGCAGGCGGCGACCCCCATGCCGCCCCAGGCGAAGCCGGGGCGCTGGTAGTACCAGCCAGCGCCGCCGAGGGGCACGGCGGGGACGGCCTCGAAGTGGACGGTGCCGCTGGGAATCTCGCGCAGCCCCCGGCTGGTCCACTCCGGATTCGCGAAGCTCACGCCGTGCGCGTGGAGGTCGACGGCGAACGCCGCCCGGCCGCCGGTCTCCAGGTGGGCCGTCAGCACGGCATGGTCCAGCTGCGCGGCGAGCGAGCACCAGGGCTTGGACCCCTGAAGGATCCAGCCGCCGGCGGATCCCCTGGCTTCAAGCCGCAGGCCGGGCGCTTCGGCGGCAAAGACCCCCCACGTCCCCTCGAAGTCGGCGCCGTCGGGATCCGGGAAGTGCCCGCCGTCCTGTGCCGCCTTGTCGCCGGCCTGGGCGAGGATCGCCACGGCGTCCAGTTGCGGTTCCAGCACGCGGCCGGCAGCGACGTCGACGGCGGTCACGGAGGCCAGAATCTCCCACAGGAACGCGGTCCGGCCGTCCCCGGGCTTTGGCGCAGTCTCCGCGGCCGCCTTGGCCAGCTCCAGCAGCGCCGGGACATCGCCGACGGCGGCGTGCGCCTCCGACAGCAGGGGCCTGATCGCGTCCAGGTCGGCGGCCGCGGAGCTGATCCTGACAGGTAGGGGGTGGGAGGTGGGGATCCCGTTCATTTCGACTGCCTGTGTTCCTTCGGGCTGGGCGGATTCTGGCTGTGCGGATCGGGCGTGTGGGCCGGCTATGTGGCTGGAGTCCTGCGCGTCCGGGGCCACGCCGCCATCACTGGCGCCGTCGACAAGCAATCTAAGCATACTTAGCACTCGATGATGGACGGCCGCATCCACGCAGGCGGCTGGCTCTGGCGCTCGCGCCCTAGCAGACAATCTCTTGCCCTTAGCGGACGATCGCGAGGGCGAAGCCGTCCCAGCCTTTCGAACCCACGGTCTGCATCACGGTGCCGTCCAGCCGCGGGTCATCGCCCAGCATCTGGAGCGTGCTGATGATTCCGGGGGCATTCACCGGGTCCATCGATGCGTCCAGCACCGCGCCTTCCCACACGACGTTGTCCACCACGATGGTGGTCCCGGGCCGGCCAAGTCGGATGGCCCAGTCCAGGTAGTGGGCGTCGTTTTCCTTGTCGGCATCAATGAACACGAAGTCGAAGGGCGGCCCCGCCTCGCTTTCCAATTCCCGCAGGGTGTCCAGCGCCGCGCCGACCCGGATGTCCACCTTGTGGCCAACGCCGGCGTCGTCAACGTTCGCCCGCGCAACGCGGGCGTGCAGGGGGAGGTACTCGCAGGTGACGAGCCGGCCGTCATCGGGCAGCCCCTGAGCCATCCAGATGGTGCTGAAGCCGGCCAGCGTGCCGATCTCCAGGACGCGGCGGGCACCGGAGAGCTGGACCAGCAATTTCAGGAGTTTGCCGGCGTTGGGGGCCACTTCGATAGGCGGCATGCCTGCCTCAAGGGCGCTGGTCACGGCGCGCTTGAGCGAACTGTCCGGGCGGACCACTGCGTCGGAGAGGAAGTCCTCGACCGCGACCCAGCCGGGGGTGGACTGATGCTCGATCATTTCCCCAGTGTTCCAGCCGTCCGCGCCCGGCGGTAGCCTCCGGGTGCGGTTTCCGTCCGGATTTCGGCGTGCGCCCGGCCTTAGGTACCCGGCCGGATTGGAATTTGCGGCCCGGCACCGTCGGCGCCCTGCCCGTCGATGGCGTTTTCAAGCCGCTCCACCTTGCCGGTCAGCTCGCCGCTGTAACCCGGCCGGATGTCCGCCTTGAGGACCAGCGAAACGCGGGAACCGTAGGCGCCCACCGCGTCCGTGGCCCGTTTGACGACGTCCATGACCTCGTCCCACTCCCCCTCGATCTCGGTGAACATGGAACTGGTCCGGTTGGGTAGGCCCGACTCCCGGACGATCCGCACCGCGGCCGCGACGGCGTCGTGGACGGACGCGTGGCCGGGCGCCTGTCCGTTGGCGGGGTCACCGGAGGGTGCTACGGAGAATGCGACCAGCATGTGGTGGTTCCCTTCACTCAGTCAGGACAGCCCGGCGAAAATTCCAGGCCGTCCGGCCCTAGTATTTCACGCGATTCCGCCACGGCACCGTCCTGGCGTACCTTCGAAACCGTCACATAAATCACTACCCGCCGGTAACAGGTTCGTGCACCCCGTGCGTTGCTAACCTAGGCAAATGAACCGCGCAGTAGACCGCAGGCCGCTCCGCGCAGACGCTGCGCGGAACGTGGACAAAATCATCGCCGCGGCCCGGCAGTGCTTCCGCGAGCACGGCCCCGAAGTGCCTTTGCAGACCATTGCCGTCACCGCCGGGGTGGGTCCGGCCACCCTCTTCCGGAATTTCGCCGACAAGGAAGAACTCGTCCTCGCCGCCCTCAACCGGCAACTCCGGCTCCAGGTGGATCCGGCCATCGACGAGGCTCTGGCCGATCCGGACGCCGCTGCCGGACTCTTCCGGGTCATCGACGCCACGATGCGTGTTGCCAGCGAGGAAGCCAACCTCCTCGGCGCGGTCTCCGGCCGGCGCGGACTGCTGGCCGGGATCACCGGCGGCCTGGTTGAGTCCATCGCCGTCCTGCTGGGCCGCGGGCAGGGCCAGGGGACCCTGCGCAGCGACATTTCCATGACGGACATGATCCGGCTGCTGGCCATGCTGATCGGCGCCGTGGACACGATGGAGCCGGGCTCCGACGCGTGGCGGCGGCCCGTGGCGCTGGTCGAGGACGCCATCCGGACGGAGCGGCCGGTCCGGGCGTTGCCGCCGCAGGCGCCGCTGCCGGGAACCTCGTTCGACGCCGTTCTCGGCTAGCTTGCGTGCTCGGCTGACCTGCGTTCTCGGCTAGCCGGTGCGATCCAGGCCGCGCTAGTCCTCTGTGGGCTTATCTTTGGCTTCGAGAAGGTGTTGCTGCAGCTTCTCTTCGGCTTCCCGACGACGGCGGGACATTTCGCGCATTTCCCTGGTGGACTCAGCCCCTCCAGAAACAAACGGCTCGTGCGGCTTGGAGCGCTGCTCCTTGGGTGGCTCCGCGGCTCCCTGCTCCGCGGACTCCCGCTCGGCGGCTTCCTGCTCCGCAGCCGGCTGGTCGCCGTCCTGTTCGCTCATGTTCGAATGCTCCCACGCGGTCCCCGGGTCAAGTAGGGACTAAAGACCGTTCCCGCCACGCCCACACTCGGTTCGCGGAGCAGCGCAGGCAGGGGACCCACGGGCGGGTCAATCCCAGCCCAGCAGCCGGAGCCCGGCGGCCGCGGCCGCGCCGGCGATCACCACCACCAGGAACGGCGCCCGGAACCACAAGGCGATGCCTGCCGCCGCCAACGCGCCCAGCCGCGCGTCCAGGACGAGCGACTGACCGGAGGCAACGGCATTGACCACCGTCAGGGACGCCAGCAGCCCGATCGTCATGGTGCCGGCAATCCTGGACATTCGCGGGTCGCGGAGCAGGCTGGCCGGCACCAGGTAGCCGAGCAGCTTCCAGGCGTAGGCGAGCAGGCAGGAGAGCAGCAGCCACATCCAGAGGTTCATGCGTCGTCTCCAGTGCGGTCGCCGCGGTGGTCGCCAGCAGGGTCGTGGTGGTGGTGCACGTGGTTCTCCGCGTACGGATCGACGTCCGGCTCCAGGCCCTCGTCGCTGCGTCCGTGGCTGAACCAGCCGATTCCGGCGGCGACCAGGGCGGCGACGAGGATCGGAACTCCCGGGGGCACGAACGGCACGGCCAGCACGGTGGCCAGCGCACAGACAACCGCGATCGCCACAGGTTCCCTGCCTTTCAGGCGGGGCCAGAGCAGGCCCAGGAAGGCCGCCACGGCGGCGCCGTCGAGCCCCCACTGCTTGGGGTCCCCGAGCGCCGCTCCGGCCAGCGCCCCGACGGCAGTGAACAGGTTCCAGAGGACGAAGATGCCCAGGCCTGCGGTCCAGAAGCCGCGCTTCTGCTCGAGCGGGTCCGTTTGTCCGGTGCTCGTGGCGGTGGACTCGTCGATGGTGACGTGGGCAGCGGCAAATCTGCGCCACCCCCGAGGCTGCAACAGTGCGTTGATTTGCATGCCGTAGATTCCGTTGCGCATACCCAGCAGCGTCGCGGCGCCCATCGCGGCGACGCCGGAGCCGCCGCCGGCCACCACGCCGATGAAGGCGAACTGCGAGCCGCCGCTGAAGAGCAGAAGGCTCAGGGCCATGGTCTGCCAGAAATCCAAGCCCGAGGTGACGGACAGCGCGCCGAAGGAGACGCCGTAGAGGCCGGTGGCGATGCTGATCGACAAACCGATCCGCACTGCCGGCGACTGCAGGATTTTCACGGGCGCCAGTTCCGCCGCGTCAGAGTCCAGGCCCACGCGATGAGGGGCGCCTGGAGCGGGAGCCGCAAGGTATGCACCCGCCGCCGCATCGGCGTGCCCCGCGGCCCGTAGGCCTTGCGCAGGGCGTCTACATGGCCGGAAAGAAACGCGGTGAACAGTGCCGTGACGCAGCCGGCGGCGGCCCTCCGGGTGGCCGGGATCAGGAGCCCGACGGCGGCGGCGGATTCCAGCAGCCCGGTCGCTGCCACCCATTCCTCACGGGACAGGACGGCCAGCGGCCCGTTCGGCTGCTCGCCGGAGTCGTCCCGGCAGATGATGTCGGGAACCAACGGGTGGAAAAATTCGGGCTCGCGGAAGTGCTTGGCGGCGCTGGTGAGCAGCAGCGCGCTCATCGCTGCCGCGGACAGCTTCTGGAGGTCCCGGCCGGACCAGGGAAATGGCATGCAACCACTCAACCACAGCGGCCACGCCGGCCGTAATCCGTCAGGGAGCCCGGCGACCACAACCAATTCCGACGCGATCCGCCCACGATCCGCCGGGCGGCCGGGTGTTAGCGGAGGGGCCGACTGTCCGCCATCAGCTGGGACAGGACCTGGGCCGGCCAGTTTGTGGTGATCTCGTGGATTCCGAGTTCCCGGCACCGTTCGACGTCGTCCCTGGCGTCGACCGTCCACACCCGGAACCGGAGTCCCGAGGCGAGCCAGCGCTGAACGGTTGGGGCGTGCGCGCGGACGTAGCCGATGGCGGGACCGGCGATGCCCGCCTCACCCCTATCCAGGATCCGTTCGCCCTCTGCCTGGGCAGCCTTCATCACATTGGCCAGCGCCCCGCCGGTCAGGGCACCGAGGCGCAGTTCCTCTCGGATATCCGCCACATTGACGTCGTCCACGAGTTGGCAGACGGCCCCTGCCGGCGCGGACTCGAGAAGGTGCTTTACGGAGTCGGGGCTAAAGCTCATGAACGAAACCATGATGTTCTCCAGCACCGACGTCCCCGGATCCCAGCCCTTGTTCCTCAGGACGTCGAGGACCCGGTCCTCAAGGCCGAGCTGGTACGGGCTCGGGTGTTTGAACTCAATCGCCAGTCCGATCCCGCGGCCCGCCGCGCGCAGGATGTCGAGCAGTTCCGGCAGGGTCAGGAACTGCTCGGACTTGGCGCCGTAGGCTTCCGGGATCCGGGCTCCCTTCCAGGAGGAGAAGTCCAGCGGCCGGAGCTCTTCCAGGGTCCGGTCGGCCACCTGGCCGGTGCCGTCCGAGGTACGGTCCAGGGTGGCATCGTGCAAGAGCACCACGCGCTGGTCCCGGGTCAGCCGGACATCGCATTCCACACCGTCGGCGCCGTCGGCAATTGCCTGCAGGTACGCGGCCCGGGTGTGCTCGGCGAAGGCTCCGCTGGAGCCACGGTGGGCGTAGACCAAAGGACGGGCGGCGGCGGACTCCTCAGTCGTCATGGTGCCACGTTAGCGGACGGCCCGTTTCCTGGCAGGACTAGGCTGGGCTCATGCAGGTCAATACTGAGCCAACTTCCCTGACCGGTGCCGCGGGACGTCCGGGCGGCGTTCGGCCGGACGGTCCCCCCGGACAGCGTTCCGCTGCGTCCAGCGACGCCGAGAAGGCCGCGGCGCTGCGGCGGATGAAGCTCCTGGCACTCGCGCTCCTGATCGTCATGGCCGTGATCTTCGTCGTCGCGTTCGCCCTGCAGAAGCAGTATCCGGGGCTCGAATACGTCCGCGCGGCGGCCGAGGGCGGCATGGTGGGGGCCCTCGCGGACTGGTTCGCCGTTACGGCCCTGTTCAAGTACCCCATGGGAATCAAGATCCCGCATACGGCGATCATCCCGCGCCGCAAGGACCAGATCGGCGCCTCGCTGGGCGAATTCGTGGAGACCAATTTCCTCTCCGAACAGGTGGTCCAGGAAAAGCTGGCGTCCGCTGACATTGCGCGCAAGGCCGGCGCCTGGCTCTCCAGCCCCGGCGGCCCGGACCGCGTCGCCAAGGAGGGTGCCGCCGTCATCCGCGGCGCGTTCAAGGTCCTCAACGACGACGACGTCAAGGCCGTGATCGAGTCCATGGTCCGCAAGCACCTGCTCACCCCGCCGTGGGGGCCGCCGGTGGGCCGGCTCGCCGAGCGGATATTCGCCGACGGCCACCATCACACGCTCGTGGACCTGCTGGTGGACCGCACCGTGGACTGGGTGCGGGACAACCACGAGACCGTCAGCAGGCTGGTCTCGGACCGCTCGCCGCAGTGGGTGCCGACATTCGTGGACGGGCTGGTCGGGGACAAGGTCTACGTCGAGATCCTCAAGTTCACCCGCGCCGTCCAGAACGATCCGCAGCACCAGGTCCGCCAGTCCATCGACAAATACCTGACCGAACTGGCCCAGGACCTGCAGCATGACCCGGTCATGATCGCCCGTGCCGAGGGCATCAAGGCGCAAGTGCTCGGCGACCCCGAGGTCCGCGAGCTTGCCTCCCGCACCTGGGACACCATCAAGACGGCCCTGCTCACCGCCGTCGATGACCCGCACAGCGAACTGACCGTCAAATTCAAGGCGGCCGTGCATGACTTCGGCACCCGGCTGCTGGTCGATCCCGAGCTCGCCGGCAAGGTGAACGCCTGGATCGGCGACGCGGCGGGCTACCTGGTGAAGACCTACCGCTCGGACATCGCGGGGGTCATTACGGACACCGTGGCCCGCTGGGATGCCGAGGAAACGTCCCAGAAGATCGAGCTGCAAGTGGGCAGGGACCTGCAGTTCATCCGGCTCAACGGCACGGTGGTGGGCGCCCTGGCCGGGCTGGCCATCTTCACGGTGGCCAGCATGCTGTTCAGCTAGCCACCGGGTCCCGGCTCCGGTCAGGCAGCGGCGACCTTCGCCTTGGTCCGGCCCTGCATGGCGAAGATCGTGAAAGCCAGCGCCCCGAGCGCTGTCACCACGAGCAGCAGCAGCCCGATCGCGTAGCTGTGCGCTGCGGCGTCGTAGGTGGCACCCATGATCAGCGGCGGGAAGTAGCCACCCAGCCCTCCGGCCGCGCTGACCACCCCGCTGATGCTGCCCACTTTTCCCTGCGGCGCGAGTACGCCCACCCAGGCGAACACCCCGCCTGTGCCCAGGCCCAGCGCCGCCGCCATGGCGACGAACGTGATCCCGGCGGGCACGTCGCCGTCGGGCTGCAGGTTCACCACCCAGGCCAGCACCGCGACGCCGGCGAGCGCGACGATCACCACGGGCTTCGGACCGACCTTGTCCGCCAGCACCCCGCCCACGGGCCGCGCCAGCACGGCGGCGAGCGCAAACCCTGCGGTGCGGGCGCCGGCCGCGCTGGGATCGAAGCTGTAGACATCCCGAATAGGGCCTTAGGACAGGGGGCGCACGCCGGCCGGCGCCGGTTCGGGCTGCCCAGCCGCGGGTCAGGCGAAACTCTCCAGCTCCACGCCGGCGGCCTCCAGCCCGGCCCGCACGGCGGCGGCAACGCTGACGGAGCCGGGTGCGTCCCCGTGCAGGCAGAGCGACTGTGGCTCGATCCGGAGCACTGTGCCGTCCACCGCCTCGACTTCGCCCTTCGTGGCGAGCCTGACCGCCCGCTCGGTGACCTGTCTGGCGTCGAGCAGCACGGCCCCTTCCTCCGTGCGCGGCACGAGGGTGCCGTCAGGAAAGTACGCGCGGTCGGCGAAGGCTTCGGAGAAAACGGGGTGCCCGGCATCCCGGGCGATTTCCAGCAACGCTGAGCCCGGGAAGCCCAGGACGGGCAGCCCGGGATCGTAGGCCTGGATGGCGGCAATCACTGCGGAGGCCTGCTCGGCGTCGCGCACCGTGCGGTCGTAGAGCGCCCCGTGCAGCTTGACGTAGTCCACCGAGGCGCCCACGGCATGGGCGACGCCGTCGAGCGCTCCGAGCTGGTAGAGCACCGCGCCGAACAGGTCATCAAAGGTCATGTCCATCGAACGCAGGCCGAAGCCGGCCAGATCCGGGTAGCCAAGGTGGGCGCCGACGCTGACGTCGAGCTCGTAGGCCGCCCGGCAGGTGTCCAGCATCGTCACAGGGTCGCCGGCGTGCATTCCGCAGGCCACGCTGGCGCTCGTGACGAGCGGGAACATCGCGGCATCGTCACCCATGGTCCAGGTCCCGAAGGACTCTCCCAGGTCAGCGTTCAGATCCAAAACGTGCCGCCGTCCTTCGTTGAGCCCTTCGTTGAACCCTTCGGGGTGCCGCTGTCCGGTGGCGCGTCCAGGGAAGTGTCGTAGAGCGCGGCCGGCCCGGTGGTTTCCGCAAGGGCCTGCAGTTCTCCCGGAATCGTGTCCGGGATGGGCCCGAATGCTTCCTTGGCGTTCGCGACGACCGCATGGCCCATCACCCGGTTGCCCACTCCGCCTACGACGGCGCCGATGCCGAAGGGCAGGGCACGGCCCAGCCAGGCTGTGCCCTGGGTCTTGAGCAGGGAGCGCAGGAACATCGTCTGGATCTTCGCCCGCACGACACCGAAGCCGGCGAGGGGGACGCGGCGGGTGAAGGCCGTGGTCCAGGCCTGGGTGGGCCCCTTGCCCCGGCTCGCGGCTTGTCCGCTCAGCGAGCTCAGCAGCTGGGTGCCTTCCTCGCCCAGCATGATCGCCATGACCAGGGTGCTGGCTCTGTCCGGATCCACCATCCGGACGCCGTGCAGTTCGGCGAGCGCTGTGGAATACAGTGCGGTGGCTTCGAGGAACCCGACGGCCGCGGCGGCCGAGAGACCGAGTGCGGCGGCAGTTCCGACGCCCGGAATCACGGCTGCCCCGCCGACCAGCGCGCCGCCGCCGGTGACGGCCAGCAGGTAGTCGCGCTCCAGGATGGCGGCGAGCTGGGCCGCCGTGGCATGCGGGTGTTTGCGCTGGAGCCTGCGGATATTGGCCAGTACCAGCGGCCGCTGGACTTCAACCGCCCGCAGGAGCATCCTGTGGAGGCCGGGCCGGGGCTGGCCGGCGGCGTCGAACATCGCACTGTGGGCTGTTTGCTGGGCAACCTTGATTGCCGGGTTGCTGCGCTTGGCCATGATCGCCTCTCGTCGGAACCAGAAAAGTAAGTCCACTTAACATTAGGGCACGGCCCGGCAGGCCGGGTTACCGCTGGCCCACGGAGGGCTCCAGCCCGGCCGGCTGGCCGGCTACTAGACTGGGCCCATGCCCGCCCTGCGAGCCCTCAGCCCCTTCGCGCACCGGGAGTACCGCGTGCTGATCACGGCGCTGGCCATCTCCATCTTCGGTTCCGGGATGTGGGCCGTTGCGATGGTCTACGAGGTGATCTACCTGGGCGGCGGCCCGCTGGAGCTCTCGCTCGTGGCTGCGGCGGGCAGCGTTGGGCTCGTGGCCTTTCTGCTGGCCGGCGGCATCGCCGCGGACCGTGTCCCCCAGCGGCTGCTGATCATCGCGGTCGAGGGCGCCAACCTCGCCGTCATCGCCAGCATCAGCGCACTGGCCATGGCGGGCTGGCTGCAGCTCTGGCATCTGGCGCTGGGGGCCTTCGTGCTCGGCGTCGGGGCTGCGTTTTTCTTCCCCGCCTATTCCGCCATCCTGCCGCGGATCCTGCCGCCCGCGGACCTGCTGGCGGCCAACGGCCTGGAGGGGACCATGCGGCCAATCCTGCAGCAGGCAGCCGGGCCGGCCGTTGCCGGCGTCCTGGTGGCGGCCCTGTCCCCCTCGTACGCCGTCGCCGGCGTGGCGGTCTGCCACCTGCTGGCTTTCTCAATCCTGAGCTTCCTCCACCGCCAGCCCGCGGCAGGGGGGCCGGGCGCTGCGGGCAGCGAAGGCACGGTATCTGGCCATACGCGGGCCAAGCCGTCCTTGCGCCACGACCTCCGCGAGGGCGTCAGCTACACCGTCCGCACGCCCTGGCTGCTGTGGACCCTGCTCTGGGCCTGCATTTCAGTGCTGTTCCTGATCGGCCCCATCGAGGTTCTCGTGCCGTTCGTGGTCCGGGACCAGCTCGGTGGGGACGCGCGCATGTTCGGCTTCCTGCTCGCCATCATGGGCGTCGGCGGCGCCGGAGCCTCGCTGGCCACGGCTTCCTTTCCCCTTCCGCGCCGCTACCTCACCGTGATGATGGTGTCCTGGGGAGCGGGAAGCCTGCCGATCGCCGCCGTCGGAATCATGGACAGTTTCTGGGCCCTGGCAGCAGCCCTGTTCGTCTTCGGCGCCACCGGCAGCGTGGGCATGGTGATCTGGGGAACCTTGCTCCAGCGCCGGGTGCCGCCGCATCTGCTGGGCCGCGTCTCGAGCCTGGATTTCTTCGTGTCGCTGGCCCTCATGCCGGTCTCCATGGCACTGGCCGGGCCGGCCGCGGAGGTGTTGCCGCTGTGGCTGATCTTCCTCGTCGCGGGGACCGTGTGCCCGGTGGTGGCCGTCGTCGCGATGGCGGTGGCGCGGATGCCGGCCGATGAGCTGGCCCATCCGCTCGCCGGCGGTGCGGAAGAGGCCGGCGAAGCTGAAGAGGCCCGCCCCGCACCGCCCGGGTAACCGGGGCTCAGACCGCGGCGCGCACCACCGGGATCGACGCCGTCGGAAGGCCGCTGGGGAAGACGGTGGGCTCCGGGGCCGTGACGGGCGCCAGCGGGACCCGGACCGGGTCGCCGTCGACGGTGAGCAGTTCCCCGCGCACGTCGATCTCCAGCGGCGCACCTTCACGGACAGTCAGGCTGATCGATTCCTGTTCCAGCACGATGTGCAGGAGCCTGCCCTGGATCTTGAGGTGGAACTCGAGTCCGTCCCATTCGGCCGGCAGCCGCGGGTCGAAGTACGGCACCGCGCCCTGGTCCCGCAGCCCGGCGAAGCCGCTGACCAGCGAGCTCCACACCCCGCCGGTGGAGGCGATGTGGACGCCGTCGATCGTGTTGCCGTGAGTGTCGTCGAGGTCGATGAACAGGGCGTGGGTGAAGTGGTCCAGCGCAGCCTGGCCGTAGCCGACCTCGGCCGCCATGATGCCCTGGACGCAGGCGGACAGTGTGGAGTCGCCGGTGGTGATGGGGTCGTAGAAGTCGAACGCGCGGCGCTTTTCCTCCGCGGTGAAGTCCTGCCACTGCAGGAACATGGCCAGCACGGTGTCGGCCTGCTTCAGGACCTGGTGACGGTAGATCACCAGCGGGTGGAAGTGCAGCAGGAGCGGGTACTTGGACCGGGGCGTGGTCCAGTCCCACGGTTCCAGGGTCATGAAGTCGTTGTCCTGGGAGTGGACCTGGAGGTCCTCGTCATAGGGCATGTGCATGCGGTTGGCGGCCTGCTCCCAGAGCTGGCGTTCGGCGTCGCCGATCTCCGCGTGGTCCAGCGCCGCCGCGGCGCGCAGGTTGAAGCGCGCCATGACGTTTGTGTACAGGTTGTCGTTCACGACGGCGGTGTACTCGTCCGGGCCGGTGACGCCGTGGATGTGGAAGAGCCCGTCCTTGCCGAAGAAACCCAGGGAGACCCACATCCGGGCGGTCTCGATCAGCAGCTCGGAGCCCAGGGTGTCCTGGAAGTCAGTGTCCCCGCTGGCCCAGATGTACCGGTTGGTCGCGAAGGCGATCGCGGCGGCGATGTGGAACTGCGCGGTGCCGGCCGCGTAGTAGGCGCTGGCCTCGAGTCCGTTGATGGTGCGCCAGGGGAAGAGGGCGCCGTCCACGCTGAGTTCCTTGGCGCGGATCTTCGCCTCGGGCAGGAGGTCGTGGCGAAATTCCAGGACCTGGCGGGCGTTGCCCGGGTTCGTGTAGGTCAGGTAGGGCAGCAGGTACACTTCCTGGTCCCAGAAGTAGTGGCCGTCGTAGCCGGAGCCGGACACGCCCTTGGCCGGGATGCCGGCCACATCGGCGCAGGCGGTGGCCTGCGCGAGCTGGAAGAGGTTCCAGCGGACGCCCTGCTGGAGCTCGGTCTGGCCCGCCACCACGATGTCGCTCGTGCTCCAGTAGCCGCGGTAGTAGTCCTCGCTCTGGGTGAAGATCTCACTGACCGGCTTGAGGCTGGCTTCGGCGCTGTCCGCGAGGTCCTCGGCGGCCTGGCCCACGGCGTAGCTGACGCTCTTCTCCAGCACGAACGGTACGTCCGCGCTGACGGCGAGCACGTAGCGGACGCTGCTGTCGTCCTGGTCCACCTGGGTGTCGAACGGCTGCACCCCGGCCGAGGTCCAGTGATCCACGGCCATCCCGAGCCGCTGCTTGGATTCCGAGGCTTCCCAGGACAGGCGCAGGGAGCCGTCCCCGCCGTCGAGCCGCAAGGGCAGCAGCACGCGCCCGGCGTGGCGGCCGGAGCGGCGCGGATCGTGGGCGGAGTGGTCCTCCACCGGCTGGTCCTGGCGGTTGATGACCGAGGACGTGACGTCCGCGGAGATATCCCGGTCAGCCGCCACTTCGAGGCTGATGCCCAGCGCGCCGCGGGATTCGTAGCCGACGGCGCGACGTTCGGTGGTGGTCACGGTCGCGCCGGAGCGGCACTGCCAGGTGATCCTGCACTCGTAGATACCGGTGGCGAAATCCACCGAGCGGCGGTAGTCCAGCACCGTGGACTCGTCCAGGCTCAACGGCTCGCCGTCGATGATGACGGTGAAGTTGTTGGCGTCCGGGACGTAGAGGATCCGCTGCCCGGTACGGGCGAAGCCGTAGGCGTTTTCCGCGTGCTTGATGTCCCAGGTCTCGTGGAAGCCGTTAATGAAGCTGCCGGGAAGTTCGGCGTCAGCGGCGCCCCAGTGCGCGCCGCGGATGCCCAGGTGCCCGTTGCCGAGGCTGAACAGGGTCTCCAAGGTGCCGGCATTGCCGGGGAGGTGGACGGTCTCGACCAGCTGCCAGGGATCGTTGGGGAACCGGGCGCGGTCCGAGGTGATGAGAGCCATGGTTTAGGGGGTTCCTTCGGCGGGAGTGGGCATTGAGCTCGGCGGTGGGAGCCGGCAGCGGGAGGGGCTGAGGGTTGAGGTGGCGGAAGCGGGCGCCGGGCTAGAGCAGTTCGGCGAGGTCGTTGACCACTACCGTGGCCCCGGCGTCGAGCAGGGTCTGCCGGCCGGCTCCGCGGTCGACGCCGATCACCGAACGGAAGTCTCCCGCGCTGCCGGCCTGGACGCCGGAGACGGCGTCCTCGACCACAACGCAGGCCTGGCTGGGCAGATCCAGGAGCCGGGCGGCGTATTCGTAGGTGGCCGGGCTGGGCTTGCCGGGCAGCCCCTCGGCGACGGCGACGACACCGTCGACCACCACGGGGAAGTAATCGGAGAGCCCGGCAGCCTTGAGCACGGCCGGGGCGTTGCGGGAGGAGGAGACGACGGCGAGCTTGAGTCCGCGGGCCAGCGCGGCGTCGACAAGCCGGACGGAGCCCTCGTAGGGCAGGACTCCGCCGGACTCGACGATGTCGTTGAAGACCTTGTTCTTGCGGTTGCCCAGCCCGTGAACGGTGTCATGCGCCGGCTCGTCGTCCGCCGGGCCCTCGGGCAGCACAATGCCGCGGGAGGCCAGGAAGTCCCGGACGCCGTCGAAGCGCGGCTTGCCGTCGATGTGGTCGAAGTAGTCGCTCTCACGGTACGGCGCGGCATCGGGGACCGAGGCCAGGAAGCCGTCGAAGAGCTGCTTCCAGGCTTGCTCGTGCACCACCGCGGTGGGCGTCAGGACGCCGTCGAGGTCAAAAAGGATGGCGGATGCGCCGGAGAGTGCACCGGCGAGGCCGGAGGTGTCGGGAACTACAGTCATGAGTCAGGGTCCTTTCAGACAACGGGCAGGCAAGACGGTTTGATCAAAGCGATGGTCTAAGCGGTCAGTTCAGGGCAGTCAGTTCAGGGCAGTCAGTTCAGGGCAGTCGGTTCAGGGCAGTCGGTCTAAGCGCTGTCTGGTGCAGCGGCGCCGTTGCTCTGTTTGGGGCCGTTCCGACGGCGGCCCGGCCTTTGCTGCTCGGTTTGGAGCCGTTCCGACGGCGGACCGGCCGGATCAGCGGCGTCGCGTGCTCGTGCGCTCTACCAATTTGGTGTCCAGCAGGTGGTTCGACGGCGGACTGGCAGGCGGCGGATTGGGAAGTCCCGAGCGATGAAGTCTTTCGATCAGCAGGTTGGCCGCGAAAGCGCCCTGGTCGGCCACTGGCTGGGCCATGGTGGTCAGGCCCAGGAACCAACTCATCTGATGATCGTCTATTCCTATGATGGACACGTTTTCCGGCGCTGACAAACCGAACTCCCGCATTGCCATGAGCGCGCCGAAGGCCGTCTCGTCGCAACCGGCGAAGATCGCGGACGGCATTTTGCGGTTTTCCGCGAGTTCCGCCATGGCCCGCCGGCCGCCTTCGATGCTGGAGCCGGCGTCGAGCACGAGGTCCGGATCGACCGCGAGGCCGTGGCCGGCCATAGCCTGCTCGAAGCCCCGCCGCCGCTCGTTGGCGGTCACGAGGGAGGGTGCACCGGTTTCGCTGCCGGCCAGGATGGCAACGTCCCGGTGGCCCAGTGCCAGCAGGTGGTTCGTGGCGGCGCGGGCGGCTTCTGCGTTGTCGATGCCCACGTTGTCCCACGGCACGCCGTGCATGCCCACGCTGGCCAGGGCGAGGCCCGACCCGGCGAGCGCGGCCATTTCGGGCTCGCTGAGGCCGATGTTGAGCAGCAGCACGCCGTCAACGCGCTGCGCCAGGCCCGCGAGGTCACCGAAGAGCTTTTGCTGCACGCTGGGCCGGTTCCGGAGGCTGATCAGGACGGTGTCATAGCCGCTGTCCGCGAAGACTTCCTCGGCCGCTTCCACCGCCCGGGCAAAGAACCATGCCGTGGCAGTCGGGGCGATGATGGCCACGGAACCGGTGTTGCCGCCGGCCAGCCGGGAAGCTGCCGACGAGGCCTTGTAGCCCAGCTGGGCCACCGCGTCGCCGACCCTCGCCTTGGCTTGTGCGGAGACGTTGGGAAGCTGCCGGAGTGCACGGGAGACGGTGCAGATGGAGAGCCCGGAGAGCGCGGCGACGTCCTGGATTCTAACGCGCGAGGTCTTGGCCTGCGGCACGGGCTCAGCCCTTTCTCCCCCCGAAGTAGTGGGCCGGTGTTCGTGGCCGAGGTCGATTGTAAGCGCTTACAAATTTGGCATGCAAGTGGATGGTCCCATGTCGGGCCACTGTTTTGGTCAGCGCAGGACGTAGTGGCGCAGGAAGGCGCCGACGTCCACGAGTTCGGCCTTCGAAATCGAATGCCCCATGCCGGGGTAGGTCCGGGCCGTGAGCTGGGTGTTCCGGTCCAGCCACTCCTCGGTGTGTTCGGCGGCGGCGTCGTTAATCACGACGTCGGCCCTGTCCCTGCCCCAAAAGAATGGCGGCCGGGAGGTGAAGGATTCGCTCATGGCCAGGAGCTCGTTGTCCAGGACAAAGCCCGAGAGCCCGACCACCGCGCGGAACTGGTCCGGCCGGAGCCGCAGAAGCGTGCTGGCCATGGCCATCCCCTGCGAAAATCCGAACAGGCTGACGCTGCTGTGCCGGGATTTGACGGACTCGATCCAGGCGAAGACTGCGTTCGTGGAGGCGATGACGTCGGCAAAGTCGTGGGTGAGGAAGTAGTCCAGCAGGAACCAGCCGTGGTGGTCGCCGATGTCCTTGGGCCCGCGCAGGGCGGCGCAAGTGAACTCCGGCGGCAGGGAACCGAACAGCTTGGACATCCGGGACTCGTCCGTGCCGTAGCCGTGCAGCATCACCAGCAGCGGCGTGCCGGCGCGTTCGTGTTCGGGTTTTGACCAGACGACCGTCTCCATGGGCTCAGCCTATCCAGAGCGGCCGCGTCCTCGGCCTAGCTCAGCATCCTTGGGCCAGCATCCGCGGGCCGCGCCGCGGAAGCGGACTTCCGCCCCGGATCCGCGGCGCGCCCGTCCAAAACCGGGGCGGCCGTCCGAAACGGTGCAACCACCCTCATACCGTAAGGATTTCCGCACGATTCCGCGGGGCCCGAATCGTAGTGTGGAGGCATGAACGAGATATCCGGCGGCAGTGTTGATGTGGTCCTGCCCTGCCTGGATGAGCGCGGCGCCCTGCCGTGGGTGCTGTCCCGGATCCCGGCCGGATATCGGGCGATCGTGGTGGACAACGGTTCCAGTGATGGCTCCGCGGAACTCGCGGCCGAACTTGGGGCCGTCGTGGTCCAGGAGGAACGCCGCGGGTTTGGCGCGGCCGCGCATGCGGGTCTGCTGGCCGCGACGGCGGACTTCGTGGCGTTCTGCGACTGTGACGGATCACTGGATCCTGCCCGCCTGCCCCAACTCCTGGCACCCGTCATGGCCGGCACCGTGGACCTCATGCTGGGCAGCCGGCAGCCGCAGCGGGGGGCCTGGCCGTTCCATGCCCGGGTCGCGAACATCGTCCTCGCCTGGCGCCTGCGCCGGCTCACCGGGGAAAACGTCACCGACCTCGGCCCCCTGCGGGCTGCGCGCCGCGCGAAGCTGCTGTCTCTAAATTTGGAAGACCGTCGGAGCGGCTATCCATTGGAGATGTTCCTCAAGGCCAGCCTGGCCGGTTGGGCCATCGCCGAAATGTCGGTCCCTTATGCGCCCCGCACCGGCCGGTCCAAGGTCACGGGCACCATCCGGGGCACCGTCACCGCCGTGCGGGACATGTCCGCGCAGCTCAAGGCGGCCGCCGCCTTGGTGGCCGACCCAGCGTCCGGACCGGTCCGAGCCCGGACCGGCAGCGAAGAGCAAGTATGAGCAATTCGACAGACCTGACCGTCGCGGTCATCGCCAAAGAGTGCCTGCCGGGCAAAGTCAAAACCCGGCTGAGCCCTCCGCTGACCCCCTCCGTCGCGGCGGGACTGGCCCACGCCAGCCTGCGCCGGACGCTGGACACCGTCCGCGGCCTGCCCGCAGCGCGCCGCCTCCTGGTCATGGACGGAACGCCTGCCGGCGCCGATGCGGATCAGTTCGACGTCGTGCCGCAAGCCGCAGGCGGCCTGGACGAACGGCTGGCGGCGATCTGCGACGCCGTGGCCGGGCCGCTCCTGATTGTCGGTATGGACACGCCGCAGTTTTCACAGCTCCATCTGGCTGGACTCCTCGCCGATTGGGACGCCCGTCGTCCGGCCCACGACGCCTGGCTGGGACTGGCGTCCGACGGCGGCTTTTGGGCCCTCGCCATGCGCCGCCCGGACGGGAACCTGATCCGTGGCGTGCCGATGTCGACCGTTGGCACGGGGGACGCCCAGCGCGCCCGGCTCGTGTCCGCGGGCCTCGGAATCGGGCAACTGCCCCGGCTGCGCGACATGGACCACTTCTCCGACGCCCTCGCCATCGCCGCGGAGATCCCGGGGACTGCCTTCGCGGCCGCGGTCGCCGCGGCCGCGGTCGCCGCAGCCGCCACCGACGCCAGCGGGACCACGGCGACGCCATGACGGTCTCGGCCGGACCGGCTCCCGTTGGGCTGTTCGGGCAAGGGGCCCACGAGCCTTATGAATGCGCCCTGCGCCTCGGCGGGGGAACGCTGACCCTGCGCCCTGCGGGGCAGGGTTCCGGCCCGGGCGACGTCAGCTTCGATGTCCAAGGCTGGTGCGCTGAGGCAACCGTCCTGGAAGTCCTCCTGCTGCAGAGCCTCAACGGTCCGGTGCTCGACGTCGGCTGCGGCCCCGGCCGCCTGCTCTCGGCGGCCCAGTCGCTGGGGTTGGCAGCGCTCGGAGTCGACACAAGCCCCGAGGCGGTGCGGTACGCGCGCGGCCGGGGAGCCCGCGCGCTCGAACGCTCCATCTTCGCGGTCATTCCGCAGTCCGGCAGCTGGGGCTCCATCCTGCTCCTCGACGGCAACATCGGAATCGGCGGGAGCGTCACGGCGTTGCTGCGCCGCTGCCGGCAACTCATCGCCGCGCACGGGACGCTGCTGGTGGAAGTTGAGGCCGACGACGTCGACGTCGTGTTCCCTGCGGTGCTGGAAGATGCCGAGGGGCATCTTAGCGACCCGTTCTGCTGGGCCCGCGCCGGCACCTCTGCGCTTGCCTCGAGGGCGGAGCGGACTGGCTGGTCCGTCGCGTCAACGCAGCGGCTGCAGGGGCGGGTCTTCTGCCGGCTGCGGCCGGTCTAGGGCCCGGCGGCCGGCGCACGGCGCTGCAGGACAAAGATCGCTGCCGCGGTCACGAGCGTCAGGGCTGCCCAGAACCAGCACAGGGCTACGGCATACTGTCCCTCCAGGACGCTGACGTTTTGGGCCACGGACTGGGCCTTAAGCAGCAGCGCTACCAACAGGGTCACCAAGGCCCCCGTCATCAGTGCGCCCCGGAGCACGGCGGAAGAGGCCGGCCGGAGGCCGACACCGATCCGTGTCAGGCCCGCCCCCACCAGCGTCGAGAGGGGAACGACAACGCCATCGTGCAGCACGACGGCGCCCGCCAGCCAGGCCAGGAGGCCCACCAGCTGCATGGCGCCGAGCTGGGTTGGCAGTCCGAGAAGCCCGTAGGAAATCACGGCAACCCCGGACGCGATGAGGACGATGCGGACGATTTTCACAGTGCGGGACGGAGCCCCCACGGGTCCCGCCGCGGGGACGGAAGCGGGGACCTGACCCGGCGTCGGCTTCACAGGACCTCCACTGATTGCAGCCATTTCGTTTGCAGCACCCCGGGCCGGCCGGGGGCGATGATGCGGGCCGGGTAGCCGTGTTCCAGGTCCAGGATTTCGCCGTTCAGTTCCAGGGCCACCAGGGTGCGTTCGTCCTGGACGTAGGCGGTGGGCATGTCCATCGTCCGGTACGCTCCCTCCGGTTCGAGGCTGGTAACGCGGAGCACGGCGTCCGCGGGGCCTCCGACGGCGGCAACCAGGTCACGGATCCGGACGCCTCGCCACTGGGCGGTCTGGCTCCAGCCCTCAACGCACGCGATCGGCAGCTCGTGGGCGTACTGCGGCAGCGAGCGCAGCTCCGCCAGGCTGAACATCCGGCGGCTGCCCTGGTACGCGACGGCCAGCTTCCAGTCGGGGGCCATCGCCTGGTCTTTGACGTTGGCCTGTTCCGCCGTCCGATTCACCGGCACGGACTGAGGCCCGGTGCCCATCTTCCGTGGTGCAAAGACATTCAAAGGGTCGAACCAGGCGAACGACTGCCCGGCTGTGGTCAGCACAAGGACACCCGCGGTGGTGCCGACCCCGGCGAGGAAAGCACGCCGGGTCCAGCGGCCCGCCGCGGCCGGTTCGGAGTCGCCGGCCCGGGCAGTCACGGCAGGACCGCGGCCCGGCCGCCGCCAGTTCGCCAGGATGACCGGAAGCTTCACGGCGATGTGCAGAACCAGGGAACCCGTGATGACCCACGCCAGCCAGTAGTGCGTTTCGCGGAACGGGAAGGGCCACGGATACCACTTGTAGGTATTGATGAGGCCGGTGGTGACCTGGAGTAGGGAGGACGCCACAAAGAGGGCAACGGAGGCCCGTTCCAGGCCATGGAGCAGGGACCGGACGGGCGGCCATTTCAGCAGTTCCGGGTACACGGACCAGAGCTTGGCCAGCAGCAGGGGGATGGAGGCCAAGCCCGTCGTGACGTGGATGCCTTGACTCAGCTGGTAGATCCAGGCCGGACTCGTGGGGAAAAACATCCACGACGGCGGGTTCTGCAGTCCGTGGCTGAACAGGCCTGTGGCAAAGCAGACCAGGAAGCTCAGTCCCAGCCACCGGCCCAGGACTACCGTCAGCCGCGAACTCCTCGTCGGCGAGGCGAACCTCGCGGCCAGAGCATCCGTGAGCTTTTCCATAGTTAGATCACATCATCTTTTCCGCGCCGGGAGGGCGGCCCAAATCTTGCGATTTACGGACGTTTCGGACGGCAGGCTGTCCGGGGCCCGGCAATGGGGCAGGATCGTAGTGTGGAATCCCGTGCAGCAGAGCCCGCGCAGACAACAGGTTCCCCTCCGTCCCGGCGGTACCTGGGCGTGGCCGCCCTGTTCCTGGCCAGTGCGGGCTTGCTGTGGTGGATGGTGATGCCGGAGAACCCGTTCCCGGATGCCCCGATTGCCGGCTCGTTCATGTGGTGGCTGCTCCTCGCGGCCGGCATCCGCACCCTGCGGCATGTTCCCCGCCGCCGGATCGGGGCCGTTGTTGTCGGCGGCACCCTGCTGCTTGGCCTGGCCGCCATGAGCGCTCCCCCGCGGACCAGCAACGACTCGGCCCGCTACGGCTGGGACGGCATCGTGCAGAAGGCCGGCATTTCCCCCTATGCCTACGTCCCGATCGACGAAACCTTGGAGCACCTGCGCCCGGCCTGGCTCTTCGCGCCGGGCACCACCGGCGCCACCGGCGAACCGGTGTGTGCCGCCGGGCTGTTCGGGACCGAATCGGCGGCGACGCGCGGTTTCCCGTCCGGAGATCCCCTGTGCACCGCGATCAACAGGCCCCATGTGCCCACGATTTACCCGCCGACGGCCGAAATCTACTTCTTCGCGGTGCGGGCCGCGGTCCCGGACACGGTGGGGTTCCTGCCGTTCCAGCTGGGCGGCCTCCTGATCAGTGCCGGCGTGGCCGCGGCGCTGGTCCGGGCGCTGCGGCGCAGCGGCAAGCCCGCCTATCTGGCTGCCGTCTGGGGCTGGAGTCCGCTCGTCCAGCTCGAGGCCGTGAACAATGCGCACGTGGATGTCCTCGGCGGGGCGCTGATCCTGACCGCCGGGCTTCTGCTGCTGGGCGGCAAACCGCTCCGCTCAGGGGCCGCGTTCGGGGCGGCTGTGGCCGTCAAACTCATTCCGGTGATCGCGGCCCCGGCCCTGCTGTTCCGGCGCCCGGTCCGGTTCATCGCGGCCTCCGTCGCCACGTTCATCCTGCTCTACGTGCCCTACGTCCTCGCCGCAGGGGCCGGGGTTCTCGGATTCCTGCCCGGATACCTCAAAGAGGAGGGGTACAGCCAGGGCGGCGGCATCCGATTCGGCCTCGCCCAGCTCGTCTCCACCGGGCCATGGCCGGCGGTCCTCAGCGCGGTCGTGCTCGCCGCCGTCGCCGTCGGGGTGCTGCGGCGCACGACGCCGGAGAACGTGTGGGCGCAGCAGACCGTCATGATTGGCCTGACGCTGCTGATCGTCAGCCCCACCTACCCCTGGTACTCACTGATGCTGCTGCCGTTCGTGGTGCTGAGCGGACGCTGGGAATACATCGCGGTGATCCTGGCCCTGGACGCCATCTACCTAACGCCCTCGTTCGGGCTTCCCGCCGATAACGTGAGGCAGGGCGGCCTGCTGGCTGCCGCCCTGGCCGTGGGTGCCGGCGCGTGGTTCCGGCACCGGAAGGAACTGTCGGCGGCGGCACTGTCGGGGCTGGAAAGGGCCCCGCTGCGCGATGCCCGCAACGGCGCCTGAGGGCTTGCCGTGGCCGCCGAGGTCCCGGCGAATGGCAGTATGGCCCCATGGATGAGACACCAAAGGACACCTCCCGGCCGCGCGTCGGAATCATCGGAGGCTCGGGCACGTACCAGCTTCCCGGGGCCAGGGTCCGGGCCACCCTCGACGTTGAGACACCCTACGGGCCGCCGTCCGCCCCTGTCACCCTCGCGGAGGTCGCGGGGCAGATTGTGGCGTTCCTCCCCCGGCACGGCGGCGGGCACTCGGTACCCCCGCAAAAGATCAATTACCGGGCCAATCTCTGGGCGCTCAAGAGCCTCGGAGTCGAAGCGGTGCTGTCCTCCTCGGCCGTCGGCGGCCTGCGTGCGGGGTTCGGACCGGACACGTTCGTAGTGACGGACCAGTTCATCGACCGAACCCGCGGCCGGGCGGATACTTACTTTGACGGAACGGTCGCGGACGGGGTCCCTCCGGCCGGCGTCCAGCATCTGCCGGCGGCCGAACCGTTCTGCCCGCAGCTGCGGTCCTTCCTCGACGCCGCCTTGGCGGAGCGCGGCCTGGCCTACGCGCCCCGCGGCACCGTGGTGGTGATCGACGGACCGCGGTTCTCCACCAAGGCTGAGTCGGCCTGGTACGTCGCCGGCGGCGCGGACATCATCAGCATGACCCAGTACCCGGAACCGGTCCTCGCCGCAGAACTGAACATGGGCTTCGCCAATCTGGCATACATCACCGACTCGGACACCGGGCACGACGGTTCCGAGCCGGTGACAGCCGCCGCAGTGTTTGCAAGGCTCAAGAACGCCCAGCACCATATCCTGGCCGTGCTGGAAGCCGCTGTGCGCGCTATCGGCGCGGAATACAGGGCGCCCGCCCTCATGGACCCGACCGCCGTCGAACGCATCATGGCGCTGCCGGTCCGACAGAATCCAGCCGACGCCGGATGAGGCTCCTGGTCACCGGCGGAGCCGGTTTCATCGGGATGCACGTCGTCGACGCCGCCCTGGCCAAGGGCTGGCAGGTCCGTGTACTCGACTCGCTCGCACCCGGCATCCACCCCCGGCCGCCCCGGTTCGATCCCCGCGTGGAACTCGTCACGGGAGACGCCGCGGACCCGGACACCGTGGACCACGCCCTCGACGGCGTCGACACCGTCTGCCACCAGAGCGCGAAGGTAGGACTCGGGGTCAGCTTCGCCGACGCACCCGACTACATCCGGAACAACGACTTCGCGACGGCGGTGCTGCTCGCCGGCATGGAACGCCGGGGCGTCGCCAGGCTCGTGCTGGCCTCGTCGATGGTGGTCTATGGCGAGGGCGCCTACACGGACCCCGAAACGGGGCAGCCGGTGCGCCCCGGTCCCCGCGCCGAATCAGATCTTCAGGCGGGCATCTACGATCCGCGAAACCCGCAGACCGGCACCGTGCTGGCGCCGGCCATGGTCACGGAAGATGCCCGGCTCGATCCGCGGAACGTCTACGCGGCCTCGAAGCTGAGCCAGGAGCATCTCGCGTCCGCGTGGGCCCGGAGCACGGGCGGCTCGGCCGTGGCGCTGCGCTACCACAACGTCTACGGGCCGCGCATGCCGCGGGACACACCGTATGCGGGCGTCGCGTCGCTGTTCCGCTCGGCCCTGGCCCGTGGCGAGGCTCCCCGCGTCTTCGAGGACGGCGCGCAGCGGCGCAGCTTCATTCACGTCAGGGACGTCGCTGCGGCCAACCTCGCCGCGGCGGGCTTCGTTGACGGGATGCCTCGCGGCGGGTTCCGCGCCTATAACGTCGGAGCGGACGAAGTCCACACGATCGGCGACGTCGCCGCCGCGCTCAGCCGTTTCGGCAACGGCCCGGCGCCCGTCGTCACAGGCGAGTACCGTCTTGGCGACGTCCGGCACATCACCGCATCATCCGCGCTGATCAAGGACGAACTCGGCTGGGCCCCGTCCATCGGCTTCGATGAAGGCATGCGCGAGTTCGCCACCGCTCCGCTGCGCGGACAGGACTGACGACGGATTCCACCTGCCACGCGCAGGGGAAAGCCACGCGCCCCCAAGGCCCGTGGCTTTTCCTTGCGCGTGGCCGGTCCGGTGCGCGAAATAATTAGCCGGGCTGGTGTTTTTCTGTCATAGATGATTCGGACCGCCCGCCGGGCGGATGGGCCGGATTCCCGTCGTGACCCGTTCGTTATGCTGCGGGGCCGATTTGGGGCGCGTCGCCACCCAAGGCGTTGAATCTGCCGGGACTGGGTTGTAGCGTGACGCTGGACAGCATGCTTAGCATCATCAATCCGTCCCCGAGGACACCAAGGAGCATCTTTATGAGAATCGGTTCCGCAATCTTCCTCATCGCCATCGGCGCCATCCTTGCGTGGGCCGTCGCTCCGGGCCTGATCCCCAATGTCGACCAGGCCATGATCGGCTACATCCTGATGGTCGTCGGCGTCATTGGACTCATCGCCTCGCTCGTCCTCGCCTCCCCCGGCCGTGGCCGCACTCGTCGGGTCAGCGAAAGCCGCACGGTCGTGGACCCCAACACGGGCGAGACCATCACCCGCAATGAGAGCCGCGACGCCGGCATCTGAGCACCGCCCTCGCCCCCTCCGCGGCGCGGGACCCAACGACCCGGCAGCCGGGCCGGACCTCGAGGTCGGGCCCGGCTACTGTCGTTTAAGCCGGCCCCGGCCGGGCCACAGGGCTGGACATGCCCCCATGTCGCCCCGAAACCTCACTCGACGATTGAACATGCGCTCCCGCGGCCGCCCGAAGACTGGACATGCCCTCCCCCAGCCCGCCCCAAGACTGGACATGCCCTCCCCTCCAGCCAACCAGCGGACATGGGCCCCAAATGCCCCCTCTCCGACCCCCACCTTGGACATGTCCCCCGCTCCCCCACGCCACGACTGGACATGCCCTCCGCTCCCCCACGCCACGACTGGACATGTCCCCCGCTCCCCCACGCCACGACAGGACATGTCCCCCGCCACACCACGCGACCAACGGACATGCCCCCACACCACGCGACCAATGGACATGTCCCCACGGCCTCCCGAAACCTCGCTCAAAGATTGGACATGCCCTCCCCTCCGGACCACCAGCGGACATGGGCCCCACCCGCCCATTCCCCACCCCAAAGACTGGACATGCCCCACGCAGTCCGACCCAAAAAATGGGCATGTCCCGCGATTCGGGCATGCGCTTCTGCGTTCATGTGGTTTTTCATTGACAAACCAACAAGAACAAAGATAAAGTCAAACAATTCCACTTCATGTGATGGGAGTCACTGGAGTCGCAGGAACGGCCAGGCAAGACAACCCGGGCAAAGACAAAACCAGGACTGACAGCAGTACGCAATGGAGGGTAAGTGTTCGCCGAAGAACGCCAGCAGCTGATCGTGGGGCTCGTCTACGCCAGCGGCCGGGCCAGCGTCACGGACCTGGCCGAGCGCTTCAGCATCACAACGGAAACCGTCCGCCGGGACCTCGCCGCGCTGGAAGCCGCCGGCAGCGTCCGCCGGGTGCACGGGGGCGCTGTCTCCCCGGACCGCTTTAGCACCACGGAGGAAAGCGTCCTCGAGCGGACCGTCCAGCGCCAGCCCGAGAAGACCCGGATCGCGGAGGCCGCCTTGGCCCTCATGCCCCCGGGCCTCACCGGCAGCATCCTGATCGACGCCGGCTCCACCACAGAGGCCCTCGCCGAACTCCTGTCCGCCCGGGCCGCCGGAGCCGCCGCAGCTGGCAGCTTGCCCGGGTCCGACGCCGAACTCGTCGTCATCACGCACTCCCTGCCCATCGCGTCCAGGCTGTCCGGCGAACCGGGCATCGCCCTGCACCTGCTCGGCGGCAAGGTCCGCGGCCTGACCCAGGCCGCCGTCGGCCAGTCCACCGTGGAGGCCGCCCGCCGGATCCGCCCGGACATCGCCTTCATCGGCGCCAACGGCATCCATGCAGCCTTCGGGCTGAGCACACCCGATCCTGAAGAAGCCGCGGTCAAGGCTGCCTTCGTCCAATCAGCGCGCCGCATTGTGGTGCTGGTTGATTCCTCCAAGCTGGACGCGGAGACGCTGGTCCAGTTCGCCTCGTTGAAAGATCTGGACACCGTGATCACAGACACGCAACCCAGCCGGGAACTCGCCGACGCCCTTGCGGAAGCCGGAGTGGAGGTGGTGGTCGCGTGATTGTCACCCTCACCGCCAACCCCAGCCTGGACCGCACCGTGGCGCTGCCCGGCCCCCTTCTCCGCGGGGAAGTTCAGCGGGCCATCTCCGTCCGGCAGGAATCCGGCGGCAAGGGAGTCAACGTCTCCCGCGCCCTCGTCGCCTCGGGGCTCAAGACGATCGCCGTCCTCCCCGGCGCCGAGACCGACCCTGTCCTCACCGGTCTGCGGGAGACCGACGTTCCGTTCGCGGCCCTCCCGATTGGCGAGCCGCTGCGCAGCAACGTGGCCCTCACCGAGCCCGGCGGCGTCACCACGAAGATCAATGAACCCGGACCGGTTCTCAGCGCGGATCAGCAGGAGGCCCTGATCAGCCTGCTGCTGGACCACGCCCGCGGCGCCGCCTGGGTCGTCCTGGCCGGCTCGCTCCCACCCGGGGTTCCAGCCGACTTCTACGCGACCGTCACCCGGCGGCTGCGTTCCCTGTTCGACGGCGAGGCCGCACCTCGGGTCGCCGTCGACTCGTCCGGCGAACCCCTCGCCGCAGCGGTCTCCGGCGACACCTCGGGAAAACCGGACCTCTTGAAACCCAACGCCGAGGAACTGGTGGAACTGGCTGCCGCAGCCGGTTTCGCCACGAACAAATCCGCCGAGGAGCTCGAGGCGGACCCGGAGGCTGCAGCAGCGGCCGCCTCCGCCGTCGTGCGCTCCGGAGTGGGTGCCGTACTGGCCACCCTCGGCTCCAAGGGTGCCGTTCTAGTGACGGCCGACGGCGCGTGGCTGGCCACGCACCCGCCGGTCACCGCGGTCAGCACTGTCGGTGCCGGCGATTCCTCGCTGGCCGGATACCTGCTCGCATCCAGCCAGGGCGCCGCCCCGGTCGATTGCCTCCGTCAGGCCGTGGCCCATGGTGCCGCCGCCGCTTCCCTGCCTGGCTCCACTGTCCCGGCAGTCAACCAAACCACCCCTGATGCCGTAACCATCACGGCCCTCCGGAAGGATTGACAGTGACACAGCTCATTACTACCGAACTGGTCGAGCTCGACCAGAATCTGGGCAGCTCGCCCGAGGACGTGATCCGGCATCTGGCAGGCAGAGTTTCAGACACCGGACGCGCCACCGAGGCCGAAGGCCTCTTCGCCGACGCCTTTGCCCGGGAATCCAAGACAGCCACGGGCGTCCCAGGCGGCATCGCGATCCCGCACTGCCGCTCGACGGCGGTCACCGAACCCACGCTGGCAATGGCGCGGCTGTCCCAGCCGGTCGATTTCGGCGCCAAGGACGGGCCCGCGGACATCATTTTCTTCATCGCGGCTCCTGAAGGTGCGGACCAAGAGCACTTGAAGCTGCTTTCGAAGCTGGCGCGGTCGCTGATCAAGAAGGACTTCACGGCCAGCCTGCGTGCCGCGACCTCCCAGGCGGAGATCGTCGAACTCGTCGACGCCGCCCTGGCGGACAAGCCGGCCGCCCAAACCCCAGCCGAAGCGACCGCCGCCACGGGCGCAGCCGTCGCGGGTCCCGCCGCGGGCGCTGCGGGAGAAGGCGCCGGCGCAGCGAAGGCCAAGGGGCCCAAGCGCCTCGTCGCCGTTACGGCCTGCCCCACCGGCATCGCCCACACCTACATGGCCGCCGACTCGCTCGTTGCCGCGGCCAAGGAGGTCGGCGTGGACCTGCAGGTCGAAACCCAGGGGTCCTCCGGTGCCAAGGCTCTTGACCCCGCCGTGATCGCCGCCGCCGATGCCGTGATCTTCGCCGTGGACGTCGATGTGCGCGGCAAGGAGCGCTTCGCCGGCATGCCGGTGATCAACGCGCCGGTCAAGCGCGGTATCGACGAGCCGGACAGGATGGTCGCAGAAGCCCTCGCCGCCGCGGACAACCCGCACGCCCGCCGCGTGCCCCACTTCGGCGCCGAGGAGCAGGCCGAACTGGCGGCCGAGGAAAAGAGCGAGCACATTGGCACGAAGCTGAAGAAGGCGCTGCTCACAGGTGTCAGCTACATGATCCCGTTCGTGGCAGGCGGCGGTCTGCTGATCGCCCTCGGCTTCCTGTTGGGCGGCTACAACATCACCGCCTTCGCGGACAAGATCCTGGCAGAGAACAGCCTCTTCAACTTGCCCACCGTGTACCCGGAACTGGCGTGGGGCCCGCTGGGCGCCTTCCTGGGTGCCGTGTTCTTCAAGATCGGCGCCCTGTCCCTAGGCTTCCTCGTGCCCGCGCTGGCCGGCTACATCGCCTACGCCATCGCCGACCGGCCCGGCATCGCCCCGGGCTTCGTGTCCGGCGCCGTTGCCGTCTTCATGGGCGCAGGGTTCCTCGGCGGCATCGTGGGCGGCCTGATCGCCGGCTACGTGGCACATTCGATCGGCAAGCTCCACGTGGCCCGCTGGCTGCGCGGCCTGATGCCGGTGGTCATCATCCCGCTCGTGGCGTCCATCGCTGCTTCTGGCCTGCTCTTCGTGTTCCTCGGCAGGTACGTCGCGGCGGTCACCGTCGGGCTCAACAACTGGCTGTCCGGCCTCACCGGCGCCAGCGCCATCGCCCTGGGCATTGTCCTGGGCCTGATGATGTGCTTCGACCTTGGCGGTCCGGTCAACAAGGTTGCCTACTCCTTCGCCGTCGCCGGCCTGGGAGCCGCGTCCATCACCAACCAGGCACCGTGGCAGATCATGGCGGCCGTCATGGCCTCCGGCATGGTCCCGCCGCTGGCAATGGCACTGGCCTCGACCATCCTGAACAAGAGGCTCTTCAGCCTGGCGGAGCAGGAAAACGGCAAGGCCGCCTGGCTGCTGGGGGCCTCCTTCATCACCGAAGGCGCCATCCCCTTCGCTGCGGCGGACCCGCTCCGCGTCATCCCAGCCAGCATGCTCGGCGGGGCCGTGACCGGTGCCATCTCGATGGCGGCAGGCGTGGGGTCCAAAGCCCCGCACGGCGGAATCTTCGTCTTCTTCGCGATCGATAGTTTCCTGTGGTTTGTCATCGCCATCGCGGTCGGTACCGTCGTAGGCGCCTTCGCAGTGATCGGGCTCAAGCGCTGGGCAGTCAAGAAGCCGGTTGATACGGTGGAAACGGTTCCCGTAGCCGCCTGAGCCCGTCCTGGACGATTTTTTCAAGCAGATATTCACCATCCTGACTTCAAGGAGCAGAAATGACCGAACGTAACGCCACCATTGCCAGCCGCGTGGGGCTGCACGCTCGCCCGGCCGCCATCTTCGCCGAGGCTGCAGGCGAGTTCGACAACCTCGAGATCACGATTGCCCGTCTGGGTGAGCCGGAGGACGAGGCCATGGACGCAGCGAGCATCCTGTCGCTGATGAGCTTAGGCGCCTCCCACGGCGAGGTTGTGGTGTTGCGTGCCGAGGGCGAGGGCGCCGACGCGGCACTGGACAGCCTCGTGCAGATCCTTGAGACGGATCACGACGCCGAATAGCCTCACCTTCCGGCCCCGCGCCGGAACACCGGCAGCTTCAGTTGGCCCGGCCGCCCCCGATGAGGGGCCGGCCGGGCCTTCGCGTTGGTCGGGCTTTCGCGTTGGCCGGGCCTTCGCGTTGGTCGGGCTATCGCGTTGGCTGGGCCGGCCGGGGTGGCTGTACGGAAAACCAGACTTTTTGTCAGTGAACTCAGTAAATGCTTGTCAGTGTCCGGCGGCGCGGCTAGTTTGGAATCCCCCGGCGGCACCGTCCGCGGGCCGCCGCCCAAGTGGTTCCCGCCGAAGGAGATGATCGCGCAGCCATGCCAACGAAGAAGGGCGAGCCCCGCGGCTCAGAAAGCCCCAGCATCAAGGACCCCGAGCTCTACGAAAAGCTGCTCGAGGACGGCGCCTCCAAGCAAAAAGCCGCCAGGATCTCCAACGCCGCCGCCAAGCGGGGCCGTTCTTCAGTCGGCCGCAAGGGCGGCAAGGCGGGAGACTACGAGGACTGGACGGTGCCGCAGCTGAAGGAACGCGCCAAGGAGATCGGCCTCAAGGGCTACTCGGCCAAGAAGAAAAGCGAGCTCATCTCCGCCCTGCGGAACTCCTGATCAGGGTGGGCGACGGCGCCAGCCAGCTTCCGGGCTCAGGCACCCTTTCGCGCCGTCTTCGCGGCCGTAGCTTTGGAAGCCGCCGCAGTCTTGGAAGCCCCAGTCCTGGTGGACGCCGCCTTGCTGGCCGTGGACTTGGCGGCTGTGGACTTGGACGCCGTCGTCTTGGCGGCCGCCTTCGGGGCGGCCTTGGCCGCCGATCCGGAGGCCCGGGCCGGGGTCTCCGCGGCCCCTCCCCCGCCGCCGCGCTTTTTCTCGATGCTGCGCTTGAGGGCTTCCATCAGGTCGATCACTTCGCCCTCGCCCGCCTCGGCGGGGGTCCCGAAGGTCTCCTCCGTGTCCAGCGACTCCCCCTTGTCCAGCTTCGCCTCGATCAGCTGGCGCAACTGCTCCTGGTATTCGTCCGTGAACTGGTCCGGCTCAAAGTCGGAGGCCATCGAATCAACCAGGGCGGCGGACATCTCGCGTTCCTGCGCCGAGATCCGGATGGAGGTCTCGAGGGCGGCAAAGCTGGCCTCGCGAACTTCGTCGGCCCACAACAGCGACTGCAACACCAGGACCTCGTCGCGAATCCTCAGCGCACCAAGCCGGGTCTTGTCCCGGAGCGCGAACTGCACAATTGCCACACGGTCCGTGTCCTCCAGGGCGCGCCGCAGCAGCACATAGGCCTTCGGCGACTTGGAGTCGGGCTCAAGGTAGTAGCTTTTTTCAAACATCATGGGATCGAGCTGGTCGACCGGAACGAACTGGACCACTTCGATTTCGTGGCTGTTTTCCGCCGGGATGGACTTGAGCTCCTCGCGGGTCAGGACCACCGTGCGGCCATCGTCCTCATAGGCCTTGTCGATGTCCTCGTACTCGATGATCTTGCTGCAGACCTCGCAACGGCGCTGGTAGCGGATCCGGCCGCCGTCGGCGTTGTGGACTTGGTGGAGACTGATGTCGTGGTCCTCGGTGGCGCTGTAGACCTTGACCGGCACGTTGACCAGCCCGAACGCTATTGCGCCTTTCCAGATGGCTCTCATGGATCAAGTGAACATCACAGTTGCGCGGAGGTGAAGGGTTTTGCCCAACGGTAAGGAGCGCGTCCGGGTGGACGGACGCGAACTGGTGCTCACCAACCTGGAAAAAATCATGTACCCGGAGACGGGCACCACCAAGGCAGACGTCCTGGCCTACTACGCCGCCGTCGCGCCGGTGCTGATCCCCGCAGCCCGCAACCGGCCGGCCACCCGGAAGCGCTGGGTCCACGGCGTCGGAACCGCCGACGCCCCCGGGGAAATGTTCTTCCAGAAGAACCTGGACCATTCAACGCCCGGGTGGGTGCCGCGCGCCGCCATCACGCACAAGGACCGGACCATCCAATATCCCCTGGTCAATGATCCCGCCACACTGACCTGGCTGGCCCAGATCGCAGCCCTGGAGATCCACGTGCCGCAGTGGCGGGTGGATTCCCACGGCAATGCGCTGCCGCCCGACAGGCTGGTGCTGGACCTGGACCCCGGCGAGGGCGCGGGACTGGCGGAGTGCGTGGAGGTGGCCACGCTGGCCCGCACCATCTTGCAGGACGTGGGCCTGGACCCCGTGCCCGTGACGAGCGGCAGCAAGGGCATCCACCTCTATGCGGCCCTGGACGGGTCCCAGAGCTCGGACCAGATTTCCGAGTTCGCCCACGAACTTGCCCGCTCGCTCGAAGCAGACCACCCGGATCTGGCCGTCAGCGACATGAAAAAGACCCTGCGCACCGGCAAGGTGCTCGTGGACTGGAGCCAGAACAGCGCTGCCAAGACCACCATCGTGCCGTACTCGTTGCGCGGCCGGCACCAGCCCATGGTGGCCGCCCCGCGCACGTGGCGGGAACTCAGTTCCCCTTCGCTGCACCACTTGGACTTCCAGGAGGTGATGCAGCGCGTCGCAGCCGGCAAGGATCCGTTCGCTCCGGTCTCCGGCGGCCGGGACGGTGCCGGAGTCGCAACGGGCCACGCGGCGGCCCACGCGGCAGAGCACAGCCTCAGCGGACGGGCAGAAATGTCGCCCGAGAAGGCCGGCGACGGCGGCGACACCGACCCGCGGCTGGAAAAGTACCGCACCAAACGGGACAAGGCGGCCACGCCAGAGCCCTTCACGGCGGAACGGCACCACGCCGAAGACGACGGCGGGACACGGCAGGAAAAGTTCGTCATCCAGGAGCACCACGCCAGCCGGCTCCACTACGACTTCCGGCTGGAACGCGACGGCGTGCTCGTGTCCTGGGCACTGCCCAAGGGCGTCCCGACCAGCAAGGCCAAGAACCACCTCGCGGTCCAGACCGAGGACCACCCGCTGGACTATGCCGACTTCGAGGGTGTCATTCCCACGGGCCAGTACGGCGCCGGGACCGTCAGCATCTGGGACCGCGGATACTACGAATGCGAAAAGTGGATCGCGGGCAAGGAGGTCATCGCCACCCTGACCGGCGCGGCGGACGGCGGCCTTGGCGGGTCCCGCCGGTTCGCCCTGATCCACACCGGCCAGGCCAACGACCAATGGCTCATCCACCTGATGGACCCGGCGGGTTCGAAAGGCCGCCCTGGCGCGCGGCGCCCGTCCGGCACAGCGGACGACGCCGACGAAGAAGGCGGTGCCGACGAGGGCGAGGGCGGCCACGGCGAGAGCGAAGCCGAGGGCGAGGTCGGAGCTGAAACCGGCTCGGGCCCCGGCACCGGCATGGAACCTGCCCCCGACCCCTCCGGGTTCAGCCCGATGCTGGCCACGTCCGGGACCCTGGCGGATCTTCCGGACCTGGACTGGCAGATCGAGCTCAAGTGGGACGGGGTGCGGGCGCTGGTCATCGGCGACGCCACCAAGATCCGGCTCATCAGCCGCAACGGCAACGACATGTCCGTGAGCTACCCCGAACTCACGGACCGGTCCCGCTGGCCGGAACAGGACTTCGTCGCCGACGGCGAGATCATCGCCGTCGGGCGCTCCGGCCGGCCCGACTTCGGCCTGCTGCAGGGCCGCATGAAACTCAGCAAGGCCGCGGACGTCAGCAAAGCGCAGGCATCGACGCCCGTGCGGCTGATGCTGTTTGATCTGCTCTTCGACGCCGGCCAGGACCTGCGGCGCCTGCCGCTGAGTGAGCGCCGTCGCCGGCTGGAGCAGTTCTTCCGCCCTTCCGCCGGCCCGGTGGAACTCTCGGGCGTGATCGACGGCGACGCCGCGCACATCCTGGACAGCGTCGCCGAGCTGGGGCTGGAGGGTGTCATGGCCAAGCGCACGGACGGGCGCTATGTCGGCCAGCGCAGCCGGTCCTGGCTCAAGCTCAAGATTGAACGGACCCAGGAAGTGGTGGTGGGCGGCTGGCGGCCCGGAAAGGGCGGCCGCCGGGAATCCGTGGGCTCGCTGCTGCTGGGAATTCCGGACGGCTCGAAGCTACGGTACGTGGGACGGGTGGGCAGCGGCTTCAGCACCCGTGAACTCACGGAACTCAGGCAAAAAATGGACGCCCTGCCACGGAAGACCTCCCCGTTCCGGGAGGTGCCGGACGCTGACGCCGCAGACGCCAACTGGGTGAGTGCAAAACTCGTTGGCGAGGTCACTTTTGGGGAATGGACCGGCACCGGGAAGCTCCGGCACCCGGTGTGGCGCGGCTGGCGCCTGGATAAGACGCCAGCCGATGTAGTGGTCGACCCTGCCGCCGGCCCCTAATTAGGGGGCCGGTCATGATGGGCTAGTCGTGGTGGGGCATCTGCGGGCGGCTCTGCCGGTGCATGGCTCCGGCGGCCACCTGCTGGCCTTGCCGCCCGCGGGCGGTATCGCGGTCCTTGGGGTGACGCTGCTTGCCGCTTCCGTCCGGCCACTGCTGTCCCTGGCCCGGGCCGGGGGGAGCATGGTGCAGTGTCTCCGGGCCGGGGGCTTCAGCCATGGACTGCGCCAGATGGCCCGCGACCTCAGGCTCGATTTCTTCTCCGAACTGATGATCCGCCATTGATCTTCCTTTCCGCTGTAGCTAACCGCCGTGAAATGAAGTGTTCATCAATCCTAGGACTGCCGCGATGAGATGTCTGTAGCCGCAGTGGGCTGGCTCTCCTTTAGCCCCAATCCCACCCAAAAACCCGCGGCTTCGGCGGCTGGCGCGGAAAATTTTGCCCGCGGCGCCGCAGGGATCGCCGGTTCCCAGTAACCGCGCGGCGAAACCGGGCAAAAGAATTTGGCGGATTGCCCCTATATGCCACCCGAAATGAGGGATGATACGGCACCGAACTCGGAAACTCCAGAGGAATCCCGTAAAATTGACAGCCTGCCCAGAGCGGGGCAGCTACAAGTCGCAAGCAAATGATCTCCCTAGGAGCTTCCTAAATGCCCACAGACCGAAGCACGACCGACTCTTCAGCAGGCGTTATCGACGCCAGCGGAACCAACCAAGGCGCGCCCAAGGGTGTGAAGAAACCGAAGCTACGTCGCCGTCGACTCCGCGAGTCCGACGTCAACGTTGTCGACCAGCCGATGCTCAAGAAAGCACTCGGCGGCACCATCGTGGGTAACACCATGGAGTGGTACGACGTCGGCGTGTTCGGCTATCTGATCACCACCATGGGACCGGTGTTCCTGCCGGAAGCGGACAAATCCGTCCAGACCCTGTTCCTGCTGGGAACCTTCGCCGCCACGTTCATCGCCCGCCCCCTCGGCGGAGTCGTTTTCGGCTGGCTTGGCGACAAGATCGGCCGCCAGAAGGTCCTCGCCGCGACCCTGATGATCATGGCCGCCAGTACCTTCGCCGTCGGGCTCCTGCCCGGTTACGCACAGATCGGCATCTGGGCTGCGGTCCTGCTGGTCCTGTTCAAAGTTATCCAGGGCTTCTCCACCGGCGGTGAGTACGCCGGCGCCACGACCTTTGTGAGCGAGTACGCCCCTGACAAGCGCCGCGGATTCTTCGCCAGCTTCCTGGACATGGGCAGCTACCTCGGCTTCGCCCTGGGCGCAGCCCTCGTTTCGGTGCTGCAGCTGACCCTCGGCCAGGACACCATGGAGCAGTGGGGCTGGCGCATCCCGTTCCTCCTTGCCGGCCCGCTCGGCCTGATCGCCGTGTACTTCCGGAGCAAGATCGAGGAATCGCCGCAGTTCCAGGCGACCCTGGATGCCCAGGAGAACCTCGCCAAGGACGCAACCGCCGCGGACGCCGCAGCCTCCAAAGGCCCGGTTGGCATCGTGAAGGCGTACTGGCGCTCCCTCATTGTTGCGATGATCCTGGTAGCGGCAGCAAACACCGCCGGCTACGCACTGACCTCCTACATGCCGACGTACCTGACCGAGTCCAAGGGCTACGACGAGCTCCACGGCACGCTGCTGACCATCCCCGTACTGGTCATCATGAGCCTCTGCATCCCGCTGACCGGTAAGCTCTCTGACCGGATCGGCCGCCGCCCCGTGCTGTGGATCGGCGCCATCAGCACGGTCGTCCTGGCAACCCCCGCGTTCCTGCTGATCGGAATCGGCGAAATCTGGTCCACGTTGGCCGGCCTTTCCCTGATTGCCTTCCCGGTGACGTTCTACGTGGCCAACCTGGCTTCGGCCCTGCCGGCCCAGTTCCCGACGGCCAGCCGCTACGGCGCCATGGGCATCGCGTACAACTTCTCGGTGGCCATCTTCGGCGGCACCACGCCGTTCATCGTTGCCGCCCTCATCAACGCAACCGGCAACGACATGATGCCGGCCTACTATCTGATGGCCACCTCGGCCATTGGCGCAGTAGCGATCTACTTCCTCAAGGAATCCGCCCAGATGCCGCTGCCCGGCTCCATGCCGAGCGTGGACACCCAGGCTGAGGCCCGCGAACTGGTCGCGACGCAGGACGAGAACCCGCTGATCGACCTTGAGCACATGGACATGCCCATGGTCGCACCGGCCGTAGATTCCACCGCAAGGCGCGGGGAAGCCGAGAAAGTCCCGGCCACAGTCTGAGCCTGCCGGTCCGACCGGACCCGGCAGCCGCAGCCCAGACTTCGTAGCTGACAGCCCCGCCCTTCGAGGCCTGTTCCGTACGCTTACCCCGTTGGGGAAGCATCCGGAACAGGCCTTAGGCGTGCCACACCACTTTTTTCAGTCCCGGGAAACCCGGGAAACCCGGAGAAACAGAGATAACGGAGAGGCACTTGTGATGACCCTGCTGCACCACATCCGTTCGCTGCACAGCCTGGCCCCGGCCAACAAGGACCACGTGTCGGCTTGGCGGGTGGCGATCAGCGTCGCCGTTCCGTCCCTGGCGCTGCTGGCGGCTGGCCGGCCCGAGCTGACCGGCTACGCCGTTTTTGGCGCGCTGACGGGCATGTACGGCCGCACCGAGCCTCATCAGCTCCGGCTCCGCCATCAAGGCCAGGCGGCTGTCCTCCTGCTCGCCGGCGTGGGAGTCGGCGTCTTCCTCTCTGTCCATCACATTCAATCGTGGGCCCTGGTGATCGCGGAGGCCGCGTTTGCCGGCGTGGCGTCGCTGTTCACGGACAGGACGGCCCTGAAACCTGCCGGCCCGTTCTTCGGGATCCTGGCTCTGGGCGCGTGCGCGTCTGTTCCCGCCGCGGTCCAGTGGCAGGCGGGCGTTCTCATAGCCGCCGGATCGGCCGCGTTCTCGATCGTGATCGGCTTTGGCGGCTGGTTCCGGGGCCGCAGCTGGCAGCGAGGTCGGCGGCGGGACGTCGCGGTGCCGGGCGGGGCAGGCCGTCGGGCGTCGTGGCTGCATGCCGCCCGCTACGTAACCGCCGTCGGCGCCGCCGGAACCGTCGGCGTCCTCAGTGGCAGCGGCCACCCGCATTGGGCCATGGCCGCGGCGGCGGTGCCGCTTGCCGGGGCGGATCTGCCCAGCAGCGTGTACCGCGGCGTCCACCGGATTGTCGGCACGCTCCTGGGCCTGGTGGTGGTCGCGGCCATCCTGTTCCCGTGGCCGGGGTCGCCGCTGCTGGTCCTTCCCGGCCATGAGGCCGCCGTCCTGGCGTGCCTGGTGATCGTCCTGCAGTTCAGCACCGAGCTGTTCATGACCCGGCATTACGGCCTCGCCATGGTTTCCTTCACGCCGGTGATCCTGTTGGTCGGACAGCTTGCGGCGCCGGTCGATCCCGGCGTCCTCATCGCCGAACGGGCCGTCGAGACGCTGGTGGGCGCCGCCGTCGGGATCCTGGTGGTTGCGCTGATCCGGCGCAGGCGCCTGACCAGCCCCTGATGTACCCGGCGCCTACTTGGCCCGCCGCGGCGGCCCGGCGACGAGTCGCGAGGGCAGCACCCGCGAGACCGATGTCAGGACCTTGTAGCGCTTGCTGGGGATCGAGACGGCCTTGCCCTTGGCGTTGTCCGCCAAGCCCTCGCTGACCACCTGCCGGGCCTCGAGCCACATCCAGCGCGGCGTCACCGTCTTGTCCATCCCCATCCGGTCGTGGAACTCGGTGTGGGTAAATCCGGGGCACACGGCGGTGACCTTCACCCCGCGCGACGCGTAGGCCATATTGGCCGAGCGCGAGAAACTCAGCAGCCAGGCCTTGGCTGCGGAGTACGTTCCGCGGGGCAGGAAGGCGGCCACGCTGGCGACGTTGATGATCCTGCCGGACTGGCGCGCGAGCATGCCCTGCAAGGCGGCGTGGCTCAGTTCCATGGCGGTTTCGACATGGAGTTTCAGGTGCTTCTTCTCCTCGGCAATGTCGTTGTCCTCGAAGGACCGCAGCAAGCCGATTCCCGCATTGTTGACCAGGATCTCCACCGGCCGTGCGGGATCGGTGAGGCGCGCGACGACGGCGGCGATCCCGGCGTCGTTGGTCAGGTCCGCGGCAATCGTCTCCGCCGCGGCCCCGTAGCTGTTCTCCAGCTCCGCCGCCGTGGCCGCCAGGCGGCCGGCGTCGCGGGCCACGAGCACCACGCGGTAGCCCTGTTCGGCCAGCTGACGGGCGAACTCGGCGCCGAGGCCTGCCGTCGCGCCCGTAATGAGAGCGGTGGTGCCCGGCGTGGACGCTGTTTGTGGGTTCATAGCGACAGCCTAACGGTGTAGCGGCTCAGGCCAAGGCCGTGTCCGGCGCCAGTTCGTCCCCCGCCGGGCCGTCACCGTCCGCCAGGTGCCGGTTCTGAAGCTCTTCGGCCGCGAGCTCGTACCAGGTGTGGGCACCGAACAAAGGGCTGCTGGTGTCGAGGTGGCGGTACAGGGCGTCGGCGAGCCGGCACAACGCGGTGTCGGACAGGGCCCGGACCGTGGCCACAGGATCGAGTGTGTCCTCGAAGTAATCCGAAAGCGCCAGCCCGTCGATAGTGCCAAAGTCATTGGCGCTGCCGGTTTCCGCGGCCAGCGGGCTGTTGGCTGCGCCCAGTCCGGCGTCCAGCCCAGTCTCCAGCCCGGCCCCCAGCCCGGCGTCCAGCCCGGTCTCGATTCCGGTCTTGAGCCCGGTGTCGAGTCCGGCGAGGACTTCGGCGTCGGCGCCGACGTGCAGGAGGCAGATAGGCAGCTCAGTCGGCTCGTCGAGGACGAGGCGGAACGGTTCGGCCGCTTCGGACGCCCCGGCGTCCGGGGACGGCGTCGGAGCCGCCAAGTATCCGGCATCAGCGAGCCGACGAAGGCCCAGCAGCACTTCCGGGTCCAGGTGGGACGTGCCATGGAGGTCTATGACCACTTCGGCGCCGGCACCGAGGCGGCAGGCGCGACGCACGATGTGCATGAGGGCAGCCGAGTCCGACGGGGTCACGCAGCCGGAAATTTCGAGCTTGACGTGGACGGGATCGACGTCCATCCGAAAAAGCACATGCAGTTTGTGGTTCATGGGGTTCTCCAAAGCGACCTGTCCAAGAGCCAACTGCATAACTCTGCTCAAACTTTACGAGGTTGTTCTCCGGCTCACAAGCGGGCCCGCCGCCCGTACCGAACCGGGAACGCCGGGTCAGGCGCTCAGGCCCCCTCAGGTACCCGTTCGGGCCAGTCCACGTACTGGTGGTAGGACTCATGTTTGCGCAGGTAGCGGTACATGAAGGGGCAATTCGGGATGATCCGTTTGCCGGATGCAACCACGTCATCGAGGGCGAAGTGCGCCAGCACCTTGGCGAGCCCCTGGCCCTGGAACTGCACTGCCGTATCCGTGTGGATGAAGTCGATATGGCCCGGCCTGTCGATGAAGCGCACCTCGACGGCGGGCTTGCCGCCGACACGGAGTTCGTAGCGGTGCAGCTCGTCGTTTCGGGTGGTGGAGACGTCCGGGGTGAAGGTGTCTTCCGTGGTTGCCGAGTTCTCCGTCATGGTTCGACATTGGCACTTAATGGCGGGCGTGGCAATGGCGGTTCAGATCTGCCCGGCCGGTCAGGTGTTGTTGTAAGCCGAACGGAAATCCGGCCCACGAGCACGACGGCGAGAGCGAAGCAGGCGGCGCCCCCGCCGAGGAGCCCCAGCGTCAGTCCGTTGAGCGCCGCGTTGACTGCCGGGACAAAAACGGCGACGGCGGCCAGCAGCACGGCGGCCGCCGGGCGGTTCCGCGACGGGCCGGACGCCGTCGGCCGCTCCTCCAGCCTGCCAAACAGCGCCAGCACCGGCAGCAACAGCGCGACGACGCCCACCAGTACCAGGGGCCGCCCCCACCACCAGGCCGGGCTTCCTCCCGCCGGCTGGGGAAAATCCGTCAGCAGCAGGAGCCCGGACATCGCCGCCAGCAGGGGCAGGTGCCATAAATAGACGGTCATGGACCGCCTGCCGGCAACGCCCATCATCCGCCGCACCCCGGCCAGGGACGCGATCCGGGACAGTCCCGGCCGGAAGAGCTGGAGGGCGGCGGCCTGCGAGATGCCCAGGAGCAGCAGCGTCACGTTGGGCGGATTGAGGTTCACCAGCATGTTCCCGGAGTAAAGCCCCAACAGGACCAACAGCCCCAGCAGCATGTTGCTGGCGACCACGATGCCAAAGTGCGCCGGCCGGCCCGGCAGCAGCCGAGGGCCGTCTGCCACGATGAATCCGAGCTGCTGCACGGCGCACCACAGGAACACCATGTTCAGGTAGGCCAGCGGCGGCAGCACTCCCCGCAGGCAATCGACTGTCACCACCAGGGAGGTGAGCCCGGCGAGGGTCAGCCACGGCGCGCGGGAGTGGAGAACCGCCAGCCAGGGAAGATTGAGTTGCGCGGCGAGGTACGCGGCCAAGAACCACAGCGGCATTCCGGCTCCGCTGGTGAGCAACTGGATGACTTCCGGGTCAACCCCGGCGAGGCGGGCCGCCGACAGGCCGGTGAACATGATGGCCAGCAGGACGGCGGCCGGCCGGATCAGGCGCAGCAGCCGGCCCTGCATGAAATCGAAGGCGTTACCGCCCCTGGCGCGGAGCCGCCGCCAGGACTGCAGGCCGGTGATCCCGCCGACCACGAAGAACAGCGGCATGATCTGGAAGACCCACACCGCAGGCTCAAACCAGTGCTGATTGCCCAGGATGTTTTCGCTGGTCACAGTGCCGTCCGGGTGCAACACGGGGCTCACCATCATCGTGTGCGCGACCACCACCAATGCCAGGCAGAAGAACCGGACAAGGTCGATCACCGGGTCGCGGTTCGGTCCCAGGGCCGGGCCGCCGGCTGACCGCTGCTGTGGAACCATGGCGCCCCCTGGGAAGGCCGGCTGTGTTGCCTCCATTGTCGGCCCTGGAGCGCCTCGGCGGCCAGAGCATTTTGGCCCGGGACCGCGCCGGTGTTCAGGCGGTGAGCAGCCCCAGCATGCCGAGGAAGGCCAGGATCACGGTCCGATCCTGGCCTCCCGTTCCGCCGGTTGCGGGTTAAACAGGCCGTCAGCGCGAGAGCGTGGCCAGGGCGGTGGCAGCGAACGTCCGGGCTGATGCATCCCAGTGGCCCAGCAGGGCCTGGAGGTTCTCTCCGTCGGCCCGGTGGGCGGTGGCCTGTTCCTCAAGGACCGCCAGGACGCCGGTCCGCAGCTCGGTGTTGAAGTTGACCTTGCCCACGTTCATGGCCGCGGCCTTGACCAGTTCCTCGGCCGGAATGCCTGAGGCGCCATGCAGGACCAGCGGAATCCGGGTCCGCACGGCGATGTCCTGCAGCACGTCCCAGCGCAGCCGGGGCTCCCCCTTGTACTTGCCATGGACATTGCCCACGGCCACGGCGAGCAGCTGCGCCCCGGTGCGGGCCACGAAGTCCTCCACCTGGGCGGAGTCGGTGAGGCCGGCGGGTTCGCCTGCCTCTGTGCTGCCTGCGGCGTCGGTCCCGAAGGCCCGGTCCTCGTCGCCGGCGAGTCCGCCGAGTTCGGCTTCAATAACGACGCCGGCCCTGCCCTGCGCCGCCAGGGCCGCCCGGACGCCCTGGACCAGGGCGATGTTGTCCTCGTAGGGCAGCGAGGACCCATCGACCAGCACCGAGTCGGCTCCGGCGCTGACGGCGTCGGCGATCACCTGCGGGTCGGTGGCATGATCGAGCTGCACGGCAATCGGGACGCCGGCGGCGTCGGCGAGTCCGCGGAGGGCGGTGATCAGCCGCAGCCCGTTGGGGGTGGCCGCGGTCTTCGGCGCGACGAGCAGGATGGCGCCCCGGCCCGATTCCTCGGCGGCCGCCACAACGGCGAGCGCGGTGGTGAAGTCGTAGCAGGTGAACGCCGGTACGGCCGAGCCATGCTGCAGGGCGCCGGTGACCAGGGTGTCGAGTTGGGTACGCATCAGGCGAACAGGCCTCCCACCAGAATCCAGGCGACGAACGTCAGCGCGAAGCCGGCCAGTCCCAGCACTGTGGTCAGCACGGTCCAGGTCCTGAGCCCGTCGGCGACGGTCAGGCCGTAGTAGCGCACCACCACCCAGAAGCCGGCGTCGGTCACGTGTGAAAGCCCGAGGGCGCCGAAGCCGATGGCGATCACGATCACGGCGGTCTGCGCCGGCGTGTAGCCGCCGCCGGCCACAGCGGAGGAGAGCAAGCCGGCCGTGGTGACGATCGCGACGGTGGCCGAGCCCTGGGCGGCGCGGAGGGCGAGCGAGATGATGAAGCCCAGCAGCAGCAACGGAACGCCAAGCGTGTCAAGGGATTCGGACAGGGCCTTGCCGATTCCGCTCACCTGCAGGACGCCGCCGAAGACGCCGCCGGCCGCAACAACCATGAGGATGGAGGCGATCGGGGGCAGTGCGCCTTCGAAGATCTCGCCGGTTTCCGCCAGCGACCACTGGCGGCGGACGGCGAGGAGGAAGAAGCAGAGCGCAACCGCCACGAGCAGGGCGAAGACGGGGTTGCCGACGAAGGCGGCGACGCCGTACCAGAAGTCGTTCTTGTCGATCACGAGGGTGCCGATGGTGCCCAGGAGGATCAGCGCGATCGGGGTGGTGATGAGGAAGATGATCAGTCCGGGACGGGGCGGGGCTATGGCCTTGGCGCCCGGGCCCTCGTGACCAACACGGACCAAGGTGCCGGAGCCGAACTCGTCAACCTGCTTTTTTACCGACGGCAGCAGCTCGTAGCTTCTGCGGTTCATGATGGCTGCGACCCAGTAGGACAGGAAGCCCAGCGGCACACAGATCGTCAGCGAGATCAGGGCGATCAGCCCGATGTCGGCGCCGAGGACTCCGGCACCGGCCACAATCCCGGGGTGCGGGGGCACGGCCACGTGGATGGCCAGCATGATGCCGGCCATGGGCAGGCCGAACTTCACCGGGTGGACGTTGGCGATCTTGGAGAAGGCGTAGACGATCGGCACCAGGACGATGATGCCGACTTCGAAGAACACCGGAATCGCGACCAAAAAGCCGACTGCGGTGAGGGCCACGGCCACCCGCCGGGCGCCGAGCTTGGCAGTGAAGTGATCAGCGAGGGACTGCACGCCGCCGGAGACCTCGATCATCCGCCCCAGGATCGCGCCGAGCGCGATCAGGAGGGCGACCTTGCCCATGGTGCCTCCCACCCCAGCGGCCACCACGGTGAAAATGTCTTTGAGCGGGATCTGCGCGGCCACGGCCACCAGGATGCTGACGGCCAGCAGGGCCACGAAGGCCTGGATCTTGAAGCGGATGATCATCAGCAGCAGCAGGGCGACGCCGGCCACCGCGATTGTCAGCAGCAGCGGAGTTCCCAGCTCCACGGCTGGCTTGATGACGGGCGCGTCGGCCGCGCGCACCATCAGGGAACTGAGCAGGGGGGTCATGAAGGGGTGTCTCCTTTGACAGGAAAGTCGTCCGACGATTCAACCGCGAGGTAAAAGTGGCGGATCAGGGGCGGGAGGGGCCCGGCGACGGCGGAGGGGGGACCGCCGTCGCCGGGGGTGGGATGGCTGGTTAGGCGGTGCGCTTGGTGGGCGCGAGAACCTTGATGACGGCGGAGTCATCCGCGGCGGCCAGGCCCTGGGCCTGGCCCAGGAGGTAGAGCTGCTCCGCGGCGGCGGCCACCGGGGCGGCGAGGCCGGCCGTGCGGGTGGCCTTGCCGACGATCCCCATGTCCTTGACGAAAATGTCGAGGCGGCTGAGGACCTCGGCACCGTTTTCCGTGTAGGCCTCCAGGATGCGCGGGCCGCGGTTGGAGAGCATGAAGGAGCCCGCCGCGCCGGCTTCGAGGGCGGCGAGGGTCTTGGCCTGGTCCAGGCCGAGGGCGTCGGCCAGGGCCATTGCCTCGGCGGCGGCGGCGATGTGGATGCCGCAGAGCAGCTGGTTGACGGTCTTGAGGGCCTGGCCGTCCCCGGGCTTGTCGCCGACCACGGTCAGGGTGGAGGCCAGCAGCTCGAGGGCCGGGCGGGCCTTTTCCTGGGCCTCGGGCGATGCGCCCACCACGATCAGCAGGTCGCCTTCGCCGGCACGCTTGGGGCCGCCGGAAAGCGGGGCATCAACCAGCTCGACGCCGTATTCGGCCAGGCGGTCCACGGTGGCCGGGATGGCGTCGGTGCCCACGGTGCTGCCCAGGATCACGACGGAGCCCGGCTTGAGCACAGAGGCCACGCCGTTCTCGCCGAAGAGGACATCGTTGAGCTGCTCGCCGTTGCGCACTGCCAGCAGCAGCGCATCGGCGCCTTTCGAGGCTTCCCGGGCGGAGGCGAACGTGCGGATGCCGGCCTCTTCAGCCAGCTTCAGGCGCGGCTCGGCGATGTCGAAACCGTGGACAGTGAGCTGGCTTGCCAGGCGGGTGGCCATGGGCAGGCCCATGGCGCCGAGGCCCAGGACGGTGATGGTGTAGTTGCTGGTCATGGTGTTCTCCATCGAATGACGTGTTAAGCGTACAGAATTGAGCAGGTGGGATGGGCCCCCGGCTGCCGGGTTCCCTGGCCGTGGGGCCATGCCGGCGAGGGACCCTGCCTGAGGGCCCACGCCGGCGAGGGGCCCTGCCTGAGCTTGCGAAGGCTGGGAGCCGGTGGGGACTTGCGAAGGCGAGGAACCGGTGGGGACTTGCGAGGTTAGGGGGCAGCTGGGGAGAACGTGTTGCTGAGCTTGCGCGTGACATCGGCGAGGGACTGGTCATCGCCCACGTTGCCGGCGAAGACGATGTACGGGATGCCCTTGGCCGGGCCATCCACCGGCTCCCACAGGCTGACAATGCCCGGCAGCATGGGCCCGCGGACGATCGCGTGCCGGATTTCCAGGCCGTGTGCGGCCACGTCCGAGGACGTGATGCCGCCCTTGGCGATCACGAAGCGGGGCGGGAAGGTCTTGAGCGTGCGGTTCACGACGGCGACGACGGCGGCGGAGACGGTGCGGGCGATCCGCAGGCTTGCGGCGGCGTCGGCGGTCTTGATCAGGAGCCGGCTCGTGTGGACGATCACGTCACCGCCGCGGAGGGCCGCGACGACCGTGTCAACGGTTTCGTCCAGGTACTCCCCCGCGTTCTCGCCGAGGAGCTTTTCGACGTCGATCTCCACGATCCGCGCCGCGCTGTGCTGCTCGGTGAGGGCGTTGAGCTGGCGGGTGGTGACGCCAACGTGCGAGCCGACCACGATCAGGCCGCCGGCCACGGAGGGGGTGTTGCCCGCATAGGCTTCTTCGCCGCTGAGTTCGGTGCGGATTTCCTGGCCGATCCGTGCCCGGACGAACGGCGGGCCCACGCGGTAGAGGAGCTTCTTGCCGCGGCGTTCTGCTTCTTCCAGGCCCAGCGACAGGGCGCGCAGATCGTTTTCGGTGACGATGTCCGCCACGATCGGGGTGGAGTCCGTGGCGGCGGCGATGGCGTCGGCAATGGCCTTGGCGGAGATGTGGGGATCGGTGGAGGCCCGGATGATGTCCAGATCCAGCACGATCACCGATGCCGCGGGGAACCGGCCGTTCGATTTCTCCTCGACGTACTTGGCCATCTCCGAATTCGCGAAGCCGAAGCTGGCGTCCCGGGCGAATTCGGTCTCGGCCACGGGGGTGAGCTGTCCGGCGTCCTCGCCGGTGCCACGGGTGAAGTGCACGCCGCCGATCGTCACGCGGCCGGCGTCGGGGAACGCGGGAACGATCACGACGCCGTCCGTCGTCTCGCCGTTGACGGCGGTGACGGTGGCGGCGATGACGTCCGGTTCGAGCGGGTAGTGGCCGCGGAGGGTGGAATCGCTGCGGCTGACAAAGCTGAGCCGCAGGGCGGGGTCAGTGGATGCGGCGGCCGCGAGGGCGTTCCGGACGATCTCCTCGTTGCGGGCAGCCGCCTCGGCAGGGTCAAGGCTGCGGGTGTTGGTCAGCACGTAGACCGCGCGCGGGCGCTGGCCGTCGACTTCGTAGGCGAACGCCCAGGCGAAGTCCGCCACATCCCAACGGGTGAGGACGGGCAGGTTCGCCACGGACTGCGTGCCGGTGGGGTCGTCGTCGAGCACCACCAGGACACGGGGGGCTGCCTCGGACGAGGCAGCCACGCTGTCTGCCACTAGCCGGGCGGGGATCTGTACTTCCGCGGGGAAAGCGGCCAGCACGTCTGCTTCAAGGGGCACTTTGCACTCCATTGTGTGGGATCTATCGGTGAAAAGCTGCGGCTCTTCGGGAACCGTCGCAAGGGGGTAAATGTAAGATGTCAGACATCTTATAGCTGAGTGCTAGTGTGGCATATGGCACAACGACGCGCAAGTAGACTTGGCCATCAGGTAGCACGCCGACAGGCAAAGCATCAGGCAAGACATCAGTCAAAGCGGAGTCGCTGGACGGGGAGAATTGGCTAGGAAATCGCTGGTCGGCGTAGTGGCCGACGAACTGCTGGACCGAATCATTGCCGGCGAATTTCCGCCCGGCGCGAGCGTCCCCGGCGAACTGGAGCTCAGCTCCAAGCACGAGGTCAGCCGGATGACCGTGCGCGAGGCGATGAAGACCCTGGAAGCCCAGCGGATTCTCAGCGTGGAACGCGGCCGCGGCACGTTCGTGAACCCGGTGAACCGCTGGGGCTCCCTGGACGCCGTACTGCGGGCGGCCTCGGAAGGCACAAACGACGCCTCGGCCGCCATTCAACTTATTGAGCTGCGCCGGATGCTGGAGACGGGCGCCTGCGAACTGGCCGCCGGGCGGATGGAGGATTCAGACATCCGGACCCTCCGGGGGCACGTCGAAAGGATGCGGCTGGCCCACGAGAACAACGATCTGGCGGCGTTCGTCGAGGCGGACCTCGCCTTTCACGACCTCATCTTGCAGGCATCGGAAAACGTATTCGTCGCCGTGTTGTTCGAACCCTTGCACCGCGTGCTGGAAAAGCGGCGGACGGAGACGTCCAAAGTGCCGGAGATCCAGGAGCACGCCATCGGGCACCACCAGAGCATTGCGGATGCCCTGGCCTCACGCGACCCGCACCGCGCCCGCGACGCCATGGACGCCCACATGCAGCAGACCCTCGACGACCTGAAGACGTTCGTGCTGGCCGAAGGGCCCGCCTGACGAGAAGACGCCAGGCTTGGCGCGCCCAGGCGCCCTAAATCGGGCGCGCCGCGCCGGATGCGCGCCTCAGGCGAGCGAGAGGAAGAGCTTCTCGAGTTCGGCCCGGTCCAGGCTGGGGTCTTCCTGCTGCATGCAGTGCTGCAGGCCCGTGGCGATGATGGAGAACCCCGCCTTGTCAAGGGCGCTTGAGACGGCAGCAAGCTGGGTCACGACGCTCTTGCAGTCACGGCCCTCCTCGATCATCCTGGTGACTGCCGCGAGCTGCCCCTGGGCGCGGCGAAGCCGGTTGATTACAGGCTTCATGTCGGTGGGATCGAGTTCCATTTGGTTTCTCCGGTTCGATGCGTAGGGTTCCTTATTATACCCCCCTGAGTATTTTGGCCCCCTTGCGGCGGACGGCCTGGGGGCGGTCGCAAACGCGCCCACGATGCCTCGCTAGGGGCATAAGTACCTAGCGCGGCATGGAATATCGGCGTATTGCTGGTGATGTGAACGCCGCCAGGTTCCCCGAGCCGGACGCCGGCCATACCGGCGTCAACTTCCCCGCCGCGGGGCCGTGGCATTCACGGGATCGGGGCTCAGCACGAGGGCATTCTGGCGCCCTGCGTTCTCGGCCCTGGAGCCGGTACGTCGCCTTGGGGGATTCGTTCACGGCAGGCGTCGGCGACCCGGAACCGCTGAGCCCCGGCGGCATGCGGGGGTGGGCGGACCGCATTGCCGAAGAACTCGGTGAGGGCCGCGGCGAGTTCGGGTACGCAAACCTTGCCATCAGCGGCCTGGTTCTGCGCGAAATCCTCGACCAGCAGCTCGGACCGGCTTTGAGCCTGAAGCCGGACCTCGTCACCCTCTCAGCCGGCGGGAACGATCTCGTGTTCCATCGCGGCGATCCGGACCGGATGGCCGCCACACTCGACGACGCCGTGGCAGCGCTCTCCACCACCGGGGCCACGGTGGTCCTGTTCACCGGGCCGGACTGGGGCGAGACAGCCGTGTTCGGACACATCCGGGGGAAGGTCGCGGTATTCAACGAACATATCCGTGTCATCGCCGCCCGGCACGACGTCGTTATCGCTGATCTGTGGGCACTGCGGCAACTGAGCGATCCGCGGATGTGGGATCCGGACCGCCTGCACTTTTCGCCGCTGGGACACCACACCATTGCAGCCATGGTCCTGGACACGCTCAACGTGCCACACCGCCTGCGGCCGCTGGAGCCCAAGCCCATGCCGCCGGGCAACTGGCGGGAAGCCCGGGCCGGCGACCTGGCCTGGATGGCGCACTACATGCTGCCCTGGATGGTGAGCCGGATCAGGCCGCGGGCAGACGCCCTGCCCCGGCAGGCCAAACGCCCGCTGCCGGGACCGCCTCCCGGGGTCCCCGGCTCCGGGCCCAAACCCCTAGTCCGGCCGGGTTCAGTCGGCTAGTCTGCAGGGACGGCCCACAGCCGGGCATCGATGGCGATCACGAGGAGCGAAGTTGTCTAATCACACTTACAGCATTTCTGAAATTGTCGGAACCTCGAACGAGGGCGTTGATGCTGCCGTCCGGAACGGCATCGCCGAGGCCGCCAAGACCCTCCGGAACCTTGACTGGTTCGAAGTCAAGGAGGTCCGCGGCCACCTTGAAAACGGGCAGGTCGCCGACTGGCAGGTCACCATCAAGCTCGGGTTCCGCCTGGAGCGCTGATGCCAGCCTCCGGAGCGACGGCGGCACACGCCGGCCCGCCTTCGGAGAAACACCCGCAACGCGTCAGGGCGGAGGAGGTCAGGGCGGAGAGGAACGCGTCATGCGCTACACGCACCTGGGCCGCTCCGGGCTGACAGTCTCGCGCCTGTGCCTGGGGACCATGAACTTTGGCCCGCAGACCGAGGAGACGCAGGCCTTCACCATCCTGGACACCGCGCAGGCCGCCGGCATCAATTTCGTCGATACCGCCAACGTGTACGGCGGCGCGAGCCACCGCGGCTGGACGGAGGAAATACTCGGCCGCTGGTTCGCCCAGGGAGGCGAGCGCCGTGAGCGCACGGTGCTCGCCACCAAACTGTTCGGCACCATGACGGACCGGCCCAATGAGTCCAAGCTCTCGGCCCTGCACATCCGCCGGGCGCTCGATGCCAGCCTGAAACGGTTGCAGACTGACTACATCGATCTCTACCAGTTCCATCATGTGGACCGGAACACGCCCTGGGAGGAGATCTGGCAGGCCATCGAGGTCGCCGTCCGGCAAGGCAAGATCCTGTACTCCGGCAGCAGCAACTTCGCCGGGTGGCACATCGCCCGCGCCCAGGAAATAGCCGCCCGCCGCAACTACAACGGGCTGGTCAGCGAACAGTCGATCTACAACCTGCTGACCCGGGACGCGGAACTGGAAGTCATCCCTGCCGCCCAGCAGTACGGGCTCGGGATCCTGCCATGGTCGCCGCTGCACGGCGGCCTGCTGGGCGGCGTGCTGAAGAAGGAGGGCGACGGCCTCCGCCGCAACGCGGGCCGCGCCCTCGAGGCGCTCAAGTCGCACCAGAAACAGATCCGGCGATACGAGGATTTCGCCGCCGAACTGGGCCAGGAACCCGCGGACGTGGCGCTCGCGTGGCTGCTCCACCAGCCGGCAGTCACAGCTCCAATCATCGGGCCCCGCACCCTCGAGCAACTCGAAGCCTCCATCAGGGCGCACAAATTGAAGCTCGACGCCGACGCACTCAAGCGCCTCGACGAGATATTTCCGGGCCACCGCACGGCACCCGAAGACTACGCCTGGTAGGCCCCGGCCGGCGTCGGGCATCCCACACGCGCAATTGCACACGAACATTTGAACAGCGGACAACTGAACAAAAAGACAATTCAACAACGCCGGTACACGGGGTGGACTCCCGTGAATTGTCCGGCCACGTTTGGCTGTTTTGGCACCCCGCCACGCAAACCCACGGGGAGCCGGGTGGATCTTTGATACTAAGCATGATTAGTATTAGGGCAGAAGGATGAAGCGCACCCGGCAATCCGGGTGCCTCCTCAATGAAGAAGAAGGAACGATAAAATGGGTTTTCTCGCATTTCTGATTCTGGGCCTCATCGCCGGAGCAATTGCTAAGGCCATCCTCCCGGGACGTCAGGGCGGTGGCATCATCATCACTCTGATCCTCGGCGTCGTCGGCGCCCTTCTGGGCGGGTTCATCGGCAGCGCATTGTTCGGCGTGGGCATCAACGAGTTCTTCTCGCTGTCGACCTGGCTGCTGGCCATCGGCGGTGCGATCATCGTCCTGCTCGTTTACGGCATGATCAGCAAGCGCGCAGTCCGCTAACACGGAGACTGACCGGAAAACCGGTCCCGGGATATTCCCGGGGCCGGTTTTTTGCATTACTTTGACAGGCAAGGTGGCCTGCGGGCCGCAAAAGCCAGCCGCGCCACCCCTGTTCAGAAATGTCCACCTTTTACCCACGTCAGGGAGCAGGAGCACAGCATGAAAGGCAAACTTCTTTTCGGCATCGGAGCGGCCGTAGGATATGTCCTGGGATCAAGGTCCGGCCGCGCCGCCTATGACAAGCTCAAGGCCCGCAGCGCAGAACTGTGGCACAGCAAGCCGGTCCAGGACAAGATGGCCGCGGCAGCCGAAACGCTCAAGGACAAAGCCCCCGAGGTCTCCGACCAGCTCGGCGAAGCCGCCCGCCGCGCGGGTACTGTCATCAGCTCCGCCGTTCACCGCGATGCCGGACACGGGAGCACCTCCGCGGCCACGCAGGGAACAGCCACGCCCGGAACGCCAGTGCCCGCGGCCCCGGATATCCATTCCGACCCGGCGCTCACCGACCAGGACGGCCAGGACTGGTCGGACGAGGGCGGCGCCACCCCGGCGGGCCCCGCCACCAACGTGGACGGGGACAAGCTGCCCTAGGCGTTCCCTGCAAGTGCCGCGGCAGCCACCCTCGGGTGGCTACCGCCCGCCGGAAGGCACCAGCGCGCCGGCCACCACCGTAGCCCCCAGCTCCTCCGAGCGCAGCACCCGGGCCTCCAGTCCGTGCCCGCGAAGAATTCCGGCCGTCTGTGCGGCCTGCCGGAGGCTGGTCTCTATCAGCACGTGGCCGCCGGGCACCAGCCACTGCCGTGCGCCGGCGGCGACCCGCCGCTGTATCTCCAGCCCGTCGGCGCCGCCGTCCAGGCAGGCCCGCGGCTCATGCACGCGCGCCTCCTGCGGCATGGTTTCAATGTCCGCCGAGGGCACGTAGGGGGCATTCACGGCCAACAACTGGACCCGGCCCCGTAGTCCCGCCGGGAGCGGGGCGTAGAGATCGCCTTCGTGGACCTCCCCGCCCAATGGCGAGACGTTGGTGCGCGCGCACGCCACGGCCGCGGGGTCGATATCCGCGCAGTGCAGTTCGATAGGGCAGTGGAGTTCGGCGGGGCCGGCGAGCGCGGCAAGCGCCGCGCCGACAGCACCGGACCCGCAGCAGAGATCGACGATCACGGGTGCCGGGCGGCCAGCACCCGGCACCCTGCGCCACGCGTTCAGCAGTGCCGCGGCCTGCCGGACGAGGAATTCCGTCCGCCGCCGCGGCACGAAGACTCCGGTATCGACCGCGATGCGCAGTCCGCAGAATTCCGCCCAGCCGAGAATGTGTTCAAGGGGCAGGCCGGCAACCCGCCGGCCTGCCATCGCCTCGAGCGCCTCCGGCGTCAGGGCTGCGTCAATCAGCAGGCGGGCTTCGTCTTCGGCAAACACGCAGCCGGCTGCACGAAGCCTGGCCGTTAGGGTCTCGTGCGGGGAAAGAGGGCGGATTACTGGCATGGGAGCGCCTTTCGGTCTGGTGTCAGACGCCCTTACCGTGAGCTGGCCGCAGCCGGCACTGGGCGGGCACCGTTTCTGGACTTGCGTGAACGGGACCCACCTCCTTTTGCTGCAGTTGCTCGGACTCCCCCATGGTACCGAAGGCGCAGGATTCTTTGATGATTGATCCGGCGGTGATCGCTCCGGCGGTTCGTGGCGGTTGTTTGCCACGGGTTGCCGCCGGTTTGCCGCGCCTTGACAGGGCCGGCTGGCAGGATGTCACCATGGACTCCATCCCGGCACATGACCTCATCTGGACCGGCTCCTACACGGCAGACTCTGGCGGCAGCGGCGCGGGGATCGGCGCGGTTTCCTCGGCGGCCGACGGCACCCTGCACTGGCTCGGCGTCGCGGCGGTGGCCGACTCTCCGTCCTTCCTGGCGGTCCACCCCTCACTCCCTGTGGTCTACGCCGTGGCCGAGCAGGCCAGGACTGTCCGGGCCTACCGCCGGGCTGGCGCGTTTGGCCTGGAGCCCGCGGGCCCCGCATGGCCGGCTGGTGACGCGGCCTGCCATGTCGCCGTCGAGCCCTCCGGCCGTTTCCTCGCGGTCTGCTGCTGGGGCGACGGCCAGGTGCTGTTCTATGAGCTCGACGCCGACGGCGGCATCACGGCCCGGACCTCCGCCGCCGAATCGCGCGACCCCTACGGCGACGCTCCCGACGGCCACGCACCCGGCCGACAAGAGCGGCCCAGCCGCGCGCATGCCGCGCTCATGCTGGCCGACGGCCGGGTGATGACGACCGATCTCGGCCACGACCTCCTGCGGATCTGGAATGTCCGCTCGGGACCGGGCCCGGCTTTGGGGCCGGTTCTGGACCATGAGGTGGTCCTGCCGCGGGGCAGCGGCCCCAGGCACCTGGTCCAGCACCCGGGCGGCAACGTCTTTGTGGTGGCCGAGTATTCAATTGAGGTGGCCGTGGCCGAGTTGTCGCCGGGCGCCGGGGATTTCCGGCTCGGTTTCGTCGGGCCGGCCACCGCCGGCGGGGCGCTGCCGGGAGATTCGGCGGCCGAGATCGCGTTGGCTGCCGGCGGCAGGCACGCCTATGTGGGCGTCCGCGGCTCGAACCGGGTCAGCGTGCTGGAAGTGGAGGCCGGAGGCGCGGCGCTGCGTCCGGGGGCCGATGTCCCCAGCGGCGGCAACTGGCCCCGGCACCACCTGGTGCGCGATGGGTCGCTGCACGTCGCCCACGAACGCTCCGGCGACATCGTGACGTTTCCTTTGGACGCGGATTCAGGGCTGCCGGGAGTCCCCTCGGACCGGCTGCACGTGGCCTCCCCTACCGCGCTGGTGCCGGCCCGGCCCCGGTTCTCAGCGCGAGACTGAGGAACTGACGCCCGCGTGACCCTGGTCGAGACCGTCCAGCTGGAAGCCGCAGGGGCAGCGCCACACGGCAGGGAGCGCCAGGGATGGGTCGGCGGGCCCGAACGAGTAGGAGGACATGGCCGCCGGCTCCGGCGAGCGCCACTGCATGGGTGCGCCGCAGTGCAGCGGGGCCCAGGGAGAGGGAACTGTAACCGGGTTCCCGGCAAGGATTGCGGATTCAGCCACGGTGCCTACTCTCATTTGAGATCGAAAACCAAGTAGTAAGCATACATATAAGTAGTTAAACGAGCTAGTTGCGCCGCTCGTCGCCAATGGCCGCGCTCATGCGGCGCAGAAACGTAATGACCGCCCGGGCTTCCTCGGCGCTCATGGACTGGGCCACCTCCATCATCCGCCGGTGCATGCGGCCGAGCGTGGCGCGGACCTCGGAATCCGTCGCGACGGTCGGCACGATCACGAGCGAGCGCCGGTCGGTCGGGTGCGGCTCGCGCCGCACGTGCCCGCTGGCCACCAGCCGGTCGATCAGCGACGTCGTGGATGCGGTGGTGATGCCCAGGACGCGGCTAAGATCCTTCGGTCCCACCCGCTCGCCGGTCTCCTTGGCCCGCAGCAGATAGCGCAGAGCCAGCAGGTCCGTCTCGCCCATGCCCATCGAATCGCGGGTGGACCGCCTGGTCGCCACCTCCGAGATCCGATAGTCGCGGAGGGCCTGCAGGATGGCCGCAGGGGGGTCCAGGCTGTCATCGGGGCCATACCAGTATCCGGAGGCGCCGTGGGATTCCATCCGCCAAGCCTAGCGGAACTGGTAACTAGCCTGCCGTACAATCCAGGCGGCTGCAGACACAGCGCCCCGCAGCACCGAGGGACCCTGATCACCGGACCGCGGGCAACAGCTAAGGGCCCACCGGCAGGCACAAAAAACCCCGGCCTCCTGTTGCCAGGAAACCGGGGATCTTCCACTCTTCGCTAAAAGAGTGGGCCCTGTGGGGATCGAACCCACGACCCACGGATTAAAAGTCCGATGCTCTACCAACTGAGCTAAAGGCCCCAGCCGATAGCTCCGAACCAGCGGATAAATCTGCTGCTGCGGCGCGTTTCAGCCCCGTCCATTTCTGGACGTTAATACTGTACCCCAGACCTGGGCCGGCTTTTTCACATGGCCCCGGATCGGCGTCGTCGGTCACCGGCAGCACCGCCGGCCGATCCTCGATTCCCTTGCGGCACTGGAGTAGCGTGGGGGCATGAGCGAGCAAGCAGGATCAAGCGCCCCCGGCCCGCGGCACCACAAGCCGAAACCCTTCGCGCCGATCGACTTTGAGCCCTTCGCCGGCGGGGCCGATCCCGCCCGCGTCTCGGAGGCGGCCCATCTGGCCGCGCAGGCGCTCGTGCGCCGCGGCCGCGACAGCGACGACCCCAAAGTCACCAGGCGGCTCGTGAAGCTGGCCGATGAGCAGGGCCTGGAAGCAATCGCCGAAATGTGGGCCGAAAGCCCCGCCCGGTCCCTCCCCGGCGCCCTGTGGCGCCTGTACGCCCTGCGGGCAGCCACCATCCAGGATCCCGAGCGGATTTCCGTCTACTTCAAGGCGGGCAAGGACACGGCCCAGGTTTCGCATGTGGTGGCCGGCGCCGCCGAACCGCCCGGCGCGGATGAGATGAAGTCCATGGCGGACGCCATTCTCTCCGGGGCGTTCGACGGCGAATTCGACGTCGCGCTGGAACGTTCGGCCGCATTCTGCCGTGTGGTGGCCCTGGGCCAGGCGACGCTTGCCGACAACGCCGAGCACAGCAACGAGAACCACGCCAGCAAGCTCACCCGCAACTCGCATCTCCTGGTCAAGACGGCCGAGGACCTCGAGCACGCCGCCAATGCCTGGCGGCTGGGCGAACTGGACTAAGGGGCCAGCCGGTCGGGGCGGGGGCGCCCGGACGACGGGCTGAAACCACCCGGACACGCACGACGTCGGCGGGCTGTCAATGTTGACTTGAAAGAACCTACGTAGAAAACTGAAAGCGGTGCCGAACCGCGAAACCCCCGGGCTTCAACATTTAGCCGCCTAGAGCGGCCTACCGCCGAGAGGCGTATCCGGTTCGGCACCATTTTCATGTCCTTTTTAGCTGCCTCCCTAACTGCGCTCCTGCCGGCGCCGCCATATGCCGCGTCCGGCCGGTCCGGGCCGGATGCGGACGGTAAAGTAATGCGTGTATGCGCTGGTCACCGTCAAGTCACACGGCCGGCCGACTCCACCCGCGAGCCCCTCTTCGGAAGACCGGTGACACCACGTGAAGCTGCGCCTGTTCCCGCAGGAGTCCGCTGGACTGAACCTGCTCTCTCAAATGGCGCGCCAGATCGTGCTGGCGACTGGAACACTCTCTGAGATCCTCGGCGCCCCGGCCAGTGAGCATGCCCGGCTCGTCGAAGACATGCACAACCATGAGGCCAAATCGGCGGAGCTGCACTTTGCCCTCCTGACCTACATGCGGACCAGCTTCGTGAACCCGCTGCCCCGCGAGGACATGTACACGCTGTCCCGCTTCCTCAACGAGGCCATGGAGAAGCTCGACGCCGCCGCCGAGCTCGTGTCCCTCTACAATCTCGAACGGCTGCCCAAACGCGCCGCGGACCAGCTGGAAATCATCAGCCGCCAGGCCGAACTCACGGTCGAGGCCATGCGGAAGCTGAACAATCTGGACGACCTTGAGGACTACTGGATCGAGATCCTGCGCCTGGCCAAACGCGCCGAACGCACACACCGGGTCTGGGTCGCGGACATGCTCCACGAGATGAAGGCGATGCAGTACGCGCGCAACCGTGACATCGCGAACCAGCTCGTGGAAGTGACGAAGGACATGCGCCGGATCGCCACCCAGGTGGGCAGCATCATCGTCAAGGAATCCTGACGTGGTGATGTTCTTCCTTGCCCTGGTGCTGCTCTGCGCCGGGGCCTTCGCATTTCTCAACGGCTTCAGGGACGCGTCCTCGTCGGTGGCCCTGGCCGTGCGGACGCGGGCGCTGACCCCAACAGTGGCAGTGCTGCTGGCAAGCCTGTTCAATTTCATCGGCGCCGGGCTCAGCGCCGCCCTGGCGCTGGCGGTGAGCCAGGCGTGGCTGTCGCTGCCGCCGGGCACGAACGGCCTGACGATCCTCCTGGCCGGGCTGCTCAGCGCCATCCTCTGGGGCCTCTACATGTGGTGGCGCGGCATCCCGGCCTCCTCCACGCATGCCTTGGTCGGCGGGCTCGCCGGGGCGGGGGTCGCGAGCGTCGCCGTCGGCGGTAACCCGGTCACCGGCGTTGACGCCTCGCTCCTGTCCCAGGTGGCGCTTCCGCTGCTGGTCTCACCGGTGATCGCCTATGCCGGGTCGTTCCTGCTGGTCTGGCCTGCCAGCTGGGCCGCACGTTACACGCCGCCCAACGTCGTCAACTCCCGCTCCCGGCGGGCCCAGGCCATTGCTGCCGGCGCCGTCGCCTTCGGCCACGGGCTGCAGGACGGCCAGCGCACTAGCGCGGTGGTCATCCTGGCGCTGCTGGCGGCCGGTCTCTCCGACGGCGGTTCCGTGCCGGCATGGGTAGCCCTGCTGACGGCCATCATGCTGTCGGCGGGAACCCTGGCGGGCGGCTGGCGGATTTCCTACACCATTGGCTACCGGCTGACCCGAATAGACCCCCTGCGCGGATTTGTCGCGCAAATGTACACCTCGGTGATGCTGCTCGTGGGCGCGATCGGGCTGCACTGGCCCGTCTCCACCACCCACACGGTGACGGCGGCAACCCTCGGCGCCGGCGCCAACCAAAGTTTCCCGGACACCAACCGGCTGCTGGTGATCCGCATCCTGGCGTTCTGGGTCCTGACCCCAATTGCCACCGCCGGCGCCGCGTTCGTCCTTCAACTGGCGCTCTCGCCGCTGGCTGGCCTCTAGGACCCGTCGATTGCTCCGCAAGTGCCCTTTTGAGTGCTCAAAACGGCACTTATGGAGCAATCGACGAGAAGATTGGTTTATCCGAAGCGGCCGGAGACGTAGTCCTCGGTGGCCTTCTCGGTCGGGTTGCTGAAGATCGTCGGGGTGTCGCCGAACTCGATCAGCTTGCCCGGCTTGCCGGTACCGGCAATGTTGAAGAAGGCCGTCTTGTCCGACACGCGGGCCGCCTGCTGCATATTGTGGGTCACGATCACCACTGTGTACTGGTCCTTGAGCTCGTTGATGAGGTCCTCAATGGCCAGTGTCGAGATCGGGTCCAAGGCGGAGCAGGGCTCGTCCATGAGGATCACCTGGGGCTCCACTGCTATCGCGCGGGCTATGCATAGGCGCTGCTGCTGGCCACCGGACAGTCCGGAACCGGGCTTGCCCAGACGGTCCTTGACCTCGTTCCACAGGTTCGCCCCTTGCAGGGAACGCTCCACCAGGACATCGGCCTCGCCCTTGGAGATCTTCGTGTTGTTCAGCTTCACGCCGGCCAGCACGTTGTCCCGGATGGACATGGTGGGGAACGGGTTGGGGCGCTGGAACACCATGCCGATCTGGGAACGGACCGTGACCGGGTCAACGCCGGGGCCGTACAGGTTGTCCCCGTCCAGCAGCACCTCGCCTTCAACCCTCGCACCGGGGATGACCTCGTGCATGCGGTTCAGGGTGCGCAGGAAGGTGGATTTGCCGCAGCCCGAGGGGCCGATGAAGGCCGTGACGGACTTGGCGTCGATGTTAATGTTGACGTCTTCGACGGCCAGGAATTTGCTGTAGTAGACGTTCAGGTCCTTGACGTCGATGCGCTTAGACATGGTGTTCCTTCACTTGCTGGAGGTATGGGCGGCGGGCGCGGCGGTGGCCTAGCGGCCTGTCTTTGGGGCGAACATGCGGGCAATCAGGCGGGCGCCAAGATTGAGCAGCATCACCATGATGATCAGCACCAGGGCCGCACCCCAGGCCCGCTGGGAGGACGGATCCGGGTTGGAGGGCGAGGTCGGGTTCAGGATCTGGGTATAGATGAACGTCGGCAGCGAGGCCATCCAGCCGCTGAACACGTTGGTGTTGATGGTGGTCGCGAATCCGGCGGTGACCAGAATCGGCGCGGTTTCGCCGATCACGCGGGCGATCGCCAGGGTGATGCCGGACGCGATGCCGGAGATCGCCGTCGGGAGGACCACTTTGAGGATGGTCCGCCATTTGCGGACGCCGAGGGCGTAGGCGGCCTCGCGGAGTTCGTTTGGCACGATCTTGAGCATTTCCTCGCTGGAGCGGACCACCACCGGGATCATCAGCACCGAAAGTGCGACGGCGGCAACGGCGCCTGTCTTGGTGCCCGGACCGACCAGCGCGAAGAAGGCGGCGGCGGCGAACAGGCCAGCGACAATCGAGGGGATACCGGTCATGACGTCCACGAAGAAGGTGATGGCCCGGGCCAGTGCGCGGTCCTCGCCGTACTCCACGAGGTAAATCGCGGTCAGCAGACCCACGGGAACTGAGATGAGGGTGGCGAGCACCGTGATCAGCAGTGTGCCCATGAGCGCATGGTAGATGCCTCCCAGCAAGGGGGCGCCTTCCTCGACGGTCTTGTTATCGAAAGCGCCGGTGACGCCGTTCATGGAGGTGGAGAGGAATCCGGGATCCAGGAGCCCGGGGAGCCCGTTGACCAGCACGGTCCAGATCACCGAGAACAGGGGCAGCAGGGCAACCAGGAAGGCGCCCACAACCAGGCAGGTGGCCAACTTGTCTTTGGCCTTGCGGGCGCCTTCCACAAACAGGCTCCAGCCCACCAGGCCGGCGGCGAAGAGGATGCCGGAGACGATCCCCCAGCCGAAGGCGTTGAAGCCGATCAGGGCCATGATCGCGGCGCCGAGGACCAGGGCAACGGCCACGACAATGTACGGCGCGGCCTTGGGCAGCTGGCCCTTGGTCAGTGCCGAGCGCTTGCGTACCGGGGTCAGGGTGGAGGTCATTTAGTTGGCTCCCGAGAATTCTTTGTGCCGGGTGATGATCCCGCGGGCGATCATGTTCACGCCGAGGGTGATGACGAACAGCACCAGGCCGGCGGCGATCAGCGTGCTGACCTTGAGTCCGCTGGCCTCGGGGAAGTTCAGGGCGATTTCGGCGGCGATGGTCTGGTTGCCGGACTGGATCAGGCTGGCCGTCAGGGCGCCGGAGGACAGGACCAGCGCCACCGCCATAGTCTCGCCGAGGGCGCGGCCGAGTCCGAGCATCACGGCGCTGATGATTCCGGGCCGGCCGAACGGCAGCACGGTCATCCGGATCATCTCCCAGCGGGTGGCGCCGAGCGCCAGCGCGGCCTCTTCGTGCAGCTTGGGGGTCTGCAGGAAGATTTCGCGGCTCAGGGAGGTGATGATCGGCAGGACCATGACGGCCAGCACGATCCCGGCCGTGAGGATGGTCTTTCCGGTGGCGGAGGCGGGACCTTGGAAGATCGGCAGCCAGCCCAAGTTGTTGGCCAGCCAGTTGTAGGCCGGGGAGATTTCCTTGGCGAGGAATGCAACGCCCCAGGCGCCATAAACCACGGACGGGATCGCGGCGAGCAGGTCAATCACGTAACCCAGGCCGGAGGCGAGTTTGCGCGGTGCGAAGTGCGAAATGAACAGCGCGACGCCAATGGCGATCGGCGTCGCAATCACGAGTGCGATCACCGAGGCGATGAGCGTGCCGATGACGAGCGGCCAGATGTAAGTGAAGAATCCTTCGCCGCCTTGGATCTTGTCCGGCGGGGCCACGAGGGCCGGGTACGCCTGGATGACCAGAAACAGTGCCACGCCGAAGAGCACGACGAGGATCAGACACCCTGCCGCCAAGGCGGCTGCGGAAAAGACTTTGTCACCGGTGTGGCCTGCGCCCCGGGACTTGGTCAGGGAGGTGGTGGTCACTTCACGGTCCTTCGGTTTGGATGGGGATCCGGGCGCCGGCTGCGGAGGCCTCCGCGGCCGGTGTCCGGTAAATCTAGATGTTCGGAACAAACGCGTCGGTTCCCTGCATCATGGCGGCCGCCGGTGACGGCCGCCATGATGCAGGGAACCTGGGTCAGGCTCGTGTTTCCACTATGCCTTGCGGCTCAGCGTAACCCTAGGCCTTGGCCTTGACAGCCTCGAGGGCGGCAACTGCCTTGTCCTGGAGGGTCTTGGGCAGCGGAGCCGACTTGGCGGCCTCGGCGGCGGCCTTCTGCCCGGCGTCGGAAACTGCGTACTTGACAAAGGCCTTGACCAGGTCGGCGGTGGCCTGCGTGTCGTAGGTGGTGCAGACGATGTGGTAGGACACGAGGACGATCGGGTAGGCACCGGCCACCGTGGTGGTGCGGTCCAGCTTGATGGCGAGGTCGTTGGCATTGCGGCCTGCAACCGGCTTGCCCTCGGCGACTGCCTTGGAAGCAGCGTCGGCGGAGATCTTCGTGAAGGAGTCGCCGACCTTGATCTGCGCCGTGCCGAGCTTGCCGCTGACAGCGGAGTCGTCTGCGTAGGTCACAGCACCGGGGGTGTCGGTGACGGTCTTGACGACCCCGGAGGTGCCCTTGGCGTTCTCACCCTTCAGGCTGGCGGGCCAGACGCCGGCTGCCTTATCGGTCCAAACCGCGGGGGCAACGGCGGACAGGTAGTCCGTGAAGTTCGTGGTGGTGCCGGAGTCATCCGAGCGGTTCACCGGGGTGACCTTGAGGTCCGGCAGCTGGACGCCCGGGTTCAGGGCCGCGATGGCGGGGTCGTTCCATTTGGCGACCTGGCCGCGGAAAATCTTGGCAACGGTGGCAGCGTCGAGCTTCAGGTCCGTGATGCCGGGCACGTTGAACGCCACGGCGATCGGGGAAATGTAGACCGGAATATCGATGGCACCGTTGGGGCCGCACTTGTCCTTGGAGCTGGCGAGCTCTTCATCTTTGAGGTAAGCGTCGGAGCCGGCGAACTGGGCCGAGCCGTCGAGGATCGCCTTGCGGCCGGCGCCGGAACCGTCCGGGGAGTACTGCACAGTGGCGCCGGGGTTCGCGGAAGCGAAGCTGGTCTTCCAGGCATCCATGGCCGCGCCCTGCGCGGAGGAGCCGATGCCAGTCAGGGTGCCGGTTACCGCGGGACCCGAAGCGGTCGCCGGTGCCGTCTGGGCCGTGTTGGTTGCGTTGTCCGAACCACAAGCGGTCAGCGCGAGTGCGCCGGCGGCGATAACAGCGATAGCCGCGTTGCGGCCGAAGCGGAGTGCCTTCACTAGATATACCCCTTTCAGGGCTATGCGTGCCGGGCCGGAGATGGCCAGCAGGGATGCGTACGGTTTGTACCTTTACCGACCGTAAGTGGCCCAGATGAAGAGAATTGCGGACCAAAGTGAACAGCCGGTTAACGACGCCGGGCTATTGGCTTACATCTGCCGGGCAGCCATTGTGTTCTGTGCGTCACAGTCGTAGCGGTTTCAGCGTGAGGACAGGGACCGGCCCGGCCCGTGCCGGCCGCCCGTGGTGCTGGCCCTGCTGACTGGCCCGGGCCGTGTCCTGCCGTGAACGGCCGGCCCCGGGGCAGCAAATAGACTGGAGGACATGGCCTCCGCGACTGGACTCTCCGCAAGCGCACGATTCCTGCGCGGCCGGGTCCGCACCGGCTTTGTGCGGAGCCGGAACTCCTTGGGCCCGGCCATCCAAATGACCACTTGCGCCGTGGGCGCCTACGCGTTCGCCGAATACATCCTGGGCCATTCCGGACCGCTGTTTGCGGCCACGTCATCCCTTATTGCCCTGGGTTTTTCCCGCGACCCCAGGCTGCGCCGCGTCATCGAGGTGGGCCTGGGCTGCACGCTCGGGATCGTGGTCGGCGACCTGCTGCTGCACTGGCTGGGCTCCGGAATCTGGCAGGCCGCCGTCGTTCTCCTTTTCTCCATCCTGCTGGCCAGGTTCCTGGACAGCGGGACGATCTTCACCACCCAACTGGGCCTGCAGTCGGTGCTCGTGGTGCTCCTGCCCGCACCGGTCGGAGGACCGTTCACGCGCAGCATCGACGCCGTGGTGGGAGGTGTGTTCGCGCTCCTGATGACCGTCCTCGTTCCCAAGGATCCGCGGCGCGAACCCCGGAATGACGTCAAGAAGCTCCTGCACGAGCTCGCCGAGGTGCTGCGCGAATGCGCGTCGGCGCTGAGCTACAGCGACTCCACCCAGGCCTGGCATGCGCTCATCCGCGGGCGGAACTGCCAGCCCCTCGTCGACGCCATGCGCCAGTCCCTGCGCGCCTCCGGCGAAGTGGCCACCCTGGCCCCCGCCTACCGGCGGCACCGGGAAGAGCTGGACCAGATGGAGCAGTCACTGGACTATCTCGACCTCGCACTGCGAAACAGCCGGGTCTTTGCGCGCCGCCTGACCAGCGCCATCAACCACGCGGCGCTCTCGGACGAGGCCACCCAGAACATCGCCGAGGTCCTGCAGGAGACGGCCGCCGCCGTCGATGAGCTCTCACTCGGCTGGGCGGAAGTCCACGACGGCGTCCGTCGCGCCCACCTGCGCACGGCCCGGGCCGAGCTGCGCGAGATCGCTGACCGCCTGCATCCCCGGTTGCTGGATGTCCACCGGCTCGAGGGCGAAACGGTGGTCATGCTGTTCCGCCCGCTCATGGTCGACCTGCTCGAGGCCGCCGGCGTGGACTCAAGGGAAGCGCGGGACATTCTTCCCCCGCTGTAGGGGCTGGCCGCCGCTGCGGAGGGCCTCGCTGTCGCCGACCCCCGATAGTGTGGAGCAATGGCTACGAAGACTTCCCGGGGGCCGAAGGCACCGGGCTATAAATGCGCCGAATGCGGCTGGACGACGGCCAAGTGGGTGGGCCGTTGCGGCGAGTGCCAGGCGTGGGGCAGCGTGGAGGAGACCGGCACCGCCGTCGCCCGGACGACGGCGGCCGCTACGGTCCTTGAACCGGCCCGCCGGATCGCGGACGTCGACGCCACCACTGCCGCTTTCCTGCCCACCGGCGTGGACGAACTCGACCGCGTGCTCGGCGGCGGGCTGGTGCCCGGCGCCGTCATTCTCCTGGCGGGCGAACCCGGGGTGGGCAAGTCCACGCTGCTGCTGGACGTCGCGGCCAAGTTCGCCCGCACCGCGCAGGACGTCCTCTACATCACCGGCGAGGAATCCGCTGCCCAGGTCAAGCTCCGCGCGGACCGGATCGACGCCGTGGCCGAATCCTTGTATCTGTCCGCCGAAACGGACCTCGGGCAGGCCCTGGGGCAGGTGGAGAAGCTGGAACCGCGGCTGCTGGTGGTGGACTCCGTGCAGACCCTCAGCAGCGCCGATGTCGAGGGCAGCGCCGGCGGGGTGTCCCAGGTGCGCGAGGTTGCGGCGTCGCTGATCGCCGCTGCCAAGCGCCGCAACATGACCACGCTGCTGGTCGGGCACGTGACCAAGGACGGCTCCATCGCCGGGCCCCGGCTGCTGGAACACCTCGTGGACGTCGTCTGCCAATTCGAGGGCGAACGGCACTCACGGCTGCGGTTGCTGCGCGCCGTCAAGAACCGCTACGGACCCACCGACGACGTCGGCTGCTTTGACTTGAACGAGGACGGCATCGAGGGCCTCGCAGATCCCAGTGGACTGTTCGTCTCTCGGACCAAAGAGCCCGTTTCGGGAACCTGCATCACGGTCACGTTGGAGGGCCGCCGGCCGCTGCTGGCCGAGGTCCAGTCGCTGCTCGCCGAGAGCGCCAGCTCCCAGCCCCGCCGCGCCACCAGCGGACTGGACAGCTCGCGGGTGGCGATGCTGCTGGCCGTCCTGCAGCAGCGCGCGGGCTGCCTGCTGCATAAGGACGACTCGTATGTGGCAACGGTCGGCGGGGTCAAGCTCAGCGAACCCGCCACGGACCTCGCCGTGGCCCTGGCGGTGGCTTCCGCAAAGGCCAAAAAGCCGCTCCCCCAGCGGCTCATAGCCTTCGGCGAGGTGGGCCTGGCTGGCGAAGTCCGTCCAGTGCCCGGCATCAACCAGCGCATCCAGGAGGCGCACCGGCTCGGCTTCACCCATGCCGTGGTGCCGGCCAGCCCCAACGGGCACGGGCCGGTTCCCGCGGGCTTCTCGGTCCGCGAGGTCGGCCACCTCGCCGAGGCGCTGGGACTGCTGCTCAGCTGACGCCGCGGCGGCCGGCCCGGTGCGCGTTGGCCCGCCGGCAGCCTTCCCTCCCAGTTACTCCGCCGGCCAGTCCCGCGGAGGCGCGGAAATCCGCGGGAGCCGGGCCTCCCTCGACCGCACAGAGCCGGGCAACTGGGAGGGAACGCCGGCCGGACATCCAAAAAGCCGTGATCGAGGTCAGCTGGCCGGCGAAACCTCTTGTCATGCATACCCCCTGGGGGTATGGTGATCTCATCCCGGCCAGACGATGAATGAATCTCCCCAGGAGCACGCATCATGGAACATCGGCACAGCAATCAACCCGTCGGCGGCCAGCGGCTGAGCGACCAGCACGAGGAGCGCGGCGGGCGGCCGCCACACGGCCCGCCTGGAGCTGGCGCTGCCCCCCAGCACCACGACGACCACATGGTGCACAGCCAGGGCCAGCATGCCGGGCACAGTGTCGCCATGTTCAGGGACAGGTTCTGGCTGACACTGGCCTTGGCCGTTCCGGTGGTCTTCTTCAGTCCCATGTTCGCGGATCTCCTAGGCTACGAGCCTCCCGCGTTTCCCGGCTCCGCCTGGATTCCGCCCGTGCTTGGTACGGCGATCTACCTATACGGCGGCCGGCCGTTCCTCACGGGCGGCCTCAACGAACTGCGGACGCGCAAACCGGGGATGATGCTGCTGATCGCCATGGCCATCAGCGTCGCCTTCATCGCCTCGTGGGTGACCAGCCTCGGCATCGGCGGCTTCGACCTCGACTTCTGGTGGGAGCTGGCGCTGCTGGTCCCCATCATGCTGCTGGGCCACTGGATCGAGATGCGCGCCCTCGGCTCGGCCCAAGGTGCACTGGACGCCCTCGCGGCGCTGCTGCCCGACGAGGCGGAACGCGTTACAGCCGACGGCATGGAGACTGTCAGCGTCTCCGAGCTCCGAGCCGGAGACTCCATCCTGGTCCGCCCCGGCGGCCGGATGCCGGCCGACGGCACGGTCAGCGATGGCCGGGCCGAGTTCGACGAATCGATGATCACCGGCGAATCGAAGACCGTCCTGCGAACACCCGGCGATCCCGTGGTTGCCGGCACCATCGCCACGGACAATTCCGTGCGGGTCCGGGTGTCAGCGATCGGCGAGGACACCGCCCTGGCCGGAATCCGACGCCTCGTGGCCGAGGCGCAGGCATCCTCCTCCCGGGCCCAGGCCCTCGCCGACAGGGCTGCGGCGTTCCTCTTCTACTTCGCCGCCGGCGCCGGCGTCCTCACCTTCATCTTCTGGACCCTGATGGGCAGCGTCAGCGACGCCGTCACCCGTACCGTGACGGTCCTCGTGATCGCCTGCCCCCATGCCCTCGGCCTTGCCATCCCGCTCGTCATCGCCATCTCCACTGAGCGGGCGGCCCGGGCGGGCGTCCTGATCAAGAACCGGATGGCGCTGGAGCGCATGCGGACTGTCGATGTCGTGCTGTTCGACAAGACCGGAACCCTGACCAGGGGCGAGCCGGAGCTCAAGGAGGTAGCGACCGCAGCAGGCACGGGCCCAGCCGCCGGCCGAGACGCAGTGCTGGGACTCGCGGCCGCCGTGGAGGCGGACAGCGAACATCCCCTGGCCCGCTCGATCGTTGCCGCCGCCCGGGAACGGGGAGTGAAGATTCCGACGGCGGACGGCTTCACGTCGCTGACCGGCCGCGGAGTCCGCGCCACGGTCGATGGCCGCACGGTCCAGGTTGGCGGCCCGGCCCTGCTCCGGGAGCTGGGCTTGCAGGAGCCGCGGGCCTTGGCCGCCACCACCGGCGCCTGGCTGGAGCGTGGCGCCGCGGTGCTCCACGTCGTGGAGGGCGGCACGGTCCTGGGCGCTGTCAGCCTCGAGGACGCCGTGCGGCCCGAGTCCCGCCAGGCCGTCCAGGCCCTCCAGGCACGCGGCATCAAGGTGGCCATGGTCACCGGCGACGCCCGGCAGGTGGCGCACGCCGTCGCCGCCGAACTCGCCATCGATGAAGTGTTCGCAGAGGTCCTCCCCGCCGACAAGGACAAGAAGGTGGCCGAACTGCAGGGCCGCGGACTGAAAGTGGCCATGGTGGGCGACGGCGTCAACGACTCCCCCGCGCTGGCACGGGCGGAGGTGGGGATCGCGATTGGCGGCGGCACGGACGTGGCAGTGGAATCTGCCGGTGTAGTGCTGGCCGGCAACGATCCGCGGGCCGTGCTGTCGATGCTCGATCTGTCCAAGGCGAGCTACCGGAAGATGTGGCAAAACCTCGTGTGGGCCACCGGCTACAACATCATCTCGGTGCCGCTGGCGGCCGGGGTCCTCGCCTTCGCGGGGATCGTCCTCTCCCCCGCCGCGGGCGCCGTGATGATGTCGGCGTCGACCATTGTGGTTGCCCTGAACGCCCAGTTGCTGCGCAGGCTCAAGCTCAACCCGGCCGCGGTCCGCTGACTGTAAGGACGCCCCCATGCCGGAAACCAGCCGCCGCGAGTCATCCTTCGGGAGATCCTATGCCCGCGTGGGTCCGCGGATGGACGCCCGCGGGGCAACGGAGCACCGCCGGCGGCTCGTGGAGGCGGCGCACGGCGTCGTCATCGAAATCGGGGCGGGCTACGGGGCCACCTTCCCGTTCTACCCTTCCGCGGTGTCCGGTGTGCTGGCCCTGGAACCGGACCCAACCCTCCGGGGGCTGGCCCGCGCCGCCGCCAGCACGGCTCCGGTGCCTGTCAGCGTGAAAGACGGCGTGGCGGAGGCGCTGCCGGCGGCGGACGCCTCGGTCGACGTCGTCGTCTCCAGTTTGGTGCTGTGCAGCGTGGCGGACCAGTCCGTCGCGCTGGCGGAAGTGGTCCGGGTCCTGCGCCCCGGCGGCCTGCTGCTGTTCTATGAGCACGTCCGCTCCACACACCGCGTGCTGGGGGCCGCCGAAGACCTGGTCGCACCGCTGTGGAGCCGGATGGCAGGCGGATGCCACCCGAACCGTGACACCGCCGCCATGATCCTCCGGGCCGGCCTCACCGTGCACGGGCTCGAGCGCTTCGGCTTTTCGGTCCTGCCAGGCAACCCGCGGCTGGCCCACGTGCTTGGTGTGGCGAGCAAGTCCTGAACCCACCCCCGGTAAGCAAAGCAACGTACGACAGAGAGGGGCGCCTGCCGCGATGGCAGACGCCCCTCTGGTCAATCATTCAAACCCGGCCGGTGGGGCCTGGAAGTTGGGCCTGGGCCGGCTAGGCCTTCTTGGGAGGCAGGGCCAGCTTGAAGATCTTGGCCCACGTGGAGCCGACCTGCTTCAGCAGCGGACCCGTGGTGTACGGCAGGCCGTAGCGCTTGCAGATCTCCTGCACCTTCGGCGCCACCTCCGCGTAGCGGTTCGAGGGCAGGTCCGGGAACAGGTGGTGCTCAATCTGGTGCGAGAGGTTGCCGGACATGAGGTGCATGAACTTGGAACCGGAGATGTTGGCCGAGCCAATCATCTGCCGCACATACCAGTCACCGCGGGTCTCGCCTTCGACCATTTCCTCGGTGAAGGTGTCAGTGCCCTCGGGGAAGTGGCCGCAGAAGATCACCGCGTGCGCCCACACGTTGCGGACAGCGTTGGCGGTGAGGGTGCCGTAGAGGGCCTGCTTGCCGGAACCGGTCAGCATTGCGACGGCGGGCGTGGCGGCGTAGTCCTTGGTGAACTGCTTCAGGGCCTTGCGGCCGAGGGCCTTCAGGTCCTTGTTCAGGGCTTCCTTGGACTTCCGGCCCTCTTTGTAGTCCACGAGCTCGAGGTCGTAGATCGCGATGCCCCACTCGAAGACCGGTGCCAGCAGCGCGTTGTAGAGCGGATTGCCCAGGTTGAAGGGCGTCCATTCCTGCTCCGGATCCATCCGCAGCAGGTTGTATCCGATGTCGTTGTCCTTACCGACCACATTTGTCCAGCGGTGGTGGAGGTCGTTGTGGGTGTGCTGCCAGGAGCGCGCGGGGGTGACGAAGTCCCATTCCCACGTGGTGGAGTGGATGTCCGGGTCCCGCATCCAGTCCCACTGGCCGTGCAGGATGTTGTGCCCGAGTTCCATGTTTTCCAGGATCTTGGCGAAGCTCAGCAGTGTGGTGCCGGCGATCCAGGCGGGCTTCTTCTTGCTGACCAGGAGCAGGGCACGGCCGGAGAGCTCCAGGCCGCGCTGGATCTTGATCATGCGGCGGATGTAGGCGGCGTCGGAGGATCCGCGCTTGGCGAGGATGTCATCCTTGATGGCGTCGAGTTCGCGGCCCAGCTCCGCCACCTGCTCGTCCGAGAGGTGGGCGGCCGCGGGCGGACGCAGCAGCGGGCTGCCGGTCTCGGCGAGGGCGCCGGGCCGCGTCTTCGCGGCCGTGCCCACCTTTGCCGCGGAGGCGCCGGCTGAACCGTCTGCCGTACCGTCTGCGACGGGGGTGTCGGCGTCGGAAAGATCCGGTTTGTTAGAAACAGTCGTCATGCGGTGATACTCCTCAGAGGTCGAGGTTAACGGGGCCGGCGGCTGCCGACACGCACGTCTGGATTAGTTGGCCGGGCTCGCCGTGCACTTCGTTCGTACGAAGGTCACGGACATGGCCGGCCCGCAGCGGGATGAGGCAGCTGTGGCAGATGCCCATGCGGCAGCCGCTGGGCATCAGGATGCCTGCGTCCTCACCGACATCGAGCAGCGGGGTGTCGCCGTCGGCTTCGATTTCGCGGTCGGAGACCTCGAAGGTGACCAGTCCGCCGTCGTGCCCGGCGCCGCCGGCGAGGCTGGTGCTGAAGCGTTCGATCGTCAGGGTGCCCGCCCGGGCCGCCGCGGCCTGCTGGGCGTCCTCGGCTTCGGCTTCCCACAGCGCCTCGGCGTCGTTGAGGAAGCCTTCCGGGCCGCACGCGTAGGCGGCGCGCTGGCGCCAGTCCGGGCACAGCCGGTCCAGGTCGGCGGCAGAGGTGAAGTCCAACCGTCCGTGCTCCCCGGTGAACCAGTGCGTGACGCGCAAGTTGGGGAACTGGTCGGCGAGCTCGGCAAGTTCTTCGTGGAAGATGGTGTCCGCGGCGGTGCGGGCCGTGTGAATCAAGACGACGTCGGAGTCGGGGCGGTGCGGGACGAGGGTGCGGATCATCGACATCACCGGCGTGATTCCGCTGCCGGCTGTGAGCATGAGCAGCGGGCGCGGGTGTTCGGGCAGGACGAAGTCGCCCTGCGGAGGCGCCAGGAACAGGACGTCGCCGGGTTTGGTGCCGCGCACCAGGGCCCCGGAGACGGCCCCCATGTCAGTGACGGTGATTGCCGGGTCCTGGCCGGCGGGGGCGCTGAGCGAATACGACCGCCAGTGGCGGACGCCGTCGAGCTCGACGCCAATACGGGCCCACTGGCCGGCAAGATGCGCTTGCCAGCCGCGGCCGGGACGGAAGAAAATGGTGGCGGAATCGGCCGTTTCTGGAACCACCTTAGTGACCACACCGCGCAATTGGCGGGCGGAAAACACAGGATTGAACAGCGACAGAATGTCTTCTGGAGCTAGGGGGGTGGTCAGTAGAGATGCGGCGCGCGCCAGCTTACGGAGCCGGATCATTCACCAATCTTATGTCAGATTGCGTCATACTTCTTCACCCAAGGCATACGATCGACTCGAGAAAACTATCCCGCCGCAACAACTCATCGGATTGTCCATGAACGCATCCCACGCCCGGAGGCCCGCCGGCCCCGCCCCCGCCTACGATCCGCCATGGCTGGCCCTGCCGCGGGAGGTCAGCGACATGCTGCGTCCCAGGATGCCCGGCATAGTCGAGGCCATCATCGAGGCCGTCCCGCAGCTCGTCCCGGCGTATGCCAGGCCGATTGAAGGCCGCTTCGGCAGGGGCCTAAGGAGAGGCGTGGCCGCTGCGCTGGACCGGTTCCTGCAACTGCCCGGGACCCGGTTGCCGGCGTTGTCCGAGGAAAGCCGGGAGCTTGTGGCGGGGCTGGGCAGCGGGGAGTTCCGGCAGGGACGGAGCATGGACGCGCTCCTGAGCGCCTACCGGATGGGTGCCCGCGTGACCTTCCGGGAGATGTCCAAGGTCTCAGTGGAACACCATCTGGGCCAGGGAGTCGTGGTGGATCTGGGCGAATCAATCCTCGCGTACATCGATGAGCTGTCCGCGGTCAGTGCCGAGGCCTACGCCTTTGAACAATCCGAACGCGCCGGAGCGGTGGACCGGCGCCGCACCGAACTGCTGGACCTGCTCCTGCTCGGCCAGGCCGACGAGGCGGCCCTGCGCCAGACGGCGGCGATGGCGGACTGGTCCCTGCCGCAGCGCATGGCGGTGGTGACGCTTCCGCTTGACCGGGCGGCCGGGCTGCGGCTGCGCCTCGGTCCCGGCACCCTTGTGATTGAGCGCGAGACCGACGTCGTGGCGCTTGTGCCGGCTCGGAAATCGCGGTCCGCCCGGGAGGACCTGGACCGTGCCCTGAAGGGGCGCGGAGCTTCCGTGGGGCCGTCCGGCGGCTGGGAGAGAGTTCCGGATTCACTCCGGCTGGCTGTGCTGGCGGCCGCGGCACTGCCTCCGCGCGAAGGGCCGGACGATCCCCCGATCTGGGCCGACGAGCACCTGGCGCAGGTGATTCTCGGAGCGGAACCCTCGGCAATCACCGAACTGGCCACCCGCCGGCTCGCGCCCCTGGAAGGGCTCCGGCCCGCGCAACGCGAGCGGCTCGCAGAAACCCTGCTCTCCTGGTTGCGCCACTGGGGCCAGCGGGCACCCGTAGCCGCCGAGCTCGGCATCCACCCGCAGACCGTGGGCTACCGGGCGGCGCAGCTGCGCGAGCTATTCGGCGACGCCCTCGAGGATCCAACGGCGCGCTTCGAACTCGAACTGGCTCTGCACGCCGGCCGGCGCTAAGCGCGCCTCGGACTACCCGGCGAGCGCCCGCCGGCTGTGCAGCCGCAGCTCCAGGTCGTGCATCACGAGCGCCGCCAGGTCCTCCAGCGCAGCAGTGTCCTCATCGCTGAACTCGCGGGGCTCACGGTCCAGGATGCACAAGGTGCCCAGGTTGTAGCCGTCCGGAGTGCGCAGCGGCACCCCGGCGTAGAACTGTAGGCCGAACTCGCCGGCTACGAGAGGGTTGGACAGCGTCCGGGGATCATTGATGGCGTCCCGGACAATCCAGGCATCGCCCTGCAGGATGGCGGAGGCGCACAACCCGGGGTCCCGGCCGATCTCCGTGACGTCCGTGCCGTGGTGGGATTTGAACCAGATGCGGTCATGGTCCACAACGCTGACAATCGCCACGGGCACCGAGAACATGCGTGCGGCCAGCGCCGCGATCCGGTCGAAGGCGCCATCCGCGGGGGTGTCGAGGATCTGGTACCGCTCGACCGCCTGCATGCGCCCGTCTTCATCGGTCAGCAGCGCGGCCTGGTCACGGCGGCGGCGTCCCGTGCCATTGATGACTTCCTGGCGCAGGGCCAGCGACACTTCCCTGGCCGGCGGGCGGGCCGCCGGATCCCTGTCCAGCATAGAGGTCAGCAGGTCCACCCACAGGGGCGCGAGCTCTTCGGGGATGTGCGGGTCCTGGAGCAGCCGGGCCAAGGCGGACTGGACCGGCGCGCCGGGGTAGGCCATCTTCCCCGTCAGGCCTTCCAGCAGGACCAGCCCCAGCGAATAGACGTCGCTGGCGGGGCCGGCGGGTTCGCCGGCGGCCTGTTCGGGGCTGAGGTAGGCCGGGGTGCCGGAGCTGTCGTCGGGGTCGCCGCAGTGGCCTTCGCGGATTGTGATGGCCACGCCGAAGTCGCTGAGTTTGGCGCGTGGGCGATGGTCCTCGGCGCTGTAGTCCACGAGCAGGATGTTGGCCGGCTTGACGTCCCGGTGGATGATGCCGTGGTGGTGGATGTGCGCCAGTCCGTCGGCGACATCGTGTCCGATCAGCGCCATGTGGGCCGCCGACAGCGGGCCCTCGGCCGAGCGGCGACGGAGGTCGGGGCCGCGGACGAGTTCCATCACCAGGTAGCTGCGCCGGCGGGTCGGGTCACTCAGGTCTGTCCCGGCGTCGAACAGTGTCACGAGGGCGTGGTGGGCCATCCCTGCCAGGATCCGCACTTCCTCGCTTTGCCTGCGGGTCCGCTCTTCGTCCGCTTCATTTTCGTACACGACGCCGTCGCGGAAAAGCTTGACTGCCACTTCGCGTCCCAGGACCTCGTCCGTGGCACGGTACACACTCGATTGGCTGCCCCGGCCAATGAGTTCTTCGATCCGGTAGCGCCCGCTGAGCAGGAAACCGGGGTCCATGGTTGTCAAAGGTCTACGTGGTCCCTCTAGTGGGGCCGCCGCTGGAATCGGGCGGATCAGTCCGAAGCCGGAAGCCTGTCCCGGCACCCGCATAAAAAGCAAGCTTACTTATGATAGCGCGGAAACCGGATTTCGGAGACCTCCCGGGGTCCCGGGGGTCTTTCGTCCGGGGCCTTGGCGCTATTTTGCGGGGTTGTGGGTCCCGATCGGCACCAAGGTGAGGTCAGGGTGGTTCTTTTCGATCCGGCGCAGGGCCCAGACGTCGTTGAACAGGGCCAGGTATTCCCCGTCGGAGCGCAACAGGACTTCGGCGCCGGGGACGTTGGCCAGCGCCGGCATGGCGTCCGCGGTCGAGATCCGGGCCATGGAATACGGGAGTCGTTCCAGCCGCATGGGGGCGCTGAAGTCGTGCGCCATGCGGTCCTCGACCACTTCGAACTGCATGGGGCCGACGGCGGCAAGAACGGGCGCCTGGTCACCGCGGATGTCGGAGCGGAGCACCTGGATGACGCCCTCGTGCTCGAGTTGTTCGATGCCGCGGCGGAACTGCTTGAACCGGCTCGGGTCCTTGGAGCGCGCCACCTGGAAGTGTTCCGGGGCGAATAGCGGGATCGCGGGGAACTCCACGGGCTGGTCCAGGAACAGGCTGTCCCCCACGCGGAGGGAGGAGGCGTTCACGAGGCCAACCACATCGCCCGGGAATGCCTCGTCGATCACCTCGCGTTCGCGGCCGAAGACCTGCTGGGCGTACTTGGTGGCGAAGGATTTCCCTGTCCGCGTCTGGGTAACCACCATGCCGCGCTCGAACATGCCGGAGCAGACCCGGATGAAGGCAACGTGGTCACGATGGGCCTTGTTCATGCCCGCCTGGACTTTGAAGACGAATCCGGCGAACGGGGCATCGACCGGGCGGGGCTCACCTTCGACGTCGGGCCGCGGGGCAGCGGGCGGGGCAAAGTCGACGAGGGCGTCGAGGATTTCCTTCACACCGAAGTTCAGCGCGGCTGAGCTGAAGAGGATCGGCGTCGCCTTGCCGGCGTGGAAGGCCTCGACGTCGAACGCCAGGTTGGATTCGATGACCAGCCCGGCCTCGTCCACGGCATTGGACCAGTCCTCGCCCTGGCTGGCCGCGGCCTCGTCCGGGGTGAAGTACTCGGTGAGGGCGATGTTGGCGCCGGAGTTGTTGCGCTTGAACTGCGCGAACCGGTCATTGCGCAGGTCCCAGACGCCGCGGAAGTCGCCGGAGATGCCCACGGCCCAGGTCAGCGGCATGGGCTGCAGTCCGGTGCGCTCGGTGATCTCGTCCATGAGGGCCAAGGCGTCAAGGCCGGGCCGGTCCCACTTGTTGATGACCGTGATGATGGGCAGGTTGCGCTGCTTGCAGACCTCGAAAAGCTTCATTGTCTGGGTTTCCAGGCCCTTCGCGGCGTCGACCAGCATGACGGCGCAGTCCACGGCCGCGAGCACGCGGTAGGTGTCCTCGGAGAAGTCCGCGTGGCCCGGGGTGTCCAGGAGGTTGATGACCGTGTCCCGGTAGCCGAACTGCAGCGCGGCGGAGCTGATGGAGATGCCGCGGTCCTTTTCCATCTGCATCCAGTCCGAGACTGTCTCCTTGCGGTTGGCCTTGCCGCTGGAGGCGCCGGCAGTGCCGATCACCTTTGCGTGCAGCGCGAGGGCCTCCGTCAGGGTGGATTTGCCGGCGTCGGGGTGCGAAATGACCGCGAAAGTCCGGCGCCGGGCCGCCTGCTTGTGAATCTCCTGGACTCGGGCGGGGCTGAGGACTTCTTGAGACACGATGCTACTTTCGCTGCGGCTGTGGACGGGTCACGGCGCGGAGAGCCCGCGGTACACCCAAGGGTCCAAGTTTATCGCAGGCCGCGGACCGCGCACGAAGCGGGGGCCATTCAGCGCCAAAATGCCTTCGCGGACGGGACCCGGGACAGCCGTTCCGGAGGCTCCCGGCGGCACGCCGCGATGGACCACTTTAAGGCTTGCCTGTGCGGAAGTGGCTGTGCTTTACCCCTATCATGGGGAGAGCGGGGAACTGAGTACTTTTGATCCTGCCGGGGGACCCTGGAAACCGGCGCACTTGCAGGCTCTCGCCTGCACCTTTGAAGGGAAATCTATGGCTCGGAGCCCTGAAGATGCGCTGAAGGCGACCCTGGCCAGGGTGGCACCGGGCACCGCCCTTCGCGACGGCCTGGAACGCATCCTCCGCGGACGGACAGGCGCGCTGATCGTGCTGGGCATTGACAGGACCATCGAGTCCATCTGTTCGGGCGGCTTCGAGATCGGCATCGATTTCTCCCCCACCCGGCTGAGGGAACTGGCGAAGATGGACGGTGCCATCGTCTGCGATAAGGATGCCAGCAACATCCTGCGAGCGGCGGTCCAGCTCGTCCCGGACTCGAGCATCGAAACGCAGGAATCGGGCACCAGGCACCGGACCGCGGAACGGGTGGCCATCCAGACTGGCGTACCGGTCATTTCGGTCAGCCAGTCAATGCAGATCATCGCGCTGTACGTGCACGGGTTGCGCCACGTCCTGGAGGGCTCCGAGAAGGTCCTGGCCCGCGCCAACCAGGCCCTGGCAACCCTGGAACGCTACCGTTCGCGCCTGGACCAGGTGACCAGCTCACTCTCCGCCCTGGAAATCGAGGCCATGGTGACGGTCCGCGATGTCGCCGTCACGCTTCAGCGCCAGGAAATGGTGCGCAGGATCTCCGAGGAAATCTCCCAATATGTCCTGGAACTGGGCGAGGACGGCCGCCTGCTCTCACTGCAGCTGGACGAGCTCACCGTGGGCCGCGGCCCGGGCAGCGACGTCATCATCCGCGACTACTCCGGTCCGGCCGCAACTGCGGAGGACATCGACAGCGCGGTCAAGGCCCTCGTCAGCCTGGGCCCAACCGAGCTGATCGATCTGGGCAAGATCGCCGGGATCGTCGGCTTCGCCGGCGGCGAGGCCAACCTTGACGCCGTCGTGCAGCCGAGCGGCTACCGCCTGCTCTCCGGCCTCAAGGCCGTGCCGAAGGCCGTCGCCGACCGGCTCGTCGACCACTTTGGCGGCCTGCAGTTCCTGATGGCGGCAACGATCGATGACCTCATGACCGTGGACGGGATCGGCGACCAGCGCGCCAGGACCGTCAGGGAAGGCCTGAGCCGCATGGCCGAGGCCAGCCTGCTGGACCGCTTCCTCTAACCCCTCCCCCAAACCCCGTCCAGTGCTCCCCACCGGCCCCCTCGCCTCGCAAGCTCGGCCAGGGAACCCTGCCGGCGTGGGCCCAGATGCCCTTTGAGGGCCCAAAGGGCACCCACGTAACACTCGACGGGGTAATGGGGATTAGTTGAGTTGGAACACGGCCTTGGGACTGGTTTTGTTCGCCAGCCGGGCGGTGAAGACATAGTAGGCCCCGCCGGCTCCGGGCTTGGCGTCGACGGGTGTGCAGCCCTGCACCGTGCGGTTGCGCTGCCACGGGAAGTTCGCGGTCTCGCTCTTGCCCGGAGCAATGGTCTTGGTCAGGTCCGTGCTCTCCGCCTGGCAGTCCTTGGAGGAGAAGATCCGGTCCGAGCCGCTGGTGATCATGTACTCCATCTGCGAGGTCCCGATGTTGATCTCGCAGGGCACCTTGTTGTTGTTGGTCACCGTGAGGCTTAGCAGCGGCTTCTCACCGGCGGCATAGTCCTGTTTGTCGGTGGCAGCCGTGACGGTCACCAGATTCTGCTCGCAGCCATCGCCCGATGTGGCCGTGGGTGAGGCCGAAGGATCCCGGGACGCCGTGGGGCTCCCCGACGCGGACGCAGTCGGCTGGCTCGCCGGCGCCGCTGCGGATGGCTGGTCGCCGGAAGGCTGGCCGCCGCTCATGGCACTCGAGACCGCGACAAAGCCGCCGAAGGCCACGGCGAGAACGACCAGCAGAACCACGCCGGCAAACAGCCGGCGACGGCGGTAAACCGGGTGGAGCGGGGGCCGCCCGGGCTTCCGTCCGGTTCGTCCTGGGGGCGACCCTTTCGGCCGCGAACCGCCCGTTCCTGAACTGCCTTGCCTGACCATTCTTCTAGCCTAGAGAACTGCGCGGGCGATGGCGCCCGACCACGCCGCGGGACCTGCCGCCGTCCCGATCCTTTACCCCGATCTATTACGCTGAATGGATCGAAACTTTAACCCCAACGCCCCCAATATCCGCCGCGGCACAGCGGGAACACCTGCCCGCCGGGCCGCGCGCCCGCGCAGCGGATCTACCCGCGCTCCATGCCGCCCTGGACGACTGGTTCGCATCCAATGCAAGGGAACTGCCGTGGCGGGCTGCGGAGTGCACACCCTGGGGCGTGCTGGTCAGCGAGGTCATGCTCCAGCAGACGCCGGTGGTCCGGGTCCTGCCGGTCTGGGAGGAATGGCTGCGCCGCTGGCCCGAACCGTCCGCCCTGGCCGGCGAACCCGCCGGGGAAGCCGTCCGGTCCTGGGGCCGGCTGGGGTATCCCCGCCGTGCCCTGCGACTGCACGCGGCCGCCGTGGCGATCACGGACAGCCACGGCGGTGCCGTCCCTGGCTCCTACACCGAGCTCCTGGAACTCCCCGGCGTGGGCAGCTACACGGCGGCGGCCGTAGCGGCGTTCGCCTATGGGCGCCGCGAAACGGTGGTGGACACCAACATCCGCCGGGTCCACGCGCGGCTGGTCTCCGGGTCGGCCCTGCCGGCGCAGGCCCTGACAGCGGCCGAAATGCGGCTGGCGGCGTCCCTGCTCCCCGACGACACTGGCGCCTCGGTGCGCTGGAACGCCGCCGTCATGGAACTCGGCGCCCTGGTCTGCACAGCGCGGGCCCCCAAATGCGGCCAGTGCCCTGTCCGGGAGTCCTGCGCCTGGCTGGCGGCCGGCGAGCCGGCGCCGACGTACACGCCCAAGGGACAGGCCTGGCACGGCACGGACCGGCAGGTGCGCGGCGCCGTGATGGCCGTCCTGCGGGTAGCCGAGGACCCTGTGGCGCCGGCGCTGTTCCACCACGCTCCCGCGGACCTGGGCTTCGAACCGCACGGAATCGCGATCCCGCTCACGGCCCTGCACCGGCTCAACGCGGCGCCCGAGCAGCTGGAACGGGCGCTGGCCGGCCTGCTGGGCGACGGCCTCGCGGAACTGCACCGGGGCGGCTTCCGGCTCCCGGGCTGAGGATCTACGCTGGAGGATGCGCAAGCTGGCGGCTGCGGCCGCGCTGGCCCTCACCGCCGTCCTGGCGTCCTCATGCCGGGCCGAGACCATTTGTCCGGCGATCGCCCAGGCGCCGCTTGTGACGCTCACCGTCGCCCGGGAGTACGCCCCAACAGTGAAAACCGTCCATCTCAAGGTCTGCCAGGACGGCCGCTGCAAAGAGGCAGACCTCCAACTCGTACCTGGGAGCGTCGCCGTGGACCAGGGCTGTGAACCTGCCCCCTCAGGCGGCGACGGCGTCTGCTCGGCAACCTCCTCCCCCGACGGCACCCTGACCGGCATGCTGATGATGGAGCCATTGACCGCCAGCAGCGTCGAGGTGACGGCCACGGGCACGGATGCCGCCGGGAACCCGCTACCGAAACGGACCGTGGCCTTCACACCCCGGGTGGTGCACCCGTTTGGGGAGCAGTGCGGAGCCTTCAACACGGCCGGCGTGGTACTCGACGCGGCGGGCCTTCGGCAGGCACCCTAGCCGCGCCTCCGAATTCCAGGGTTCCGCCTACGGTTCTCCGAACCCCGAGCCGACCAGGCGCTCCAGATAGCCGACCGCCTTGGCGGCATCCGGGCCGCTGGCCTCCACATGCAGGACGGTTCCCTTGCCGGCGGCCAACATCATGAGCTCCGTCATGGAGGCACCATCGGCGCCGTTGACAGTCACATCGGCGTCCATGGCAGACAGGCCGCCCGCAATCTTCGCAGCCGGCCGGGCATGCATGCCGGCCCGGTTGACGAGTTCGAAGTCCCCCGTGGCGTCCGGCGGCTGCTGGTGCACATGCTCGGCCTCCGCGGGGTGGGCCGGGGGCCGGTAGACGGCCTCGGCCGCGTCCTTCACCGCCGCCGCTTCGGCTCCCGCCTGGGCAGCCACCGCGGCCGCCACCAGTCCTTCCACCAAGGGGGCGTCCGCGATCAGCACCGATCCCGGATCCGCTGCGAACTCCGCTGCGGACTCGGCCGTCATCACCGCGGATCCGAGGTCGGCGAGCACCACCACCCCGTCACCGGCGGCCTGCTCCAGGGCCGCCATGACCTTCTCCAGGCTCGTGCCGATGCGGCCGTCGTCGGTGCCACCGGCGGGGAGGATCAGGACGTCGGGGGCCATCTGGGCGGCGAGCTCGGCGGCGCCGTCCGCGATCTTGGCGCTGTGCGAGACAACCACCAGCCGGACTGTCATTCGGTCGCTCCGGCGGCGGCGCGCAGGATCAGCGCGCTGGAGACCGCTCCCGGGTCGCGGTGGCCGATGCTGCGCTCCCCCAGGTAGCTGGCGCGGCCCTTGCGGGCGAGCATCGGATCCGTGGACACGGCGCCGGCCTCTGCGGCCTCCGCCGCGGCAAGCAGCACCTTCCGGACGTCGCCGTCGCCAGCCGCGGCTGCGGCCGCCTCGATCGCGGGCGTCCAGGCGTCCACCATGGTCTTGTCTCCGGATTCGGCCTTTCCGCGGACGACGATCCCGTCGCGGGCGGCCTGCAGCGCGGCAGCCAGGGTGGCGGCGTCGACGTCGGCGGTGTCACCGAGCGCCGTGGCGGCGCGCAGGAACGCGGTGCCGTACAGCGGGCCGGCCGCCCCGCCGACCTTCGACATCAGCGTCATCGCCGTCAGTTTCAGGGCCGCGCCCGGGGTATCCGGCGGCGCCTCGGCGAGCTTGCTCATGACGGCTTGGAAGCCGCGGTCCATGTTCTCACCGTGGTCCGAGTCCCCGATCGGCCGGTCCAGCTCGATCAGCTCCACCCGGTGCTCCGCCATGGCCTGCGCTGACAAGGTCAGCCAGCGCACGGCCCAGCCGACATCCAGCCCCACGGTCAGACGCCCCAGCGGAGGGCCGGAGTGTGCACGGGAGCGTCCCAGAGCGACGTCATTTCGTCATCGAGGCGCAGGACAGTGATGGAGCAGCCCTGCATTTCCAGGGATGTGATGTAGTTGCCCACCAGCGAGCGCGCCACGGTGACGCCCTGCTCGGCCAGTTTCTGCGTGGCCCGGCGGTACACGATGTACAGCTCGCTCGCCGGGGTGCCGCCCATGCCGTTGACGAACAAGAGCACCTGGTCCCCGGAGCTAAGTCCGAGGTCGCTGACCACCGGGTCCAGGAGGCGGTCGGTGATGCCGTCAGCGTTTTCCATGGGAATTTTGTGCCGTCCCGGCTCGCCGTGGATGCCGATCCCGATCTCGATCTCGTTTTCCTCCAGCTCAAAGCTGGGGACTCCCGCGTGCGGAACGGTGCAGGCGGACAATGCCACGCCCATGCTGCGCACGTTCTGGTTGACGCGGTCACCGATCGCGGCTACGGCGTCCAGGTTGTCGCCGCGTTCGGCGGCCGCACCGGCGATCTTCTCGACCAAGACCGTGCCGCCGACGCCCCGGCGGCCGGCCGTGTACAGCGAATCCTGCACGGCGACGTCGTCGTTGACCAGGACAGTGCGGACCTCGACGCCTTCTGCCTGCGCGAGTTCGGCCGCGGTTTCGAAGTTCAGGACGTCACCGGTGTAGTTCTTCACGATGTGCACGACGCCGGCGCCCGAGTTCACGGCCAGCGTTGCCGGCAGGATCTGGTCCGGGGTGGGCGAGGTGAACACGGCGCCCGGAACGGCGGCGTCGAGCATGCCCTTCCCGACATAGCCGCCGTGCAACGGTTCGTGTCCGCTGCCGCCGCCGGAGACGAGGCCGACTTTCCCGGCCACCGGGGCGTCCTTGCGCACGATGTACTTCGGGTCCGGAAAGACGGTCACGAGATCGGCATGTGCAAGGCCGAACCCTTCCACCGACTCGTCGACCACGGCTTTGGGATCATTGATGAGTTTCTTCATGGCGGTGCTCCCTGGATGGTGTCCTGGCTGCTTGCTTAGACCCTACTACCGGGGCACTGCCGGCGGTAGGCTCCCGATTGCCTCGGCCCGGCGGCTCCCTGACGGGGCTGCGCATCCCGGGCCCGCGGGTTGTTGCGGTGCGTTCCCTGGTCCTGCGGATGCTTCAGGCTTGCTTGTCGGCCCACGCCGGGAAGTGCGGCCAGGCGTCGACGCCCAGCCATGAGAACGGCGGCGCGGCGAGCCGGCCTTGACGGGAGGGGGGCGCGGCCGGCGGCCCTGCTGCGGCAGGCGTCGGGCCAGCGGTTGGGCCCGTCACGGGAGCACCCGTGCCGGGTGAGGAGCGATTGGTGGATTCTGCCGGTGGCGCTTCCAGCGGCTGGACCGGCGGCACTGCCGGAGCGCTGGCGATTGTCCTGTGGAAAGCGGAGAATTCGGGAAAAATCACGTCTTTATGCAATTTTTTGCCTCCGAAAGGATGGTGGCCCACCCCCTGGACCGGGATCAGTTTATCCACCAAATTTATTGAAGGGAAGCCCCGGGCGGACGTCGGGTTCCTGGCGGCTGCCGTTGCCGACCGGGAATCCGGCGGACGATCCACGGACTGGGCACAACCGGCGGGCGCTACAGCTCCTTGATCATCCTGGTGTTGCCCAGCGTGTTCGGCTTGACCCGCGCCAGGTCCAGGAACTCGGCCACGCCTTCGTCATGCGAGCGCAGGAGCTCGGAATACACCACGGGATCGACCGCGGTCTGGTCTGCCATGACTTCAAAGCCGTGCTTCTTGAAGAAATCCACTTCGAACGTCAGGCAGAAGACGCGCGAGACTCCCAGCGCGCGGGCATCCTCCAGCAGACGCTCCACCAGCGCGTGGCCCACGCCCTTGCGGCGCCAGGCATCCGAGGCCGCGAGGGTGCGCACCTCGGCGAGGTCCTCCCACATGACGTGCAGCGCACCGCAGCCGATCACCTCGCCGTCTTCCGATTCGGCGATCCGGAATTCCTGCAGGCTTTCGTAGTAGGCCACGGTTTCTTTGGCCATGAGGATCCGCTGGTCGGCCAGCGGCGCCACGAGCGTCTTGATGGCGCCAACGTCGTCGGTACGGGCAGGGCGGATGCGGATCGTCTCGGTCACGGTCTCAGTCACAGCCCAATCTTACGGGTGCCCAGGGCCGGCCGACTCGCGGCCGGACCCGGGCCCGGGGTGTCAGAGACCCAGCTCGTCGGGGACGGGAATGTCCTTGTCCAGTAGGTTCCGGGCCAGGAAGTGCTCCACCACGCCGTACCAAACCTTGGCGTGCTGCGGCTGCAGGATCCAGTGGTTCTCGTCCGGGAAGTACAGGAAACGGTGGTCCGTTTCGCCGTTCCCGTCGGCCGCCAGCTGTGACTTGGCGAGCAGTTCGTACCAGAGCCGGAGCCCCTCGCCGATCGGCACGCGGTAGTCCTTGTCGCCATGGATCACCAGCATGGGAGTCCGGATGTTTTCCACGTGCAGATGCGGGGAGTTCTCCAACGCCATCTCGGCCGTCATCTCCTTGAGCCAGTACTGCGCGGCGTCCGTGGTGGGTCCGAACTGGTCGAGGGCCCAGAGGCTGGCGTGCGTGACGATTGCCTTGAACCGGTCCGTTTGCCCGGCCACCCAGTTGGCCATGTACCCGCCGAAGGAACCGCCCATGGCGGCCGTGCGCGTCTCGTCGATGTCCGGGCGCTGCCCGACGGCGTCGGTGATGGCCATCAGGTCCGTGAACGGAGCCTTGCCCCATTCCCCCCAGCCGCGCTGGATGTGCTCCTGGCCGTAGCCGGTGGAGAGGGCAGGGTCCGGGAGCAGCACCGCGTAGCCGCGGGCCACCAGCAGCCACGGGTTCCAGCGCCAAGTCCAGGCATTCCAGGATCCCAGCGGCCCGCCGTGGATCCAGAGCAGCAGCGGGGCCGGGCTCGCGGCGGACGCGCCGTCGGGCAGGGCCAGGTACGCGGGCACACGGGCGCCGTCGGCCGCCGTCGTCTCCACGCGCTCCAGCGTCCCCATGAAGTGCGGGCGCTCCGCGGGCGAGGGCAAGCGGACGGCGCCGCCGCCGCCGAGGTCGATCCGCACAGGTTCGGCGGGGAATTCGTAGGAGCTGCGCAGGGCGTAGGCGCTGCGTCCGTCCGGCGCGACGACGACGTCGGTGTACGCGGCGGCGTCGTCCGTCAGGCGGAGAACCTGGCCAGCCTGGCCGCCGGCGACACCGATCCGGAATACCGGCGATGCGCCGTCCTCGTCGGCGGTGACCAGCAGGGCCGATCCGTCCGGCAGCCACGCGGCGGGACGGGCCCAGCGGTCCCAGTCATGGGCGAGCGGCGTCAACGCGCTCTCGCCTGTTGCCGGGCCTGCGACGTCGAGGAGGTGCAGCTTGACCTGCGGGGCCGCCAGCGGCGTGGTGTCGCTTTCGCTGACCACCACCAGGCTCCGGCCGTCCGGACTGACCGGGCCCGGGAAGTAGCTTAGGCCTTCGGTGTCCAGCAGAACCGTCCGGGTGCCGGTGGCGACGTCGATGGCGACCAGCACGGAACGTGTATCGGCATTAGCGAGGGGCTTCGCGAAGCTGCTGTAAATCATCGTGCCATCCGGGCTGACCACCGATTCAGCATCCCTGAGCCGGGTGCCGGCGTCCGGCGTCAAGTTGCGGAGCAACAGCCGCGGCGCGGCGTCGACAGTGGACGGCTTACCGGCCTCCAACTGCCCTCCGGATTCGACGGCGAACAGCCGCGGCTGCGCCGGACCCAGGTCCGCGTCCCAGTAGCGGACGGGGTAGCCGGTGTGCAGGATGGCCGCGACCTTGTTGTCCTTGCGCGCCTTGCGGCGTTCTTCGTCATTGTCCTCGTCCGTGGAGCCAGCCAGCACCGAGGCCGCGACCACCACGGTGTCGGCGTCCTTGGCGGCGTGGACGCCGCCGATTCCGCCGGCGCGGGACAGGGCCACCCGGGCTTCGCCGCCGTCGGACGGGAGTATCCAGAGGGCGTTGACGGGGTCGGCCTCGGGGCTCTCCGGATCGGGTCGGGCCGAGGTGAAGTAGAGGTCACCGTTGGCGGCAAACACCGCACCGGCTTCCCCCTTGGCACTGCGCGTGATCCGGCGGGCCTGTTTGATCCCGCCCGGGTCCACTTCCCACAGCGCGGTGCAGTATTCGGTGCCCTTCGCGCCGAGTGTCGCCACAGTGGTGACCAGCCGGGCGCCGTCCGGGCTCAGCGTCAAACCGCTCACTTTGGGGATGGCGAGGTAGTGGTCCAGGTCGTGGAAGGGGGTCTCGGGTTGTTCGCTCAGGGTCTCTGAGTCCTTGGCAGCCATGCACCGATTCAACACCGTATGTGGCATCGATCACAGAAAGTTCACTGAGAGTGAAACACTGCTTTCAGATACGGGGGTGCATCGGGCTGGATGCCGGGGGCAAACGCCAAAGGCCCCGCCGTCCTTTTCAGAACAGCGGGGCCTTTGGTCTTGATGCTTAGACGCTCGGGGCGATCTCCGGGATGCGCGGCTTGGCGTTGCCTGCGAAGGTGAACTTCGCGTCGTCGCCCTCGCCCTCAACATCCACCACCACGATGTCGCCGGAGTGCAGCTCGCCGAAGAGGATCTTCTCGGAGAGCTGGTCCTCGATCTCGCGCTGGATGGTGCGGCGCAGCGGCCGGGCACCCATGGCGGGGTCGTAGCCGCGGGTCGCCAGGAGCACCTTGGCCGCGGACGTGAGCTCGATGCCCATGTCCTTGTCCTTCAGGCGCTTCTCCAGGCGGCCAACGAACATGTCCACGATCTCGATGATCTCGTCCTGGGTCAGCTGCGGGAAGACCACAACATCGTCAACACGGTTCAGGAACTCGGGGCGGAAGTGCTGCTTGAGCTCCTCAGTGACCCGGGCGCGCATCCGGTTGTAGCCGGTCTGCGTGTCCGTGCCGGACTGGAAGCCGGTGGCAACACTCTTGGAGATGTCCCGGGTGCCGAGGTTCGTGGTCATGATGATCACGGTGTTCTTGAAGTCCACCACGCGGCCCTGGGAGTCGGTCAGGCGGCCGTCTTCCAGGATCTGCAGCAGCGAGTTGAAGAGATCGGCGTGCGCCTTCTCCACCTCATCGAACAGGACCACAGAGAACGGACGGCGCCGGA
>NZ_FNGC01000011.1 GCF_900102785.1 Arthrobacter sp. ok362
AGGAACCTGGCCAGCCCGAAACCTGTCGGCCCGGCTTCGTAGACCACCCGCACCGGGGCCGGAAGCGACACGATCCAGGCAAGAATCTCGGCAAGATCCGGAGTCATTCGGTGCGGAATGATCTCGCCCGTCTGCGCATCCAGGGCGCATCCGGCAACAGAACGGGCATGGACATCCAGACCGACGCTTGTACGCTCGAACATAGCTGGAACCTCCAAATTTCAAATGTGGCTCTACCTGTCCGCCAAGTCTGGCAGGCAACCCACGTCTTGCTTTGAAGAGGAGGTTCCAGCCCCAAAAACCCGGCTACCTCATATCGTCTAGGCAACTATTCCCCTAGCCCGGGCGTGCTAAAACGCCATCGCCGCCGTGCAGGCACCGTGAGGTGCGGCACGGCGGCGACGGCGTTAAGCACCGAGGGCGACGGCGTTGAGCGGCGAAGGCGTTGGCGGCAGGGCCTAAAGCACCGGGCGGCTTAGCTGAAGTATTAGCCGAAGTACCAGCCCGGCGGAACCCAGGAGGCGGGGACCGCGTGGGCGGAGAAGTCGTCGCAGCCCGAGCAGAAGTACGTAACCTCGCCGAGCTTGCTGACCGAGCCGTCCCTCCGGTGCGTGGCCGGGACGAAGGTCTCAAGGTAAATGAACTCATCCGTGCCGCAGCGTTCGCAGTACGGGCTGGCCACGTACTCGGACTCTGCGAGCGTGGCCGGGCGAACGCCCCTGTGGCCCGGGGTGGTTGCGTGCTGAGCGGCGCTGGAGTGCTGCAATGCGGTGCCCGGGTGGCGCATGGCCGCTGCGGGGTGCGCCGGCGCGGTCGCCGCACGGGCGGTCTTTGTCGTGTGGGTGGCGGGGACGGGCAATCGGGGGTGGTTAATGGCTGGCATCATTGGCGGCCTATCCCGAACGCTCCGGCGCCAGCCATACGGCAAAAGCGACGGACAGCGTTCGCTGTTTCGAATCGTTGTCACGGGCCACTGCTTGACCTCGAACGGCCGATCCTAAGTAGAGTCAGGATAGATGAAGTACCTGCACCGTTCAATGGTCAAGTAAGTACTGCACGCGTCCTGGCAGACCGCTGCGTAAGTACCGCGGGAGGATCCGCGCCGGGACTTGGCCCGCCCGGGCATCAGGGCCGGGCGTCAGGCTTGGCGTTAGGCCGGGCGCTTTAGGGTCCGGCCCACGATCGCCTGCGTGAGGGCATCGATCACCTCGGTATTGGCCAGCGGGTTGCGGATGAGCGTGAAATCGACATCGCCCACGGGTGGTAGATCGAAGCGGCGGGTGATGATTTTCAGGTCCTCCGGCACCAGGGAGGAAGGCATGACCGCCACCCCAATGCCGGCCCGGACGGCGGCCAGTACGCCGCTGATCTGCCGCGTGGTGCAGGTGATCCGCCAGGTGCGGCCCGCGGCCTCGAGGGCGTCGATCGCCAGCTTCCGGCTCAGGCTGGGGGAGGGGTAGGCGATCAGCGGGATATGATCGGCCGGATCCAGCACGGTCTGCTCCAGGCCGACCCAGGCGAAGGCGTCCTGCTGGACTACGGTCCCGTCTTTGGCCCCCGCCACCCATTTCACAAAAACAAGGTCCAGCTGACCGGCGTTGAGGCGCTTGTAGAGCTGGTCGCTCTGGCCCACCGTCAGCTCGAGGTTGATCTGCGGATAAATCTGCCGGAACTCCCGGAGGATGCGGGGCAGTCCGGTGATGGCAAGATCGTCGGCCGTGCCGAAGCGCAGTCGCCCGCGCATGGCGGATCCGGAGAAATAACGGGCGGCGGAGTCGTGCGCGGCGAGGATGCTTCGGGCGAACCCGGCCATGGCATCGCCGTTGTCAGTCAAACGCACATCCCGAGTATCCCGGGCAATCAGCACCCGCTTGGCGGCGGACTCGAGCTTGCGGACGTGCTGGCTGACGGTGGGTTGGGCCAGGCCGAGGCGTTCCGCGGCCCTGGTGAAACTCAAAGTTTCGGCCACGGCCAGGAACGAGCGGAGCTGGGCGGGTTCGAACATGAGGGTCTCCCGGATCGGGTGCCGCAAACCCTGCATTGCGTTTTGTAATGCGAGTTATGCGCGGAATAGGCTTCCATAATCTCTTGGGGCCAGCCTAGCGTTAAGTCCATCCCGCTCACCCGCTCATTTGAGGACTTTTCCGTGGCACCCCCTCCGCCGCTAGAGGCGAACGCAGCTTCCCTGCCGGACACCATCACCCAACCTCTCGCCGTCGTCAACGAGCGCCTGCCCTGGCGCCACACATTCATTTCGCTGAAGGTCCGCAACTTCCGCATCTTCGCGATCGGGCACTTCATCGCCGTGATTGCGCTCTGGATGCAGCGGATCGCCCAGGACTGGCTGGTGCTCCAGCTCTCCGGCTCCGTCACCGCCGTTGGCATCACCGTGGCCTTGCAGTTCCTGCCGTCCCTGTTCCTCGGCCCGTGGGCCGGCATGATGGCGGACCGCTTCGCGAAGCGGAAGATCCTCATGCTGTGCCAGTCGGTGGCCGCCGCATTGGCCGCGGTCCTTGCCGTCCTGGCGCTGAGCCAGCGGATCGAGGTGGGGCACGTCTACGCGATCGCGTTGGTGCTGGGCTTCGTGACCGTGCTGGACCAGCCGGCCCGTCAGGTGTTCGTCAACGAACTCGTGGGCCCCGGCTACCTGCGAAACGCGATCAGCGTGAATTCCACGATCTTCCAGCTCGGCGGCCTGATCGGTCCGGCGATCGCCGGGATCCTGCTGACCGCCGTGGGCGCCGGCTGGGCCTTTGCCGCCAACGCGGTGGCCTGCTGCTTCACGGTGGCGATGCTCCTGAGCCTGCGCAAGGACCAGCTGCATGTCAGCGCGCCGGTCGCCAAGCGCCGGGGCATGCTGCGGGAAGGGCTGGACTATGCGCTCAGCAAGCCCACCATCTACTGGCCCTGGCTGATGGCCGGATTCGTCGCGGTGTTCGCGATGAGCCTGCCGGTGCTGCTGGCGGCGTTCGCCGACCACGTGTACGACGCCGGTGCCGGCGGCTACGGGCTGCTCAACACGCTTGTGGCACTCGGTGCGCTGGCCGGTGCCATCACCTCGGCCCGGCGGCGCGCATTGCGGCTGCGCTCAGTGGTCCTGGGCGCCGGGATGTACGGGCTCATGCTGTGCCTGGGTTCCCTGGCGCCGTCGATGGTGTGGTTCGGAGCGGCCATGGTGCTGGCGGGTTTCTGGTGCCTGATGTTCCTCACCGCCGCCAACCAGCTGGTCCAGGTCAGCTCCAACCTGGCCATCCGCGGGCGGGTCATGAGCCTGTACATCATGGTGCTGATCGGCGGCCAGGCGATCGGCGGGCCGATGATGGGCTGGATTGCCGAGCACGCGGACCCGCACACCGCCGTCCTCGTTTCCGGGAGCGTGCCGATGCTGGCCGCCGCGACTGTCGGCGTCGTGCTCGCCCGGCGTGGGCAGCTCATGCTCAAGGTGGACCTGAAGGACCGGCGCCGGCTGCTGCGGATCGTCCGGAACCAGGGTGGGCGGCAGGCAACCGCCACGTCGTAGCTTTTTCGGTGCGGAAGCCCCGGAAGGGGAGCTCCGGATGTGGAGGAAACGATTGGAGCGGCTGACGGGAATCGAACCCGCGTATCAAGCTTGGGAAGCTAGCGCTCTACCATTGAGCTACAGCCGCAATGGGACTGTCCAGAATGCTGGACTTGGTCCCGATAAACAACGAGCTTTACCTTACCCCAGCCGGGGCACTTCTCTGAACAAGTCACGCCGGGGCAATCGTGGACCGTGTACTCCTCCGTTTCGCGGGGCGTCATGGCGGGCGGGGCGCGCAGACCTCTATAGCCTAGATCCATGACTGTTCTCCCGAGGGAAGGCCGGCGGTGGTAGAAGACCCAGCGCCGCCGCTGGACGCCGAGCTGGACGCCGAGCTTGCCGGTGGAAGCGCCGTTCCCCGGCTGACTCCGCGGCACCAGCAGCTAATCGTCACGATCTACGGTCTGTATGGGCGCTCCAACGGCGGCGCCCTGCCCGTCTCGGTGCTGATTTCCATGCTGGATGACCTGGGAGTCGAGTCTTCCGGGGTGCGCTCTTCCGTGTCCAGGCTCAAGCGCCGCGGTGTGCTGGAGAGTGTCAAACAGGGCGGCGTGGCCGCCTATCGGCTGGCCCCCAACCTGGAGGATGTCTTCCAGGAGGGCGACCGCCGCATCTTTTCGCCCCGGCGTGCGACGGCGGCCGACCGCTGGCTCCTCATCGCCTTCTCCGTGCCTGAATCGCAGCGCCACCTTCGCCACCAGTTGCGCAGCATGCTGACCCGGATGGGTTTCGGTTCTGTGACTCCGGGGCTTTGGATTGCCCCGGGCAACACCTATGAGGACATCAGGCACCAGCTCGAGCGGACAGGGCTGACGGAATACGTGGAGTTCTTCAAGGCGGAGCACTTGACCGCCGAGGACGTCAAGGACAAAGTCTCCCGCTGGTGGGACCTTCCGGCCCTGGAATCGCTTTACGCGGAATTCATCGACCGCTTCGCTCCGGTGCTGGAACGTTGGGAGTCGGCGGGCTCGTCGGCGTCCGGACCGGACGCCGACCGGGCGGCCTTCGCGGACTACGTCCAGCTCCTCACCCAGTGGCGCCGGCTGCCCTACCTGGATCCGGGCCTGCCCGAGGAGTTCCTGCCGCCGGGCTGGCACGGGCTGACCGCGGAACGGATCTTCGCGGAACTGCACCGTCTCCTGAACGGCCCGGCCCGCCAGCACGCCGAGCGGTTGCTGGGGGCCTCGGCGAAGTGATCACGGAGCAGCACATAGCTTGGAGAGGCCCATAACTGTTCGATAAAGGCCCGTCCCGCAGCCACGCGGGGCGGGCCCCGCTGTCTATCCTGAAATGGTTAGCTGCAGTTCGGGGGAAGCGGGCTACATCCATTTGCCGTCCGCCGAACAAGGATTTTTGTGGCATTCGCAGAGTACGACGTCATCATCCACCGTGACGCCATGAGCGTCTACAACTTCCTCCTGGACCCGGGGCACCTGCCCCTGTGGCGGGAAGGGGTCCGGAGCGTGAAACTGCTCTCCGGCGGCGCCGGCGCCAAGGGTGCCGTGTACCGGCAGACGGTCGCCGGGCCCGGCGGACGCCCCGTGGCCGCGGACTTCGAAATCATCGAAGCCCGCACCGGGGCGGAGATCCAGTACCAGGTCCTCGCCGGGCCGGCCCGGCCGCACGGCGGTTACTACCTGAGCACCGAGGGTCCCAGCACTCGCGTCCGTTTCGCCCTGAACTACGAGCCCAAGGGATTCATGGTCCGGATGACCAACCCGTTCCGCCGGCGGATGAAGGCCGAGGTCGGCCAGCTCGAACGGCTCAAGTCCCTTCTCGAAGATATGCCCGCCGAGGAATATACGTCCCGGTGAAGTCACACTGGGTGGCTGCGCCCGTCCATGCAGCCGGGCAGGGCGCCGTGCGGTATTTTTGAACCTGTGCTGATCTCCGACCGCGACATTCGAATCGAAATTGACTCCCAGCGGATTGTCCTCGACCCGTTCGACCCCGCCATGGTCCAGCCGTCCTCCGTGGACGTCAGGATCGACAAGTTCTTCCGGCTGTTCGATAACCACAAATACGCCCACATCGACCCGGCCGAGGATCAGCCCGAACTGACCCGCTTGGTGGAAGTGGAGTCCGGCGAGCCGTTTATCCTGCACCCGGGGGAGTTCGTTCTTGGCTCCACCTACGAGACCGTGACGCTGCCGGATGACATCGCGGCCCGCCTCGAGGGCAAGTCCTCACTTGGCCGGCTCGGCCTGCTGACGCACTCGACGGCGGGCTTCATCGATCCCGGATTCTCCGGCCACGTCACGCTGGAACTGTCCAACGTGGCCACGCTGCCCATCAAGCTGTGGCCCGGCATGAAGATTGGCCAGCTGTGCTTCTTCCGGCTGTCCTCGGCCGCGGAGCACCCCTACGGTTCGGGGGAATACGGCAACCGCTACCAGGGCCAGCGTGGCCCCACTGCCAGCCGCAGTCACCTGAATTTCCACCTCACCGACATCTAGTCCAAACATCTAGCGCCGACATCTAGCGCCGACATCCAGCGCCGCGGCTCGTACCGGCGGCGCGGCCCTACGCCGGGCCGGAGGTCCGGAATGCGGGCCCTCGCACGGGACGGCGCAGGGCCCGGACGAGCGGCTCCACGAAGCGGGCCGCCAGCGGCCCCATGATCGCCATGATCAGGACGTAGGCGGTGGCGAGGGCAGCCAGATCCGCGGGCACCACGCCGGAGGCAACGGCGAGGCCGGCGATGACAATCGAGAACTCGCCGCGCGCGATCAGGGCGGCGCCCGCGCGGAAACGGCCGGGAACGCCAATCCCGGCCCGTTTGGCTGCCCAGTGCCCGGTGATCATCTTGGTGGCTGCCGTCACCACGGCCAGCAACAGGGCCCAGCCAAGGACCGGAGGGATGGACCGGGGGTCAGTGTTAAGGCCAAAAACAACGAAGAAGATCGCCGCAAAGAGGTCACGGAGCGGTTCCAGGACGCGGGTGGCGCTGTGGGCCGTGGCGCCGGAAATCGCGATACCGAGCATGAACGCTCCGACCGCCGCAGAAACCTGCATGGCGGCGGCGAGCCCCGCCACCAGAAGCGCCAAGCCGAGAAGATTGAGCAGGAAAACCTCGGAGTTCTCGCTGTGCACGGCCTTGGAGACATGGTGGCCGTGCCGCAGCGCCACCAGCAGGACCAGGCTGACGACGGCCAGGGAGATGCCCACGGTCTGCAGGCCCATCACGAAGCTGACGCCGGCCAGGGTGGCGGTCAGGACCGGCAGGTACAAGGCCATGGCCAGGTCCTCGAAGACCAGGATGGAAAGGACCACCGGGGTTTCCCGGTTGCCGATCCGGCCTAGATCGGTAATCACCTTGGCCGCGATCCCGGAGGAAGAAATGTAGGTGACTCCGCCCATCACCATCGCCCCCACGACGCCCCATCCCAGCATCACCGCGAGCACTGCGCCGGGCAGGAAATTGAGCAGCAGATCCAGTACGCCGGCCTGCCAGGACCGCCGCAGCCCGGTGACCAGCTCGGACGCCGTATATTCCAGTCCAAGCATAAGCAGGAGGAGGATGACGCCGATCTCGGCGGAAAGATGGGCGAACTCGTGCATCCCTTCGAGCCTGACAAGGCCGCCGGCCCCGAAGAACAGCCCGCCGACCAAATAGAGCGGGATGGGCGACATGCCGATCCGCCCGGCCAGTCTGGCCAGCAGGCCGAGACAGAAGACTACGGCCCCCAGCTCGATCAGGGTCAGGGCGAGCGGATCCATGCCGCTTATCCGTTGCGCAGGATGCCGGCCGCCGTGTCCAGGCCTTCTTGCGTTCCCACCGCAACGAGGAGGTCACCGGGGTGAAGGACGACGTCGGGTCCCGGGGAGGGCACGACCTCGCCTTCGCGCATGATGGCCACGATCGAGACCCCGCTACGGGTCCGGATGCACGCCTTGCCCATCGGCTGGTTCTGGAAGGGGGACTCGACGCTGATCGAAAACTGTCGGGTGACGATGCCGGGAATTTCCCGGTGGGCTTCGGAGAGTTTCATGGCAAGGCGCTGGCCGCCCAGGAGATTGCCCAGGGTGGCGGCCTCGTCCGCGGTCAGCGGGACGGATGCCTGGCAGGTGTCAGGATCGTCCCAGGTTGAGACGATGAGTTCCGTCTGGCCCTCCCGGTATTCGACCACGCCGATCCGGCGTCCGGAGGCAGTCATGAAGTCCTTGCGCCGGCCGAGGCCGGGGAGGTCCGTCTCATCCACGTTCATATCATCAGCCTAGTGCGCGAACCGGCTTTTCGGCCGCCCTCAAGCTTCCGGGACCACCGCGACTTCGATCTGGTCGGGGGCCTTGACCGGCAGGAGCACGAGCAGGCCCACGAGCAGCACCACCATGATGCCGAGGATGCCCCAGCGCTGGGCCTCGCCTGCTGCGACGAAGGGGGTGGCGACGATGATGCACAGGGTGAAAAGGGCGGGGGCGAGGAAGCTCACGGCCCGGCCCGTGGTGGCGTAGAGACCGAAGAGCTCGCCGGATTCACCGTGCGGGGCAAGCCGGGCGAGGTAGGCGCGGGAGGACGACTGGGCCGGTCCCACGAAGAGGCACAGCAGCAGGCCGAAAATCCAGAATGTGGTGGTCCCGGCCCAGGCCATGCCAAGGAACTCGTAGCTCCCGTTGCCGAGGACCAGAATTGCGGTGCCCGCAACCAGCAGGCCGGCGAGGGAGGCGATAATCACGGCCTTCGGCCCGATCCCGTCATCCAGGAAGCCGCCGAGGATGGCGCCGGCGGCGGCCACGACATTTCCGAAGATCGCGAAGAAGATGACGTCCTTGAGTTCGAAGCCAAAGGTGCCGGCCGCGATCACCCCGCCAAAGGTGAAAACCGCGGCCAGCCCGTCCCGGAAGATGGCGCTCGCGAGGAGGAAGTAGATGGTGTGCGGGCTGGTCCGGTAGATCGCCTTGATACGCCGGACGAGGAGGCCGTAAGAGGCGAGGAACCCAATGCCCGCGCCCCGCCCGGCGCGTGGCAGTTCCGGCACCGCGAACAGCACGGGCAAGGCAAAGATGAAGAACCACAGGGCCGAGAACACTGCCACCAGCCGGATGTTCAGGCTGTCCGCGGTGGTAGCGCCGAACCAGTTGAAGCTGGGCTGGACAAAGAGCTGGAGCACAATCAGCAGGGCCACGATGCCGCCGAGATACCCCATTCCCCAGCCGAAGCCGCTGACCTTGCCGATGTTCCGCGGGGTGGAGATCTGGGTGAGCATGGCGTTGTAGTTGACCCCGGCAAATTCGAAGAAGACGTTGCCCAGGGCTATCAGCGTGACGCCGAGGATCAGGAAGTCCGGCCGCGGGAAGACGAAGAAGCACAGCCCGGTCAGGAGCGCGACGGCGGCCGTGTTGACCCCCAGCCACAGCTTGCGCCGGCCGCCGGCGTCCGAGCGCTGCCCGGTGACCGGGGCCAGGAGGGCGACGGCCACGCCGGCGACGGCCAGCGCGGCGCCCAGGACCGCCGAGGCTTGGTCCTCCCCGCCGAATGCCTTGGAGGTCAGGTAGACAGTGAAAACAAACGTTGTCATGACGGCGTTGAAGGCTGCCGAACCCCAGTCCCACGCGGCCCACGCGAGGACCCGGCCCCTGTGCGTGACGGGACGTCCCGATTCCAGTTCCGAGGGGCGCATGGCCTCGGGGGCGGCGGCAGTGTTCATAGCCTGAATGGTAACCGCCCAGAGTGTTCTCCGAGGTGAGCGGGCGGAGTCTCCGGCGGGTTTTGCCGGGCATTGTTTAGCTCCGGCGTCGCTTTGGCTCCGAATTGTTCAGCGGCGGCGTCCCAACCAAAAGAATTTGTACACGCTTGGTAAACTGTCGGCACCGAACCTAACAAATGACCCGCCTGCTCCAACTTGCTGACAATCGACTTTCTGACGTTGCGGAGATACCAGTGATCACAGTCCTTGCCGTGCACTTTGCGGTGGCTGCTGTGGCCCCGCTGCTGTTCCGAAAGTTTGGCAGGAATTCGTTCTTCGCCCTGGCCGCGGTCCCCGCGGCCTCCTTTATTTGGCTGCTGCTGCAGCACGACGCAGTCTATTCAGGCACAGCCTATTCAGGCGGGGCGATCACCGAAGTGGTGCCCTGGATTCCCGGGCTGCAGCTCGACCTCGCGTTCCGGATGGATGCTCTGGCCTGGGTCATGTCCCTGCTGGTGCTGGGGGTGGGGGCGCTGGTGCTGGTCTACTGCGCCCGCTACTTCGAGAACAAGGACAACTACCTCGGCGGTTTCGGCGCCCAGCTCCTGGCCTTCGCCGGTGCGATGTTCGGCCTCGTTACCGCGGATGACCTCCTGCTGATGTTCATCTTCTGGGAACTGACCACGGTGCTGTCTTACCTGCTGATCGGCTACGCCCGCACCCGGCTGTCAGCGCGGCGCTCGGCGCTGCAGGCGCTGGTGGTGACCACCGCCGGCGGGCTGGCCATGCTTGTGGGGCTCATCATCCTCGGTTCGACGGCCGGAACCTACCGGATCCAGGCCATCTTGGACCAGGCTCCCGCCCTGGTCGCCGGACCCGCGGGCGGGGCCGTCAGCGCCGCCGTCGTCCTCATCCTGATCGGCGCGATTACCAAATCCGCCCTGGTGCCGTTCCACTTCTGGCTCCCCGGCGCGATGGCTGCCCCCACGCCCGTGAGCGCCTACCTGCACGCCGCGGCCATGGTGAAGGCCGGGATCTACCTGGTTGCCCGCCTGGCCCCGGGATTCGCGGAAACCGCGCCGTGGCTGCCGACCGTGCTCGGCCTGGGCCTGGCCACCATGCTTGTGGGCGGCTACCGGGCCCTGCGGCAGACCGACATCAAGCTCATCCTCGCCTACGGCACCGTCAGCCAGCTGGGCTTCATGACCATGGTGGTGGGCCTGGGCACCCCCGAGGCGGCGCTCGCCGGACTAGCCCTGCTCCTGGCGCACGGGCTGTTCAAGGCCACGCTCTTTTTGGTTGTGGGCATCATCGACCACCAGGCCGGGACCAGGGACATCCGCGAGCTCTCCGGCGTCTACGGCTCGGCCCGGGCACTGGCGATCGTAGCCGCGATCGGCGCGGCCTCGATGGCGGGCATACCGCCGCTGGCTGGCTATGTCGCCAAGGAATCGGTGTTCGAGGCCTTCATCCAGTACAGCTCGGAGTCCGCGACCGGGCCCTGGCTGCTGGGAGGTGTGGTCCTGGGCTCCATCCTGACCTTCGCCTACAGTGCCCGCTTCATGTGGGGCGCCTTCGCCGTCAAGCCCGGCGTGGAGCCCACAGACTTCAAGCCGGTCAAACCCGCCTTCCTTGCCGCGCCGGCGATCCTGAGCCTCCTCACGGTCCTTTACGGACTATGGCCCGCCCCCGTTGACGACTGGATCCAGCCGTATGCGGAGCTCTTTGTGGACGGCTCCGAGTCCTCGCCCGGGCACCTGGCGCTGTGGCACGGCATCACCCCGGCCTTGGGGCTGACCGCGGTGACGTTCGTCCTGGGCCTGGCCATGTTCTACGGCCGCAACGCCGTGGCCCGGCTCCAGACACTCGTGCCGGGCTGGATCGACAGCGACCGCGCCTACCAGCACACGATCGGCGCCCTGGACGACACCGCGGTCTGGATTACCGGCCGGACCCAGCGAGGATCGCTGTTTTTCTACCTCTCCGTCATCCTGACCGTGGCGTTCGTCCTGCCGCTGACGGCGCTGCTGCTGGCCAACAAGCCGCTGCCGGAGGGTCTCTATTTCATAGATCCCGGAGCGCCCCTGCAACTGGTGGCCGGCGCCGGGATCGTCATCGGGGCGCTGGCAGCGGTGCGCGCCAATAAGCGGTTCCTAGCCGTCCTGATGGTGTCCGTCACCGGCTACGGGATCGCCCTGATGTTCGCGCTGCAGGGGGCCCCGGACCTTGCCCTGACCCAGATGCTGGTCGAAACCATCATCCTGGTGGCGTTCGTGCTGGCCATGCGGAGCCTTCCGCCGGGGCTGCGGGACCGCACCGGCGGCAAATACCGGGTCATCCGTGTGGTGATCGGCCTGGCCTTCGGCGTCACCATGATTTTCGTAGCCATCTACGCCCTCGGGGCCCGGGTGGCGCCGCCGGTCTCCCTGCAGTTCCCGCAACTGGCCTATGAGGGCGGCGGCGGCCTCAACGTCGTCAACGTGACCCTGGTGGACATCCGGGCCTGGGACACCTTTGGCGAGATCTCCGTCCTGGCCCTGGCCGCCACGGGCGTGGCCAGCCTCATCTTCGTGCGGGGCCGCGGCGACCGCATTCGGACGTCCGCGACCGTCGCGGAAGGGACCGTGGGCCGGCGGACCGGGGCCAGGGGCAGCACCAGGGACGACGCCGCCCTGGCGATGAACCGGCGGTTCGCTGCCGCCACGCGCGACGCCTGGCTGGTGGCCGGCCGGACCCTGGCGCCCGAACGCCGCTCGATCATCTTCGAGGTGGTCACCCGCCTGATCTTCCACTCGATCATCGTGTTCTCCCTCTATCTGCTCCTCGCCGGCCACAACCTGCCCGGTGGGGGCTTCGCCGGTGGCCTCACCGCCGGCCTCGCCCTGACCATCCGCTACCTGGCCGGCGGCCGCTTCGAACTCCGCGAAGCCACGCCCGTCGGCGCCGGCACCCTGCTGGGGATCGGCCTGGCCACGGCGGCGGCCGCCGGAATGACCCCGCTGCTGCTGGGCGGGGAGGTGTTCCAGAGCGCCATCGTGGAGCTGTGGCTACCGGTCTTCGGCGACATCAAGTTCGTCACCTCGACCATCTTCGACATCGGTGTGTACATCGTGGTGGTCGGACTGGCCCTGGACGTGCTGCGCAGCCTCGGCGCGGAAATCGACGAGCACTTCGAAGAGCCCGACGAGCCGTCCGAAGACGAGGACAGCGGCGGAGCCCCCGACGAGGCCGCCGAAGCGGAAACCACTTCCAAGGGGAGAACGTGAGCGTCAACCTGACCCTACTGACGGTCATGGGCGCCCTCTACGCCTGTGGCATCTACCTGATCCTTGAGCGCAGCCTCACCCGGGTCCTGCTGGGCCTCATGCTGCTGGCCAACGCCACCAACCTGCTGATCCTCGCCACCGGCGGCTACGCCGGGCTGGCGCCGATCTTTGACAAGGACACCCCGGCGGGGGATTACAACGACCCCCTGCCGCAGGCCCTGATCCTGACCTCGATCGTGATCTCCTTCGCCGTCACAGCGTTCATGCTGGGCATCATCTACCGCACCTGGGTCCTGGCCCGCCAGGATGAAATCCAGGACGACGCCGAGGACCGCCGCGTCGCAGAAACGCCCAGCTTCGATGCCGAGGACGACTCCGTGATCCCGGTCGAGACTTCAGAGTTCCCGCTGGCCATGGTCGGCCCCGACGAGGCAGTCACCATCATGTCCGGTGACCGCCCCGTGCGGGCCGACAAGGCCGCTGCTGAAGAACAGCCCGGCTCCCTGAACGTTGACCCCAGACCGGAAGGAGGCGAAGAGTGAACATCACCAGCTTTGCCCCGCTCGCCGTCGTACTCCCAATCCTGGGCGCCGCCCTGACATTCCTGCTCATCCATTACCCCCGGGCCCAGCGCGCGATCAGCATCGCCATCCTGAGCCTGACCCTGCTGCTGGAATGCTGGCTGCTGGCCTCCGTCTGGGAAGGCGGGACGGCCGCGGTGGACATCGGCGGCTGGCTGCCGCCTTGGGGCATCGTTCTCGTGGTGGACCAGTTCTCCTCGCTCATGCTCGTGGTGTCCTCGACCGTGAGCCTTGCGGTGCTGATCTACGCAACGGGACAGGGCATGGCCGACGGCGACCGCGACGCGCCGGTCTCGATCTTCCACCCGACCTACCTGATCCTCGTGGCCGGGGTGTCCAACGCCTTCCTCACCGGAGACCTCTTCAACCTCTACGTCGGCTTTGAGATCCTGCTGACGGCCAGCTACGTGCTCATCACCCTCGGCGGGACGGGCCCGCGCATCCGGGCGGGCGTGACCTACGTGGTGGTTTCCGTCGTGTCCTCGGTGCTGTTCCTGATCGCGATCGCCATGATCTACGGCGCCACCGGAACCATCAACATGGCGGACCTCGCCATCAAGCTCGGGGACCTCGACCAGGGCACCCGGACGCTGTTGCACGTCATGCTGTTGGTGGCCTTCGGCATCAAGGCCGCCATCTTCCCGCTGTCCTTCTGGCTCCCTGACTCCTACCCCACTGCACCGGCCCCGGTCACCGCGGTGTTCGCCGGGCTGCTGACCAAGGTGGGCGTCTATGCGATGGTCCGCACGGAGACGCTGCTCTTCCCGGGGGATGCGCTCAACGCCCCGCTCATGGTCGCGGCGCTGCTGACCATGGTGGTGGGCATCCTCGGCGCCTTGGCCCAGAGCGACATCAAGAGGCTCTTGTCCTTCACCCTGGTCAGCCACATTGGCTACATGGTGTTCGGCCTGGCCGTGTCCACGGTGGCCGGCCTGGGGGCCGCGGTGTTCTATGTGGCCCACCACATCACCATCCAGACCAGCCTGTTCCTGGTGACCGGCCTGATTGAACGCCGTGGCGGCAGCTCGTCGATGGACCGCGTGGCCGGGCTGGCCAAGCTCTCCCCGGTTTTGGGGGTCCTGTTCTTCATTCCCGCCATGAACCTGGCCGGAATCCCGCCGTTCTCGGGTTTCCTGGGCAAGTTGGGGCTGCTTCAGGCAGGCGTCGAACTGGGCACGCCGCTGGCCTACGCCCTGGTGATCGGCGGCGTGCTGACCAGCTTGCTGACCCTGCTGGCGATCGCGAGGGTCTGGAACCGGGCGTTCTGGCGCAAGCCCGAGGACGCTGAGCACCCCGACCCGGTGCTCCTGGCGGCACCGGCCGACTCCGCCACCGGTGACCGTGCCGGGAAGACGAACGTGACCCTGCTGCCCCGCACCATGGTGGGCTCCACCCTGGGCCTGGTGGCCTTTGGCGTGGCCCTGACGGTCTTCGCCGGGCCGCTGTTCAGGGTGGCCGACCAGTCCGCCGAGGAGATGCTGGACAGGTCCCCGTACATCCACGCGGTGCTTGGTGAGGACGCGCCGGTGCCGCCGGTGCCGCCGGCGGCCCAGCCCGGGCCGCGCCAGCAGCAGGGCCAGTCGCAGGGCGGCGGCAAATGAGCCGGAAAAGGATCTCGCTGCGTCAGGAACTGCCGCTGCTGGTGTGGCTTGTTTTTGTCTGGGGCGCGCTCTGGCAGAACTTCAGCCCGGGCAATCTCCTCTTCGGGGCCCTCATCGCCGTGCTCGTGGCGCGCATTTTCTATCTGCCGCCGGTGGAGCTCGGCGGCCGCTTCAACGTGCTCCGTGCCGTGCCCTTCGCCCTCATTTTCCTCGGAAAGGTCGTCGCGGCAAGCTTCCAGGTACTGTACCTCGCCGTGGTCCGCGGCCCCGACGTGGTCAGCGCAATCGTCGCCGTGCCGCTCCGGAGCCATTCCGATCTCCTGGTCACGGCCACCGGGCATGTTATCTCGCTGATTCCGGGCTCCCTCGTGGTGGAGGTGGACAGGTCGACGTCCACGCTCTACATCCACGGCATCAACGTCCGCAATGCCGAGGACGCGGCCAAGTTGCGCAAGGAGGTTCGGGACACCGAGGCCGGGTTGATCAGGATCATGGGGACCAAAGACGAACTGTCCGCCCTTACACAGGAGATCGCCGCATGATGCAGACCGTCCTGACGGTGACCGCCGTCGTACTTTCGCTGGCCGCCGCGGGGGCGATCGTCCGGATCGGGCGGGGCCCCTCGCTGCTGGACCGGGTTCTCGCCGCGGACGTGCTGCTGGCCATTTTCGGGGCGGCCCTGTGCATCGACATGGCCGTCAACCGGCACCTCAACAACCTGATGCTGCTCGTTGCGATTTCCCTCATCGGCTTCGTCGGCTCGGTCACCGTGGCCCGGTTCGTGGCTGAGAGGAGGGAGGGCGCCCGTGAATCCTGAAACACTGATCGATGCCGTCTCCGCCGTGTTCATGGTGATCGGCGCGCTCATGTCACTCGCCGCCGCCATCGGGCTGTTGCGGTTCCCGGACCTCATGAGCAGGATGCACGCCGCCACCAAGCCGCAGGTCCTCGGCCTGTTCCTGCTGTTGGCGGCCCTTGGCCTGCAGATGCGCACCTGGTGGGTGTGGCCCGTCCTGCTGGTCGCCTGGCTTTTCCAGCTGCTCACCGTCCCCGTGTCCGCCCACATGGTGGGCCGGGCCGGCTACCGGACCAAGCACCTGCATCCGGAGCTGCTGAGCTCCGACGAGCTCGAGGCCGTAGTCCAGAAGGCCGCCCAGCAGGCGGCCACGCACGGAGTGGACGACGACTAAGCCGGCCGCTGAGCCCGTTAGGTGACCGGCGCGGCGACCGGTGCCGCGGCTAGCCGTGACCGGTGCCGCGGCTAGCCGAATCCTTCAGACGATGTCCTGGGTCTTGGCGAAGCGGGTGACCGCGCGCTGGGTGCCGCGGTTGGCGAGCACCTGGATGATGGCGCTGACCGATGCGGAGATCAGGGCGAACGTCAGGGCCGAACGCAGCGTGGTGGGGACGTCGTCGTCTTGGCCCTTGGGCGGCTTGTTGCCCGTGGACTTTTCCCAGATGGTGTCCACCAGCTTGGTCCCGGCAAAGCCGGCAATGAGGCTGATGCCGGTGCCGAGCAGCTTGATGAGGATGTTCATTCTTCGGTCTCCTTGGGACGGGAACGGGGTTGCCCCTAGCCTAGCGTTCCGGTGTGAGGACCGTCCGCAGGGCCTCGACCACGAGTTCGTGGTCCGCCTTCTGGGGCAGGCCGGAGACCGTGACGACGGCGATGGCGCCCGTGCCGCGCACGTAAATGGGGAACGCCCCGCCGTGGGCGGCGAACTCCGTCTGATCCCACCACGCGTTGTCTTCGATCCTTCCGCCGGCAGCGCGGGCCCGGAGGCCCACCAGCAGGGACGGGACCTCGTACCGCATGGCCGTGCGCTTCTTGGCGTTGATCCAGCGCTCATTGTCCGGCGTGGCGCCGTCCAGCGCTGCGTGGAAAAGCACCTGCTCGCCTTTGGTGATGTCGACGGCGATAGGCAGCGAGCGTTGCCGGCCCAGCTCGACAAGGAGGAGTCCGAGGTCCAGGGCGTCGTCCTTGCTGAACGACGCGAACTGGAGCTCATCCATCTCGGCCAGCACCCGGCCGATGAGCGCCGCCAGGGATCCGGGCGGCTGCGGCTCGCTCGCGTCAGGGTCGAATTCCCCGGAGGGACCTTGAGCGGCTGGTGTCTGCGTCAAAATAATCCAGCTTTCCGGTGGGTGACGAGGCCGCCCGCTGGCGGTCCGGGTGTCCGACACGCTGACTCTACCAAGCGGCCGTTCCCGGGCGCTGGGACCGTCCGGCTACGGTCCCCGATTGTGACAGCACACCACTGAAAACTCGACCATTCGGGTGTAAACTGAGCCAGCCCACAAGGGCTAAATAATTACGACAGGGGAGCGCCGCCGTCGGGCATCACCGGAGGAATCCGGGGAAACCTTTTTTGGTGGGCGCTGAGAGTGCGGACAGCCGCAGACCCTCGAACCTGATCCGGTTAGTACCGGCGCAAGGGAGTCGAGTTCTCAGGGTGCGCGGAGGGCGGCGGAAGCCGAGGCCGGCCGGAGCACCCTCCCCTCCTGTTCCTCAGGAGGACGACATGACAGATATTTCAGCACAGCATGGTTCCACGAACCGTTCATCCGCACTGCGCAACTTCAACTGGCGTGTGGTGGACATTGTGGTGGCCGCATTGATCGCCGTGGCCGGAGGCGTCATCTTCTGGGCGTGGGATCAGGGGGCGAACCTGATTTCAACCCCGGTCAATGCGCTCTACCCGCCACTCACCGGACTCTACGCCGGCGGATGGATGATCCCGGCAGTGCTGGGAATGCTCATCATCCGCAAGCCGGGCGCGGCCCTCTTCTGCGAAACCGTGGCGGCCACGGGCGAACTGATCATGGGGTCGCAGTACGGCACCACGGTGCTGATCTCCGGCGTCCTGCAAGGCCTCGGCGCGGAACTGGTCTTCGCGGCGTTCCTCTACAAGAAGTTCAACCTGCCGGTGTCCCTGCTGGCCGGAGCCGGGGCGGGCCTCTTCTGCGGCCTGAACGATTCCTTCCTGCCGTGGGGCTGGAACATCGCCTACGAAGCCGGGGACAAGCTCGCCTACATCGTTTTCACCACCATCTCCGGAGCAGTGATTGCCGGCGGCCTGTCCTGGCTGGCCACCCGCGGCCTGGCCAAGACGGGTGTGCTGGGCTCGTTTGCCTCCCGCAAGGCCGCCACGGAGCCCGTCTTCTCCTGAACGCTGCAAACGACTCATGACATCTTCAACGGGCGTCCGGCCGGCCGCCGTCACGGCCCGCGGCTGGGGCTGGCGGCACGCCGGGAGGCCCCGGCCCGCGGTCAGCAGCCTTGACCTGGACATCCGGCCGGGGGAGCGCGTGCTCCTGCTGGGCCCCTCCGGCGCCGGCAAATCAACCCTGCTCCATGCCCTGGCCGGCGTGCTGGGCGATGGCGCGGCCGGCACCTCGGGCCCAGCCGGCGACGCCGGCGACCCTGAAGACACAGACGAGACCGGAAGCCTGCTGATCGACGGTGCCCCGCCACGGGCGCAGCGCGGCCGCGCCGGGCTTGTGCAGCAGGACCCGGAAACGCAGGTGGTGCTTTCCCGGCTCGGCGACGACGTCGCCTTCGGGGCGGAGAACCTCGCCGTCCCGGCGGCGGAGATCTGGCCGCGCGTGCGCGAGGCGCTCGACGACGTCGGGCTGGGCCGGCTGCCGCTGGACCATCCGACGTCGGCCCTCTCCGGCGGACAGAAGCAGCGTTTGGCGCTGGCCGGGATCCTCGCGATGCGGCCGGGGCTGCTGCTGCTCGACGAGCCGACCGCCAACCTCGACCCCGCCGGCGTCCTGGAAGTCCGCGATGCCGTGGGCCGCTGCCTGGATAAGACCGGCGCCACCCTGGTGGTCGTGGAGCACCGGGTGGCGGTCTGGAAAGACCTGGTGGACAGGATCGTGGTGCTGCAGCCCGGGTCCGCCACGGACTCCGCGGTGTTGATCGACGGGCCGCCGGACCGGGTCCTGGCCGAGGCGCGGGACATGCTCATCGGTGCGGGCGTCTGGGTGCCGGGCTACGTTCCGGCGACTCGGACGCGGCTTGCGGCGCGGGATGCCGGGCAGCTCCTGCTCGCGGCCGACGGGCTCGCGGTGTCCCGCGAGCGGCCGCGGCGGGCAGGGCTCCGCAACGGCTTCCGCACGATCGCGCCGCGCCCGGTCCAGTCCGGGGTTTCGGTCCAGGTGCGCGCCGGCGAGGCCCTGACCATCACCGGACCGAACGGCGCGGGGAAGTCCACCCTGGCGCTGACGCTGGCCGGCCTCCTGCGGCCTGTTGCCGGGACGGTCTCGGCCGCGCCGGAGCTCAGTGGGGGCGCCAGTGGTCGCGCCGATGGTCGCGCCGGCGCGGGCGCCGGAACCGATCCGTACCGGTGGAAGGCCCAGCAGCTGATCGCCAGGATAGGCACCGTGTTCCAGGAACCCGAGCACCAGTTCGTCACCGGCAGGGTCCTGGACGAGCTCATGTTCGGCCCCCGCCACCTCGGCTACGGCGAAGACCGCGTGGACGAGCTGCTGGAGCGGCTGCGGCTGACGGAGCTCGTGGACGCCAACCCCTACACGCTCTCCGGCGGCGAGAAGCGCCGCCTTTCGGTAGCCACCGTGCTGGCGGCGCACCCACAGGTGCTGGTCCTGGACGAGCCCACCTTCGGCCAGGATGCCAACACCTGGGCCGAACTCGCCTCGTTCCTGTCCGAGCTCCTCGACGCCGGCACCGCCGTTGTCTCCGTGACCCATGACGCCGAATTCAGCGCCGTGCTCGGCGGTACCGAACTCCGCCTCCGGCCACGGCAAACTGCCGCCGCGGATGCACCCGGCCCGGATCTTGAGCTGCCGGAGGGGGTCTCGCCATGAGGGACGCACTGAACCTGCGCGGCAACCATGCGCTGCTGACCCGCGCCAACCCGCTCGCCAAGTTCACGGCGGTCACCCTGATCACGCTGGTCCTGGCGCTGTCCATTGACTGGGTCTCCGCGTCGGTGGCGCTGGCCTTCGAACTGCTGCTCCTGCCGCTGGCCGGCCTGACCCTGGCCTTGTTGTGGCAGCGCGGCTGGCCGCTGATCCTCGCGGCGGCGCTGGGCGGCTGGAGCACCACCATCCTGGCGCCCGACGCCGGATCCGTCCTGTTCGACGCCGGGATCTGGTCCATCAGCGCCGGCTCCCTGCAGCTGGGGATCGGGTTCATGCTCCGCGGGCTCGCGATCGCACTGCCTGCGGTGCTGCTGATGAGCTGCACCGACCCCACAGACCTGGCCGACGCCCTGGCCCAGAACGCAAAACTGCCGCACCGGTTCGTCCTGGGCACTTTGGCCGCCATGCGGCTGGTCGGGATCATGGCCGAGCAATGGCAGACGATCGGCATGGCCCGGCGGGCCCGCGGCGTGGGCTCGAGCGGCAACCCCTATCAGCGGTGCCGCGCCGCCCTGGGCCAGAGTTTCGGCCTGCTGGTGCAGGCGATCCGGAGCGCGTCGCGGCTCGCGGTGACCATGGAGGCACGCGGGTTCGGCGGCGCCGCGCGGACCTGGGCACGGCCGTCCACGTTCAGCGGACTCGACGCCTGGGTGTTGCTGGGCGGGCTCGGCATCGCCGCAGCCGCCGTCGCCGCGGCCCTCGGCGCGGGCACCTGGAACCTGGTCTTCCTCACGCGCCAGTAGCCGGCGCCGCCACCGTGTCCGGGCTGCAGCCCGCCGCGGCCCGCCGGTTATCGCATGATGCGGGTATCCCTGTGAGATTAACGGCATTCCGGCGGGAATGCCGGGGGTTAATAAATCATCCGTGATATTTTCGGGGACATGACTCAACCGACTGCTGAACATGTAGGCCTCCTGCTCCGCGAAGCCCGCGGGGCGAAGGGCTGGACCCAGGGACAACTGGCCGCCGAGCTCGGCACCAGCCAGAGCGCCATTGCCCGGATGGAGCAGGGCAAGCAGAACCTGAGCCTGAAGATGATCCAGCGCCTGGAGGCGATCGTCGGGCACAGCATCGTCAAGGTGGGCCGGCCCCAGATGACCCACCTCCGTGTCGAGGGCGGCCGCACGCTCGCCGGCGCGGTGGACGTCAACAGCAGCAAGAATGCCGGCGTCGCGCTGTTGTGCGCCAGCCTCATCAACCGCGGGACCACCACCCTGCGCCGGCTGGCCCGGATTGAGGAAGTCAACCGGATCGTGGAGGTGCTGACCAGCATCGGCGTCGAGTGCACCTGGCTGAACGCGAACGATCTCCAGATCCGCCGCCCCGCGGTCCTGGACCTGGCATCCATGGATGTGGAGGCAGCCCGCCGGACCCGCAGCGTCATCATGCTCCTGGGCCCGCTGCTTGACGAGGCAGACATCTACCGGCTGCCATACGCCGGCGGCTGCGACCTCGGCACCCGCACCGTCCAGCCGCACATGCAGGCACTGCGCCAGTTCGGCCTGAGTGTGGAGGCGAAATCCGGGTTCTACGCGGTGCAGGCTCCGCCGTCGGACGGCCATGACCGCTCCTTCGCGCTGAGCGAACGCGGCGACACCGTCACCGAGAACGCCATCATGGCCGCAGCCCACCGCCGCGGCACCACCGTCATCCGCAACGCCAGCCCCAACTACATGGTGCAGGATCTCTGCTTCTACCTGCAGATGCTCGGCGTGGAAATCGCGGGGGTTGGCACCACCACACTGGAGATCACCGGCTGCCCGTCGATCGACGCCGACGTCGAATACTTCCCGTCCGAGGACCCGATCGAGGCGATGAGCCTCATCACCGCCGGCATCGTGACGAACTCGGAAGTCACCATCCGCCGCGTCCCGATCGAGTTCATGGAAATTGAACTCGCCACGCTCGAGCAGATGGGCCAGCGGCTCGAGGTCTCCGGGGAATACTTTGCCCGCAACGGCCGCACCCGTCTGGTGGACGTCACCACCAAGCCTTCGGAGCTGCGGGCGCCGGAGGACAAGATCCACCCCATGCCCTTCCCCGGCCTGAACATCGACAACCTGCCCTTCTTCGCGGTGATCGCCGCAAACGCCCATGGCCAGACCATGATCCATGACTGGGTCTACGAGAACCGGGCCATCTACCTGACCGAGCTCAACAAACTGGGCGCCCAGGTCCAACTGCTCGATCCCCACCGTATTTACGTCAACGGGCCCACCAAGTGGCGTGCCGCCGAGGTGGGCTGCCCGCCGGCCCTCCGCCCCGCCGCCTGCCTGCTGCTGGCCATGCTGGCGGCCCGGGGCGTCTCGGAGCTGCGGAACATCTATGTCATTGAGCGCGGCTATGAGGATCTGGCCGAAAGGCTCAACACCATCGGCGCGAAGATCGAGTACTTCCAGGATTAAGCCCAAGAAAACGCCGAGTCAGATCGCGGCCATCCGAAAGGGGTGAGCTGGGTGCGGAGTGACCCCGCGTTGGGGTAGGGGCGTTTCCGCGGATCCTGACGCACAATAGATTCATGCGCACGTTCGGCGTGGAGGAAGAACTGCTGATAGTGGACCCCGAATCGGGGATGCTGCTGGCCCTCGCCGACCTGATGCTGCCCAGCCTGGTTCCGCCGCAGCAGCAGGACACCGCGAGGATTGCCGCGACAGAGAAACCGGTCCACGAGGGCGCCGAATTTAGCTACGAGCTCAAGCTTGAACAGATCGAGACCCAGACGCATCCCTGCCTCGACTACACGGAACTGCTCCGGCAGCTCAGGCGGGGCCGGGCCCGGGCGGACCAGGCCGCGCGGGCGCACGGCGGCCGCGTCGCGGCCCTGGCCACGTCGCCCCAAGGCTCGGCCACACACCTGACACCGAATCCGCGCTATGCGACCATGCAGCAACGCTTCGGACTGACCGTCCGGAACCAACTGACCTGCGGCCTGCACGTCCACACCTTTGTGCAGTCCCCGGAGGAGGGCGTGGCCGTGATGGACCGGATCCGCGACAAGCTTGCCGTGCTGATAGCACTCAGCGCGAATTCCCCGTTCTGGAACGGGGCCGAGACCGGATTCGAAAGCTACCGCACCCAGGCGTGGAACCGCTGGCCGGGGTCGGGTCCCACGATGATCTTCGGCAGCCTGCCAATCTACCGCCGGGTGGTGACCCGGCTGGTGCAAAGCGGCGTCCTGATGGATGAGGGGATGGTCTATTTCGACGCGCGGCTGGCCCGGCAGCATCCCACCGTGGAGATCCGGGTCGCCGATGTGTGCCTGCGGGCCGAGGATGCTGCCCTGATTGCCGTACTGGTGCGCGCCCTTGTCGAGTCGGCGGCGCGGGAGTGGAACGACGGCGTTGACCCCGCCCCGGTGCCCACGCTGCTGCTGCGGATGGCCGCCTGGCAGGCCAGCAACTGCGGGCTGCGCGGGGAGCTCCTGGACTTTGGCACCTTCACCCCTGCCCCGGCGGCGGACGTGGCCAGGGCACTGGTGGATTTCGTGGCGCCGGTGCTTGAAGAGCAGGGCGAACTGGAGCTGGTGCGCGGGGGCGTCGAACGGATCCTGGCGGAGGGCACCGGTTCGCAGCTGCAGCGCGGGCCGTTCCGGGCGGGCGGACTGCCCGCCGTCGTCGAACGGGCTGTCGAACTGACGACTCAGGGGCCCACGCAGGGGTCCGCCCCCGAGGCCCGGGCCGACGAGGGTTCGCCCTTGGGCCGGGTGCGCCGGGGCTGACCAGGCGCCGGGCGCAGGCGGCCTTGGGGGTGCTAGAGGGCTAGACCTGCTTGAGCGCTGTGGGGTAACAAAAGGAAATAGGGCCGCACAGGGCGCATTTATTGCCGAATTCTGATACGGAATCACGGTTGTTTAAGGATTGTTTCCCAGCCTGTTTCCAGTTAGTTGATCCGGGCAGCTCGGCACGCCGGCGTTCGGGCTGCGAAATGCCCAGTCCGGGTAGTCGAAACACGAAATATGAGTACTACCTGCACCGGCCATTAATCCAGTTCGCTGAGGTTTCGGGTAGTGCCTACTCGGGTGTGCTGATAGGCCTCTCGCCTTTACTTGAGGAGTAAATCCAAGGTTTTTAGATGGTTTCCAGAAGGTCTCACAATGTCACGTAACACGCCGGGGGGCGGTTGTGCTGAGCCACATACGCGCTGGTCAATGCCCCGTAGTGCTCGCACAGCCCACCGTGGCTGCACCTTTCGCCGGCAGGCGCCCTGCCAAGGTGCCTGCGAGCCGATTCGGGAAATGCCCCGCCTCACGCCCCAAAGCCCGGTTCGTTTATGCGCCCGGGCCTGAAGATCAAACCGTTTAATCCGGCCCGGCACTGGGGTGCCGAACTTCAACATAGGAATTGAATTCACATGGTCTCGATTTATGTTTTGCTCATTGTTTTCCTGATCACTTTTGTGGCCGCCGCCGCCCTTGGCCGATCCTGGTTCCACCGCCGCTTGCGCCGCCCCGAGCTACTCCGCAGGATTTGCCTCCTTGCTGGCTCGATGCTGCTGGTGGCAAATCTGGCCTGCTTTATTCTCGACGCACCCGAGTTGTGGCGGACCGCCAGCCTCACGGCCACGCTTGGAGGGCTCGCGTCCCTGGGCGTTACTATGACGGCCCTGCGCACCGGCGGAGTCCCGGCCCGCCAGCCCCGCAGAGTGCTGGCGATCGGCGCCCACCCCGACGATCTTGAACTTGCCTGCGGCGGGACGCTGGCCAAATTCGTCGACTCCGGACATGAGGTGCAAGGGCTCGTCATGAGCGATGGCAACCGTGGCGGGGATGCCCTGGAACGCTCCCTCGACGCGCAGCGCGGCGCCGCGTTCATGGGCCTCACCGGCATGACCCACCACAGCTTCACCGACACGGAACTGAACCGGCACAGCCAGGAAATGGTGGGCGTCATCGAAACCGCGATCGCCCGGTACAACCCGGACATCATCCTCACGCACTCCAACCACGACCAGCACCAGGACCATCAGGCCGTCCACATGGCCACCCTGCGGGCCGCCCGCCAGCACCACTCGATCCTCTGCTACGAGAGCCCGTCGGCAACCCGGGACTTCAGCCCGAGTGTATTCGTCGACATCGACGAATACGTCGACGCCAAGGTCGAGGCCGTCAAGTTGCACAGCGACCAGCTCGCCAAGCCTTACATGACGCCGGAGCGGGTCCGCGGCATCGCCTCGTTCCGCGGAGGACAGGCGAGGCGCCGTGTCGCCGAAGCCTACGAACCCGTCCGTCTGCTGAGCACGGAAATGGAAAAGCTGTGAAGCCCCGCGTGCTGGTCACCGGCGCCGGCGGCCCCGCGGGCCGCGCCATCGCGGCCCAGCTGAAGTCCCGCGGCGTTCCCGTCCTGGGCACCGATATCCGCGAGCTGCCCGCGGGGGCGGGCGTCACCGTCGTTCGGGTGCCGCCGGCCTCGGACCCGGATATGGTTTCGGCCCTGCACAGGCTCGTCGTCCAGGAGGGCATCAATCTGGTCATCCCCACGGTGAGTGAGGAGCTCCCGCAGCTTGCGGCGTTCCGTGCCGCCTTCGGGGCCGACGTACGGGTAATCATCGGCGACCCCGGTCCGGTGGCCCTCGCCAACGACAAGCTCTTCACGGCCTGGCAGCTGCACGCGGCCGGGGTGCCGGTACCGAGATTCGGTGTGCCGGGGGACTTCGCCGACGCCGGCGCGGCCATGGCTGCGCTCGGCGGCCCAGTGGTGGTCAAGCCGCGGGTCTCCCGCGGCGGGCGCGACGTGATTGTCATCGACGGCCGCGAGGAGGTGGACTGGCACCACCTGCCGGAAGGCCAGATTGTCCAGGAGTTCATCCCGGGTGCCGAATACGGCCCCATGGTGTTCGGCACGCCGGCGCGCAGCGGGACCGCGCCGTTCGTCGTCGTCGTGGAGAAGACCGAACTGGCGCAGGGCAACGTGGGCAACGCCGTGACCACCCGCCGCGCCGAGGGCGGCGAGGCCGTGGACGTCGGCAATGTGGCCATGGCCGCCGTCCGCTCGCTGGGCCTCACTGGCCCGGTCGACGTCGACGTCCGCCGGCGTGCCGACGGGACCCCGGTGGTCCTCGAAGTGAACGCACGGTTCGGCGCGAACAGCGAGCGGGCCCCGGAACTGCTCGACGCCGTCCTGGCGTCGTTTGTCCTTCCATCCTTCAACCCGGCGTCCTTCCGGCAAAGCACAGGAGCGTACGCCCATGTCCTGGTTTGAATCCGCCTCCGCATCAGCCATCCCCGGGGCCGAGTTCCTCCTGCTCCTTCTCGGCCTGCCGATTCTGGTGTTCGGGCTCGTGAAACTGCTGGTGCTGCCGCTGTCCGTCGGTTTTGAACTCCGGGCGGCACGCCGCCGCCGCCGCGCAGCGCCCACCCTGTTGGATGACTGGCCCAGTGTGTCGATCATTGTCCCGGCGTTCAACGAGGCGACCGTGATCGAAAACTGCGTCCGCTCGATCCAGCTCACCCGGTACGACCGGTACGAGGTGGTGCTCGTGGATGACGGCTCCACTGACAATACGGCCGAGCTGATGCACGCTCTCGCCGCAACGGACCCCCGGATCACGGTGCTGACCCAGGCCAACGCCGGCAAGGGGGCCGCACTGAACCTGGGCATCCGCCAGGCCACCGGCGAGGTCCTCATGTTTGTCGACGCGGACGGGATCTTCTCCCGGAATACGGTCAAGCGGATGCTCCAGGGTTTCACTGATGAGCGCACCGGGGCCGTGTGCGGCGATGACCGGCCGGTGAACTTGAACCGGGTCCAGACCCGGATGCTGGCATTTATCAGCCATGTCGGCACCGGGATGGTCCGGCGGGCACTGACCATGATCCGCTGTCTTCCGATCGTCTCCGGCAACATTGGGGCGTTCCCCCGTCGGGTGCTGGAGGAGATCGGGCCGTTCCGCGAAGACACGGTGGGCGAGGACCTGGAACTCACATGGCGGGTGCACAAGGCCGGCTACCGGGTGGTCTTCGCTCCCCGGGCGCTGGTCTATGCCGAGTCGCCGTCAACCGTCCGTGCGCTCTGGCGCCAGCGCGTCCGCTGGGCCCGCGGCCTGCTGCAGACCATGGGCGTCCACAAGGGCATGATTGGCAACCTCCGGCACGGCCAGTTCGGCGCGTACTTGCTCTTCAACACCATCACCATGGTTGTCCTCCCGGTGCTCCAGATCCTGGTGCTCCTGGACCTGGGTTTTCTCCTGGGGCTGGGCCGGAGCCCGCTCGGCGCCGACATCTGGGCACTCCTTGGTTGGGTGGGGCTGTTCATCACGCTGCTGCTGACGGTATTTGCCCTGGCCATGAACAGGGCGTGGAAGGACTTGCGGCATCTGTGGGTGCTCCCGCTCGTCCCGCTCTATTCCGTATTCACCAGCCTGACCATGGTGGCCGCGCTGGCGCAGGAACTCCGCGGCACGGAAGCGCGCTGGAACAAGCAGACGCGGACCGGGGTGGTCAGCGTCACCGCCCCCGCCGGGCGCGCGGAGGTCAGCGTTTGAGGCGCAGACCGGCCGCCTTCCCTGCCCTGGCGCTCCTGTCGGTGCTGGCGCTCGCTGCCACGGGGTGCGGGGGGCCGCGGGAACCGGCGGCATCCGCCGCAGAGCGTACGGTCGGCGTCGGCTACGAAACCGTGGTCGACGCCGCCTCGACACTGCCGGAACTGGCCAGACGGCTCGACGAGGTGAACGCCAACAGCGTCACCATCAGCGTCGGGCGGCTGGACTGGACGGCGTTCCCGTGGGCCGCCCACCCCGAGATTGAGGCTGTTCCGGGCCGTGACCACGTGGCCGAGGCAGTCAAGGCGCTGGGGACCCGCGGCGATGGCAAGAAGCGCAGGATCACGCTGACCATCGACTTGCTGATCCCGCGCTGGATCAGCACGAACCCGGGGTTGGCGGCCATCAACTTCGACGGCACCCGGTCCAAGGCCTTCGCCAGCGTCACCGCCCTCACAACGGGGCCCGTCGGGGAACGGCTCGTGGACTTCGTGGCCGAGGTCACCAGGCGGTACCAGCCGGACGCCGTGGCCTTGACGGAACTGATGTTCGACAACAACACCTACGGCGGCGACGACCGCGATTCCTACCTGCTGGCCGCTGGCGGGACGGACTGGCCACGGCTCGCGGGCGGGGACATCGACGTCGAACACCCCAGTATTGGGGCCTGGCGGTCGAAGTCGGTGGCAACCGTCGTGGCCAAGGCGGCGACGGCCGCGCACGCCAACGGTGCCACCCTCGACATGGACGTCCGGGCGCCGTGGCACGATCCTGCCGGCGACCGGCCCGAGAGCGGCCATGACTACGGGCTGCTCGCCGCGGCCGCGGACCGGCTGGTCTTGTGGGACTACTTCGGTCTCAACGACGCCGCACCCTCCTACTCCGCCGAGCTGGCCAAAGCCATGGCGAAGCGGTCCGGCAAGTTCGCCATCTCGGTCGGGATGTGGGCCAAGGATGGGCGTATCTCGGCCGCAGACCTGGCGGCCGGGCTGGAGGCGTCCGTCTCCGGCGGGGCGGCCGCCGTCGCCGTCACACCGTCCAGCATGCTCGACGACGACGCCTGGCGGGCGCTCAAGATGGCCTGGACCTAGGCGCCCGCGGAATCTCCGGGTTCAGACCTGCTTGAGCGCTTGGCCGACGTCGCGGATCAGGTCCTCGACGTCCTCCAGGCCCACCGAAAGCCGGACCACGCCGTCGCTGAGCCCGATCGCCGCGCGGCCTTCCGGGCCCATCGCGCGGTGCGTGGTGGTGGCCGGGTGCGTGATCAGGGTCTTGGCATCGCCAAGGTTGTTGGAGATGTCGATGATCCGCAGCGCGTCCAGCAGCGCGAAGGCGGCCTGCTTCGCAGTGCGTCCGCGCGAGGGCGAAAGCTCCAGCGTGAGCACAGTCCCGCCGGCCTTCATCTGCTGCACCGCGAGTTGGTACTGCGGGTGGGACGGCAGCAGCGGGTATTTCACCCAGCCGACTGCCGGCTGTCCCTCGAGCCATTCGGCCAGCCGCAGGGCGGAGGCCGAGGAATGGTTGACGCGCAGGGCCATGGTCTCCAGGCCCTTGGTGAGCACCCAAGCGTTGAAGGCCGAGAGCGCCGGGCCGGTGTGCCGCATGAGCTGCTTGACGGGCCCGTCAATGAATTCCTTGGTGCCCAGGATGGCCCCGCCCAGGACCCTACCTTGGCCGTCGATGTGCTTGGTGCCGGAGTAGACGATCACGTCGGCGCCGAGGTCCCCGCAGCGCTGCAGCAGCGGGGTGGCGAAGACGTTGTCGACCACCACCGTGGCGCCGGCCGCATGCGCCAGTTTGCTCACGGCGGCGATGTCCACGATTTCCTGCATGGGGTTCGACGGCGACTCGAAAAACACTGCCGTGGTCGGCTCGGACAGCGCAGACTGCCACTGCTCCAGGTCCGGGCCGTCCACGAAGACCGTCTCGACACCCCAGCGCGGCAGGATTTCGTTGAGGATCACAAAGCACGAGCCGAACAGCGAGCGGGCCGCGACCACGCGGTCGCCGTCCGCCAACAGCGCGCCCAGGGCGGTGAAGACTGCGGACATGCCGGACGCCGTCGCAAAGCATGCCTCGGTTCCCTCAAGCAGGCGGAGCCGCTCCTGGAAGGTCGCGACGGATGGGTTGCCGTAGCGGGAGTAGACGAAGCGCTCGTCCTCCCCGGTGAAGGCGCGCTCGGCGGCGGCCGCGGACTCGTAGACGAACCCTGAGTTGAGGAAGATCGGCTCGGTGGTTTCCTGGAAGCCGGTGCGGTCCAGGCCGCCACGGACAGCCTGGGTGTCGGCGGCCCAGCCGGCGGCGTCGGGATTGAAAGTCACTTAGATCTTTCCGAGGTTGGTGGGCAGGCCGCGGTTCTTCCAGCCGTTGACGGTGCGTTCGCCGAAGCGGTCGGTTTCGCCCTCGAAGCCCTCAAGAACGTTGTACGAGGTGTAGCCGGCGGCCGTCGCGGCCGTCGCGGCGGCGATCGACCGGGCACCGGAGCGGCAAAGGAAGACCAGTTCGACGGCGGTGTCCTCCGGTGCCTGCCGCGTTAGCTGTTCCACGAAGTGCGGGTTCGGCGCGCCGCCGGCGAGGTTCCACTGGATGAAGAGCGGATCGTTTCGCCTTTCGCCCGCGGATGCAGTGTCCGGGATGCCGATGTGGGCCCATTCGCCCTCGGTCCGGACATCCACCAGAATGGCTCCCGCCTCCAGCTTGGCCCACGCCTCATTGGGGCTGAGGTCTCCGGCGTAGCTCATGCGTGGCCCTCGAATGCCCCAGCAACGCCAAACTCGTCGGCGTCGAGCTCATCAACTGCATTGGCCACGGCGGCGTCCGCGCTGGCAATCGCGGCCGGCAGGACCAGCGCCTGCGCCACCATCACGGTGCTGCCGTTGAAGCTGGCGGCCGGGCTCCCGTGCAGGACGTAGCCCTCGGCCAGGGCGGCCGACACGCGCTCACAAAAGGCGCGGTCATCCGCGCCGGTGAACAGGCGGTAGGCCAGCTTTTCCTCGCCGACGGTTGCTGCACTGGTTGCTGCACTGGGGGCTGTGCCGGGGGCTGGGGTACTGAGTCTTTCGGGTACCGCGGGTGTGGACGTGTCGGGCACGACGGATCTCCTCTTTCACGCTTGCAGCTCGAATGGTCGATATGCCGAGTATTCACCTGAGGCACCCCGCCGCGAAAGGGAGGGTTGCCGACCGGCCAGTCAGGGCTTGGCACCGGTTCTCATTACTCCCCAAAAACGTAACACCTACAACGCCGCCCGCACGGGCGCCGTCGTCATGTTCCGTAACCGGGCCATGCCCAACCCCTGGTGCCGGCTGGTGGATCGTATGCAGGCACTCACACAAGTAGTAGCGGACTCCAGTTTCGGGTACCGCCCACTCGTGTGCGCGCGGACTTTTCGCCGTCTACTGGGACAAAGGTCCTACGTGTCGGCCGGAGTTGCAGCTGATTCGAGCAGTTTGTGAATCGAGCAGTCCGTAAATCGAGTCGTCTGTCCATCAACAAGTTGTCTGTGAATCGAGTGCCGAAACCGTCGCAGCCGCAACCGCGGCCCGGCCGTGACGGCGGAATGGAGCAATTGTGGGCCCGCGCATACTGGTAACCGGGATAGCAAGCGCCGCCGGCCGGACCGTCGCGGCCCAGCTCGAAACCCGCGGCCTCCCGTATCTCGGCTCCGATGCCCGCGCCGACACCCGTCAGGCGGAGGATGCTCCCGCCGCAGCCGCGGTCAGGCTCCTGCCCGCGACGGACCCGGACATGATCCTGGACCTGCGCCGGCTGGTGGATCGCGAAGCCATCAACGTCATCATTCCGACCCTCACGGTGGAACTTCCGGCCCTGGCCGCGGGCCGTGCCGGATTCGCCCAGGACGTGCGGATCATCGTGGGCGACCCTGCCGCGGTTGCCCTCGCCAACGACCACCTTTTCACCGCCTGGGCGCTGCAGGCAGCTGGCATTCCGGTTCCCCGGTTCGCCGTTCCGGGTGACCTAGCCGCCGCCCCGGCATCCCTCGCCGGCCTCAGCGGCCCGGTGGTGGTCAAGTCGAGGGTCTTCAGAGGATCCCGTGGTGTCCACGTGCTGGCCGGAACCGCGTCCGTGAGCTGGAAGAACATGCCGGCGGGGCAAGTTGTCCAGGAATTTATCCCGGGCGCCGACTACGTCTGCCTGGTGTTCGGCACCCCGGCACGCAACGCGATGGCGCCTGTGGTGGTGGTCCTCGAGAAGACCAGGACTCCGTATGGACGCGCCGGCAGCGATGAAGTCAGCCGCAGGGTGCCGGCGGGCCAGGCCGGGGACGTACGGAAGCTGGGCCTCGCCGCCGTTCGCACGCTCGGGCTGACCGGGCCGGTCCAGGTCCAGATCCGCCGCCGCGCGGATGGAACCCCTGTGGTGCTGGGCGTCTGCGCGACCCTCGGGGAGAACAGCAAGTGGGCCCCGGAAATGCTCGACGCCGTGCTGGCAACCTTCATGCTCCCGGCGTTCAACGCCGCCTCGTTCCGGCGGTGCCCGGCAGTTCCCGCGGACGCCCTGGGGTGAGTCGCCAGCGCCAGCCTAGATGTAGTGCGCGCACGCAGCCGCTGAGTCTCCCCACGTTTGAGGCGGGGCGACGGCGTGTTCCCGCAAAACGCCGTCGTTACCGGGATGCCGGATCGCAAAGCTGGTGAGGACCGGCACGCCCGGCCACGGTCCGGTCAGTGCGTGATGAGATGGGATCCATGTCGGGTCCTGGGCGGGCTGCCGGCCGGGCTCCTGAATAACCGGATCAGCCCAACGGTCAGGGCAGTCGCCAGGAGGAGGATCAGCCGCACGGCACCGGCCAAGAGCATGAGCAGCACTAATCCGAAAATGAGGGGCAAACACAATATGAAAATGGCGACGAGGGTAACAACATAGCCGAATGCGTAGCCAACAAGGGTTGCCTGATCCATTGGACTGCCGTTCATAGCGATAGGGCGATTCCCTGAATTCTGCCGATACCTACGGCAGCTGTGCGGCATGTGACCCCGGGCACTTCCGCGGTTCCGGACAGCTTTGGGCCAAGCAGGATCCCGCGCCATCGGCTGTCACGGGATGAGCTCCACCGGGAGCCGGCCCGTCACCCATGTGCCCTAAAGGCAGAACGGCGAGGGCCCGCGGGCCCCGCTGTGCGGTTCGCGTCTATGCCGGGGCCCCTGCAGGACTTGCTCGAGTTTCAATTCCGCTTCCCGGCGCCGCAGATCAAAAGTCCTCAACTGCCGGGTGGTCGGTGCCGGTGCCTCCGGAAAATTCTTGGCTGCCTGCCGCGCGCACTGTTCCGCGCGGACGGTTCCTGGCTCACGCTCATGGATGGATCGTCCCACTTAGCCACTGTGGCGGACAGGGTCTTCAGGCCTTCCTGCAAGCCACGGTTGCTATGAGGGAGTGGCAGAACTATTCGATCGTGGCGAACAGGGCGTTGAGTTCGGCCGTGAGTTGGCGTCGCAGTTCCGGGGTGCCGATTTCCTGGCCGTCGATGTGGTTGACCGGGGCCAGGAGCCGGATGCTGGAGATCAGCCAGACGGCGTCGGCGTCCAGGAGGTCCTTCGGCTCCAACGGGCCGTAGCCGAGCTCCCAGCCGGCAGCCTTGGCGGCAGTGAACAGGGCACCCTGTGAAGTGCCCGGCAGGATGCCGCTGTCCAGCTGGGGCGTGATGAGCCGCCGGATTGTGCGGACGCCGCCGGCGCCGTCGTCCGCGGTTTCCAGATGGGCCAGCAGAACGGTCGACGTCGGTCCCTCCAGGACCCGGCCGTCCGCGGAAGTGAAGATGACGTCGGCGGCGCCGTGCCGGTGGGCGTAGCGCAGCGCTGCCATGTTCACGGCGTAGGAGAGGGTTTTCGCGCCGAGCAGCAGCCAGGGGGCGCGCTCGCCGACTTCGCTGTCATAGCCGCGGTCCAGCAGGATGACGTCAATTCCGGTCTCGCGCTGCCGGCGGCCCGCGGCCGCGGGGGCGGAGGCCTGGACCCAGCATGTGGCGGCGGCGGCGCCCTCCGGCCCGCGGGTGACGAGCAGCTTCACCACAACCTCGTCCGTGCCGCCCGTCGCCGCCGCGGCCGGGTCCTGGCGCCGGAACTCGCCGATGGCGGTGTCCACCGCGCGCCGCCAGGCGTCCTCGGCAGGGATGTCCAGCTCCAGCAGCCGGGCCGAACCGGCCAGCCGGGTCAGGTGTGCCTGGATCTTGCGGGGCCGGCCGCCGACGGCCAGCAGCGATTCAAAAACGCCGTCGCCGCGGGTGGCGCCCAGGTCCGTGGCCATCAGCTGCGGCTGCGTCGCGTCGGCAACGCGGCCGCCGTCGAACGCCGGGTCCAGGAAGACCAGCACGGTCGCGGGCGCAGGAACAGGGGCAGGAGTGGTCATGGCTACAGCTTAGTCTCGGTGGTCCCGGGATAGGATTTGCTGGTTGCCCGTTCCGGAACTGTTCCGCGGGCCTTGTACTTTGAGGGGTTCGCCTGTGCTGTGGTCATTTCCGCTGGCGGAGACTTTACCGCCCTGGGCGATTCTGATCCTGACCGTGATCGACTTCGCCATCCGCGTGCTCGTCCTGGGCATCATTCCCGGAAACCGGCGGCCCACCACCGCGATGGCCTGGCTGCTGTGCATCTTCATTGTGCCCACCCTGGGCCTTCTGTTGTTCCTGCTGTTTGGCAACTTCCGGCTCTCCCGGCGCCGCCGCGCTCAGCAGGAGGCGGTCAACACCCGGATCCGGGCCGGGACGTCGGAACTGCAGGCTGTCGAAAGCCGCTACGACGGACCTGAATGGGTGGCGTCCGCCTCCGAACTGAACAAGACGCTGGGATCGCTGCCGATGGTGGACGGCAACAACGTTGAGCTGCTGCCCGGCTACCCCGACTCCATCAAGGCGATGACCGAGGCGGTCCGTGGCGCCAAATGGTTCGTCAACGCCGAGTTCTACATCATGAGCACGGACCATGTCACGGACGATCTGTTCACCGCACTGGAGGAGGCGGCGGAGCGCGGCGTCGAGGTCCGCGTCCTGTTCGACCACCTCGGCACGCTCCGCATCAAGGGCTACCGACAGCTGAAGGCCCGGCTCAACGCCAGCAAGATCCGCTGGCGGCCCATGCTGCCGCTCAGCCCGGTGCACGGCCAGTGGCGCCGGCCGGATCTCCGCAACCACCGCAAGATCATGGTGGTCGACGGCGAGATCGCCTTCACCGGATCCCAGAACCTGATCGAGCCCTCCTACAACAACCCCAAGCACCGCAAGGTGGGCCGAGAATGGGTGGAGCTCATGGCCCGCATGCGCGGGCCGATTGTCACCACCCTGAATGTGGTTTTTGCGACCGACTGGCTCAGCGAAACCGATGAATCCCTTGAAGAGCAGTTGGAGCACGAGCCGGAGTCCCACCCCGGAAACGTCACGGCGCAGGTGGTCCCCAGCGGCCCCGGTTTCATCACCGAGAACAACCTGCGGCTCTTCAACACGCTCATCTACTCTGCGCAGCACAAGATTTCGCTCTGCAGCCCCTACTTCGTCCCGGACGACTCGCTGCTCTATGCCGTAACGACGGCGGCGCAGCGCGGCGTCGAGGTGGAACTGTTCGTCTCGGAAAAGGGCGACCAGTTCCTCGTCCACCACGCGCAGCAGTCGTACTACCAAGCGCTGCTCGAGGCGGGCGTCCGGATCTACCTGTACAAGGCGCCGTTCGTGCTGCACGCCAAGCACTTTACGATTGACAACGAGGTGGCTGTGCTGGGTTCCAGCAACATGGACATGCGCTCCTTCTCGCTGAACCTCGAGGTCTCCGTGATGCTCCTCGGTGAGGACATCGTGCAGCGGATCCGTGCCGTGGAGGACACTTACCGCAGCATCTCGCACGAGCTGGTGCTGGATGACTGGATGAAACGGCCCATGAAGGTCAAATACGTGGACAACGTGGCGAGGCTGTCGGCCGTGCTGCAGTAGCCCGGACCTCCGGCGGGACAGCCCCCGGGGTCGCGAGTCATCGGGAACGTCAGGCGTCAGGACTCAGCCTTGGGGGAACTGAGCGCCGAGCGCCGAGAGAACGCCGAACGCTTTGGTCCGGACTTCCTCGAACTCCTCCTGCGGGGACGAGTCGGCGGTGACAGCGCCGCCGACGCCGAGACTCAGTTCCGCGGCCCCGTCGTCCAGGGCGCTCATTACGAGGGTCCGGATCGCCACGGAAAGGTCGGCGGCCCCGTTCAGGGAGAAGTAGCCGATCGCCCCGGAATACACGCCCCGCGGCGCGGCCTCTAGCCGGTCCAGGATGGCCATGGTGCTGACCTTTGGGGCGCCAGTCATCGAGCCGGCGGGATAGCAGGCGGCGACCGCCTCGGCCCGCGGCAGTCCGGGCCGCAGCCGGGCATCGATGGTGCTCACCATTTGGTGCACGGTGGCGTAGCTCTCGATTGCGCACAGCCGGCTGACGGCCACCGACCCCGGGACGGCGAAATGGCTGAGATCATTGCGCAGCAGGTCCACGATCATGATGTTTTCCGCGCGGTCCTTGGCCGAGGACTCCAGCTCCTCCCGCAGGGCCGCATCCGCGCCCGGTTCCGTGTCCCGGCCGCGCGTGCCCTTGATCGGTTCGGCCCGCATCCTGCCGTCTGCGGCAATCTGCAGGAAGCGCTCCGGCGACGTGCTCGCCACAGCGAGCTCGCCGAACCGCAGAAAGCTGGCGAAAGGGGCCGGATTGCGGCGCCGCAGGTCAAGGTAGGTCGGCCACGGATCCAAGCCCTGAGGGCCCGCAGGCGAGACGGCCGTGAGCGCCGTGGTCAGACAGACCTCATACGTGTTGCCGTCCGCAATCTCACGCTGGGCCTCGGTGACCTTTGCCTTGTAGCCGGCTTCCGTGTCCCGGGCAGTGAAGCACGGGGCAGCCGGTTGCCGGGCGGTTAAGCCCCGCCGTGCGGACCCGGGCGCCGAGGCGGCAGCGGCGACGGCCGCGCGGGCCACTTCGAGCCAGTCCCCGGCGTCGGGTGCGTCCAGGGTCAGCAGCCAAACCGTGCCCTCGGCATGGTCAAGGACCACGGCGCGGCCGGCGAAGATCAGGCAGGCGTCCGGGGTGGCGGCGGCCACGTCATTGCCGCCGGTTTCGCGTTTGAGCTCATAGCCGAGGTACCCGAGCCAGCCCAGGGTGAACTCGCACGGGTAGGCCTCCGGCGCCCGGAGCGCCCGGCGCCCCCAAACGCCGTCGAGCCAGCGGAAGAACGGGCCATCGGTGGTCACCGTGGCCTGGCCCGTACTGATACGGGTCCGTCCGGAACTGTGCCGGACGGCCTGGCCGAAGCGGCCGCCGTCGTCGGCCAGGATGCTGAAGCGGCTGCGCTCCGCGGCCTCCGGGGCGAGGCCTGCCGGGTCCAGCGAGGAGTCAAGCCACACGGCGTTGGCCGAACCGCCGAAGAGCGCCGCAAAAAGCTGCTCGGCTTCGGGCTCGGCGTCGATCCGTTCTGCCAGCAACTGCAGGCCGTGCCGGGCGGCGAGCTCGGGCAGCAGGGCGGGGGCGACGGCCGGGATGTACTGGAGGACCTGCAGGACGTCATCGGGGGCGGTGCCGTCCGCACGGTTGAGTACGTGCACATCTGCACGGGCCGGGACGTCGTCGGCCGCCAGCCACTCCGCTTCCTGGGCAGCCCACTGGTCCCAAAACGGTTCGTAGGTGTCGCCGTCCCGGGCCAGCGCACTGGCCCGGCGGTCGGCGTCGGAGGAGTCGGCCCAGATCACGGCGTCCAGCAGGGGGAGTGCCGCCGCTGCGGCGGCGCCGACGCCCTCCACCAGGACGATTTCTGCCGGGCGTGTGGTGCGGGCGTCGCCGTCGTAGTGCCGCTCCCAGTCCCAGCTGACCCACTCCGCGCTCTCCCCGCGCCGCAAGGGCGAAAGCACGGTGGTGACGTAGCGTTCAATCCCGGCGGCAAGCCCGTTCCAGCCGGGATAGATGTCCTCGAGGTGGAAGAGCGAGACTTTGTGGTGTTCCCTAAGCCGCGCCGCCAGTTCGATGGCCAGGGTGGTCTTGCCGGAGCCGGACCGCCCGTCGATTGCGATGATGACGGGTGCGGGGCTCATGAAATAGAGCGTACCCGCTGGCCTTCGCTGCCGTGATGTTGCCCGTCCCGCCGCTGAAGCTCGGTGCGCACGTGCTGCACAATCCCCGGGATTGAGGCCCGGATGAGGTTCCAGGTGGTGTCGAAGTCGGTGTGCCCGCCGTACCACGGGTCCTCGATGCCCTGCTCCAGCGGGTCCTTGTCCGCCACGGCGGGGTCGAAGCTGCGGAGCATGCGGATCTTGGCCAGGGATTCCGGATCCGGTGCTGCCTGCCGGAGCCAGCCGTAGTGGTCGACGTCGAGGGCCAGGATCAGCTCCCGGCTGGCGAACCATTCGGGCCGCCATTCGCGCGCCACGTGACGGTCCGAGGCGATGTTGTGGGCTGTGAGTTTGCGCGCGGCCCGGGGATCGATGGGCCTGCCGGCCTCATACGCGGTGGTGCCGGCGGAATCGACCACGGCCCCGGTGAGGTGCTCGGCCCGGAATGCCTCCGCCAGCATGCGTTCGGCCATCGGCGACCGGCAGATGTTTCCGGTGCAGACCGCGATGATCCGGTACTGGCTCGACATTGAGGTCATAGCTAAGCATGAACGATGCCGGGCCTCTTGGCTAGCTGGCCCCCGCGAAGTGTTACAAAAAATGTCAATCGACTTTCAGTTTTTGTCATGACGGGGTTCCTCGTGTGCCGCCGGGCCAAGCCCCAGGTGCCGGACCAGCGCGTCGAGGACCGGGAGTTGGCCCTTGACCAGCCTGGACCGCGCTTCGGGTTCAGGGGTCCATTCGGCGCGGTCGATCTCAGGGAAACTGCTGATCGTGCCGGATCCTCTCGGCCACTCCAGCGTGAAGGTGTTGCTCACGATTCGTTCGGGTTGAAAGTCCGATTCGGCCGTGAAGACCGTAATGATCTTGCCGGAGGGCTGGCGGAAGTCGCCGAGCCGGTGGTAGTCGGCGGCAGGCGCTGGAGTGCCGATTTCCTCCGCGAATTCGCGGTGCGCAGCCGCCAACGGGTCCTCGTCGGCCGGGTATTCACCCTTGGGGACGGACCAGCCTTGAGCGTCCTTGCGGGCCCAGAATGGCCCGCCCATGTGGGCTATCCAGACTTCCAGTTGGGGCGGGCCGGATTGGGGCGGGCGGGATTGGGGCGCGCCGGTGGGCGGGGATGCACTTCCCAGCCGGTACAACAGAATGCCGGCGCTCCGAACGGTCATGGCTCCTCCTGCCCCAAGGCTATTCCTCCGGCGGCCCGCGGTCAGGCCGCCGGTCCCCACAGCGCCTTGCGGAGCAGTCCCTTGAGCGCCGCGATCTCGGTGCCATTGAGGCCGGCCAGGGCGGCGGATTCCGCCTCCCGCGCCGCGGTTTCGGCCCGCCGGAAGATGGTTGCCCCCTCCGCGGTGGCCGAGACGATCTTGGCCCGCCGGTCCTGCTTCCCGGGCGCCCGGATCACCAGCCCGCGCCTCTCCAGCTCGTCGATCAAAGCGACGATCTGGCTGGGGTCCAGGCTGAGGAATTCGGCCATCTCCCGCTGGGTGGGCTCCAGTTCGCTGTTGGCCAGCGCCAGCACCGAATAGGAGCGCTCTTTGAGGCCGAATGTGGCCAGCGCGCGGTTGTTCAGAACCGAGCCCGCGGCATGAAGTTTGGCCAGCAGGAAGCCCGCGTCCTGGCTGATGGTCGCCGCCATGAGCTTCTCGTCCGGTGCGATGTCCAGCTGTTCGTCTGCTTCGGTCGCCATGCCAACTCCAATAGTCCCAAAAATAAATCATTGACTTTTTCAACTATCCATATTTTCATGGATGCAGAACAGCATCCCATGCCGCATGGCCGGATGCACACGGCAGCTAGCAAAGGAGCGGCAATGAGCCTGTCAGGAAAAGTAGCAATCGTCACCGGAAGCGGCCGGGGCCTCGGCCTGGCCTACGCCCGGGAACTGGCCCGCCAGGGCGCTGCCGTCGTCGTCAACGATGTGGACGCCGGCGTCGCTGCGGAAGCGGTCCGGACCATCGAGTCCGACGGCGGCCGGGCCGCCGCCGTCGTCGCCCCGGTGGGCAGTTCCGAGGTCGCCCGGCAGCTGGTGCAGGCAGCCGTGACGGAGTTCGGTGGGCTGGACATCCTGGTCACCAATGCCGGCATCCTGCGGGACAAGAGCCTGCTGAAGATGACGGACGACGACTTCGACGCCGTGATCAACGTCCACCTGCGCGGCACCTTCACCTGCGCCCGGGAGGCCTTCGGCTACTTCAAGGAGCACGGCGTTCCGGGTCGCATCATCACCATCGGCTCCCCGACCGGCCAGCGCGGCAATTTCGGCCAGACCAACTACGCCGCCGCGAAGGCCGGGATCGTGGGCATGGTCCGCACCTGGGCTCTGGAAATGAAGAAGGCCGGCGTCACCGCCAACGCCGTCATCCCGGTGGCCGCCACCGCTATGACCAAGACGGTCCCGTACTTCCAGAAGGCTGTCGAGGCCGACGAGCGCGGCGAGGCCATGCCGGCGTTCTTCCGTCATGAGCTCGGTTTCGGCACGGCCGGCGACGTCGCCGGGCTGGTGGCGTTCCTCGCCTCCGACGCGGCGTCTGCAGTCACCGGCCAGGCGATCGGCGCCGGTGGCGACCGACTGCAGCTCTGGACCCACCCCGAGGCAGCGGCTACCGAATACCGCGAGGGCGGCTGGGGCTACGCGGACCTCGTGGAGAATTTCGAGGCGCTCTTCGGGGACAAGCTGCAGAGCGTCGGCGAGGACTTCCTGCCGCTGCCGGAGGAACTGCAGCCCGCCGCCGCACCGGCGAAGGTCGGCTAGCCATGCCCGCGCAGCGCTACGAACTCGGCATCCACCCCGCCACCCTGGATGCGATCGACATGCACGTCCACCTCGAAGTGGACGGCCACGGCCACGGGTCCTTGCCCGCGGCCCTGACCGAGGCCTCCGCCAAGTACTTCAAGGCCGAGGACCGGACGCCGTCGCTGGACCGGATCGCCGAGGTCTACCGCGAACTGAACATGGCCGCCGTCGTCTTCACCGTCGACGCCCGGACCCAGCTCAAGCACGAGCCCAACAGCATCCCGGAACTGATTGCCGGGGCGGCGCGGAACAACGACGTCCTGATCCCCTTCGGCAGCGTGGACCCCCGCACCGGCGCCGACGCCATCCAGGGTGCCAAGCACCAGGCAACCGACCTCGGCGCGCGCGGGTTTAAGTTCCATCCGAGCCTGCAGGGCTTCGACCCCTCGAACGAGCAGTTCTACCCGCTCTGGGAAACCCTCCAGGAACTGGGCCTGCCGGCTATCTTCCACACGGGCCAGAACGGCATGGGTGCCGGTCTCCCCGGCGGCTACGGCATCAAGCTGGCATATTCCAACCCGCTCCTGCTCGACGCCGTAGCCGCGGACTTCCCGGAACTGCAGATCATCATGGCCCACCCCTCGGTGCCGTGGCAGGACGAGGCCAACTCGATCGCCACCCACAAGGCGAACGTGTTCATCGACCTCTCCGGCTGGTCCCCGAAGTACTTCCCGGAGTCCCTGGTCCGCATGGCCAATTCGGTCCTGCAGGACAAGGTCCTGTTCGGCACCGACTTCCCCCTGATCACCCCGCAGAAATGGCTGGGCGCCTTCGCGGACCTGCCGCTCAGGGACGAGGTCCGGCCCAAGATCCTCAAGGACAACGCCGTCCGCCTGCTCGGGTTGGGTGGTTGAGGTGAGCGTCGGCGCAGTCCCGGCCACGGCATCCTCGGCCCCGGACACCGCCGCGCAGGAGCGCCTCTACAGCGTGTGCGACTACTACGATGCCGAGTCCCTCCTCACGGACGGGGAGCGGAGGGTGCTGGGGCGGCTGCGGGAATTCCTGGACGCTCAGGCCCGCCCGCTCCTGGCCGACTACTGGGAGCGCGGCGACTTCCCGGACCAGCTGGCGAAGCCGCTGATCGACCTGGACCTCATGGAACCGGCGGAACTGACCCAGGCCCCGGGAGCAGAGCGGGCACCCGCCCGGGGAATCTACCAGGGTTTCCGGATCTTCGAACTCGCCCGGACGGACGCCTCGCTGGCCACCTTCTACACGGCCCAGGCCGGGCTGTTCCGGACCGCCATCCGGGTCGGTGCCTCCGCGGAACAGCAGGCCGAGTGGATGCCCAAGGTCATCGACTTCTCGCTCAAGGGCGTCTTCTCGCTGACCGAACCGGAGTCCGGCTCGGACATCGCCGGCGGCCTGGCGACCACGGCCCGCAGGGAAAAGGGGCGTGAGTCTGGCCCGGACGGCGACACCTGGGTCCTGGACGGCGCCAAGCGCTGGATCGGCGGCGCCGCCACGGCCGACGTCCTGGCCGTCTTCGCCCGCGACGTGGCCGACGGGCAGGTCAAGGCCTTCCTCGTGGACCGCGAGGCCGCGGGTGTGACCCTGGAGAAGATCCACGGCAAGACCGCGCTGCGGATGATGCAGAACGCCCACATCACCCTCGACGCCGTCCGCGTTCCCGAAACCAGGCGGCTGCACAACGTGGACTCCTTCCGGGACGTGGCCGCCATGCTGCGGGCCATGCGCTCGGACGTCGCCTGGATCGCGACCGGCATCCAGGCCGGGGCCTTCGAGGCCGCGCTGAAGTATGTCGCGCAGCGGCAGCAGTTCGGCCGCCCGCTCGCGTCCTTCCAGTTGGTGCAGGAAAAGCTTGCCCGGATGCTCGGCAACGTCACCTCGTCGCTGTCCCTCGTGGTCCGGCTGACCGAACAGCAGGCCAAAGGCATCTACCGCGACCAGGACTCCGCCCTGGCCAAGATGCAGACGTCGCTGCAGATGCGCGAGACCGTGGCGCTGGCCCGCGAAGTGGTGGGCGGCAACGGCATCACGCTCGCGTCCGACGTCGCGCGTTTCCATGCCGACGCCGAGGCCGTCTATTCCTACGAGGGCACCCACGAGATCAATGCCCTGATCGTCGGCCGCGCCCTCACCGGCGAAAGCGCCTTCACCCGCTGACCCGCCGTCGGCCGCACGCGACGCCGGGTCCCGGCGTCGTTCCTCACCCCCATCCAAACCACCACAGGAGCCAAAGATGCCCAACCTCGTCGTCGACTTCGACAAACTGCTCACCCTCGCCGGCACCGACCTCGGTGTCACCGACTACCGCGAAATCACCCAGGAACAAATCAACAAATTCGCCGATGCCACGGGCGACGACCAGTGGATCCACGTGGACCCGGAACGCGCCAAGGACGGTCCCTTCGGCGCCCCGATCGCCCACGGCTTCCTCACCCTCTCCCTCATCATCCCGTTCTGGGGCGAGCTGTTCGACGTCGAGGGCGTCACCACCAAAGTCAACTACGGCCTCGACAAGGTCCGCTTCACCTCCCCGGTCAAGGTGGGCTCCCGCATCCGCATGCGGGCCACCATCGCAGAGGTCACTGAGGTCAAGGGCGGCGCCCAGATCAAGGTGGCCAACACGATCGAGATCGAAGGCCAGGAGCGGCCCGCCGTCGTGGCTGAGTTCCTCGCCCGCTTCTACAAGTAAGCCGCTCCGGCCGCCCATCCCTCTGCCCACACCCTCACCCCTCTGCCATAAGGAACAACGATGTCCCAAATTTCGCAGTTGCAGGCCCTGGACGCGGGTACGCGTCGCCGTGAAGCACGGACCGTCATTGCCTCCAGCTATCTCGGCAGCACCATCGAGTACTACGACTTCCTGCTCTATGCCACGGCCGCCGCCGTGGTCTTTCCCAAGGTGTTCTTCTCCGGCATGGACGAATGGGTGGGGGTGGTGGCCGCCTACGGGACGTTCGCCGCCGGCTATGTGGCGCGGCCCCTCGGCGGCATCATTTTCGGCCACTTCGGCGACAGGCTCGGACGCAAGAACATGCTGATTGTCTCGATGCTGGTCATGGGCATCGCCTCCACCCTGATCGGGCTGGTGCCCGGCGCCGCGGTGGCCGGAGCCTGGGGTGCCGTGATGCTCGTGTTCCTCCGCGTCTGCCAGGGCATTGCTGTCGGCGGGGAGTGGGGCGGTGCCGCCCTCATGGCGCTTGAACACTCGGAAACGGGCAAGCGCGGCTTCGCGGCCTCGTTCGTCAACGCCGGCGCCCCCACCGGCGCGGTACTGGGCACCCTGGTCATGGGCGCCTTCGCGGCCCTGCCCAACGAGCAGTTCCTGGCCTGGGGCTGGCGCGTCCCGTTCCTGCTGTCCTTCGTCCTGCTGGGCGTCGGCATGTTCGTCCGGCTCAAGGTCTCCGAAAGCCCCATCTTCAAGGCGGCGCTGGAACAAGAGAAAGCCGAACAGGACAACGCGGCACGGGAGAATGTCCAGCGGCAGCAGACGGTCCAGGGCGCACCGGTACGCCGCGAGATTCCCCTCCTGCAGGTCCTGCGCCGGCCAAAGACCCTGATCTTCACCATGCTGGCCGGCGCGGCGGGGTTCGCGCTTCAGGTGGTGCTGGCCACGTTCTCCGTGACCTACGCCGTGTCCAAGGGCGCTGACCGGCAGGGTGTGCTCTTCGCCTTTGCGGCAGCCTCCTTCGTGTCCATCGCCTTCGTGATCATGGGGGGCCGGCTCTCGGACAAACTGGGACGGCGGCCCGTGATGATCGGCGGCCTGATGCTCTTCATCCTTTACCTCACGCCGATGTTCCAGCTCCTGTCCTCCAACAACATCGGGCTGATCTTCGTGGCGTTCGCCGTCGGCCTCATGATCCATTCCACCCTGTTCGGCCCGCTCGCGGCCTTCGTGTCCGAGCAGTTCGGCACCACTTCGCGGTACACCGGCGCCTCGCTGGGCTACCAGCTCGCTACCCTCCTCGGGGCGGGATTCACGCCGGGCATCGTGGCGCAGATCTTCAAGGACTCCGGGCAGAACACCGCCGCCGTGGTCTGGTACCTGGCCATCATGTCCGTCGTGTCGATCGTGTTCATCCTGCTGACCCGCGAGCCCAAGAACAACGATCTGCAGACTGTCGGGTCCTAACCCGGCCTGATGGCGCTACCGTCTAACTAGAAAGGATTTGCCGTGGAGAATTTTGGCATCGGCTCGTGGCTGCAACGGCGCCGCCCGAAGTCGGGCATCAAGACCGCCGTCATTGCAGGGGACAGGGAGCTCAGCTATGTCGAGCTCGCGGATCGTTCCACCCGGCTCGCCAACGCCTTTAGGGACCGGGGCGTGGCCAAGGGCGACCGCGTGGCCTACCTGGGTGACAACGATCCCTCGTTCCTGGAGACCCTCTTCGCCGCGGGACTGGCCGGCGCGGTCTTTGTCCCGCTGAACACCCGGCTCGCCCCGCCGGAAATCCAGTTCCAGCTCCGGGACAGCGGCGCTGTCCTGCTGGTCCACTCGGCGGCGCTCGCGGGGCTGGCGGAACACGGCTCGGCGGAGACCGCGGTGGGCGGGCTGATCGTCGTCGACGATCCAGCCGAGCGCGACGGCGGTACGTCCGACGGCGGCGGTACGGCCGGGGGGACCGCGGTGGAGGCATTTGAGGCCGTGATCGCCTCGGGTGCGGCGCTGCCGCCGGACGAGCGCGTGAGCCTGGACGACGCCGCCATGATCCTCTACACCTCCGGAACCACCGGAAACCCCAAGGGGGCGCTCCTGACCCATGGCAACATCACGTGGAACTGCGTCAACGTGCTGGTCGATTTCGACTTTGCCTCCACCGATGTGGCGCTCATGATCTCCCCGATGTTCCACGTGGCCTCCCTCGACATGGGCGTCCTGCCCACGCTCCTGAAGGGCGGCACCGTGGTCCTGGAAGCCAAGTTCGATCCTGGCCGGACGCTGGAGCTGATCGAGCGGCACCGCGCAACCACCATCAGCGGCGTGCCCACCACCTACCAGATGCTGTGCGAGCATCCGGACTGGGACGCCACGGACCTCAGTTCGCTGAACAAACTGACGTGCGGCGGGTCCGCCGTGCCCATGCGGGTCCTGGAAGCCTACGAACGGCGAGGGCTGCGGTTCTCCAACGGCTACGGCATGACCGAGACGGCACCGGGCGCCACCACGCTGCCGGCGGCCCGGTCCCGGGACAAGGCCGGCTCCTCCGGACTGCCGCATTTCTTCACCGATGTCCGGGTGGCCGATCCCCTGGACCCGGCTGCGGGCCCCGCCGCGCCGGGAACCGCGGGGGAGATCCAGATCAAGGGTCCCAACGTCATCCACCGGTACTGGAACCGGCCCGAGGCCTCGGCGGATTCCTACACCGCTGACGGCTGGTTCAAGTCCGGCGACATGGGCTACAAGGACCCGGACGGATTCGTATTCATCTCCGACCGGCTCAAGGACATGATCATCTCCGGCGGGGAGAACATCTACCCGGCCGAGGTTGAGCAGGCGATCGCCGAGCTCGACGCCGTAGGCAGTGTCGCGGTAATCGGCGTGCCGGACGAGAAATGGGGCGAAGTGCCGCGGGCCGTAGTGCTGCTGCGGGACGGTGCCCGGCTCACGGAAGAGCAGCTCCGCTCCCACCTCGAGGGCAGGCTCGCGCGGTACAAGATCCCCAAGTCGGTGGTCTTCGTGGCGGAAATGCCCCGGACCGCCAGCGGCAAGATCCGGAAGGCCGATCTGCGGAACCTCACGTCCGGCCACGTCTGACGGCGGGAGCCGGGACGCTGTCACTGCCTACATCGAGGAAGTCGTGCCCCGAGCTGGCCGCGCGTTTAGTGGATCGCGGCCAGCAGGACGCCGACGCCGACGAAAAGCCCTCCGAACGTCCGGTTCAGGACTTTCTGTCCGCCCGCGTCGCGGGTGAAGCGCTGGAAGGACCTGGCCGCCGCCGCGAAAAAGAACCACATGACCAGGACGTCGATCACGATCACGGTGGCGGCCAGGACCACGTACTGCGGCAGCAGCGGCTGCTCCGGACGGAGGAACTGGGGCATGAAGGCCAGGAAGAAGACCACGGCTTTGGGGTTCAGCAGATTGACCCAGAGGCCGCGGCGGAACATGGAGAACGCCGGTTCGTTGCGCAGGGCGGCGGCCTTCTCCTGGTCCAGGTCAGGCTTGTGCAGGAACTGCCGGATACCCAGGTACACCAGGTAGGCGGCGCCGGCGTAGCGGATCACGTTGAAGGCGACCTGCGAGCTCGCCACGAGCACGCCGACGCCGAGGGCCACGATCAGGATGTGCACCACGAGGGCGGCCTGCTGGCCCAGGATGCCCCAGATGGAACGGCGGAATCCCGAGTTCAGGGAGTTGCTCATGGTGTTGATGGCGCCCGCGCCGGGAGTGAAGCTGATCAGGACGCCGGCGCCGGCCAGGGCCAGCCAAAGTGAGGGTTGCACCAGCCAAGTTTACGGTCCCGGCCGTGGCCGGCCTGATTGATGACGGGAGTCAGTCGCGGCGGAGGCCGTAGCTGAGGATCATGTTGCCTTTGCTGGTCTGCTGGGACGACTGTAGCTCCAGCCGGGTAAGGGGATCGCCGTCGTTGAACAGCCGCCGCCCGCTGCCCGCGACCACCGGATGGACGATCAGCATCAGGGTGTCGAGCAGCCCGGCGAACAGCAACTGGTGGACCAGCGAGATGCTGCTGAAGATCCCTATTTCGCCGCCGTCGCCGTCCTTCAGACCCGCCACGAAGTCTTCCAGCGGCCCCTCGATCAGCCGCGAATTTTGCCATTCGAGGGCCCCCGTCAGGGTCCGGGACGCGACAAATTTCGGGATCGGATTGATGAACCCCGCGAAGTCGGCGTCGCTTTCGGCGTTTGGCCAGTACTGTGCCCACTGCTGGTACCCGATGCGGCCCAGGAGTGCGGTGTCGATCCGGCCCATCATCTCGCCCATCCCGGCACCCAGCTCTGCGTCGAAGCTGTCGAATTGCCACAGGAACGGGTCTTCAACCACGCCGTCCACAGAGCAGAAAAGGCCGGCCGTCAATTTGCGCATGGGGTTCTCCTTGTCTGGGTCTCTAGTGAGGTCTTCCAGTGCACCCTATCCGCAGACCCGGAAGCAGGGAATGGCTGTCGAAAACTCGTTAATAGCCGCCCCGGAGGATGGTTGTGCCGCCAGGGCCGCGAGCCTTGGGCGTGCCCGGGGCGCGCCCAAGGCCCGCCAGGGGCTAGCCGTTGGAAGTGTAGCCATCCGTGGCGGCGCCGCCACGGCCCCCGCCGGGGCCGCCCATGCCTTCCTCGGTTCCGGTCACGGTGAAGTTCGCATCCAGCAGGACGGTGGCGCGCGTGCCGTCCGCCTTTGTGATGTGGGCTTCGTAGGTGGCGCCGTCGGCGTCGGTCTCCATCCGCTCGATGGTCGCGCCCGGCTGGGCGGCCTTCACCGCCGCCTCGACCTTCGTCGCGGTGTCGCCGGTGAGGACCTCCTCCGTCTTCCCGTTGGCCTGGTGGGGCCCGCGCTGGCCGCCGGTGCCGTAGCCATCGGTGGCCTGGGTCGAGGACGAGCCGCTGGTGGAATCGGCAGCCATCGCGGGGATGGCCGACGCTCCGATGGCGCCGCCGCCGATTACCGCAGCGAGCATGATGCCCGCGGTGGCCTTGTTGATCTTTGCCATTGTGAAACTCCTTTGCTGAGGCCCGGATGCCGGGCCGGCCGAGTTTTCGGCCTGTACCCAGCCTCAGATGCGGAGTTATGGCGAGGCTTTCGGCATGCTGTGCCGGTGCTGTGACCGCTGACGGCCGCTCACGCCCGGGCGATGACCTCGCCGTTGGGAATCAGGAACCAGCCGTCGTCGGTGGAGCCCCACCGGTGCCAGCCGGCGGAAATCCGGGCCAGGTCCGCCTCGCTGGCAAAGCCGTACTCGAGCGCCTGGTCGGCAAAGGATGAATGCAGCACCCGCTCGCCCCACACCCGGGCCTGCCAGCGCCGCTCATGCCCGGTGGCGTAGAGCCAGTTGCTGGCGGACGGCGCCACGTCAGTGAACCCGGCGGCCTGCGCCCAGGACACGAGCCGGCGTCCGGCGTCGGGCTCGGCGCCGTTGCGCCGGGCAATCCGCTGGTACAGCTCCATCCAGTCGTCAAGCTCGGGGATGGCCGGGTACCAGCTCATGCCGTGGAAATCGGCGTCGCGCACCGCCACGATCCCGCCGGCCTTGGCCGCCCGGCGCATCTCCCGCAGAGCCGCGACGGGGTCCGTGAGGTGCTGGAGGACCTGATGGGCGTGGACGACGTCGAACGACTCGTCCGGGAAGTCAAGGTCGTAGATGTTGCCGGTGGCAAAGTCGACATTGTCCACGCCGCGCTCCGCGGCGAGGGCCGCGGCCTGGGCGATGATGCCGGGGGAACGGTCCAGGCCCGTGACCCTGCCCGGCGCCACCAGCTCCGCGAAGTCGCACGTGATGCTGCCCGGCCCGCAGCCGACATCGAGGACGGACACCCCGGGCATGAGATGGCGCAGCACGAACGCTGCCGAGTTTTCCGCCGTGCGGGAGGCATGGGCGCGGACCACCGACTCGTGGTGGCCGTGCGTGTACACATCGTCAGGCTGCTGCGCACTCATAATGGAACGCTACCCTCCCGCGATCGGAAAAGTGCAGACCCTCCCAGTGTGCCCGCCGTTTCGGTCGCCGCGCGCCGGCAGGCAGTTTTTTGCGGCTGGGCGTCAGTTTTGCCGCTTCCGGCGCAGGAGATTCTGCGGATGAATGGAGGAGTGGAAATCAACAACAGCAATGACGCCAGCGGCAACGGACTGGGCTTGTTCCGGGCCACCGGGATCTATGTCGGGGCGATCCTGGGCTCGGGTGTCCTAGTGCTTCCCGCCATCGCGGCCAAGGAGGCCGGCCCGGCATCGCTCCTGGCCTGGGCGGTCCTGCTGGTGTTCTGCATTCCGGTCGCCTTCAGCTTCGCCGAAATGAGCCGCCAGGAGCCCGACGCCGGAGGGATCGCCCATTTCGTCAAGCGCGCCTTTGGGCGCCGCGCCTCGGTGGTGGCCGGGTACCTCTTTTATTTTTCGATTCCCTTCGGCGCCCCGGCAACGGCCGTGATCGGCGGCAATTACATCGCCCACGCCGTAGGCGGCGGCCGGGAAGCCGCGGTCCTCGCGGCGGCAGTGATCCTGCTGGCCGCCTTCGCGAGCAACGCCGTCGGCATCAGGGTTTCCAGCCGCATGCAACTCGCGCTCATGGTGCTGCTGGTGGGACTGCTGGCGCTCGCCGTCGTGCTCGCAGCGCCCCACGCGAAGGCGGAAAATTTCCAGCCCTTCGCCCCGCACGGCTACTGGGCGGTCGGCGGCGCCGCGAGCCTGCTGTTCTTCTGCTTCGCCGGCTGGGAAGCCGTCTCCCACCTGGCCGGGGAGTTCCGCAACCCCGGGCGCGATCTCCGGCGGGCCACGTGGCTCACCCTGATTGTGGTGGGCGCGGTCTACATCGGCGTTGTCGCCGCCTCGGTGGCGGTCCTCGGCCCGGAACTGCCCGCTACGGCGGTGCCTGTCGCGGCGTTGCTGGAAAAGGGGTTGGGCTCACTGGCGGCCCCGCTCACCGCCGTCGCCGCCGCCGTGCTGACGTTCGGCCCCATCAACACGTTCGTGGCCGGCGCCAGCCGGCTCGGGGCTTCCCTGGCGTCCGACGGCGTGCTGCCGCCCGCCCTTGCCCGCGGCGGCGGGCGCGGTCAGGTGCCCGGCGGAAGCCTGGCCACCCTGGCCGTCCTGACGCTGTTGTCCTTCGCCGCGGCCATTGCCGGACTCACCGACATGCAGTTCCAGATCGGGGCCGCCTCGGCGTGCTTCACGGCTGTCACCGCGTTTGGCCTGGCCGCCGGCATCCGGCTGCTGCAGCCGCGGACCGTCGCCTGGTACGGCGTAATCGTGGCGGCGGCCGTCATGGTGGCCGTCCTGCTCTTTAGCGGCTGGGCGCTCGGGGTCCCGCTGGCACTGGCAGCGGCCGCCGTCGGCGTCGGCAGGCGCTTCGGCCGGAGCCCGGAGCCGGAGGTGACACCGAAAGTTGCGCAGCCGGAGGCGGCGCCTCTTGGCCCGCCGGAGGCTGCTGCGCGCCTGTGACCGCGCGCTGCGCATCAGCCGGGGCGGTGCTCCGATGCGGGCCCGCGGGCGGCTTCCTCGCCGGCCCGGACGGTGGCATCGATCATGGAGTTCATGAACCGGGTAACAATTTCCAGTTCCTCCGGCGTGAAGCTTTCCATCGCCGCGCCCATGTGGCGGGCCAGCGGGAGGAACATGGCGCTGCCGTCGCGGTAGGCCTTGGGGGTCATGCGCAGCTGCACCTGGCGGCGGTCCGCGCCCTGGCGCTCGCGGACCACGTGGCCGGAACTGTGGAGCCGGTCGATCAGTGCGGTGGTGGCAGGGGAACTGAGGTTCAGCTCTTTCCGGAGCACCCCCGGAGTGACAATCTGGTGGCGCGCCGTGTGCCGCATGATCACGGCCAGGGCGTTGAGATCCGTGCGGTGCATGTCATTGCGGCCGCCGGCGGAGTCCACATAGCGGTTGGCTTCGAGGGTGAATTCCTGCAGGAGCCGGACGAGGGGCGGCGGACCGGCCGCTTCGGGCGGGCCCGCGTTTTCGGATGGGGCCGCGTTTTCGGATAGGCCTGCGGATTCGGCTGACACGGCGGACCTCCTTCATCCCTTGATGCGGCCGCTAGGGTCTGACGGCGGCCGGTCGGCGCTGTCGGCAGCCTCCTTGGGAGCTTACTTCAGTGTCTACTGCAGCGTCTGCTGCAGCTGCCGGACGCCGGGTGTCCTTCCATTCTCCTCCGGCTCTTCGCGCCATCCACTTATCTCTAAGATGGAGATAGTCTACTATGGAGTTAATTGTTGGCCCCGCACCGAAGCGCACCTTAGAAGGACACATGAAAACGACTTCGCCCACGACGACGAGCGTCCCGTTCTGGCTGCGTTGGCTGGTTCCCGCCGTGCTCGTCGTGGCCTGGCTGGCTGTTGCCGGCGTCGGTGGCCCGACATTCGGCCGCTTGAGTGAGGTGTCATCAAACGACCAGGCATCATTCCTGCCCGCCGGGGCGGAGGCCACCGAGGCCGCGGACTGGCAGGCCAAGTTCCGGGACTCCAAGGAGATCCCCGCAGTGATCGTGGTTGAGAGCGACTCCGCCTTCACCCCGGCCCAGCTCCGCGAGGCCGCGGCGCTCAAGGGCAGGCTGGAGGCCCTGCAGGCCGGCAGCACGGTGATCGGCCCCATCCCCTCCGGGGACGCCAAGGCAGTCCAGTTCGTGGTGCCCATTCCTTCCTCTGCGGAGGTGAAGACGGTAGTCAAGGAGTTGCGCAACGAGGTGCAGGGGTCCGCGCCCGCAGGAATGCGGACGTTCGTTACCGGGCCGGCCGGGCTCACGGCGGACCTGGTTAGTGCCTTTGCCGGAATTGACGGCATCCTGCTGCTCGTGGCCCTCGGGGCCGTGTTCCTGATCCTGCTGATCGTCTACCGTTCCCTGCTGCTGCCCGTCATGGTGCTGTTCACGTCCGTGTTCGCGCTGTGCGCCGCGATCCTGCTGGTGTTCGGCATGGCGAAGGCCGGCTGGATCCAGCTGAACGGCCAAAGCCAGGGCATCCTGTCCATCCTGGTGATCGGCGCGGCCACCGACTACGCCCTGCTGTACGTGGCACGGTTCCGCGAAGCCCTGACCCACACCACCGACCGGACGGCCGCCGCCCTCACCGCATGGAAGGCGGCCTGGGCGCCGATCCTGGCCTCCGGCGCCACCGTGATCATCGCACTGCTCTGCCTGCTCTTCTCCGACCTCAACTCCAACAAGGCCCTCGGCCCCGTGGCGGCGGCGGGCATCCTATGCGCGCTGTTCGCGGCCCTGACCCTGCTGCCGGCGCTGATGGCGCTGCTGGGCAGGGCGGCGTTCTGGCCGTTCCGGCCCAAGCTGCTGCCCGAAACCCAGCGGGAACCGGAACTGGTCACCGGGCTGGAGGGCCAGAAGGGGCTGTGGCGGGCCACCGGCTCGCTGGTTGCCCGCCGGCCGCGCACCGTCTGGGTTGCCTCGGTCCTGCTGCTCCTGGTAGCCGGTGCCGGCATCCTGCAGCTCAAGGCCAATGGCGTGGCCCAGACTGACGTGATCCTCACCGCCTCCAACGCCGTCGACGGACAAGATGCCCTGGGCCGGCACTTCGACGCCGGGTCCGGCAGTCCGGCGGTGATCGTGGCCGACCAGGCAAAGGCCCAGGAGGTGCTGGATCGGGTCAAGGCGAGCAACGGCGTCGGGGGCGCCTATCTGCTGGCCGATGGCGGCGTCCCCATCATGACCGGCGCCCCGGCAAATCCGGCCAACCCCAGTGCCCCCGCGGCCCCGGCGGCCCGGGACGGGAAGGTCCTTATCAACGCGACGCTGAACTACGCTGCCGACTCCACTGAGGCGGAAAACATTGTGGCGTCGCTCCGCCAGGAACTGAAGAAGATTGACGGTGGCGTGTTGGTCGGTGGGGTGACGGCGACCGCCCTGGACACCAACACCACGGCCCAGCGTGACCTCGTCACCATCATCCCGGTGGTCCTGGGCGTGATTCTGGTGATCCTCATGCTGCTGCTGCGCTCGGTGCTAGCGCCGGTCCTGCTGGTCGCCTCCGTGGTCCTGTCCTACGCGGCGGCGATGGGCGTCTCCGCCTTCGTGTTCAACAACGTCTTCGGTTTCCCGGGGGCGGATGCAACGGTGCCCCTGTTCGGTTTCGTCTTCCTCGTGGCACTGGGCGTTGACTACAACATCTTCCTGATGAGCCGGGTCCGGGAGGAATCCCTCAAGCACGGCACCCGGCCCGGCATCCTGCGCGGCCTCGGCGTGACAGGTGGGGTCATCACCTCGGCCGGGGTGGTCCTCGCCGCCACCTTCGCGGCCCTGGGCGTCATTCCGATCATGTTCCTGGTGCAGCTCGCCTTCATCGTCGCGTTCGGCGTCTTGCTGGACACGGTGCTGGTCCGCTCCCTGCTGGTGCCCGCGCTGGCCTACGACATCGGCCCCCGGCTCTGGTGGCCCGGCAGCCTCGGCCGGCCCGGGAACGATGCCGCCGCCCGCGACGCTCTGACCTCCCGGCGGGCGCCCTCCCTGCCTGCGGCAAATGAGGAGGCCGGAGTCCGCTAGGCGGAACCGAATGCCGCAGCCGCCGTCACTGTCCCTGGTCCCCCCACCAGGCGACGGTGGCGGCGGCTGCTTCGTGCAGCGGGGTCGGCCTGAGCCCCAGGGCGGCCTGGCTTGCGGCGGACTCCATCACGAACGGTTGCTGGAACTGATACAGCGTCTCTGCCAGTTCCCGCATGTCGGGGGAAAAGACCCCCATCCCCCGCATCGCCCAGCCGGGGAGCGCCGTGACACGCGGGGCCCGGGCCCCGGCCGCCTTGGCGAATGCCCCCGCGATCTCGCGCTGGGTCAGCGCGGGTCCGGTGGGTGCATGCCACACCCGGTTCCACACCTGCGGCCTGTCCGCCGCCGCGATCATGGCGGCCGCGAGGTCCGGAACGTACGTGAAGGAATGCGGCTGGTCCGCCCGTCCGACCACCATCAGGGATTTGCCCGCCAGTACCGGCTTCACCATGCGCTCGCCGGAATGCGCCCCGCGGACCCTGGGCCCGAAGAAATCGCTCGCCACCACGCTCACCGTGGCGGTGGTGGATGCCGCGCGGGCCTTCAGAAGTGCCGTCCGGATGCCGCGCTTGCCGCCGTGCGCCTCCCGCGGGCCCTGCTCGGTCATCGGCCGTTCCGGTGCGCTGTAGGAGTAGAGGCTTTCCGGGAAGACCACGACGGCGCCTGCCGCCCCGGCCGCGGCGAGCACGTTCTGCTCGGCGGCCGGCAGTTCCTTGGCCCACACGTCGGCGTTGTACCGCGAGCCGTGGATGCAGTGGAAGACCGCCGTGGCGCCGTGGAAAGCCTCGTCGAGCCGGTCAGGCTCCGACACATCAATCGACAATTTTTCGACCAGCGGGTGGGCGGGACCGCTTCCGGACCTCGTCAGGATGCGCACGCGGTGGCCCGCCGCGGCCAGCTGTTCCGCGACGGTCCAGCCCACCGGGCCGGCCCCTGTGACGACATAGAGGCTGGACGATTGGCGCCCGGAGGCAACGGGTTGGGACATTTCCATCTCCTTTGAAATTGCGAGAGCAGCGCTCTCCCATTCAGGATGCGACGCCGGCGTGGCAAAGTCAAGAGCGGTGCTCACGTTTGTTGACAGTGCTCTTGTTTGTGAAATGCTGGACTCATGCCAGAAGACAGGATTGAAACCGGGATTGAAGCTGATGTTGATACTGGCATTGATACTGTTCCAGCTGCCGCGGTTTCTCGGCCCCGCACCCCGCGGGAGCGTGCCCGGGCCCAGACCGTCGCCGATATTGTCCGGCTGGGCCGGGAGCACCTGGCGTTGCACGGGGCCGCCGCTCTCTCCCTCCGAGCCGTGGCCCGCGATCTCGGCGTCGTCTCCTCGGCGGTCTACCGCTATGTGGAGAACCGGGAGGAGCTGCTGACCCTTCTCCTGATTGATGCGTACAGCGAGCTGGGCGATGAAGTGGACGCCGCCGTCGTGGCGGTGCCGGAAGCCGATTTCGGCGGCCGCTTTGCGGCCCTGGGCCGCGCGGTGCGGGACTGGGCGCTGCGCGAACCCTCCCGCTACGCCCTGCTCTTCGGCAGTCCGGTGCCCGGCTACCAGGCCCCGGCCGAGCGGACCACCGGTCCCGGCACCAGGGTGATCACTGCCCTCATTGGAATCCTCGACGGCGCCTTCCGGGCCGGGCGACTTGCCGCGACGGGCCGGCGGAGTCCTGCCGTGGCCGCCGGGCTGGCCGGGGATCTGGCGAAAATCCGGGCCGAGTTCGGCCTGGCGGTGCCGGACGACCTCTTGGCCCGCGGCGCGCTGGCCTGGACCTCACTCTTCGGCGCCGTCAGCTTCGAAGTCTTCGGCCAGTACGGCGCCGACACATTCACTGCCAGGGAGGAGCTCTTTGGCCACCACCTCGCTGTGCTGGCCGACGTCGCCGGGCTGCCGCCGGCCGGCGCTGCCCTATGAACCAGGTTCCCCTGTTGCCCCGCCGTGGCGCTCGATAGACTGCCCCTGCGCCCGCACGGGCGCGCCAGATGCGTCCAGGAAGGATCCATCCATGTCTGAAGAGACCAGGCCTGAAGAGAACACACCGGAAGAGAATGTCCCCGGAAAAGCGGCGCCCCAGAACGTCGATGCCGCTCCGGCGGAAGATGAAGCAGAGGCCGCGGCACCAGAGGGGCAGTATGTCGAGGGCGACTACGGCTCCGCCGGCACGGCAGGCGAAGTCCCGCCCACGGCCATCGAGGGGGAGTACGCGGCGGGGGACTACGGCAACGCCGGCGTGGCCGGAGCGGCCGTCGTCGGCGACGTGGAAGGCGACTATCCCGAGGGTGACTACGGCGAGGGCGGGGTCTCCGGTGAGCCCGGTCTCGCCGAGGAGGGGGAGTACCCCGAAGGCGACTACGGGACCGCCGGAACGTCCCGCCCCCAGCAGACCGGCCGGCCGGCAGCAGGAGAGGCTGCCGACGACGACGACGCGCGGGGCGGCAACTAGCGCAAAGGAAGCTGGCGGGACCAGCCGGCGCGGGCGTCGGCACGGGTCTGTGCACAGGTGGTCTGCGGCACGGGCCTGTGCACAGGTGATCTGTGCACAGGTTCGCGCAGGGCGAAATGGTGCCCGGGAGGCGACCGAGGGGCTGCTGGAATCCGGGGAATCTAGGCTGCGATGAGCGGCCGCGGCCCGGATGCGGAGCAAAGTTGAGTCGATGTCGCTCAACTTTGAATTGACATATGTCCGCGTCTGGGTAAAGTTGAGTGTAGATCGCTCAATAACGGTCGGACCCGTTGTGGTCCGCGGCCATCTCCGCAAGATTCCAAGGAAAGTAAGGAAGCAATCCATGTCACGTGCAGTAGGTATTGACCTCGGAACCACTAACTCCGTCGTCTCCGTTCTCGAAGGTGGCGAGCCCACCGTCATTGCCAACGCCGAGGGTGGCCGCACCACGCCGTCGGTTGTTGCCTTCTCCAAGTCCGGCGAGGTCCTGGTCGGCGAGATCGCCAAGCGCCAGGCCGTCAACAACATTGACCGCACCATCGCGTCCGTCAAGCGCCACATGGGCACTGACTGGACGGTCGCCATTGACGACAAGAAGTACACGGCGCAGGAAATTTCCGCCCGCATCCTCATGAAGCTCAAGAACGACGCCGAGTCCTACCTTGGCGAAAAGGTCACCGACGCCGTCGTCACCGTGCCGGCCTACTTCAACGACGCCCAGCGCCAGGCCACCAAGGAGGCCGGGGAAATCGCCGGCCTGAACGTCCTGCGCATCGTCAACGAGCCCACCGCCGCCGCCCTGGCCTACGGCCTGGACAAGGGCAAGGAAGATGAGCTCATCCTGGTCTTCGACCTCGGCGGCGGAACGTTCGACGTCTCCCTCCTTGAGGTCGGCAAGGACGAGGACAACTTCTCCACCATCCAGGTCCGCGCCACCGCCGGTGACAACCACCTCGGCGGCGACGACTGGGACCAGCGCGTCGTGGAGTACCTGCTGAACCAGCTCAAGGTCAAGGGCATCGACCTCACCAAGGACAAGATTGCCCTGCAGCGTCTCCGCGAGGCTGCTGAGCAGGCCAAGAAGGAACTCTCCTCCTCCTCGAGCACCAACGTTTCCCTCCAGTACCTGTCCGTCACCCCGGACGGCCCGGTCCACTTGGACGAGCAGCTGACCCGCGCCAAGTTCCAGGACCTCACCAAGGACCTGCTGGACCGCACCAAGAAGCCGTTCCAGGACGTCATCAAGGAAGCCGGCATCAAGCTCTCCGAGATCGACCACATCGTGCTCGTCGGCGGTTCCACCCGCATGCCGGCCGTCTACGACCTCGTCAAGGAACTGGCCGGAGGCAAGGAGCCGAACAAGGGCGTCAACCCCGATGAGGTCGTCGCCGTCGGCGCTGCCCTGCAGGCCGGTGTCCTCAAGGGTGAGCGCAAGGACGTGCTGCTGATCGACGTCACCCCGTTGTCCCTTGGCATCGAAACCAAGGGCGGCATCATGACGCACCTGATCGAGCGCAACACCGCCATCCCCACCAAGCGGAGCGAGACCTTCACCACCGCGGATGACAACCAGCCGTCCGTGGCCATCCAGGTCTTCCAGGGCGAGCGTGAGTTCACCCGCGACAACAAGCCGCTTGGCACGTTCGAGCTGACCGGCATCGCTCCGGCTCCCCGTGGCGTCCCGCAGGTCGAGGTCACCTTCGACATCGACGCCAACGGCATCGTGCACGTTTCGGCGAAGGACAAGGGCACCGGCAAGGAACAGTCCATGACCATCACCGGCGGCACCGCGCTGTCCAAGGAAGACATCGACCGCATGGTCCACGACGCCGAAGAGCACGCAGCCGAGGACAAGGCGCGCCGCGAGGCAACCGACACCCGCAACACGGCCGAACAGCTCGCCTACTCCGTCGACAAGCTGATCGCGGACAACGCCGACAAGCTGCCCGAAGAGGTCAAGACCGAGGTCAAGGCTGACGTCGACGCGCTCAAGAAGGCCCTCGAAGGCACCGATGACGCCGCCGTGAAGACTGCGTTTGAGAAGCTGCAGGCTTCCCAGACCAAGCTCGGCGAGGCCATCTACGCCCAGGCCGGTTCCCCCGACGGCCACGGCGGTGCACAGGATGCTCCCGCAGGCGAGCAGGCAGCCGGCTCCGACGAGGACATCGTCGACGCCGAAATCGTTGACGAAGACGAGAAGAAGTAATCATGCCGCACCACGGTAACGAAGAAGAGCACGGTTCTTCCGAGAGCCAGCGCGACGCCGAACAGCAGGAGAACGAGCAGCAGAAGCCGGTGATCCACGACCACCGCAAGGTTGATCCGAAGACCGGCCAGGCCCGCCACCCCGGCCAGGAGCACGCCGGTGGTGCGGACTCCGGTGCTGAGGATTCCCGTTCCGGGGATGCCCTGTCCCAGGCGGAGGACATCCTCAACAGCGTTGAGGTGCCCGCCGCCGAATCGGTAGCCCAGGGTGCGCCCGGTGCCGTCGAGGCGGACGAGCTCAGGGATGACCTTCGCCGTCTGCAGGCCGAGTACGTCAACTACCGCAAGCGGGTCGAGCGCGACCGCGCCGTGGCGGGCGAGATGGCCGTCATCGGCGTCCTGAACGCGCTGCTGCCGGTACTAGACGACGTCGACGCCGCCCGCCAGCACGGCGACCTCGCGGACGGCCCTTTCGCCGCGATCGCCGCCAAACTGGAGGCTGCGCTGAAAACGTACGGACTGGTCCGCATAGATGAGACCGGAGTGGAGTTCGATCCGACCATCCACGAGGCCCTCATCCAGCAGCCCGGCACGGATATCGAAATCGACACCGTCAGCCAGGTGCTGCGCTCGGGCTACAAGTCCGGCGACCGCGTCCTCCGCGCAGCCCAGGTGATTGTGGCGGTTCCGGCGTAGTTGTCGCCTTCGGCGCTACGCCGGATAGGGGGCGGTGCCCGCTTCGCGGTGCCATCCACACCGCCGCCCCCTATCCCGCCTCCGCGCCAGCGCGTTGCTCGCCTAAAGTGAGTTGACAACCAGCGCGAAGCAGATGATGGGCCCCGGGAGTGGCATCGGGCCTGTCGGAGCGTGGTGGCTTGGTCCGTAAGGACCAAGCCACCACGCGAAGGGGCGGGGGCCCATCACCTGCGAAGCGCACTCTGCACGACTTTTGAAAGGAAACGCCATTGGCTAGCCAGGACTGGGTGGACAAGGACTTCTACAAAATCCTTGGTGTCGCCAAGGACGCTTCCGACGCCGACATCAAGAAGGCCTACCGCAAACTTGCCCGGCAGCACCACCCGGACCGGAACGCGGGGGATACGGCGTCGGAGAAGAAGTTCAAGGACATCTCTGAGGCGTATTCGGTGCTCTCCGATCCCGATGAGCGCCAGCAGTATGATGCCATCCGGGCCATGGGTGGCGGCGCACGCTTTGCCCCCGGCGGAAGCGGCGGGGCTGCCGGCGGAGCCGGCTTCGAGGACCTCTTCGGCGGGCTTTTCACCGGCGGCGGGGGGCGCCATTCCGGCGGCTACAGCACGGCCGGCGGTATTCCGCCCGAGTTCGCAGATCTCTTCGGCGGCGGCGGATTTGGCGGCGGGGGCCAGTCCTTCCAGCGCGCTCCGCAGAAGGGCGCGGACCGCACCGCGTCCACCTCGATCTCGTTTGCCGGGTCAATCCGCGGCACCACGATCGGCCTGCGTGAACCGGACGGTGAGGTCATCGACGTCCGCATCCCGGCCGGCATCAAGGACGGACAAAAGGTCCGCGTCCGCGGCAAGGGGCAGTACGCTGCCGCCGGTAACGGCGACCTCATGGTCACCGTATCGGTGAAGCCGCATGAGTTCTACGTCCGCGACGGCGACAACCTCCGGATCCATGTCCCGGTCTCCTTCCCGGAGGCGGTCCTGGGCGCCGATATCGAGGTTCCGACGATCGACGGCGACAAGGTCAAGGTCAGGGTTCCCGCAGGGACGCCCTCGGGCCGCACGCTGCGCGTCAAGGGCCATGGCGTGAAGCACGCCAAAGCCACCGGCGATCTGCTGGTGACAATCGACGTCGCTGTTCCGCGGAGGCTGAACAAGGAAGCGGAGGAGGCCGTGAAGGCCTTCGCCTCGGCGACCGCCGACGAGGACGTCCGCGCGGGCCTGGCAGCCAAGGCCCGGCTCTAGGAACGGGAGCCAGCCATGGGCATCGACTTCGATCAGCCGATCTTCGTCATCTCCGTTGCCGCCGAACTGGCGGACATGCACCCGCAGACACTGCGCCAGTACGACCGGATGGGCATCGTCTCGCCCAGCCGCGCCCCGGGCAAGTCCCGGCGCTACTCGCAGCGGGATGTGAACATGCTCCGCGAAGTCCAGCGGCTCTCCCAGGAGGGGGTCTCGCTGGAGGGCATCAAGCGGATCCTGCAGCTGGAAAACCAGGTGGCCGCCCTGCAGCGCCGGGTCAGTGAACTGACTGAGGAGCTGGGCCGGCGCCGTCAGGGAGCCGATTCGCGGATCTTTGCAGCCGGAACTGCCGGCGACGTCGTTAGCCTGGCCCGCGGCAAGCGTCCGCAGGCGCGGTCGCAGGCGCTGGTGGTGTGGCGACCGCGAGGCATCGATTAGGACAACAGCTGTGCCCGGGACCAATGGTCCCGGGCACAGCTGTTGTTGCGGACGGCGAGGTGCTGCCGGTGGCGCCTACTTGCCGGCTGCGATGATCTCGTCGACGGCGGCGCGTTTGCGCTTTCCCCAGGTTCCCGCGTGAGAAGGGCCGCGATGAGCCCGATGGCTCCGCAGCCCATGTAGGCCAAGTAGCCGCAGGAGCGAACTGAGTACACCGGAACCCAAACAGGTAACCGGCCATCCGATAGTCGGGTACCTGATTTGCGTGACTTCATGCCCGTGCCGCGCGTTGAATTGGAGTGTCAGAAAAAGGCTGGCACGACGCTCACAGCTCCCACTGGAAGGTCTCACGGGAAGCCGGGGCGCAGAGCCAGCGCAGGAGCAGCGTAGACGCCGGGGGGCATCGCATGCATGATTCAGCCGAGTTTGATCCGTCCATTGTCGATTCCTCGCTGTCTGATCCACCACGGCCTTGTTGGTCCCGGCTGCGGCCGGCGACGTTGACGGGCACGCCGTGAGCCCGGGACTGCAGGCGGCCGTCCTGTTTGCCGGCTCGCTGCCGGGGCACGTCCTGATGTCCCTGGGACAGACCCTCGTGGTCGTATGCCTATGCTTCGACTTCGTCCGCGCAGTGTCCGTGCCGCGGTCCCACCGCCGCTACGTGGCCAACACCGCGTTCCGGACACTTGCCCTGCCTTCCATCCTGATCATGGCGTTCAGTGTGCTCATCGATGCCGCCTCCGGCGCTTGGCCGGAAGTCGCCGCCGGAGTGTTCGTCATGGTTGCCGTGATCTTCCGGTGGCACCATGACACCGACGAGGACAGCTGGTGGAAGGGCAAAGGCAAGGCCTTGGGCCGTTGGCTCCGGGACCGGGCCGCCTCCGGGTCCATGGTGGCGCCGGCCACGGCGTGAAAAAGCCCTTGCTGTCCGGGCGTCCCAGGGTGTCCAATCCTTAACACAAGGCACTGCAGGGCACGAGTGGATGCGACGCCGGGAGGTTCTCATGCCGTCGAAAGGCGCCAAGACCCCGTCAAGGGGCCCGGTCCGGGGTACGTCTGACCTCCGGCGTGCCGACGCCAACGGCGTCGCGCCGCCGGAGCAGCCGGACAAGATCCGCAATGTGGCGCTCGTAGGGCATTCCGGTTCCGGAAAAACAATGCTCACCGAGGCGCTACTTGCCGCCACCGGAGCCATCACCCGTAAAGGCTCGATCGCCGAGGGCACTACGGTGAGCGACTCGGACGCCTCCGCCGTCGCGCAGCAGCGCTCCGTGGCCCTGGCGGTGGTGCCGGTGACGGTGGGGGAGACCAAGGTGAACCTGCTGGATACTCCGGGGTATACGGATTTCATCGGCGAGCTGCGCGCAGGCCTTCGTGCGGCGGATGCGGTGCTGTTCGTCGTCTCGGCCACCGACGATGTCGATGCCGCGACCACCGCGCTCTGGAGCGAGTGCCAACGGCTCGGAATGCCGCGGGCCGTGGTTATCAGCCGTCTGGACCATCCGCGCGCGGATTTCGACGCCGCCGTCGCCCGCTGCCGTCTGGCATTCGGTGACGCCATCGTTCCGCTCTACCTGCCGGTCCGCGCGGACGGTACCATCACCGGGTTGTTGGGGCTGCTGACCGGAACGGTTTCCGAGTACGGTCCGGCGGAACCGGCGCCGGCCACCCGGGCCGCGACCGGCGTCGAACTTGCCGCGGCGGAGACCGCACGGGGCGCCCTGATCGAGGGGATCATTGCCGAGAGCGAGGACGAGACGCTCATGGACCGTTACCTCGCAGGTGTTGAAATCGCTCCCGATGTCCTGATCGATGATCTGGAGACGGCCGTGGCCCGCGGGTCATTTCACCCGGTGCTGCCGACGTCAGCGGAGTCCGGGCTCGGCTTGGCGGAGCTGCTCGAGGTTCTGGTGCGCGCGTTTCCGACGCCGGCGGAGCGCGGCGTTCCCGCAGCGACGGACCTCGACGGGGTGCCCGCCGGCCCGCTCGGCTGCGACCCCGAGGGCCCGCTGCTCGGTGAAGTGGTCCGCACAACGATCGATCCGTTCCTCGGCCGGGTCTGCCTGGTGCGCGTCTTCTCCGGCGTTGTGCGCGAAGACGCCGCCATCCATGTGGGCGGCCGCGGAATGGCGGACCGCGGCCACGAGGACCACGACAGCGACGAGCGGGTCACACACCTGTACTCGCCGCTGGGATCGGGACTGCGGCCGGTGCCGTTCTGCGTCGCCGGGGATATCTGTGCGCTGACAAAACTAGGCACCGCCGAGACCGGCGACACGATTTCGTCCAAGGAGCTGCCGCTGCTGGTGGCCCCCTGGGACATGCCGGACCCGCTCATGCCGGTAGCCATCGAAGCTGCCACGCGCGGCGACGAGGACGCCTTGGCCAGGAACCTGGGCAAGGTCACCGCCGGGGACCCGACGCTGCGGGTGGAACGCAACTCCGAAACCCACCAGCTGATCCTGTGGTGCATGGGCGAGGCGCACGCCGACGTCGTCCTGGGCAGGTTGCGGGACCAGGGGGTGAACCTGCAGACCGTCCCGGTGATCACGCCGCTGCGGGAGACGTTTGCCGCGCCGGCGGCCGGGCACGGGCGCTATGTTAAACAATCCGGCGGCCACGGCCAGTACGCCGTCTGCGACATCGAGGTGGAACCCCTCGACCGCGGCGCCGGGTTCGAGTTTGTCGACAAAACTGTGGGCGGGGTAATTCCCGGGCCGTTCGTCACGTCGGTGGAAAAGGGTGTGCGGGCCCAGATGCAGAAAGGCGTCTCCGCCGGGTTCCCGGTGGTGGATATCAAGGTCACACTGATCGGCGGCAAGACGCACAGCGTGGATTCCTCCGACGCGGCGTTCCAGGCTGCCGGTGCGCTGGCCCTCCGGGAAGCGGCGGCTGCAACCCGCATTCAGTTCCTGGAACCGGTCTCATCCGTGACCATCAGCGTTTCCGAGGACCACGTGGGCGCTGTGATGAGCGACTTGTCCTCCAGACGGGCACGCCTGACCGGAACGACCTCCGCCGGGGCTGACGGCACTGAGATCAGCGCCGAGGTTCCGGACCAGGAACTGTTGAGGTACTCGGTGGAACTGCGGGCCCTGACCGCCGGCAGCGGCCGGTTCCGGCGCAGCTACCTGCGCCATGAACCGGTGCCCGCCACCGCCGCAGTGATGGCCCCTAATAAGGGCAGCGTCAGCCGTTGATGACTCGCGGAACGCCGAGGGCTTTGAGGCCTTCGACGCCGAATTCGAGTCCGTAGCCGGACTGCTTGGCACCGCCGAACGGGACGCGGGGGTCCACGGCGCCGTGCTTGTTGATCCAGACGGTACCGGCCTCGATCCGGGCCGCCACCTTCCGGGCTTCGGTGGGGTCGGAGGACCAGACGGAAGCCCCGAGCCCGACGTCGAGGGCATTGGCCATGGCGACCGCCTCGTCCACGGTGCTGTAGCGAATGATGGGCAGGGCGGGGCCGAACTGCTCCTCGGCGACGAGCGGGTTGCTGTTATCGATGTCGGCTACGAGCGTGGCGGGGTAGAAGTGGCCCGGCTGGTCCGGGTCCGGGTTGCCACCCAACAGGATCCGGGCGCCGGAATCGCGGGCGGCATCAACCAGCCGGGCGACGACGGCGAACTGCTGGCGGTTCTGCAGCGGGCCCAGAACGTTGGCCTCGTTCAGGCCGTTACCCATCGGCATGGCACGGGCAACGCTGGTGAGTTCCGCGCAGACGGCGTCGTAAATGGCGTCGTGCACGTAGAGACGCTTGAGCGCCGCGCACGTCTGGCCGGTGTTGATGAAGGCGCCCCAGAACAGGCCCTCGGCGATCGCTTTTGGGTCGGCGTCGGGCAGGACGATGCCGGCGTCGTTGCCGCCTAGCTCCAGGGTGAGGCGTTTGACGGTGTCGGCGGAGGATTTGATGATGGCTTTGCCGGTGGCCGTGGAGCCGGTGAACATGATCTTGCCGATCCCGGGATGTTCGGCCAGCCGGGCGCCAACTTCCCGGCCGCCGGAGACGGCGGTGAGGAGGCCCTCCGGGAGTTCCTGGTTGAGGATTTCGACGAGGGCGAGGACGGACAGCGGGGTGAATTCGGACGGTTTGACCACCACGGCGTTCCCCATCCGCAGGGCCGGAGCAACCTGCCAGACGGTGATCATCATGGGCCAGTTCCACGGCCCGATCGCCCCGACGACGCCAATGGGCCGGTAGTGCAGTTCGGCGCGGGTTTCGCCGTCGTCCACCACGGTTTCCGGTTCCAGCGGCGTGCCGGCGGCCGCGCGGAGCCAGGCGGCGCAGGCGCCGACCTCGAAGCGGGCGTTCGGGCCGTTGAGCGGCTTGCCTTGCTCGCGGGAGAGCAGCCGTGCCAGTTCCTCGGCAGAGCGTTCGACGGCGTCGGCGGCCTTGAGCAGTGCAGCGCTGCGGGCATCATGGCCCAGCGCCGCCCAGGCCGGCTGCGCTGCCTGGGCGGCGGCGATGGCCTGCTCGAGGTCCTGGACGGTGTGGACCGGGGCTTCACCGACCGGCTGCCCGGTGGCGGGGTCGAGGATGGTTCGCGTCTGGCCAGTGGTCGGGGCGATCGCGGCGAGCAGGGCGTCGTAGGTTTCCATTGGTACTCCACATCGAGTAGTTGAAGAACGGGCGATTGAGAAATGGGGTAGCGCGGCGCAGGATGGTTCCAGAGCGGCCGAACTGTCATCTCCGAGTGTCCTCCGGTGACGGACGTGCGGTCTTGTCTTTGCGCGAACTGCGGTTGACCCAGTGCGAATGATTGCGATGGTCCTGATTGCCGTTGCGCTGAGGAACAACAACCGATCGCTGATCGACAAAAGGGTGACGGGGGTCACCTGCCATGCTGGATTGCACGGTGCCATGCACCTTCCCCCACACTCATGACCGTTAAGAAGGATCCGATGAGTATTTCAAAATCCGAGTCCCGGGCAGCAGAAGCCAGCCCCCGCAAGGAGCACTCCACAGCGCTGCGTGCCGGCAGCGTCGGAGTCATGGGCATTCTCTTCTTTGTCTTGTCCGCCCAGGCGCCGCTGACCGGAATCGTCGGCGCATCACCGCTGGCCGCGGCCCTCGGCAACGGCCCCGGCGCTCCCGGGGCGTATCTGGTGGTGGGCATCGTCATCATGATCTTCGCCGTCGGGTTCGTCGCGATGAGCCGCAAGATCCAGGCCAACGGCGCGTTCTACGCCTATGTAACCGCCGCCTTCGGGCGCAAGATCGGAGCCGGAGCAGCGTGGCTCGCGCTCCTCGCGTACAGCACGGTCCAAGCCGCGATGTACGGGCTGTACGGCGCGGCCTTCTCGGGCCTCCTCGGATCCGCCGGGATCGTGGTGCCCTGGTGGCTGCTGGCCGTGATCACCATGGCCGGCGTCCAGGTGCTGGGATCACTCAACATCGAACTCGGGGCGCGGGTCCTGGCGTTTCTCGTGGGCCTGGAAGTCGCGATCCTGCTCATGTTCGGGTTCACCGTGCTGCTGCGGGGCGGAGGCTCGGAGGGGCTCAGCCTGGCCGCGTCCTTCTCGCCCGAAGCGATCGCCACCGGCGCCCCGGGCGTGGCCATCATGTTCGCCGTCGCCTCCATGTTCGGCTTCGAATCCACGGCCATCTACTCGGCCGAGGCCAAGGACGCCCACCGCACAGTGGCCCGCGCCACGTATCTCTCGGTGGGGGTCATTGCGGTGTTCTTCTCCTTCATTTCATGGATGCTGGTCAGCTACTACGGCCCCTCACACGTCATGGATGCCGCGGGCGCAGCCCTCGAATCGGGCGACTCCACCTCCTTCGTGTTGACGCCGATGGTGGAGCTGTTCGGGCCGTGGGCCGGAACGGTCACCGGCATCCTGCTCGTGACGTCCCTGCTGGCCGGCATCATCGCCTTCCACAACGGCATCAACCGCTATCTCCATTCGCTGGCACTGCGCGGTTCGATGCCCGGCGCCTTGGCGCGGACCAACCGGCACCTGGCCCCCGCCGTCGCCGCGCGGATCCAGACGGTGATCGCGTTCCTGCTCGTGGCGCCGTTTGCCGTACTGTCCCTGGATCCTGTCCTGACCCTCTTTTCCTGGTTCAGCGGACTGGCCGTGGCGGCGCTCCTCGTGCTGTACATGCTCTCGTCCCTGGCCGTCGTCGCGTACTTCCGCCGGGAAAGAGTTACAGGCCAGATCTGGCAGACCGCGGTGGCGCCGATCCTCGCCACTGTGCTGCTTGGCTGGGTCCTGTACCTCGTGGTCAGCAACTTCACGGCACTGATCGGCGGCAGCGCCGAAACGGCCATGGGCCTGCTGATCGCCGTCCCCCTCGTATTTGCGGTGGGCGTGCTGGTGGAGGTCCGTGTGGAGCGCAGGGCCGCGGCTGTGGGGGTCCCCGTCTAGCGGACGGTCTCAAGAATGAAGGTGCGGTGCCTGAGGGATCCGGCGCCGCACCTTCTGGTTTCCCGACGGCGGCTGCCGTCTCGACGGCGTCTACTGGCGCCGGGCTAGTGTCACCGTGCAGGTAGCTCAGGCGCCGCGGCGCCAGTCGCTGGGGGATTCGCCAAAGGCATCACGGAAGGAGCGGCTGAAGTGGGCGGCATCCAGGAAACCCCAGCGCCCGGCCACGGCCCCCACCGGCATCCCGGCCAGGAGCGGATCCCGCAGTTCGCGGCGCGCCCCTTCCAGCCGCTGGGTCCGGATCCAGCTCGCCACGGTGGTCCCGGATTCATGGAACACGTTGTGGAGGTGCCGGGTCGAGACGAAATGGGCCGCCGCGATGGAAGCGGGCGAGAGCAGCGGATCGGCGAGATTGGCGTCAATGTACTCGCGGACGGAGGCCGCCAGGAGGGCCTGCGGCCTCATCCGGTCCGGGGACATGTCCAGCTCCGAATGCAGCATCGTGGACACAAGATCGAGGGCATTTGTGGCGAGGCGGGACCCGCTGGGGCCGCTCAGCGCGTCCAGGTTCTCCGCGAGGTGGGCGATGAACGGCCCGACGATCGCGGCGAGGCCGCCGTCGGAGGCCATCCGCACCGCCGAAAGCTGCGCGATGCAGTCCGGCGGCAGGGACAGCGCGTCCCAGGGAAACATCACCACCATGAGCCGGGCGTCGCCCTCGAACGCAAGCGTGTAGGGGCGGCTGGTGTCGTAGATGGAGAGATCGCCCGGGCGCAGGAGGGCCTCGCGGTTGTCCTGGATGAGGAGCCCGGTGCCCTGCAGTTGAAGATTGAGCTTGAAATAGCGCTGGTTGGACTGGGCGATCAGTGCCGGCGTGCGGTGGACCTCATGGCTGGTGGAGGAGACTTCGACGACCGCCACACGGTCCAGCCTGCGGGCCCGCATGCGGCCGCGGAAGTTGTCCGCGTCTCTGCTCGAGGCGGCCAGGGGGACGAAGGACTCCGCGACGAGGTGCCTCCAGTGCTCGAACGAGGCCGCCGTGCTGGTGTGGACGTCCTGCCCGGCGGGGCTGAGGGACGGGCGGGTTGCAACTGCGGTCATCGAAGATCCTGACGCCGTCGTATTTCTGGGACTGTGTCAGGGGACACAGTCCTTTCAGGGTAACGCCGCGGGCCGCCGATGTCATCTTTTTTCGACAGTCGGCGAAAAAAGATTGGCCGCGGGGTCTAGCAGCCCAGCAGGGTCAGGAAGCCTTCCAGCTGCTCGTCCAGCCCGAGCTCCACCTGGCCGTCCGGGGCGAGTGCCGCCGAGATCTGCGCGCCGAGGAGGAAGTTGAGCAGCTGCCCGGCCAGGGCGGCGTCGTCGACGGCGGTGGTGACCGTGCCGGCATCCCGCGCCTCGGCAAGATACTGCCGCATCGCCGCAAGCCACTGCTCCATCGATTCCCGGTGGATCCTGGCCTTGCCGGGATCGTTGATGGCCTTTTGCCAGAACGGAATGACAATCCGGGCCTCGTTGATCCGCTCCTCATCCAGGGGCAGCACCTCCACGCAAAACAACCTCAGGGCCACGAGTCCGGACTGCCCGGCGGTGACCTCCGCGATGCGCTCGTTGGTCCGGTTGAAGACGTGCCCGAACGCGAACGTCAGCAGGTCATCCTTTGTGGGGAAGTACGGCTTGAGGGCCCCGTTGGCGAAGCCGGCCTCGAGGGCGATCTCGCGCATCGTGGCGCTTTCAATGCCGAGCCGGGCGATGGTCCGCCACGTCGCGTCGACGAGTTCAAGCCGTCGCTGGTCGTGGTCGACAATCTTTGGCACCGGGCAGCTCCCCAAAATATTTTGCGTCGGACTCTTGTGGCACATCTTACGGTTCCGTATTCTCTACAAGTATAGAAAATAAAGTTCTGACCCGCCAGGGTCACCGAACGAAGGCCGCCAAGATGCCCGTACAAACTGACACCCACACCTCGTTTAGTCCGTACAGTCCGTACCGCCTGGCCACGGGCGCCGAAATCACCGCAGTCCAAGGCATCCTGCGTGCCGCGGGCCTGCTGGGCGACACGCAGCGCATCGCGTATCTCGGCCTGGTGGACGCCGGCAGGAACGCGCCGGCCGACAGCGAGGACCGCCGGTTCCGGGTCTTCCTGCACGATGTCTCCGGGGGACGTCCGGCCGACGTGACCGTCTCGGTTTCCAGCGGCGCGGTGATTTCCGCCGTCGAGCTGGACACGGCACTGACCGGCGAGCTTCCTGTCCTAGAGGAGGAATTCGAAGTCGTCGAGCAGCTCCTGGCCACGGACGAGCGGTGGCTCAAGGCCCTGGCGAACCGGGGCCTGGACGTCAGCAAGGTCCGCGTTGCCCCGCTGTCCGCCGGGGTGTTCGAGTACCCGGAGGAAAAGGGCCGCCGGATCCTGCGTGGCCTGGCCTTCGTGCAGGATTTCCCGGAAGACAGTGCCTGGGCGCACCCCGTAGACGGGCTGGTGGCGTACGTCGACGTCGTCAGCCAGGAAGTCACGCAGGTGCTGGACACCGGCGCCGTCCCGGTTCCCGCCGAACACGGCAACTACACCGATCCGGAGCTCACCGGCCCGCTGCGCACCACGCAGAAACCCATCAACATCACCCAGCCGGACGGACCCAGCTTCACCGTCACCGGTGGCAACCATGTCGAGTGGGAAAAGTGGAGCGTCGACGTCGGCTTCGACGTCCGCGAAGGCGTGGTGCTGCACAACCTTGCCTTCCAGGACGACGGCCGCAAGCGGCCCATCATCAACCGCGCATCGATCGCCGAAATGGTGGTTCCCTACGGGGATCCGTCGCCGATCCGGTCCTGGCAGAACTACTTCGACACCGGCGAATACCTGGTGGGCCAGTACGCCAACTCGCTCGAACTTGGCTGCGACTGCCTCGGCGAGATCACCTACCTCAGCCCCGTCATCAGCGATGCCTTCGGCAACCCCCGGGAAATCCGCAACGGCATCTGCATGCATGAGGAAGACTGGGGAATCCTGGCCAAGCACAGCGACCTCTGGACCGGCATCAACTACACCCGCCGCAACCGGCGCCTGGTGATCTCCTTCTTCACCACCATCGGCAACTACGACTACGGCTTCTACTGGTACCTCTACCTCGACGGCACCATCGAGTTCGAGGCCAAAGCCACCGGCGTCGTCTTCACCTCCGCCTACCCGGAAGGCGGCTCGGCCAACATCTCCCAGCTCGCCCCCGGCCTGGGCGCCCCGTACCACCAGCACCTGTTCAGCGCCCGGCTGGACATGGCGATCGATGGCTTCACCAACCGGGTCGAGGAAGAGGACGTGGTCCGGCAGGCGATGGGCGAAGGCAACGAACGCGGCAATGCCTTCTCCCGGAAGCGCACAGTCATCGCCCGCGAATCCGAGGGTGCGCGTGAGGCCGACGCCCGCAGCGGCCGGACCTGGGTCATCTCCAACCCGCAGTCACGGAACCGCCTCGGCGAAGCCGTGGGCTACAAGCTCCATGCCGAGGGCCAGCCCACGCTGCTCGCAGACCCGGATTCCTCCATTGCCCGGCGCGCGGCGTTTGCGACGAAGGACCTGTGGGTCACCCGGTTCGCGGAGGAGGAGCGGTACCCCACGGGAGACTTCGTGAACCAGCACGCCGGGGGAGCGGGGCTGCCGGGGTATGTGGCGCAGGACCGGGACCTGGACGGCCAGGACATCGTTGTCTGGCACACCTTCGGCCTGACCCACTTCCCGCGTCCCGAGGACTGGCCCATCATGCCGGTGGACACGACCGGCTTCAAGCTCCGGCCCGAGGGATTCTTTGACCGCAGCCCGGTGCTGGACGTGCCCGCCTCCGCGCAGGCACCCGGCGGCCACTGCCACGGCTAGCCGGACGCTATGACTGCCATCGCCGGACGGGGCCGTTTGCGCGGCCCCGGCCTGCATCCCCGGACCTGCGCCGCGGTGACGGCGGCATCATGCCTCGCGCACCTCTGGCTCGTCGCCGGAAACCAGCACGGCACGTGGCTGAACCTGCTCATGCTCGCCATGGTGGCGGTGTGCCTGCCGTGCGCCGTGCACATCTGGCGCCGCCCCCGGGCGCGGGCGCTCCGCCAGGTCATGGCCTCGGCGCTGGCCATGACCGGGGTGCACGCGATCCTGCTCCTCGGCGTCTCCGGCGGCCACGGCCACATCCACCATGGAACCGCTGCCGCCGCGGCGGCCGCGACCGCGCCGTCGGATCCCGGCGCCCAGCTGGCGGTCATCGCCCTGGAATTGACGACGGCGCTCGCCGCGGCGACGCTGCTGGCCCGGCTGCGGGCGCAGCCAAACAGGGTCAGTCGTTGAACAGGCCCGCCAGGTCCTCCGCCGTCAGTGCGGAGCCGGTGAGCGCGTCGCCTTCCATGACGTCGGCGAAGAGCTGGGATTTCTTGGCCTTGAGCGCCATGACCTTCTCCTCGATCGTGTCCTTGGCGACGAGGCGGTAGACCATGACGTTCCGGGCCTGGCCGATCCGGTGGGTCCGGTCCACGGCCTGGGCCTCCGACGCCGGATTCCACCAGGGGTCCAGCAGGAACACGTAGTCGGCCTCGGTCAGGTTCAGCCCGAAGCCGCCGGCCTTGAGGCTGATGAGGAACACCGGCGCGGCGCCGTTCTTGAACTCGTTCACGACGTCGGTGCGGTTGCGTGTGCCGCCGTCGAGGTAGCAGAACTCGATGTTCTCCTCAACGAGCCGCTCCCGGACCTTGCCAAGGAAGCCGGTGAACTGGCTGAAGATCAGGGCCCGGTGTCCTTCGGCCACCAGGTCCGCGAGCTGCTCGAACAGGACATCGAGCTTGCTGGAGCGCACTCCGGACAGCGAAGGGTCGATCAGCGAGGGATCCAGGCTCAGCTGCCGGAGCAGGGTCAGCGACTGGAAGATGGTGAACCGGTTCTTGTTGACGTCCTCGATCAGGCCCAGGATCTTTTGGCGCTCCCGCTGCAGGTGCGTCTGGTACACCTTCTGGTGCCGCGGATTCAGCACGACTTCCAGGATCTGCTCCTGCTTGGGCGGCAGATCCCGGATGACCTGCTCCTTGGTGCGCCGCATCATGAGCGGCCGGACCCGCCGCCGGAGCTTGTCCAGCTGCCCCTTGTCGCCGTTCTTTTCCACCGGCTTCTGGTAGTACTCGGCGAACCGTTTGGGGCTGGCAAAGAGCCCCGGGGCCACGATCGAGGTCAGCGCCCAGAACTCCATCAGGTTGTTCTCCAGCGGGGTGCCCGTGATGGCGAGTTTGAAGGCGGCAGGCAGTTTGCGGGCGCACTGGTAAGCCTTGGACTGGTGGTTCTTGACGAACTGCGCCTCGTCCAGGACCAGGCCGGCCCAGGTCTGGGAGGCGTAGGCCTCGTAGTCGATCCGGAACAGGGCGTAGGAGGTGATGATGATGTCCGCGCCGGCCATCGCCTCGGCCGGGTGCGAGCCGCTCTTGGCGAAGGTTTCGCCGATGGCGCGCACGCTCAGCCCCGGCGCGAACCGTGCCGTCTCCGCCTCCCAGTTGCCCACCACACTGGTGGGGGCGACGACGAGGAACGGGGCGGCCCCGTCAGCGGGGCCTGCCGCGGATGCGGCGGCGGAGGGTGCCTCGGCCGGGTCGGCAGAGGGGGCAGCGGTCCCGGCAGCGGCGACTTTTGCGGCGCAGATCAGTGCCAGAGCCTGCACCGTCTTACCCAGGCCCATGTCGTCGGCCAGCACACCGCCGAGGCCGTGGCGGTACAGGAAGCTCAGCCAGTTGAAGCCCTCCAGCTGGTAGGGGCGCAGCTCGGCGTTCAGGGTCCCGGGCAGGGGAAGGCCCTTGATGCCGCCTTCGAGCAGGCCTCCCACGGACTCGCGCCACGCGGCGGCCTGTTCCTCAACGATGCCGAGGTGCGCTAGTTCGTCCCACAGCCCGGCCTGGAAGCGGCTGATCTGCAGCGGAGCGTCCTTGTCGCCGGGGTTGTCCTGCAGGGAGCGGGCCTCGTCGATCAGCGCCCGCAGCTGGTGCAGCTCCGGCAGGTCCAGCGAGAAGTACGCCCCGCTGGGCAGCAGCATGCGGGTCTGGCCGGCGGCGAGGGCCGAAAACAGCGCCGCGAAGGAAACCGGCTGGCCCTCCAGGGTGATGACGATGCCCAGATCGAACCAGTCGCGGCTGTCCGTCGCCTTCGTGGAGATCGCCACCACCGGGGCTTCTTCGGCTTCGCGGTAGTCCGCAATCTCGCCGGACGTATCCACGGAGACATCGGGGAGGTCGCGGAGCCGCGGAAGCACGTCCTCGGTGAAGGCGAGCGTGTCCAGTCCGGCCAGTTCTGCCGTGGCTGCCAGGCGTGGCGTGCCCCAGCCGCCGGTCGCGGATTCGCCCAGGGCCGGCACCACGTCCCAGGGCTGCCCGACCCCCTCAAGGATGCGCGCCTCGGCGGGGTCGTCCCGGTAGCCGTGATCGCCCGGATGCCGCCACAGCGGCTGCGCCGTGACGTGGTTCCCCGACGTGTAGTGCCATTCCCAATGCAGCCGGACCCGGTGGTCCGCCCCGTAGTTGGCCAGCAGGGACAGCGTGGGGACCGCAAGCGTGGGCAGTTCCACGGACTCGTCGGAGGCGGTGACCCGGGCGGTCTGCTTCAGCTTGGGGTAAAAGCCGGTCAGGAAGCGGCTTTCGTCCCGTGCGGGGATGTGCAGGGTGGTCCCGCCCGTGACGAAGGTCAGCAATTCCTCGCTGAGACCGCTTTCCAGCGGGGCAAGGGTGATGACGGGGTCGGTGGGGGCGATGCCGGGCAGGGCGTCGCCGTCGGAAGCCAGGAAGATCCCGTGCGCCGGGCGGCCGATGGTCCCGACCGACGCCGGATCCACCACCTCGCCTTCGACCGTGATGGTCGGCGCGAGCTCGAGCCCGCCGTCCTCCCCGCCGGTGCCGAGCCGCGCCAGATTCAGCCCGACGGCGGCAGGCTGCTCAACCAGCCGCACCGGCTCGGCGCCGCGGCTGTGGACCAGGGCGACGCCGATCTTCCGGGCCTGGGACAGCAGGGTCCACAGGTTCTTGCCGGCGTAGGTGTTCAGCCCCAGCCACAGTCCGGTGCCGGCGTGCTGGCGGTTCGCCACGGCGGTGTGCGCGGCGAGGAATTCCTGCATCCACTCAACATGCGCCTCGTTGCATTCTCGTCGGTAGTTCAGGTAGCTCAGCGTGCTCCAAGAGACGTCGCCGCGGATCCACTTGCCCTTGGCCCCCATGATGACGGGGCGCGCCTTGAGCTGGCGGACGCTGCGGAGCGGATCGCGGCGGCCTGTATAGGAGAAGTGCGGGGCAGGTTCCTCGACGTCGAACTGGAGTGCCAGCGGGGTGCCGTTGGCGGACGGCGTGATCCCCGGGTGGGCGATCAGAGGGCTAAGGGCCTGCTCCCAGTCAGCCAAGTCCGGCGGCGCGCTCTGGCGGGATAGCCGAGTGCCCTCGGCCGGGGCCAGCAGCTGCAGCCGGGTGGCCGGGTTGTCTTCGGCCGCGAAGAGCAGGGCCGCCACGTGCTTGCAGTCCTTGCGGACCGGGCAGCTGCAGACGCCCACGGTGCAGCTCCAGCCGCCCGCCTTCCGGACAAGCTTCGCCGTCGTGGAGTAGGGCACGTCGGAACCGCCCCGCACCTTGCCCAGCAGCAGGCCTGTGGCGGCATCGAAGGAGATCCCGGAAACGCGGCTCCCCATGGCGTAGGCGAGCCCGGCCGCGAGGGAACGGTCGTTGATCGCGGGGGTCTGAATCGCCAGTGCCGCACTCTCGTCCGGATGGGATGGCATGTGCGCGCTACTTTCGGCAGGTGGTCATCTGATCCATCTTACCGAGCCTTCCGGGACCCCGGAACTTCGCCGGTGGCCGCGGAACCGCCGCCCAAACTTCGCCTGACGTTCAACTGGGGCTCGGCTGCCCGCCGCGAAGACGGACCTACCGTGGAGAGGTCCGGAGCATCAGCAGTGCCAGCAGTAAGGATTCCGCATGACCAACGGTGAGCCCACCACCCAGTCCGCCCACAGCTACCCGACGGTGCTGACCACAGAAAGCCTCAAAGGCGGAAACGAGGACGTTGTCGACACCAACGTCAACGTGGTCAACGCCATGTTCGAGGAGTTGCTGGATGCGGAGGAGATCTCCCCGGCCGCGCTGCGCAGCTACTTCGTGGACTTCTACCTGACGCAGGCGCTGGCCGGCGGCTTCGCGCAGTATGTGTTCACCGCGCCCGAACGCGAGGAAGTCGATCCCTACGTCCGGGAAGGCCTGGCGGCCATGGGTGCCGCCGCGCACCTGGACCTCTTCAACCGCACGGTGGCCGCCTTCGGCGCGCTGACCGACACCGACGTCGACACCTACCTCGACGGCGGCAGCGGCTGGACCGCCGGAGGCGGCACAGAGGAAGACGAACCTGGGGACGGAGTCTCCGACGCCGTTCGTCGCATTGAAGAACTGGATGGGGAATTCGAATCGATCCTCCAAACGGAGGACATCGCGGCCCTGAACGCCGCCTGGCTGCGCGGCCAGGCGGACCTGCTGCTCCTTGCCGACGACGACCTCGACGCCCACATTGCCGGGCGGGTGGCTCGGATTTCCGACCTCGCGGAGCGCCAGGCGGCAGCCGCCGAGGAAGCCCTCCTGGACGCGCCGGAGTTCGAACAGATCATCCAGGAGCTATGCGACATTGCCGGCCACAGCCTGGAGCGGATCACGATGGGCGATCCCAACTACGAGCACAACGGGGAGACCACCTTGGCCTGGCACTTCACCACCGAACAGGGCGAATTCCTCATGCTGGAGGACGACGACGAGGCCTGCATGCTCAACCCCCGGACCCAGGAAATCCTCGCCGCCGTGGAGTTTGAAGAAGCAGCGGAGTTCGAAGAAGCAGCGGAGTTCGAAGAAGCCGGCGCCTAAGCGGCCCTCCCGATAGCCCGGCGCCTGCCCCCCAAAAAGCAGGCGCCGGCGGTAGCGGCGGTTTCGGTCCCTCCTAGTAGCCGCCCGCCGCGGGCTTGATCATCTCGCCGGAGGGTGCGACGAGGTACCAGAGCCCGCCGACGCCCTGGCCCATGATGTCTCCAGCGGCCTTGTCCTTGGCGTTGTAGTAGACAGGCATCCCGTTGATGGTCACCTGCATCTTTCCGTCAGCCGTGGGAATAGTTCCGACCTTGCCGGTGACGCCGTTAACGGTGGGAGTCGCCGTCGTCGTGGTGACCGGGGGCCACATCACCAGGCAGTCGGCGGTGCAGGCGCTTGTCCCGGAGTCCTTCGTGTCCTTGGTGAAGTAATAGACGCTCAGTCCTTGGTCGGCCACCACGATCTGGCCCGCCGTGGACTGGCCCACCGAGAGCGCGGCAGCGGCCATGGAGGTAGATGCCGAACCCGCCGGCGCGCTGGACGAGGTCTCTGCGGGAGTGGAGGTGGCTGGCGCTGCGGATGTCGGCGTCGTTGTGGTCGCTCCGCCGCCGCAGCCGGACAGTAGCGCGGCGAGGGCGAAGGCGGACAAGCCAATGCTGAGGTGCTTTTTCAATGCTGCTCCTAGGCTCGAGCCAGCCCAACTCGGAGGCCGGCGCTACCCGATACGACGCAATGGAGCGCTGAATGGTTCATGGCGGTGCTGATTGGTTCTTGTCGGGGCTGTCCTGGTGCACACTGAACTATTGGGTCCGCCCGTACGTCATACAGGGGCAGAACAAGAACTCCCGGGAGGTGGGAAATGCCGCTGGACGAAGACGTCGTGGCTGCGATTTACCGCGACCATGGGACGGCCTTGAAGCGCTTCGTCCTCAGCGCCTCCCGGGATCCGCAGCTCGCCGACGACGTCGTCCAGGAAACCGTGCTGCGGGTCTGGCAGCAGGCGCCGCAAATCACCGGCAGCCTGCGCAGTTACCTGTTCCGGACGGCCCGCAACATCATGATCGACAACTACCGCAAGGCCCAGCGGCGCCCGCAGGAAGCCGGGGAACGCGATGTCGCTGACCTCGTGGGCGGCGCCGGACGCATCGATGACCTGCTCAACAAGGTCCTGATGGAGGAGGCTCTGCTGCGGCTCACTGCGGAGCACCGCGAAGTCCTTGTCGCGCTCCACTACCGCCGCTACACAGTCCAGGAGGCATCCGCCCAATTGAAGATCCCCAGCGGCACGGTGAAGTCCCGGGCGTTCTACGCCGTGCGGGCCCTTCGGGCGATCCTCGACGAAATGGGGGTGCAGCGGTGAACGGGACTGAGCTGCATCAACTCCTCGGCGCGTATTTGCTCGGCGGGCTGGAGCCGGCCGAGGCCGCAGCCTTCGAACAGCACCTTGCCGTGTGTGCCGACTGCCGCCAGGAGCTGGACGAACTTGCGAGCCTCCCTGCGCTGCTCGACGCGATCCCCGTGTCCGACGCCGTCGTGCTGACCGCGGCGGCTGCGGCCGCCCGCGAGCGGACGCTTGGGCCGCCGGAACCGGTACCCGTCCCGCGCCGGCTCCTGGACGAGCTCGCCGCCCGCCGCCGGAAAGTGCGGCGCCGGTGGGCGGCGGCGGTGGCCGCAGCCGCCGCCGCGTCCCTGGCGCTGGGGATCATGGCCGGTCCGTTGCTGAACCAACCCGCCAAACCGGACGCGAGCTATTCCGTTGCGGCCAGCAGCGGGCTGCAGGTCACGGTGGGGCTGGTCAAGAAAACGTGGGGCACCGAGCTGGCGGTGGACGGCCGCAGCCTGCCCGTCGCCGGTACCCTCTCGCTCTGGGTGACGGACCGTGACGGCGGCGTGGACCGCGCCTGCGCGTGGACGGCCACTCCCACCGGCAGGGTCCGGATTACCGGGGCGACGCCGGTGCAGCTGACCAGGATCGCCAGTGTCGAGATGCGCGACGCGCAGCAGCAGACCGTAGCTGTTATCGCCGTGCCGCAGGGTTAGCCCACACCTTGCGGCACGGCGGTCAGGCCGGTCCGGCCCAACAGTCTGGGCGAGCCTACATCTTCGCGAGCCTGGCCCGCACCGCCATGTAGATGCCGTAGCAGATCAGCCCGATGCCCACTGCGGCCAGCAAATACACGCCGAACGGCTGCTCCCGCAGCGCCTTCAGGCTGCCGTCGAGCCCGGTTGACTCCTCGGGGTGTGCCGTCACAGTGGCGATGATGATGAGCAGGCCCACCAGCAGCAGGGCGAAGCCCTTGGCGATGTAGCCCACCATGCCGATGACCGTCACTGCGGTGCGCGCCTGCGGCTGGGAGGGCATGCGCAGGTTCTTGATGAAGGACTTCTTGAAGCCGCGGATGCCGTAGATGATCCCCGTGACGGCTACCGCGGCGCCGATGATCACGAGGAGCGCAACGCCGCCCGGTGCCTTCATGAGGTTTACGGTCATATCGGAAGTTGACTCGCGGTTGTTGGAGCCGGCCCCGGTGGCGACCGACGCGAGCGTCAGGGCGAACGCGGCGTACACCACTGCCTGCAGGGCTGCCTTGAGTTTCTTGCCGACCTTTTTCTTGGTCGGCAGGTGATTGAAGTCGAAGATGGCGTCGGACGTCTGCCAGATGGCCAGCGCAACGCAGGCGGCAAAGGCGGTCCAGAGCAGCAACGGCCCGGCCGGCTGCACGGCGAGCTCTTCCACCGCGCCGCTGACATCGGCCTGGCCCTTGCCACCCATGGCAAGCCGGATCGCGACCAGCCCGATGAGGAAGTGCAACAGCCCAGACACAGCGAATCCGGCCCGTGCCGCGATTTCGAGGGGCTTCGAATTGGTGACGTCCTCGGCGACGTCAGCGGCGTCCTTCATTTCTCGTTTGATGATCGTGTCCTTAGTGCTACCCAGCGCGGTTCGTTCCGTTATCGTGTCACGCGAAGCCGCTCAGGAACAGATGCCCGCGGACCCGGGGTGCCTAAATTCTGCGGTAGCTGAGGTCGAAGATCAGGCGCCCGGCCTCGTGCGCCTTGTTCTCGAAGCTGGTCAGAATCCGGCCCTCAAACCGCGGCGCCCAGCCGCCGGTCCCGTCGACGCCCTCGTTGGGTCCGGTGTGTTCGGTGCTGACCGGCGCCCGGCCTTCCTTGACGGGCGCGCCGCCCACGCGGGACTCGACGCCGGATTCCCACACCTGGGTCAGGGGGCTGTCCGCACCGGCGCGCTCGCCCTCGTGCAGATTCTCGAACTCCGCGGAGCCCGCCATGACCTCGCGGACGTGAACGGCGTAGTTGGACCAGTCGGTCGCGATCCGGAAGATGCCGCCGGGTTTGATGGCCTGGGCGGCGAGATCCACGAAGGCCGGCTGAATGAGGCGGCGCTTGTGGTGCCGGGACTTGTGCCACGGATCCGGGAAGAACACCCATAGTTCCGTGACGGAGCCGGCCGGGAGCATGGTCGCGAGCACCTCGGGGGCGTTCGCCTCCACCACCCGCACGTTGCTCAGTTTGCGGCTGTTGATCTTGATCAAAGTGTTGGCCAAGCCGGGGGTGTAAACCTCCACGGCCAGGAAGTCCTTGTCGGGGTTTTCCTCCGCGGCGTGGCACACGGCGTCGCCCAGGCCGGAGCCGATCTCCACAACCAGCGGAGCCGTCCGGCCGAACTCGGCGTCCGCGTCGAACACGTAGTCCGGGTGCACGGAGGTGTTGGCGATATGACGGGGGACCTCAACCGCCCACCGGTCCGCGTGCTCCTCCCAGGCGGCCTGGCGGCGGCCCTGCAGGCGCGTGCCGCGGCGCACGAAGCTCACCGGACGGCCTCCGTACGTGCCGAACGAGGCCTGGCTGCCGGGGGTCACGGGGCGCGGCAGCCGGGTCTCTTCAGGGGCGCCGGACTCCGGGTCTGCCGGCGTGCCGGGGGATTCTGGGAATTCGCTCATCCCCTCCAGAATAGTTGAGTTTGCAGGGCCGGAGCGTCCCGGGGGATCCCGCGGCCGCCCGGCGGGGAGGCTGCGGGGCGGGCGACTGCAAGAATGGGGCGGGTGACCACAGCTGGGAAAACATACGGGCAGGACCACTCGGCCAGCGTTGCTGTCCGGGATGACCCCGCCGGACCGCCGCGCGCCGCCAGCCGCCGCATGCTCGCGTACATGGGCATCTGCCTGGTCCTCATCGGGCTGAATCTCCGCACCGTGTTTTCGAGCTTCGCGGCGGTACTGCCCGAGGTGACGGCCGACGCCGGGCTTCCGGCCTGGGCGGTCATGGTACTCACCACCGTTCCGGTGACGCTGCTGGGCGTGTTCGCCCCGCTGGCCCCGGCGCTGGCACGCCGGTTCGGCGCCGAGCGGGTGTTGCTGGGTGCCATGGCGGTGCTCACGGGCGGGTTGTTGCTGCGGCCTGTGGAGCTGCCCGCGGCCGGCCATCTTCCGGCCCTGCTCGCCGGAACCGCCGCGTGCGGTGCCGCGATTTCACTGTGCAACGTGCTGCTGCCCGGCGTCGTCAAGCGTGACTTCCCGCACCGCCTGGGCCTCATGGGCGGCCTGTACACCACGGCGATCTGCGCCTCGGCCGCCCTGGGTGCCGGGTTCACGTTCCCGGTCTTCCGGGCGACCGGGCAGTGGACCGCGGCGCTCTGGTTCTGGGCGCTGCCGGCCGGCGTCGTTCTTCTCTTGTTCCTGCCGCCGGCGCTCCGGGCAGGTCCCGGCGGGGCACCGCGGCCGGCCGGCGGCGTCAGCGTCTGGCGCTCCGCCGTGGCCTGGCAGGTGACGGCGTTCATGGTCCTGCAGGCCATGATGTCCTTCAGCGTCTTTGCCTGGCTGGCCCCGATCCTGCGCGAACGCGGCGTGGACGGCGGCACGGCCGGCCTGATCGTCTCGGCCTCGATTGTGCTGCAGATGCTGGGCTCGCTGTTCGCCCCGGCGCTGGCCACCCGGTTCCGGGACCAGCGCGCCATCAACACAGTGGTGGCACTCATGACCGGCGGAGGCTTCGCGCTCAGCATCTTCGGGCCCGCCGATTTCCTCTGGCTGTGGACCGGGCTGCTGGGCCTCGGCCAGGGGAGCCTGACCGCCGCCGCCCTCACGCTGATCATGGTCCGCACCCGCGACGGGCACACCGCGGCCCACCTCTCCGGCATGATGCAGGGCGTGGGCTACGGACTTGGCTCCAGCGGCACCCTCCTGGTCGGCCAGCTCCACCAGTCCACCGGGTCCTTTGCCGCAGCGGGCGTGCTGTTCCTGCTGGTGGGCTCGCTCGCCGCCGTATTCGGGTACCGGGCCGGACGGGACCGGTTCGTCGGCGACTGATCTTCCCCTACTGACCCCGCAAACACGATGCGCTACCAGTTGTGGCTGTTCTGAGCCCTCCAGAACAGCCACAACCGATAGCGCAACCGGGCGGGGCGGGATCAGAGGGTGAGGTCCTTGCCCTTCGTTTCCGGGATGGTGAAGACGAAGACCGCCGAGACCGCGAGCAACAGCACGGCGTACACGTTGAACAGCTGGGGCATCTGCACAGTGGTGCCGAGCCACTGCTGGAGATAGGGCGCGGTTCCGCCGAAGAGAGCCACACAGATCGAGTAAGGCACCCCGACGCCCACGGTGCGGATGCTCGTCGGGAACAGCTCCGCGTACACGGCCGGAACGATCGCCGCGCTGGCGGCAATGAAGATCAGCATGACGGACATGCTGACGGCCAGCTGCCAGGCGGAGTCCTTGAGCAGGGCGGTCATCGGAAAGTGCAGGACGCCTGCGCCGATCGCACCGGCCCACAGCACCTTCTTGCGGCCGATGCGGTCCGCCAGCTTGCCCCAGAAGGGCAGCGCCGCGATGAACACGATGTTGCCGATCACACCGGCCCACAGGGCCTCCCCGCGGTCGATCTTCAGGGCGGTGGTGGCGTAGCTGGGGGCGACGACACCCCAGATGTAGTAGATGACGGTCAGGCCGACCGTCAGGCCGATCACCTGGAGGGCCTGCTTGCGGTGGCGGACGATCTGCGGCCAGATCGGAGCGCGCTTCTCCGTCGCGGCCTCGCCCTCGAAGACGTCCGTTTCGTGGAGCCGGGACCGCATGATCAGCGCGTAGAGGCCCATGGCCGCACCGATCAGGAACGGGACGCGCCAGCCCCACGCGTTCATCACTTCGGTGCTCAGGGCCATGTTCAGCACGGCACCCAGCAGGGTTCCGAACAGGATGCCCACCGTGCCGGAGGTGTAGATCAGGGTGGCCCAGAAGCCGCGGTGTTCCTTCGGCGCCATCTCGGACAGGTACGTCTGCGACGACGGCAGCTCACCGCCATGCGCCAGTCCCTGGATGAGGCGCGCCACCAGGAGCGTGACCGACGCCCAGGCGCCCACCGCCGCGAACGTCGGCGCGATGCCGATCATCAGGCTGCCCACCGACGCGAGCCCCACGGCCAGGGTCATGGACGCCTTCCGGCCGATCCGGTCACCGATCCAACCGAACAGGAATCCGCCGAAGGGGCGGGCAACGAAGCCGACGGCGAAAATCGCCAGCGTGGACAGCACCGCGGACGCAGGATCCGACTTGCTGAAAAGCTGGCTGGCGATGAACGGCGTGAACGTGGCGTAGATGGCCCAGTCGTACCATTCGACGGCGTTGCCGATGCCGGTGCCGATGAGCGTCTTGCGGGTGGATGTTCGGGTTGCCGCCGGCGTAATCGTGGTTGCAGTCATGGTCTTCTCCCTCGGGGGTGGCAGCTAGGAAAGGGTGGCGGCGGCAGCGTTGGCCGCGGCGGGGGCGTCGGCTGCCGCAAGCGCGGCCAGCCTCGAAATGGCGAGCTCCGCGTACAGCGCCGCTCCGTCAGCCAGCACGCCGTCGTCGAACGTGGCGTACGGGGAGTGATTGAACGCCGATGTGGCGTGGTCGGCGTCCCGGGGGACGGCGCTCAGCCCGATGAACGTGCCGGGGACCTCGGCGAGAACCCTCGAGAAGTCTTCGGAGCCACTGAGCGGGGTGGCCCAGCGGGAGAGCCGGGAATCGCCGAACAGGCCCGCAATGACGTTCTCCGCGGTGTGCGTCTCGTCCTCGTCCGTGATGGTGAGCGGATACTCCTGCTGGTAGTCGACGTCGACGTCGAGGCCGTGCGCCGCCGCGATTCCCTTCAGCAGGCGCGGCACGGCGTCCATCATCTTCTGCCGGGCTTCCTCGGAGAAGGTCCTGATGGTGGCCTCGATGCGTGCGGTTTCCGGGATGATGTTGCGCTTGGTGCCGGCCTGGAGGACCCCTACGGAGAGGACTACGGGATCGAACATGTTGAACTGGCGGGTGACCATGACCTGGAGGGCGGTGACCATTTCGGCGGCCGCCGTCACGGGGTCCTTGGCAGAGTGCGGGGCCGATCCGTGGCCGCCGGCGCCGAGCACGGTGACCATCAGGCCGTCGGAAGAGCTGAGCATGACGCCGGGCTTGGTGCAGAACGTGCCGTGCGGTTCCAGGGCGGAAAATACGTGCATGCCATAGGCTGCGTCCACACGCCGGCCGGCGGCATCCAGCACGCCTTCGCGGATCATGTGGCTGGCACCGTCGAAGCCTTCCTCGCCGGGCTGGAACATCAGGACGACGTCACCGGCGAGCCGGTGCCGGCGTTCGGCCAGGAGCGTGGCGGCTCCTGCCAGCATGGAAGTGTGCAGGTCGTGACCGCAGGCGTGCATGGCACCGTCGATCCGGGATGTGTAGTCCACCCCTGTTTTCTCCTGCACCGGCAGGCCGTCCATGTCCGCGCGCAGCAGCACGGCCGGGCGGGAGCCCGCGCCGGTTCCGGATGCCTGGCCGCGCAGTACCGCGGTGACCGACGTCGTGTCCTTGCCCAGGGTGATCTCATAGGGAAGCCCGTCCAGGGCTTTGAGCACCTTTTCCTGGGTGCGGGGCAGTGTCAGGCCGATCTCGGGTTCACGATGCAGTTCATGGCGGAACCGGGCAAGGTCCGCCTGCATTTCCCGGGCATCTGCGGTGATCGGCACGTGTTCTCCTTGTTTGTCGAAATCGCTGGCTTGTCGCATTGGCTTGTGATTTGGCTGGTGATTTGGCCTAGATCGCGTCCGGTGAGGACGTCCTGCGTCTATTCTCAAGTGACATGGTTCACATGCGGCCGAAGGACAGAAAAAATGCAAAAAAGTTCCGCTACCGCAGGTTTCGTGCATGAATGAAGGGAAGAATGATGGAACTCAGCGAGGATGACCTCGCCCTGATCAACGTCCTGCAGATTGCCCCACGCCTGAGCTGGGCGGATGCAGGGGAAGTGCTGGGCGTTCATGCCACCACGCTGGCCGCCCGTTGGGAGCGGCTGCTCGCCTCCGGCGTTTCCTGGATCACCGCCCACCTGATCGGCGACCCTCAGCAGATGTGCCTGGCGTTCGTCGCCGTGGACTGTGAAATGCACCGTCGCGAGGAAGTCACCGCCAGGCTCGCTGAGATGCCGGAAATCGTCACGGTGGAGGAGGCCGCCAGCAACCGGGACCTCATGCTGACCGTCATTACGCCCTCCCTGGACGATTTCAGCCTGAAGGTCATCTCGCGGCTGAAGGAGATCGACGGCCTCCTCAAATATCAGACCGCCCTGTGCACCAGGTTGCACGCGAGCGGCGGCTCCTGGCGGCTAAATGTATTGAGCCGCGCACAGCAGGCCGCCGTGCGGGCCTTGGCCGGCCCCGAAGCCACTGGGGTTGCCCAGGCTGCCGCCCGGGAAGCGTTGCCGGATAGCCACCTGGCGCTCCTGCCGTTCCTGGCCAGGGACGGACGGGCCACGGCGGCGGACATTGCCCGCGGACTGGGCAGGCACCCCGCCACCGTCCAGCGCCAGCTCAACCGCGTGCTCGCCAGCGGCATCCTCTCATTCCGGTGCGAGGTGGCCCAGAAGTTCTCGGCCTTCCCCGTGACTTGCCAATGGTTCGTCAACGTCCCCGCCGGCCGGCACGAGGCAGCCGCCGCCGAGCTGAGGACCATGCGGAACGTGCGGCTGAGCGCCTCCACCACGGGGCCTACGAACTTCGTGATCATCATGTGGCTGCAGTCCCTGGCGGACGTCATGAACATCGAGGTGGCTCTGCAGCAGAAAGTGCCCGGGATCGTGCTCGTGGAAAGCGTCGTCATGCTGAGCACCGTCAAGCGCGTGGGCTGGATGCTGAACCCGGACTCGAGGGCCAGCGGCGCCGTGGTGGTTCCGGCCCAGGGGTTCGACGGGGCGGACTGACCCCGGCGGACTGGCTTGGGGCGGACTGACCCCGGCGGACTGGCAGCCTAGAACCGGGGCACGGCGTGCCGAGGTTCTAAGCTGTGGCATGCTTCCCCTAGGCGCTCTGCACCTGCTTCAGCCTCCGATTGCTACGTTAGGGGCCCGCGCCGCCAGCCCCGTCCAGCCCGGACCGGCCTTGACCTCAAGCCGAGTTGAGGTCCCAGGGTTGCGTCCATGTCAACCGATCAGGTCCCGCCAGTGTCCCGAACCGATCCGCCCGCCCGTTCGAAATCCGTTCCGGAATCGGCCGGTATTTTCCACCGCAGCTACCTGCTGGTGACGCTCGGCGCCTGCGCGCTGGTGTTCCTGGCGGCCTTCGAGTCCCTGGCGGTGACCACCATCATGCCGCTCGTCAGCCGGGAACTGGACGGCGCGGGCCTCTACGCATTGGCCTTCGCCGGGCCACTCGCCACCGGGGTGATCGGGATGGTGGCCACAGGGAGCTGGTCGGACCGCAAAGGGCCTGTGGCGCCGCTCCTGGCCGCAGTGGGCATGTTCGTGCTCGGCCTGCTCATCGCCGGTACCGCCGGAACCATGCCGGTCCTTGTGTCCGGACGGCTCGTGCAGGGACTCGGCGGGGGCGGGCTCACCGTGGCCTTGTACGTGGTCATTGCCCGGGTCTACCCGCCGGTCCTGCATCCGAAAATCTTCGCCGCCTTCTCCGCGGCTTGGGTCATCCCGTCGCTCGTGGGCCCGTTCGCGGCCGGCGCCGTGGCGCAACTGGCCGGCTGGCAGTGGGTCTTTCTCGGCGTGGTCGGACTCGTGGTCCCGGCCCTGCTCCTGACGGTCCCGGCCCTGCGTGGCTTGAATGGAAGCACCGGCGCCACCGGAGATCCGCCGGCAAACGTGGAGACTGCAGCCGGCGGCCGTCAGCCGGGCGGCCTTGCCAAGTTGGCGCTGGCGGCGCTGGCAGCGCTCGCCGTACTGGGGCTGAACCTGTCCGCCGCGGTACCGGGGGCCGGGCCGGTGCTGGCGGCGGCCGCCGTCGCCGTCGCACTCCTGGCCGTCCGTCCCCTCATGCCGCGCGGAACGCTGACCGCCCGGCGCGGCCTGCCAAGCGTGATCCTCACCCGCGGGCTCGCGTCCGCAGCTTTCTTCGGCGCCGAGGTCTACCTGCCGTACCTGCTCGTGGAACGTTACGCCTTCGCCCCGACGTTTGCGGGCCTCACTCTCACCGGCGGCGCCCTCGCCTGGGCGGCGGCGTCGGCCATCCAGGGCAGGCTGGGGACCCGCCTGGAGCACCGGAGGGCGGTGCGGATCGGGTCGGCCCTCGTCCTTGGCGCCGTCGTCCTGGCCCTCGTGACAACGGTGTTGGCCTGGCCGGCCGCCGTCGCGATCGTGGGATGGATCTTCGCCGGGGGCGGCATGGGCCTGATGTATCCGCGCCTGAGCGTCATGACTCTGGCCCTCTCCACCAAGGACACCGAGGGCTTCAACAGCTCGGCGATGTCCATTTCGGATTCCCTCGGCGGCGCCCTGGCCCTCGCCGGCACCGGGATCGTGTTCGCCGCGTTCGCGACGGCGGCTTCCTCGGCGTCGTTTGCCGGAGTCTTCGGACTGACGGCGGTGATCGGGATCGCCGCCGTGGCCGTCGCGCCGCGCGTCGCCGTCGTCCCGGGCGCCGTCAGCGCATCCGCGTAACGGCGTAGCACCTCAACGGCACAGCACCATTACGGCACAGCACCGTTACGGCACAGTACGGCAAAGGAGCCCCGGCCGGATGATCCGGCCAGGGCTCCTTTTGCATCAGCTCACCCTTGTATCAGCGCTCCGTTGTAGCAGCCCATGGATCAGGCAGCCACGTGGGCTTCCTCCTGTGAGCGGGTGGCTTCCCATTCCACAATCCGGGCCTGCTGCAGCGGGGTCTTCCGGTTGAAGTGCCAGGCCGCGCCCAGCAACAGGAACCACACGGGGGCCACGAAGAGTGCCAGGCGGGTGTCATCGGCCTGCGCCAGCGCCACCAGCATGAAGACGAAGAACGCGAGCACCACGTACGGCATGAAGGCGGAGCCGGGCATCTTGAAGGCCGAGGCCGCGTGCAGGGCCGGCCGACGGCGGCGGAAGGCGATGTAGCTGACCAGGATCATGGACCACACAAACATGGTCAGCACGGAGGCCACGGAAGTGACGATCGTGAACGCGCCGATCACGGAGTCGCCGGCATAGAGCAGGACAAGACCGGCCAGCAGGAAGATGCAGGAGAACAGCAGCGCGTTCTGCGGTACCTTGCGGACGCTGAGCTTTCCGAAAGCCTTGGGCGCGTTCCCGTCCTGGGCGAGGCCGTAAACCATCCGGGACGTTGAGTAGATTCCGGAGTTGGCGCTGGAGGCGGCGGAGGTCAGGACCACAAGGTTGATGACCACTGCGGCGATCCCCAGCCCGGCCAGCGTGAACATGCCGATGAACGGGCTGCTCGCGGGATCGATGGTGCGCCACGGATTGACAGCCATGATGACCACCAGGGCGCCCACGTAGAAGAGGAGGACGCGGACCGGGATGGAATTGATGGCCCGCGGCAGGTTCTTCTCCGGGTCCTTGGTTTCGGCGGCGGCGGTGCCCACCAGTTCGATCCCGGCGAACGCGAAGATGGCGATCTGGAAGCCGAGGACGAAGCCGAACATGCCGTGCGGGAACATGCCGCCGTCATTCCACATGTTGGCGAGGTTGGCTTCCGCGCCGTTCGGGGACGTGAAGTGGGTGGCGATCATGACCGCGCCGGTGATGATCAGGGCCACGATGGCGACCACTTTGATGATGGCAAACCAGAACTCCGCTTCACCGAACGCCTTCACGGTGGGGAGGTTCAGGAGGATCAAGACCACGGGCGTGAGCAGCGCCGGGATCCACAGCGGCGTGCCGGGCGCGAGCTTGTCCACGTATCCGGCAATGGCGACGATGTCCGCCACCCCGGTGACCACCCAGAAGAACCAGTAGGACCAGCCGGTGAAGAAGCTGGCCCAGGGGCCGAGCAGGTCGCCGGCGAAGTCGCTGAAGGATTTGTAGTTCAGGTTGGAGAGCAGGATCTCGCCCATCGCACGCATCACGAAAAACAGCATGAAGCCGATGATCATGTAGACGAAAATCACGGACGGCCCGGCGAGCGAGATGGTTTTTCCGGACCCCATGAACAGGCCGGTGCCAATCGCGCCGCCGATGGCGAGCAATTGGATGTGGCGGTTGCCGAGGGCACGGGCGAGGTGCGGTTCGCGGTTCCCGGCGCCGGACTCACCGTTGGCGGAGGCGGCAGTGTCAGATTCTGAAATGGCCGGAGCGGCCGAGGTGGTGCATTCAGACATGAGGCTTCTTCCTTGTCACAGGCGGCCGCAGCGGGCGGGGGTTGCGCAGTGCGGGCCGCACAGATCCGTCAGGGTGTGACGGAGGTAACAGTTTTGGCGGGTAAAACAAGGTTAGGGCCGGTATTTCGTGGTCCCTGTTGTCGCGACGGCCCGCGCAGGTGGCCCGTCCGGCCAGTGAAGTGCCGCGGCGCTCCCGGCGGAACTCAATCCCCGGAAGGCGCGGGAACAGGTCCCGAGCCCGCATCCCGCGCGGGCCCTAGGGGAAAATGCGACGCCGGCACGGCCGCCCGCTGTCGGCTCCGGTATCGCATTTCCGCGAATCAGCCGCCCGCGGGCAGGTTCGACAACTGTCGACCATCTTAGCTTCGGTTGTCGTCCGTTGTCTTTTGTCACATTTTGCGCGGCGACGCTGCGGCGACGGCGGCTCCGGGGACCCGTGCGACGACGCCGGCTCCGACGGCGGCGTCCGCGATCCCGCGGGGACGCTCCCTCGAACGATTGCCCGGCGGCCTACTGGGCGGCCAGGCGGGTGGCCCGCAGCACGGCATCCGTGAGGGACACTGCCTCGCCGTCGGGTCCGATGGCGCCGCGCTGCCGGCTGTCCAGGACCTCGACACGCCACAGCGGCTCCTCGATCCGGAGCTCCCGGGCAAGGTCCTCGGCGGTGAAGAACTTCTCCGGCGTATGGTGCGCGCCCCACGGAGGCAGCCCGTCGGGGTGATGGCCGACGATCAGCAGCGTCCCGCCGGTCCGCACCGCGGCCGCCGCGAGCTGCAGCGCCTGCTGCCACGGCATCTGGGTGGAATGCAGGAACTGGGCTGTGACGAGATCGAACAATCGGTCCGGAACCCATGTGGCAAGATCCTGCTGCACCCACTCGATGGTGGCGTCCTGGCCCCGTTCCCGGGCGTGGGCGGCCGCGCGCTCCAAGGCGACGGCGGAAACATCCAGGCCAGTAACCGCCCAGCCGCGGGCAGCGAGCCAAATGGCGTCTGCACCCTCGCCGCACCCCAGGTCCAGAGCCTCGCCGGGAGACAGGTCCGCCACCTCCGCGACGAGTTGCGGATTCGGATCCCCGCTCCACATCTTGGGGCGGCTGCTGTACTTTTCATCCCACATCCGGGCCGCGGTGCCCGGCGCTGCATGCTCGGCGTCGTCGTGCTCGTGGCTCTGGCTGGGGGTGTGGCTGTGTTTTGTCATGGTTTCCCCTCATCGCGGTAGTCCGACAGGTTTGGCTGCCTGTTTTCCTGCGGGCCGTCGCCGACGGCGGGCGCCACGACGGCGGTGACGAAGCCGGCCGGCGCGGACCGCCGTCGGGTCTCCCGACCGAAATTCCTGTGCTCCTCAAGGGCCAGCCCGAAGGACCCAACAAAGTCCGCGGCGCTCTTCCTGGCGGGGGGAGCGTTGTCGATGCCAAAGGTCAGCGGCTCACCTACGAATCTCGCCGCAGCCCGGGCGTACCGCATGTAGGGCGATCGCGAGGCGATGGTTTTCCCGGAGAAGTAGTCAAAGGCCACGACGCTGCCCGCGGCGGTGCCGGCGATCCTTCGCAGTGTTGCCTCGACCGAGTCGCGGTCCAAATACATGGTCACCCCTTCCCAGAGGAACAGCGCGGGCCTGCCGGGGTCGAAGCCCGACGCCACGAGCTTGTCCATCCAGTCCTCGGTCTCGAAATCGGCGGCCACGTAAGTGGACAGGCCGGTCGACAGGCCCGCTTTCTCGAGCATCGCGAGTTTGTGGGCCTGCGTCCGAGGCAGGTCGATTTCAAAGCAGCGCACACGGTCCTCCGGTGACAGCCTGAACGCCCGGGTGTCGAATCCCGCCCCGAGGACCACAAGCTGGTCAACGCCGGCCAGATGCCGCTGGAGGGCAGCATCGTAGTAGCTGGTCCGTGCTGTCGCCTGATGGCGCATCGGGGCCTGCCCCTGGTAGGGGTAGCGGTAGATCCGGGGAACGAAGCCCGTCAGCAGGTGTCCCACGAGCGTGGGGGCGGTCTCCAGCCGGAACCCTTCCTGGGACACATTCGGCATGACCGCCATGAGCCGGGCCGCAGGCTCATCCGGCCTCGTCCCTAGCCGGTGCTGCATGTAGCGCGTGTAGAGGGTAGCGAACACTGTTGCCGAAACGCCCGCCCGCCGGCTGTAGTTAAGCATCCGGGGGACAGCCGCGACGTAACCGGCCGCCCCTATGGGCAACAGCGCCACTTGGATGACCCGAAAGAAGCCAGCGCCGACCATTCCCGGCATCGTGCCCCGTCTCCTCTCGTCGCCTTGCCCGCCCACCATGGTCCTCCCGGACGCAATGGCGGTCAATACACGCTCGGGGCTTCGCTTAAGAACGCCGCAAAGGCGGGGGGACACGTAGAAATCACGCTCCGGAAACGAACCCGAAACCTGTGTCGTGAATGCTGGGCACAAGACATTGAACGCTGGGGAAGGGCAATGATCATGGACGTTGACGAAGCATGGAAAATCCGCAGCTCCGCTGAGCTGAACGTGGGGGACGAGATCGAGGCTTGGCACAACGGGAAGCTCTTCCATCGGGGTCCGGTAACCCAGACCGTCGCGGGCGTGGACCTGTTCTGGATCCTGGATGCCCGAACGGGAACCCGCCGCCTCATCGACGCTGAGGCGCTCGTGATCCTTCGGCCGGCCGGCCGGGGCTCGGCCAAGGCGCCGTCACGGGCGCCCCTCCGCACGCCCGCCCGCACGCCCGCCGAGACGTCCCACATGCCGCTGTTCCAGGCCCCCAGCCTGGCGGGTTAGGGGCGAGGCCGGCGGCCACGGATACGGGACCTGGCCCTGCCGGGTGATAGACTTCTAAAACTTGATGTGCAGTGATGCCCACTTTTGATTCTGTTGACCGGCTTCGGTCCGTCAACCGGATCCCTGCCAGGTTCCTTCGGGAATCCGCACGCAGGCAGTGGGATTTTTTCATGTGAGAGGCACATCCTGCGTCGATGAACGCGTTCCATTTGGTCCCGGCGGCCGTTTGCTGAAGTTTGGCAACAGCCCGGTTGATCACCTGACTTTTCTTCGGCGAACCCTTGAGCCAACCGGCATCGGGGGCCGATATCCGCACGGATACCGCCTGAAAGACTTTGAAACACATGACTACATTTGCTGCCCTCGGCACGCCCAAAGCACTTGCCGACACCCTGACCGCCCAGGGCATCGTGGAGCCCTTCCCGATCCAGGTCAAGACACTCCCTGACACCCTTTCCGGACGCGACGTCCTGGGCCGCGGCCGCACCGGCTCCGGCAAGACCATCGCATTCGCCATCCCGCTGGTGGCACGACTCGCCGAGCGGGAAGCCAAGCACTTCCGCAAGCCCGGCCGCCCGATGGGCCTGGTCCTGGCTCCGACCCGCGAGCTGGCCACGCAGATCAACGCGACCATCGAGCCGATGGCCAAGGCCATGGGCCTGACCACCACCGTGATCTACGGCGGCATCTCCCAGGCCCGCCAGGAAAAGGCCCTGCGCGCCGGCGTCGACATCGTCATCGCCTGCCCGGGCCGCCTGGAGGACCTGATCCGCCAGCGCATCCTGACCCTTGAAGCAGTCGAGATCACCGTCCTGGACGAGGCCGACCACATGGCTGACCTTGGCTTCCTCCCGGTGGTGAAGAAGCTCATGGACATGACGCCCACCCAGGGCCAGCGCCTGCTGTTCTCCGCCACCCTGGACAACGGCGTGGACAAGATCGTCCAGCGCTACCTGTCCAACCCGCTGACCCACTCCGTGGACGACCCGCAGGCCGCGGTGACCACCATGGAACACCACGTGCTGGTGGTCAACGACCAGACCGTCAAGAAGCAGCTGATCGTCGAGCTCGCCTCCGGCGCCGGCCGCCGCGTGCTCTTCATGCGCACCAAGCACCATGCCCGGAAGCTGGCCAAGACCCTGACCGACGCCGGCATCCCCGCCGTCGATCTCCACGGCAACCTCTCGCAGAACGCCCGTGACCGCAACCTGGCCGAGTTCTCCTCCGGCGACGTCCGCGTCCTGGTGGCCACCGACGTCGCAGCCCGCGGCGTCCACGTCGACGACGTCGAACTGGTCATCCACGTGGATCCGCCCACAGAGCACAAGGCGTACCTGCACCGCTCAGGCCGTACGGCCCGCGCCGGTTCCGACGGCACCGTGGTCACGCTGACCCTGCCCGAGCAGCAGTCCGACGTCAAGAAGCTGATGAAGGCTGCGGGCGTCGAGGTTAACTTCGAGCGCGTCACCGCCAACTCGCCGCTGGTTGCTGAACTGGTCGGCGAAATGGCTGACAAGATCGATCCGCGTACCCGCGCTGCGCTGCTGGCCGCCAAGGCCGCGCAGCACGGCGGCGGCACCTCCACCGGTGCCAACGCCGAGCGCAAGCGCGCCCGCCGCACCACCCAGGCTGCACCCACCGCGGGTGGCCGGGGCGGCCGTGGCGGACGCGGACGCGTCGGAGCAGAGGCTCCCCGGACCGATCTGCCGCGCGCCGAGCGCCGCGCCGTCGCCTACGAAGGCAAGGCCGCTGCCCGCAACGCCGCCGACCGTGTCGCCGAGCAGAACCAGGACCGCGCCGATGCCGAGCGCGCCGAGCGCCGGAATGCGCGTGGCCGTGGCCGCACCACCGCCTACGCGCACCACAACGACGTTCCGGCTGCCGGTGGCCGTGCCGCGGCCGGCCGCGGTTCGGACGGACGCGCCGCCGAAGGACGCAGCGATGCCCGGGGCGCTTCGGCTCCCCGCAGCGGAGCACCCCGCACCGGCGGCGCACCCCGCGCCGGCGCTTCGGCCGGCGGCCAGCGCGGCGGACGTCCGGCAACCGGCCAGCGTGCAGCTGCGGGCGCCAAGTCCGCTGGGAGCAAATCCGGAGGCAGCGCGGCTGTCTGGTCCTCCAACACCGGCGGCACCTCGGGCGGATCCTACGCCGGCGGCGGCAACGGCCGCTCCGGTGAAGGACGTCCGGCCCGCAGCGGCGGCCCGCGCCGCGCGTCGGCTCCGGCCTCGAATGAACGCCGCAGCCGCTAATCCCCAACCGCTCCCTAACCTCGCAAGCTCGGTCAGGGAACCCGGCGGTCGTGGCCCCAGCTTAACCACCATCGCTCCCCACCGGCACCCTAGCCTCGCAAGCTCGGCCAGGGAACCCTGCCGGTGTGGGCCCACGTAACCGCCGTTTAGAGGGTTCATAACGGCAGTTGGGGAGCAATCGATGAGGTTTCAGGCCCTACCAGCCGCGGGCGCGCCACTCGTCCAGGTGCGGGCGTTCCGCACCGAGGGTGGTGGGCTTGCCGTGGCCCGGGTGCACCACGGTGTCATCCGGATACACGTCGAACAGCCGCTCGCTGACATCGGTGAGCAGCTGGGCAAACCGCGCCGGATCCTTCTGCGTGTTGCCTACTCCTCCCGGGAACAGCGAATCGCCGGAAAAAATGTGGGCCGGCCCCGCGGGGTCCTGGTACACAAGGGCGATCGAACCCGGAGTGTGGCCGCGCAGATGCACAGCCGTCACGTCGAAGCCGTCGAAGTTGCCGACGTCCCCGTGATCCAGCAGGACATCCACCGGCACCGGAAGCTCCGGGGCATCCTCTGTCCCGGCCGCCGTTTTCACACCTGTGGCTTCCACCAGGCCCGGGAGCGCCCGGACGTGGTCCCAGTGCTGGTGGGTGGTGGCAATCAGCGCCAGCTTCGGCGTCGCGGAAGTATCCGCGGCGGCGTCCGCGAGCAGCCCCTGGATGGCGGCCAGATCATCGGCCGCATCGATCAGGAGTTGCGCGCCGGACGCCTTGGCCGTAAGCAGGTACACGTTGTTGTCCATCTCGCTGACCGAAATCCGGCGGATGGTGATGTCACGTAAAGAGTGAATAAGCGAGTCCATGGGCTTCAGTCTACGGAGGCGCTATTCACGGCCCTGGGACACCCAGTTGGGGTCCGCGGAGCGGGAGCCGACGACGGCGTCCGCGGCGGCGTCGAGCGTCTTCAGTTGCGCTGCGGTGAAGTCCAGCGCCAGGGCGCCCAGGTTTTCGTCGATCCGGTCCGCCTTGCGCGTGCCGGGGATGGGGACCACAGGCAGTCTGAGTTTCTGGCCCTGCGCGAGCAGCCAGGCCAGCGCCACCTGGGCGGGAGTTGCAGCCTGCCCGGCAACGCTCAGTTCGGCGGCGACCGCCCGCACGGCGGCCACCACACCCTGGTTGGCGCCGGCAGCGTCCGCGGCGAAGCGCGGGATGTTGCGGCGGAAGTCGTTGCTGCCCAGCGTCGAGGCGTCCACGGTGCCGGTGAGGAATCCTCGGCCCAGCGGCGAATAGGGCACAAAACCCACCCCGAGTTCGGCGGCGGCGGGAACCACGTTGCGTTCCACGTCGCGGCTCCAGATGGACCATTCGCTCTGGACCGCGGCGATCGGGTGGATGCTGCTGGCCTCGCGCAGCTCCTCGGCCGTCACCTCTGACAGGCCCAGATGCCGCACCTTGCCGGCCTGCACCAGCCCCGCCATGGCCTCCACGGTTTCCACTATCGGAACGCGGAGGTCACGGCGGTGCATGTAGTAGAGGTCGATCGAGTCGGTGCCCAGCCGTTGCAGGCTGCGGTCCACCGCCTGTTTCACGTAGGCGGCGTCGCCGCGGATGTCCGTGTACCCCGCCGAGGGGTTGCCCACGAGGCCGAACTTGGTGGCCAGCTGGACTTCGCCGCGGCGTTCCTTGAGCAGCCGGGCGATCAGCTCCTCGTTGCTGCCGCCGCCGTAGATGTCCGCGGTGTCGATGAAGCTTACGCCGGCATCCACCGCGTGATGCAGGGTACGCAGGGCCTCGGCCGGGTCCACCTCGCCGTAGACAGGGGTCAGGGCCATGCCACCGAACCCCAGACGGCTGACCGTGAGGCCGTCGCCGAGCTTGACTGTTGCTGCCGTCATCTGGATCTCCATTCGCGCATTGAGTAGTTCCGTCCCTGCCAAGAACCCCGGGGTGCGCGCGGCTATTCCAGCGCTCCCGCCCGGTTGCTGCCGGCGAACGGGCCGCAGCCACGGCGTGTTGTCCGGAATAGACCCTCCCGGCGCGGACTAACTGGGCGGGAGCGCCGGTGTACGCTCGGTGTCCCGGGCCGGAAGGAGCTTCAGGCCCGCCGCGCAGCCGACGATCCCGGCGATGAACAGCAGCTTGAGCGGGCTGGCCGGTTCGACGCCGGTGGCCATCGCCCAGCCGACCGTCAGTGCGGCGCCGATCCCCACCCAGACGGAGTAGGCGGTGCCGAGCGGAATGCGTTTCACGGCCAGGCCCAGCCCCACCATGCTGAAGGTGGCCGTCACGGCGAACACGAGGGTCGGCAGCGGGCGGGAGAACCCGTCGGACCGGCCCAAGGCCGTGGCCCAGACCGCCTCCAGCACAGCGGAAGCGAGCAGGATCATCCAGGACATCGCAGCTGATTTCACCATCGTCATGCCACCAGCTTCAGGCCGACGACGCTCGCGGCAATCCCGCCGAGCAGCAGGATCCGCGCCGCCGTCGCGCGCTCAACTTTGGCGATAATCGCGTAGCCGGATGTCAGGACGACGCCGACCCCCACCCACACGGCGTAGGCCGTTCCGGTGGGGATGGACTGCATGGCCACGGCGAGGCCCCCGGTGCTGGCGAGGACCGAAACGAGGAAAACGAGGGCCGGGACCAGCTGGCGGCGGCCGGTGGCCTGGGCGGCCCGGTGCAGGGCGGCGGCCCAGACGGCCTCAAGCGCCCCGGAAAAAATGAGTATTAGCCACGACATGACAGCTCCTGTGGCCAGTCTTGTCGCGTGCCGGGTACTGAACCGTCGTCCGGAGGCCCGGAAGAGGGGCCTTGGCCTCCAAGTCTAGCAAGGCCCCGTCACAGCCCGACTGCGTCGCTCCAGACCGTGAACGTGTGCCCCACGGGGTAGTGCACGCACGGCTCGTCCGGCGAGATCAGGTCTCCGGCGTCGATATCGGGCGCCGCCGACACCACGGCACGGCCGTCGGCGTTGGCCAACGTGGCCCGGCCGCCGATCCGCCGCAGGGCCGGCATGGCCCCTCGTTCCAGGCGCTGAACCGTGACGTCGATGCCCACGATCCCCGCCACCGGGGCGTCCGGACGGGTGAAGACCGGGTGCGTGAAGGTCAGGACGTATTCGTCGGTGCAGAGGAAATCCACATAGGGCCCGGTGACATGCGCCTGGCCTGTTTCCACGGGGATCCGGAACCACTCGGCCTTGACGTACCGGCTGATGGAGTTGGGGCTGAAGTTGGCCAGTGCGTCGACGGGTTCCAGGTCCGGGCCCTGCCACCAGGCGATATAGCTGCGCTCGGGCCCGAGCAGCCCCGCGTTGGCGATGAACCCTGCGCCGGCCGCGTAACCGCCGGGCAGTTGGACCAGTTCCTCGACCACCGGCCGGATGAGCTTGTCCACGGCCGTGCCCGTGACCTTGCCGGACATGGCGGCCAGGGCCGCCCCCGTATCAGCGGCCCACACCGTCAGGCGGTGCTCGATGCCGGCGATGGTGGCGTCGAGTTCGGCGGCGGCCTGCTCGGCGGAGCCGGGTTCGGCCTGCGCTGCGGAGGAGTCTGCGGTGGAGGTGGTTTCGGACATGGTTGCTGCCTTAGCTCGAAGATGCCGGGACATTTGCAATTAAAAGTTGGGCGGTCAAGATCGTGGCTCAAAGTGCGAGTGCGGTCAATAGCGTTTGGCCTGCTCGGTCAGCAGCCACTCGGTAGTGGCGGAGATGAGGGCCTTGACCCGCGTTTCGGCGGCGCTTGGATCGTGGGCCTCTATGGCGGCTGCCACGTCCTCGAGGATCACTGTGGTGCGCCCGCGGTACCCGGCGTCGGCGCAGGGCAGCAGCGTGAGGGCGCCAAGATCGGCTTGTAGCCGGATGAGCTCCCGGGCGAGCCGGGCGGAGCGGGCAATGGCCGCGACCTCCAGCAGGAACTCCGAGAAGGCCAAGTTCCAGCTCGAGGAGTCATCGTCGGCTGAGGGGATGAACGAGCGCAGCGTGGCGATGTCGGCGGCGTCGGCGCGCCGGGCCGCCACCCCCGCGCAGGCCGCGGCGATCGCCTGGTAGTGCAGCGCGAGGTCCCTGATCTGCAGCCGGCTCAACTCATGCAGCTGGGCCAGCGCCCGTTCCCGGGAGGGCAGCACGTTGTCGGCGATGAAGCTTCCGCCGCTGCGGCCGCGTGCGGTCCGGATGATTCCCGAGGCACGCAGTTGGGAAAGGGCCTCCCGTGCCGTCACCGCGGACACTCCGAGGGCCGCGGCCAGCTCAGTTTCGTTCGGCAGCCGCTGGCCGCTGGTCAGCAGTCCGGTCTCCACCGCCTGTTCGATCCGGCCGCACACTTCATCGACGAGCCCGCGCGACTTGATCGGCGTGAACACCGCTGCCAGGCTCCGGGAGGCGCCATTTGGCGACAACAACATCCGGGCCTCCCTTCCCTCCGGCGGTATCCGGCCGCCCCGTCCGGGGCATCCAGGCAGCTTGCGCGGGCGGCGCCGCCGCGCGCCGCCCGGGCTGATGTCATCCTAATCCGGGCTTTGCCGGAGGGTCTATACATAAAACCTATGAAGTAATAGCATTTGGCCCAGCGGCCCAGTGTGGTGCATCGCATTCCGCTGCGTGGCTCTCTCGCGGACGATCCGGCAACGGAGTTAGGCGCACCCCATGACCGAAACACTGGCCGCCGGCACCTCGACCGGAACCGAAGAGGTTCCGGCGATCCGCCTCCGTAAGCTCACCAAGGTCTTCGGGGACACCGTCGCAGTAAATGGCGTGGACCTGGACATCCGCCACGGGGAGTTCTTCTCCATGCTTGGCCCGTCCGGCTCCGGCAAGACCACGGTCCTGCGGTTGATCGCCGGCTTCGAGCTGCCGACGTCCGGAAGTATCGAACTCGAGGGCAAGGACGTCTCGGCGATGGCGCCCTTCCAGCGGGACGTCAACACCGTCTTTCAGGACTACGCACTGTTCCCGCACATGTCCCTCGTGGACAACGTCGGCTACGGGCTCCGGGTGCGCGGCATGCCCGGGAGCCAGCGGCGGGAGCGGGCGCGGGAGGCCTTGGACCGCGTCCAGCTTGGGAAATTCCTCGGCCGCAAACCCGCCCAGCTCTCCGGCGGCCAGCGGCAGCGGGTGGCCCTGGCCCGGGCGCTCGTGGTCGAGCCGAAGGTCCTCCTGCTGGACGAGCCTCTCGGTGCCCTGGACCTCAAGCTCCGGCAGCAGATGCAGGTCGAACTCAAGGAATTGCAGCGCTCGCTGGGCATCACCTTCATCTTCGTCACCCACGACCAGGAGGAAGCCCTGACCATGAGCGACAGGATCGGCGTCTTCAACAACGGCGGCATCGAACAGATCGGTACCGCGCACGAAATCTACGAGCGCCCCGGCGACATCTTCGTGGCCAACTTCGTCGGCACCTCCAACATTTTCGACGCCGCCCAGGCCCAAGCGCTCTATGGCCGGGCAGACCCCCTTTGCATCCGTCCCGAGCGGCTGCGCGTCGCCTGGGCCGGGGACCCGGAGCGCCGTTCCGGCATCACCTCCCGGCCCGGGACGGTGACTTCGTTCGTCTACGTCGGGCACGCCACCCAGGTGCGGGTGCAGCTCGACGACGGGCCCGCCGTCGTCGCGCTGGTTCCGGAAAAGCTGCCCGGCGGCGACGCGGAACTGGTCAACGGGCCCGTCACGGTCAGCTGGGACGACGCCGCCGTCGTTTGGCTTCCGGCCCGCGGCACCTGACGCCGGGCCCTGCCGGGCGGACTTCCCGTCCGTGGCGCAGCGTTCCCAGTCCAGAGATTTTCGCCACATCGAAAGGTAAGGATCATGGCACCAAGAACTAAGGCCTCCCTTGTTGTCGGGGTGGTTGCGGCGGCAGCCCTTGCGCTGTCAGCCTGCGGAACCAGCGGGGGACCGGGTTCCTCACCGTCGGCGCAGCCGGTCAAGACCGAGATCGGCGCCGGTGAAGGCCAGCTGTCCATCCTCGGATGGCCCGGCTATGTGGAGGATGGCAGCAACGACCCGGCGGTCGACTGGGTGCATCCGTTCGAACAAGAGACCCAGTGCAAGGTCAGCTTCAAGCCGTTCGGCACCTCGGACGAGGCTGTGACGCTCATGCGCACCGGACAGTACGACGTCGTCTCGGCCTCCGGGGATGCTTCGCTGCGACTGATCGCCGGCCAGGATGTGCAGCCGGTCAACATGAGCCTCCTGAAGAATTATCCGGACATCTATCCGTTCCTGAAGGACAAGGCCTGGAACACCGTCAACGGCACGAACTACGGAATGCCCCACGGCTGGGGCGCCAATCTGCTGATGTACTCCACAAACAAGGTCACTCCGGCGCCCACCTCCTGGAGCGCGGTGTTTGACGACGCCGCCAAGAACACCGGCAAGGTCACGGCCTACGATTCGCCTATCTACATCGCCGATGCCGCCATGTACCTCATGGCCCATAAGCCGGAGCTGGGCATCAAAAACCCCTATGCCCTCGACAAGGACCAACTGGCCGCCGCCGTCGACCTGCTCAAGCAGCAGCGCACGCACATCGGCGAGTACTGGAGCGACGTCGTCAAGGAGGTCCAGGCCTTTACGTCCGGGAGCACCGTGGTCGGCACCACCTGGCAGGTGGGGGCCAACATAGCGACCGCCGACGGCGCCAAGGTCGCAACCCTCGTACCTGTTGAGGGGGCCACCGGCTGGTCGGACACCTGGATGATCGGGTCCAAGACCAAAAACCCGAACTGCGCCTACAAGTGGCTCGACTACATCGCCAGCCCCAAGGTGAACGCCGAAGTGGCGGAGTACTTTGGCGAATCCCCGGCCAACGCCAAATCCTGCGAGCTGACCAAAGATCCCAAGCACTGCCAGACGTACCACTCGGGTGATACGGCCTACGCGGACAAGATCTGGTACTGGACCACCCCGGTGGCCGAGTGCCTCGATGGACGCAAGGACGTCAAGTGCACCGATTATTCGCAATGGACCAAGGCCTGGACGGAAATCAAAGGCTGAGCCCGGCTCCCCCGCAGCACAACTGCAAGAACAAGCCGGCCCCGGCGGCCGGCAGAGATTAAGGCGAGATGGCACAACAGATCCAACAGCTGCCGCCCGGCCCACCCCGTGACGCCGGGTCTGTACCCCGGGCGAAAACCAACGCCTTCTCGGCGCTGCTCCACCGCTCACCCCGGCTGAGGCTGGCCGGGCTGCTCACGGCCCCGGCGGGCTGGCTGGTGCTTGTGTACATCGCCGCCCTGACGGCACTGCTGATCACCGCGTTCTGGACCGTGGACACCTTCACGGGAGAGGTGTCCACGGTCTGGACCACGGAGAACATCGTCACGGTCCTGACCGATCCGGTGTATCAGCGGATCACCCTGCGGACATTGTGGATCGCGGTGGCGGTCACCGTGATCGACATGGTCCTCGCCCTGCCCATCGCGTTCTTCATCGCCAAGGTGGCCAGCGCCCGCTGGGAGAAACTGCTCGTGGTGGCCGTGCTGATGCCGCTGTGGGCCAGCTACCTCGTCAAGGCCTACGCTTGGCGGAATATCCTGGCCGAGGGCGGGCTGCTGGAATGGCTGGGGGCTCCGATCGGTCTCTCGTCCCCGGGCTACGGCGAGACCGCCGTCATCCTGACCCTGTCCTATATCTGGCTGCCATACATGATCCTGCCGATCTACGCAGGCTTTGACCGGGTGCCCGACTCCCTGCTGGAAGCCTCCGGGGACCTCGGCGCGAAACCGCTGACCACCATGCGCCTGGTCATGCTTCCGCTGCTGGTCCCCTCCATCATTGCGGGCACGATCTTCACGTTCTCCTTGTCCCTGGGCGACTACATCACCGCGCAGATCGTCGGAGGGACCACCCAGATGCTCGGCACCGTGGTCTACGCAAACGTCGGGGCGGCGAACAACCTGCCGTTTGCCGCCGCGGTGTCGCTGGTGCCGATCGCCATCATCATGTTCTACCTCTTCATCGTCCGCCGTTCCGGCGCCCTGAACAGCCTGTAGCGAGAGGCGCATCATGAGACTGTCCCGTAGCGCCAAAGTGGTCCTGGGCGTCGTTACCGTGCTGGTGCTGTTGTTCATCTACACGCCGCTGCTGCTGGTGGTAGTGAACTCGTTCAACGCGGACCGGACGTTCGGCTGGCCGCCCAAGGGTTTCACCTTGGAATGGTGGGGGAAGGCCTTTGACTCGCCCGGTGTCCGGGAGGCGGTCCTGTCCTCGCTGTGGGTGGCGGTGGTGTCGACCCTCATCTCGCTGCTGCTGGGGACGCTGCTGGCACTGTCGTTGCAGCGGTACAAGTTCTTCGGCCGCAACATCATCAGCCTCCTGGTGATCTTGCCGATCGCCCTGCCCGGAGTTGTCACCGGCATTGCCCTGAACAACATGTTCACCACCATCCTGGGCGTCCCGCTGAGCCTGTGGACGGTGGTGATCGCCCACGCTACGTTCTGCATGGTGACCGTGTTCAATAACGTCATTGCGCGGCTGCGCCGAATGAGCCCCGGCCTGGAGGAAGCCTCCGCCGATCTCGGCGCCGGCCTCTTCACCACCTTCAACCTTGTGACGTTCCCCCAACTGCGCTCCGCCCTGCTGGCCGGTGGGCTGCTGGCCTTCGCGCTGAGCTTCGACGAGATCATCGTCACCACGTTCACCATCGGGGCCGGCGAGACCACGCTGCCGATCTGGATCCTGCAGAACCTCTTCCGTCCGAACCAGGCGCCCGTGGTCAACGTCGTGGCCGTCGTGCTGATCGTTGTTTCGATCGTTCCGATCTGGCTCGCGCAAAAGCTCTCCGGTGACTCCGTACGTGTCAGCGGCGCCCGGGTGAAGGCGGACGAGCGCTAATCTGTGCCGGGTTGCGCAGGATCGATGGAGACGACCGCCAGGAATCCGCGGCCCAGGATTTCCGGCGTCGCGGTATCCGCGCCGACGACGGCGTCGTAACGGTTCAGCTCGACGCGCTCCGGCTCCGGGGCGACGGCGCCCGCAGGCCCGGCGGGGATCGGCGCGGCCGCGGGGCTGCTGGCCGCGGGGCCGCCCGCAGCCCCGGGGCTGACCGTCCCCTGGCCCTGCAGGAGGATGCCGAACTGGCCCTCGAAGACCGGATGGGCGCGTTTCTTGGACAGCTCGATGATGGACGTGTAGCCCTTGAAGGCACCGTTGCGGGTGATGACGTTCAGATCGCGGATGTCGCCGGTGGGCAGTGCCCCCGCCGAGGCGGCGTCGCCGGAGAACCGGAACGGCCGGTACTTCTCCAGCGGGTATTCGGCGCCGTCCACGCTCAGGAGAAACAACTCGCCGTCAATCACCGTCAAGACGCGGTCCATCCCTGCGAAGGCAGAGAAGGGGCCGGCCTTGGATACCTCGGCAATGCTGACACGCCAGTCCCATGCGTTGTCCTGCACAGTGTTTTGCGGGGCGGTCTGCAGGGCTGTCTGCAGGGCTGTCTGCACGGACCGGGTCCGGGGATGGCGTGCCACTTCACGGGTCACCCCGCCGCCGTTGCGCCAGGGGTGGGCTTTGAGCTCGGCATAGCGGATGATCTCCATGGCCTCAGCCTATCGGCCCGTCCCGGGGCGCCGGCCGCCGGCCGGGCTGGCGATGCCCCTGGCGAGGTTTCTGCCGATGCCGACGCCGATGCCGACGCAAAGTCGGCGGCGGCGGCCCTGTCTTGCTAACGTCAGAAGCAGGAAGCGTGCAGAAGGAGCCCGAATGTTTGTCAAAGTGTGCGGCCTGAGCACCCCGGACGCGGTGCGCGTCGCGGCCGGAGCCGGCGCGGACGCCGTCGGCTTCGTCCTGACCCGCAGCCCCCGGGAGGTCACGTCGGAACAGGTCAGGAACCTCCTCGCCCACGTCCCGAACGGGTTGCCCGCGGTGGGGGTGTTCCGGCACGAATCGGCCGCCGACGCCGTCGCCGTCGCCCGTGAGGCGGGCCTGGTCTGGGTCCAGCTCCACGGGGACCGCTCACCGGCGGACGTCCGGACAGTGCACGACGCCGGGATGAAGCTGATCCGGGCCGTCACCATGGCCGCCCCCGCGGAAGTCTTCGACAACTGGGGTGAAGAGCTGCTCCTGATCGACGCCGCTGTCCCCGGCTCGGGCGAAGCCTGGGACTACGGCTCCGTCCGGGCCAAGGCCCTGGCTGGACGCAAGTGGCTGCTCGCCGGCGGCCTGGATGCCGCCAACGTGGCCCGGGCAGCGGCGGCGGCCGGGGCGTGGGGCGTCGATGTATCTTCCGGCGTCGAGTCCTCACGGGGCATCAAGGACCTGGCCAAGATTGGGGACTTCGTGCGGGCGGCCAAGGAGCCGGAATGAGCCAGCCGCCCAGGGACTAGCGGTGGGTGCTAGGAGCGTTTGATGACGACGTCATCGATGTATTCGTCGCCCTTTTGCCGGTTGTGCTCGGCCCCGAGCTGAACTTTGCTCAGGCTGCTTCCGAGCATGCTGACGCTCGTGCTGCTGTAGCGCTGCACGCCGTCGAACCACACCTGGATTGTTGATGAGCTGCCGTTGGCGGTCACGCGCATGCTGACGTGGTGCCAGGCGCTCAGCGAGATGCTCCCCGAGATCAGCTTCGTGTAGACAAAGGTGCCGCTAGGTGAGGTGACCCGGAGCCACAGCTGCCCGTTGCTGTTGTAGCGGTAGATGTCCGCGACGCGGGTGGAGCCGGAAAAGAAGCGGAAGTACGGTACGTCATTGCCGGAAACGCCGGCCACGGTGATATTGAACCAGCCGTCTGCGTACGAGGTCTTGGTCCCCGAGGTGAACGCCGGGGAGGAAAGGTTTGCGAGCGAACCGGAATCCGTGGTCACATGCAGCTTGGCTGCGTGCGTCCCGGTATGGGGCCGCGAACTGGACATTGTTGCCGTGCCCGTGCCCGACACTTGGGGGATGAGGCCGCAAAAGCCGCCCGACTCAAAACTCGTGGCCAGCACAACGGTCCCAGGATAGGAGTTGGTCGTTGCGGGGGCGCAGGTTGCGGCGGTGGCCGCCGAGGCGGATCCGAAGACAAGGGAACCGGCTACGAGCAATCCGAGCGTCCCAACCGTGCTGAGTGATCTTAGTGTTCTCATTGAAGGTACTTTCCGTGATTGGTGCGACTTGATGATTTGCGCTTGTGCGCTTGTGCGCTTGTGCGCTGGCGCCGGGCGGCCGGCTTCTGTCATGCCAGCTGCGCCAGGCGGCCGGCTTCCGTCATGCCAGCTGCGCCAGATGCACCAACTGCACGACCGCCGCGACGCCGACTATGGCCAGAAGGGCTGCAGTGATGATCACCACGGCGCGCGGCAGTGCATTGTCCGGCTTCAACACGCGCAGCACATCGCAGCTCACGAGTGCTGCCACTGTGGCCAGTCCTGTCAGGAAGATGATCATTTTGCACGCACCAGGGCCTGCTTTGGCCTCTTGAGCTCAAGGCCCAGGAAGGCGAGCGTCATGATCGACAGGGCGCATACGCCCGCCGGCGGTGACCAGAGCCGTGCATAGATCATCGCCATCGCCACGAGGGTGGACATCGTGAGGCTGAAGGCAATTGCGATGGCGATGATGAGGGGGAGCGCGCCAGTGGCCTGGGCCGAGCGCGGGGAGTCGAAGCGGAGGAGCAGCACCAGCGCTGTTCCAGGCCCGGCCAGCATCAGCAGGCCGATCACCGCCAGGCGCAGGCCCTCGGGGCCGACAAACGAGAGCGGTATGGCGGCTAGGGCGACGGCTGCCGTCGCATAGCTCACGTAGCTGCGTTCAGTTGCCATTGGTAACTCCTTCGATGTGAAAAATCACGCCGCCCGCGTTTTCATAAACCTTCGTCCAGCCTGGACTGGTGGCGCATGTGGCGGTAAAACGTTGAAGGTCGCCGGTGGGAGTCGAACCGCGGAGTTCGGCCGCCTCCTTCTGGCTTTCGGTGACGATGAGGTAAGCGCCCGCTTTGTGGGCGATCTGGTTGGCCGCGTCACAGCTGAGCGGCGCGGCGTTGGGAATGGGCTCGGCAGCAACGAGCGCCCGGTAGTCATAGTCCGCGTAGTGCTGGTATCTCCACGGGGTGTTGCGAACTGCCTCAATGAGGACGGCGCCGGTGGGCGCAGTCGAATAGAGGCGGTTCACCAAGGCGATTTCGTCGTTGTTGAAGCTCTCCATACCGTCATTTCCGTATCGGGAAACGACCGTGGCCGTAGCCAGTACCGCGCCCATGAGCAGCAGCCCAAGGGCTCGGCGCAGGCTCAGCCCGGCAGTACTGTCAGACATCAGCGGCAGCACCGCCAGGCACACAGCAAACGGAAGGCTGAATAGATAGAGGCGCAGAAGCAGTTCGCCGCCATATGGCTGGAGGGGAACCAGGACCAGCGGCGCAAGCGCCGCGGCCGCGGCCGCCAACCACGGTACCTTCCGCCGGTAGCCCACTATGGCGCCGGCAACGGCGAGAATCCAGACCAGCGCGACCTCGGCGAGGCGCGTGTAGACGACCAACACATGGGCATCGCTGCCTGAGACCCTGGTGCTCAGCGCGCCGACGCTGTTCGCGCCAATGTCACCCAGCGAGCCGATCAGTTGGCCAAAGTGCCCCACCAAGAATGTTGAAGCCGCAAAGAGCAGCCAGCCTACGGGCAGGACCACGGCCAGGACGGGCAAGAAGCGCAGCCGGAGACGGCCGGTCAGAAGCAGCGCGGCCAGGATGGGGATCACGGCGAAGGGGCTGAGCTGATGTGAAGCCGTCATGGCAAGCAGGAACAGCCCGCAGACCACGACAAGCACCGCCGTGTCCGCCCGGTGCGGCTCCACGGCGCCATACCCGGGCGCTGAGCTGTCAAGCTTGCTGACATTGCGGGCAAGCCACCGGGAGAACCTGGTGCGCTCCGTGGGCCAGGCCCAACCGCCAAAGACGCTGAGCAGGCAGGCAACCAGGGTGAGCAGGAGGACGAACGAATGCGCCTGCGGCGACAGATAGTCCTGTCCAATCCAGCTGGCCAGGTAGAAGATCCAGACAGCCGCCCATGCCTGGCGCGGATTTGCCGTCAACCGCCGTGCCAGGGCCAGCAGTGGTGCGAGTAAGAGGAAGTTGATCCCCACCGGCGCCCAGGTTGCGATGCCGAAAAGGTCCTTGGCGCCCGTCGCCCCGGAGAGCATTCCCAGCAGGGTGAAGAACCCGGGCCAGTCGAAGTACGCGTCCAGGCCCGGATAGAGCTGGCCCGATTGGCCAATGGTGTCGGCAATGCCCAGATGACGGAAGCTGGCCTCGAGCCGCGGCAGGCCATGGATGATGGGGTCAGCGCCAGCGAGGATAACCACTGCAACCAGAAGCTGCCAGGTCAGAAGTGCCGGAACCAGGCGGCGGAGGCTCAACGAGGCGACAAATCCGGCCAGGCTGAGCCCGAGCGCAACGAAATAGGCAGGCGGGAGGACGCCAATGAGGCCGGCCCCGCCGATCAGAAGGGGATCGACCTGGGTCATGCTCCAGACGCCGAGGGCGAGTGCCGCCGCGGCTGTTGCAGCCAAAGCGCCGATGTGCCACGACGGCGTCAGTCCGAGGTTGCGGTGGGTGGGCGGTTTGGCACCGCCGACGTGCGCATGCGCCTCATGCCGGTGGGCGGTGTGCACGGGGAGGCTTGTTGCCGTTTCGTGTGTCATCATTCCTCGATTCAGGTCGGCTGGTGGCGCGCTGAAGGAATCTCGCCTGCGGTGGGGGCGGGGTTCACCCGGGTCAGGGTGATCAGGCGCCAAGCGGCAATCAGCGAAGCCGTCGCCTGGGCAACGGCCCAGAGGACGGAGACGCCGGTGAGGCCATATTGCTGGGCCACGGCCGCGGCGGGTGCCACGACCAGGATGGCGGCCAGGGTGGCGACTGCCGTGGATTCGAAAAGCCGCCCTTGGGCCCGGCACAGCCCGTAGTAGACCTGGGTCACACAACTCAGGAGGAGTGCCGGAACGAGTACAGGAAGAAGGACCCACGCGGACGCGTACTGCGACCCGAGGAGGCCCAGAAGCAGTGGCCCGGCCAGCATCAGTATCAACCCGGCCACGAGAGTCAACAGGAAGCTGGCCCGTAGGGCGGAGCCGAGGAGACCCGGCCGCGCCCGCGTTCCCGCGAGGGCCGTTTGCAGCGTAAACCCGGCGGACTGCGGCACGAAGAACACCGCCGAGGCCATCATCCACACCACGTACCAGGCGGCAGTCGGGGCGGGGCCCAGAGTTGCTGCAACGATGAGCGGAAGCAGGTAGCCGGGCGCACGGTCGGCGAGCATGAGGGCGTGGTTGGGAAGCCCCGGCTTCAGGAGTTTTAGGGCCGGACGCGGCCGGAGGCCATGCCTCCAATCGGGGGACACGTGGGCCCGGCCAAGCTGGCGCAGGCCCACGAGGACGCTGGCCAGCGCACCGGCGGCAACGGCGGCCACAATCACCGCCAGGTCACGGAGCCCGACGGCGAACGCGGCGGCCAGGAAGGCGAGCTGCACGAGGCTCTGCACGAGGCTTCTGACCAGCGTTCGGTCGGCCCGTTCCTGGGCCACGCCCACGTGGTCAAGCTGGTAGGCGCTGGCGGCGAGGAGCGCCGTGGCCAGGAAAAGGACCGTGACCAGCGGGTCGATCCAGGCCTCGCCGACACCTGTGCCGAGCCAATTTGTGATGGCAACCAGCAGGCCCGCGCCCAGCAGGGAGAAGGCAGCGACGGCAAGCAGGCTGGCGGCGATGAGGCGCCGGCCGCCGTCAGTTTCCGCGGGAAGGAGCGTCAGCGTGGCGGGCCCGACGCCGAGCATGCCCAGCTGCACGGTCAGGAGGGCGGCCGACACCACAGCGGAGCCGAGGCCTAATTGCTCCGGCGGGAGCACGAGGGCCGCGAGTGCCCAGAACAGGAAGCCCGTCACCATGGGGGCGATCCTCGCGGCGGCCAGCCAGGCCGCGTTCCCGCCCACCGAGATGGGCTTGTGGGCTGGCCGCAGGAGCTCGCCGGCCATGGCGCGGTAGTTGTAGAGCAGGAAGCCCATCCAGTAGGGCAGGAAGCGGGGTGCGCGGACCAGGGACAGACCCACGCCCCGCACGGTGGCCAGCAGGGGCAGCATCACCAGCCAGCCCGCGCGGCCCGTGTGCTTGCGGACGGTCCGGGCCATCCCGGCCCCGTCCTGGAGCCACTGGTCGCGGGCGTAGTCGAACGTGTCATCGAACCGGTGCCTGACCACTACGGAGTCGGAGACGCCGAGCCGGTACCCTGCCTGCTCCAGCCGGATCCTGAGCTCCACGTCCTCCCCGGAGCGGAAGTCGTCGTCGAACCCGACGTCGAGCAGCACGTCACGGCGCATCAGCGTGGCGCTGACGCCGAACCACTTGCGCACCCGGCTGTGGTTATGGTGCCAGGCCAGCGCGGCCCCCCAGTACCCGGGGCCGTCGGCTTCGCTGGCCAGCCCGAATTGCAGGCCGTCGTAACCGCCGGACTCGAATTCGGTCAGCAGCCTGGGCAGGCTCGTCGTCGGAAGGACGACGTCGGCGTCGATCAGGGCGACTACCTCACCGGTGGCGCTCCGGGCGCCAAGCATCCGTGCGGCCGGAAGGCCGCGTCCCTCGTCGGAGATGACGGTTGCCCCGCAGTCGCGGGCGATTGCGGCAGTGTCATCCGTCGAGCAGCCATCGACCACGATCATTTCGTGCGGGTGTTGGCTGCGGATCGACTCCAGGCACTCGCCCAGCCAGGCTGCGGCATTGCGCGCCGGAACGACAACCGACACCTTCAGATCGCTCACGTGGCCTCGCCTCACTCATCCAGTTTTGAACGAACCAGATTCGCGATGAAGTCAGAGGCCTGGTCCGCTGACCAGGCGGCGGGCAGCCGGAGCAGCCAGCAGGGAACGTCCTCCAGGGCCCGGCGCACCACGGCTGCCTTCTGGCCGAAATGCTCCTCCAGGGGGACGAGGCTGGTGGCGCCGAGGGCCTCGACGAGCCGCCGCGACACCATGGGCAGTTCCGAATGGAAGTTGCCGACGATCCGGGACGTCATCCACTCCGCGCTTCGTGCCTCCAGCCGCGCGTCCGCGCCGTCGAAGCGCTCAAGGAAGATGGCCAGCTGTGCCGGCGCCGCGGACGAAATCCGCTGCGCTCCGAAGACCTGCTCCGGTTGCACCATGCGGTGCTCGGGGGACCAGCGCCGGGTGAAGGCGGCTGTCTTCGGATAGCGGACAATGACCGGATGGACCGCCGTGGCCAGGTGTGCGACGGGCGTCGTCAGCCATCCGGGGGCCAGGGGCTTGCGCGTGCCCCGGAACATGTCCGGGTAGATGGCGCGGTGGTGGGGTTTGATAAACATCGGTTTGGCGTAGCCCATGAGCATTCCGCCGGCGCCCATGAAGGCCCAGTCGTCTGCCATGAACCGCACGTCGCGCATGGCGACCAGCTTCGCCACCGTGCTGGTCTTTCCGACTCCTCCCCAGGCCGGCAGGAGCACTCCGGAGCCGCGGAAGTCCACCACCGCGGCATGGATCATCGCCGCATCCTCCTCGACACACAACCGGTCCAGCAACGGAATCACAGAGGTCAGGAGCTCGCCGGCGCCTTCGATCCGGTACCCGTCCTTCGTCTCGATAATCTGGACGCGGTCCGCCGGAATATAGAGGGACTCCCCGGTGAACCGGTAGGCATCCTCCGCATGCGACTGGCTGGAAATCGGCGTTATCTTGGCGCCGATTGTGATCCGCCGTGGCGCGCTGGAACTCCCAAGGAACGGGGCGAGCATGTCCCTGAGCTGCGGTTCTCCTGGCGTCCCGGCCTCCACTTCGATGCCCACGATCCCGTGGACATCGAAGGAGGCTCCGGCAGAGGCGCCGATCGGCTTTTTCACGTCGCGTTCAGGTTGGCTCATGATCCAAGCTTTCTCGGGTCGGGTTCCTGCGGTCAGGTGGTTCCGGGTGCAGGGGCTGCACTGGGCGTTTTACCGGGCGGTGTACAGGGACGGGCACCCAAGCTGCGCGATTCACTGGACTTCCCTCCAAGGCTCTTCGGCCGACACCGCGGCCGCTTTCAGCGGCGCCGCCGCGGCAGGCAGGCGGCGGCCGCGTACATAGCCGGTCGCGGTGGCCGCGAGCACGGCGACGATGGTTGCCGCCCGGCCGAGCCCGGCACGGTCCCCGCCGCCGAGCCAGCCGCGGATTCCGGCAAACACTGCACGTGGCAGGACCTGCCGGACATAGCGCCGTTCGGGACCGAGCGCCCGTTTGTGACCGACCATCCTGCTGACCTGCGCCTTGGAAATCCCTTCGGCCCAGGAGCGTGCAAGCATGTAGCGCAGGGTGCCGCGCTCGACAGGAACGTGGTGGTGCACCAGGGCAGCAGGCTCATAGACCACACGGGATCCGGGCGCCCCGATCACTGCGCGGATGCACAGTTCGGTCTCTTCGCAGCCCAGCGGGACGGCGTCCTGGCGTCCCAAGGCTGTGTTGAAACCGCCGACCCGGTCCAGGACTTCGGCACGGAAAGACATGTTCGCGCCAATGACATTGCGGACTTCGGCGGCGACTTTGGGCAGCCCCCGGTACGTGCAGCCGACAATCCAGTCGAGCTCGTTGGCGAAGTGGCCCGGCCGCCCGGCTTCCCAGAGCGGCTCCACCCGGCCGCCCACAGCCAGAACGTCGGGATCGTCGTACAAGGCCGCGAGCCGCTCGAGCCAATCCGGCTCGGCTTCGGCATCATCATCAAGGAAGGCCACGATCTCCGCCTTGGCGATGCCCGCTCCGGTGTTGCGGGCCCCGGAGAGGCCCTTGGGTCCGGTGTTCTCGACAATTATGGCGTCCGGGACAGTGAAAATCAGGCGCTTGTACAAGTCGACGTTGTAGTCGACGACGACGATCGTCTGCTTGGGCGGGACGGTCTGGGTGCGGATCGAGTCCAGGGCGCCCATCAGCCTGTCCCACCGGTCCTCCGAATAGGAGCAAATGACCACGGATACTGCCGGGAAGCTGGAGTCCTCGGACATCTTATTCGCCTGCCCGTACGCCCAGAACGCTGCTGGGATCGGTGGGAACGTGGGGGAACACCTCGCTGTGGTACTTGTACTTGACTCGCCGCAGGGCTTCGGGACGGGCACCGGCGGTCGGAGCCTCCCAGCTCACGCGCTCGCGGGCAAGGGTGCGGAGGACCCGCCAGCCGTCCCGGAACGTGTGCAGGTTCGACTGACCCGAAATGCGGGACAGTTCATGGCTGGGAACCTCGGCAATGCGGAGGCCGGCCCGTGAGGCCCGCACGATCAGTTCAGTTTCGATCTCGAAGCCGTCCGACTCCAGCTCCAGAATCTCAACGCATTCGCGGCGCAGGGCGATGTAGCCGTAGCAAAGGTCCGAGTAGTCGCTGTGGAGGACGGCGTTGGCGAGCCGGGTGAGCATCTTGTTTCCCCCGCTGCGCAGCCAGGTGAGATCGTCCGAGCCGCCGCCCGTGACATAGCGGGAGCCTTTGACGAAGTCGTATTCATGCTGGAGCGGAGTCACCAGCCAGCCGATCTCCTGGGGGTCCATGCTGCCGTCGCCGTCCAGCATGACGATGATGTCCCCGGAGGCCGCGGCAAATCCGGCCCGCACGGCGTTTCCTTTGCCGGGGCGGGATTCTGCCACCACCACGACGTCCAGGCGCAAGGCCCGGGCCACATCGACTGTGCCGTCCAGGGAACGGCCATCAACAATTACCACCTCATCCACATAGGAGGGCATACGCCGCAGGACCCAAGGCAGGTTCATTGCCTCGTTCAAGGTGGGGATCACCACACTGACTGAGGGATTTGCCGGCGGGGGCGTCGTTTGGGGCCGCACGTTTGGCTTGAGATTCGGGATGGACACTGGCCTCACCACTCAATAACGTTTTCCGCTCGTCTCAACTGCAGCGCTTTCCGACTCCTCCAGCCGGAAAATAGACCCAAGGCTGACGCTGAACGGTTGAAGACAACTTATTGATGTACCCCAGGGTTAAAGTTTGGTCACGCCACCTTGCATTAACCTTGGATTAACTTGAAACGTCAACTTAAAATGAAAGAAAACCGTTGATGCGCGCTGGCCTCCATGCGACACTGTCCGAATGCGGACACGCGTTATAAGGGGGCGCGTGCCGGCAAGCCGCCGGCATCTCGTCATTTTCCGATTCATGGCGGTTCCCGCCATGGTCCTGGGCCCAGTCCTGGCCCTGGCGGCATGCGGCGCGGATGGTGCTCCTCGGAGCGAGCGGCCGCTCTTCACGTCCATTTCGGCGTCGCCGGCCGGACCGTCAGGCTCCCAAGGCACTGGCACTACGGACAATGGCTCCACGTCGGGGGCGCCGACGGGAGCTCCGGAAGGTGGTGCGGCGACTGGGGCCGCCCCGGCATCGGGAAGTCCGCGCGCGCCCCAACCCGCAGCCGGCCCGGCCCCTCTTCCGGTCCGGACCACGGATGTGAGAATGACCGGTGACCTGCCCGGCTGGAAGCAGGTCTTTGTCGAGGACTTCTCCGCCGGCGACGTCCCGCTGGGCCGCTTCCCCGGCCCGCTCTACAGCGCGCAGTGGAGCGCCGGCTACAAGGACGGGACTCCGGACACTGCCGGGCAACGCAGCGGCGGCAAGTCCGGCTACTACCCGTCCAAGGTGCTGAGTGTCCGCAATGGCTCGCTGGATTGGTACCTGCACTCGGAGAACGGGATCTCGATGGGGGCGGCGCCGACGCCCAGGATCCCCAACGCCAGCTCCAACCCGCCGCGTGCCAACAGTCTCCTTTATGGCCGGTACTCCGTCCGCTACCGGGCGGATGCGCTGCCTGGATTCAAGACGGCATGGCTATTGTGGCCGGACAGCGGCGTCTGGCCCCGGGATGGCGAGGTGGACTTCCCCGAAGGGGACCTGGCGGCAATCATTTACGGCGCGGTCCACTATGAGCGGAACGGCGCGGATGCCTGGGATAAATTAGATTCCGACCAGTCCGTAACATCGTGGCATGTGGCCACGATGGAATGGAGTCCCGGGCGGGTCGAGTTCTTCCTTGACGGGCGGTCCCTGGGCGTCAGCACCAAGGCGCCGACGTCGCCCATGCACCTGATCTTGCAGACCGAGTCCTGCCTGACCGGGTGCCCGGCCCCGGCGGCCCAGGGGCGCGTTTCGCTCGACTGGATCAGCATCTGGGTGCCGGCTTGAGGCTCTAGGAGGCCCCCGGCGGACTACACGGCGGATCACGCGGCGGATTACCGGCGTCCGAATGCTGGTGGCGGATCACTTGCGCCGGAGCGTGAAGGAATCCGAGAAGGTGTAGCCGTCTGCGGGAACGAACCGGGCGGCAAGTTCATCCACCGTGGCCGTGACGTCCAGGGTCCCGAAGGCCGGTTCCCGGTTCTTTCCGGATGTGCTGGCGAAATAACGCATTTCCGGGTCATCGGATCTCACGTCGTAGAGTCCCACGCCGCCAACGCCAATGGTGGCGAACACGGTCCCCGAGCCCTGGACCATGGCGCCATCGGTATCGGCCAGGCATCCGGAGGTGAAGCTGGCGGGAATGAGTTCCGCGCAGCTGCCGCCCGTGGCCAGTTGATGCGTCCGCTGATAGACGTGGTCGTGGCCGGACAGAACCAGGTCCACCTCCTTTTCGATCAGCATGTTCGTCAAGTCCTGCCCCGCCTGGCAGTCATAGTTGCCAACGCTCAGGCACGGCGTATGCATGCCCACCACCGTCCAGGGGATGTTCTGCGATTTGGCCTCGTCGATGGCGTCAGCGGTCCAGCGCCAGCGCTCGCTGCCCCTTGAGTAGTCCAGCGTCTCACCGCCCCGGAATTCGATGCCGGGGGAGACCAGAATGAAGCGGACAACAGGATTCTGCTCCGGGACATCGACGCGCCACTGCGTGCCGTATTCGCCCTGGAGGCCGGGCAGTTTGTTGGGCAGGCACTGGACAAATTTTTCGATGTCGCCGTCGTGGCCGTCACTCTCGTGGTTACCGGTCACGAGTTGGTAGGGGAATTCCTCGCCGAGGCGGCCCGTGACCATGTCGCAGAACTGCTGTTCGAGCCCGGCCTTGTAGGCGAAGTCGCCGAGGGCGAGGTTCAGGTGGGGATTGAGGCCGGCAACGACGTCGAGAACCTTCTCGGCGCCCGAGCCGACGCCGATGTCCCCTTGGGCGGTGAAGTGCACGGGCTCGCCGGTCGCCGGCGCGGCAGACGACGACGGCGGTGGGGTTGACGGTGCGGACGACGGCGGTGCGCTTGACGACGGCGGTGCGCTTGACGACGGCGGGGCCGGGCTCGGCCTCGGTGCGGGTTCCGGCGGGCCGGGCTGGCAGGCCGACAGCAACAGGCCCAGGCTCAGCAAGAAAGCGCCGACGGCCGCCTTGCCACGTTTCCCCAAGGACCCGGCCACGATTCCTCACATCACTTGGTTGATCAGGACTGTGCGAATAGTTCTGCGAAATTCGGTGATTGCCCGGCATTTATAGGCCAGAGTAGCCCGGTCGCGAAGCGATGGCCAGAGAACGCGTCGGCCCCGGATCGCGGAATCCGCCGTCGGAAATCCGGAAGTCCCAAGCCAGCGCGTACACCCGGTGCCCCGCGTCAAGGGCCGGCGGGACCTACCCCGGGACGGGCTTCCTCGTTAGCATGCAGAGTGGGGAACACCCCGATCGCCCCGGCGGGACAGGCCCGCCACCGCTCGAAGGAGACCGTTGTGACTCTGCCCGAAGGTTTGACCCCCGGAGTGTGGACACTGGACATGTCCCACAGCGAAATCGGCTTCAGCGTCCGCCATGCGGGCATCAGCAAGGTCCGTGGCCGGTTCAACGAGGCCTCCGCCGAGGCAAGGGTGCGCGAATCGCTGGCCGACGCCAGCCTGCACGCCACGGTCAAGACCGCCAGTTTCGATTCGGGGGACGCCAACCGCGATGGCCACGTCCGCGGCCCCGATTTCTTCGATGTCGAGACGTACCCCGACATGACGTTCCGGGCCACCGGGATCCGGGGCGACGGGGAGGACTACGTGCTGACCGGAGAGCTCACGATCCGCGGCGTCACCAAGCCCGTGGAACTCGAAGTCGAGTACACCGGCGTGGCGGTGGACCCCTTCGGCGCCACCCGCGCCGGGTTCAGTGCTGAGACGGACATCAGCCGGAAGGAATTCGGCCTGACCTGGAATGCCGCTCTCGAAGCGGGCGGGGTGCTGGTCAGCGACAAGGTCAAGATCAACGTTGAGGCCGCCATGGTCAAGCAGGCCGATACTTAAGCGGCGAAGAGGCTCGAGAGTCAGGGATTTTTCCGGGTGAACCACTGATCCGAATGTCACTCCTACGGGCGAGAATGAATCCATGAAGACACTCCTGAACATCATCTGGCTGCTCTTTGGCGGCCTGTGGCTGGCCCTTGGATATTCCGTGGCCGGCGTCGTCTGCTGCATGCTGGTCGTCACCATTCCGTGGGGGCTGGCCTCGTTCCGCATCGCGTCCTACGCCTTGTGGCCGTTTGGCCGCATGGTGGTGGACAAGCCCGGCGGATCCGGCATCTTTGCCCTGCTGGGAAATGTCATCTGGCTGCTTGTGGCCGGCATCTGGATCGCGATCGCGCACGTCGTCACGGCCTTCGCCATGGCCATCACGATTGTCGGCATCCCGCTGGCGATTGCCAACCTCAAGCTCATCCCCGTCTCGCTGATGCCGCTCGGCAAACAGATCGTTCCGAGCAATTCGCGCTACGTGGTGGCCTACAGCCCCAGCCGACGCTAGGGCGGCAGCGCAGCCGGCGGGGCCGAGGGGCGCTTCCCTGTCAGTCCAAGCAATCCGAGGGAGAGGACCATGAGCGAACCGGCGTCCGGGGACACGGACCTCATACTTGTCATTGTCCGCGAGTTCAGGGCCCCGATCCAGGGTGTGTGGTCCGCGTTGACGGACCCGGACCAGGCTCCGCAGTGGTGGGGCCCGCGCGGCTTCCACGTCCCGCGCGAGAGCGTCGACGCGGACCTCGAAGTCGGCGGCCTGTACCGCGCCTGCATGATCCAGGACAGTACCGGGGAACAATTCTGGTGGAGCGGGGTGCATACCGATGTTGAGCCACCGCACCTGTTCATGTTCACCCACGCCTGGGACAGGCCCGACGGCACCCGCGGCTTCGAGACCGAGGTCACGATCCGGTTGCAGGAGATCGACGGCGGCACCCAGATGACATTCACCCAGGGGCCGTTTGACTCCGCGGCCAGCCGCGACCGACACGGCGAAGGGTGGCGTGAGTCGTTTGACCGGCTTGCGAATCACCTCAGCGTCGCCGCCTGAGCCTCACCGGCCAGCCGTGGGCCGCCAGTTGGCTGCCGGGACGCCGTCAGGCGAGCTCGCCCTGCAGGTTGCGGCGGGCCGCCTCCAGCCACAGACCGCGGGCACGGTCAGTATGGAAGAGCGGATCGAGCTGCAGCAGCTGGCGGACGACGCCGGCGCGGCCGGCGGCGAAGTCGGCGTCGCCGATATGCGCGAAGTCTTCCCGGACGGCGGCGAGGTAGCGGGCGTAGGCCTCCGGCTCCCCGCCGAGGACGGAGAGATCGGCGTCGCTGAGCAAGGCGCCGCCGTCGTCCCCGGGCTCCGGACGGTGGTCTGCCGTCAGCAGCACCAGACGCACCACTTCGTCCACTTCGGCGAGCGGGAGGCCGGCATGCCGGAGCCGGTCTTCGGCCAGCCGCGCCGATTCTTCCTCGTCCTGTCCCGCCACGCCGCGGTAGACGGCGTCGTGGAACCAGGCGGCCAGCACCACGGCACGGGGCGGATCGGCCGGATCGCACAGCAGGTCCAGGGCCTCCAGCACCGCCAGCAGATGGGTGCGGCCGTGGTACTTCCTGTGCTCCTCGCCCCAGCGGTCCAGCAGGTCCAGGAACAGGGCGTCGTGGCCCGGCAGTGCCTCGTTCCAACGGTTCAGGAGCGGGACCCGGAGGGCCTTTCCGCGCTGGCGGGCCGGGATCCGCAACCCGCTGGCGATCAGTTTTCGGACGAGGACCCGGCCCTCCACCGGGAGGGCGCCGGCCGCCACCAGGGCCTCGTACCGGGCCTCGGCGACGTCGTAGTGGTCACCGTCGAACGCTCGCTCAGGGATGCCGGCGGCCGCGGCGAAGGCGTGCAGCTCCGCGAGCGATGTGTCCGAGACCAGGTGGGAAAAGCGGGTTCCGTGGGCAGGCCAGAGCGGCGGATCGACGTAGACGGCCATGGGGGCAGTCTAACCCCGTCCGCGGGGCTACGGCCGGTGGCCTGGCGGGTTAGCGGGGTTTAATCGCGGGCGGCGCGGACCGGGTGCTGGGTTGGCCGGGTTAGTCGCGGGCGGCGCGGACCGGGTGCTGGGTTGGCCGGGTTAGTCGCGGGCGGCGCGGACCGGGTGCTGGCTGACGATGGAAACCCGGTTGAATGCGTTCATCGTGATCGCCAGCCAGCTAACGGCGGAAAATTCGTCGGCCGTCAGGTGCCGCCGGGCCTGTGCGCCTTCGTGGTCGCGGGCGTGGACGTCAGAGATGGTGGTGATGGCCTCGGCCAGCGTCAGGGCCGCGCGTTCCTTCTCGGAGAAAAGAGTGGTGTCGCGCCATGCGGGGAGCACAGCCAGGCGCTGGGCCGACTCGCCGTTCTTGACGGCATCGCCCACGTGCATGTCCAAGCAGTAGGCGCAGCCGTTGATCTGCGAAATGCGGACATTGAGCAACTCGATCAGCGTCCCGTCCAGCCCGGCCTCGGTGGCGGCCTCCTTGGCTTTCAGGCCCAGCCCGTTGAGCGCGCGCCAGGCAGCAGGGTGCGCCTTGTCGAGGAATACATTCCGCTGCTCGGGATCCTGCGGTGCCGCCGTCTCATTCATGGATTCCACAATACCGACGAGTTTCGGCACCACTCGGAGCGGCGTGTGACAATTTTGTCAAACATGTGACAAGCTTTGGTGGTGGGAGTGTTTGGTCCGGTGGCCGGTTCCTTGGGGGACCCAGCCGCCGGACCGCTCCTTCCGAACGTGGCCGAGCTTCGCGCCCCCAAGCTCCGCCGGGCCGAGCCGCGTCGAGCTCCGCGGAGCTGACCTTCGCCGGAACTTGTTGGGGGACATGTCCAGCCGTGCGGGCCAGGAGAGCGCATGTCCCGTGGCCACATCTAGCAGCGTGGGACATGTCCCGTCTTCGCGCCCGGGAATGGGCACATGGGGAGTATGCCCACTGGTGCGGGCCATCGGAGGGCATGTCCCGTGGCCACACCTAGCAGCGCGGGACATGTCCAGTCTTTGGCCACCGGGGCACGCCAACGGAGGACATGTTCAATGGTGACGCGTGGCGGCGGGAGGGCATGTCCCGTGGCCACATCTAGCAACGTGGGACATGTCCAGTCTTCGCGCCCGGGAATGGGCACATGGGGAGTGTGCCCACTGGTGCGCGTCAGCGAAGGGCATGTCCCGTGGTCTCACGTGTAAGCACGAGCCGCAGTAGAAGCAGGAGTAGGAGTAGCCGCCCCGACCAATTCGGCCCCTGCCGCCTGCATGGCTGCCGGGTCTCCGGCCACAATGATGCCGGCAAAGCTGTCCGCGTCGTCGCCAAGGTCCGGATCCACCGATCCCACCACCGCGTACACCGGTTTGGCGCCGGCGCGGCCCAAGATGGCGGCAATGATCTTCCCTTGGCCTGTCTGGGAATCCAGCCGGCCCTCGCCGACCACCACCGCGGTGCTTGTGGCCAGTTCCGCGTCGAAGCCCAGCAAATCCAGCACATAATCCGCGCCCGACACCAGGCCGGCGCCGTAACGGGCCCACATGCCGCCAGAGAAGCCGCCGGCCGCGCCAGTCCGGTCCACCAGACGGGGATCGCGGCCGTAGTCCCGGACGAACTCCGCCGCGAGCAACTCGAGTCTGCGCGTCAGCAGCTCAACCGCGGCCGGCCCGGCGCCCTTCTGCGGCCCGAACACGCGGGCGGCGTCCGAGAATCGTGTCGTGACATCGCTCAGGATCACCAACTCGGCGCCGCGGAGTCCGCCGCGTTCCTCGATCGCTGCGATGGCGCCGGCCCCGCCGTCGGTGGTCGCCGAGCCACCTGCTGCCACCACGATGCGGCGTGCGCCGTGCCCGGCGGCCTCCGCAATCAGGATGCCGGTGCCGTACGTGCTTGCCGTCAGCGGATTCCGGTCGCCGCCGGAGGGCAGGTTCAGGCCGCTCGCGAAGGCCAGTTCGACGACGGCGGTCCCGTCGGCGGCCAGCCCGATCGCCGCTTCCACGGCTTCGCCCCACGGCCCCACAGTGCTGATCCTGACCGGCCGGGCGTCCAGGCCGCGGACCAGGACGTCGAAGGTTCCCTCGCCGCCGTCGGCCACTGGCAGTTCGCGGGGAGACCCGCCGGCCGCCCGGATGCCGGCTGCGATGTGGCCGGCCACCTCGGCCGCGGTGAACGTGCCCTTGAAGCTGTCCGGGGCCACCAAAATGCTCATCGGCTCAGAAACCTACGTTGTCCCGGCCCTTGAGCTGCAGCATCTGCCGCGCCTCGTCGGGGGTGGCGATCTCAAAGTTGAGGGCTTCCAGGATGGTGCGGATCCGGGTGACCTGTTCGGCATTGGACGCGGCGAGCTGTCCCGGCCCGATCCACAGCGAATCCTCCAGACCCACCCGGACGTGGGAACCCATGGCGGCACCGATCGTGGCGAGCGGCATCTGGTTCTTGCCGGCGCCCAGGATGGACCATTCATAGTCCTTGCCGAGCAGCCGGTCGGCGGTGCGGCGCATGTGCATGAGGTCCTCGGGGTGCGCGCCGATGCCGCCGAGCAGGCCGAAGACCGACTGGACGAACAGCGGACCCCTGGCCAGCCGACGGCCGTGGAAGTGCGCGAGGTTGTTCAGGTGCGAGATGTCGTAGCACTCGAACTCGAAGCGTGTGCCGTTCTGGTTGCCGATGCCCAAGATGGTCTCGATGTCCTGGAACGTGTTCTTGAAGACGAGATCGCGGCTCTTTTCGAGCCCTTCGCGCTCCCAGGCGTGGCCGAACTCGGTGAAGCGGTCCAGCATCGGGTACAGCCCGAAGTTCATCGAGCCCATGTTGAGCGAGGCGAGCTCCGGCTTGAAGAGGGCCGCCGGCTGCATCCGCTCCTCGACGCTCATGTGCGGGGAGCCGCCCGTGGTGATGTTGATGACGGCGTCGGTGTTGCGCTTGAGCTTGTCCAGGATCGGGGCGAAATGCTCCGGGTCCTGCGAGGGGCGGCCGTCTTTCGGGTCGCGGGCGTGCATGTGCACAATCGCGGCGCCCGCCTCGGCGGCGCCGATCGCGGCGTCGGCGATCTCGTCGGGGGAGACGGGCAGGTGCGGGGACATGGACGGGGTGTGGATGGCGCCGGTAACGGCGCTCGTGATGATGACCTTGCGGGCAGCAGCCATGGGAATGTCTCCTTGGGAGGGCGGGACGAGGTGGGTCGGGGCGGGCGTGGACGGCGGGTCGGGGCGGGCGGATCCCGGCGTCCGTTCAGTTAAAAGGTCAGTAGAGTTTTTCGGTGTTGCCGTCCACGGCGAGAGCCTGGCCGTTGACGTTGCGGGCCATGTCGCTGGCCACGAAGACGGCCATGTTGGCGATGTCCTCGGCCTCGATCAGCCGGCCCAGCGAGGACTGGTTGTTGTAGAGCGCGGATACTTCGTCCGCCGGGAGACCCAACATCCGGGCTTTGGCGGCGATGACGGCGTCGATGCGGGGGCCGTTGACGGCGCCGGGGCAAATGGCGTTGACGCGGATGCCGTCCGGGCCAAGTTCGATCGCGAGGGTCTTGGTCAGCCCGACGACGGCCCACTTCGACGCCGAGTAGGCGCTGCGGCCGGCCATGCCCAGCCGCCCGGCCGCCGAGGACAGGTTCACGATGGAGGCGCCGGTGCCCTCGCGCAGCAGGGGCAGGGCCTGCTTGATGCAGAAAAATTGGCCATGGATGTTGACGTCGAAGGTCGCCTTCCAGGCCGCGGCGTCGAGGGATTCCAGGGGGCCCGTGGGCCCGGCGATGCCGGCATTGTTGACGAGGACGTCCAGGCCGCCCATTTCTTCCCGGACAGTGTTCATGAGCCCGCGGACCTGGTCCTCGTCCGAGACATCGCTGACGGCGGCCAGGAGCCCGTTGACGCGGGCCTTCTCGACGGCGTCGGGGTCGATGTCGGTGACGAAGACGGCGGCGCCGAGTTCCCGGAACTTGTTGGCGATGGCCAGGCCGATGCCGTTGGCTCCGGCGGTGACCAGAACGCGCTTGGCGGTGAAATCCATGAGTTTTCCTTGCGGTGGGATGGTTTGCGGGCGCGTTCCGGACGCGCTGCGGGGCGCGTCCGGAACGGGTGGTGAGGTGTGGTTCAGTGTGCCGCGGGGACACTTTCGGGCTTCTCCGCGCCGCGTTTGAGCAGCAGGGACAGCAGCGCGCCAATGACGCACATGGCCACGATGAACCACAGGCCGGAGAGTTTGGAGCCGGTGGCGTCCTGCATGAAGCCCATGACGTAGGGGCCCAGGAAGCCGCCGCAGAGGCCGATGGTGTTGACGAAGGCGATGCCGCCGGCGAGGGCGGCGCCGCTGAGGCGGGTGGCCGGGTAGGTGAAGAGGATCGGCTGCAGGGCGAAGAAATTGAAGGCGGCGAGGCAGAAGCCGATCATGCCGAGGAGCGGGCCCCCGACGGCACCGAGCGCGAAACCGGCGACGATGCCGGTCATGGTGCCGGTGACCAGCATCCGGGAGCGGCGGCCGTCGGTGGCGAAGCGCGGGACCAGCAGGGCGCCGGCCGCGGAGAAGATCCAGGGGATAGCCGTGAGCAGGCCGATTTGCAGCGGGCCGAGCTTGCCGTACGTGCCAATGATGGAGGGCAGGAAATAGGAGAGGGCGTAGACGGCGATCTGGTGCGTGAAGTAGACGCCGACGACGAGGAGGATCTGCTTGTCCTTCAGGGCATCGCGGAGCCTGTGGTTGCCGGAGGCCTCGGCGCCGGCGGTTTCCTCGGCGGCAATGCGGGCCTCGAGATCGGCGGCTTCCTCGGCGGTGAGGAACGTTGCCTTGCTGGGGCGGTCCGGGAGCTTCTTCCAGACGACGTACGCGAGGACGCACGCCGGGAGGCCTTCGACGAGGAACATCCACTGCCAGCCGTGCAGGCCGCCGAGCCCGTCCAGAGTGAGCAGCAGGCCGCCCAGCGGGGCGCCGACGATGTTGGCGATGGAGACGCCGAGCAGGAACATCCCGTTGGCCTTGGCCCGGTCCTTGACCACGAACCACTGCGTCAGGAAGTACATGACGCCCGGGAAGAGTCCGGCCTCGGCCACGCCGAGCAGCATGCGCATGATGTAGAAGGACCATTCGCCCTGGACGAAGGCCATGCCGGCGGAGATGATGCCCCACGTGATCATGATCCGCATGATCCAGAACCTGGCGCCGACCTTGTGCATGATCAGGTTGGACGGGATTTCGGACAGTGCGTAGGTCAGGAAGAACAGCCCGGCACCGATGCCGTACGCGGTGGCCGAGATGCCGAGGTCGATCTCCAGCCGGTCCTTGGCCATGCCGATGTTGGTGCGGTCCAGGAAGGCCATGATGTAGGCGCCGATCAGCAGCGGCATGACGCGGCGTAGGATCACGCCGTTGATTTCCTGCGGTGTGCGCATCTTCTTTGGTGCGGATACAACTGTCATGGGTCGGGGTCCTTGGATAGGTGTTCGGGATACGTGGGCAGGTCGGGTGCGCGGAAAATGGGCAAACTGAAGGCATGGGGCCGCGGCGGTGCGCGCGGCGCCTGGTTCGTCAGGGATTCCTGAACGTCTGGGGCTGGCCGCGGACGGGCCTGCCGGCGTGTGGCGCCTGGCCTCAGATGTCCGGCGGCGTGCAGCCGCACGTCCGCCCGACGTGCAGGCGGTGCCGGCACACTTTCGAGGTGTAGGTGGCGGACGGGGAATCGATGCGTTTGAGCAGCATGGCAAACGCCTCGTTGGCCATTTCCTGCTGCGGTTGGACAATGCTGGTCAGGTTGATCAGTCCGGAGCGGCTGTGGGGCAGCCCGTCGCAGCCAGCGACGGCGACGTCGTCCGGGATGCGCAGGCCGCGGGACAAGGCGTATTCCATGACGCCGATGGCAAGTTCGTCGCTGCCGCACACCACGGCCTGCGGCGGCGTTTCGGCGGAGAACAGCCGTTCCGCCGCCAGCCGGCCGCCCTCGTTGTTGACCCTGGTGCTGATCTTCCGGTCGCCGCTGATCGTGATGCCCGCCGCGGCGGCCGTGCGGACAAACGCCTGTTCGCGGGCCAGTGAGGCCGTGGAGAAGCGGGGGCCGATTACGGTGGCGATTTCGGTGAAGCCGTGGCTGAGCATGTGCTGCATCAGTGTGGTGGCGGCGGCGTCGTCGTCGATCCCGACGAAGTCCGAATCGAGGAAGTCTGCCCGCCGGGACAGACATACGTAGGGGATCCGGGCCGCCCTCAGGGTACGGAGCGCGGTGGCGTCGTCCCGGAGTGAGGCGGCCAGGATGATGCCGTCCACGTTGCGGTGCGCGAGCGTTGAGGTGACCTGGGCGAGCACTTCCGGATCGTCCTGGGTGGTGGCGACGAACACTTCATACCCGGACTCCGCCGCGGCCGTGATGACGCCCTGCGCCCAGCGCGGAAACATCGGATTGATGATGTTCGGCAGGATTAGCCCGATGACCCGGGTCCGCTGCGGGTCGGTTGACTGCGAGGGCTTACGGGGCCTGAAGCCGAGCTCGTTCGCAACGTGGATGATGTGGCGCCGTGTCTCTGGCGAGACGCCGCCCTTGCCGTTGAGGACGTAGGAAACCGCGGCCGGGGAAACCCCTGCGGCCCGGGCAACTGCGGCGGCCGAAACCAGCGCCACGGGGCCGTTCACGGTGGCGCTTGTGGCGTGTTCGTGCATGTCCGGCCCTCCTTCGCGTCGGTTCGAGTTTCTGTGACCCCAGTTACAGTAAGGATCCCGTCCATCGTTAAGCAACGTTAAGTCATTCAAGCCGACCCCGCGGGGTGGCGGCCGCGGGACATGCCCATTCGTGGCACCAGGCTGGCTGCGCATGCCCATTGTTCGAGCCCAGGCCAAGGGGACATGCTCATTCTTGGCCCCCGGGCCGAGAGGACATGCTCATTCTTGACGCCCAGGCCGAGGGGGCATGCTCATTCTTGGCGCCTGGGCCGAGAGGACATGTCCAGCCTTAGGCCCGGGCAGTGGACATGCTGGGATTATGTCCAGTCTTCGGGCCCGGGGGAGGGCATGTCCCCCGGCCCGGCGGCTGCGCCCAGGCCGGTGCGCGCCGGGCCCGCGGGCAGTCCGCCCCTAGACAGGCGTTTCGCTGTCGGCAAACATGGAGCCAGCGTCCCTCATTGCAAAGTTGAGCGATGTAGACTCAACTCTGACATCAGGTCCATTCCGGAAGGAGCCCTCTTTGGACGCCAAATTCACCACCAAGAGCCAGGAGGCCCTCGCGGCCGCCGCCATGAACGCCTCGACCGCGGGAAACCCGCAGCTTGAGCCCGCTCACCTGCTGAAGGCGCTCATGGACCAGCGGGAGGGCGTCGCCGTCGCACTGCTCCGGGCCACCGGCGCAGACCCGGACGCAGTCAGCGTCCAGGCGAGCACCGCCATCAAGGCCCTTCCGTCGTCGTCCGGGGGCAGTGTGCAGCAGGCGCAGTTGTCCCGGGCCGGGCTGCAGGCGATCAAGAATGCCCAGAACGAGGCGGAGCGCCTCGGGGACACCTTTGTTTCCACCGAACACTTGCTGCTGGGCCTTGCCGCCGGGAGCGACGGCGTGGGGAAGCTCCTGCGCGAGGCCGGCGCCTCCCATGAGGCGCTGCTGGCCGCCCTGCCGGGCGTTCGGGGCGACCGCAAAGTGGACAACGCCGACCCGGAGAACGCGTTCCAGGCACTGGAAAAGTATGGCACCGACCTCACGGCGGTCGCCCGCTCGGGCAAGCTGGACCCGGTGATTGGCCGCGATGCCGAGATCCGGCGCATCATCCAAGTGCTGAGCCGCCGCACCAAGAACAACCCCGTCATTATCGGCGAGCCCGGCGTCGGCAAGACCGCCGTCGTCGAAGGCCTCGCCCAGCGGATCGTGGAAGGCGACGTCCCCGAAAGCCTCCGCGGCAAGACCCTGATCGCACTGGACCTAGCCTCGATGGTGGCCGGAGCCAAGTACCGCGGCGAATTCGAGGAACGGCTCAAAGCTGTCCTCGAGGAAATCAAGGGCTCCGAGGGGCAGATCGTCACCTTCATCGACGAGCTCCACACGGTGGTGGGTGCCGGCGCCACCGGGGACAGCTCCATGGATGCCGGCAACATGCTCAAACCCATGCTGGCCCGCGGGGAGCTGCGGCTGATCGGTGCTACCACCCTGGACGAGTACCGCGAGAACATCGAAAAGGATCCGGCCCTGGAGCGCCGCTTCCAGCAGGTCTTCGTGGGCGAGCCCAGCGTCGAGGACACCATCGGCATTCTGCGCGGGCTCAAGGAACGCTACGAGGCCCACCACAAGGTGTCCATCTCCGACTCCGCCCTCGTGGCGGCCGCGACCCTCTCCAACCGGTACATCTCCGGCCGGCAGCTGCCGGACAAGGCAATCGACCTCGTGGACGAGGCCGCGTCCCGGCTGCGCATGGAAATCGATTCCGCCCCGGAGGAGATCGACCAGCTCCGGCGCCAGGTGGACCGCCTGACCATGGAGGAACTGGCCCTGGCCGGCGAGACAGATCCCGCCTCGATGGAACGCCTTGCGGCCCTGCGCGCGGACATGGCGGACAAGAAGGAGGAGCTCGCGGCCCTGAACGCCCGGTGGGAGGCCGAGAAAGCCGGCCTGAACCGGGTGGGCGACCTGCGGGCCAAGCTCGACGAGCTCCGTTCCGCGGCCGACAAAGCCCAGCGCGAAGGGGACCTCGAGACGGCGTCCAGGATCCTTTACGGCGAGATTCCCGCCCTGGAACGGGAACTGAACGCCGCCGCCGAGGCCGAGGCGGCCGTGCCCGACAAATCGAGGCAGATGGTGGCCGACGAGGTCACCGCCGATGACATCGCCGAGGTGATCTCGGCCTGGACCGGCATCCCCGCGGGGCGCATGCTGCAGGGCGAGAGCCAGAAGCTGCTGAACATGGAGCACGTCCTGGGCGAGCGGCTGATCGGCCAGAAGAAGGCCGTCGCCGCGGTCTCCGACGCTGTGCGCCGTGCCCGCGCCGGGATCAGCGACCCCAACCGGCCCACCGGCTCGTTCCTGTTCCTCGGCCCCACCGGCGTCGGCAAGACCGAGCTCGCCAAATCCCTCGCGGACTTCCTCTTCGACGACGAGCGCGCGATGGTGCGGATCGACATGTCCGAATATTCGGAGAAGCACTCCGTGGCCCGGCTCGTCGGGGCGCCCCCCGGGTACGTCGGCTACGAGGAAGGCGGCCAGCTCACCGAGGCAGTGCGGCGGCGCCCGTACTCGGTGCTGCTGCTGGATGAAGTGGAAAAGGCCCACCCGGAGGTCTTCGACATCCTCCTGCAGGTGCTCGACGACGGCCGGCTGACCGACGGTCAGGGCCGCACCGTGGACTTCCGCAACGTGATCCTGGTGCTCACCTCGAACCTGGGCAGCCAGTTCCTTGTGGACCCCAACCTCGACGCCGCGGCCAAGAAGAACGCCGTCATGGCGACCGTGAACGCCTCCTTCAAGCCGGAGTTCCTGAACCGGCTCGATGAGGTGGTGCTGTTCGATCCCTTGAACGTGGAGGAGCTGTCCCAGATCGTGGAACTGCAGGTCAAGGAGCTGGGCGAGCGGCTCAAGGGCCGCCGGCTGAACCTCGAGGTTACCGAGGGTGCCCGCGCCTGGCTGGCCGTTTCCGGCTTCGATCCCGCGTACGGCGCCCGGCCGCTGCGCCGTCTGGTGCAGCGCGAGATCGGCGACCGGCTGGCAAAGGCCATTCTGGCCGGCGAAATCACCGACGGCGACACCGTCCTGGTGGACACCGCGCCGGACCTTATGGAACTCACGATGGGCGGGCTGGAGGACAGTGGCCTGCCCGACGGCGGCTCAGCCACCGGCAGCGGGCTCTCGGTCCGGCGCAAGGAGTAAGCGCCGCCGGCTAGCGCGCCAAAAAACGCCACCGGCAGCCGGGCTGGTCCCGGCTGCCGGTGGATTGGGGTCGTGCGCTATGCCTGCGCGCCAAGGCCATGCGCTAAACCAGTGCATTAAAGCCGGGCAACGCTAGGGCAGCAGGGACTCCTTGATGACATTCCCGGCGGTGGTCACGGCGTAGCAATCGACTCGACGGTCGCCCATTCCCCAGCTGCGCGAGCTCGGGTAGGCCAACTTGTAGCTCAGGTCGTAGTCGCCGGCCTTGTCCGTCAGCGGAGCTGCCTTGCAGGCATCGCGCGCTTTCTGCTTGAGCGGTTCGCGGCCGGGATAGGAATCATCTGCCCCGTACTTCTCCACGGCAACCAGCTGCGCCGAGTGGCCGGTGGCGCAGTTCACCACGGTGGACTGTTGCGCATCCGGATCGAAATCCTTGAAGCAGTCCCGCAGCTGGAAGTCCAGGGGGCTGACGCCTTCCAGCGGCAAGGCTCCGCGGCTGGCCGGGGCCGACACCGACGAAGCTGCGGGGGCCGGACTGCCGCTTTCGGGGGAGGGCTGGCCGCTGCCGGCAAATGCGGCCACAGCCCACCAGACCAGAAGCCCCATCGCGACGAGAACGGCCGCGGCCGCGCCGAGCCGCTTTGGCCCTTGCCGTCGGATCCGGCGGACTAGGGGGCGGGCTCTGCGGGCCAGGGGGCGGGCTCGGCGGGCCAGGGGGCGCGCTCGCTGTGAAAGTGCGCTCATGACCCCGGCGAAGGTGAGGCCCGAGGGCTTCGCCGCTGCAGGTGCCGCTGAACGATTCGTTGACCGCGGGGGGTCGGCCGTAATGACGGGCAGGGCGGACGTTGGCGGCCGCGAAGGCGGCGGCGGGATGGACCCGGCGTCGTACCTTGGATTCTCTTCAGTCACTGAGAAATTCACCACTTCCGTGCGTCTTTGCCGGGGCTGGAGGCCCGGCGTCGCGGCCCTTTTCCGGGCGCACATCACGAAACTCTATCGAAGATGCGCGGAACGGCGCATGTGCCGGTGGCCGCGGCCACCGTGGCGGGAGGCGCCACACTGTCCACAGGGGGCAGGCCGGCGAGCAGTTGACGCCGAAAGCATGTAATCTAGGTGTACGACAAATTGACCAAACATTCCGGGGCCTCACCTATCGCCAAAGGTGACCACCTCCGGTCCAAGTACAAAAGGGGGTCACGCCATGGGGCGCGGCCGTCAAAAGGCAAAAGCTACCAAGCAGGCTCGGGATATCAAGTACTACTCCCCGAACACTGACTATTCGGCCCTTCAGCGCGAGCTCACGGGCCCGGGAAGTCGTGCCACGAGCCACTTCGCGGATGACCCGGTCGAGCCGGATTATTCAGCGTATGTGGATAAGTACGCGGACGATGTGGAAGACGACGACGACGAGGTAGATTCCCGTCGTATAGGTTAGTCGACGCTTCCTTCCGGGAGTTTTCTCCGGGGGATCCTTCAGGCACTGCGGTGCCAGCCAAAGATTTTCAGGCCGCCGGCCACACCTGATTCAGGTGTGGCCGGCGGCCTTTCTTGTGCCCGTCGCGGTGGGACTTGGGATCGGTCCCGTCGCATCGAAACGCCCGCCGTTTCCGCTGGTGCGCCGTGGTTTCGCCAGGGCAGTTGTCACCGACGGGGCCTCGGGCTAGGTTGTTGGTGCCGGATTTTCCCGGACTCGACCCAGATGCCCGGAAGGACTGCCATGACCATGCGCACAGGATTCGCTGAGGGTGAGCTCTGCTGGACGGACCTCCAGACCAGCGATGTGGAGGCAGCGAAGGCCTTCTACGCGGAGGTTTTCGGCTGGCGGTACGAAGATCTGCCCACCCCGGACGGGCGCAGCTACGCGAAGGCCTTCCTCGGCGATGCCTTGGTCACCGTGCTCGCGCCGCAGACCCCCCAGCAGGACGCTGCGGGCGAACCGGGCCGGTGGAACGTATATTTCGCGGTCGACGACGCCGGGGACCTGGCCGACGAACTGGCCCATTCCCCCGGGCAGCTCGACTTCGGCCCCGAGGCGATCGGAGACACCGGCGTCATGGTCTTCTTCGCCCCGCCCGGCGGCGGGACCACAGGGGCCTGGCAGGCGGGCAGCCACTTCGGGGCCGGCCGGAGCCAGGAACCGGGCACCCTGGCCTGGGCCGAGCTGCTCACGCCGGAGCCGCAGGCCGCCGTCGGCTTCTTCCAGCAGCTCTTCGGGCACGAGGTGACCGAATACCCCCAGGACGACGGCGGCACGTACACCACGCTCATGGTGGGCGGCGCCGAAGTGGCCGGCATCGCCCGGGTTCCCGGCGATGCGCAGGACACCCTCGAGCCGGGGTGGCAGGTCTATTTCGGCGTCTCCGACGTCGCGGAGGCGGTGCAGGCTGCGGTGGCCGCGGGCGGCGTCGTGCTGATCGGACCGGACGAGGCCGAGGAAGCCGGGACCATCGCCACGCTCAAGGACCCGCAGGGCGGCGTCTTCAGCCTGCTGGAGGTTTAGGGCCGCGGCTTAAACACATCGAGTGCTCCAATACGGCCCCTTTGAAGGTTCAAAAGGGCCGTATTGGAGCACTCGATGGCGCTGCCGCAGAGTTTAGGCGTAGGCGTTGACCAGCCGGACGGCGCCGCCGTCGACGCCCTTGGCGCCCTGGACGTAGTCCGGGCCCGTCTTGTCGACTGAATCCGAGTTCTGCTCGACGGTGCCCATGACCCAGGACGGCAGGCCGCGGTCGTTGAGCCGGTTGACCGCGGCGTCGGCCGCTTCCGGCGAAACAATGGCCACCATGCCCACGCCCAGGTTCAGGGTGCGCTCCAGATCGGCCAGCGGCACGTTGCCGAGCTCGGCGACCAGCTTGAAGATGGCCGGAAGTTCCCAGGTGGAGCGGTCCACCGTGGCCAGCAGGCCCTGCGGGAGGACCCGGGCGAGGTTGGCCGCGAGGCCGCCGCCGGTTACGTGGCTGAAGCCGTGCACGGCCTTGCCGCCCGCGGCGGAGCTGTTGACCGGGAAGGTGCGGGCGAGGTCCAGGCAGTCCGCGGCGTAGACGCGGGTGGGCTCGAGGAGCTCCTCACCCAGGGTGCGGCCGAGCTCGGAGACCTGGCGGTCCAGTGCCCAGCCGGCGTGGTTGATGACGCGGCGGACCAGCGAGTAGCCGTTGGAGTGCAGGCCGGAGGAGGCCATGCCGATCACGACGTCCCCGGCGCGGACACGGTCCGGGCCGAGCAGCGCGTCGGCCTCGACCACACCGGTGGCGGCACCGGCGACGTCGTACTCGTGCTCACCGAGCAGGCCCGGGTGTTCGGCGGTTTCGCCGCCCACCAGGGCGGTGCCGGCGACCGAGCAGGCGGCCGCGATACCGCGGACGATGTCGGCGATCCGCTCCGGGACTACCTTGCCGCAAGCGATGTAGTCGGTCATGTAGAGCGGCTCGGCGCCCACGACGACGATGTCGTCCACCACCATGCCGACGAGGTCGAAGCCGATGGTGTCGTGGATGTCCATGGCCTGGGCGATTGCCACCTTGGTACCGACGCCGTCGGTGGAGGTGGCCAGCAGCGGGCGCTTGTAGGTGAGCAGCCGGGAGACGTCATAGAGGCCTGCGAACCCGCCGACGCCGCCGATCACCGAGGAGTTGTGGGTTGCCTTGACGGCATCCTTCATGAGTTCGACGGCGCGGTCTCCCGCTTCGACGTCGACGCCGGCGGAGGCGTAGGTGATGCCGGAGTTCTGGGCGGCGTTCATGTCAGCGGCCGGGGAGGCGGAAGTCATACTGGCTCTTTCTTGTCGGCTGTGGTGACGCGGTCGGCATCGGTGAGCAGTTCTTCGAATTCGGAGTCGGGCCCCGGGTCGCAACCGGTGGCGCCGGCCTTCTCGGCCGGATCGTCCTGGGCGTCGATGGCGGCGTCGGCGGCGGACGCCGCGGACGCAGTCGGTGCCGCGGACGGCGCCGCGCCGGAAACAGCCGCATCCGAAACGACCGTGGCGGCGGCGGGAAGGCCGCCGAGGTCCGTGCGCTCGAGCAGGTTCTTGCCGAGCTTGTCCGCACCGGGCAGCTCGATCGGGTACTTGCCGGTGAAGCAGGCGGTGCAAAGACGCTCGCGCGGCTGCCGGGTGGCGTCGATCATGCCGTCTTCGGAAATGTACGCAAGCGAGTCGGCGCCGATGGCCTGGGTGATTTCATCGATGGTGGCGCCGTTGGCGATCAGTTCCGCGCGGGAGGCGAAGTCGATGCCGTAGAAACAGGGCCACTTGACCGGCGGGGAGGAAATCTTGATGTGGACGCTTGCGGCGCCCGCCTCCCGAAGCATCCGCACGATGGCGCGCTGGGTGTTGCCGCGGACGATCGAGTCATCCACCACCACAACACGCTTGCCGCGGATCACGGATTCGAGGGCGTTGAGCTTGAGCCGGATACCGAGCTGGCGCAGCGTCTGCGAGGGCTGGATGAACGTGCGGCCCACGTAGGAGTTCTTGACGAAGCCGTGCGCGAAGGGGATGCCGGATTCCTCGGCGTAACCCACCGCCGCGGGGGTGCCCGATTCCGGCACCGGGATGACGATGTCCGCTTCCTGGGTGTTTTCGCGGGCCAGCTGGCGGCCCATTTCCACGCGGGATTCGTACACCGAGCGGCCCGCAATGGACGCGTCCGGGCGGGCGAGGTAAACGTATTCGAAAACGCAACCGGCCGGCGTCGCCTCGGCGAAGCGCTGCGAGCGGACGCCGTCCTCGTCGATCGCGATGAACTCGCCGGGTTCGATTTCGCGGATGAAGCTGGCACCGACGGTGGCGAGGGCGGACTGCTCGGAGGCAACCACCCAGCCGCGTTCCAGCCGGCCCAGGCAGAGCGGGCGGATGCCGTAGGTGTCCCGGGCCGCGTAGAGAGTGCCCTCATCCATGAAAACGAAGCAGAAGCCGCCCTTGATCTTGGGCAGCAGCTCCATGGCGGTCTGCTCAAGGGACTTGCCCTCTTCGCCCTCAAGGAGTGCGGTGACCAGGGCAGTGTCCGAGGTGTTGCCCTGCTTCATCTCGCCGCTGAGGTTTCCGCCGTTGCGGTCCTCGATCATCGCCTTGAGCTCGGCCGTGTTGGTCAGGTTGCCGTTGTGGGCCAAGGCCACGGTGCCCGTGGTCGTCGCGCCCAGGGTGGGCTGGGCGTTGGCCCAGTGGCTCGCGCCCGTAGTGGAGTAGCGGCAGTGGCCGACGGCCAGGTGCCCGGTCAGGGTGTTCAGCGTGGTCTCGTCGAAGACCTGGGAAACGAGGCCCATGTCCTTGTAGACGTTAATCCGCTTGCCGTCGCTGGTAGCAATACCAGCCGACTCCTGACCGCGGTGCTGCAGTGCATACAGCCCGTAGTAGGTGAGTTTTGCTACTTCTTCACCGGGTGCCCAGACCCCGAAGACGCCGCATGCGTCCTGAGGGCCTTTTTCGCCTGGGAGAAGATCATGAGAAAGTTTTCCATCGCCGCGTGCCACTGGTCGATTATCTCACGATGTGCGCTAAGACTTTTCCGGCGGCCGTTTTATGACCTGCCGCCCTCAGGGGCGGTTCCCGTCCTCGTCCGCGTCTGGTGCGGACTCGACGACGGCGCGCTCGGCGCGGCGGACGCTCATCCGGTCCAGGACCAGGGCGGCCGCGGCACCCAGGATGACTCCGCCGGCAGCGCAAAGGACCATGAAGAAGCCGAAGACCGAGCTGGCGTCATAGCTCGCGTCACCGGGAAGGGCATAGGCGATGATGGCCGCGGCGGCCACGCCCACGAGCCCGCCCAGAATCAGGAAGGGAACATATTTCGGTGCCCGGCGGACGGTGACCTCGCGGCGCTCCGGAACGCTGCCTGGAACGCTGCCTGGAACGTCGCCTGGCGCAGGTTCCCGCTGGGGGTCGGTGCCTGCTGTGCCGGGGGTTTCATGGGAAGACATGCCATTAAGCCTACTGCCCTTGGACTCATTGCCGGGGTCCGGTTCCCGGAGCAGACTAGGGCTACGTACAGACGAGCTAAGGAACCGCCATGTTAACCTCAGCCGCCCGCATTCGCGACCAGCAGCGCATGATCTGGGATGAGTTCTCGGCGGGCTGGAACAAATGGGACGCTGAACTGCTCGGCTGGCAGGCGCCATTCTGGGACGCGTTGCTCCAGGAGCTGCCGCTGCGGCCCGACTCCAGGGTGTTGGATGTCGCGGCAGGCGCGGGGGAACCCGGACTCACTGTGGCCGAGCGAGTGCCGGAGGGCAGGGTGGTCCTGGCCGACATCTCGGCCGGGATGCTCCGCGTGGCCGAGGGGAAGGCATCGGCCCGGGGCCTGACCAACTTGGACTTTGAGGTTTGCGACGCTGCCGCCTTGCCCTTCAGGGACAGCACGTTCGACGCCGTGTACTGCAGCTTCGGCCTTGTGTTCTTTCCGGTGATGTCCGCGGCCATGGCGGAGATGGCGCGCGCCGCCAAGCCGGGTGCCCGCGTTGGCGCCGTCGTCTGGGGGCGCGCGGCAGCAAACCCCTGGGCCAGCCTGATCCTGGGCACAATTGCCCGGCACCGGGAGCTGCCCATTCCGCCCGCAGGCACTCCCGGGCTGTTTCGCTGCGCACCAACCGGGTTCATGACCCGCATGTTTAAGGACGCCGGGCTGGCAGAGGTGACCGAGCGCCAGGTCAGCACCGACCTGGTGCACGAATCCCCCGAGCGCTACTGGGAGTTCATGACCGACATCGCGACCACCGTGGCGATGGGGCTGGCCAAGGCGGACCAGGAGTCGCGGGCCCTGATCCGCCAGGACGTGTTCGCGCTGCTGGGCCGGTACGAGCACGACGGCGCGATCCGGCTCCGGTCGACCGCAACGGTGGTGGCGGGAACAAAGGTCTAGCTAGGCGGGTGACGCCGGGCCGGACGCGTCCGCGATGATGGCACGCACGCTGTTGTTGCGTTGGTCGTGGGTCAGTTCCACGAGGCCCAAGGCCTCGAGCAGGGGCGGCAGGTACATCCCGAACCGTCCCCGGTAGCCCTTGCGCAGGCCGTACCACCCGCCCACGGGGTTTTCCGGGTCGCGGCCCCAGGCTTCCACCGTCCCCTCCGCAGCGGGCTTGTTTTCGTCGGCAGCGCCCAGCGGCACCCAGTCCACTTTTTCCATCAGCCAGAGGTGCAGGTCATCCAGTGCCCGGAGGTGGTACTTGAGGGTGGTAGATCCGACCTGGCACACCAGGGCCGGGGGATCGGACTCCTCGTCGCGGTACATCGAATACTCCGAAGTGCCCGGGGCCGTCTTGAGCTGCCAGGGATCCTGCTTGGTGCCGTTTGCCACGCTGTACCCGCCTTCTGCCCGGCCGGATGCCCGGCGCCGTTGGACCGAGCCTACCGAGCCATCCGGCGCGGGGCGAGGCCCGCGGCGAGGGGGGACGGGAGGGAACAGTGCCCTGCTAGACGCCCAGCGCTTCCTTCAGTGACGCCACGTGGCCCTGGGCCTTGACCTGGTACTGCGCCAGCTTCACCTTGCCCTCGGGGTCCAGCACCACGGTGGAACGGACGATGCCCTCCGTGATTTCGCCCTGGAGCAGCTTCTCGCCCCAGGCGCCGTAGGCCAGGGCGACAGCGTGGTCCTCGTCGGCCAGGAGCGGGAAGGTCAGGGCGAAGTCGCCGGTGAAGTGGGCCAGGGCCTCGGGGGCGTCGGGGGAGATGCCGAGGACTTCGTAGCCGGAGCCCTGCAGCGACGCGAGGTTGTCACGGAAGTCGCAGGCCTCGGTGGTGCAGCCGGGGGTCGCGGCCTGCGGGTAGAAGTACACAATGACGTTCTTGCCGCGGTAATCGGCGAGGGCAACCGGCTTGCCCTCGGCGTCCGGCAGGGTGAAATCCGGGGCCGGTGTGCCGGGCTGAAGCTTTACGGTCAAGTTTGCGCTCATGATGATCCTTCGGGGGAGTGGACAACGGGTCTGTGATGCACAACATCGTGGACCGAGGCTGTATTCCGCCGCGGGTTTGTCCCCGGCAACCCGTCCTCATGAGTTCGGCAACTGCTCCGGCTCGAGGCCCTGACAGCCTTAACAAAGCTCCGGCATAGCTGTCGCGGTTAAACTTGGAGCCATTATGGAACAGCAAACTCCCCAGCAGCGACGTTTCGGATCCCGGCGCACGGCCACGGGACGGCAGCCGACCGTCCGGCCGCGGGCCATGATCCTTGCGGCCTGTGCCGCGGTGCTGGCGGTCGTGCTGGCGGTCGGCTTCTTCTCGGCCCCTGAGGCGCGAACGACGCCGTCGGCTGCGCCATCTGCCGCGACGACTGCGGAGGCCAGCGCTTCGCCGTCAGCCAGTCTCGATGCATCGGCCCCGGCGGCCCCGGCGTCGAGCGCGGTGGTCGGGGCGCTGGACGCGCGCATCCAGGCCATTCTCGACGCCAACAGCCAGTACCAGATCGGCGTGGCGGTGGTCGACCTCTCCCAGGACGCCGGTTCCGCGGACGTCCACGAATACGGGGTCCGGCAGAAGTTCGTGGCCGCGAGCACCGCCAAAGTCCTGGCCGCGGCGGCCTATTACCACCTGGTCGAAACCGGGGCGGCCAGCCTCGATGACCCCTTGGGGAACTTCACCGCCGGATTCCAGCTCCGGGAGATGATCCAGCAGAGCGACAACGACTCGTGGTCGCTGATCATGGATGCCGTGGGCCACGAGGAGCTGACGGAGTATGCGGCGTCGCTGGGGGTGAGCTACGTCCCGGAAACTAACACGCTGACCCCGGCGGAGATGGCGACCATCGTCTCCCGGCTCTATTCCGGGACGCTCCTGAATGCCGGGGACACCGCCCAGCTGTTGTCCTATATGCAGCACACCAACTACGAAACGCTCATTCCCGCCGCAGTGCCGGAAGGGATCACGGTCTTCCACAAGTACGGGCTCCTGAACGGTGAACTGCATGACGCCGCCATCCTCGCGCAAGGCAACACCGCGTACGCCCTGGTGATCTACACCAAGGGGGAAGGCCTGAGCGACGATCCGGAACGCACCGAGGTGATTCATCAGCTGACGCAGGCGGTGGCGGGCGCCCTCGTCTAGGCCGCTTTTAGGCCGAGCGTGCCCTGGCTCATACGCCGCCGCGGCGGAGCAGCTTGCCGGTCGGAGTCCGGCCGTCGATCAGGGTGCCGCGGAGGTAGGTCTGCCGGACGACACCGGATAGCGCCTTCCCGTCATACGGGGTGATGGGGTTCTTGTGCTTGAGCTTGGAGGCGTCCACGACGTACGCCTCGTCCGGGGCAAACACGGAGAGGTCGGCGTCGTACCCCAGCGCCAGCCGGCCCTTGTTGCCCAGGCCGGCGAGCTGGGCCGGCTTGGCCGCCATCCACGAGAGAACCTGCTCCAGCGGGATGCCGCGGTGCCGGGCCTCGGTCCAGATCAGTGACAGGCCCAGCTGCAACGAGGAGACGCCGCCCCAGGCTACGGCGAAGTCCCCGTTTTCCGGGTCCTTCAAAGCCAGGGTGGACGGGGAGTGGTCCGAGACGATGCAGTCGATGGTGCCGTCCTGCAGCCCGGCCCACAGCAGTTCGCGGTTGGCGGCTTCGCGGATCGGCGGGCAGCACTTGTAGGCTGTGGCGCCGTTCGGGATTTCCTCGGCCGTCAGCGTCAGGTAGTGCGGGCATGTTTCGACGGTGAGGCGCACGCCGTCGCGCTTGGCAGTGGCGATCATGGGGAGCGCGTCGGAAGAGGACAGGTGCAGGATGTGGGCGCGGGCGCCGGTCCTGCGGGCCCGTTCAATGACCTCGGCGATGGCCTTGTTCTCGGCCCCGCGCGGGCGGGACGCCAGGAACGTCGCGTAGCGGTCGCCGCCCGGGCGGGGCGCGTGATCGATCGCGTGGGCGTCCTCGGCGTGGACGATCATGAGCGAGTCGAAGGACAACAGAGCGGCCATGTCCTCTTCCATCTCGTCCGCTTCCAGGTGCGGGAACTCGTCAACACCGGAGTGCAAGAGGAAGCATTTGAAGCCGAAGACTCCCTCGTCGTGCAGCGGCCGCAGTTCGTGCTTGTTGCCCGGGACGGCTCCGCCCCAGAAACCGACGTCCACGAACACCTGGTCCTCGGCCACCTCCCGCTTGAGCTTCAGCCCAGCGACGGTAGTGGTGGGCGGGATGCTGTTCAACGGCATGTCGATGATCGTGGTGACGCCGCCGGCCGCTGCCGCCCGGGTGGCGGACGCGAAGCCCTCCCACTCTGTGCGGCCGGGCTCGTTGACGTGCACGTGGGTGTCCACGAGGCCTGGCAGGAGGGTTTCGTCGTCGGCGAGTTCGATTACTTCACGGCCGGAAAGGCCGTTGCCCAGCGGCTCGATCGCGACAATCACGCCATTGCGGATGCCGACTTCCCGCGCGGCGATGCCGGTTGTGGTCAGCACCTGCCGCCCGCGGAAGACGACGTCGTAGGTTTCGTCAGACACGGAGGTTGGCCCAGCTGAACGCGGTCTCCGCCGGTTCCTGGTATTCGAGGCCGATGTAGCCCTCGTAGCCCAGTGCGCGGCTGCGGGCGATCCATTCGCCGAGGGGAAGCTGCCCGGTTCCGGGAGCCCCGCGGCCGGGGTTGTCGGCGATCTGGATGTGGCCGAAGTCCTTGGCGTGCTTTTCGATGACGGCGCCGACGTCGTCACCGTTCACGGCCAGGTGGTAGAAGTCGGCGAGGAGCTTGATGTTCTCGGCGCCGGATTCCTTCCTGACCCGGGCGATGACGTCGAGCGCGTCCCGGGCCTTGAGCAGCGGGTACTTGGGGGCACCGCTGACCGGTTCCAGGAGGACAGTGCCGCCGATGCGGGCGATGCCGGCGGCTGCCGCCGCGAGGTTTTCGGCGCCAATAGCGTCCTGCTGCTCGGCGGATTCGCCGTCAATGCGGTTGCCGTAGAGGGCGTTGAAGGCCTTGCAGCCGAGGCGCTCGCCGATGCCGGCGACGACGTCGATGTTGTCCTGGAATTCGGTGGAGCGTGCCGGCCAGGAGACCAGGCCGCGGTCGCCGCCGGGCATGTCGCCCGCGTTGAAGTTCAGGCCCGTGAGCTGCACGCCGGCGTCGGTGATGGCGTTCTCAAACCGGGCAACCTCGACGTCGGTGGGGACGGAGGTCCCGAAGGGCCACCAGAATTCGACGGCGTCAAAACCCGCGGCTTTCGCCGCGGCCGGGCGGTCCAGCAGGGGGAGCTCCGTCAGGAGGATGGAGCAGTTGACCGTGTACGTGATGGTGGGTTCCTCCGGTGTGGGCGGGAGCTGGCTCCCGGTGGCAGGAGAGCCAAGGGGTGGTGCGCCGGGGTGGGGCTGGGCTGGGGGCTCCCGGCGAAGGGCACCCCTACCGTTTCCTAGGGTCCTTCCGGGCCGCCAGGCCCACGAGTGCGCCGAGCCCAACGCCGATTAACAGGCCCGTGAACGGCTTGTCGACGGTGGTGGCTCCGATGGCGTAGCCGAGGGCCGCGCCAAGGAGCATTCCGATCCACAGGGATTCGTACTTCACAGCCTCAGGCTAGCAAGCATCGCCAGAGCCACAAGGGCTCCACCGCGTGGACCGGTCTCAGGTCAGTCGGATTTGGCGGTTGACGTCCTTGTACAGCAGGTACCGGAAGTTGCCCGGACCGCCGGCATAGCAGGCCTGGGGGCAGAACGCTCGCAGCCACATGAAGTCTCCGGCCTCCACCTCCACCCAGTCGTCATTGAGCCGGTAGACGGCTTTGCCTTCCAGGACGAAGAGCCCGTGTTCCATGACGTGGGTCTCCGCGAAGGGGATGGAGCCCCCGGGCTTGAGGGTGACGATGTTGACGTGCATGTCGTGGGCGAGGTCGTCCGGGTCCACGAAGCGGGTGGTGGCCCAGGCGCCGTCGGTGCCGGGCATGGCCTGCGGTTCGACGTCCTGGTCGCGGGTCACGAAAGACTTCGCCATGAAGCCCTCCAGCGGCTCGTAGGCCTTCCGGATCCACTGGAAGCTGGCGATCTCCCCGGACTCGTTCGCCACGGACCATTGGGCCCCCGCGGCGAGATAGGCGTAGCCGCCCTCTCCCAGTTTGTGGATTTCCCCCTCGAGGGTCAGTGCCAGGGCTCCCTTGGTCAGGAAGATGACGCCTTCGACGCCGGCCTCCGGCTCGGGCTTTTCCGCTCCGCCGCCCGGTCCCACCTCGACAATCAGCTGCGAGAACGTCGTGGCAAAACCGGCGATGGGCCGGGCAATGATCCAGGAGCGGGTGTTGGTCCAGCCGGGCAGCTTGCTTGTGACGATGTCCCGGAGCGCGCCCTTCGGGATGACGGTGTAGGCCTCCTTGACCACGGCCCGGTCGGTGAGGAGCTGGGTCTGCGGCGGAAGCCCGCCCTCAGGGGAGAAATAGTTGCTCATGGGTGCGTTCCTTTTGCTGCGGCGGTGGAGGTGTTGGCCGGCCGGGGATGGGCCAGCACGGTGAGCTGGGGGAGCCCGACGCCGGCCAGCGCCAGGACTTCTTCGGCGCCGACGGCGCCGCACTGGACGCCGCGCAGCACGAAGGCCGCCAGGGCGCGGGCCGTGGCGGGTTCATCCAAGACGCCGCCGGCGGTTTGTTCCACGTAATTGCGGAGCCGGGCCGCGGCGGCGGGGAGTCCTTGCCGGTAGAAGGCATAGGTTGCGGCGAACCGGCTGGGCAGCTGGGCCGGGTGGAGGTCCCAGCCCTGGTAGTAGCCGCGTTCCAGCGACCGGCGGACCAGCCGGCCGTGGAGCTGCCAGGCCTGCTCCACGTTCTCGCCCACCGGGATGATGTTGGTGGACCCGTCGGAGAGCCGGATCCCGGTGCCGGCCACGGCAAGCTGCATGACTTCCTTGGCAAAGTCCGCCGCGGGATGTTCCAGGGACTGGTATTCGGCGGAGATCTGCAGCGATGCCGAGTAGTCGTAGGTGCCGTAGTGCAGCCCGCTGATCCGGCCGGGCACCGCGTGCGGCAGACGCGCCACCGGCGAGGTTCCGTCCGGGCCCAGGATGAGCTGCGGCGTTTCCACCTGCACCTCAAAGCGGAGCCGGCCCGCGGGGAGCGAATGGGCTTCCTCGAGGCGGGACACGGCGAAGGCCATGGCCTCCACCTGCGCCACCGTGGTGACCTTGGGCACGGTGAGGATGAGCCCGTCCGGGAGTTCGCCGGCCGCGGCCAGCTGCGAAACGAAGAGATCCAGGGTCCGCAGGCCCCGGGCGCGGGTGGCGGCCTCGAAGCACTTGAAGCGGATCCCGATGAACGGCGGCGCGGTGCCGGCGGCGACGGCGGCGGCCACGGCGGAGGCCGCGGCCACAGCGGCGGCGTCCTCGGCGTCGTCGCCCCGGTCCCCGAACCCGTCCTCAAAGTCCAGGCGGAGGTCCTCGACCGGCTCGCGTGAGAGCTTGTCCCGGACCCGCGGCGCGGCGGCGGCGGCCAGTTCGGGGTCCTGGCCGAGCAGGGTGCCGAGCCGTTCCAGCCCGCCGTGGGCCTCGGTTGCTGCCAGCGCCTGGGCGCCCCAGTCCGCGGTGAACTCCGGGCTGAAGCGGTCGGCCGGAACGTAGACGGTGTGCACCGGCTGCCGGGAGCCGTCATCGCCCGGGTAGCTGCGCTCCAGCAGCCGGTCGGTGTCGGCGAGCTGCGCATCGATCCGGGCGAGATCGGCCCCGGAGAGGGCCGGCGTCACCGGACCCTGGCTCCGTGGGTGGCTCGGTGGATGGCTCCGTCTCTGTGCCTGCGGCCGTGGCCTGGCACCGGCGGAGGCGGCTGCCATGGCTCAGCCCACCAGCTCGTACGCCGGCGTGGTGAGGAAATCGGTGTAGTCCTCGGACAGGCAGATATCGCCGATGAGCTTGCTGGCGGGCAGGTAGTGCTTCGCGAAAGCGTCCTCGCCCACCTCGCCCCGGAGCTTCTCGGTTTCCTCGGCCAGGATGGCGGACACCAGCTCCCGGGTGACGGTCCGGCCGGTGTCCGCCAGCACCGAGTGGTTGCGGATCTGCTGCCAGACCTGGGACCGTGAGATTTCCGCCGTCGCGGCGTCCTCCATCAGGTTGTGGATGGCCACGGCACCGTTCCCTGAGATCCACACCGCTGTGTAGGCCACGGCCACGTAGAGGTTCAGCCGCAGGCCCGCCTCGGTGACCGTGCCATCGGCGGAGGCGACGTCCAGGAGCTGGTCCGCGGTGACTGAGACTTCCGGGCGCTGCCTGTCCAGCTGGTTGGGTCGCCCGCCCAGGACAGAGTCGAAGACGTCCCGGCAGACCGGCACCAGATCCGGGTGGGCCACCCAGGAACCGTCAAAGCCATCGTTCGCCTCGCGGGTCTTGTCCGCGCGCACTTTTTCGAACGCCTGGGCAGTCACCTCGGGTTCGCGCCGGTTGGGGATGACGGCCGCCATGCCGCCCATGGCGAAGGCGCCGCGGTGGTGGCAGGTCTTGACCAGGAGCTCGGTGTAGGCACGCATGAACGGCGCGGTCATGGCGATTGTGGCGCGGTCGGGCAGCACAAAGCGCGAGCCGGCGTCGCGGAAGTACTTGATGATGCTGAACAGGTAGTCCCAGCGGCCGGCGTTCAGGCCGGAGGCGTGGTCGCGGAGTTCGTAGAGGATCTCGTCCATTTCGAAGGCTGCGGGGATGGTCTCGATCAGGACGGTGGCGCGGATGCTGCCTTGCGGAATGCCGAGGTAGTCCTGGGCGAAGACGAAGATCTCGTTCCACAGCCGGGCCTCGAGGTGGCTCTCCATCTTGGGCAGGTAATAGTACGGGCCATGGCCGTTCTCCAGCAGCTGCCTGGCGGTGTGGAAGAAGTGCAGGCCGAAGTCCACGAGGGCGCCCACGGTGTGTTCGCCGTCGATCAGCAGATGGCGCTCGCCCATGTGCCAGCCGCGCGGGCGGGCCACGACAACGGCCAGCGGGGCATCGGTCCGGAGCGTATATTCCTTCCCCTCGGGCGAGGTGTATTGCAGGGTGCCCGCCGCGGCGTCGCGGAGGTTGAGGATCGATTCGACCACGTTGGACCAGGTGGGCGTGCTGGCGTCCTCGAGGTCCGCGAGCCAGACCTTGGCCCCGGAGTTCAGGGCGTTGATCGCCATCTTGGCCGGTGCGGCCGGCCCGGTCATTTCCACCCGGCGGTCCAGCAGGGCCGCGGGCGCCGGGGACACGCTCCAGTCGGCGCCGCGGATCTCCTGGGTCTCCGGCAGGAAGTCCAGGCGGCCGGTCAGGGCCACGTGCTCGCGCTTGAGGGCGCGGGCCTTGAGCAGCTCGGCGCGGGTTCCGGCAAAGCGGAGGTGAAGCTCTTCGACGAAGGCGAGGGCCTCCGGGGTCAGGATTTCCCCGGCCCGGTCGACGGGTTGGGGATCGGTGACGACGAGAGTCATTTCTGGTCCTTTCCGGGCCGCTCACACTTCTGAAGAATGTTTTCGTATTATCACCCTCAGCGGGCTATCCAACTCCACTGACCTGCTCCTTCCACCCTTCACTGGCGGCTGCGGTCCCGGCGATGCTTGGCGTTAGCAGAAGCCGGCGATCCCGTGCCAGGCGATTTCTGCGGGGCTGGTGTCTTCACGCTGGACCGTGGCCTCAATCAGGCCGTAGGGGCGGTCGGCGGCAAAGAAGACCTCGTTGGGGTTGTCGAGGCCAAAGGGGGAGAGGTCAACGAGGAAGTGGTGCTTGTTGGGCATGGAGAACTTGATCTCGTCGATCTCGGGGTGCGCTTCAAGGACCTTGGCGCCCATGTCGAAGAGGGTCTGCTGCAGGGCGTGGGAGTACTTTTCGGTGAATGCCTCCAGCAGCAGGGCCTTGACGTCCTCGTAAGTCTTGTTGAAGTCGAAGGTGCCGAAGTCGGTGCCGGTCCTGAAACGCCAGCGGGCCGATACGTCGGTGGCGAGGATGCGGTCGGCCGTTTCCGGGAGGGTGGTGTATTTGTCCCGGGGGAAGCCGCTGAATCCGGACTGGGTCGACTTCAGCACGGTGAGGTCCTTGAGCCCGGCGATGAGGTGCTCGGTACCGCCGTCGCGGACAAGGACCGCGGTGCGGACTTCCTGGCCGCTGCGGACGAAGGAGTGGTGGTGCCCGGACCCGTGGGCCTGGATCCGGTCCCATTTGTAGGATTCGGCCGCCCAGCGGCCGCCGGTGACCCAGTCGAAGTTTGAAGTGAAGTGCTTGCCCAGCCGGAGCAGGAAGGCTTCCGGGGAGCCGATGCCGTCCCGGGCGAAGGCATAGATGGTGTTCTTTTGGGTGTCCGTGGCCACCACATGGCTGTTGTCGCCTTCGAGGTGCGCCGCCGCGAAGTCCCCGCGCAGCTGTGAGGTGACGTTCAGGTCTTCGATCTCATGCCGCTTGGTGTCCCTGCTGATCTTGACGACCCGGACTTCGGCTTTTCCGTATTGGTTGTGGCCGAGGACGATCTTGTTGCTCATGGTCTGATTCCCAACTTCAGGTGTGTGGTGCCAAAGTCCCACATAGAAATTAAGCGCTTGTTTCCCGTGCGTTTCTTGTTTCTCCGGTCCACAAAAAAGAGCCGACATCAATTGATGCCAGCTCATTACGACCCTGCCTGCTGCTCCCAGGTTACGTGACGTGGGCCACGAATTGGGACTAAGCGTAGCCCGGTCCCGGCGGGGTGTACATCGCTTGTCGGAAAATCGAGGTGGCCGGGATGCCCCTGCGGTGGCCTGAAGACCCGGAAATGGAGATTTCACATAGCGAAACTGGGCTTGCCACAAATTGGGCGCGCCAGCCGGACGTCCCGGTGCTACTGTCGATCTTGCCAACGGCGGGCACCCCGGCTCCGGGAGGCTATCTACCAGGCGCAACCTTCAAGGCACATGCTGAAGACTGGTCATCGTCGCATCCGCCCTGGCGTTCCCGCTACGGTGTACCGGCTTCCGCAGCAAGGGAGTCGCGGCATGACTACAACCGATACGGCCCAGAAGTTCCTGGGGCGGGCCATCGAGTTGGCCACGGCCAACGTCCTGAACAGCGGCGGCCCGTTCGGCGCCGTGGTGGTCACTGCGGACGGGCAGGCGTTCGAAGGCGTCAACCGCGTCACCGCCACCAACGATCCCACTGCGCACGCCGAGGTCACGGCCATCCGGCGGGCCTGCAGCGAACTTGGCACCTTCGATCTCACCGGAGCCACGCTCTACTGCAGCTGTGAGCCGTGCCCCATGTGCCTGGCGTCCGCGCTGTGGGCGCGGGTGTCACGCGTGGTGTTCGCCGCGGACCGGCACGATGCCGCGTCCGCGGGGTTCGATGACGCCGTCTTCTACGGATACTTCGAAAACGATCAGCGCGACGCGCTCATGCCCGTGGGCAGGCTGGAACTGACAGGCCCGCAAGCCCCCGCGGCCCTGGATCCCTTCAACGCCTGGAACTCGCTCGAGTCCAGGACCGACTACTAGCGCCGGCTTGCCGCAACGTCAGGAGGCCCCATGGACTTGAACACCATTGAGGCCGTGGTTCGCACCGCGGATCCGGCGCAGTGGCGCGACGGCGACGCCTGGCTCGCTGGGGGAACTGTGCTTTTCTCTGATGGGCCTGTCTCTGACGGGCTTTTCTCCGGCGGGAGCCCCGACTCTGGCAAGGAACCGCTCCGGCGTCTCCTGGACCTCGGCTCCGCGGACTGGACACCTATAGCGGCCTCGGCGGCGGGCATCGAGCTCGCGGCAACCTGCACCATCGCGCAACTGTATGCTTTCCCTGCTTCGGAGGCCGACTCCCTGTCCGGCCGGGGACGGGCCGGGAACTGGCCCGCACTGGAGCTCGTCCGCCCCTGCTGCGACTCCTTTGTGGCCTCCTTCAAGGTCTGGAACATGTCCACGGTGGGCGGCAACCTGTGCACCTCCCTGCCGGCCGGGCCCATGATCTCGCTCTGCGCGGCGCTCGACGGCACGGCCACCATTTTGGGCCCGGGCGGCGCCAGCCGCATGCTCCCCGTGCTGGACTTCGTTACGGGGGACGGGACGAACTGCCTCGCTCCCGGTGAGCTCCTGCGCAGCGTGAGCCTGCCGGCGTCGGCCCTGTCCTCCCGGGTGGCCTTCCGCCGGTTGTCGCTGAGCAACCTGGGCAGGTCCGCCGTGCTGCTGATCGGAAGGCTCGACGCCGACGGCAGCCTGGTCCTGACCGTCACCGCAGCCACCAAACGCCCCGTGCGGCTGCACCTGCTGTCCTCCCCGGCGGCGCTCGCCGACGCCCTCTCTGAGTCACTGGACGCGGCCATCCCGGATTCGCTCTATCACGACGACGTCCACGGCCTGCCCGCCTGGCGCAAGGACATGACGTACCGGCTGGCCCATGAAATCCGGGCCGAACTCACCGCCCCGGCGGTCCGCGATCCGTTGCGCGTATCCGGTGACTTCTGGCCGCCACGGGCCCGGCCCCTGTGTGCCGGGTCCCCCAAGGAAGGGGCCTGAGCATGCCAATTGAGATCAACGGCGTCCCGGCGCAGGCCGATCCCCGTCCCGGCCAGTGCCTGCGGACGTTCCTGCGCGAACAGGGGAACCTGGGCGTGAAGAAGGGCTGCGACGCCGGCGACTGCGGCGCGTGCACGGTGCATGTGGACGGAGTGCCGGTGCACAGCTGCATTTATCCCGCTGTGCGCGCGGAGGGCCGCGCCGTCACGACGGTGGAAGGATTGGCCGCCACCTGCGCCTCCGGCGGACCAGATGACCCCGGCGGCGCCGCGCTCCATCCGATGCAGCAGCAGTTCCTGGACCGGCAGGGCTTTCAGTGCGGTTTTTGCACGGCCGGCATGGTGATGACGGCCGCGACCTTCGATGATGAGCAGAAGGCGGACCTGCCGCGGAACCTCAAGGGCAACCTGTGCCGGTGCACGGGGTACGCGGCCATCGAGGACGCCGTCTGCGGCCGGGAAAGGCATCCGGACGCCTCGGGCCCGGGCGCCTCTGATATGGACACCTCAGATACGGACACGGCAACTGGCGGGCACGGCCGGCCGGAGCCGCGCCCCGGACAGCTGGGCGATGACGTTCCCGCTCCCGAGGGCCTCGCCATCGTCACGGGCCGGGCCCGCTACACCCTGGATGTCCCGGCCGCAGAACTCCCGGGGCTGCTGCACGTGAAGCTGCTGCGCTCCCCGCATGCCCACGCGCGGATCCGCTCGATCGACGCGGCGGCCGCGCTGGCGATTCCCGGCGTCGCGGCGGTCTTCACCCACGAGGACTCCCCGGCGCAGCTGTTTTCGACTGCACAGCACGAGGCCTACACCGACGACCCGGATGACACCCGCGTGTTCGACGACGTCGTGCGGTTCATCGGCCAGCGGGTAGCCGCCGTCGTCGCCGACACGGTGGCGGCGGCGGAGGCCGGCGTGCGGGCCCTGACGGTCGACTACGAACTGCTGGACGCCGTCTTCACCCCGGAGCGCGCCATGCTCCCCGGGGCCCCCGCCCTCCACGGGGACAAGGACGCAGCCACGGCCCGGATCAGCCGGCCGGAGCGGAACATCGTGGCCGAGCTGCATTCCGAGCTCGGCGATGTGTCGGCCGGTTTCGCCGCGGCGGACTTCATCCACGAGCACACTTACCGGACCCAGCGGGTGCAGCACATGGCGCTCGAAACCCATGCCTCCATCGCCTCCTTCGGCAGTGACGGGCGGCTGCTGATCCGCACGTCCAGCCAGGTCCCGTTCCTGGTCCGGCGGACCCTGGGCCGGGTATTCGGCCTGCCGGAAGAGCAGATCCGGGTGGTGGCGGGACGGGTGGGCGGCGGCTTTGGCGGCAAACAAGAGGTGCTCACCGAGGACGTCGTGGCGCTGGCCGCCCTGAAGCTCAACCGCCCCGTGCAGCTTGAATTCACCCGGACCGAACAGTTCACCTCCGCCACCACCAAGCATCCCTTCACCATCCATCTCAAGGTCGGCGCCAGCCGCGACGGCAGGCTGACCGCACTCCAGCTCGAGGTGCTCACCAACACGGGCGCCTACGGCAACCACGCGACCGGGGTCATGTTCCACGGCTGCGGCGAGTCGCTGGCGGTGTACAAGTGCGCCAACAAGAAAGTGGACGCCCACGCCGTGTACACCAACACCGTGCCGTCCGGTGCCTTCCGCGGCTATGGACTGAGCCAGATGATCTTCGCGATCGAATCCGGCATCGACGAGCTCGCGACAGGGATCGGCATGGACCCGACGGAGTTCCGCCGCCGGAACATGGTCCGGGAAGGCGACGATATGCTTTCCATCCACGACGAGCCCCAAGAGGACGTCCGCTACGGCAGCTACGGCCTGGACCAGTGCACAAAGCTGGTGGAGGACGCCCTGGCCCGTGGACTGGAACGCTACCGCGCGGCCGGCCTCGACAGCCTGGGCCCGGACTGGGTGGTCGGGGAGGGGACGGCCCTGTCCATGATCGACACGGTCCCGCCACGCGGCCACTTTGCCCACTCCAGGCTCCGGCTCCTGCCCGACGGGACGTACGCCGCCGACGTCGGGACGGCAGAATTCGGCAACGGCACCACCACCGTCCACGCGCAGCTCGCGGCCACGGCGCTGTCCACCTCTGCCGCCCGCGTCGCCGTGCGGCAGTCCGACACCGACCTCGTGGACCACGATTCTGGCGCGTTCGGATCTGCCGGCACCGTGGTGGCGGGCAAAGCGACGCTGGCCGCCGCAGAGGACCTCGCCCTCCGCATTCGCGCCTTCGCCGCCGGCATCCGCCGCGTGCAGTCCTCCGGCTGCGTGCTGGACGAGGACGCCGTGGTCTGCGAGGGAACCCGGGTGCCCCTGACGGAAATTTACGGCGCCGCGGAGCAGGCCGGCGTCGAGCTCGCCGCCGAGGGGCGTTGGGGCGGGACGCCGCGTTCGGTGGCGTTCAATGTCCAGGGCTTTCGGGTGGCCGTGAACACCGGCACAGGGGAGTTGCGGATCCTGCAAAGCGTGCAGGCGGCCGATGCCGGCGTGGTGGTCAATCCGCGCCAGTGCCGCGGCCAGATCGAAGGCGGGATCGCGCAGGCCCTCGGCTCTGCGCTCTACGAGGAGGTCAGAGTGGACGACGCCGGCCGCGTGAGAACCGACGTCCTGCGCCAGTACCACGTCCCCTCCTTCGCCGACGTGCCGCGCAGCGAGGTCTACTTCGCCGACACCAGCGACAAGCTGGGCCCGCTGGGCGCGAAGTCGATGAGCGAGAGCCCGTTCAACCCGGTGGCGCCGGCCCTTGCGAACGCCATCCGGAACGCCACCGGGGTGAGGTTCTCGCAACTGCCCATCTCCCGGGACAAGATCTACCTGGGCCTGAAGGAGGCAGGGCGGCCTATAGTCGGATGATGGAAAAGCGAATGTTGGGCAAGACCGGACGGAACGTCTCCATCGTTGGCCTGGGGACGTGGCAGCTTGGCGCGGACTGGGGCAACGTGGACCCTGCACAGGCGCAGGCCGTCCTGGCGGCATCCGTGGAAGCGGGTGTCACGTTCTTCGACACCGCGGACGTCTATGGCGACGGCCGCAGCGAGCAGGCCATCGGAGCGTTCCTCGCGGACAACACCGGCCTGGACCTCACGGTGGCCACCAAGATGGGCCGCCGGATGGAGCAGCGGCCGGAGAATTACAGCCTCACCAACTTCCGTGAATGGACGGACCGGTCGCGGCGGAACCTGGGTGTCGAGCAACTGGATCTGGTCCAGCTGCACTGCCCGCCCACCGCCGTGTACAGCAACGCGGAGGTCTACGACGCGCTGGACACCCTCGTGGCCGAGGGTGCCATCCGCAACTACGGCGTCAGCGTGGAGCGGACCGAGGAGGCCCTCGAAGCCATTCGACATGCAGGCACGGCCACGGTGCAGATCATCCTCAACGCCTTCCGGCTCAAGCCGCTGGACGAAGTGCTGCCCGCGGCTGAGGCCGCCGGCGTGGGCATCATCGCCCGTGTCCCGCTCGCCTCCGGACTGCTCTCCGGTAAATACACCGCGGAGACGTCCTTCGCGGTGGACGACCACCGGAACTACAACCGCACCGGATCAGCGTTCGACGTCGGGGAAACCTTCTCCGGCGTGGACTTCGGGCAGGGCCTCAACGCGGTGGCCGAGTTCGAGGAACTGGTGCCCGATGGCGTCAGCACCGCCCAGGCAGCCATCGCCTGGATCGCTTCGCAGGACGGCGTCAGCACGGTGATCCCGGGCGCGCGGAACGTGGAGCAGGCGCGCTCCAACGCCGCCGCGGGATTCAGCGGCATTGACGCCACGTTCGACGTCGGCGTCCGCGAAATCTATGACCGCTACTTCCGCGAATCGATCCACCCTCGCTGGTAGCCCGGCGCTGTGGTCGGCGTACCGGCCGCTAGTCTGCCGGATACCACACCCGCTCTCCCTCAACGCGTGCGAAGGAGGTCAGGGTATGGGGTTTGGCAGACTTTTCCGTCATGATGTCCAGCACCTCGACGTTCCGTACCAGGAGCGCGTCACCGATCAGCGAGCGGTGACAGCGCCACGGGACGGCTTCCGCGCACATGATCGCCGAATTGTTGGTCCGCCCGCGTTCCAGCAGCTGGGCGATGGCCGTGGAAAAGTCTTCGGTCTGCATGTAGTCCGCGTACCCCCGGAAAGACGCGTTTCGCCAGGCGCCATTGGGACTGTCTTTTTTGGGGTGCCGCAGGCCGCCGAGGGATTCCATCCGCCGGTAGGTGATTCCGCTGGCTCGCACGCTCGCCGCCAGGGCGTCCGCGTTGAACTGCGGATTGTGCCGCGACTTTGGAACGGTGCGCACATCGATCAGCTTCTTGACGCCGTGGGCCCTCAGGATGCCGATGAATTCGTCAAGGGGATGAGTGGAGTGCCCCACCGTGAAGATGGTCATGTCCGTCATGTCCCCATGCTAAGGCGGCAAGGAAGCCTATGTGGGCGGCGCAGCGGGCCGGATAGTCTGATTGACCTAACAGCTGTCAAGGGAACGGGCATGGAATGGCTTCCTCCTCCATCGATGGTTTTGTTGACCGGCTCGCGGCCGTGGCAACAGGGCCGGGGTGCAACAACTTCTTCGATCACACCGTGCCGGGCAATGCCCTGCGCCGCCGGAACCTGACGATCTACCTGCAGGAAATGCTGGACCGCTCCCCGAAGGTCCTGCTCGTGGGGGAAGCCCCCGGCTACAGGGGCATGAGGATCACCGGAGTTCCCTTTACCAACCGCACCATGTTCGAGGGCCCCGCCAACAGCCTCGGGTGGTTCGGCCCGGGAAAGGGATACGTGCTGCCGGCGGAAGCTGCGGGAGTTGCGGCGGAGCCGACGGCCACGGTGATGTGGGAGGTACTGGCCGAGTTGGAATTCCTTCCCCTTCTCTGGAGCGCCTGCCCTTGGCACACTCACGTGCCCGGGCGGCCGCTGTCCAACCGCACGCCAAGGGCTCCCGAGGTTGCACTGGGAACTCCATTTTGGCAGGCGCTGGCAGAGGCGTTTCCCATCGAAACCGTGGTGGCCGTGGGCAATGTGGCGCACCGCAGCCTGCTGCGGAGCGGCCTGGACGTGCCGAAAATCAGGCATCCCGCCCACGGCGGCAGGGCCGGGTTCAAGCGCGGCCTGCAGGAGCTGTTAGCTCACCCGCGCTAAAACCAACTGCCCGCGTTGTCCTTAATCGAGAAGGTGTAGCTGATCGGGGGAGTCGAGGTCCTCGCCGCCGGAGAGGTCACTGCAGTCCACCAGATCAACCAGATCCGGATGGGCCTGCAGGAACCCGCGCGCTCCGGCGTCGCCCGTTGCTGTTTCCGCGGCTTCAGCGCGAAGGCCGGCGTCGAGCAGCAGCGGGTGCCCCCGTTGCAATTTGCCCTCCGCATCGCTGTAGGCGGCCGCCGTCACCCGGCCCGGCCGGTGGGCTGCCAGCACCCGGGCGACGGTCTCCCTGCTCAGGCCGGGCTGGTCCACCAGCGCGATGAGCACATGGTCCCCCGGGGCCGCCGCGGCAACACCGGCCCGGAACGAGCCTCCCATCCCGGTGGCCCAGTCCGGGTTTTCGATGACCCGGTGCCGGCTGAGGACGGTGACGGCGCGGACCCTCGCCGCCTCCGCGCCGAGCACCGTCACCACTTCCCGGCAGCCGCCCGCGAGCAGCACGTCAGCGAGCACTTCGACCAGCGTGCGGCCCTGGAACGGGAGCAACGCCTTGGGCCCACGTCCCAGCCGCGTCCCGGCTCCGGCGGCCAGCAGCACCGCCGTCGTGCCCGGTGCGCCGCTATCGCTCATCTGCCATCAGCTTCCCCGGTAGGTGGAGTAGGCGAAGGGGCTGAGCAGCAGGGGGACGTGGTAGTGGGGCTGCGTTTGGGAGACAGCGAAGGTCAGTGTGACTTCGGGGAAGAAAGTCTCGGTCCCGGCGGCGGCGTAATAGGCTCCGGTGTCGAAGCCCAGCCGGTACGTGCCCGAGCCCAGGCTGTCGGGGCCAAGCGATGTGATGCGCCCGTCGTCACCCGTGGCGCCTGCCGCGATCCTGACCCAGCGGTCGCCGTCGAGCATGTCCAAGGTGACGGCGACGCCCGCGGCGGGCTTGCCGGAGCCGGTGTCCAGGACGTGGGTAGTGACGTGGGATGTGCTCATGCGCCGATCAGTCCTTCGAGTCGGAGTACCGCGATTTCGCGCAGCTGCTGGCCGATAACTACTAATTCCTCTTCGGGAGTGTGGGCGAGCCTGGTGTTGAGGGCGGCCAGGATCTCCTCTTGGCTGCGGCCGGCCGCACGGATCAGGAACACCTGGCCGAATTTTTGTTCATAGCTTCGGTTCCCCTCGGCTATGGCTGCTGCGGCGGCCGGATCCGGGGCGCCAAGAGTCGCCTGCTCCAACTGGGAGAGCCGGGCCTCCGTGCTGTTTCCAGCGGCCCGTTCGCCGATGCGGGGATGGTGGGCCAGGGCGCCCTCCACCTCCGCGTCCGTGAAGGGTTCCGCCGCGCGGCGGGCGGCTTCGAGGAGGCTTCCGGTGCTCCCGAAGGGCCTGGAATCGACGATCTCCCCAATCCACCGCCCAATGTCCAAGCAGGGACGCACGGCGGCGGCGGCCTCCGTGCGTCCGGCAGCGTTAAAGTCCTCCAGCAGCATGTGCCAGATCCCCGATGTCCCGGCTAGCTCGCCAGGAACCGCAGCAGAACCTCGTTGACCTCCGCGGCGTGGGTCCACAGCATGCCGTGCGGGGCGCCGTCGATCTCCACGTACTCGGCACTCGGCAGCGCCTTGGTGAACTGGCGGCCCGCGACGTCGATCGGCACGATGTTGTCCGCCGTGCCGTGCACGATCAGGGACGGGACATCGATCTTGGGAATGTCGGCACGGAAGTCCGTTGGCCAGGTCGGCGGCGCCGCCGCCGACGCCGTGGCCCCACCGCTCGTGGCGAGGTTCCACCCGGCGTTCAGCACTTCCTGGCTGAGCCGGGGGGTGCCGAGGAAGGTCTCGCTGTTATAGAAGTTCTTGAAGAATTCCGTGAAGAAGGCATACCGGTCCGCCGTCACGGCCTCCAGCAACCCGTCGAACACCGACTGCGGGACACCGCCGGGGTTGTCCTCGGCCTCCAGGAGGTATGGCTCGAGCGAGGCTAGGAAGACGGCCTTCGCCACCCGGGCCGAGCCGTAGGTTCCGAGGTACCGGCCCACTTCGCCGGTGCCCATCGAGAAGCCCACCAGCACGGCGTCGTTCAGGTCGAGGTCGGTTAGGACGCTGTTCAGGTCCGCCGCGAAGGTGTCGTAGTCGTAGCCCTCGGTGGGTTTGCTGGACTTGCCGAAGCCGCGGCGATCGTACGTGATGACGCGGTAGCCGGCGCTGAGCAGCGCCGTGGTCTGCTTTTCCCAGGACGAGCCGTCCAGCGGGTAGCCGTGGATAAGGACCACGGCCTGACCGGATCCGTGGTCCTCGTAGTAGAGCTCAACGTCTGTGCTGTTTTCGGTTCCAACCTTGATGTAAGCCATGCCAGCGGTCCTCCCGGTGCGGTGCAGTCAGTACGTGGGCCCCACTCTAGCGGCCGGCACCCCCGCCGCCAGTGCCTGTTCACCATCCGGAATGAGGAACTCCTCCGCCAGCGCGGCCCATTGCGGCCGGAAGGAATAGAGGCAGCCCATGTCAGCGGCCCCCGGTTTCCCTAGCCTCGCTTGCGAAGCTGGACACGAGGCCGGACTCGTATCCGGACGCGAGCGGAGTGTGCGCGGCACGTTCGTCGAGCACAGCCAGAGCCCTGGCCGAGCGCTTGGGAAACGGGGAACAGGCCAGCCGCAGCCAGGCGCCGTCGGAATAAGCATGGAACCGGTCCGGGCTGACGTGCAGCTCTTCCGCGGCAGCCAGGATCCGCGTGTGGGCCGCCAGATACCGGTCCAGCGAAATGCAGCGTACGCGGGCACGCAGTTCCAAATGAACGTCCAGGTTGGCCAGATCCAGGGCGGCCTCGGCCTGGGCGGTATCGTCGAAATCCAGCAGGCCAAGCGGCGAGGGGCCGCCGGCGGCGAGGATTTGCTTGTCATGGAGGTCCCCGTGCGCCCAGACCAGCGGATCCGGTGCCGTCCGGAGCAGGTTCCGGGTCACCTCGTCGGCACGGGCACCCAGGGCGGCGCCTTGGGATGCGGCTTCCGGGATGTCGTTGTGGTGCCGCAGCCAGCGGTGCGCCCAGCGCTGCAGATCGGCGACCTCCACCTCCGGGGAATGGACGGGCAACGCGGCCAGGGCTGCGTGCCCGGCGGAGCTACCCACCTGGGCGGTCCAGGCGTGCTGCCATCTCTCCCACAGTCGGTCGAACCCTTCATCACTGAGACCCGCGGTGTCGTCGCCCAAATCCCCCAGGGGCCGGCCGGGAACGGCGCTAAAGACGATAACGTCCGGAGAGTTCCGCAGCACCCTGGGTGCGGTGAAGGTCCCGGGGGCCAGGAGGAGCTCGGTCTGCGCGCAGCGTTCCGCGGGCACGATTGCACCGCCGGGCGGGAAGACCTTGATGTAGCCAGCATCGGTCCGGACGACGGCGCGCATGTGCGGCCGGTAGGACACCAGTTCCCCGCGCCGGGCCTCGGCCCGCAGGGATGGAAGCCCCGGATCGTCCGCGGGCAACAGCTCGAACGCTCCGCCACGTAGCACGCCTCCCTGGACGCCGGCCTGCCCCGGCGCAACGACCTCCAGGATGTAGTCGCCGACCGTGCTGTCCGGCCATACCCGGTGGATCTGCCAGGTTTGCCCGGAAGAGTCGACGGCGGACCGCGGGACCGGCGGGTGCCAGCTCATGCGATCAACTCCAGGGCTCGGCGGATAGGCCAGTCCGGCGGGTCCAGGAAGCGCTCTGCCGCGTGCAGCCATTGTCCCTGCAGCCGTTGTCCCTGCGGGGCGGTGCTCATTTCGGCACCTTGAACAGTTCGCCCGGTTCTGCGTTCTGCTGCCGCTGGACCCAGCCGGCAAAGCGGGAGTCCGGATCGGCCAGCAATGACTGCGGCGCTTCATCTTCGAGAATTTCGCCGTCTTCGAGCCAGATCACCCGGTCGCACGATTGGGCCGAGTTGACGTCGTGGGTAATTGTGATGGAGGTCCGGCCTTCGGTGAGTGTGTCCAAGGCGTCGAGGACCGAATCCCGGGAGGCCGGATCAAGCCCGGCCGTCGCCTCGTCCAGGATCACGATGGGGGCCTTGCGGAGCATGGCGCGGGCTACGGCCAGCCGTTGACGCTGTCCCCCCGAAAGATCGTTGGCCGCCTCGCCGAGGACAGTTTCGTAGCCCTCCGGCAGTGCGCGGATGAAACCGTCGGCCTGGGCAAGGGCTGCCACGGCTTCGATCTCCTCATCGGTGGCATCGAGGCGGCCGAACCTGATGTTTTCCCGGACCGAAGTTCCGAACAGCACGGAGTCCTGGAGCAGGATTGAGACATGGGCACGCACGGAAGCGATGGTCAGGCCCCGCAGGTCCTTCCCTCCGAGACTGACACTCCCCTCCCAGGGGTCCACCATCCGAAGGATCATGCTTGCCAGCGTGGACTTCCCGGCCCCGGAGGGCCCCAGCACGGCGCAGTGCTGACCCGCCGGTATGGTCAGGGTGATCCCCTTGAGCACCGATGCCCCGTCGAAGTGACCGGCCCAGACGTTGTCGAACACGACGTCCGGGTGCGGGCTCGCCAGGGGGACGGCGTTAGGTGACTCGGGAACGTCACTCTGGGCGTCGAGCAGGTCGGCCACCCGTTCCCCGGAGGCCGTCGCGCGGGCGATACGGCTGGTGTACCTGGCCACATCCTTGAGCGGCCTCATCCCGGTTTTCAGGTAAAACAGGAAAACGGTCAGATCTCCGGGGGTCATCGCATGTTGCATCACCCTCCATCCGCCGGCAGCTAGGACCACCCCCGTCGCGATTCCGGTCAGGACGTCGGTTTTCCGTTGCAGGCTGGCGGACAGCCTAAGCGTGGCCACCCCCGAGCCAGACGCTGCCTGGTTGCTCTTGCCGAAGCCCGAGCTGAGGGTGTCTTCGAGTCCATACGCCTGGACTTCGCGCATTGCTCCCAGGGTTTGTGCGGCTGTGGTGGCCAGGGCACTTTCGCCCTTGCGTGATTTGCGGGCCGCGGTGGTAATCGATCCCGAGCTCTTACGGGAAAACAAAATGAATATCCCGATGGACAGGAACGTCACCAGAGCGATAAAAGGATCGAGCCAGAGCATGATGATCATCATTGCGATCAGCGACACGATGTTGCCGATGAGGGGGAGCCCTGCTGTGACTGCCACGTCCTGCAGCCGGGATACGTCCGCGACGAGCCGTTGGACCGTGTCGCCGGTGGAGGCGTGGCTGTGGTGGCGCATCGACAGGCTCTGGAGGTGGCGGAAGGTCCGGGCGCGCAATTCGGAGGAAACGCGGGTGCCCACGAGGGCAAACGAGATCGCGGACAGGTAGCTTGCCACGGCCCGGATTAGGCTGATGACAACTATTGCGCCGGCGCAGAGAAGCAGCACCTCGGCGCTTGCCTCCACGCTGAGCGGGGACCTGCGCAGATTGGCGCCGAGTGAGTGTGAGACGGAGTCGAGGACGATCTTCACCGGCCACGGTTCAAGAAGCCGGAAGAGAATTTCCACGGCCATGGCAATGAATCCCCAGGTGATCAGCAACCTGTGCCCGCGCAGATGCGGGCGGATGCACCGCAAGGTCCGCTGCATCGGAGTGGGTTCGGAGGGCGCGTTGGTGCCGGTCCTTCGCCACAGTGTTCGCCAGCTACGGGGGTGTGAATGCCTGGCAGCGGTGGTCATTGCGTGGCCAGTCTGCGTGCAGGCGGCAGGGCCCCGGTGATCCGGGACAGCACACCACTCCAGCTGAATCTCTGCACCGCGTCGCTGCGGGCCTCGAGCCCGAGCCTCTCCCGCAGGTTCGGATCTTCGCCGAGCCGGATGAGGGCATTCGCGAGTGCGGCCGGCTCCCCGGGCGGGACGAGGATTCCGGTGCGGCCGTCCTGGATGATGGACGGGATCTGGCCCACGGCGCTCGCGATCACGGGCAGCGCGGCCGCCATGTACTCAAAGACCTTTAGCGGCGAGAAGTAATCGTCTTCGCCGGGGGCGTCCGGGGGATAGGGCGCAGCGGCGGCGTCGAATTCTGCCAGGAGCCCGGGCACGGCAGCCGGCGGAACGGCGCCGGTGAACACCGTTGGCACGCCGAGAGATTCGGCGAGGCGTTCGAGATCCTCCCGGCCGGGGCCGTCACCCACCACCTGGACCTGCCAGCGCAGGCCCGGGTCAAGGGTCTGTTGGTTGGCCAGGGCCACACCGTGCAGCAGGCCGGGGACACCATGCCAGGGCTTCAGCGTTCCGACAAACCCGACCGTGAGGTGGTCTGGATTCCGGCGCCCGGGACGGCGGGCCGAAATCCGGTCGACGTTCACGCCGTTCGCTGCCAGCACGGTTCTGGCGGTCGGCACCCGCGCCCGCACCCAGTGCACCACAGGATCCGAAACGCAGGCCACGACGTCGGCCGTTGCCGCGTTGCGGCGGAACACCGTCTCAGCCTTCTTCACATCCAGCAACTGACGGTACCGCTGCTGCTCCTCGATGAGCGGGGCGTTGACCTCGAGTACTGACGGCACGTCCAGGATGCGGGCCACCACGGACAGCGCCGGACTGAACAGCGAATAGCGCTCGTAGAACAGCCCGCAGCCGTTGCGCAGGACCTCGTCCGCCAGGCCCAACGCGGCGTCCTGTACGGCCCGTTCCCGCGCGGGGCCCGGGACGGATTCCGGCCTGACTTCGACGACGTCGAGATCGGCAAGATCGCTGGGCCGCTCGGTGCCGAGCCGGGTGCAGTAGACCGTGACGGCGGCGCCGGTCCCGCGCCACGCCCGGACGATTTCCTGGACGTGCACCGAGGAGCCCTTGGTGCCGAAAACAGGCACGCCGGGGTCGGCGCAGAGGTAGGCCACGCGTGTCATGCGACTCTCCTTTCCGAACGGGAGAGGGACCTCAGGAGCTCGGCCTGGCGGTGGACGTCGTAGTCCTCCTCGATCACGGCGCGTGCGTTGCGGGACATGGCAAGCCGGTCTGTGACGGGGGAGCCGAGCGTGCGGATGCCGCGGGCCAGGGCGTGCGGGTTACCCGGCCGGACCAGGACCCCGGTGGAGCCGTTCCGGACCACCTCGGGGATCCCGGTGACGGACGTGCTGACGCAGGGGACGCCGGTGGCCATGGCCTCAAGCAGGACCGTGGGCATGCCGTCCGCGTTGCCGTCGGCGCCGACCACGCAGGGCGCCGCGAAGATATCGGCGGATTGGAGCAGTTCGTGGACCTGGTCCTGGGTCTGGGGGCCGAGGAGGCGGACGTAGCCGCCGAGCCGGAGCTGATCGATGCTGGCCTCCAGCTCCTCGGCCATGATCCCGGTCCCGGCGATCCGGAGGTCCATTTTGACCCCCTGGTCCAGCAGTTCGGCGGCCGCGGGCAGAAGATGCTGGAAGCCTTTCTTCTCCACCAGGCGACCGATGGCGGCGATCCGCAGGGTAGGTCCGAGCGGGCGGGGCTCCCGGTAAGGGAAGCGCTCCAGCTCCAGGCCGTTGCGCACCAGGTGGAGCCGGGACGTCGAGCCCGGGAAGCGGCGGCGCAGGTAGCGCATGTTGTACTGGCTGATGGTCACGGCGTGGTGGGCCTGCTCAAGCTTGAGCCGCAGATCGTCGTCGCGGACCGATTCGTGGAAGATATCCACCGCGTGGGCCGTAAACGAGAAGGGGATGCCGGTAATGAAGGACGCCAGCCGGGCGACCGTCGTGGCGCCCGAGGCGAAGTGGACGTGCATGTGCCGGATGTTCCGGCCCTGCAAGGCGGTGGCCAGGTTGATGGCCTGGACGGCTTCGTCCGCCGTGGCGGCGGCGAGTTCGGCGAAGTTCAGGCCAAGGGCGGCCGTGAGCCCCGCCTCCTCGGCCAACTGGAGGGCCTCCCACAGGGCTATCGTCTTGATGGGGCGGTCAATGTAGGTCACCGGTGCCTGGACCCGGGCGAGCTCGGGGTGGAACCGGGCGTCGTTGGTGGGCAGTAGCGAGAAGATCTCGATCCGGTCCCCCGCTGCTTCGCGGGCCAGGATTTCCGCAACGATGAACGTTTCGGAGAATCGCGGATACATCTTGAGGACGTAGGCGGTCCCCGGTTCAGACGGCCACACGGCTGGCCCCTCCCTTCGCGCGCGCGGCTCCGTGTCCGTTGGCCCGGAACTGATCTGCACTGACTTGTTCGGGACTGATCTGATCGGAAGCGGCCTGCGGCTGCAGCAGCTCGGCGGCCAACTGCGGAACCCGAATCAGGCCGTCCAGCACCGCGCGACGGCGGTCCACAGTGGTGCCCAGCCGGGCGGCCAGCCAGCCGGCCAAGATCTCGGGGGTCAGCGTGCCAATGTCGTGTTGCTCCAGATACCCTGCCGCGGCCAGGGACGCGGCCCGGATCCGCTGCTCGCCGCGCGACTGCGTGCGGGGCACGATCAGCGCGGGGACGGCGGTGCTCATGATCTCGCACACCGTGTTGTAGCCGCCCATGGCGACGACGGCGCCGGCGTGCCGGATGTGGAACACCGTGTCATCCACTGCGGACACCACTTTGACGTTGGGGCGGGCCTGCTGCCGGAGGTCGTCGAGCTGCTCGGTGGGCATCTGCGGTCCGGCGACCACCAGGTGTCCCAGCCCGTCCGGCACCGGCGCGGCGACGGCGATGCTGGCCAGGGCGTAGCCGTCCGAGCCTCCGCCGACCGTCGTCATGCAGTAGGGGCCGGGCATGCAGCTGGTGCCGGAAACGGAAGGGCGCCCGTCGGCGAGGTAGCCGGTGTAGTGGATGAGCTTTCGGAGGGCGAACGGTATTTCGCCCGAGGCCACGGGATCGTGGACGGCGGGATCGCCGTAGACCCAGATGGCATCGAACAGGGCCTTGACCACGCGGGGGCCGCCCACTTTGGCCCATTCGCTGAGGGCCGCGGCGGGCGAGTCAAGGACCTCGCGGAGGCCCAGCACCACGCGGACGGGACCGGCAGTGCGTGCGCGCCGCAAGGCTGTTTCGAGTTCGCCATGAACGCCCGTGGCGTGCCGGTCCACCACCACCAGGTGGGGGGCGAAGCCGGCCAGCGTAGCCTGCAGCAACCGGGCCCGCAACGGCACGAGCTCATGCATGGGCAACGCCAGGTTCCGGGGCAGGTAGCCCGTGGACCCCTTCGCCACGCCGGGAAGAAGCACCCAGTCCCAGCCCTCGGGCAGCCGGAACGCCGGGGCCAAGTCTGTGCCGGTGATGAGGATTCCGGTGACAGGGCGTCCGATCAGCCCGGGAAGCTGATTGTTCAGCGCGTGCGCCAGCGCCAGGTTCCGGCGTACATGTCCCAGGCCCACTGAATCATGTGAGTACAGCACGATCCGCATTGGCTCCACGGCAAATCCTCCCCGGCCCCCCGGTGCTCCCGGACATGGCTGCGATCGCAACTGTGCCCGGTGCCGGCGCTGTCTGATGATAGACACCAGCCTGCGCCCCAAGAGTGAGGATGGGATGAGGAGAAGATTAAGGATTTCTCAGCCAAGGCCAGTTCCGACGCGGACGCTGCTGGACTGCAGAGGGATCCGGATCAAGAACGTGGCCCCGTGGCCGTATTGGGATTCCACAGTGGCCACGCCCCCGTGCGCCTGGGCGATTGCCGAAACGATTGCGAGGCCCAGTCCCGAGCCCTCCTCGCCGCGGCCCGTGTGCGCCCGGCCGAACCGTTCGAAGATCCGTTGCTGGTCCTCGGCAGCGATGCCGATCCCGTCATCGCGCACCCACAGCAGGAGAGTTTCCTGCAGTGGCAGCGAGGTGCCGTCGTCCGCCGTCGGGCGTTCAATCCGGGATCCGAGCGCGATCGTGGAGGACGGCCCGGTGTGCTTGACGGCGTTGGCAGCGAGCTGGACCAAGGCCTGGGTGAGGCGCTGCGGATCCGCCTCCACCACGTAGTCGGCTCTTTCATCTATCTGCCAGTGGCGGTCGGCCAGGACGTGCACTTTCTCCATGACCTGGTCCAGGAGTTCTGGGATCTGGACGGGTTCTCGCCGGATGAAGCCGGGGTCGCCGGAGTTGGCGAGCAGCAGGAGGTCGTCCACCAGGCGCTGCATCCGGTCCACCTCGTCCAGCAGCACGTCCCTGGTGGCAATGACATCGTCCGGATCGTCGACCGTCACGAGCTCGAGGTGCCCGCGGAGAATGGTCAGCGGGGTCCGCAGCTCATGGCCGGCGTCGTCCAGGAACTGCTGCTGTTGCTGGGCGCCCTCATCCAGCCTCTCCAGCATGGTGTTGAAGGTCTTGGCGAGCAGGGTGACGTCGTCCTCACCCTTGCGCACCTCCACCCGCTGCGTGAGGTCCTCCGGGCCGACCGCCCTGGAAGCCTCGCGCATGCGGCGGAGCGGATCGAGCAGCCGGCCGGCGACAAGACTGCCGATCACCGCGGCAGCCAGGAGCATGCCGAGGGCCACGAGCGCATACGTCTGGACCGAGCTGACGTTGCGCTCGCGCTGGTCGGCCGCGTCCCGGGCGACCAGGACGAATGTCCCGGTGGCGCCCCTCATGGGCAGCACCACAGTCCTGAGCGGGCGGCTGCCCGAGTTCAGCTCGCCGAAGGACGCGCCGGCCGGGTTCCTAAGCTCGGCGGCATCGGCGAACATGCTGTTGTCCAGAAGGTCCGTGTCACCGTTGCCCTCAACAGTCCACGCCACGCGCCCGTCCACGATCCCGGCCATGACCTCGTTGCTGCGCGGCTCGATATCCTCCGCGGCCTCATGAAGGGCGCTGACGTAGGTCCTGTTGGCGTAGTCCCCGGACGTTTTCTTCTTGGTCTGCACGAGCTTGACCACTGCATTGGCCTTGTCCAGAAGCGCCTGGTCGAGCCTGGCATCGGACTCCTGGAACTGGACCATGAACGTGACCATCCCCGCGGTGACCACACCGGCGAGCATCATGCCCAGCATGGCGGCAACCACCCGGAAACGCACCGAGTGGATCTTGGCGCCCCAGCCGGAAGGGTCCTGGGTGTCCGCCGGAGGGGAGGCAGCCGCGTGCGCGGTCTGGCCGTCCCCGCTGGGATGTTCATCCAAGGTGGCCACCCTGCTCCCTTCCTGTGATGATCAGCTGGCACTGCAGAGTTTCGCGGTGTTTTGCAGAGTTTTGCGGAGATTTGCCTCGTTTCGGCCTAGCTGAGGCGGTACCCGGCGCCGCGGGTGGTGAGGATGCGGTCGGCGCCGAGTTTCATCCGCAATTGGCGCACGTACACGTCCACCACGTTGGACGTGCCGTCGAAGTCGTAGCCCCAGACGTGGCTGAGCAGCTGCTGCCGGCTCAGGACCTGCCCGGGGTGCAGCAAAAACATTTCCACCAAGGCGAATTCACGGGCGGAGAGCTCCACCATCCGGCCGTCGACGCTGACTGTGCGGGTGAGCAGGTTCAGTTCCAGCGGCCCGTAGCGCATAACGCTTCCCGCCAGGACATCGCCGGTGTCCCCCTTGCGGATCCGGGCCCGGATGCGGGCCACAAGTTCCTCGAAGTGGAACGGCTTGACGATGTAGTCGTCGGCGCCGCCCTCCAGCGCGGCGACGGTGTCGGCGGACGAACCGCGGGCCGTGAGGAAAATGACCGGGATGCCCACCTGGCCGCGGCGCAGTGCCGCCAGGACCGCGTAACCGTCCAGGCGGGGGAGCCCGATGTCCAGGAGCAGGAGGTCGAATTCACCGCTGGATGCGTAGTCCACGGCCGTGACGCCGTCGCCGACCACAGTGGGCGCGTAGCCGGCGGCGCGCAGACCCTTTTCGATGAAACGCGAGATGCGTTCTTCGTCTTCTGCAATCAGGATGCGGATCAAAATGACTCCCTGGAAAAGCCCAGTGCTGCGGCGTCTCCGGTATATGAGCCGGGAGGAATGCCAAGGCCCCAGCAGCCCCGATAGACCCGGAGTCCCGGCATGTGCGGACCCCATGGTGTGGGCCCGTGAAATCGGCGGGCTGTATCCCGATTTCTATCCTGCCCCTGTTACGGTGCCTGCGCCACCTTTCGTCGGCTGATTTTCAGGCTATTAACAGCTCACACGCAGCAGGACGCCAATACGGTCGTGTCACTGCCCGAATAGGGCACCGGTGACTTGGTGAGTCAGATCGTGGATGAGGTCCAGACGGTCCGCACTGTCGGCGTCGTTCGGGCCCCACGTGTAGATGACCACCGCGTAAGAGCGGTCGCCGGCGCTGAGCAGCGCCGCGTCGTGGACGTAGCCCAGCACCACGCCGTACTTGTGGTGGACCGTGATGCCGGGGGCAACGGCCGCCGGGATGAGGTCCTCGTCATTGGTGTGCTGCATGTAGCCGAGCAGCTCCGCGGTGTGATCGGCGTTGAGCAGCTTGCCCGTGGCGAGCTGCTGGAGGAGCCGTGCCATGTCCGGCGGGGCGATGAGGTTTTTCTCGGGATCGTAGGTGATGCCGAGGGTGGCGGCGTAGGCGGTGAGGTTGGGGTAGCCGATATCCCGCATCAGGAGCAGCCACGCGTCGTTGTTGCTGGCGTTGATCATGGCCTTGAGCTGGAACGCGGCGTTGAACGCGCCCAGCGGTGTGTCCAGCGACTTTTCGCCGGTCTCCACGAGGTGGTAGTAGGCGGCGCCGGTCAGGACCTTGGCCGTGCTCGCGGCTGTGTACGGGGCCACGTCGCCGTAGGTCTGCAGCTGTCCGTCGCCGGTGTCCAGCACGGCGACTCCGATCCTGTGGTCGGGGTGTTCGCCGATGATCCGCTGGATCTCGGCGGGGAGGTCGACGGCGGCGGGCGCCGGCCTCGCCGTCGCCGGCGCGGACTGCCGCTGGGCCTGCTTTTGGCTGACGGCCGTGAAGGCACCGTCCGGCGACGATCCGCTGAGGAGCAAGCCGAGAACCACGACGGCGGCCAGCACCAGCGCCGCGGCGGCCCAGACCAGGGCCAGGTTCCTGCGGTGGGTGGGAGTGGCCGGCCGGGGGCCCCGATTCGTCATGTGCGTGGGCCTTCCGGACTCGACTGGGTGCTGCCTCCGACGTTAGGCCGGGCCGGGGGCGAAGTCCACGCAGCGCGCGGGGCGCGGCCAAGGTCGGGGAAAAATCACGCAGCCGGGTCCACTACGCTGGCACCCATGAGCCGGAAAATTACTGTCAGCCTGCCGGACGCCTCGTTGCGCGAATACCTTCAGCCGCACCCGGACGTCACCATCCTGGAGTGGGACCTCACCGGTGAGCCGCCCCTGCCCCGGATCGACATCGTGGTGCCGCCCTACATGGGTGGCCCGCAGGTCCTGCAGAACTTGGGACGGGTGGACACAGCACTGGTGCAGAGCCAGTTGATCGGATACGACGGCGTTGCCGACTTCCTGCCGGCCGGACGGGTCTTCGCCAACGCGGCCGGCGTGCATGAAACCTCGACGGCGGAACTCGCCCTGGCCCTGATCCTCGCCAGCCAGCGCGAACTCCCGCGCCTTATGCAGAACCAGCAGGCGGGCCGGTGGGAGGCCCGGCCCACCGCCAGCCTGGCCGACCGCCGCGTCCTGATCGTCGGCTACGGCGGTGTGGGCAAGGCGATCGAGGACCGGCTCCTGCCCTTCGAGACGATCGTGACCCGGGTGGCCAGCAGGGAACGCGTGGATGAGCGCGGCCGCATCCACGGCATTGCGGAACTCCCGGCGCTGCTGCCGGTGCACGACATCGTGGTGGTGGGCGTTCCGCTCAGCGATTCCACCCGGCACCTGGTGGACGACGCCTTCCTCTCGGCCATGCCGGACGGCGCCCTGGTGGTGAACGTGTCCCGCGGCCCGGTGGCTGACACTGATGCCCTGGTCCGGCACACCGCCTCCGGACGGATCCGCGCCGCGCTGGACGTCACCGATCCCGAGCCCCTGCCGCAGGACCACCCACTGTGGCGGACCCCGGGCGTCATCATCAGCCCGCACGTGGGCGGGGCGAGCTCGGCGATGCGCCCGCGGATGGGCCGGCTGCTCCAGCGGCAGATCGACCGCATGCTGGCCGGCGAGGCCCCGGCCAACGTGGTGCTGAACGGCTAGGGCGGCCAGGCCGTTAATACCGGTTGCTTCGCAGGGGGTCGTGTGCCAGCCTCGAAGTGATCCCGTCGCCGGGGCGACGACGACGGGCGGCAGAGAAGGAGCACGGCATGGGACTCATCCATATCGACCTGTTCACCACGCTCGACGGCGTCGCGCAGGCGCCCGGCGGGCCGGACGAGGACGCCGACAACGGCTTCGCGTTTGGCGGCTGGCAGGCGCCTCTCTTCGACGAGGTCGTGGGCGAGCAGGTCGAGTCCGGGATGGCGGGGATGGACGCGCTGCTGCTTGGGCGCCGGACCTACGACATTTTCGCCGCGTACTGGCCGCACGCAGACGGGGGCATCGCGCGGCTGTTCAACCGCCTCCCCAAATACGTGGCCTCGCGCCAGACGCCGACCCTCGAGTGGGCCGACACCACACTGCTCGGTCCTGATGTCGTCGCCGCCGTGCGCGAACTACGCGACCGGCACGCGAACATCCACGTCATCGGCAGCCTCGACTTCGTCCAGACCCTGTTCGCCGAGCGGCTCTTCGACCGGCTCACCCTCTGGGTGTACCCGATCCTCCTCGGCGGCGGAAAGAAGGTCTTCGCCGACGGGGTGGTTCCGACGAACCTCAGACTCATCGAACCGGTTGTCGCCTCACCGAAGGGTGCGGTGCTGCAGCGCTACGCGCTCGCCGATGGCACGCCTGGCGTCGGCGACATGTCGGCCGGCAATCAGGAGGGCTAGGGCGCGGGTAGATTGCCCGTCCCGGCGGTGTCCACCACGCAGAACCTGTTGCCTTCCGGATCGGCCAGGATCACGTAGTCGGCGTCCGCAGGCCGCTTGCTCCATTCGACCCGGGTGGCGCCCAGGGCCAGGAGCCGCTGCACTTCCGCGTCCTGGGCGTCGGTGTACAGGTCCAGATGCAGGCGCGGGGGAACCTGGACGGCCGCGGGCACCCGGTCCAGGGAGATGCAGGTGCCGACGCCGCCCGGCGGCTGCAGGATGACAAAGTCGCCGTCGGGCGCGTACCGCGGCTCGTAGCCCAGGGCAGCCTGCCAGAAACTCATCTGGCGTTCGAGGTTGTCCACCCGGATCACGATCGAGCCAATGCTCAGCATCCGCCTCAAGCTACACCCGGCCGAGCTGCCCGGCAAGCAAAACACCACCCCAAACATCGCCGCAGGCCCGCCCGCGATTCGCCCTGAGAGGAACCCAGCCAGCTCCCGGCCGCCGGACGTAGACTGACCCTCACATCGTTCCGTGTGAAACCGTCCGTGGCGCGTGAAGTGGAGACCGGATGCTCTGGAAACTGCTCGTCGAATACCTGCGGCCGCAGCGGCGGCTGCTGCTCGCCGTCGTCGTCTTCCAGCTGGCGGCGTCGATTGCCTCGCTGTACCTGCCCACCCTGAACGCCGACATCATCGATAGGGGCGTGGCGACGGGGAACACGGAGTACATCCTGCGCATCGGCGGCCTGATGCTCCTGGTCACCCTGCTGCAGATCGTCTGCACCGTCGTGGCCGTGTATTTCGGCGCGAAGGCCGCGATGGCGCTGGGCCGGGACGTCCGCGGGGCAATCTTCACCCGGGTGGCCGAGTTTTCCGAGCAGGAAGTCACCCGGTTCGGCCCGCCCAGCCTGATCACCCGTTCCACCAACGATGTCCAGCAGGTCCAGCAGCTGGTCCTGATGTCCGCCACGCTCATGGTCACGGCGCCCATGCTCTGCATCGGCGGGGTGATCATGGCCATCCGGCAGGACGTGCAGCTGTCCTGGCTGATCGCCGTCAGCGTGCCCGTGCTCCTGATTGGGGTGGGGTCGATCATTTTCCGGATGGTGCCGCTGTTCCGGCTCATGCAGGCCCGAATCGACACCGTCAACCGGGTGCTGCGCGAACAGCTCACCGGCATCCGCGTGGTGCGGGCCTTTGTCCGGGAGGACGTGGAGACCGCGCGCTTTGCCCGCGCCAACGAGGACGTCACGGACACCGCGCTGCGCGTCGGCCGGCTCATGGCGCTCGCGTTCCCCACCGTGATGCTGGTGCTCAACGTCTCCAGCGCGGCGGTGATCTGGTTCGGTGCGTTCCGGATCGAGGACGGGTCCATGCAGGTGGGCACCATGATCGCGTTCCTGAGCTACCTCATGCAGATCCTGATGTCCGTCATGATGGCCACGTTCATGGCGATCATGATCCCGCGCGCCGCCGTGTCGGGGGACCGGATCGGCCAGGTGCTCGGAACCGAATCCAGTGTGCGGCCGCCGCTGCATCCGGTCAGCTTTGCCGGCCGCGCCGGCCGGGGCGAGCTTCAGATGCGCGACGTCGGGTTCGCCTACCCGGGGGCCGAGCAGCCGGTGCTCTCGGACGTGAGCTTCACCGCCAGTGCGGGGCAGACGACGGCGATCATCGGCAGCACCGGCTCGGGCAAGACCACCCTGGTGAACCTGATGCCGCGGCTGTTCGATGCGACGTCCGGCTCGGTGCGGATCGACGGCGTGGATGTGCGCGAGCTCCACCCGGACCTGCTGTGGGGGCACATCGGCCTGGTTCCGCAGAAGCCCTTCCTGTTTTCCGGCACGGTGCGCAGCAATCTGCTTTACGGCAAACCGGACGCCACCGAGACCGAGCTCTGGCAGGCGCTGAGCATCGCGCAGGCGCAGGACTTTGTGCAGGAGCTGGAAGGCGGGCTGGATGCGCCGATCTCGCAGGGCGGCACCAACGTCTCCGGCGGCCAGCGGCAGCGGCTCGCGATCGCCCGGGCCCTCGTGAAACGCCCCGAGCTCTACATCTTTGACGACTCCTTCTCCTCACTCGACACCGCCACGGACGCCCGGCTGCGGCAGGCACTCAAGCAGCACACGGCCGGGGCCACCCTGGTGATCATCGCCCAGCGGATCTCCAGCATTGTGGACGCTGACCAGATCCTGGTGTTGGACCGCGGCAGGGTCGTGGCGCAGGGCACGCACGAGGAACTGCTCGCGGCGTCCGAGACGTACCAGGAGATCGTGAACTCCCAGCTCGCAGCGGAGGAGGCAGCATGAGCCGCACCGACAAGGCCCCGACGCCGGCCCCCGCCGCCGCTCCTGCCGCCGGGGCACCCGGTGCCTCCGGGGCGACTGCCGCTTCCGGGGCGCCTGCCGCGCAGGCGCCGATGCGGATTCCCCGCCCCGCGGGCGGACCCGGCCGCGGCGGCCCGTTTGCCGGGATGAACATCCCGGTGGAGAAGGCCATGAACTTCGGGCCGTCCGCCCGGCGGCTGCTGGGGGAGCTGCGGCCCGAACGGCTGTGGCTGGTGCTGGTCCTGATGCTCGCCGTCGTGAGCGTGACGTTCTCGGTGATCGGGCCCCGGCTCCTCGGCGACGGCACCAACCTGATCTTCGCCGGCGTCGTGTCCAAGCAGCTGCCCGCCGGGGTCAGCCAGGCCCAGGTGATCGCCCAGCTGCGCGCCGCCGGGGAGACCCAGCAGGCGGACATGCTCAGCGCCATGACGCTGACTCCCGGCACCGGCATCGACTTCGCCGCGCTGGCCACCGTGCTGCTGTGGGCGGTGGCCCTGTACGTGTTGGCCTCGGCGTTCGGCTGGCTGCAGGCGTACATCCTCAACGGCGTTGTGCAGCGCACGGTCTTCCGGCTGCGCGAACGGATCGAGGCGAAGATCAACGGGCTGCCGCTGCGCTACTTCGATTCCGTGCAGCGCGGCGAGCTGCTCAGCCGGGTAACCAACGACGTCGACAACATCTCACAAAGCCTGCAGCAGTCCATCAGCCAGGCCGTGACCTCGCTGCTGACAGTGGTGGGGGTGCTGGTGATGATGCTGCTGCTTTCGCCCACGCTGGCGCTGATCGCGCTGGTGACCATTCCGCTGACGCTGGTGACGACGGCGGTGATCGCCAAGCGCTCGCAGAAGCTGTTCGTGGCGCAGTGGAGGCACACCGGCGAGCTGAACGGGCAGATCGAGGAGACGTACACCGGGCACGCGCTGGTGAAGGTCTTCGGCCGGCAGCGCGAGGTGGAGGAACGGTTCCGGCAGAAGAACGTGGAGCTGTACCAGGCGAGCTTCGGCGCGCAGTTCATTTCCGGGCTGATCATGCCGGCCATGACGTTCATCGGGAACCTGGTCTACGTGGGGATCGCCGTGGTGGGCGGGCTGCAGGTGGCCTCCGGGGCGATGCAGCTGGGCGACGTGCAGGCGTTCATCCAGTATTCCCGGCAGTTCACCCAGCCGCTGGCCCAGCTGGGGTCCATGGCGAACCTGCTGCAGTCCGGCGTGGCCTCGGCCGAGCGGGTGTTTGAGCTCCTGGACACCGAGGAACAGGGGCCGGATCCTGTCCCCGGCGAGTCTCCCGACGGGGGCCGGGGGCGGCTGGTGTTTGAGGACGTCTCCTTCTCCTACTCCCCGGACAAGCCGCTGATCACGGACCTGAGTCTCGTGGCCGAGCCGGGCCAGACCGTCGCCATTGTGGGGCACACCGGCGCGGGCAAGACCACCCTGGTGAACCTGATGATGCGGTTCTACGAGCTCGACGCCGGGCGGATCACGCTCGACGGCGTGGACGTCACCGCGATGACGCGCGACGGGCTGCGCTCGCGGATGGGCATGGTGCTGCAGGACACGTGGCTGTTCGGCGGGACCATCCGGGACAACATCGCCTACGGCCGGCCCTCGGCCACGGAGGACGAGATCCTGGAGGCGGCGCGGGCGACGTACGTGGACCGGTTTGTGCGGTCCCTGCCGGAGGGCTACGACACCGTGCTCGAGGACGAGGGTTCGAATGTCTCGGCGGGCGAGAAGCAGCTGCTCACCATCGCCCGGGCGTTCCTGGCCCGGCCGTCGGTGCTGATCCTGGACGAGGCGACGAGCTCGGTGGACACCCGCACCGAGGTGCTGGTGCAGAAGGCCATGAGCGCCCTGCGGTCCGACCGGACTTCGTTTGTCATCGCCCATCGCCTGTCCACCATCCGCGACGCCGACCTCATCCTGGTGATGGAATCCGGGCAGATCGTGGAGCAGGGGACGCACGCCCAGCTGCTGGCTGCGGGCGGGGCGTACGCGGCGCTGTACGCGGCGCAGTTCGCGGCTCCTGTGGCGGAGGTTTAAGCGGCTCCGGTGGCGGAGGTTTAGGGGGAATACAACATTTCTTCTTTCGGCCTCGAGACGGAGACGGGTAGTTCGCTTCCGGGCCGATCAACTTTACGCAATATCCGCTATCGGCCGCAGAAGTGGACTCACAGAGTTCGGTAGTGCCAGACTTCCGGGGCTGATCACTGAAGTCATTGCTCCGTTATAGACGGCGGCTTCCGCTCTTTTGCGACGAGGATTCGGGCCTTACCTTTGGGTAGGAGTCACAACGAGCAGCGCGCACGCCTGCTGCAGGAACGCTTTGACGCCCAGCCGTGGAGCAGCGCGGGCACAGCTCGCACCGATCGCCTGAGAAAAGCCTCGAAGGCAAAGGGGACCGGGAAGCAATCAACTCACGCCTCCTGGCAGACAAGCACCAGGGGGATGCCGGCGGCGGCCGCCGTGGAAAAGCCCTCACTAGCCAAGACATCAAAGATGGCCAAACAAAGCGGCGGAGGTAAGGCCCTTGAACGCGGCGGACTCGAGCTCTAGGAGTTGGACAGGCTCATCGAGTAGGTGGGCACGGACACGGTCCACTGGTTCAAAACGTAAAGGTTAGTCCATGTCACACCGCCAGCATCGTCGACCGCGCACTCCAAACCCCTGGAATCCGGTGTCTTCTCGACGGGGTCGGGGTGACACGGACGACGGCCTAATAGGTGAACTACCGAGTCGGCGGTAGGCTGAAGCCGCTGTACCGGCCTTCATGGTGGGGAAAAATGGAAAATCACAGAGGGCCAAAGTTTGAAACTCAGTTTCATGACACTTGAGTTGCGGCGGATATGCTCAGATCCGGACTATGCGGTCAGGAAGCTGGGCGCTGAGGTGGGAGGCTCGCTTCGGGCCCGCCTGGCTGACCTTGACGCGGCTGACTACCTGATTGACGTGCCAATAGGGATCGATCTGGCGAGTTCAACCCTAACCTGCATCCCAATACACATCCTCAATAATCACTACCTGATCGGACGTGCTGACCACGTGAAAGTCTATGGGTCTGACACTTCAGAGGCTCCCTGGGATATGGTCAGTCGAATGAAGTTAACTCACATCCAGGAGATGCCGAGATGACTACCGCTCAAGAATTCATCCCCCGGTGGGCTTGCTCCCCCGGTGCCACAATTCAAGATCTGATCACTAGCAAAAATGTGAACCCAGCCGAAGTTGCCGAAGCCTGTGGACTGGGCAGAGATGAGTTCAATAGATTGCTTCAGGGATCCGTCCCCATTACGGGCAAAATCGCTGTATCGTTGGCACAAAATCTCGGCGGTTCCGCATCTTTTTGGCTTCGTCGAGAGGAGCGGTTTCGTGAGTCAGAAGCAATAGTCGAAGCTGATCAGTGGGTCCAATCGCTGCCGCTCAGCTCCATGAAAAAGCTCGCCTGGTTAGAGGTACCTAGGGACTGGCGAGCTCGTATCGACGCATGTTTAGGCTTCTTTGGCATGGATAGCCTCGAGAGCTGGAAGCATTCCTACGCTGACCAACTTCAGACTGTCCGCTTCCGGACTTCGCCGTCCTACCCAAACCAAGTATCCTCAGTTTCGAGTTGGCTTCGAGCTGGAGAAATTGCACACCAGGGATTTACCGGTGGCAACTTTGACCCAGACGCTCTATTGTCAGCGCTTCCCGAACTTCGAAAGCTCACTCGCATTGCAGATCCCGAGGAATTCATCCCGAGATTGCAGTCCTTGGCGGCCCGCTGCGGAGTTTCATGTGTGATAGTTCCGGCCCCAGAAGGTTGTGCCGCCAGCGGAGCCAGCAGGGTACTGGCGGATGGCTCTGCACTCATTCAACTCAGCGGGCGGTATCTCTCCGACGATCAATTTTGGTTCTCGTTTTTTCATGAAGTGGCTCATCTTCTTCTGCACAAAGACGCCGCGCTCCACGTAGACGGAGATCCTGCTGCCTTTGAAACCGACAGTGCCGAGTCTGAAGCCAACACATTCTCCGCAGATGTGCTCTGGCCCTTTGAGCATCGGCCGTCGTCCGTAGCTGCTAAAAAACCTTCGAGACGAGATATTGTCCGTCTGGCATCTAGGGCGGGAACAAGTCCTGGAATCATTGCTGGTCAATTGCAGAGCAGCGGTGTCCTAGATCATGCCGAGTGTAACAACCTGAAACGCAGGTACAAACGAGTTGGGTCGAGGCTTCTTCTGAAGAAATAGAGATTCAAAGCACGAATTGCCGGAAGCGGGCCGGGCTCTTTTGCCAGTTGCAGATTGCGTCCTCTATAACGTCTGGTGTCACGCCAACAATCGTCGAAAACCTTTCTAGATCTGGTCGCAGATCCTGTGCGCGGGCCGTTGACCCTGACCCGTCAAGTAGCAGCCTAGCCCCTCGCAGTGGGCCGGTAGCTTTCTGAAGATAGGTATGGCCTGGTTCTATCTCCAGGAACTTAAGACGCGAGATAGTCATGAGGTAATCGAATTTAGCGATGCGCCCGAAGTCCACAACTACGTCTAGAGCGTTGTAGAGTGCCTCAAACTTTTCGCTCGGCGAGACCAGGTGCGAGTAGGCGGCAAAAAGAGAAGCATGACTGCCATACTTCATTACCCACTCCACATAGCTCTCGAAGACCGCAGCCGTACCACGTTCGCTTTCATGGCTGAGACTTGAGTATTTCCGATGATTACCGAATCCTCGCCGTTGGTCCTTTCGGAGTAACTCCGACTGATTTTCTCCTAGCCATAGCCTGAACTCTGGGGTATTGCTAGAAATTTCGTCCCAAGACCATATTGGGTCGCTGTTCAAGCGTCCGTAGACCTCACGAACGTATCGCCAGCCGGCTATGGGATGCTTTCCGAAGTGAACGAACTGAAAGACGAGCCAGTAGGCTTCGTCTTCTGCTCCGGACCTCCAATGATGGATTGCGGCCTTCAAGGGGTCGAATTGAGAGTTGTGAGGATCGACCATCTCTGCCGGGACATCTCGGTTCAGCATTCGTTCGAAATGCGCGTTTCTTCTTTCGCTGTCGATTAGCTGATTTACCAGCACCGAGCGTTCCTCATCGCCGACGATACCGGGCAGCGGCGCTACATTTAACTCAAATTGCCCGATCTTGCGAGTGAGCTCATCAAAGCGGTGCTGATAGCTCGGCCGGTGGGCTTCACCTTTGACTGTCACTAGTTGCCTTTCTTGAGCCATGCCTGTCGACACGGTCTTGAACAATAGATCGGAAGTAACTACTTTCGATCCTCAGTGCCGTCTCGGCCAAGTCGTCCTTGCGTCCCTCGCGGATGAGCTTGTATCCAAAGAGCAGTAGGGCGAGATCACGCCAGTACGCGTGGTTGGGCAGCTGTAAGTCCTGTATTCCTAAGCTTGAACTGAGGCGAATGAATTTCTCGAGGGCTAGGAGGTTGTGAATCTGCTCCCAGGGATCTCCGTCAGGCATCGCGGGCATAGTTACAGCATCATGCCAGCCCTCACCGAGGTACCTATCTGCTGCTTCTACGTCCTTCATGTACAGGTGGAGACTACCGACAGAATGGTAGTAGTTCCCAATATCGACTCCGACGGACCTAGCAATGATTTCTTGAATCATTGTGAAAGCAAATAGATCATGGGGGAAGCCCCAGAAGAGATCGTTAGACCGCATACTGGTCATCATGATCAGCTTACGTTCTCTAACTACAAACTGGAGGGCTAGGGTACAGGGCGCGTTGTTCGAGTCCTGGTGATCGAAAAGTTGTATAACGGCGTTGCGCGAGTCAGGATTCTTTCGCAGCATCTGGATGACGGCTTCAACTTGGTTGACATCGTCGTACTGCATAAGGCGAGGACCGTAAGCACCAATTACGTGCCCGTCTACTGAAACCGCGGGATCCTTGTAGTAGGACACATAGTAGCCAATCTGCTCCGCGTCATCGGATCCAGACAGGTACCAGAGGAGCTCGCCGAGCGCACTAAAGACACGTTCGCGGTTTTGGCTGCGGCTTACACGGGCTCGGGGTTGCCTGAGTTCTACCAAAACGCCGAATAGCTCTTTAGCGCCACCATTGGTGGGCGTAATGCTCACCCCTTTATCTAAGACATGTCCATAAGCCTCGTGCATTAAATCATCGACGGTTTCTGCGGATAAAAAGTGATGCATTCTTGCCCCCCAGGGAATATCGTTCGTCTCAGCCTACTGAATAACTCATGGAACGACGGGACAGCCACGCAATTGTCGGCTAGATGACTACATATCCTCGGCCATCAGCAGTATTAACCGGTGGGGAGTGCTGTTCCAGGCCGCCTGTGGTGCGGTCGCCCCTCGGTCACCGACGTCGGCACGTGGCTCAAATAGTCCCGAGCGCAGGCTGTTACTTACATCATCGGCGAACTCAGCAGCGCCGGCGCTGGCTGGACATAGCCAACCGTCACCGCCTGGGGGCGAACCATGCAAGGATACTCATCCCGTTCACATGCGATTTTCCCCCTCATAGATCCCGGACGTATATGGGGCCTGCCGGCTAATCTGTCGAGGCACCTGTCTGGATCCAAGTGCAGAAACTAGCCGACGCCAAGTGCTGACCAGCATGTCAAGCATCCTGTGCAGTTGGCGGCATGTCGTTGCTTCGTCCCTGGTTGACGGATCTAGGTCCAACATCCACCTGGGCAGAGACACTACGGAGACGCCTTTCGCTTTCGGAACGGCGGTCGAGGCGGATGATTCCGCCTTCACTCCGGATGCGGAAAAGGCGGGCCCAAGATGGGCGACCGTACCATTCCACTTGCAGTTCCCAGCGGTGGCCGCCAGTACCCCATGTCTTTAGGAATAGAGGAACGTCCAAAACCACGACCTTGGTGTCATATGGCTCCAACCGGAGTGGGACTACAAGGGTCTCGTCGGACAAATTCTTTATCCAATTAGTCGTATACCCAATCATCTGATGACGGATCGCTTTCGCGCCGGGGCGCACCATTTGGACCGCACTGAGCGTCACGCCGCTGGCACCGGCGTTGTGGAGTTCAAACCTGAAATCTGCGGGCTCGAGATGGTCAGGTCGAACAATCAACGCTTCGTGTGGTCCCGTGATAAAGACTACCGGTCGGAGCCGAACCCAATTCACAATGGAAAGGACGAATCCCAGAAGTCCTAGGATCGAGGCAACCGTGACAGTCAGGTCGATGCCAGCGTTGCCCAACAGTGCTCCCGTTCACCAGACCTATTTTCGACTATTGTACTTTGCCGGTTGGGCGGTCCCTGCCCGGGAGGGGTCGCGGAAACAGGGATTCCCGCATCGACCGATGCACCTGTTCCTAGCAAAACCGTTGTCCCCACAGGTTGGGCTTTGTGCATGCATTCTGCTCTCAGTGCTTGACGCTAAGGAGGACACTACTCTGCACCTGCAGGAATTCAGGTTCACTCAGGCGAGGACTTGCTGACACAATATTGGAGGCTTGCGCCTTGTGCTCAACTACTGGCGAATTCACCTGTTCCGAGCCCGAAATCAAGACGGTTCGCGCTGCCTTCCAGAACGCCACTTGTCATAAGATCCGCTATCGGCCGCAAGAGCGGACTTACAGACTCCGGTAGTGACAGATTTCCCAGCGTGATCAACCGCAGCCCTCAGGCCTCTTTGTCAGGCCCGGAGAACAGGTGAGTAGAACAATAGTGCGGACATTGTCTGCACTATATGCCCGTTCCTGACGGGGGAGGGGACAGAATATCAACCGTGGAGTGCGTCGTTAGTGCGGTCAACGGGCTACGTCGTCATCGAACTCAAGACGGGCAAGTTCCAACCCGAATACGCCGGCAAGCTCAACTTCTATGTCGCCCTCGTGGACGACGTGCTCCGGCGCCAGCACCATAACGAAACCATTGGAATCCTCATCTGCGGCACCAAGAACGACCGCAGCGTCCGGTACAGCCTGGGACGATCCACCTCGCCCATGGCCGTCGCCGCCTACACCTACGACAAGCTTCCCCCGGCCGAACAACAGGCACTTCCCAACGAAGGACACATCGTCGCAGCGTTGGAATGGGCCGAACCCGACGCCGAACCCGACGCCGAACCCGACGCCGATGCCGACGCCGTCCCCGGGGAGGCCTGAGGCGCGCCTCCGACAGTGGACGTCCTGTCGTGTTCCCAACGTAGGGGACCTGTCTTGCAACCCGAGGGTTGTGAGAGCGCCTCATGAGAGGTAATGGGAAGCCGTGTTGCAGGCCCCGAGCGCCTTACAGCCTTGTTCCTCAAGAGGGCTGTAAGACAAACTAGAGTCGCCGGTGCCGAGGCTGACCGGATACTGCGTATCGACAATAGCGCTGGCCAATAACTGGCAGGTGGCTGGCCTTCTGGCGGCCGGTGTTGTGGGGTGGGCTGCGCAGGGACTGCGCGGACCCCGGCCGGCCCGCGCCGATTCACGGAGCCGCGAGCCAATGGACCAATTGGGGCAAGACGCTGTCCGTCGACTTAGGGGTTCGCATCACCCCTGACACGGGGAGGGCACCTACTCGGTGGGGCTTCCTTATTGCGTAGACTAGATAATCTCACACTGTCTCGGTGAAGGTCCCGTGGTTATGCCTCCGCCGGACGCTGGTAGGACTTGCTGGGAAAACAGGATCACGGGATCCGCCTTAGATTTATCTTCTCTCGGGGTGCTTGAAAGACTTCGGGGGTGTCGCAAAGGAAGCGCACAAGCCTCCCATTCGCGGGGACTGTGTTTCCTTGTGAGCATTTGCTTATTTGATATCAGGGTTTATGGGCGAAACGTGAGCAGCTATGAGGAGCGGCCGGGATGAATGGTCCTGAGAGAGTTTCGGATCATATGCCGACAGTAAAGGAAGTAGCTACGTTGGCCGGGGTGAGCCCTATGACGGTCTCCCGTACTCTTGCTGGCGGAAACAATGTTCGCCCTCAGATGCAGAAACGTGTGCTTGATGCTGTGCGTGAGCTCGGTTACTACCGCAATGAAACCGCGCGGGCTCTTCGGCCTGGACAGGCCAGCGGGCTGATTGGGGTCGCCATCACGAACCTTGCAAACCCCTACTATGGAAGCTTCGCCCTGGGAGTTGAGGAAATCGCCCGGCAATATGGCCGTCGCATACTTCTCGGCAACACAGGTGAAGACGCCGCGCGCGAACGGCAGCTCGTTTCGGACTTTGTGGGGAGACAGGTGGAGGGGCTTATCCTCGTTCCTTCCGGCGGAAATACGGACCATCTGCAGCCTGAGATTTTGCACGGTATACCTCTCGTGCTCGCTTCCAGGATCGTTCCAGGAATCGACACCGATGTCGTACTTCTCGACGATATCGGTGGGGCCTATTTGGGAACAAAGGACCTTCTTGAGGCCGGGCACAGACGGATCGCCTTCCTGGGTAATGCCGAATCGGTGTTCACCGGGCAGCGTCGCTATACCGGATTTACACAGGCGTTAGACGAGTTCGGCCTTGTCCCGGACCCGGTTCTGGTCAAACGTGACCAGCAGGATATTGCGTCGGCACGCACCGCTATGAAAGCGCTTCTGGATTTGTCTGAGCCGCCGACGGCTGTTTTTGCCTCTAATAACCGGAACGCCATTGGCGCGCTGATGGAGATCGGCGCGCGGCTCCGGCTCGGGGCGGACGCCGCCGGGTTCCCTGCGATTGCGAGCTTCGACGACTTTGAGCTCGCAGAGCTAATGCCCGTTCCGGTGACAATCGTCGATCACGATCCACGCGAACTAGGGCGCGAAGCGGCCCGGCTGCTTTTCACAAGACTGACTGACGGTGCGATGGCGTCCAGGGAGGTAGAGATGCCCACCCGCGTGCACGCTGCCCGAGAATAGTCTCGTTCCGCGTCGCGCCATGTCCCGGGCTGGGCCTTGGCTACCTTCCAGTTTGACATCAGCGGGAAACTCGTCGCGCTGGGCTGAAGGGTCCGGGCACGGTGGCGTCTCCAGATAGATGTATTCCTCAAATGGCCCCCACTGGTAACGTTATCAGTCGACAGGCGTCGATGGTATCGTTACCAGCCAGGGAACGCTTCCCTTGGAGCACTACTCACCATTGTCCTGTTCGCTGCTAGCCAGAATCGTCTCGTTGCCTGCGTGGCTGCGGGGGAGTGGGAAGGAATGACATTGATGCTCGATCCACATGCAAGATCAGACGGCACTAGCCCGAACGTCGGACGCTTCGGAGCCGCCATCCTGGATACGCCGGCCCTTGACGGCGCCGTGCGAAACGGTGTGCTGCTCGAGACCTACTCAAACTCACCAGTCTGCTCGCCCTCCTGCGCAATGGATCGTCAGCCGTCAGGCGGGGCAAAGAACGTTGCAGCCTTGCGCGTCCTCCCGATCGAACAGGAACAGACGTGCCTCTGACCCTTCACACCGCCCAGGGTCCTACTGACCCGCCTGCCTCGCAGCCGCTTCATGGCTTGGAACCGGGCCCCGTGCTGAAGTACCGGGTGGAGGGTGAGACCAAACTGACGGTGCTGCGTGCACCGATCACGATCCTGTTCGACGAAAGTGCGGCGATCCTGCCTTCCAGCGAGCTGCGGTACGATGTGTTTCCCCTGCTTGATTCCGAGCGCACCAACATCCGTGATGCTTATGCGGCCACAGCAGTCGCGATCGATCTCGTCTTCCGTGACGGCACGACTCTCTCTGGCCTGGACGCGGTGGACCAGCACTCTGTCGCCGTCGATCCGATTGCACAATACGATTCGAAAACAATTCAGGCTTCACAGTGGAACCGAAAACGCGTTGCCCTCGACGCGGCGGTGGGCAAGCAGCTGGAGCGTGCCGAGCTCGTAGTCGCAACTCGATCGTCATCAGACGGCAGCTTCGATTTCGAAGGCTTCATCGGCACAGCGACGATCGAGCCGACACCGCCCGAACCGGTGGCTCCCATCGACTGGGTTCGAACAACCCGCGGATCCCATTCCTCATTTACCTATTCGCGCGGCAACACGGTGCCTCTGGTCGCCGTGCCGCACGGCGGCGTGTTCGGGGCTCCGATGACAGACGCGCGCACAACTGACTGGACCTATACCTACGCCGCACACAACCGGGAAGACGGGCGCCCTGCCATCCAGGCCCTGGCCACATCTCACGTCCCCAGCCCTTGGATCCAGGATCGCGGAGTGTTCCAGATCATGCCATCCGGTGGCGCGGAACCCATCTTCGATGCACGCCTAAGGGCGCTCGGGTTCGACCACCACTCGGAGACCGATCGCCCCCACCGCTATTCCGTGGCACTGGACGGGGGCATCCGGGCGGAAGTCACTGCCGGCATGTGGTCTGTCTTCGTGAGACTGACCTTCCCCGGCAGCACAGGATGGTTCGTTGTCGACCAGGTCGATGAGAACGGTGGTCTGGAGCTGCCCACTCCCACCGGCACCCCCACCATGACCGGCTTTGTGGACGGATCCGACGAGAGCCCGCGGATGTTCGTCTTCGCGACGATCGACAGGCCGGTGCTGGATGTCCGTCGGGATGGTGACTCCAAGGTCCGGGGAGCGGTTTGCGTGGCGCTCGACGAAACTCAGAGTGTGACCATCGCCATCAGCACTTCTTTTCTGAGTACTGGGCAAGCTGCCCGCAACCTGGCCTTCGACCTCGAGGGCGCGGAGGCGAGTGTCTCGAAGCGTCATGGGGCATTTGATGCCATCGCAGCATCTGCGGAAGGCCAGTGGAGCGAACGACTTGCGATCGTCGAGGTGGACGGCGCGACCACAGACCAGCGCACGACCGTTGCATCGTCGCTCTATCGGCTGTTCCTCTACCCGAACACCGCCTCAGAGAATGTCGGAACCCAGGCCCAGCCGCGTTACCGGTATGCAAGTCCTTTCCATGGCCTCGAAAGCCCCCACACCCCGACCGAGACGGGCCTCCGTCTCGTCGACGGCACCCTCAGCGTCAACAACGGATTCTGGGACACATATAGAACGGTCTGGCCAGCACTGGGCCTCCTCCGCCCCGACGAAGCGGGAAAACTGCTCGACGGGTTCGTGCAGCACTATAGGGACGGTGGCTGGACAAGCCGGTGGACGGCACCTGGACCGGTCGACAACATGACCGGAACTACCAGTGATGTCATCTTCGCCGACGCGATCAAATCCGGCCTCACAGGACTGAACGCACTGGACGCCTACGACTCGGCCCTTCACAACGCAACCGTCGTATCCAGCGATCCCCGGGTGGGACGAAAAGGAGTGCGCTCTCAGACCTTCCGCGGCTTCACCGACACCCGTGTGTCAGAAGGAATGTCGTGGACGATCGACTCCGCGATCAATGATTACGGAATCGGGCATCTCGCGCTTCACCTACAGAACACGCTTCCCCCCGATCATCCACGACTCGAAAGCCTGGCAGCTGACGCGCAATATTACTCTGCCCGCGCCGCCCGATACATAACAGTTTTCGATGAACGAATCGGCTTCTTTCAAGGCCGGAACGACGATGGTACCTGGCGGGTCCCGGACACCAGCGACTACGACCCCGCCCAGTGGGGTTATGACTACACGGAGACAAACGGATGGGGAACCGCATTCACCGCTCCCCATGACGGCACCGGCTTGGCAACGCTGCACGGCGGACCCGCCGCTCTTGAAGAAAAGCTCGACCTTTTCTTCGCCACTCCAGAGACCGGCCGCAACAACGTCAAAGGCAGCTACGACATCACGATCCACGAGATGGCCGAGGCACGGGATGTCCGCATGGGCATGCTCGGACTGTCGAACCAGCCCGCGCACCACATCCCCTTCATGTACGCGTTCACTGGCGCCCACCACAAGACCCAGGCAATAGTCAGCGAGGCGCTGCGCCGCCTCTTCCTCGGATCCGAAATCGGCCAGGGATATCCTGGCGACGAAGACAACGGCGAAATGAGCGCCTGGTATCTCTTCGCCGCGCTCGGTTTTTATCCGCTGGTTCCAGTCTCAGGCCGATTTGTTCTCACCACACCGCTGTTCGAAGAAGCCCGCGTGCGGCTGCCTCTCGGACGCGTCCTCACCGTACGGCGCAAAGGAAATCCTGACGACTACTACGTAGCAGGCGTGACTGTAGACGGAGAACCTTGGCACGAGATTGAGATAGCGCGCGAGCGGCTCCTGAAAGGTCCCACGATCGTGGTCACTACGTCGTCTGAGCCCACCCGGTGGGCATCCGGCACCGTGCCGACTTCGCATACTCCGGAAGGGCAGCGTCCCCGCACGAGGCTCGACAAGACCTCGCCAGCCATGGCAGCTAAGGGAGCCGCAACAGCGACGGCGGTCTCGGGCGATGCAGCAGATATGTTCGACGATATCGGTGAGCACATTCTCGTACTCGAGCCGGGCGGTTCCGTTTGCTATACATTCGAGAAAGTCACCCCGGTCGGGCTTTACACCGTGACGTCCGCGATGGCGGCCAAAGCATCATGGCGCGTGGAAGGTTCTGAGGCCCTCTCCGGGGACGGCTGGCACCCGCTCGATGAACAGACAAATGCAACATTCACCTGGGCAGGCCAAACCCGCCCATTCATCGCCAAGCCGGACGTGCTGCCGGGCGGTATCCGGCGCGTGCGGCTTGTCGCCACAGCCGCCCTCGACTTGATGCAGATCGAGATACTCGCAGACTCATGATGCGATCTCTCCGGAAGTAGGCGCGACTGGCTCGTTCACACCGATGCCAAAGCGGACCGAAGTCCGCGATGTCCCGCTCATCGCCCTGGGTTCGCCGTGCATCCCCGGTAGTCTGGTCCTGGGCGTTATTCTGTGAATATTTTTCGGACGACTTCGGTGGAGGTGCGTGCCGGCTCTCCTGCAGCCGACGTCTGCAGGGACGTGATCGGTTGAAGAGGGGTCCACGGGCGCCGGATGTAGACCGTTTCTCTGGAGCAGTGATCCTGGCGGAGCAGGCGGGTCCATCCCTCTCCGGACGGGGCCGGCGTCAGTCGAAGTTACCGGCAGTGGTAACGACACCATCGCACAGAAAAAACAATTACCGGACTCTGGTAACGCTACCAAAAATGTGTCAGAGTGGAGTGTCCCTGCGGTCGGCCTTGTCAACGCCGACCGCAGCCCCCGAGAGGAAGCAGCCAATGAAGTCTCGAACAGCCCGCCGGAGCACCTGCGTAGCGGCGTCCGCATCAAGCTCACTCAGCCCGGAGTTGAGTGTCCTGTGAATGAGCGGTTGGGAACGCAGATATGGCTGGAACGTGATTTGTCGAAGGACGAAACGCGCGCTCTGGTGGCCCGCGCCGCTGAGGTCGGGTTCGGGCAGCTGAGGGTCTTCCTCATCTGGCCTTGGATCCAGGCCGAGTCCCCCGATCGCTGGGACTTTGATCTGTTCGACGATGTCTTTGACGCCGCCGCCGAGCACGGAATAAAGATCAAGGCCACCCTCACAGCGAACTCCGGGCCCTGGTGGCTTGGCACGGGGTCGGTGCTGCACTCCCAGACAATGACACTGGATTCTGCCTCGCGAGGGCACATGGAGGCGTACATCGCAGCATGCGTGAAGCGTTACTCCGCCCATCCGGCGCTCGGTCAGTGGATTTTGTGGAACGAACCCATGAACCCACCTGACAATCCGTGGGGCGACACGTTCGTCACCGACGAAGCGCGTGCACTGTGGCCGGAGGTTCTCCGCGAACAGTACGAGAACGACATTGCGGTGCTGAACAAGAGGTGGCGCAGCGGTTACACCGCATTCGATGAGGTGCCGCTGCCAAAAGACGTCATGCATCCAGCCCACAGGAACAACACCTGGCGTTCCTTCGGACCGATTCTGAGCGATTACGTCCTCCGCTCCAGAATCATCGAGAAGGAACTGGCCTGGGTCGCCGGCCAGGTCCGGGTGCACGACTCCCGGACCCCGCTCTGCGCCAACCCCTGCCAGTCGTTGTACAACCACGCAGAGGCCGGATACAACCTGCAGAACATCGCCAAGACTGTCGATGTTCTCGGCGCCACATTCCACGCCCCGTGGAGCTTCGGATTCGCCCAGCGCGACACACACACGCCTCTGGTCATTGCCGGTACGACCCTTCTGCAGAACGTACCGGGAAAGCACGGCGTCGAGGTCACCGAAGCGCAGACCGGAAATACGCACTACGCCGGTCATACCCCGCTCGGTGTATCGCACTCCCAGATTGCAGCAACGTATCTCGCCCCGCTTCTCGTCGGCGCGCAATCGGTCACCGGCTGGTGCTTCAACACCAGGGCGCAGGACTTTGAGGCCGGGGAATGGGGCCTGCTGGACGATGACGATCAGATCGGAGACCGGGCACGCGCCGTCACCCGGGTGGCAAAATGTCTTGACCGGTTGGAAAATACCGCGGGGGACTGGACAGCGGCGCCACCAGCGGCACTTGTGCTGACGTCCGAGCAGTCCCAAGCGGTAGAGTTCGCGTTCTCCCAGGTCGGCGACAGCTCGTTCAACCGCGGTGCCGACGCCGCCCCACAGGCAGCGGGGCTCCTCACCGCGGAGCTGCTTCGATCCGGCGTGCAAGCCGGAATGATGCCGGTCTCAGGCGTGAATGATGACACCAGGGCGGATGTCATTATCGCTTCCCACATTGCCGCCTGGAGTGAAGACTTCGGCAGGCAATTGCTGTCCCTGGCCCACAACGGCGCCACGGTCGTAGTTGACGGACTCAGTGGTGAGTTTGACCTTGACGCAAAGCTGCACCGACCCTGGCCCGGAGGCATGGCCGGCACCGTAGGGGCCAGAAGCCGCGGCCTGGAAACCGCCCACGACGGAACCACCAAATATCCCGCTCAACTGTTCGGGCAGACCGTCGGATATTTCGCAGGTGTGCGCGACGAGCTGGAATTCACCGATGAAACCTGGACACCTTTGACAGATCCGGTCTTCGCCGAAGACGGAACGCCTGTTGCGTGGGAACGTAGCTGGGGCGCCGGCAAGTTGCTGTTCGTGGCAGCGTCGCTGGCTAATACGATCCTCGACCCCGACGCCGGGACGGCTGCGGTCAACGCGATCCTCCGACACGCGACCACTGGTGTGCCCCGCCCATGCCGGCCCCTCAGTGCGCACACGGTCCTGTTGACGGTCAACGGAGAGCGCGGCCCGGTTTGGGGAATCTTCGCTCCGGCGATAAGCGACCGCGGAGGTCGGCAGATCCAACTCCAGCTGCGTCCCGGAACGTATCTGGATATCTGGACGGAAGCCGAACACCGGGTAGGACCGGACGGCATGCTAAAGCTCTCTGCCCCCGACGGCATTGCCCTCATCACCGAACTCCTCTGAAGTAAAGCGGACGGGCCAGACCCGGTACGTCCACCTGGCACCGCAGAACATATGCCTGCACCCCACGCGAAAAGGAAGAAACCATGAAACACTCACGCACGCTTGCAGCGGCAGCAGCGACGCTGCTGATGGCAACCGCAGGGCTCACCGCCTGCTCAACAGGGGGGTCGCCCTCCTCGGCATCCTCCGAAGGGCAGACGATTAACGTCCTGGGGTACCAGCCGATTCCGCAGGAAATCCTGGACGATTTCAAGACCAAGACCGGAATCACCGTCAAGCTCGATCGCCAGGGAGGCGGGGACTTTGCCCAGATCCTCCAGTCCCGGGTCTCGGCGAAGGCCGATATCGATGTCCTGAACGTTCGGGCCGGAGCGGAATTCAACAAATACGCCAAGGCCAACAGCTTCGAAGACCTTTCCGGCCAGGGCTTACTGAACAATGTTGATGAAATCGGCCTTGAGCCCGGCAAGGTCGACGGCAAGACTTACGGCTACTCGCAGAGTTCCTACGTCACCGGCGTCTTCTACAACAAGAACATCTTCAATAAGCTCGGGATCCAGGTACCGACGAGCTGGGACGAACTCACGGCCGCAGCCGCCAAGATCAAAGCGGCAGGAACCGCTCCGTTCGTCTTCACCGCAGCGGACGCCTGGACCAACCAGTACTTCTACCACAACGCAATTGCCGTCTACGCCAAGGAACACCCCACCTTCATGGAGGACCTGGCAACCGGAAAAGCAAAGTGGCAGGACAACACCCTCTTTACAAAGCAGGTTCAGCGGTTCCAGGACCTCGTCAAAAAAGACTACTTCGTCCCCGGCGCCAACAGCCTGCCTGGCCAGGAAGGACAGAACATGTTCGCCTCCGGCAAGGCGGCCATGTATCTGATGGGAACCTGGACTCTGTCCAGCCTGACACCCGCCGGATTCGAAATGGGCATGTTCCCGCTGCCCATCAATGACGCCGGACAACCGCCTGCCCCCGCATCGTCACTCGCCGACAACATGTACACCGTCACCTCATGGTCCAAGAAGAAGGACGCGGCCCTGAAGTTCCTTGACTTCATGACCCAGAAGGAATCCGCGACCAAGTACTCCGAGGCGAACAAGAACGCAAGCACCATCAAGGGCGCCACCGGGAACTTCTCCCCGTACCAGGCGGACAGCGATGCGCTCACCAAGACCGCGGCGCCGTACCCGACGAACATGGGTCCGTCCGTGAACGGCACCGGACCGGGCATCCTCGGTGACATCATCGCCGGCACCGCCAGCGCGGACGACGCGGTCAAGAAGTTCCAGTCGCTCCAGGACGACGACAACCAGACCGACTACAACACCCCCTAATGACACGGTTAACAGTGGACGCCCGTCCAGCCGTGAGCCGCAAGGGCAGTGCGCCCTTGCGGCCCCGGCGGCGGATCAGGTTCGAATGGTCCTTCGTGCTCCTGGCGCTACCCGCGCTCCTGGTCTACCTCGGCTTTCTCATCGGGCCGGTAATCGCCGGATTCTATTTCTCCTTCACCCGCTGGGACGGCATTAATCCGCCGAAGTGGATCGGAATCGACAACTTCGTGAAAATGGCCGGCGACCGGAAGTATGCTGCCGCGCTCGCGCACACCCTGATCTTCACCGCTGTCATCGTCGCTGGCCAGGTCGGGGTGGGCCTCGGGTTGGCCCTGCTGCTCAACCGTGCCAGACGCGGCGTCGCCTTCATGCGCGGAGTCTTCTTCGCGCCGGCCCTGATGAGCACAGCCGTCATCGCACTGATCTGGGGGTTCATGTACAGCCCAGCCGTAGGGCTTCTGGGAAAGTTCGCCGAAGCGACCGGACTCGGCGGTACCTTTCTCAGGGACGTGCTGGGCAACCAACAAAGCGCGCTCCTGGGCGTTAGCGTCGTGGTCATCTGGCAGTTTGCCGGGTACATGATGATCATCTTCCTCGCCGGGCTCAAGAACATCCCTCAGGAAGTCTATGAAGCGGCCGCCATCGACGGGGCCCACGGTGCACGCCAGTTCAGGTCCATCACCTGGCCCCTGCTTGCCCCCTCTGTCTCGATCGCGGTCCTGATCTCGCTGGCGGGAAACCTGAAGCTCTTCGATCAGGTGTATCTGATGACGGGCGGCGGCCCCGCCGGAGCCACCGAAACGGTAGGTACGTTGATCTACCAAACCGCCTTCCTGAATTCCAACTACGGCTATTCCGTGGCCCAGTCGGTGGTCCTTACCGTACTCATCGTCCTGGTCGTACTGTCCCGGCGCTGGCTAACATCGAGGAGAACCCAGGAATGACGGCCGTAGCAGCAGAACAAGCCCGGACCCGGCGGCCGCTCCGCTCTGTCCTGATTTTCGTGGTCCTGGCGGTAGCGCTCGGCGCCGTCATATTTCCAACCGCTTTGATGTTCCTAACGTCCCTGAAATCCCAGGCCGAGGTCTACGCGAACCCCATCGCGTTACCGGGGGAGCTGCAATGGGGGAACTTCACACGGGCGTGGACGGTCGGCGACGTGCCCCTGCGGGCCCGTAACAGCATTATTGTGACGATCACCAGCGTCGTGCTCAGCTCCATCATCGGCGCCGGAGCCGGTTACGTGTGTGCGCGTATCAAGCCACGGCGCCTCGGCATCATGCTGACCGGTCTATTCGCATTCGGGCTCTTCATCCCGGTGCAGAGCGGCCTGGTGCCGCTGTTCGTTGAGATGCAAGCTCTCGGGCTGCTTGGCACCCTGGTGCCCATGATCATCGTCAACGCTGCGCTGCAGCTTCCACTGTCGGTGGTTATCTTTGCAGCGTTCTTTGGCGCCCTCCCGATCGAGGTCGAAGAATCGGCCTCCATCGATGGAGCCGGCAGGCTCCGCACATTGTTCGCGATCGTCATGCCCCTGGCACGGCCGGCAGTAGCCACCAACATCATTCTCGGGACAGTCACGGTCTGGAATGACTATTTCGTGTCGCTGCTTTTCAGTACCGATCCCTCAATCCAGACCCTCCCCGTCGGACTGGCCTCGTTCAAAGTCGCCTACACGACCGACTGGCCTGCCACGCTCGCCTACACCTCAATGGTTGCTCTGCCTGTATTCATTCTGTACATCTTCCTGCAGCGTTACATCACCGAGGGTGTGACGGCGGGCTCGGTGAAATAAAGGGGACAGCAACATCGAATTGAGGCCAGGCACGCTTACGTCCGATGTGCGATCAAAGACGCCCTATCGGCACTGACGGACGTGTCCGTAACTAAACACCGGCGACGCCGGGGATGCGTGGTTCGATGCCCCGCACAATGAAAAAGGAGAGCGAAAGTGGCAATTGCCAAAGGGCCCGGGATGCGTCTCTCGCGCGATCTCCTGTCAGAGCCCGAGGGGAGCGGCAGATGACGCTGGGCTTCATCCCGGTCCTTGAAATCGGAGGAACCCACGTTACGGCGGCCTGGGTCGAACAAGACACGTGGCAGGCCGTTACAGATTCGATGACGCATCTGCCCCTTCCCGCCCATGGATCGAGGCAGGAGCTGGTTAGCTGTTTCACCGAGGCCGCCCGCAGACTCGGCAGCCGGCCCGGGACGGAATGGGCGGTGGCGATCCCCGGGCCGTTCGACTACGGGCTGGGCATCGGCCTTTTTGAGCACGTGGGTAAATTCGACAGCCTCTACGGGGTGGATGTCCGGCAGGAGCTGATGACTCAGATTTTGCCTGTTCCTGCATTCATACACTTCTTGAACGACGCCGATGCTTTCGGAATCGGAGAGTACGCTGCGGGTGCGGCCAAGGGGCATGAGCGCGCCGTCTGCATCACGCTCGGCACGGGCGTCGGGTCCGTTTTCCTGGACTCGGGTGAGCCACGGAAGACCGGACCCGGACTTCCCCCGAACGGTGAGGCGTACCGCCTGAATTTCCGGGGCAGGCCGCTCGAGGACACGATCTCCCGCCGGGCGATCAGGCAGGCCTATGCGAGGTCGACCGGGATGATCCCCGATCCGGTACCTGACGTGCGCGAAATCGCCGAACGGAGCCGAGCCGGCGATGAGAACGCCAAACTCGTATTGCGGAACGCCTTCGAATGCCTCGGCGTGGCGCTCAGCACCGCGGTCAGCGGTTTTGACGCAAGCGTCTTAGTGGTCGGCGGTTCCATCGCCCGTTCCTGGGACATTGTAGAACCGGCCGTGCGCCAAGGGTTAATGCAGGCGGTGCCGGCTCTTGCGGAACTGGATGTCCGCCCTGCAGGCAGACCAGCGGACGCGGCACTGCTGGGAGCAGCCTACTGGGCAGCCCACCACGCACGGCGGTAGGTGATGGTTCCGGTTGCAAGAGGGGGCGACTTTGCTCCCCGTCCGGGGGAAGGGACCGCACCCTTGCGACCAGCGGCCATGTGCGGAGGCGAGAGCCTTCGCACATGGCCGCTCTCCGGCCGGGTCGGCGTTCTCAATCGGACACGTTTAACTGTTCCAATCCTCATACCCGGAGAACCAGCATCGGCAAGGACCAAACAGGAGACACCCCGGCGAGATCGCGCACCGCTTGTCCGAAAATCGCCGAGTTGGCTATAGGTCCTGTCAAGTGCATGTCAGGCATGGCGGTGGGCGCCACGTGCCGGCGGGCGTTCTGACGGTGTGTTGTGGCTGGCGGTTTGGTGGATGGAGCGGCTAGGTTCCGGAAGCGCCCGCGCTGACATATCCGACCCCGGCCCGTTGCCGGGTTATCTGGCGTCGTTCGGGCAGCAGCCGAGCGAAGGGCCGGGCGCCATGCTAGGCACGGCGTGACGCGGGGAAGCGTCAGCCATAGCTGCATCGGCGTCTGGTCCGGCCCTTCGTACTGGCTGTGCTTGTACAGGTGAACAAGTCCGAGGCGCCTAATTTGCTCGATGTGCCACGACCATTCCGGCCGGACAAACATTTGCCTGGGCGCACACCTCGCTGCCGAACCCTGGGCCGGCGGACTGAGAGCGAGCAGACCATTCTCCGGGCCATATCCGGCGAAGGTCCGGCTGCCTTCGCCCCCGAAACCGTGACGACCCTCTCAGATCTCCGTACCCCGGACGAAGGCCTTCACGGTTCCGAATCGTTGGCCGCTCCCTTCTCCCAGCGGACGGATCCGATAGCGACCCACAGACGCGGGGACAATGAATGTCTCGGCATAATGAACCGTGAACGGCGCGAAACTGCCGGTGGGACTTTCCACCACGGCCGATGATCCCTCAACCAGGTTGAGCACGTTAACAGTGCCGCGGGTGTGGTGCTCGACCGAGCCCGTGAACCAGTGGCGGCGAACTTCGATAAATTCGAGGGAGTGTAAGCCTGTCCTCTCTTCGACCCATCCTGGTCCTGAGGCGACAATTTCTACCTGGTCCAGCAGGTTGTCGCGGGTCCAGGCGGTGTCCCGATCCCACTGGATATTGTTTTTCGCGTGCTCGAGGTGAATCGGGCGCGGCACCCCGTCCAGACCGACGCGGTCCCAGTCCCACATCTTGAACGTGAAGATATAGGGCGTAGCCGAAATTTCGAGGACCATGGAGTCTGCGCCGGAGCAGTGAACCGTTCCCGCGGGGATGGAGAAGTGGTCGTGCTTCTTGGCCGGGAAAATATTGATGAACTTCTCCGTTGGGAAACTGATTTCCCCACGGGAGGCGGACTCCAGGGTATCGAGCATTTCAGCCGGATCGATCCCTGACTTCAATCCCAGATACACGACTGCGTCCTCGTCGGCATCCAGCAGATAGTAGCTTTCGTCCTGGGTGTAGTGCATGCCGAAGGAGTTTTGGATGTAGTCCGTCAGGGGGTGGACCTGCAGCGAGAGATTACCGCCTCCCACAGTGTCGAGGAAGTCAAATCTGATGGGAAACTCGGCGCCGAAGCGGGCAAATGTCTTCTCGCCCAATAGCTCTCCTGGGTGCGTGAACACGACGTCAATGGCCGGCAGTTCGATAATTTCACTCCCGACTCCCAGCAGGATGCTGTTCTCTTCGGGAACGCAGTCGAAGCACCAGGCAAAGTTGTCGGAGTTTCTGTCCAGATCGCAGACTTCCTTCATCCACTGGCCACCCCATACTCCCGGGTCGAAGAAAGGCACCACACGGAACGGCGCGGTCGCTGCCGCGTTCATCCCGGTGTGGAACGCCTCAGCAGCGATAAGTTTCCCCTCCGCCGTCGAATGGTTGGTGTCCAAGATGTAGTCCATGGTTGGGAAAAGGGTCCTTTTGTGCCGGTCCGCAATGCGCCATTCCACGAAGTAGCCCCGCTTGACCTTGCGGAGGCTGTCTTCGTTGGGGTTGTTGGCCCGCCAGTTAGTAGCTCCGCGTCGCTGGCGCAGCTGGATCTCCCAGCGGGCCATGTCTGCGAGCACCAATGTCGAGTGCTGAATCGGAACGAGTGCCGCCCCCCAACCGATAAGAACAGTAGGTTGCCCGGAGGCTTTGACCCGGTCGGCAACGTCCGTCAGACGGCCGTTGTCATAGAGCTCGTCGATAGTGTGGTGGCTCATCACCCCGAAGACGCGGTCCTCCGTCAGATTTGCTGCGATGAGCTGCTCAATCTCCTCGACCGGGCGCGCGGCCGCTTCCTCGACGTCAATAACGGCGAAGTGAGGAAGCGCCGCGCGGATCGATGCTTCCAGCTCCCCGAGGTCGACGCCCGGGTAGGCGTCAACGACAATGACGGGGATGCCATGCCCCGCGGCGAAGGCGTGCCTGGCCGCTTCCGTCCAGGCTTCGACACCTCTCCAAACCCGGTGCTCGCCCGGGACGTGAATTGTGGGCTGCTTGTCGTAGTTGCCGTGGCTATGTGTCCGGATGGCCGATCGTTCCTTCCAAAGGTGGGGCGTACCGCGGTGGTAACGTTATCAACAGTACTGTCTGATGGTAACGTTATCAACGGGAGCAGGCAAGGCATCACGACTGGAAGCGAGATATGAATTCCATGCAACTACTCAGCGCTTACGGTCATTCGTGGGTAGACAGCACCGGGGCGGCGGAACCGCAAAAATTCGTGGCCGAACGCGTCGCTCGCAAACTCGGGGTGACGGTGAAAAACTGCGGCGTTGGCGGAAGCCTGAGTACCGAAACGGCTGTTTTGGTGACACAGGGACCGGTGGAATCGTCGACCGTCTTTCTGCTGATGACTGGTCTTAACGACGCACGGATGTTCGGCCCCTGCCAAGAGCCCCTGAGGGACTACGCGCAAGCGCTGGACACGATCTTTAGGGCCTTTCACCAGGCAAATTCGGCCGGAAGAGTCGTCGTCGTCCAACAGCCCCATTTACTTGACTACTCACGGTTTGAACCGGCCAATAAGGGATCCGACGCCATAGTGGATGCCTACAACTCAGTCCTCGTCGAGACTGCCGGCAAGTGGGTCGGTGTCGATGTTGCCGATGTCGCCGGCTGGGATCCCCACACGATGCTGGACGGCGATACCGTCCACCCTAATCACCTTGGCCATGAATACCTCGCCAACGCGGTTCTCGACGTCATTACAGCGAGAGCGCGGCCTTGAAAGACGTCCAGTCGAGAGCAACTTTCGGAGCGCTGAAAGCCATGGCCCGGGCAGGAGTATCCGGCATTCGGTCAAGGCAGGGGCTGAGGCTAATCAAACCCTCAGGTGGCCACGGTTGAACAGAGATCTGGAGCACGGCCTCGCGCTAAGACGGGTCTTCTCCAGCACCGTAAAGGTGAGAATCCTGCAGCTCCTGATCGACGGGCCCCGGACGCCGTGCACCCTTTCCGCGGATCTGCAGCTGGCGCCATCGACAGTTTCCAACCACTTGGCCGGACTGCATGGATTTGGTGCCGTCTGCTCCGTCTCATCGGGCCGCCACCGTTTCTATTCTCTCTCACCCCGCTACCGTGCCCTACTTACCGATGGATCATCAGAACATGCAGCTGCATTTGACGGTCTTCAATCAGGAGCGCTTGCGCGACCACCCCGATCCACAGCATTCGGGCTCAGTGCCGGACGGGCCGGAGAACGCGGGACTTGAAAGTCGTCTCAGAGACCAGTACAGCCCGCTTGTCCAGGAAGAGTAGTTCTTCGCTTTGAATCGCCGCCACGGCACAGCTTATGACTATTGGTTCATCCAACCCGGGGGCCGGGCGGGATCAGCCATGAACTTATTGAGTGGAAAGCCAACATGACATCTTCTGAATACACCGCATCGACTGGCCGCTTCGACACTATGACGTACTGCCCCGCCGGCCGCAGTGGCTTGAAACTTCCTGCATTGTCTTTAGGTCTCTGGCAAAACTTCGGAACCGCACGTGCTCTCGCGACACAGCACGAAATCGTGCGCCGTGCCTTCGACCTGGGAATCACCCACTTTGACCTGGCCAACAATTACGGGCCGCCACCAGGGTCGGCAGAGGAGAATTTCGGGCGAATCTATGCCCAGGACCTGAAACCGTACCGGGACGAAATTATCGTCTCGACCAAGGCCGGAAACGGCATGCACCACGGACCCTATGGGGACGGGGGATCCAGGAAGTACCTTCTCTCCTCACTGAATGCCAGCCTGGGAAGGATGGGCCTGGACTACGTAGACATCTTCTATCATCACCGCCCCGATGCGGATACCCCCATCGAAGAATCCATGGGCGCACTCGCAACAGCGGTTCACCAGGGCAAGGCTCTTTACGTCGGGGTCTCCAATTACACTCCGGAGCAGACGAGGGCCGCGGCCGCGGCCCTCGCCGAGCATAAGGTGCCGCTCGTGATCCATCAGCCCAGCTACTCCATGTTCAACCGGCACATCGAGACCGGGCTTTTGCCGCTACTCGACAACATAGGGGCGGGCAGCATCGTGTTCTCCCCGCTGGCCCAAGGCCTGCTGACCGACCGCTATCTAGAAGGCAGGATCCCGCAGGGATCACGGGCCGCCAACAGCAGCGTCTTCCCGGACAGACAGGTCAGCGAAACCTACCTCGCCCGTGCCCGGGGGCTGCAGGACATCGCCCTGGGACGCGGCCAGACGCTGGCCCAACTTGCCCTGACCTGGGTCCTGCGGCACCCTCAGACGACCTCTGCCCTCATCGGCTCCAGCTCCGTAGCGCAGCTGGAGGAAAACGTCGCCGCGGTCGGAGCCGCCGACTTGACGACCGATGAACTCGACGCCATCGAGCCGTACGCCGTGGACGGAACACTCCGGTGAATAACCACGACAGTTTCATCACCTCAGCCAGCCCTAATATCGGACGCCTGTCTGTGACCGCTGGTCCTGGATCGGAAACCCAATCGGTCAAGAATATTCGGCAGGATCGGGCACATAGGAGCGAGAAAACCGACGGCGGTTCCCAAAGAGCACCTGCAACACAAAAGAATCACGAGATGGCCGGACCGACGAAAGACTCCAATGGTCTCGCAATCACGGTCACCGCGACCGACCGGGGCAGCATGGATCTCCAACTCGACGAAGCCGTGGCCGCGGTCATGGCCACAGCAATGTGCGAACGACGTCGGGGAATTATCGTCACCCGACACGGTTACGATTCGTTCACTGTCGCACTCAGCGATGCCGTAGCCTTCGGGCTGACCCGGGAACAGCACGAGTGGTGAACTGGTCCCAGTGAGTCAGCTCCGCTGTTACGTGCACCGTCGATCGGGAAGGGTATTTTTTCGCATCGCATACGGTTCGCCGGATGCAGCTTGTCATAATATCCGATATCGGCCGCTGAGTCTTTTGGATGCTTGCCGAGAAGCGGTTGCCCCCGATTCGCAGCATCTAAGCCGCCGGCACCCGCAGCACCCCAACGGCCGCCACCAAATATGGCGCCGGATCCGGATCCGTCCCGGCGGCCCACTGCATCCAGGCCTCGAACGTCGCCCCGATCAGCGCGGCGCACAGATACCCCGCCACGTCCTCACGGACGCCGGCCGAAACCAGGCATGCCCGAGTCCGTTCCCGCTGCGGCGCCAGGGACTCGTAGCTCCGGCTGGCCAGTTCCGGGTGTTCGGCGATCAGCCGCAGCCGGCCGCGGGTGACCGCGAGGTCCGGCAGAACAGCAACCCCGGCGACAGCCGCCGCGCGCAGCCCCGCCAGGACGCCGCCGTCGGCCCCGCCAGCAGCGCGGGCGGAATCCAGAACCCGGCCGGAGACTTCGATCACCGGTTCCATGCCGCCCCAGACGAGCTCGGCCTTGCCGGCGAAGTACCGGTACAGACTCTTGCGCCCGATCCCGGCCTCACGCGCGATGTCCTCCATGGACGTCTGCTCGTAGCCGCGCTCGGCGAACAGGCGCAGCGCGATGGCGGCCACGGCGTCGGGATCAATCGTCACCGGGCGCCCGGTGACGCGCGGGACGGCGGTCGTCAAAGCATCCGAAGGCATCCCGCCAGTATTCACCCTTACATAATGACACAGCGTGTCATAAAGTGGACCGCGTCACCGTCAGCAACGTCTGGAAGGACATCATGGGCAACGAAGCTACATGGCAGGAAACCGCCACCACCGGCCGGTTCGCCAGCAAGACCGTCATCGTCACCGGCGCGGCCTCGGGCATCGGACAGGCCACCGCCCTGCGCATCGCCAAGGAGGGCGGCCGCGTCATCGCTGCCGACATCAGCAAGGAACGACTGGACGACCTGGTGGCCGAGAACGCCGGACTGGACCTGGTCCCCGTGGCCGGCGACATCTCCACCGAGGAAACCGTGGCAGCCGTCGTCGCTGCCGCCGACGGACGGGTCGACGCGCTGGCGAACATCGCCGGCATC
>NZ_FNGC01000022.1:0-2707 GCF_900102785.1 Arthrobacter sp. ok362
ATGTGTTAAGCACGCCGCCAGCGTTCATCCTGAGCCAGGATCAAACTCTCCGTTGAAGAAAAACAGACACAACCGGCGCCCCCGGGAAAACGGGAACCACAGGCTGCACAAAATTTGAAACCAGCCAAAAACACCAGACCACACCACGGGGTGGCGGGCCCGGCAAATTCAACCAATTCAATACAATAAATTGGTATCAACAAACTTGGCACACTATTGAGTTCTCAAACAACAGACACACCCGGCACCACCACAACCAATCGGTCAAGGATCGCTCCGGAGCAACTTTTCAAACTTACCCGAGTCCGAAACACTTTGCAAATCAACGTTTCCGCGACCCACAAACCATCCGACCCGCCCCCACCCGAACCCGGAGCGCACGAAACGCCGACCAGATCCGGTCTTGAAATTTAGGGGATTGGCCGCCTCCGGTTCCCAGCTTTGCGCTGGTCTCCCTCTCGGCGACTTAGAAAACAATACACCCACCCAAGCCCCGCCGCAACTCCACCCCACACACCCGCCCCACCACCCCAAAACCCCGCCAACACAGGCCACACCCACCCACCACACACCCCAACACCCACCCCACCAGCCCCACCCGCAACTGTGCAGTGCATCACCACAACACCAGCCGCCGCCGGCGGCACCACCGAACGAACAACCCCACCACCGGCGGCCGGGCACGGCACCCAGGCCGCGGCCGGGCACGGCACCCAGACCGTAGCCGGGCGCAATGGGAGGCCTGGCACTGCGTTTGGCAAGACACTTCCCATGCGCCCCGCCACGCCGCAAGACCGATCAACCGGTTCTCCTACCGGGCCGAAGATTCCGTGGCTGCCTTTGGCCGCATTACCTCCGACTACGAGCCCTCCCATTCCCCGGCGGCGCCGGCACCGGCGAGCCGGTGATCGTCCAGGGAACCCTGGAGGGGGTCCGGGAAGGAAGGGGCAGCACCGGACCAGCGCCAGCGAATGCGCGCACTACCGATCACCGTTTCCCTTCTGGGTCATGCACGGGAACCGAGAAGGACTTGCCGCGCCATGACTCTTGCCAGACAGCTGCATCCTGGACGGAGGCGAGCTAGAGTCAGCTTGCCGGGGCGTCCGCGGTTGGAAGGACCGGGGATAGCGAGGGGTAGGAAGGAATGCCACTGCCTGGGCCCGATGCTTCGAAAATACCGACTTTGGTTTGCCCGTCGCTGAGGAACACGGGGATCTCGCGTGGTGGACGGGGAGTGTTGAAGTTCTTCACTGCGTCTTCCGGGCTGGTGGGCATGGGGCCGCCGAACAGGTCTTTGGCATAGACGTAACCGGAAACACTATTGATCGCTATGACCGCGATCAGATCTGGGGTCCCGCTCTCGGGGCTTTCGACGCCATAGGTCTCGCCCTTGGCGTTGACGCCCAGCGCGGTTCTGACCTGCTTTACATAGTTCGCCGTGAGCTGCCAGCGGTATGCGGGGTCGGTCGTGATCGTCACGCTGTGTTGCCCCGGGTTCAGAGGGAGGGTGTAGCGCGACTCGTTCAATCGCTCATCGATGTCGATTTGGGTGAAACTTGCGCTGGCGCCGCCCGGGAACCCGAACCATCCGGGAGTTAGAGCGATCAGTTTCAATTCGATGCCGGTGGTCCCTCCGGGCGGGTCGCCGAGCTCGACCGTCGCAGTTCCTGTGTAGGCCTTCTTCGAGTGCTCTGCTGAACCGGTCATCGACGCGTAGCTGGTTCATGACCGTTCTCCTTCCAGAACCGGGGTGGTGGAGATGGGGGCAGGTTGTGTCCCCTGAAGCGCGTTCTTCATTCGCTGGCGTGCCCGGTGCATTCGTGTTTTGGCCGCGCCCGGGGTCAGTCTGAGTACGGCCGCCGCGGCGGCGATGGAGTATTCCTCAAAGACGACCAGGCTCACCAGATGCACGTCCTCGGCGTTCAGGGCTCCAAGAGCCAGGGCCAGATGACGAGCAGCCAGGGAAGAACAGATCCTTCGACGATCCGAACCTTGGCCCGGGATCTCCAGAGTTCAAGAAACGCGGTGGCCATGATGTCCTCAGCATCGTGCCGGTCACCTGAGAGCCGGTACGCGTGGCGGAAGATCCTATTTCGGTGCCGGGCATACAACACTCTGAAGGCCTCGCCCTCGCCCTTGATGCTGCGGGACCACAGCCCCTCATCACCGGATTCAATGTTCCCCATGCCCTGTATTGTCCGTGAGGGGCCAAAAGGTTACACATATCCGAAGGATCTTTAGAGAAATTCTCCAGAGGGCTACCCGGCGGTGGCGGTCATCAGGACTCATGCCCGATCCCTGCCGCGGCCATCCTTAGGCGAACCCATTCCGGGCCGCTCGGTCAATGAGGCCATCCATAAGGTGATCGATGGCGGCAAGGCCCTCTGTGGGGCGTGGAAGCCCGCACCGAGAGAATGGAAGTAGGCCAGCAGTTCGATTGTGGCACCGTTGAAGGTCAGACGGTCAACGACCGAAGCGCCGGCGGTCCTGGCGGGGTGTTTGGGGGTTAAATGCGGGAGGACCCCCAACGTGGTTGGGGGTCCTCGACCTGAATGGTTGTCCGGCGGTGACCTACTCTCCCACACCCTCCCGGGTGCAGTACCATCGGCGCTGTGGGTCTTAGCTTCCGGGTTCGGGATGGGACCGGGCGTTTCCCCCACGCTATGACCGCCGTAACCCTGTGTCCGCACCCGCCGGCGCCCTGGGG
>NZ_FNGC01000022.1:2717-51707 GCF_900102785.1 Arthrobacter sp. ok362
CCGCAACTCCACCCCACACACCCGCCCCACCACCCCAAAACCCCGCCAACACAGGCCACACCCACCCACCACACACCCCAACACCCACCCCACCACCCCCACCCGCAACTGTGCAGTGCATCACCACAACACCAGCCGCCGCCGGCGGCACCACCGAACGAACAACCCCACCACCGGCAGAGACCGCGGCCGGGCATAGCACCCCAGGCATTCGCGACCGGGCGTTAAACGCAAGAAGGGCCGGCAACCAAACGGTTGCCGGCCCTTCTTCAAGCCATTGGCTTCAGGAGTACTGAATTACCAGGAAGACTTCGTGATGCCCGGGAGCTCACCGCGGTGAGCCATGTCGCGGAAGCGAACACGGGAGATGCCGAACTTCTGGAAGGTACCGCGGGGACGGCCATCGATGATGTCGCGGTTACGCAGACGTACCGGAGAGGCGTTGCGCGGCAGCTTCTGCAGGCCGAGGCGAGCAGCTTCGCGAGCTTCGTCGGTTGAGTTGGGATCAACCAGAGCCTTCTTCAGTTCGAGGCGCTTTGCAGCGTAACGCTCGACGATAACTTTACGCTGTTCGTTCTTAGCGATCATTGACTTCTTAGCCATGTGTTTAGCGCTCCTCTCGGAATTCGACGTGCTGGCGGATTTTGGGGTCGTACTTCTTCAGGACCAGACGGTCCGGGTCGTTACGACGGTTCTTGCGCGTCACGTAGGTGTAGCCCGTGCCCGCGGTCGACTTCAGCTTGATGATCGGACGTACGTCCTTATCCTTTGCCATTAGAGCTTCACTCCTCGTGCCAGGATGGCGGCGACGACTACGTCAATGCCGCGTACGTCGATGGTCTTGATGCCACGAGCAGAGACCTGCAGCGTGACATTACGGCGCAGGGACGGAACCCAGTAGCGCTTCTTCTGGATGTTCGGGTCGAACCGGCGCTTGTTGCGACGGTGCGAGTGCGAAATGCTGTGTCCAAAGCCCGGCTCGGCTCCGGTCACCTGGCAGTGTGCTGCCATGACGACTCTCCTCAAAAAATAAATGAAACGGCAAACGGAGTTCCCGCCGACCGTGCGTTAGGCGGCGTCCGCATCCGGCTCCCTCCCCCAACCGTCGGTTTCCGCAGCATTCAACCAGACGGCACAAACCGTCTGGTTCCTTACTGCGGCGAAGATTGTGGGCCACGGGCACCTGGCGGCGGCGGTCCGTTGGACAGCCGTTGCGAAGTGCCGGGATGCTGGGCGAATACAGGAATGCGCGCAACTTGAGCCCCTAACTACCGGCCTACAAGAGCGTCGATTTCTCGGACGGGTCCTGCCAACCGGAGCAATTGCGCACGCTCCGCGCCACCTAGCGCCTACCAAGTCTACGAGTTCGGCGAATTAAAGACCAATCCGTCGCTGAATGGTGTATAGGACAGTGCCCGTCAGAGAGTCCCTGCAGAGCGGCGGGGCGCTTTCAAGTCATATGCCCGACGAAGCATTCTCACAGCCAAATGATAGGCAGTGACGCGATTCTGGATCCATGAACACTCAACTTCTCACGAGCCGTCCCGAGGTTCGCCGCAGCTCCCGTGGCGCTGTGAACCCCTTCAGGGGGCAACACCGGCGGCGTTTGCTGAGAGCGGATCTGCTGACGGTCCTTTTCTGGGCGTCCCTGGCGGGCGCCGTCGCTTTGTGGCTGGCCGACGGCGGAATGGCCGGCTTCTCGACTCCAGCCGGCTCCTTCACCGCGCTGGGGATTGTGGCCGGCCTCGCCGGCATGGACCTGGTGCTTCTCATGCTGCTTCTGGCGGCCCGCATCCCGCTCATCGACCACACAGTCGGCCACGACCGCGCCCTCGAGTTCCACCGCAAGCTGGGCAAGCCTGCCTTGTACCTCCTGCTCGCGCACGGGATCCTGGTTGCGACCGGCTACGGGATGGCGGAAGGGCTGGATCCTGTCAGCGAGGCGGTTGCGCTGTGGGTCCTCGTGCCGGACATGTGGCTGGCCTACATATCCATGCTCCTGTTCATCGCCGTCGTCGTCACCTCACTGGTAGCCGTCCGACGTCGGTTCCCTTACGAATTCTGGTACGCCGTTCACCTCCTGACGTACGCGGCGGTCCTGACCGCGCTCCCCCACCAGTTCAGCGTGGGGGGCCTCTTTGCCGAAGGCACCTGGCAACGTTGGTACTGGCTGGCACTGTGCATCGCAACTGGCACCGCCCTGCTCTACTACCGCGTGGCGCGGCCGCTGGTAGCAACGTTCAGGCACCAGTTGACCGTCAAGCGGGTGGTGCGGGTGGCCCCCGGAGTGGTGAGCATCGAGATGTCCGGCCTTGGCCTGGACCAGCTAGCAGGCAGCGGCGGCCGGTTCTTTATCTGGCGGTTCCTGGCTCCCGGGCTGTGGTGGCACCCGCATCCATTCAGTTTGTCCGCCGATCCCATCAGTTTCGACGCGGCCGGCCAGGGCACACTGAGGATCACGGTCCGCAACCTGGGCCGGGGTTCGGCCCAGCTGGCGGCGCTGAAGCCCGGCACCAAAGTGGCGCTGGAGGGTCCGTACGGGCTGTTCAGCACGGCCGCGCGGAGCCGCAACCACGTGGTTATGGTCGGTGCCGGGATTGGCATTACCCCGATCCGGGCCCTGCTGGAGAGCACGCCGTTCCAGCCCGGAGACGCCACGGTCATTCTCCGCGGCCACAGCGAATCCGAGCTCTACCTGGGCGAGGAAATCCTCGCCCTCTGCCAGCAGCGCGGAGCCACACTCTTCCACCTGACCGGCTCCCGCCCGGCCGGCATCCGGACATGGCTGCCGGAGAGCTCCGTCCGTGCCGGCCACCGGCTGGCCAGTTATGACCCGAACGTCGCCGATGCCGACGTGTACGTCTGCGGCCCCGCCGCCTGGGCGCAAAGCGTGCTTGAGGACGCCCGCGCCGCCGGCGTCCGGGAAGACCAACTCCACTACGAAAGGTTCGACTGGTGAGAACCCGCGCAGCAGTTTCAGCAGCCCTTGCCTCCGCAGGCATCCTCATTGCAGGCTGGCAGTCGGGCGTCCACATAGCCGATACCAGCAGCTCCGTCGCGAGCACGGCCACCGGCACCACCGGCAGCACAGGGTCCACAGGGTCCACCGGGTCCACAGGGTCCAGCGCAACATCCGGCTCGGCGGGTTCATCCGGGTCCACAGGTTCATCTGGATCAACAGGCTCGTCCGGCGCGTCGAGCGCGTCCGGCACCACGGGGGCCTCGGCCAAGGCCGTCGGGACGTACGCCGGCTCGGTCGTCCAAACCCGGTTCGGTTCCGTCCAGGTGCAGATCACAGTGCAGGCCGGAAAGATCACTGACGTCACGGCGCTCCAGCTGACAGATGCTGAACGCAGGTCCGTGCAGATCAGCAACCAAGCGGCCCCGCTCCTGCGCGACGAGGTGCTCCAAGCGCAGTCCGCGAACGTGCAGACCATCAGTGGCGCCACGGTGACCAGCGACGCGTACTTGAACTCCCTGCAGGCGGCCCTCGATGCAGCCAACCTCTGAGCTGGCCGGCTCTGCCCTAAAGGCCCGGACCTTTGGCTCCATGGGCACCGTCATCAGCCTGACCGTTCCTGCCAGAGCCTTGGGAACAGCGGCCGTCCCGGGAACAGCCGGCGGCGGCGAGCGCGAGCTCGACGCCGCAGCTGCCGCCGTCGCACGGGTGTTTGCCCGCGCGGATGAGACCTTCAGCCTGTACCGTCCCGATTCCGAGGCCAGCCGGCTGGCGCGCGGGGAGCTTTCCCTTCGGGACTCATCCGCCGGGATGCGGGACCGCTACGCTGACGCGATCAGCTGGCGACTCATGACGGAGGGCGCATTCACCCCTGAGCGGCCCGACGGCGTGCTGGACCTTTCCGGGATCATCAAGGGCTACGCGATCGGGCAGGCCGGTGAGGTGTTGCGGAGCCGGGGGATCACTGACTGGTGCCTGAATGCCGGCGGCGACGTGCTGGTCATGGGCTCGCCCGTGCCGGGCAGCGGAGCCTCGTGGGCGGCCGGGATCGTTGACCCGCTGGACCGCTCGGCACTGCTGTCCGCCTACGCGCTGGGCGGGCCAGGCGCCCGGCGGGCCCTTGCGACGTCGGGCTTGGCGGAGCGGGGTGACCACATCTGGACTGCCCGCTCCCGCGGCGCCGAGTTCGCCCAGGTCTCCGTGGCCGCGGCAGGCATTGTCGCGGCCGATGTGCTCGCGACCGCGATCGTTGCGGGCGGGACTGCGATGCTGCACCGGGCCACGGATAGTTGGGACATCGATGTGCTCGCCGTCCGCCGTACCGGGGAACTGCTCGCGACGCCGGGATTCCGCGCCTAGGTTACCGTTCTAAAGGTGGGTTAGCTGGCCGTACTTCGGATCCAGGCCGTCGCCGGACGACTTGCCGGTGACGCGCCGGACAACCCACGGGCCGGCGAATTCGCGGACCCATCGGGCATTCGCACGGATGGCGTCCACACGGCTGAGCTCAGGTACCGGAGTCATGGGCGGGACGTCTATCGAGTGCTCGTGTGCCAGGACCGTGAGGACGCGCTTGGCCATGTTCGCGTGGCCGGCGGGGGACATGTGCATTCGGTCCGTGCCCCACATGCCCCAGTCGTAGTACTCGCTGAAGCGCCAGTAGTCGACCAGCAGGGCACCGTGGTCCCCGGCGATGCCGCGGACCAGTTCGTTGTAGATGGCCGTACGGCCGCGCATGGTGCCGAAAATCTTGGAGCCCCGCGCGTCGAAGCCGGTGAACATCACCACAGTGGCGCCGGTGGCCGTGAGCTTGCGGATCCCGGTGTCGTATTCGGCCAGCAGGTCATCGATGTCGATCTTGGGCCGGAGGATGTCGTTGGCGCCGGCGTAGATGCTGACCAGGGTGGGTTTGAGTGCGACGGCGGCATCCACCTGTTCGGCCATGATCTGGCGGAGTTTCCTGCCGCGGATCGCAAGGTTCGCGTACCCGAAGCCCGGGTCGGCGGCGCCGAGCCCCTCTGCCACCCGGTCCGCCCAGCCCCGGACGCCGTTGGGCCGGGTCGGGTCGTCGTCGCCGACGCCTTCCGTAAAGGAGTCTCCAAGGGCTACATAGCGGGACGTGAAATCCATGGGTCAAGTCTGCCAGCAGTTGCCGCGAGCAACAAAGACGGGGATGCCCGACGGCGGCGCTTCAGCTTTCGCGCTTAGCGCTCGCGCAGGATCCAGTGGTCGTCGTCGAGGCGGGCCACGATTTTTTCGCCGATCCGGGCCAGGTCCGCGACGTCCTCGGAGGTCAAGGCGTCGAGGAACAGTGACCGGACCGCCTCCACATGGCCCGGGGCGAGCTTCACAATCGTCTCCATGCCGGCATCAGTCAGGTGCGCCGTGGTGACGCGGGCGTCGCCGGGGTGCGGCCGGCGCTCAAGCCAGCCGCGGTTCTGCAGCTTGGTGACCACATGGGAGAGCCGGGACAGGGAGGCGCTGGTTCGCGCGGCGAGCTCACTCATGGGCAGGAAATGCCCCTCGGCCTCGGAAAGCATCGCCAGCACGTTGTAGTCGAACAGCGAAAGCTTGCCTGCGGCATGGAGCTGGGTGTCCAGGGAAGCCGGCAGCATGGTGTTGATGCTGAGCTGGGCAAGCCACGCCCGGCGTTCGTCGGCGTTAAGCCAGCGGGGTTCGGTCATGGCTACATTCTAGGAGACTGGAAGCTTGACGATTCAACTTCAGCTTGGGGAAGTCCAGAAAAGTCCCCGCCGGTCCGCCGCCTGCTACCGGTAGGCTGGCCGCATGTACGTAGTCTCCCTGACATATAAGGTCCCCGACGACATCGTGGAGTTCCATCTTTCGGCGCACGTGACGTGGCTGCAGGCGGCCTTCGACGAGGGCGTCTTTATGGTCGCGGGGCGCAAAATCCCCCGCACCGGCGGCCTGTTGCTCTCCAACGCGGACCGGGCCAGCCTTGACGCTGCCCTGGCCAAGGACCCGTTCTACGTCAATGGTGTGGCTGAGTTCGAGGTCATGGAGTTCCATGCCAACAGGGTGGCTCCGGGCTACGAAAACCTGCTGGACAGCTGAGTCCTGGCGGCTACCCGGCGCTGGTCCGGCCGCCGGCGCGCTGATTCTGCAGCAGCTTCTTCAGGCCGCCCTTGCGGGGGACCCTCACGGGTTCGGGCCAGCGCGGCCGGAGCTGGTCGCCGAGGGTGACGCCGCGGAGCTTGCGTCCGAACAGGGGCAGCACCCAGTCGTGAACCCAGCGGCGCTGCCGGCGTTCCCACTCCCGCAGGCCAAGTTTGACCGGCGGCTCCCACTCCTTGGGCTTGATCTTGAGGGGCACGCCGAGGTGATCCAGGACCTGTGAGGCAAGGTATTTGTGCCCTGCTTTGGACATATGCAGCCGGTCCGAATCCCACATCCGCGGGTCATGGAATGCCTCGAAGCACCAGTAGTCCACCAGCACCGCGCCGTAGCGGCCGGCGATCTCGCGGACGCGCCGGTTGTAGAAGGCGTTGCGTTTCTTCAGCGGCTCCAGCAGTGCGGAGACCTTGACGTCGAAGCCGGTGAACAACACCAGCGTTGCCCCCGTGTCGGCGAGCGCAGCCACCAGGGACTCGTAGTCCTGCATGAGGGCGCTGATGTCCGTGCCGAAATCCAGGATGTCGTTGCCGCCCGCGTACAGGGTGACGAGGGTCGGCTCCATGGCCAGGGCAGGGCCGAGCTGTTCGCCGATGATGTGGCGCAGCCGTTTGCTGCGGATGGCCAGATTGGCGTACTCCCACCCCGGTTGCGCTTTGGCCAGCTTCTCCGCGACCCGGTCTGCCCAGCCCCGCACGCCGTTCGGGAACCGGGGATCGTAGTCCCCCACACCTTCGGTGAAGGAATCCCCCAAGGCAATAAAGACCCGCCGCCCGCCCCGATCCGGAAGCAAAGGAAATGAACCCACCCGCCCACACTAGCCACCCCAAAAAGCCGTCAGGGAAAGCGTGGGTTAACCGAAGGTGGCTGACCCACGGAGCCGCAGCAGCCACCGGCGAGTGTCAGCAATGATGGGATGCCGACGTGCGTCCGCCACGCTCCAATGCGGGTCAGCGCAGCACGATGTCCACGGGGTTCGCCTCGGACCGCCACGTGCCCTCGGTCCCCGCACGCGGGGCAATCACGGGGGCTGTCAGGACGCCTGAGCGGTTGGTGCGTTTGTCCCGCAGGATCTCCGTCACCGACCCCAGGTGCCGGGAGAGGTCGATCACGTTCTCCGGCGCGGCCAGCAGCAGCTGGAAGCCGAACTCGTGCAGTGCCTTGATGCCCGCCCCGGCGAATTCCTCGGAGGCGAGCACGAAGGCTTCGTCCATCATCACGGTGCCATAGGTGGTGAAGCCCTGCTCGGCGATGCCCAGCTGATAGCTCAGCGCCGCGGCCATGATGAACGCGGTGAAGCGCTGCCGCTCGCCGCCGGACATGGAGCCGGTGTCCGCGTGCATGTAGACCTCGGTCTTCTTCGGCCCCGTCCCTGCCCCCTTGGGCCCGGTGCCCTGGACCTCGCGGTGCTCCTTGCACTGGATGAACAGGTGGCCGCGGACGTCCAGCACCTCGGCGCGCCAGCGCCGGTCCTCGGGAGTCTGCGAACCGAGCCGCTTCACGAGCGTTTCGAGCGACTTGTAGCGGGTGGTGAGCTCGGCGTCGTCGTCCGTCTCCGCCCCGGACACCGCGGCGGACGCCGCAGTGGCTGCCTTGCCCGGCCGGGTATGCCGGACCTTGAGCGCATTCTGGATGGCGTCCTTGAACTGCTTCGCCGTCGCGGGCAGCGTCTGTTTGATGTCGAGTTCCAGGAAGCTGCCCTCGTGGAAGTTGACCTCGGACAGGATCCCGTTCAGCGGCAGGATGCGGCTCGTGATGGCGCGACGCTCTTCGTCCAGCAGGTGCAGCAGGGTGGAAAAGGATTCGTGTGTCCGCTGGTTGAAGAATTGCCGGAACTCGGCCTCCTGTGCGGGCAGCCCGTCGCTGACAATCGCGTGGTAACGGGATTCGAACTCCCCCGCGGCGCCAATCGACGTGCCGTGGTCCGCGGAAATCGCCGTGCCCCATTCCCGGACGAAGCCCTCGAAAATCCGGGTGAGGCGCTCCGAGGTAGCCTGCCCGCGGGACTCGGCCCCATGCAGTTCTGCAAGGAGCCGCGTGCGGACCTGGTTGGCGAGGTTGTCGAGTTCGTGCATCTCCAGGACGTCGCCGAAACCGGTGAAGTACGGTTCCAGCGCGGCGATCCCGGCGTCCGACGGCGGCGCCTGGGCCAGCCGGTTGCGTGCGGCGTCAAGCAGCGAATCAGCTGCGGTCATGCGCGCATCGAGGGCCTTGTACTCGCTCTGCAGCACGGCCGCGGCCTCGGTGCTGGACTGGTGCTTGTGCCGCGCGGCTTCGATGCTGGCGCGCAGGGGTTCGAGGTCCGCCTGCGCGGCGAGCGCGTCCTTGAGGCGCTGCTCGATCCGGGCGAGCTCCTCCGCGGCCACCGCGGCCGAGACCTGCTCCCAAGGCCGGTGGTCGTCTGCCACACGGCGCAGGGCGTCGAGCTGCCGGGTCATGCCCTGGTGTGACTCTTCCCGGGTTTGCGCCAGTTCAGCAGCCTTGGCCAGCTCCTGTTGCAGGTCCTCAACCTGGCCCGCCACAAGTTCAAGCTTGGCGGCGTTGTCGAATCCGAGGACGTAGTCCTGCCGGGAGGTGAAGCGGTCATCCTTTTCCACCGTGTGGCGGTTGCGCTTCACCACGCCGCCCAGGCTCAGGCCCTTGTCCAGGCCGGCAAGCTCGTCCGGATCTTCCACGCACGGGTAGGCGAAGTCGAGGGCAATCCGTTCGCGCAGCCAGGCGCTGCCCTGCGCAAGCGCCTCCGAGTGGGGCCCGGCGTCGGTGAGGAAACTGAGCTTGGTCAGCAGATCGCCATCGACCACGTCCTCGACGGCCAGCGCGCCGCCGGCCAGGGGCCGGGAGACGTCCACGGCGCGCAGCGCCCCGCGCACGGAATGGTCGTTGAGGTACCGGGTGACTGCCGCGAAGTGCTCTCCCGGGACCAGCAGCGTGGTGGCCAGGCTCCGCAGCGCGCGCTCTGCGGCCGGGCGCCACTGCTCCTGGCCCTCGGCGAGGTCGATCAGCTCGCCGCCGAAGGGCATCTGCTCCTCGGGCACGCCCGTGGCGGCCGCAATGGCGCTGCGGTTTTCAATGCTCGACGGCGGCAGCAGCGACTTGCGCGTCTTCAGCGAGACGAGCTCCTGCTGGGCCGCGGCGAGTTCGCGTTTCCTGGTGGCGTGGACGTCAAAGGCCTCGAAGCGCAGTTCCTTGAGCGCCTCGGAATCGTCCTGGAGCTCCGCCGAGCGCGCCGCGGCGTGCTCGTGGGCCTGTTCCCAGCCGGCGGCCGACCACTGGAGTTCGAGCCCGGCGTCGGTCAGCGCCTTGCGGGTCGATTCCTCCACCTCCTGCCGGAGCTTGAGCCCCACCCGGGCGTTCTCCAGGGACTGCTCGATCGCGGAAATCGCGTTGCCGCCCTGGTTGTTGTACTCCCCTTCCAGCTGGCGCAGTTCCTTGGCGAAGCCGTCGCGGACAGCGCGTTCGGCGGCAAGGTCACTGGCCTTCGCCTGGGCGAGCTTCTTCAGCCGGGCCAGGGTCTTCTCATGGACGGTGACAGCGAGCTGCTGCTTGTAGGCCTCGAATTCCTCACCGGTTAGGTCCCGCAGCCGGTTCGCGTCCAGCAGCGCCTGCGCGTATTCCTTGTTCAGCCCGGGGACGGGAGCCAACTGGTCGCGCTGCTGCCGGACGTCCTCGAGGCGCTGCCGGATGGACATGAGGTTGCTGAATTCCTCGACGACGTCGTCCGCTGCAGCCAGTGTGGCGGGGGCATCGAGGACCTGGTCGCGGAAGAAGGTGTTGACGCTGCCGCCGAGTCCCTTGCCGGCCTGGATGACGCGCAGCAGCGGGAGGGCCTGATCCGAGTTGATGCCGAGAAGCCGGCGGAAGCGTTCGGCGAAGGCCTTGTGGACGTCGAAGATCTGGGCGTCCGGGAAGATCGCGTCCAGCGCTGACTTAGTGAACCGCTTCTCCGCGATGCCCTCGATGGCGGCGAGGTCCAGCGGCTTGTTGTCGATCACGTAGTACCGGCCGACGCTGGATTCCGTGCCGTTCTTGGACAGGTCGAACAGCGCCGAGACCGTCACCCGGGTGCCGGCGGCGTTGTCGAACGTGAGCGCGACGGCGGACCAGGTGGCGCCGGGGCGCTGGAACGCACTCGCCGAGCCCTCGCCGACTGCCTTGTCGCCGACCTTGCCGCGCATGTACGTGAACGTGGTGCGCTTGTCCTCGACAGCGCCTCCGGCCCGCTGGGCAGCAGCTTCGTTGGAGCGGGGACGGGCGTCGAAAACCCGAAGCATCGCATCGAACAGCGTGGACTTACCGACGCCCGAATTGCCGGTCAGCAGGGTGCCGTTGCGGTCCACGTGCATCGTGTGGGCGCCATGGAATGTGCCCCAGTTGACCACCTGGACAAGGGCGAGGCGCATCTGGCCGGGGTTGGTGAGCTCGCCCATCGGCAGCATGGTTGCGATGCTCACTTGCTGGTCTCCGTGTTCGTGGTTGCGGTGGACGCCGACGGCGATGCCGCCCCCGCCCCTTCGCCGGACGGCTCTGCTGCAAGCAGCAGGCCGTCCGGCTCCGACAGGCCCGATGCCACTCCCGGGGCGGCATCGCCGTCGTCGTCGCTGTTCGGGTCACCTTCGGTGGCGGCGTCGGCTGCTGCGTCGTCGTCGTCGCCACCGTCCGGTTCGTCTCCCTCATCCTCGGCGGCTGAGCCGGGCAGAGGAGTGTCGTCGAGCTCTAGGAGTGGCTCAGTTCCTGACTTGTCGGTGCTGGCTGCCACCAGGGCTTCGATTTGGGCCGGGATGTCGCCGATGTTTTCGAACGGGAGGGCCAGGGGGAGGGCGTTGGAAATGGTGTAGACCTCGTCCAGGCCCGTGGTGAGGAGGAGCTGGCGGGCCAGGAGCTTGGTGATGGCGCGGTTGACGACGTCGGCATCGCGCAGGGCGTCCTGCTGGCCGGTGGGCTGGTAGTGGGCGACGAGTTCGGCGATTTCCTCGCGCGTGATCGTGGGGTCCGTCTGGGCGGTGACGTGGCGGTCCAGGAGCAGGCGCAGGCGGAGCAGGACGATGGTTTCGACCCGACTCAGGGCACGCTGCTGCCGCAGGATGCTGGAACGGGTGCTGCCGCCGATCGCCTCGGGGTCCACGGGGCGCAGGACGGCGACCTTGCGTTCGTGGTCCAGCTGCAGTGTCAGGAATAGTTCGGAGAGGCGGCTGCGCAGGATCAGCTGGTTGTCCAGGAGCGTGGTCCACAGTTTTTCGTCGCGGCCGCCGTCGATGTACGGGCCCTTGAGCAGCTTCACGAGCGCTTGCCGGACTTTCATCGGGAGCACGCCGGTGTCGCCCGGGAAGAGGGCGGCGCCGTCGACGAATGTGTCCCGGGGGGTGACGGTGAAGGGCTCGCTCCGGACATGGCCGCCGTCGTTGTCCGCTGGCGCGGGCGCGGACTGCAGGTCCGCTGTCGTAGTCTCTGTCGTAGTCTCTTCGGTCATGGTCAGTCCTTCGCGAGCGTGACGACAGGCAGGTAGGCGGTGCGGGTGGTGCCGTCGATTTGTTCGAATTCGATGGGCCCCCAGGCCCCGCGGTCGAAGCCGGCGCCTTCGTGGAGGGTCTGCGAAAGCAGGGCCCGGATGGAGTTGATGTGGCGTTCCCCGGCGGGCAGCTGCGCCCATGCCTCGGTCAGGGTTGAGGCCCCTGCGAGCGCGGCGCGGATGGCTTCCGGCTTGGCCTTGGCGGTCCGGGGCGAGCGCGCCCGGTCCGAGTCGGAGAACGCGATGGGGTCGGCCAGCTTCGGCGGAGCCGCGAATTCGTCCGGGTCGAAGAGCTTGACCATGGCCAGGGACTCGAAGCCGGCGCTGAACAACACCGGACCGCGGACCAGGCCGGGCCGTTCGCGCTCGTACGGGAGGGAACGGATGGCCTGCTCGGCCTCCCGCAGGACCTTGCGGAGCCGGACCGACTGCCGGAAGTCGTCACTTTGGACGTAGGTGTTGAGGCTCTCGCTGAGCTTGCCATAGATCCGCTGGATCTGGCTGTGCTGACTGCGGAGTTCGGCCACGAGGTTCTTGAGGGTCTCGCGTTCCTCGTGGCTGAGCTCGTCCGCGAACTGCCGGCTCAGCACTTCGCCGATCGCCGACCGGAACCTCAGCTGCTGTTGCGGGTCCTCCAGGAACGCGGTGAAGGACCGGAACGTCCGGCCTTCGGGGCTCTGCCGCAGCCGCTTGTCGGCCTCGAGCACCTGGGCCATGGTGGCGCCTTTGCTGAGGGATTCCTCGATGATCTGGTTGCGCAGCTCCCCCACGAGCTCTTCAATCCGGTCACGCATCTTCTTGTAGTCCGCGGGCAGGCTCGCGGCGAGATCGAGGATGTTGCCCGCGGCCTCCACGGCCTCGTCGTCGTCGAGCAGTCCGTCGAAGTCCCCGGAGCTGATGTCCTCCATCAGCTGGCGGCGCTCGTCGATCTCCTCTTCGAGTGATTCAATCCGTGCGCTCTGGTCCGGGTTGGTCTCGTTGGCGAGCTTCTCCACGTCGCCGAGCAGTGTGCCGAGCCGGGAGCCGTTCAGCGTGGACCGCTCGCTCGACAGGCTGTCCAGGAAGGCCAGGACGCGGGCAGCAGGCTCGGTGACTTCGTAGACGATCTGGCCCGACTGGTTCCGGCGGGTCAGGAAGTTCTTGCGGGTCCATTCGTCCGCATATTTCTTTCCGGAAAGTGCGCCGTTGGCCGAGCCGCTGTGCTGCTCTCCCGTGCCGGGGGCCTGCCGGCGGAGCTGCTCGAGGAAGGCGTCGACGTCGGCGTGGAACTGTTCCAGGGGCAGCTGGGCGCGGGTGCGGGTGAAGGAGGCCTGGAGCACGGCGATCACCCACGGCGCCGAGCGCGTCAGAGCCCAGGCAGGTCCTTTGGTGAGGAGCTCGAGGTCCCGGAGCCGGGCGCTGATGGCGTCGGCTGATGACACGGCGGAGCGGGACACGCACTCTCCTTCGGCTGCCAGAGGATGGTTTGGGGTGGTGTTGCGGGCAGCGAATTCGAAAAACTGCCAGCTACAAGGTTAACGCAGGGCTCCGGCCGCATTCGTCGTTGTGTGCTCCCCTATGTCGGCGCACACTTGAATGACCAGCTGAAAGGAGACGACCATGCGGAAGAGAACGATGTGGATCACGGGGGCAGCGTCTGCAGCGGTACTGCTGGGCGGAGCGTCAGTGGCGGTCGCGGCGTCCCAGCAAGTCAGGGTCCTCCAGTCCTGGAATCCGGCTGCCGCGGTTCTCAGCGCCGGCGACCTGGAGCTCGACGGCGAGTCCGACGGTCCCGCGCTCACCGACGCCGACCGCGCGATGGCATCAAGCGCCGCACTGGCGAAGGTCGGCCAGGGCAGCGTCACGAAAGTGGAACGCGACGACGACGGCGCGGCTTACGAGGTGAAAGTGCGCCTCAGCAACGGCACCCAGGTTGAAGTTGCACTCGGAACGGACTTCCAGGTCCTGAGCCAGAGCGGCCCGGAGCACGACGATTAACACCCGCCGTACCAACACGGGGTCAGATCCGACCCATTCACGGCACCGGAATGGGCGCGGAGTAAGCCCACGTTGCCTTCAGGCGGCCGTGACACCCGGGATTGGTGAGGGTGCCGCAACCGCGCCGTGACCTACGCCCCGGTAGCATCTCGATCCCGTATCAAGAGGCCACGAACGTCCAAAGGACCCTAGTTCAGCACCTCTCCGGCACCCTACGCTCGGGCTACTGATTCAACCGAAGCGATGGTGCAGGGGGAAGAATGCAGTTCGACCTAAGCGCAGTGGAAACGGGCACGATGGTGGTGATTGGAACCCTCGTGTTCGCCCTGATGATCGGCGCCTTCATGATGGTGTCCGCGTTCGCGGCCATGGTTCTGGTCGGCGTGGGCCGGCTCGCCTGGTACCTCGTGGCTGGCGCGGTAATTGGCCTGGTCCACGGCATCAACCACGGTTGGGACCGGCTGGTCCGCCATGCCTCAACTGTGGAGTTGCCCGCCGATTTCCAGGTCGACTTCGGCACGGACTTCCGGCCCGACCACCTGGGTCAGGCCTCCCCTAGCACAGGCACTTACCCGCGAGTAGTATTGCGGGACAGCTGAAGGGTCCTCCACCCGCGGCGGATCCAGGGCTCGAGCCGGCCACCCGGTTAGAGGAGATGCCCAGTGAGCTCCGCCATTGAAGACCCCGCCACCGCACCCGACACTCCAACTCCAGACACTCCAACACCGGGCACCCCGGCGCCGGAGACCCCGGCGCCGGAGACCGCCGGGGCGCCGGACCACATAGGCCCCGACGCGACTGCCGCCGACGCCCGGGCCATTGCCGAGGCCGCCCGCGAGACCAGCTGGAACCAGCCCAGCTTCGCGAAGGGCCTCTACCTTGGCAGCTTCGATTTGAGCCTGATCCACCCGTGGCCCGAGGCCCCCGCCGACGACGTCGAACGCGGCGAAGCCTTCATGGCCCGGCTGACCGACTATTGCCGCACGATGTCCGGGCGCGCCATCGAGCGCGACGACCGGATCCCGGACGACTATCTCAAGGGGCTTGCCGAGCTCGGCGCGTTCGGCATGAAGATTCCCCGCGAATACGGCGGCCTGGGCCTGACCCTCGTGTACTACGGCCGCGCGCTGGCCCTGCTTGGATCGGTGCACCCAAGCCTCGGCGCCCTGCTGTCCGCGCACCAGTCCATCGGCGTCCCGGAGCCGGTCAAGGTCTTCGGCACCCCAGCCCAGAAGCGGGAATACCTGCCCCGCTGCGCCGCCGGAGCCATCACCGCCTTCCTGCTGACCGAGCCCGACGTCGGCAGCGACCCCGCCCGGATGGGCAGCACGGCCGTCCTCTCCGACGACGGCGAATCGTACGTTCTGGACGGCGTCAAGTTGTGGACCACCAACGGCGTCATCGCCGAACTCGTCGTGGCGATGGCCCTCGTGCCGCCGCACACCGATGCGGACGGGACCGCCCACAAAGGCGGCATCAGCGCGTTCATAGTGGAAATGGACTCCCCCGGCATCACCGTGGAAAACCGCAACACCTTCATGGGGCTCCGCGGGATCGAAAACGGTGTGACCCGCTTCCATCAGGTCAGGGTCCCCGCCGCCAACCGGCTGGGCCGGGAAGGACAGGGCTTGAAGATCGCCCTCACCACACTGAACACGGGCAGGCTCTCGCTCCCCGCGCTGTGCGTCGCCACGGGCCGGTGGAGCCTGAAGATCGCCCGCGAATGGTCCAACGCCCGCACCCAGTGGGGTCGCCCGATCGGCCAGCATGAGGCCGTGGGCAAGAAAATCGCCTTCATCGCGGCCAGCGCCTTCGCCCTGGACGCCGTGTTTGAACTCTCCGCCGAAATGGCCGACGCCGGGCAGAAGGACATCCGGATCGAGGCAGCCCTGGCCAAGCTGTGGTCCACGGAGATCAGCTGCCTCATCGCGGACGAACTCGTGCAAATCCGCGGCGGCCGGGGCTTTGAAACGGCGGACTCGCTCGAAGCCCGCGGCGAGCGCGCCGTCGCCGCGGAACAGCAGTTCCGCGACATGAGGATCAACCGGATCTTCGAGGGGTCCTCGGAAATCATGAAGTTGCTGATCGCCCGCGAAGCCGTGGACGCGCACCTGGCGGCCGCGGGAGACCTCGCCTCGGAGGACGCCCGCCTATCGGACAAGGCGAAGGCCGCCGTCGGCGCGTCCGGCTTCTACGCGAAGTGGCTGCCTAAACTCGTGGCCGGCGCGGGCATGGATCCGCGGTCCTACAGCGACTTTGGCCGGCTCGCCAAACAGCTGCGTTACGTGGAGCGCTCCTCCCGGCGCCTGGCGCGGCAGACCTTCTACGGAATGGGCCGCTGGCAGGCGAAGCTTGAGCACAAGCAGGCGTTCCTGGGCCGGATCGTGGACATCGGTGCGGAGCTCTTTGCCATGGCGGCCTGCTGTTCCCGCGCCGAGATGCTGCTGCGGACCCAGCCGGAACGCGGCGCCTCCGCGTACGAACTCGCCGAGGCCTACTGCGAACAGGCCCGTGTACGCGTCGACGAATATTTCGACCGGCTGTGGCGGAACACCGACGACGCCGACCACGCCCTGGCCCGCAAAACCCTGGCCGGCGACTACGCCTGGCTGGAGGCCGGGATCCTTGACCAGTCAGAAGGGACCGGTCCGTGGATCGCGGACGCCAGCCGGCGCGCCTCGGTCCGGGAAGACCTGCACCGCAAGTACCGCTGAAGGGCCCCTGCCGCAGATAGTAAGCACCCTTGCTATCCGGATTCCGCCGTGGTTAGGTGGATGCCAGACCTTCACCCCTACGGTGCCCGGTCATTCAGCGAAAGGGAGCAACCCTCATGAGCAGCACCGCAGGCGGCGACGACAAGACGACACGTCACACCACGCACGAAGACGGCACGACCGGGCCAATTACAGCCGTCCGCCACGACGCAGCCCCCCACGGCGCTGCTGTCGACACCGTCGTCGAAGAGATCCCCACGCGCCAAACGGTCGTGGCCCGCGAGAAGGAACAGTTCGGCGGCATCAAAGTCGGCTCAGCATTCTTCGGCTGGCTCACGGCCACGGGTACGGCCGTGTTGCTCACCGCACTGGTTGCGGCCGGCGGGACCGCCGTCGGACTGGCCACCAACACCGATGTGAACGACGCCGTAGACCAGGCCTCCAACAACCAGACGGTCGGGCTGGCCGGCATCATCGTACTGCTGGTGATCCTCCTGATCGCCTACTACTGCGGCGGGTACGTGGCCGGGCGGATGGCACGCTTCAACGGCGCCAGACAGGGCTTCATGGTCTGGATCTGGGCCCTGATCGCCGCGATCGTGGTCGCCGTGCTGGGCTTGGTGGCCGGGCAGCGCTTCAACATCTTGGCAAACCTGAACAGCTTCCCGCGCATCCCCATCAACGAGGGCCAGTTGAACACCCTGAGCATCATCGCGGCGATTGTCGTGGCCCTGGTGGCTTTGGTGGGCGCCGTGCTGGGCGGCCTCGCGGGCATGCGTTTCCACCGCAAGGTGGATCGGGCCGGCTTCAGCCCGGCAACGGTCCAGGACCAGCCCGTCGGGGACTCCTCACTCGGACGCCGCGAGCCCGGGCACCGCTAGGCCGGGCCTAGCTCGGAGGCGTCAGCCGGACACGACGCCGGACACGTAATACCAGCGCCGGTCCACCCGGAGAAAGCGGCTGGTTTCCCGCTGCACAGCGGGCTCGCCATCGTGCCGGTAGTGCGCCGCGAATTCCACCACGCCGTCACTGTCCAGCGGGCCGCCCCGGCTGGTGGAAAGGATGTCCAGGCGCCGCCACTGCAGGTCGGCATCAAACTCCAGTTCCGCGGGCCGCGTGTCCGGGTGCCAGGTCCGGAGCAAGTAATCTGCGTCCCGGACCACGAAGGCGCTGTACCTGGAGCGCATGAGCTGCTCCGCCGTCGGCGCCTCGGCATCTCCGCGATGGAACCGGCCGCAGCAGTGGACATACAGTTCGCCGGAGAGGCACGGGCAGTTCCCCTCATATGGCGCGGCCGGACTGCTCACGGGCCGGTCCGCGCCGGGCGCGCCGGCGGGCTCGGAATCGGCTGCTGCGGCGTGCGTCACAAGGTGTCCTTCCAGGGGGCCGGACGGCGCCGGCGGGGCTGCCTCTGACTATAGACGCCGGGACGGCAGGGCCGTGCCCCGCTGGCGGATAACGGCTTTGACACATCTTCGCCGGGACCGCCCGGGGCGGCACGCGGCCAGCGAAAAGTACGTATTGTTAAGGGGGTTCCTGCCCGCCACGTGCTTGCGGCAGGGACCACGCTGCAGCAGGCCGGCCAGGAGAGGTGACATGGAAGATCCAACAACCATTGCGCTGAACCTAACTTTTTTCGGGACCCTCGGCGTGGCGTTTTTCATGTTCCTCGGACTTTTCATGGTCTTAGCCGCCACCCTCGTGCTCGCAGGGATCGGGCGCCTGGCGGCAGTCGTTGTCCTTGCCGTCGCCGGGCTCCTCCGCGCAAGCCCCGCAGTACGGGAAAATCGGGCGCCGAACGAGCCGGCCAAGGCCGCAAAGCCCGCGCACCCGGCCGCGACGAAGAAGCCGCGCCGCCCTGCCCGGAATGCGGGCAAGAAGGAGCCTGCGTTGACGCCGGAGTGGGCGGCCGCCGTGGCTCGGGCAGATGCCCGCGCCGCCGCAAGGGCCAGAGCCGAAGCAGTCCGGGTCACCGTCCGGGACCTGCCCAACCCCATGGCACCGGCAGGGGACATCAAGGAAGTCTCCGCCCTGGTGCAGTCGGCCACGGACACCAATGGCACACTTGGCGCCGTCCCACCGGCATTCAAAAAGCCGCCCATGCCCGCGGCGAAGTCCCTGCTGGATACCGGCTCGCTCGTGTCGCTGCGCGGCAGCCTTCCTGCCGGGAGGGCCAAACAGCCGGCCCAGGAGCGCAAGGCCGGCTGAGCCCTTACCCCGGGCAGGCAAGTCCGCTACGTTGGAAACCATGGAATTCAGATACCTCGGGAACAGCGGCTTCAAGATTTCAGAAATCACGTTTGGGAACTGGCTGACCCATGGCTCCCAGGTGGAGAACGACGTCGCCACCCAGTGCGTCCGGGCCGCGCTCGACGCCGGCATCAGCACCTTCGACACGGCCGACGTCTACGCCAACACCGCGGCGGAAACGGTCCTCGGCGCAGCCTTGAAGGACGAGCGCCGGGAGTCGCTGGAAATCTTCACCAAGGTCTTCGGCCCCACAGGGCCCAAGGGCCACAACGATCTTGGCCTGTCCCGCAAGCACATCATGGAATCCATCAACGGCTCCCTCGGGCGGCTGAAGACCGACTACGTGGACCTCTACCAGGCTCACCGCTACGACTACGAGACGCCGCTGGAAGAGACCATGCAGGCCTTCGCGGACATCGTGCGGCAAGGCAAGGCCTTGTACATCGGGGTCAGCGAGTGGACGGCCAACCAGATCCGCGATGGCCATGCCCTCGCCAAGGAACTGGGCTTCCAGCTGATCTCCAACCAGCCGCAGTACTCCATGCTGTGGCGGGTGATCGAGGCCGAGGTGATTCCGGCGTCGGAAGAGCTGGGCCTGTCCCAGATCGTCTGGTCCCCGATCGCGCAGGGCGTGCTGAGCGGCAAGTACCACCCCGGCAAGCCGGCCCCCGAAGGCAGCCGCGCGACGGATTCAAAGGGCGGTTCGCGGATGATCGAGCGCTGGATGTCCAACGAGGTCCTCACCGGCGTCCAGCAGCTCAAGCCGATCGCGGAGGAGGCCGGGCTGACCATGGCGCAGCTCAGCATCGCCTGGGTGCTGCAGAACAAGAACGTGGCCTCGGCGATCATGGGCGCGTCCCGGCCGGAGCAGATCGAGAAAAACGTGGCGGCCGCGGGCGTGAAGCTGGACGCGGTGATCATGGACAAGATCGACGCCGTCATCGGCTCGCTGGCCGAACGCGACCCCGCGCAGACCAAATCACCCGCCTCCCGCGAGGCCTAGGCCCATGCCCAACGCGCCGGAGCTCGCCGTAACCGGATCCACCGGCCACCTGGGCGGCCTGGTGGCCAGACTGCTGGCCGAGGCCGGAAGCCAACAACGGCTCCTAGTGCGGGACGCCGCCCGGGCGCCTGTTCTCGAAGGTGCGGTCCCCTTCGTGACCACCTACGCCGATCAGGAGCGAACGAAGGCTGCGCTGGTCGGGGCGAAAACGCTGTTCATGGTCTCTGCCGCCGAGGCCGAGGACCGGCTGCAGCAGCACTACGCCTTCGTCGACGCCGCGGCGGCAGCGGGCGTCCAGCACATCGTGTACACCTCGTTCTTCGGCGCGGCGCAGGACTCCACGTTCACCCTGGGCCGGGACCACTTCGCGACGGAGGAGCGCATCAGGGCCTCCGGCATCGACTACACGTTCCTGCGGGACAACTTCTACCTGGACTTCCTGCCGCTGCTGGCCGGGGAAGACGGCGTCATCCGCGGGCCGGCCGGGGATGGGGTCATGGCGGCCGTTTCGCGGGCGGACATTGCCCGCTCGGCCGTCACCGTTCTGCGGGACCCGGCCCTGCACGTGGGCCGGACCTATGATCTGACCGGACCGGAGAACATCTCGCTGGCCCGCGGCGCGGAACTCCTGACCGCCGGAACCGGCCGGGCCATCACCTTCCACAACGAGACCCTGGCGGAGGCCTACGCATCCCGCGCCTCCTACGGCGCGCCGCCGTGGCAGGTGGACGCCTGGGTGAGCACGTACACGGCCATCGCGGCCGGCGAACTGGCCGGCCCGACGTCGGCAGTGCATGAGCTGACGGGCCGCGAACCGCTGAGCCTGGAGCAGTTTTTGGCCGAGGCGCACACGCTGTAGCCCGCACACCAGCTTCCTCGCGGAGCCTGACGGGCCGGCCTGTCCCGGTGTTGACGGTTTCCGGGCCGCGGCGTAGACCTGATTTCAGGGTGACGCCGGCCAGCAACCGGCCAGCGCACAGAAGTATCCGTGCAAAGAAGAATCGCAACGCCATGCCAAAGCAAATGTCCAGACACTCCGGAGTTCTGAAAAGTCCGCGACGGCAGGACCGGAGACTCGCGCCGCACTCCGGCGAGCCGAGCCACGGCCCGCTGACAGCGGACGAGCTTCAGCTCGCCGTGCGGAATCATTCCATGCCGCTCGAGGCCCTGCAGATCGATACCACTCCGCCCGGGCTGCACTATGTGCTCACCCACTTCGACATCCCGTTCATCGACCTCGAGCACTGGCATCTGCAAATCGGCGGCGCGGTGCAGCGGGCGGTGGAGTTGAGCATGCGGGCCCTGCGCCGGGCACCGAGCATTACCCTCCCGGTCACCCTGGAGTGCGCCGGGAACGGCCGGTCCCTGCTGCGGCCCCGCCCGTTGAGCCAGCCGTGGGTCCTGGAGGGTATCGGCACCGCGGTGTGGACCGGCGTCCCGCTCGCCTACCTGCTGACCCAGGCCGGTGTGGAGGACGACGCCGTCGAGGTGCTCTTCACCGGGGCGGACTCCGGCGTCCAAGGTGGCGTCACCCAGCAGTTCGCCCGGAGCCTTCCGATCGGCGAGGCCCTGCGGCCCGACGTCGTGCTCGCCTACCGGATGAACGGCGCAGACCTGCCGCCGCAGCACGGCTATCCGCTCCGGCTGGTGGTTCCTGGCTGGTACGGCATGGCGAGCGTGAAGTGGCTGTCCTCGATCAGGGTCCTGACCAAGCCCTATGATGGTTTCCAGCAGGCCGTGGCGTACCGCTACCAGCAGGATGCCGACGATCCCGGCACCCCGGTCACGTGGATAAAGGTCCGCTCGCTCATGGTTCCCCCGGGCGTCCCGGACTTCTTCACCCGGAAACGGATCCTGCCCCGCGGACCGGTGATGCTGACCGGCCGGGCGTGGTCCGGTCAAGAGGCCGTGCAGCGCGTCGACGTCGGGATCGACGGAAAGTGGGCCGCGGCCCATCTGGAGCACCCGGCCGCGCCGTTCGCCTGGTGCGCGTGGTCGATGCCGTGGGTGGCCGATCCCGGCGAACACGAGCTCTCCTGCCGTGCCACCGATGCCAGCGGCGCGGTGCAGCCGCTGGAACCGGCGTGGAACTACCAAGGCATGGGCAATAACGTGGTTCAGCGGATCAAGGTCAGCGTGGAATAGTACCCAGGGTGCGGGGACTTAGCGGCCGCGCCGCAAGTGCTCCTCATTCAGTTCATCCAGCGCCTCGTCCGTGAGGTCATCGAAGCCGCGGGCCTCGTGCTTGTCGCTGCGCGAGAAGCGGATGAACATCAGGATGATTAGGGGCAAGTCGACAATTTCGCAGATGAACCACAGAACGTCCCCCGCCAGTTGCTGGTCGCGCAGGGCGTCGGGGAACCAGCCCAGCGGGGACGACGTGGTTGTGACGTGATCGAGTACCTGGCCGTTGAGGCGCAGCAGGATCCCGGGCACGGCATCGACCAGCAGCTCAATGAACACAAACACGAATTCCAGGATGAAGAACGCGCTGGAACGGCGGAAGTCCGCCTCCTCGATGATCGGCAGTGCCATCATCATGCCGAGCAGCGGGACCCCGATGGTCAGGAACGCCTCGGCCAACGGGGCTGCGCGGAGGGTGTAGAACGCCGGCGTGAGGAAGGTCGAGAAGAGCGCAAGGCCAAGGAGCGGGGCGGCCATTGAGTTGCCGACGAGCCGCACAGCACGGTGTGCGAGCGCCTTGTTCAGCCGTTCGAGGCCCCGTGGCGGGAGGGCCGCCCGGGCCAGGGAGATCGGCTTTCCCAGCCCGATCAGCAAGGGCACCACGAAGAGCAGCAGGGAAATCTTGAGCGTGAACGCCCACCGAAGCTGTGCGCTGTAGACGCCGGGGAAGCCGCACGTCAACACGGCCAGGAACCCGAGACCCAGGAAATAGAACGCCAGCGTCCGCCAGACGGGGTGGCGATGGCCGCGCGCCGCCGCAGCCTTCAGGCCCAGCGCATACAGCACCGCCGACCCGCTGATCAGGGCAGCGGCGGTCCAGTCGATCTGCCAGGCGGTGAGGACTACATCAAGGGGCGGCACGGGCTCATGCTAGATGCCTAACCTTGGAGGAACCCGAGCCGCCGCCGGCCAGCACGGCCACCTTCGGCCGGCGAGGTGCTAGTGGATGTGGCTTCCACCGTTGATGTCGATGGTGGTTCCGGTGAGGTAGGCGGATTCCTCGGAGGACAGGAACGTAATGACAGCCGCGATTTCCTCGGTGCTGGCGTTGCGGCCCAGCGGGATGCCGGCGTTGATGGCTGCTTCCTGCTCGTCCGTGCTGCCTACGCGAATGTTGGTGTCCACGGCGCCCGGAGTGATGGCGTTGACGGTCACGCCGGTGCTGCCGATTTCGCGGGCCAGGGCCTTGGTGAAGCCCAGGATGGCCGCCTTAGCTGCGGAGTACGGAACCTTGCCGAAGACGCCGCCGCCGCGCTGGGCGGAGACGGAGGACATGTTCACGATCCGGCCCCAGCCGCTGGCGATCATGTCCGGCAGGAAGGCGCGGGTAACAAGGTAGGTTCCCGTTGCGTTCACGGCCATGACCTTGTTCCAGAGGTCCAGTGTGGTCTCGAGGAACGGCACCGGGGAGGTGATGCCGGCGATGTTGGCGAGGGCGCCGACGGCGGGGAGGCTGCCGGAGCCGACCTCTGCGGCCACGGCGTTGTACGCGGCTGTCACGGAGTCCTCGCTGGCGACGTCGACCTCGTAGCCAAACGCCGGAACGTTGAACTCGTTGCCGATCTCCACTGCGACCTTGGCGGACTTCTCGCCGTCGAGGTCCAGGATCACCACGGCCCAGCCCTGGCTGGCGTAGCGGCGTGCGGTGGTGATGCCGATGCCCCGGTCCGAGGTTGCCCCCGTGAGGACGGCGGTGCGCTGGATGGTACTCATGATGCTCCTTGGGTTGTTCGTTGGTGTGGCAGGTCAGATGAGGTCTGTTATGAAGCTGGCGGCCTTGGCGGCCGCGGCCGGGCGTTCCCCGTGGGTGACGTCCCGGGTCTCCAGCTCCAAGGAGAAGTGGCCGGCGTAGCCAGCGGCTGCGAGGGCGCCCAGGCCGGCGGCGAAATCTGCCTGGCCGTTGCCGATGCTGAGGTTGATGTTCCCCGGCACGGCATCGCGCAGGTGGACGTGGGCGATCCGGCCCTGATGGCGCTTGAGATATTCCAGCGGCTCCTCGCCGGCGGCCACGATATGGCTGAAGTCCATGACGATCCCGACGCCGGAGCCGGACAGCCGCCGGGCCAGTAGTTCCGCGAGCTCCAGGTTCCAGCAGAACCGCAGGAAGTGCAGTGATTCGGTCCAGAGTTCGACGTCGAAATCGTCCGCCCGTTGCTTGGCGGCGATGAGTTGCGCGGCAATCGTGTCCAGGTCCTCGTCGAGGCTGCGGACGGGCTCGTGGCCGAGGGCGCCGCAGGGCAGGACCAGGGCCTTGGCGCCGGTGCAGGCCGCCAAGGTGAGGAGCGCGTCAAGGTGCCGGTTCCGCGCGGACTGTGCGTCGGCGTCGAGCATGGCGTTCAGGTCCCCGATGTCCCCGTTGACCGACCGGACACGCAGCCCGGATGCAACGACCTCGGCCGTCACGGTGGCGACGGCCTCGGCATCGAGGTCGTAGGGAACGTGGTCGCACACTCCGGGGAGGGCGCCGAGATCTATTTCCTCGAAGCCGAGGCCCGCGATGGTGCGCAGGGCTTCGGGCAGGTCCTGGTGGCGGAAGCTGATGGACGAGCAGCCGAGTCGGGGGTTGAACATCGTCGTTGATCCTCTGGTCGCGCCTTGGGGCGATGGTGATATGGACCACACTACAAATTCGGTTGTCAACAGTCAACCTTTGAAGTTGACTGTTGACATTGCCTATGGCCTGGGTCACACTGGCGTATCATCTGTTAACAGTCGACAGTGTCGGCGCGAAAGCGTCGGCAGCTCTCTTCGAAAGGGATTGACATGAGCAACGAAGCTCTCACCATGCGGGGCCCGGTGCATGGCACGAAGGACGCCCGGCGCGTTGCAATGGGCTCCAGCGTCGGCGCAGTGATCGAAACGTATGACTTCATTGGTTTCGGCACGGCTGCGGCCCTGTACTTCGGCATTGCCTTCTTCCCCACCGGCGATCCGGTAACGGGAACGCTGGCTGCGTTCGCCACGCTTGGTGTGGGGTTTGCGGCCCGCCCGATCGGCGGCATCATCGGCGGCCATCTCGGCGACAAGCTCGGCCGCAAGCCCGTCCTCGTGGCCTCGCTGATCCTCATGGGCATCGCCACCTTCGTGATCGGCCTGCTCCCGACCTACAGCCAGGTCGGCCTCCTGGCTCCGGCCTTGCTCGTGTTCGTCCGCATCGTCCAGGGCCTGGCCTTCGGCGCGGAATGGGGCGGCGCCATCCTCATGAGCTACGAACACGCGCCCTGGAAATCCAAGGGCAAGTACACCGGCATGGTCCAGGCGGGCTTCCCGGTCGGGCTGCTGCTGGCCAACCTGGTGTTCCTCTTCAGCGTCCAGCTCGGCGGCGAACTCGCCTGGCGCATTCCGTTCCTCGCCAGCATCCTGCTCGTGGTCGTCGGCCTGATCATCCGCTCCAAGGTTCCGGAGTCCCCCGTCTTCGACGAGGTCAAGGACAGCGGAGACATCGTGAAGTCCCCCATCGTCGAGGTGATCAAGACCGACTGGCGCAACATCGTCAAGGGAATCGGCCTCCGCATCGCCGAAACGGCAGGCTACGCAGTATCCATCACCTACATGATTTCTTATCTGAACAGCCAGCACCTCGCCGATAAGACCCAGACCCTCGTAGCTCTGTGCATCGCCTCCGCAATCGGCATCTTCGCCACCCAGTTCTGGGCCCGGCTGACGGACAGGATCGGCCGCCGGCCGGTCTACCTCTGGTCCTGTGCTTTCGCCGTGCTGTTCGCCGTCCCAATGTTCCTGCTGGTCAACACCGGCCTGTTCGTCTTCGTTATTGCCACCCTCGTGATCTCCTACGCCGTGTGCCAGAACTCCCTTGCCGGTGCTCAAGGCGCCTGGTTCCCCGAGCTCTTCCAAGCCAAGACCCGCGCCTCGGGCGCATCGCTCGCCTACCAGATCTCAGCCATGGTCTCCGGTTTCACCCCCTTCATCACCACCCTGCTGTTCGTCAGCTTCGGCTGGATGGGCCCGGCGCTGCTCTTCGGCCTCTACGCAGCCATTGGTCTCTGGGCAGCCGTCGCCACCCGGGAAACCTGGGGCAAGCGCGAACGCAAGCTGGCCGATGAAGCCACGAAAAGCACCCCCGCACACGTGAGCGCATAGGAACCTACCGGCCCGGACGCCTGAAGGCATCCCTCAAACGCATCCACCACTTTCGAAAGGCAGAACTGTGGTTCTCACGCAGGAAACAACATCCCCCAGCAAGGCACCCGAAGGAAGCGCCGAACGCACTGAACGCGTCTCCAGCGCCGCCTACCGGATCCGGCACCACGCCCTGAATATGGGCGAGGTCCAGGGCCAGGGCTATGTCGGCCAGGCCCTCGGCGCGGCCGATATGTTCGCCGCGGTTTACGCGGACCAGCTCCGCTTCCGAGCGGACGATCCCGAGTGGGAGGAACGTGACCGGTTCCTGCTCTCCACCGGCCACTACGCGATCGGACACTACGCGGCTCTCGCCGAGGCCGGAATCATCCCCGTCAAGGAACTGCAGACCTACGGCTCGGATGATTCCCGGCTGCCGATGTCGGGGATGTCCACCTACACCCCCGGTATGGAGATTTCCGGCGGCTCCCTCGGTCACGGCCTCTCCATCGCCGTGGGCATGGCTCTCGGCCTGCGGTACCAGGGGTCCGGGGCCAGGGTCTACAACTTCCTCTCCGATGGTGAATTGGACGAGGGATCGACATGGGAGGCCGCGATGGGCGCCCACCACCACCAGCTCGGCAACCTGACCGCCATGGTGGACATCAACGCCCTGCAGGCCGACGGCAAGACGGACACCGTGCTGCGCACCGAGCCCGTCACCGAAAAGTGGGAAGCCTTCGGCTGGTACACCCAGCGCGTGGACGGCAACAACATGGCCGAACTCCTGAAGGCCTTCGACAACGCAGCCGCCCAGGCGGCCACCGTCGGACGACCCTCCGTGATCCTGTGCGATACCAAGGTGGGCCGCGGCGTCCCACTGCTGGAAGATCGCGAAAAAGCCCACTTCATGCGCATTGAGGAACACGAATGGCAACTCTGCCGCGAACAACTGACCGCAGGCTACGAAGGAAAGGCCACCCGATGAGCACCGCCACCACCCCGAAGCTGAAGACCTCGGCCATGATCGCCTCCTTCGCGGATCCCGGCCAGAAGACCATGTCCGCGCCGTTCGGGCACGCCTTGGTCAAGGCCGCTCAGGAGAATGACAAGATCGTGGGACTGACCGCGGATCTGGGCAAATACACGGACATGCACATCTTCGCCCAGGCCTTCCCGGAACGGTTCTTCCAGATGGGCATGGCCGAGCAGTTGCTCTTCGGCGCCGCGGCCGGCCTGGCTGAGACGGGTCTGGTCCCCTTCGCGTCGACGTACTCGGTGTTCGCTGCCCGGCGCGCCTACGACTTCCTGTGCCTGGACGCCGCCGAGCCGAACCTCAACGTCAATATCGTCGGCGGGCTCCCCGGGCTGACCACCGGCTACGGGCCAAGCCACCAGGCGACCGAGGACATGGCGATCTTCCGCGGAATGCCCAACCTGACCATCGTGGATCCCTGCGACTCCCTGGACATCGAGCAGGCGGTCCCGCAGCTGGCGGCCAGCGACGGGCCCACGTACCTGCGCCTGCTGCGCGGCAATGTCCCCACCGTGCTGGACGAGTACGACTACAGCTTCGAGCTCGGCAAGGCCAAAGTCCTGCGCGGGGGCCGCGACGTCGTCTTCGTCTCCAGCGGGCTGATGACCATGCGGGCGCTTCAGGCGGCCGAGGCGCTGGCGGCGCACCACGTGGATGTGGCGGTTGTCCATGCCCCCACCCTCAAGCCGTTCGACGCCGCGACGGTCCTCGCCGAGCTGAACACCGACCGCCTCGCGGTGACGCTGGAGAACCACAGCGTGGTGGGCGGGTTGTTCGAGACTGTCGCCTCGGCCGTGGTCACCGCAGGCCTGGGCAAACGGGTGGTGCCGGTGGCGCTGCCGGACAAGTTCCTCGACGCCGGCGCGCTACCCACCCTGCACGAACGGTACGGGCTCTCCGTGCAGAGGATCGTCGCCAAGGTGCTCGCCGAGCTTGCCTGAAGATGCGCGGGGCCGGCAGCTGCCGGTCCCGCGTTCGTGCCGTACCATCAACTGTTAACAGACCAACTGTAGACAGTTGACCACTGACAGTGAGGATAAACCATGGCCGGAGCAACAGCCCCGCTTCTCGGACTGGAAAAGAAGAGCCTCCGCGAGCAGGCGCTATCCGCCCTGCGCACGGCCATCACGAGCGGTGAACTGGAGCCGGGTCGGCATCTGGTCGAAACCGAACTGTCCGACATGCTCCAGATCAGCCGGGGAACGCTGCGCGAGGCCCTGCGCCAGCTGGAACAAGAAGGATTGCTGTCGGCGGGACCGCGCGGCCGCTTGTCTGTGCGGCACCTGGACGGCAAGGAAATCCGCGACATCTTCGCCGTCCGGGCGGCGCTCGAATCGCTCGCGGTCCGGACGCTGTGTGAATTGCCGGACCGGACGTCGGTGATTGCATCCCTGCGCTCGGCCGTCGATGTTATGGCCGCGGCCGCCGAGGCGAGTCTGGAGGAACGGATTGAATCCGATCTTGAGTTCCACCGAACACTGTGCCGGCTCACCGGAAACGAGACCCTGTTGCACTCCTGGGAGTCGCTTGAGGGCTCCATTCGGATGTCCATCATGTTTGCCGGGATCGAGCGGGCCGTAAAGAACATGAGCGTAGACCGGCACCACGACATCGTCGCCGCAATCGAGACCGGCAACGCGACACTGGCCCGCACAACCATCCTCGAACACATGGATGTCGCTGCAGCCAACCTGGTGGCCTAGCCGGCGTCAGTAGTCCACGATCGCGCCGGCGGAAATGTTGACGGTCGCGTCCGTGATGGCCGCCGCCTTGTCCGAGACAATGAAGGAGGCCACGTTTCCGACGTCCGCCAGCGTGGCCGTCCGATTCAAGTGCGCGGCCCTGGCAATCTCCACCACGATCTCCTCGCGGCCCTCGGCCTGCCACGGGATGGTTTCGATAATGCCGCCGGTGACCATGGTGACCACCCTGACGCCGTATTTTCCCAGCTCGAGGGCCCACTGCCGGCGCAGCCCTTCCATCGCATCGAGCGCCACCTTGAAGCCGCCCAGGCCGGGAATGGTCTGCGGGCCAGAGCCGCCAAACATGAGCACGACGCCGGAGCGCTGCTTGACCATGTAAGAGGCGGCCGCGCGGGTGGTAAGGAAGTGCGTACGAGCGGCCATGGTGATGGGCCGGGTGAAGTCATCCACGTCAATCTCCATGAGTGGCTCCTGGACGTCGCCAAACGAGATCACGTTGAAGGAGATGTCGATCCTCTTGCTCTTCTTCGCCACCCGGCTTACGAAGGCATCCACCTGCTCTTCGTCCAGGGCGTCGACGACGGCGGTCTCGGCTGTGCCGCCGGCCTCGCGAATGTCATTGGCTACTTTTTCCAGCCGCGATTCGGTCCTCCCGGCAATGTGGACCGTGGCGCCGTCGGCCGCGAAAGCCCTCGCCACCGCCCCGCCAACCGCTCCTCCGCCGCCGTAGATCAGGGCGGTCTTGCCGTGAAGCAAGCCGTTTTCCGGAATCCCGATATTCAGCATGTTCGCCTGCCTAGTGCCGCGGAGTTCGTGAATTCCCTCAACTATGTTCTTGAGGACGGCCGGTGGCAAGAGGACCGGGAGCCGCGCGGACCGTCGCGGCCCGAGGCGTGGCAGGGACGGTTGCCACGCCGGGACCCGGCCAGGCGTCCCCCCAATGCACACTCCTGACCGAACCACGACGTACCGGGCGGGCTCTATCCGCCCCAGCACACGAGAAATTGGACACGTCCAATTTCCCTGCCTGAGCCTACCCGGAAAATATTGGACGTGTCCAATCTGCTAGACTCGCAGGCGACCTGACGTATTGTGACAAGCCGCGCCTGATGAAATTCGTCCGATGAAAGAAGCCACTGTGAGCGACGACCAGCCGACCTCCGCGCCGGGTCCAGCCCTGGCCCGAAAGCTGAACATCCTGCTGGACACCGCTGAAGCCGAGGGCCGAAAAGTCACGTTCGCGGACGTCCGGGACGCCATGTCCGCTGCCGGGACGCCGCTCTCCCGCGCCCGGTGGCACTATATGCGGTCGGGCTCCGGACCGGCCGTCAAGAAGGTCGAACTCCTACAGAATCTGGCCAAGTTCTTCGGTGTAAGCGAGAACTACCTGATCGACGGCGACGAAGAGCTTCCGCCCCGGGTGGAGGCGCAGCTTGAATTGCTCGCCTCGATGCGGGTCAACAAGGTGCGCAACTTCGCCGCCCGCCAACTGGACGGGCTCTCCCCGGAGACCCTGCTCCAGATCCGCGACCTGATCGACGAGCAGCTCTCCCGCGAGGATCCTGACCAGCCCTCCCGCGGGGAATCTCCCCAGCCCTGATGCCCCGGAGCCCCTTCACCACGCGCTGACCTGCACTGATATGATTCTGGCGAGGTTTGGCCGTCAGGAAGTGGCGTGTCCACGCTGACGCTCTATCAACAGCCAAGGACTTGGTACATGGATTACGACGCCGCCCGGTCGCGGGCACGGGAAGCAGAAGCCGGCCTCTCCCTCAATGAGCCGGTCTCGCTGGCATCAATCCAGGCGCACCTTGAACGGCAGCGAAACCGCAAGATCGTCATCAAGCCCATTGAAGGGGCAACGGACAAGGTCTGCGGTCTGTGGTTCGGCCTTGACCACATGGACCTCATCATGCACGCCCGGGCTGCCTCCGAAGTCCACCGGCAGCAGATTGTCCTCCACGAGTTCGCCCACATGGTCATGCGCCACGAGCAGGACATCGTGTCCGCAGAGTATGCGGGCACGTTCTTCCCGGATCTGGATCCGGAGCGCGTCGTCAGGGCACTCAAGAGGACCGATTTCCTCAATGAGTTCGAGGTCGCGGCGGAGCTCCTGGCCGACCGTCTCGCCGCACGCATCCGACGTTCCCAGGACCGCTCGGGCGGCCAGCCGGGGAACTTCGGATCAGTTTTCGGATGATCCAGCTCGTCGCAGCCGCGGTCCTTTTCGTTCTCGCCGGGGCCCGGATCCCGGCCATGATGCGGAACCGCGGCGATACCGTGTTCTTTGCGGGTTTGTTCGCCGGTGTCGGATCGGTGCTGATGTCGCCGGACGTGTACGCGACGGTCGATTCCCACATCGGCGGTATCAATGTCGCGAAGCTTGCCTTGCATACCTCGATGATCTTCAGCGTCTGGTACCTCCGGCGATCAGTCCTTGATGCGATCGTGCCGGCCGGCACCCGCCGGGTTCGGGTGCGCTCCCTGCCGCTGACGCTCACGCTGGCGCTGGAATTGACGTTCTTCATCCTGACGGGTCCCATCCCGACGACCAACAGCTGGGGGCTGTACCATGAGCGCCTGCCGGCCGCCCTGTTTTCCGCGGTCCTGATCGCATTCATTGGGTGGGTCTGCGGCGGGGTCGCCGCCGCGTGCTTCCGCTATATCCCGAGGATGCGAAGGTCTTTCAAGGTTGGATTCACCATGGTCGGCGCCGGCAGCGTTCTCGCCCTGTTAGTGACGATCAGGTTCGCGATCGGGCTGCTCTCGGTCCCAATCCCAGCGCTCTTGGCTGTCCCCGTGCCCTCCGACGCCGTCATCCGGGTCGTGGAGATGGTCACCCTCATCCTGGGCGGGGCAGGCTTGACGGTGCCCGCGGTGGCTGGCCATAGCCGCCTCAAACGGCAGGCCCGCTGGGCGGCCGACACCCTCGCCGGCGTCGAACCCATCAGGGACCGGGTCCTGCAGCATGCAGGCGGCGGCGGCCTCCTCGAAAGCGACCCCGCCGCGCCAACCGGCGAACGGCTGCACCGGATGATCGTTGAAGTCTGGGATGCCGAGCTTGCGTCCGGAGGGACTTTGACTGCGCAAGAGCGCACTTTCCTCCTGGCCGCCGAAGAGCAGCTCGATCTCAACCGACGTCCTTGATAGGACCGGTCCGGTCATCCGGACCCGGGGGCGGCGTCAACGCGGCACCGCACTAGCTTTTGGGCGGCCCTCCGGGTCCTTCACCGTGGGGCCCTTCACCGACGGCGGGTCCCCCTGCCGGTCCGGCGTAGGCTGGCACCGGCAGCTCGCCCGGATCGACCGGACCCATATCGAGGTGGAACGGCGGATACTCGTCCCGCATGAGGGCAACGTAGGCGATCACGCGGTAGATCCAGCGGTTCAGGCCGAGCAGGAGGTCGAAGATCCCCCGCCTGTATTGACCCGTGAACAACAGGATCACGCCGGCAATGAGGACCAGCAGCCCCAGGAGGGAGATGCCCACACTTTGCTGTTCCCACTCACCGCCCTGGAACACCCACGTCGTCGCGGTCCCCGTCAGCACGCCGATGATCAGCAGATGCGGAATGGCCAGCAGCCAAGATTTCACCAGCACCAGGCCTCGGGATAGCCGTTCAGGATAGTCGACGTCGAAGTCCGCCGGGTAATCGGTGCGAGCCAGCGTGAAGGGCGGATAGGCGTCCGTGCCGATCGCACTGAAGGCGTAGAAGGCCACGCGCCAGTTCCAGCGGATCACGCCGGCATTGAAATTGAACAGCGAGCGGGGGTAGCGCGCAGTGAACAGGATCGCGAACCATGCCACGATCGTGACCACGCCGAAGGCGAACCAGAGGAAGAACAGGATGATGCAGTGCGGGATGGCCAGGAACCATTTCACGAGCCACATCCACCGTGAGAGATTCGGGTCCAGGTAGCCGTGGAGGCGTGCGGGGTAAACGTACGGTGTAGTCGCTCCCGGCGTTACCGGATAGGGAGTCACCGGATACTGAGTTCCCGGCGCGGCAGCGTAAGCCGCTACAGCACCCGGCGAGGCAGACATGTTCTGCTGGCCGGGGGCGGCCCCGGGCGGGTAGGCACCCGCCGGATACGGCTGGCCGGGCTGGGCCGGCAGGTAACCAGGAGGGACGCCGCTGCCCGTTCCGCCTTGGCCCGGCGCGCTACGGCCGAGCCCTGCGGCGCCCAGCACGATCAGCGGCACTCCGATCAACAGCATCACCAGGCCCCCGATCAGCAGTCCGATGAATACCGGCAAGAGCAGGTCCGTGCGTGCCCCGGCCTGCAGATTCACGCTCACTGGGGAACTCGCGTCGGCGTTCATGACCACTACGGCCCAAGCCCCGGAGCGAAGGTTCCAGGTCAGTTCCTGCTCCCCCGGGCCCGTGGCCGTCGCGGCCCAGAAGTTCTGCTGCGCCGGTTGGGCCGGGACTTTGGTACCGTTCACTTCGCGGTACCGCGCGCGAAAGGGGTCAAACCTGACGTCGACGATTTCGGTGCGCTGGACCCCGGCCAGATACGCCGCGACATCGGCCCGCGGGGCAATGCCTATGAAGATTTCCTTGCCGGGATCGGCGGTGGAACCGCGGAGCAGCACGCTGCCCGGAAAGTCCACGGGGACGCCGTCGTTCACGCCGCCTCCGGTCATGAGGTCCAGCCGTGGGGTCGTCAGCGCGTAGGAGTTGCCTGAGAACTGCTCCGACGGCGTGATGAAGTACCTGCCGTCGCGCTGCTGGTAATTGACCCAACCCGCGACGCCGGCGCCCGCCAGCAGTCCCAGGCCGACCAGCGCGCACAGCGAGCCGATCACCAGCATGACAATCCGGCCTGCTTTCATGGCCGCCGTCCTTTCAGATGGTCCGTTTGCCACACCCGGCTGGGCGGGACTTCCGGAAACTGGCGGCCCTGGCCGCTACCGCCCGCGCGAGGTCAGGAACGGCATGGCTTCGGCGATGATGTCTGCACCGCCGGCACGGAGGACACGCGCAATCTTCGTGGCGGCATCGCCGTGGCTGAAGGTGCGCAGGCGTGTGTCGCGGGCGGCCGCCTTGACTGCCGTTGGCCGGCGCCGCCCGAAGTCAGGACCGTAGACGAAGAACGCCTTCATGCGGTGATCACCACTTTGAGGGCCTTCGTCTCCGCGGCGTGGGCGAAAGTGTCGTACGCCTCCATGAACTCGTCAAAGATGAAGTGGTGGGTGGCGAAACTGTCTGCGGGGATTTTTTGTTGTGCGACGAGCTTGAGCAGCATGGGGGTGGTGTTGGTGTTCACCAGGCCCATGCTGATGTTGATGTTTCGGATCCAGAGGTCTTCGACATGCAGTTCCACGGCTTTGCCATGGACGCCCACGTTGGCCACGTTGCCGCCCGGCCGCACGATGTCTGTACACATCGTGAACGTCGCCGGGACGCCGACTGCCTCGATCGCGACGTCCACGCCCTGCCCGTCGGTCAGGACCATCACCTGTTCCCTCCAGTTGGCAGCGCTGGACAGGACCACATCCGTGGCGCCGAATTCGCGGGATTTTTCGAGCCGGTTCGCGTCGAGGTCGACGGCGATGATCGTCGCGGCGCCGTAAAGTCCGGCGGTACAGATCGCGGCGAGTCCGACCGGGCCGGCGCCGATCACGGCCACCGTGTCGCCGGGCTTGACCCGGCCGTACTGCACGCCGATCTCAAAGCCGGTGGGAAGGATGTCGGAGAGCATGACGGCCTGTTGGTCGCTGACTCCCTCAGGCAGGAGATGCAGGGAGTTCTCGGCGTACGGGACGCGGACGAACTCGGCCTGGGTGCCGTCGATCAGATGCCCGAAAACCCAGCCGATGCCGGACGTGCCTTCCTCCCCCAAGCAGTGCGAATACAGGCCTGTCTTGCAGTTGGCGCAGTGCCCGCAGGACTTGATGCAGGAAATGATGACGCGGTCCCCGACCTTGAGGCTGGTGACGGACGCGCCGATCTCCGTGATGGTGCCGACCCCCTCGTGGCCCAGGATGCGGCCCTTGGCCACGGCCGGGACGTCGCCTTTGAGGATGTGCAGATCGGTGCCGCAGATGGTGGTCGTGTCCACCTTGACGATCACATCGCTGGGGCTCTGAATGGTGGGATCGGGGACGTCGGTCCAGGACTTCTCCCCGGGCCCACCGTAGACGAGGGCTTTCATACGTGTTCCTTGGCTTTGAGGATGACCAGCGGGTCTACGAGGCGCAGACGGCACGGAGTCTCGGTGCCATCGATCCCCGAAGACATCAACGACGCGCGGGCGCGCTCACGGAGTTCCTCGATCGCGGCGGCCGACACCCGGGCATGGGCGAGGTCGAGCACGAGCTCAAAACTGGGGAGCTTGCTCGTGACGCGGCGGCAAACAACGTACAGTGCCCGCACGTTGGCTACGGTCACCACACCATGAACCTCGATCCGAGCTGTTTCGGCGTCGGCGTTTAGGCGTATGAGAACTTTGAGTTTGGGGTCCCCCGAATGGTGGTGCATAGTCATGTGGCCGTGGTCTCCTGCCTTTTCCTGCTGAAGCCGGAAAGTGCAAACGCCATTTCCTTCCCCAATTCGCTGTGAGACCCGTGCTGCATTGCATGAAGCGATTCCTCCCTCAACTACGACCCCCAACTGGCCGTGCAGGAATCTCCCCACATTTAGCTTGGTGGGCGCGCCCGGCAGGGGTAAGGGGCAAAAGTCCCTTGTGTATGTTTTAGGCCCTCCGGGTTTAGGTGGTCCTCTTTAGGTGCTCCTCTTTAGGTGCTCCTCTTTAGGTTCAAGGGCGGTGCACGCCTAGCCTGTTTCTATGTCTGCTCCGCTCGGTCCCTGCCTCTCGCCGGACCTCGTGTTGGCCTCGATGCGGCAACCTGGGGACGAAATATGCTTCGACGTTCATCTCCGCGGCGGTGCCGTGTCTGCGATCATCCCGTCGCGGAAGGACGCGTCTGAGGTCCCCGCCGCAACCCGCGTGGTGGACCTGGACGGCCGCTACGTCATACCGGGGCTATGGGATGAGCATGTCCACATGACGCAGTGGGCGCTGGCCTCTAACCGGCTTGACCTCTCCGGTGCCAGCTCGGCGCGCGAGGCTGCCGCCGTCGTCAGGTCCCATATCGCCGGGTCCCATCTCGCCGGAGCCGGCGGCACTGGGGCTCCGGGAGCTGTCCAGACGCTGGTGGGCGTCGGTTTCCGCGATGCCGTCTGGACTGACCTGCCCAGCCTGGGCCTCCTCGACGGCGTGACGCGCGGACGGCCGACAGCGCTGATCAGCCACGACCTCCACTGTGTCTGGCTCAACTCCGCAGCGGCCCAACGGTATGGAGTGCGAGTGGACGCGGACGGGCTGCTCCGGGAAGATCCCGCGTTCGCCCTGACCCGCGAGCTCGGTCAGCTTCCGGATACGGTGGTGGATCCGTGGGTGCAGCTGGCGGGGCAGGCTGCTGCGGCGCGGGGCGTGGTCGGGATCGTGGACTTCGAGATGACATGGAACCGCGACGCCTGGCTGCGGCGGATCTCCGGCGGCTTCGCTGCCTTGCGGGTTGAGGCGGGGGTCTATCCGCAGGATCTGGACCGGGCCGTGGCCGAGGGGTTGCGGTCAGGTTTGGCGGTGGCCGGGAGCGGCGGCCTCCTGACCGTGGGCCCATTGAAGGTGCTGATCGACGGATCACTCAATACCCGCACAGCGTACTGCGTTGACCCGTATCCGAACGGCGGCCACGGCCTGCTGACGGTGAGCGAGGCGGAGTTGCTCGCCCTGCTGGTCCGGGCGCGGCAGGCGGGCTTTGTGCCGGCGGTCCACGCGATTGGCGACGCGGCCAACCGGGTCGCGTTGGATGCGTTCGAGGCGGCGGGCATTGCCGGGCGCGTGGAACATGCCCAGTTTGTCCGGAGCGAAGATTTCGCCCGCTTCGGCCGGTTGGGTGTGACCGCGAGCGTCCAGCCTGCGCATGCCCTCGACGACCGGGACGCCGCCGAGGCGAACTGGCCAGGGCGCACAGACCGGTCCTTCCCGCTCCGTTCGCTGGTAGCCGCCGGTGCGACGCTGGCCCTTGGCTCCGACGCCCCCGTTGCCCCGCTGGACCCGTGGACTGCCATGTCCGCCGCCACGGCGCGGGCCCGGCAGGATGGCCGCGGGCCATGGCATGCCGAGCAGGCGCTCACGCGGCAGGAGGCCCTGACGGCCTCGAGCCGCGGTCGGGGCCGGCTCCGGGTCGGGGACCCCGCCGACGTTGCAGTGCTCGACGGCGACCCGTTGACTGTTTCCGACGCGGAATTTGCCGCGATGCCGGTGGCCGCCACGTTGGTGGCGGGACGGTTCACCCACGGCGGTCAATAACTGCCTGCTATTTGCCTTTGACCTACCTGCCTTGACCTATTTGCCTTTGACCCGGGCCTGGACGAGGTTGGCGAACGGCAGCCGGCCGTAGTCGTCACGGAATCGGGCGTGGTATCCGGCCTCCGCTTGGTTGACTGCCTCCGCTGCCAGCTCCTTCCAGGCAACCAGGAGGGATCCCGGGTCGGCGAGCTGCCAGATGAGCCTGCCGTCCCAGTGGCCCGGCGGCTTGCCCTTGCCGAAATCGATGAACTCCTGGATTTGCCGGCGAAGGCCGCGGTTGCCCTTGCTGCCGGCGCCCGCTTTCCCGAGATACACGACGTCGGCGCCGTCGACCCACTCTGCGGTCAGCGCTGGCTCCGGGACGGAAGGGTCCTTCTTCTTAAAGACCCCTGCCGTGCTCTTGGGCAGAAACCGCGGTTCATAGCCTGCAGGCTGCAGCACGGCGAAGATCCCGGTCCGCTGCGGGATCCGGTTGATGTCCAGGGCTGCGAGAGTCCTAAACCCGGTAAACCCGTCTTCCTTGAGTGACTGTCTGTTGATCGGCATAGGTTCCTTGGCTCGGGGTGTTCGCCCTAGAAGCTTACGGAAGAAGCTCACGGAAGTCCGGGCTCAGCCTCGGGTGAAGGTGCCCAGTCCGGTCTGATCGTAGAAATCGAGCCTGACGTTCGGCGCCGTGCCGCCGGCGCCGGGGGCAGCGGCACCGGGGGCGGCGCCGGCACCTGCGGCGAAGATTGCCCCCGCGAGGCCGTTGCCGTTCTCGCCGATGGATTCAAAGCTGAAGGTATCGCCGTCGAAGTGCTTGAGCGGGAACTTGGTGGTCCTGCCGGCCGGGCCCAGCTCCATGGACAGCGCGCCGTTCTCCACCGCTACCTTGAGCGGGCCGTAATAGGAGTTCGCATAACTGCCGACGTAGAAATCGTTGCCGCGCGCCGGTTCGACCCGCGGCGGCGTCTGGGAGTAGTCAACTTTTGGCTTCTCCGCCTCATCGATCTTCTGGAAAGCGCCAGCGGTGAATCCGAACCAGTCCACTGTCGGGGCGCCGTTCTGGGCCGTGTCAAGGAATGTGGCGCAGATGGCTTCTGGGATGCCCTGCGGCCGGCCGTTGGTCAGGGCCACAATGCCCAACTGCTCGCCGGGGAGCAGCGAGACGGCGGTCGCGGCGCCCAGGTTGAAGGCTCCCGAGTGCCCGAGCGAGAGCCGGGCCTGGGCGTCGTACGAGACGTTCCAGCCCAGTCCGTAGAAACGGGTACGGGCGGCCGGAGTCGGGGGCGGACCGTTCACGACGTGTGGCACATGGGTGACACCGAGGGCTTCCGGGTCGATGACCCCCTGGCCTTCAAAGCTGCCGTTGGCGAGCTGGAGGCGGATCCAGAGGGCGAGGTCGCGCACGGAGGAACTCGCCCCGCCGGCGGGCGCTTCGGCGTCGGCGTCGCGGCTGTACTTGGCCACCCAGGTCTTGTTACCGGCGGGCACATGGATCAGGGCCCTGTTCGAGGCCTTTTGGTAGTCCGCGTGGCGATAGCTGGTGGAGCTCATGCCCAGGGGTTTGAACAAGACGTCTTCGGCGAGGTCTGCCCAGGGCGTCTTCATGGCGTCGGCCACCGCCTTGGCGCCAGCCGTGTAGCCGAAGTTGCTGTAATTGTAACTGGCCCGGAAAGAGTCCAGCGGCTCCTGGTCGAGGTGGCTGAGAATGTAGGCCTGGTCAAATCCGAGGTCCTCCAGCAGATCGCCCGCGCCCGTGTGCAGGCCGCCTTGGTGGGACAGCAGGTCAGCGACCGTGGCGTTGCGCGTGACGTAGGGGTCTTTCAGGGCGAAGCCCGGGGTGTGGTTGATCACCGGCTCCGTCCAGGAAAGGGCCTTGCGGCCCACAGCGACGGCCGCCACCGTGGAGGCCAGCGGTTTGGACACCGAGGCCAGCTGAAAGACCGTCTCCGCGTCGACTGTCTCGGGCCTGCCCGACTCCCGTACGCCGAAGCCCTTGGCATACACCACTTGGTCCCGGTAGACCACTGCGACGGCGATGCCGGGGACTCCGGTGCTGTCCATCGCGCTCTGGACCGTCCCGTCCAGCTTGGCCAGGGCGTCGTTGACCTTCTGTTGGTCCAGGAGCGGTTTGACCTGCGGTTCCGGCGCCGGAAGCAGCGACGCCGACGGCGTACCAGAGGCGCCAGGGTCGCTGCTTCCGGCGCCGGCTGGGGCACTTTGGGTCGTGCAGGCGGCCAGCAGCGGCATCCCCGCTATGCCCGCGGCCCCGACGCCGACCGCCCTAAGCAGCGAGCGGCGGTCCGAGGGCAGCGAGCCGATCCTCATCGCGATAGATTCCCTTTGATTCATGGACAACGCTCCGCCCGATACCGCCTGGGGCGCCGAGCCGACGCCCTCTCCCATGATGGACCCGCGCCAGAGTTTCAGACAGGGTTCCTCGCTCGATGACGTCGTCAGGAGGCAATGTCTGCTCCGGTCGCGCGCATCCGGCTCGGGTGCCGTACTCGATCAGAGCCCTTAATTGTCGTAGGTCCCAGGGACACTTGGACTATGGACGGCAAAGAGGGGTCCGGCAAAGAGGGATCCGGCGAAGAGGGGTCCACAGTGGCTCCGAATCCAGGGGTAGTGGCGGTCGCGGATGCGGCCTTCGTGCTCGCGACCGTCCCGCTGGCCACCGGGAGCGCGGCGATGATCGACGAGATCCGGGACCTCGAGGACCGAAAGTCCGCCATGGCCGCCCGCCAGGCCCGCCTGGCTGTTGCCTTCGAACTTCAGCAGCGCCGTGAACAGGCCGACGCCGGCGTGCCCTCGGACCAGCTCGGCGCCGGTGTCGCCGCGCAGATCGCCCTCGCCCGGCGCGAATCCCCGGCCAAGGGCGGCCGGCTCCTGGGACTCGCCAAGGCCCTCGTCACCGAGATGCCGCACACCCTCGCCGCACTGGAAACCGGGCAGCTCAACGAATGGCGCGCCACCCTGCTGGTCCGCGAAACCGCCTGCCTGAGCGCCGCCGACCGGGCCGCCGTTGACGACGAACTCGCCCCCGACGCCGGGACGCTGTCCGGGGTGGGTGACCGTGCCCTGGTCGCGGCTGCCCGGGCCGCCGCGTACCGGCGGGACCCTCGCTCCGTCACCGAGCGCGCCGCGCACGCCGCCACCGCCCGGCACGTCAGCTTCCGCCCGGCCCCGGACACCATGTGCTACCTGACCGCACTGCTCCCGGTCGCCCAGGGGGTCGCCGTCCAGGCCGCGCTGGCCCGGTCCGCGGACACCCTCCGTGCCGCCGGGGACCCCCGTACCCGGGGCCAGCTCATGGCCGACGGGCTTGTTGAACGCACCACCGGCACCCCGGGCGGCATCACCGGCATCGAACTCCAGGTCATCATGACCGACCGCACCCTGTTCCAGGGCGACAGCGAACCCGCCCGGATCCCCGGCTACGGCATCGTCCCCGCCGCCTGGGCCCGCGACCTCGTCGGCGCCGGGAAGAACGCCGAGGACCGGGACTTCACCACCTGGCTCCGCCGGCTCTACACCCACCCCGCCACCGGCGACCTCGTCGCAATGGACTCCCGCGCCCGGATCTTCCCCACCGGCCTGCGCCGCTTCATCCACACCCGCGACGACACCTGCCGCACCCCCTACTGCGACGCCCCCATCCGCCACCTGGACCACATCGTGCCGCGGCACGGCGGCGGGAGCACCAGCCAGAGCAACGGCGCAGGACTCTGCGAAGCCTGCAACTACACCAAAGAAACCCCCGGCTGGACCGCCATCCCACGCCCAGGACCACGGCACACCATCAAACTCACCACCCCCACCGGCCACACCTACCACTCCACCGCACCACCCCTCCCCGGAACTCCGCTTCGCCCATCAGCCGCAGACCAGCCGGGTACCCGCCACCGGCGCAACCTCCGACACGTGGCCAAACTGCTAAGACTCGGGGCGCTGAAGGCGAAGTCAGCCGCCTAGGAGCGAATCGAATGTCGGCCGTGCGAGCCTGGACCAGGCAGGCAGGTTTGCGGTCAAGGCGCGCCAGACAGAGGCAAGGCGCGAAGCGTAGGCTCGTCTCGACAGCACTCTGGTCGCCGCCCCGCCACCACACCCTGCCACCACGCCCTGCCACCACGCCCTGCCACATCGGCGCCGTGGCCGGCCACCGTAAAGGAAGCATCGATGAACGCAGCCATCGCAGACCCGAACAGCGGCATTGAAGACGTGGACCTCCTCGTGGTCGGGGGCGGGAAAGCTGGCAAGACGCTGGCCATGGATGCAGCCAAGAGCGGACAGAAGGTAGCGATGATCGAGCGTGCCATGATCGGCGGCACGTGTATCAACGTGGCCTGCATCCCCACCAAGACTCTCATCAACAGCGGACGGGTATTGCAGACGATTCAACGCGCCGCGGAGTTCGGCGTCGCTGGCGCCGACAACCCCTGGATGGACCTCGCGCTCCTGCGACACCGCAAGGAAGACGTCGTCTCCACGATGGTCAAGGGCCAGCTCGCCTCCTTCACCGCATCAGGGATGGACTTCGTCCTGGGCGACGCCACTTTCGTGGGTGAACGCACGGTCCGGGTGACCCTGAACGACGGCGGGACGCGCACCCTGCGGGGCGCCGACGTCGTCATCAACCTTGGCACCGAGCCGCTGGTGCCGCCCATTGAGGGTCTCGCCGAGTCCAATGTCCACACCAGCAACACCCTGCTGCGGCTCGAAGCACTCCCGGAAAGTATCGCGATTCTGGGCGGCGGCTATGTGGGCTGCGAATTTGCCGACCTCCTCAACACCATTGGTGTCCGCGTCACGATCGTCCAGGGCGGCGAGCGCCTGCTGCCGCGGGAGGATGAGGACATATCCGGGCAGATCGCGAAGAACTTCACGGACGCCGGGATCACGCTTCGGCTCGGTTCCAGGGCAAGGAAGATCGCCCGCGCCCAGGACGGATCGGTCACGGTAACCCTGGGCTCCGGCGAGAGCGTCACAGCGGACGACGTCCTGGTCGCCGCCGGCCGGCGGCCCGTGACCGACGGGCTGAACCTGGAAAACGTGGGAGTGAAACTCACGGAGCGCGGCTTCATTGCCGTAGACGAGTATCTGCACACCACGGCCGACGGCGTCTGGGCAGCCGGCGACGCGGCCGGCTCGCCGCAATTCACCCACGTGTCCTACGACGACTACCGGGTGCTCAAAACCAATCTCGCAGCGCAGCAAGGCATCGGCGCGCCCCGTAGTACCGCTGGCCGCCTCATCCCATACGCAGTCTTCACCACACCGGAACTCGGCCGGGTGGGCCTCAGCGAACGCGAGGCACGCGACGCCGGATACAACATCCGCGTTGCCAGGATGCCGGTCTCCGCCATCCCGCGGGCACGAACCGTCGGCCACTTGGACGGGCTGTGGAAAGCGGTGGTCGACAGGGACAGCAACGGCATCCTCGGGGCAGCCCTGCTGGGCACAGACGCGAGCGAAGCAATCGCTGTGCTACAGATGGCGATGCTGGGCGGCATGGAATACACCGCAGTGCGGGACGCCGTCATCACCCACCCGACGATCGCCGAGGGCCTAACGCTGCTGTTCACCCAGGCGTTCCTCGAGGACTGAACCGTCAGGAACGATGCCGGCCTGCCTCAGGCGTAAAGCCGGCAGGTACCTTCGCGATCTCGCTAAGAGAAGGCTCGGACATTTTCATGTCCCGAACAACCCGGCGTCATCAGATGGTTACCTGCAGGCGCTTTAAGCCTACGCCCGCGCTACCGCCGTGACCATAGGAGCAAAGCCCCAGAACTCCGCCATAAAGTTCGAGCCCGAAACACCCCCTGCCGCGAAAGCGTAGAGTGGAGGAAGCCGCCTGATTCTGGACGCCAAGTGCTGAGGGAGAAATCGTGACGATTGACTGGGACGAAAAGAAGACCCTGCTGCAGGAGCCGAACATTGCCGCCGTGACGCAGCTGTGCGACGAACTCATGGAAAAGAAGCCTGGATCCGTGGTCCCGTACATCGACCCCATCCATGACGAGGACGAATGCCGGATCGTCAGCCTGCATATCAGCCCCGGCAAGGGCACGGAATCGGGCTTTGTCTCGCACTTTAACGACGATGAAGCCGCCCGCCGCGCCACCTCCATCTACGAGGCCGCAGAGCTGGATCCCCGCTATGTGATGCCGTGGAACGCCTATCCGTGGATCCGCGATCCGGACGCTTCCTCGGCCCTGAACGTCCAGGAGAAGACGGACGGCCTGCGGCCCTTCCGCCAGTTCCTCAAGATCAACAAGCGCGTCTCGGCCGTTATTGCCCACGGCGCGGACGCCCACTCCTTCCTGACGCTCTTCGAGAAGACCTACCATTCCTCGCTGAAGAACCATGGCGTCAAGATCTACAAGGCCACCGCGCTCGGCGGCCGCGCCTTCGCAGTCTCTCCGGCCAAGCAGGAAGAGCTCCTCGCCAAGAACGTTGAAGTCTACAAAGACGCCATGCAGCGGGCCGGCATCCAGCACCTCTGACGCTCCACGCAGCAGCCGGCGCCGGCAGCAGCCGACGCCGGCGGCCTCACCCCGCCAGCAGCCTGCGCCGGTGCTTGAGTTCCTTGACCCAGTCGCGGGTGACAAGCGCCGAAAACGGCGAGGCGCCGTCGTCGGTCATGGAGCGGAACGCCGTGCCCGCCTGAAGGTCCGTCAGCAGCGGCTCCGAAGCCCTCAGCGCCAGTTCCAGCACCTGGACGGCGGCACGCTCCGTCATCCCCATCCCGGCGGCCCAGCCCAGGAAGTGCTTCCGGGAGATCCCAGTCCGCTTGCCGTCCAAGGTCAGGGCGAGCGTCTTGTCCCCGTAGACGACAGTGGAGGGGATGTCGTACACCGGCGCGACGGACCACTCCCCGTCCGGCTGCTGCACCATGGAAACGTTCTTCGCGTGCAGGTCACCGTTGCCCGTCAGCCACGCAAATGCCGCTTGGAGGGCCAAATTCCGCAGCGCGGGCAGTGGAGCCGCGCAATACGCCGCAAGCGCATGGCACACCTGCCCGTATCCCACGTTGTACTTGTCCGCCGGGTAAAGGCCCAGCACCTGTGCCCCGTCCTCGACAGCGAGCCGCTGCACCGCCCGCGGCGCTCCGGAGATAGGCACGCGGTCGAAGCGCTCCACGAGCAACCCCGGCCGGCCGGCGACGTCGCGGATCAGCTGGACCCGGCTCAAAGGGATCCGCAGCCGGGCCGCGTACCGGAACATCACGTATTCGTTTTCGACGACATGCGGGAACTCGGGCGCATTGAGTTTGAGGATGTACCGCCGGCCGGCGCTGGCCACCGGCATGGAGATCATGCCTGCGGACAGTTTGTCCTGCACGCCGGCCAGCGCCACGGGGTCGATCAGCCCGGAGTCTCCCAGCAAGGCCTCGAAATCTACGGGTGTTCCGGGGTCAAGCTCGACGGCGTGCTCGTCCGGATCCAGCTTCTCGCCATGGCCAACGATTTGTACGTCACCCACGGGATTGGCACCGGCCGCGATGAGCAGGGACAGTTCATCGTCCACGCTGGTCTTGATGGAACGGCGCAACGCATTCAGCCGCCGCCCCTCCGGCAGGAGCCCGGTGAAATACGGCGGAGCTGCCCCTGCCGCGGACAGCACAGGCTCCAGAGTCAGCGGCAGGGAGCTCGCAACGGCGGGGCCCCCGGATGCCAGATAAACCGGCAAATAGCTGAACCTGGTGCCGCCGTCGTGCCGCTCCAGCCGCGCCGCCAGCACGCCGGCCTTGTAGATATCCGCGATGCGATGCCTCATAACCCGACTTCCGGGCCGTCCCGCAGTTCGCTGCCGGCTCGAGCTTCGCCGTTGGCCCGCGGGCCGGCGAGGGCCCGGGCCGCAGAGCTGGTTCGGGTCTGGACCCGAAGCTCCAGCCCCAGCGTGTCAATGAGCGCCAACAGGGAATCCAGCTGCACCGTGCGTTTGCCCTGTTCGACGAACCGGACGAAGCGCTCTGAGACCCCGGCTAGTTCGGCCAGTTCACGCTGGCTCAGCCGGAGCGACCCGCGCCGGCTCCGGACCTCGGTAGCGAGTTCGTCCGGAAACGAGTTCCCCATGGCCGCCTCCCCCTGGATCGAGTTACGTCCGATTGGCCGGAATGCGTAGGTACGAACGTGCCGCTTTGCGTGCAATCTCAGTATAGAACCGGCAAACGCGTCCGCACAGGTTCATTTCGGCACGTTCGTACCGGCGGCGCCGTCAGGTGGGCGCGCGGCTGTGCTCAATGGCCCTACGATTTAAGGGACCTAAGAAAACCAGCCCGCCCAGCGAACCGGAAAGGACCGCTCACGATGACGCGCGCTTCCTTCCGGCTGTTCCGCACCGGGCTGATCGGATCCATGATCGTGGCGCTGGCGGCCAGCGGCCACCTGGCTGGCGGCGGACGGCTGCCCGAGCCGGCGATCGTGACGGCGCTGTGTCTCGTGGCGATGATCCCGGTGGCGGTCCTGACCCGCTTCCGTCTGTCCTTTCCTGCCTTGGCCGGCCTCCTCGGCGTGGGGCAACTGTGGCTGCACTGGTCGTTCGGCGCACTGTCCGCCTCGGCGCCCGTGAGCGTGCCCGCGCGGATGGCCAACAACCATCCGGGCCATGCGGCGGCTGCGATTCCTCCGGAGATGCTCCACCCGTCCATGGCGGCTTCTGCGGCCGACATGGGCGGTGCCATGTTTGCCGCCCACGCGGTGGCGACCCTCGGCACGGCCCTGTTGCTCGCCCGTGGCGAACGGGCCCTGTCCGCGCTGGCCTCCTGGCTGCGACCCCTCGTGCAGTTGCCGCGGCCCTGCGCCGTCGTGCCGATGCGCGTTCCCGGCCCCCGCACGGTCATCCTGACCCTCCCCAAGGTCCGGGTTGGCCGCCTCCTGCCGACCCGGCGCGGACCTCCGGAGCTGTCGGCCGCCGCCTGACACCAGCCCCTTTCACACACGGACGGGGCAGCAGGCGGCCACCCGCTGCTACCGGACGGACGGACATCGTGCCGGCCGGTTCCCCACCGTTTATTCGTTAGTGAAAGGCATCTTTGCCATGAAATCCTCCCTCCGCCGTACCCTCAAGAGCGCCGCGGCCGCCACGATGACCGCCGGCCTGCTCGCCGCCGGCGCGGCGGCCGCTTCCGCCCATGTCCACGTCGACTCGGATGACCCGGCCGCGGGCGGCTACAGCCACCTGACGTTCAACGTCCCCAACGAATCCGCCACAGCCAAGACCAGCAAACTCGAAGTCACGCTGCCCACCGACACCCCGCTCACCTCGGTGTCGGTGAAGCCCGTCGAGGGCTGGAAGGCCGAAATCACCACGAGCGATCTGCCGAAGCCGATCACCATCGCCGGCGCCACCGTCACCAAGGCCCCCAGCTCCGTGGTCTGGACCGCCGACGCCGCCCACCAGATCGGCCCGAACGAATTCCAGGCGTTCTCCCTCTCCGTGGGAGTCCTGCCGGATGCCGGAACCACGGTGACGCTGCCGACAGCCCAGACCTACACCGACGGGACGGTTGTGAAGTGGGACGAGAAGACGGTGAAGGGCCAGGCCGAACCCGAGCACCCGGCCCCCTCGTTCGTGACCACGGCCAAGGACGCCGAGACCGCAGCCCACGCCGCATCCGCGGCAACAACGGCCCCCTCGCCGTCCGCGGCAGCGAGCACATCAAGTGATGCCGGCTCCGTGGCCGGCTGGATCGGGCTGGCCGCAGGCCTGATCGGACTCGCCGCGGGCCTGACGGCCCTGGCCCGCACCCGCCCGTCCCGAGTCAAGTAGCCAGATCAAGTAACCCGCTCACTAACCCCGACAAGCAACAGCGGCAAGTAACCTGCCGCCGGAGCTCCGGCGTCGGGCACGACGGCGGTCCCAAGCACCTTGGGGCCGCCGTCACAATTGACACACCGGTGTGATCCCTGCCATGTTTTAAAGCGTGAACCTGTCAGACAGCCGGACAGCAGGACAGCCATTGGCCCGGCTGAGCGCCGCCGAAGCCGTCTTCAACGTCCTCCGCTCCGAAATCGAAACCGGCAAGCTCGGCGTCGGCGCCAAGCTGAGCTCCGAGGCCAGCCTCGCCCAGCAGTACGGCGTGAGCCGCTCCGTGGTCCGCGAGGCCTTGCGCTCGTGCACCGCCCTGGGACTGACGGTCACCAAGACCGGGCGCGGCACGTTCGTCGTCGCCAACCACGTGGCCAAGGACCTGGTCCTGGGCCAATACTCCGCAAGCGACCTCACCGAGGCCCGTCCCCATATCGAGGTTCCTGCCGCCGGACTGGCCGCCGAACGCCGTTCACCCGAGGAACTGGACACCATGCGGGACATCGTTGCCGCGATGAGCGGCGAGGACGACCCCGAAGTGTGGGTGGGCCTGGACTCCAGCTTCCACGCCTTGATCGCCCGGGCCAGCCGGAACAAGGTGTTCGAAAACGTCGTCGCGGACATCCGGGACGCCCTCGCCCACCAGTCCGAGACCCTGAATATGGTGGCCGACCGCCAGCACGCTTCCGACGAGGAGCACCGGCGCATCCTGGCTGCGATCGAAGCCGGTGACGCGGCGACGGCGCGCATCGCCATGAGCCAGCACCTCCATGCCGTTGGCATCGCCCTCGACTCGATCCTCAACGCCTGACGGCACAACCACACCCACCGACACCGCCAAAGGACGCAATGATTTCTCCTGCTCTCGCGCACACCCCGACCCTGCTGGCCCCGGACCGGCTCCCGCAGCACGCCCCGCTTGCGGTCCAGACCCGGGACGGCATCGTCGAAAGCGTCCACTACGGCTCGGTCATCGCCACTGCAGCGGACGGCCAGATCCTCCTGGCCGCCGGCGAGCCCCTCGCCCCGTTCTACCCGCGGTCCGCCCTGAAGCCCCTGCAGGCCGTCGCCATGGTCCGCGCCGGCCTGGACCTCCCGGACGAACTCCTCGCCCTCGCCGCTGCCAGCCATTCCGGCGCCGCCACCCACCGTGACGGTGCGCGGCGCATCCTGGACCTGCATGGCCTGACGCCCGGCGATCTCGAGAACAGCACCGACCTCCCCTACGGCGCCCGCGAGCGCGAAGACTGGCTCGGCGACGGCGGCCAGGCCACCCAGCTGGCGCAGAACTGCTCCGGAAAGCATGCCGCGATGGCTGCCACCTGCGTCATCAACGGCTGGCCGGTCCAGGGCTACCTTGACCCGGCGCACCCGCTGCAGCAACTCGTGGCCCACACCGTAGTGGACTTGACCGGCGAGGACCCGCAGGCCACCACCACTGACGGCTGCGGCACCCCGCTCTTCGCGCTCACGCTGCGCGGCATGGCCCGTGCCTTCGGCCGTCTGGCCGCCGCCGCCGGATCCAGCGGCGCGGAAGCCGCCGTCGCCCGCGCCATGCGCCGCCACCCCGAGATGGTTGCAGGCCAGGACCGGGACGTCACCGCACTGATGCGCCTAGTTCCCGGCCTGTTGGCCAAGGACGGCTTCGAGGGCGTCCAGCTGGTGGGCCTCCCGGACGGCCGCGCCGTCGCAGTGAAGGTCTCCGACGGCGGAGACCGCGCCCGGATGCCCGTCACCGTCCGGGTCCTCGCCGCGCTCGACGTCGACACCTCACCCCTGGCGCGCCTCGCCGCCACCCCTGTGCTGGGCGGTGGCCGGCCCGTCGGGCTACTGCAGGCCGCCGAATTCCTCGCCGCTCCCAAGACGCCCAACGCCCCCGAAGCCCTGTAAGGACCGCCATGACCTCGCTCAACGAACGCGCAGAATTCCGCTCCGAACACGATCTCCTGGGCGACCGGGATGTTCCCGCCGACGCCTACTGGGGCGTCCACACCCTCCGGGCCGTGGAGAACTTCCCCATTACCGGCCAGCCGCTCTCCTCCAACATGTACCTGGTCCGCGGGCTGGCCGCTGTGAAACTCGCCGCCGCACGCACCAACCACGAGCTCGGGCTCCTCGACGCCGAGCGTGCCGCGGCCATCGAGGAAGCCTGCGCCGACGTCATGAACGGCAAGCTTAGCGAGCAGTTCGTGGTGGACGTCATCCAGGGCGGTGCCGGAACGTCGTCGAACATGAACGCCAATGAGGTAATCGCCAACCGGGCCCTGGAAATCCTCGGTCACCCGAGGGGCGACTACGCCCGGCTGCACCCCAACGACCACGTCAACCT
>NZ_FNGC01000007.1:0-92465 GCF_900102785.1 Arthrobacter sp. ok362
GGTGGCACGTGATGGCGGTTGGACCCCTTGGCGGCGCAGTTTTGCGGCGACGCTCAGCGGTCCGTGGTCATAGCCGAGGTTCTTGAGGGATTCCCGGGTCGCGAGAGCCAACTCCGCCAGCGAGGTATCGACCTTAGCCGGGCTGGTCGCTGGCCTGGTCGAGGCCGTTTCCATGGCTTTGATCGGCCCGTCGGCGGCAGCCGCGGCCCGGACCTTGTAAAACCAGGCCCGGGACACCCTGTGACGCCGGCAGAACTGTGTGACCGCACCCCTCTCAGCGTCGTCAGGCCATGTCGCCACCAAGTGCCGGATCTTGATATCGGGCTGCATTTTGCTCATGATCCGAGCAAAACCGGCCAGAGTGTCCACGATGTCCTGAGACACACTGTCCACGATGTCTTGAGACAGAAATGTCCATTAAGTCATGAGACTCCACAGCTGCTCTGAGGGCTTCAGAGCAGCCCGATCTGATAGCGCAACGTGGGCGGCGGTTTAGGCCAGGCGGGTGATCTCCACGCTGACGGTGAGGGCCGATCCCCCGCCGCCGGACAGGATGCCCTTGAGCGGCGGAACGTCGCGGTAGTCGCGGCCCCGGGCTACAGTGACGTGGAAGTCCCCCGCCGGTTTGTGGTTGGTCGGGTCCCAGCTCCGCCATTCGCCGTCCCACCACTCGAGCCACGCATGGGATTGGCCGGCAACTGTCTCGCCGAGGTCCGCCGTCGAACGGGGGTGAAGGTAGCCGGACACGTAGCGGGCCGGGATGCCGCAGCTGCGCAGTGAGCCGATGGCGAGGTGTGCCAGGTCCTGGCAGACGCCCTGCCGTTGGTTCCAGGCCTGCTCGGCGTTTGTGGTGACGCCGGTGGAGCCCAACATGTAGGCCATTTCGCCCCGCATCCAGTCAAAGACCGCCATGGCCGCCTCGTGCGGTGTTTTTCCCTCCACAACTCCGGGAATGATGGCGAGCACTTCGGAGCCGGGACCCGTCAGCTGGGACTGCGGAATCCAGTCACTGAACTGGTTGAGCGTCTCCGGGGCGGCCAGGGCGTCCCACCCGACGATGTCGGCCTCCGCTGCGATCTTCTCGACCCGGTGCACCTCAACGGTGGTGGTGGACAGGACTTCGAGGTGCTCGTGCGGCATCTGCATGTCGAAAGCCGTCACGCGCGTGCCCCAGTAGTCGCGGTAGCTGCTCATGGCCGCCTGCGAGGGCGACACCTTCATGGAGGACTCCAGTACCACTTGCTGCGGGTCCGTCAGCGGGGTCATCCGGGCCTCGTTGTAGGACAGGGTGACGCGTTTGTTGTACTTGTAGGCCGTCTTGTGGACGATGTTCAGCCGGGTCATGAAACTTCTCCCACCCAGGCCAGCTCGTCTGCCTGATTGAAGTACTTACGGGAAATGGCGTCCGAGGCCTGCGATACCGCCTTTTGCACACGCTCCATGTGCTCCGGCAGCTCCGACATGAGGTCATCGGTGCGGTGGAACTCCAGGAAGGTGCGGGCCTGGCCGACTATCCGGCGGGCGTCGTTGATGAAGCCGACGCGCTGGGCCGAGGGGTCCAGCTTCGCCAGGCACTCGTCGGCGTCGCGCAGGGCGTAGACAATGGACCGCGGGAACAGCCGGTCCAGGAGCAGGAATTCGGCCGCGTGCTGGTCCCCGAACGCCGCCCGGCGGGTCCGCAGGAAGGATTCGTAGGCGCCGGCGCAGCGGAGCATGTTCACCCAGGACATGCCGGCCGAGAGGACATCGCGGGTGGAGAGCATGCGCGCGGTCATGTCGGCCCGCTCCAGGGACCGGCCCAGGACCAGGAACTGCCAGCTCTCATCGTGGCTGACGGTGGTGTCGGCCAGGCCGCTAACCATGGCGGTGCGCTCCAGGACCCAGTTGCAGAAGCGGTAGGTGCCCACCACGTCCTTGCGGTGCTGGTTCAGCCCGTAGTAGGTCGTGTTGAGGCTTTCCCAGAGTCCGGAGGAGACGGTCTCGCGGGCGCGGCGGGCGTTTTCCCGGGCCGCGCCGAGGGATCCGGCAATGGACGTGGCGCTCTGCTTGTCGTAGGCGAGGGCGTTGAGCAGTTCGGGCAGGCCGAAATCCTCATTTTGCGCGCGGGCGCCCATGACGGCGAGGAGTTCCTGCGCGACGCTGCGCTGTTCCTCCATCGGCAGATGGTTGAGCCGCTCGAGGTGGACGTCGAGGATCCGGGCGGTGCCGTCGGCCCGTTCCACGTAGCGGCCGATCCAAAAAAGTGACTCGGCAATACGGCTAAGCATTCGCGGTTACCTCCTGCGCGTCAGAACTCTGCTGCTGCTGTTGCTGCTCTTTCTGGCTGTCGCGCCAGTTGCTCTCCACCGGCCAGACGGAAACACGCTCGCGGACCGCGATGGTGGGCCGCGGGATCACTTCGACGGGAACCTGCGGGGAGTCGGCCAGGACCCAGGTGTCCTTGGAGCCGCCGCCCTGGCTGGAATTGACGATCAGCGAGCCCTCCTTGAGCGCCACGCGGGTCAGTCCGCCGGGGAGCACCCAGACGTCCTCGCCGTCGTTGACGGCGAACGGGCGCAGGTCCACGTGGCGGGGGCCGAACTTGTCGCCGCTGAGCGTGGGCACGGTGGACAGCTGCAGCACTGGCTGGGCGATCCACCCGCGAGGGTCGGCGATGATCCGTTTGCGCAGGGCGTCGAGTTCATCCCTGGACGCGTCCGGGCCGATCACCAGGCCCTTCCCGCCCGAGCCGTCCACGGGCTTGACCACGAGCTCGTCCAGGCGGTCCAGGACGTGCTCCCGGGCATCTTTCTCTTCCAGCCGGAACGTGTCCACGTTGGCGATCACGGGCTCTTCGTTCAGGTAGTAGCGGATGAGGTCGGGCACGTAGCTGTAGACCAGCTTGTCATCGGCGACGCCGTTGCCCACGGCGTTGGCGATTGTGACACCGCCGGCGCGGGCGGCGTTGACCAGGCCCGGGCAGCCGAGCATGGAATCGGCGCGGAACTGCAGCGGGTCCAGGAATTCATCGTCGATGCGCTTGTAGATGACGTCCACGCGCTGCTCGCCCGCCGTGGTGCGCATGTAGACCCGGTTGCCGCGGCAGATGAGGTCGCGGCCCTCGACGAGTTCGACACCCATCAGGCCGGCGAGCAGGGTGTGCTCGAAGTAGGCGCTGTTGAACACGCCCGGGGTCAGGACCACCACGGTGGGATCATCGACGCCGGACGGCGCCGTCTTCCGCAGGGCCGACAGTAGCCGGCGCGGGTACTCCTCGACCGGGCGGATGAGCTGCTGGCCGAAAGCCTCGGGCAGGCCCTTGGCCATGGCCCGGCGGTTCTCAAGGACGTAGCTCACGCCCGAGGGCACGCGCACGTTGTCCTCCAGAACGCGGAAGGTGCCCGCGGCGTCGCGGACGACGTCGATTCCGGAAATGTGGACGCGGACGCCGCCGGCCGGCTCAAAGCCGTGCACCTGGCGGTGGAAGTGCGCGCTCGTCGTGACCAGCTGGCGCGGGATGACGCCGTCGGACACCACCGTCATCTTGTCGTAGACGTCATTGAGGAAGGCTTCCAGGGCGCGGACGCGCTGGGCCACACCGCGTTCCAGGACACCCCACTCCTCGGCGGGGATCACCCGGGGGACGATGTCCAGCGGGAAGGGCCGCTCCTCGCCCGCGAAGTCGAACGTCACGCCCCGGTCCAGGAAGGTGCGCGCCATGGAATCGGCGCGGGCGCTGACGTCAGCCAACGAAAGTTCACGCAGGGCCATGGCCACCTGCCCGTAGGACTTCCGGGCCTGTTGGCCGGGGGCAAACATCTCGTCGTAGGCGCCGGTTCGGCCGGCGGCCGCGGAGTACTCCTGGAATAGGTCAGACATGGTCACTAGCCAACCACTTTTTCGTTACGAAATCATTTCGACGGCCCGCGGCGCGCTGCCGGTGATCCGGGACCGCCTGCCGGGCGGGCCACGGTTACGGTTTTTCCGGCCGGGTACGGCAATGTAGGGGCGTGCCCCCCAAGAAATCCGCGGCTGCGGCCGCGCCAGGCCTGATCGGCGCCGCAGCCGCCGTCGCCGCCGCCGTCGGTGTCCACCTGCTGCTCCCCGCGCTGCCGGCAATGACCATTGCCGTGCTCCTCGGGCTCCTGGCCGCAAACCTGCCCGGCGTGGCGGGGTGGACCGCCGGGCCGGCGCGTCCCGGCCTCGACTTCGCCGGCAAGCACCTCATGCGGGCCGGGATCGTGGTGCTGGGGCTGAAAGTCAGCCTCGGCAATGTGCTGGGCCTGGGCTGGGCTGCGCTGCTGCTCGTGACGGCCGTGGTGCTGACCGCCTTCGCTGGCACGTACGGTATCAGCAGGCTTTTCCGGCTTCCCCCCCGCGTATCGCTGCTGGTGGCCACCGGCTTCGCCATCTGCGGGGCGTCAGCGATCGGGGCGATGGCCGCGGTGCGGAGAATCCGGCAGGAGGAAACCGTGCTGCCCGTGGCGCTCGTGACCCTGTGCGGAACGCTGGCGATCGGGGTGCTGCCCCTGCTCGCGCGGTTGCTGGGCCTCGGCCCGGAGCTCTTCGGGGCGTGGACCGGCGCCTCGGTGCACGACGTCGGGCAGGTGGTCGCCACTGCCCAGACCGCGGGCGCCGCGGCCCTGGCCGTCGCCGTCGTCGTCAAACTCACACGGGTGATCCTGCTGGCGCCGATGGTCGCCGCTGCGGGGTTCCACCACCGGCTGGGCACCGCAGCCGACGGCGCCAAGCGCCCGCCAGTGATCCCGCTGTTCGTCATCGGATTCGTGGCGCTGGCGGGCCTGCGCACTACCGGGTGGCTCTCCCCCGCGGTCCTGGACGCGGCCGCCGCCCTCCAGGACGTGCTGCTGGGCATGGCGTTGTTCGGGCTGGGCTCCGCCGTCCGCGTGGGGCAGCTGCTGCACACCGGCGCACGCGCCCTGCTGGCCGCGCTGGCGTCCTGGCTGCTGATCGCCCTGCTGGGCCTGGCGGCCGCCTGCCTCATGTTCCCGCCGGGGTGATTCGGCGCACACGCTCCCGTGATTAGATAGCTGGGTGTCAAACCAGAATCTGAGCCGCGACGAGGCCGCGGCCCGCGCCGCCCTTATCACCACGCACAGCTACGACGTCTCCCTTGACGTCCGGCAGGCAGCCGACCCGAACGTCGCCGGCTACACAAGCCGCAGCGTCATCTCCTTCTCGGCCAGCGAACCCGGAGCATCGACCTTCGTGGATTTCATCGCGGACAGTGTGCACAGCGTCTTCCTCAACGGCAAGGGCCTCGCCGTCGCCGACGTCGTGGACGGTTCCCGGGTCCGGCTCGATAACCTGCAGCCGGAGAACCAGGTCACCATCACGGGGACAGCGCTCTACAGCACATCCGGTGAGGGCATGCACCGCTTCGTCGACCCCGCCGACGGCCAGTGCTACCTCTACACGCAGTACGAACCCGCCGACGCCCGCCGGGTGTTCGCGAACTTCGAGCAACCCGATCTGAAGGCCGAGTTCACCTTCCACGTCATGGCCCCTTCCGACTGGCAGGTGTCCTCCAACGGCGCCGAGGTGCTGCGCACCCAGCTAACTTCCGATCCCGCCACGAGCCGCTGGGACTTCGCCCCCACCAAGGCGATGTCCACCTACATCACCACCGTCCTGGCCGGACCGTACTTCAAGGCCGAGGACGCCTGGAGCGGCACGCTCGGCGACGGCACGGTCCTGGACGTGCCGCTGGCGCTCTACTGCCGCGCCTCCATGGCCGTGTCCTTCGACGCCGACGCCCTGTTCCGCCTCACCAAAAACGGGCTGACCTTCTTCAACGAGCTCTTCGATTTTCCCTACCCGTGGGGCAAATACGAGCAGGCGTTCGTGCCCGAGTACAACCTCGGCGCCATGGAAAACCCGGGCCTGGTGACCTTCACCGAAAGCTACGTCTTCACCTCCCGGGCCGCCGATTCGCAATACCAGGCCCGTGCCAACACCCTCCTGCACGAGATGGCGCACATGTGGTTCGGCGACCTCGTCACCATGAAGTGGTGGGATGATTTGTGGCTCAAGGAATCCTTCGCCGACTACATGGGCACCCTGGGCGTGGACCGGACCACGGACTGGGACACGGCGTGGGTGAACTTCGCCAACAACCGCAAGGCGTGGGCCTACGTCCAGGACCAGCTGCCTACCACGCACCCCATCGTTGCCGACATCCCGGACCTTGAGGCCGCGAAGCAGAATTTCGACGGCATCACCTATGCCAAGGGCGCCTCGGTGCTCAAGCAGCTCGTGGCCTACGTCGGGTTCGAGGCCTTCATTGCCGGTTCCCGCCAGTACTTCCGGGAGCACGCCTACGGCAACACCACCCTTGCCGAGCTGCTGGCGGCACTGGGCGCGGCATCCGGCCGCGACCTCGGCGAATGGGCCCGCCAATGGCTCCAGACCTCCGGCATCTCCACCCTCTCCTGTGAGATCACCGGGCACGGGCACGCGCTCGGTTCCGTCGCCGTCCAGCAGGACGCCGTGGATCCCACCACCGGCAGGCAGGAGCCCCGGCCGCACCGGCTGCGGATCGGCCTCTACGACTTTGACGACGCCGGCGCCCTGATCCGCACGGACAGCGTCGAGACCGATGTCAGCGGCGGCCGGACCGACGTGACCGAACTGGCCGGCAAACCACGGCCCGCCCTGCTGCTGGTCAACGACGACGACCTCAGCTACGCCAAGGTCCGGCTCGACCCGCGCTCCGAGGCCACTGTCCGCGACTCCCTGGACAAGCTCAAGGACCCCATGGCGCGGGCGCTGTGCTGGACCGCGCTGTGGGACTCGGCCCGCGATGCCGCCACACCGGCTTCCCTCTACGTCGACGCCGTCCAGCGTTTCGGCCCCGCGGAACCGGGAATCGGCGTCCTGCTCAACGTGCTGGGCAACGCCTCGACGGCGGTCGAACGCTACGTACCCCGGGGCCAGCGGAACGCCGTGCGCCGCGGCTTCCTCACCTCGGCCGCCGAACAGCTGCAGGCGGCGGCGCCGGGCTCCGACCAGCAATTGGCCTGGGCCCGGACCCTCGCCGCGACCAGCCGGTACGACGCCGGCCGGCTCGACCTGCTCCGGGGCATCCTGGACGGCAGCACCGTGATCGATGGTCTTGCGGTGGACGCCGAACTGCGCTGGAATCTCTGGCATGGCCTGGCTGCCAACGGCCAGGCTTCACAGGAGCAACTGGACCAGGAGCTGGCCCGGGACAACACGGCGGCAGGCAAGTCCGGGCACGCCACGGCCCTGGCCGCCCGCCCCGAGGCGTCCGTCAAGGCGGCAGCCTGGGAAGCCGCCGTCCACGGCACGGGGCTGTCCAACCAGCTCCTGAGCGCCACTATCGCCGGGTTCAACACCGGGGCGGCCTCGCTGCTGGCCGGGTTCATCGACCCGTACTTCGAGTCGCTCGAGCAGGTCTGGGCGGACCGGAGCATTGAGATCGCCAGCCGGATTGTCCGCGGCTTCTATCCTGCGGGACAGGACCTCGACGGCCACGGCGGAACGCCCGAGACCCACGCCGTGATAGTCCGCACCGACCACTGGCTGGCCGCCCACCCCGACGCGCCGCGCGCCCTCCGCCGGATCATCATCGAACAGCGCAGCCACCTGCACCGCTCCCTCAGGGCACAGGCGCTGACGGCACCTGCCCTAGCCCCGTCGACTGCTCCGTAACCGCCCTTTTGACGGCTGAAAACGGCAGCTGGGCCCACGCCGGCAGGATTCCCTGGCCGAGCTTGCGAGGCGAGGGGGCCGGTGGGGAGCAATCGATGGGGATGAAGGCTGATAAGGAGCAGGCTTTTTAGGGAACCCGGTGCAGCCACTCCGCGGTGCCGAACTTAACCTCTACGCGGCGGCGGGCGGCCTCCAACTCGGCGTCGGTGAGGACGGACGGCGTCGCGTCGTAGCGTTCGGCGAAGACGTCCATCATGGCTGCGACGATCTCGGTCCGGGCCATGCCGGTCTGGCGGCGGAGCGGATCCACGCGTTTCTTGGCGCTCCTGGTGCCCTTGTCGGACAGTTTCTCCTTGCCGATGCGCAGCACCTCCACCATTTTCTCGGCGTCTATGTCGTAGCTCATGGTGACGTGGTGGAGCATCCCTCCGTTGGCGAGCCGCTTCTGCGCCGCCCCGCCGATCTTGCCGTGCTCCGTGGCGATGTCATTGAGCGGCACGTAGAAGGCGCTAATGCCGACTTTTTCCAGGGCCGCCATCACCCAGGCGTCCAGGAAACGATAGGAGTCCGCGAAGCTGATGCCGTCCACGAGGGTCTGCGGCAGGTAGAGCGAGTAGGTGATGCAGTTCCCGGCCTCCATGAACATCGCTCCGCCGCCGCTGATCCGCCGGACCACGCTGATGCCGTGCCGGGCCACCCCCTCGGGGTGGAGTTCATTGCGGACGGACTGGAAGCTGCCGATCACCACGGACGGCTCCTCCCAGTCCCAGAACCGCAGGGTGGGGTTGCGCCGCCCGGCGCCGACTTCCTCGGTTAGGACCTCGTCCAGGGCGACGTTCACGTGGGTGGGCAGGATAGACGGGGCGATGATGTTCCAGTGGTGGTCCGCCCAGCCGGTGGCCTTCGCAAGGGCGCGGCGGACGGTGACCGCGACGGCGTCGGCGGAAAAACCGAACAGCACGGTGCCTTCGGGCAGGGCCGCCGTCACGGCGTCCGCGATGTCGGCGGCACTTGTATCGACGGGCAGCCCGGTGAGGGCCCGGTTGATCTCCGGCAGCGCCTCGTCCGGTTCCAGGAAGAAGTCCCCGCTGAGCGAAACGTGGGCCAGTACGCCGTCCACGACGTCGAAATCGGCGACTACGAGTTTGCCACCCGGAACCTTGTACTCGCCGTGGTGACGGCCGCCGCCGTCGTCAGTGCTGGGAGGGGTGGCCACGGGATGGGATGTCATGACATCCATCCTGCCGCATGCATCCGGGAACCCGGGGAACCCTCAACCGGGAACCCGGGAAACTTTGAACCGGTAACTCGGGGAACCAGAACGAAGCCAGGGACGCAGAAAGCCCGCACCGTTGCCGGTGCGGGCTTTCCATCAGACCTTGGGGAAGAAAGTTACTTCTTGCCGCCGAAGCCCTTGAAGCGAGCGTTGAAGCGCTCGACGCGGCCTGCGGAGTCCATGATGCGCTGCTTGCCCGTGTAGAACGGGTGCGACTCAGAGGAGATTTCGACGTCGATGACCGGGTAGGTGTTGCCGTCTTCCCACTCGATGGTCTTCGAAGAAGACACGGTGGACTTGGTCAGGAACTTGACGCCGGAAGCCAGGTCGTTGAAAACAACAGCTTCGTACTTCGGGTGAGTATTAGACTTCATAATTGGACCTTTGTTCGCACAACTGGATTTTGCCAGTTGCCAGGTATGAATGGGATGGCCGGCGGAAATCACCGGACGGCCAGCTATCAATGATAGCCGATAGCAGGACCACTGACGAACACCATTGGCGCACGTCAGCGCGGCAGTGCCTCGCCTCAGTCCTTCGGACGCAGCTCCCAGAACGCAACCGCCGACGCCGCGGCGACGTTGAGCGAATCGACGCCCCGGCGCATCGGAATCTTCACGGCGAGGTCGACGGCGGCGAGGGTGCCTGCGCTCATGCCCGCGCCTTCCGTGCCCAGCACCAGGGCCAGCCGCTCCGGGCGGCGGGCCGCGAGCACGTCGAGGTCCACCGCGTCATCCGTGAGCTCCATGGCCGCCACGGTGAAGCCCTGCTCCTGCAGCGCGGCCAGGCCTGCCGCCCAGTCCTCGAGCCGGGCCCACGGCACCTGGAACACGGTCCCCATGCTGACCCGCACGCTGCGGCGGTAGAGCGGATCCCCGCAGCGCGGCGAGACCAGGACGGCGTCCACGCCCAGGGCCGCGGCCGAGCGGAAAATGGCCCCGACGTTCGTGTGGTCCACGATGTCCTCCAACACGGCAACCCGACGGGCTCCGGCGAGCAGATCCGCCAGCGGCACCGGGGCCGGCCGGTGCATGGCGGCCATGGCGCCGCGGTGCAGGTGGAAGCCGGTGATTTCCTCCAGCAGCGCCGCGGAGCCGACATAGGCCGGAACGTCCGGGTACTGCTCAAAGACATCCGCCAGGTCCTCGGCCCACTTCTCGGCAAGGAAGAAGGACCGCGGCCGGTGCCCCGCGGCCAGCGCCCGGCGCAGGACGCGGGAGGACTCGGCGATGTACAGGCCCTCGGCCGGTTCCCGGACTTTGCGCAGGTGCACGTCAGTGAGCTGCGTGTAGTCGGAAACCCGCGGGTCGTCGGCGGATTCGAGGTAGTGAAAGGTCACGGGCAGATCATTTCGGGGAGGCTATTCGAGGGGGTTATTTGAACAGGTTGGCGATCATGAAACCCAGTGCCACCAGGCCCAGGGCGAAGATGACCGCGCGCAGGACCGGCGGGGAGAGCCGGCGCCCCACCTTGGAGCCGATCAAGCCGCCGATCAGCGAGCTGACGGCGATCAGTCCGACCACGCGCCAGTCGATCCGGTCGAAGGCGAACAAAAGGTAGGAGCCGGCGGCGATCACGTTCACGCCCAGGACCAGGAAGTTCTTCATCGCGTTGGCGTTCTGGATGGTCCCGGTCATGAAAACGCCCAGGATGCCAACCAACAAGATGCCCTGGGCCGCGACGAAGTAGCCGCCGTAGACGCCGGCCAGGTATACGAGCACCACCAGCAGGACACCGTGGCGGCGGTCCCGGATAGCGTGCTCAGGGTTTTCCTCGCGGTTCTTCACCCACCGCTGGAGCCGCGGCTGGAAGACCACCATCAGCAGGGCCAGCACGATCAGGACGGGTGCGGCGTAGTAAAAGACCTTCTCTGGCAGGTGGAGGAGCAGGTAGGCGCCGGTGACGCCACCCAGCAGCGAGGCCGGCAGGAGCCGGAGCAGCTGCCTGCCGCGGCCTTCGAGCTCCTTCCGGTAGCCCCAGGCGCCGGTGGCGTTGCCGGCCACGAGCCCCATGGCGTTGCTGATGGACGCAGTGACCGGGGCATAGCCCAGGGCGATCAGCACCGGGAACGTGACCAGGGTGCCGGATCCGACGACGCTGTTGATGGTGCCCGCCCACAGCCCGGCGAAGAAAATGAAGGCGCTATTGAGGAGCTCCACGCGGGGTCAGCGGCCCCGTCAGTGGCTGGCGGTCGCGGTGTACCGGCCGGCGTTGACGGTGACGTCCAGTGGCAGGCCGAACGTTTCGCTCAGGTTTTCGGCCGTGAGGACCTCCGGCAGCGGACCGGAGGCCACTACGCCGCCGTCGCGCATGAGCATCGCGTGCGTGAAGCCCGGCGGCACCTCTTCGAGGTGGTGGGTGACCAGGACGATTGCCGGGGCGGCGTCGTCGCGGGCGAGTTCGCTCAGGCGCTGGACCAGGTCCTCGCGCCCGCCGAGGTCGAGTCCGGCGGCCGGCTCGTCCAGGAGCAGGAGCTCAGGATCGGTCATGAGGGCACGGGCGATCTGGACGCGTTTGCGTTCCCCTTCGGAAAGCGAGGCGAAGGGGCGGTTGAGCAGCGGGCCCATCCCCCACTCGTTCAGAAGCCCAAAGGCGCGCCGCTCGTCGTTCTTCTCGTAGCCTTCGCGCCAGCGGCCGGTCACGCCGTAGGCGGCGGTGACCACCACGTTCAGGACCTTCTCGTGTTCAGGGATCTGGCTGGCCAGTGCAGCCGAGGACAGACCGATCCGGGGCCGGAGCTCAAAGACGTCGACGGCGCCGAGGACTTCCTCGAGGATGCCCGCCATTCCGGAGGTCGGGTGGATCCGGGCCGCGGCCAGCTGGAGGAGTGTGGTCTTGCCGGCGCCGTTGGGTCCCAGGATCACCCAGCGTTCGCCTTCCTTGACCTGCCAGTCCACCTTGTCCAGGAGCGTCTTAGCCCCACGTACCACGCTGACGCCGGCCATTTCAAGAACATCACTCATAGGAGTAGACACTAGGACAAAAAAGCGGACGACTGATAACCGGCGCCGCGGGCCGCCGTGCAGCGTCACGCGGCGCCGGCCCGGGCGCAACGAATTCGGGCCGCCCAACGCCTGCTCGCTAGGATTGAGGCCATGAGTTCGAACGTGACCGCAGTGAGCTACGGCCTGAAACTGTCCCTTCCCGAGATCCAGCGGCTGCGTTCGCTCCTGACAACCGCGGGGCTGAGCGTCGGTGCCGAAACCCGCGCCGGCGACGCCCGTTTCGAGGTGTATGCGGCGGACTGCGCGCTGGAAGCCGAACTGGACGGCGGGCTGGCGCCCGAAAGCGCGGCAGCCGTTCAGGTTTCGGGAGCCCGGCTGGACGGGCCGCGCCGTGTGCTGGCGGCCGCCGGCATCGACGGCGTGGACACGGCGCTGGTTCCCGTAGGACTGCGCAGCGCGCCGCGAAAGTTCCTGATCATGGACGTGGACTCGACCCTCATCCAGCAGGAAGTGATCGAGCTCCTGGCCGCCTACGCCGGCAAGCGCGAGGAAGTGACAGCGGTGACGGAGGCGGCCATGCGCGGCGAGCTGGACTTCGCCCAGAGCCTGCACGCCAGGGTGGCTGTCCTCGCCGGACTGCCGGCGGACGTCATCGAGTCGGTCCGCGCCGAGGTCAGGCTGACCGAGGGCGCCGCGGAGCTCGTGGCGGCCTTTCAGGCCGCCGGCCATGCGGTGGCCGTGGTGTCCGGCGGGTTCAACCAGATCCTCCGGCCGATCGCCGAAAGCCTGGGGCTGCACTACTGGATCGCCAATGAACTCGAAATCGTCGACGGCGCACTGACCGGCAAGGTACTCGGCGACGTCATCGACCGGGCGGCCAAGGAAAAGTACCTGCGCGAGTGGGCCGCCGCCGAGGGTATCCCGATGGAACACACCATTGCCGTGGGTGACGGCGCCAACGACCTCGACATGCTTGGCGCCGCCGGGATCGGCATCGCCTTCAACGCAAAGCCAGCCGTCCGTGCCGCCGCAGACGCCGCCGTCAACCTTCCCTATCTAGACGCCGTGCGGTACATCGCGGGGGTCTGATGCGTTAACCGCGAGAAGGCACGTGGGGGCAATGTTTTGACTAAACATTGCCCCCACGTGCCTTCTCGGCGCCTCTGGCGGCCTTCGCTCCTAGCTGGAGCTCGTGTCGGCTGTCTTGTCTGCGGTCTTATCTGCGGTCTTATCGAAGTAGTCGGCGCCGCCGACGTATTCGGTGTGGCCGGTCTCGACGTCGGCCGTGGCCATTTTGGCGACCTCCGCAGCAAACTCCTTGACCGAGTACAGCTTGCCGGCCTCGGCACGGCGGGCCTCGATGGCGCCGGGGTTGGACCGGTCAAGCAGGGTGGCCGTGACGGTGCCCTCGATCATGTCGCCGGAGACAACGACGAGCGAGATCCCCTTATCAGCCAATGCCGGGACGAGTGCCCGGAGTGCGTCCTCGCCGGCACGCTTGCTGCGGGCCACGGGCTCGTAGTCGGGCATGGTGGGCACCGTGTCGATGAAGTGGGCCTGGTGGCTGGTCACGAAGACCACGCGCGAGCGTTCGGGCATGAGTGCCACGGCGGCGTTGAGCATGTTCACCTGGGCGTCACGGTTCAGCTTCAGCGCGTAGCCCTCTTCCATCCCGGTCTCCATGCCGCCGGAGGCATTGAGGACCAGGAGGTCGAGCGAGCCGAAGTTCTCCATTGCGGCGCTGGCGAGGGCCTGGACGCCTTCCTGGGTGGTCAGGTCCGCCCCGACGGCCGCAGCGCGGCCGCCGTCGGCCTCGATCTCCGCGACAACCTTGTTGGCGCGCGGCGCCTTCTGGCGGTAGTTCACGACGACGGCCGCGCCTTCGGCGGCCAGGATCTTGGCGACTTCGGCGCCGATTCCGCGCGACGAACCGGTCACGATCGCAGTCTTGTTCTCCAGCAGTCCCATACGAGCTCCTTTTGTTCCAAACGTCCAAACACTGTGGGTCTGCAATCCATCATGCCAGCGGATCGCGCCATTGCAGTTGTTCAGCATCCACAAAGAAGCCCCGGCGGCGTAGTTCCCGACATGTCATGCCCGGAACGCGCCGGCGGTTGGTTCAGCTGCGGTCGATACGGATCTTCGTCGTCGTTTCCCCAGTCACTACCTCGGGAGCCGGTGCGCGGACTTCCAGGACGCCGTCCTTGTACGTGGCGGTAATATCTTCTTCCTTCGCCCCCGCGGGAAGCGCAATGGTCCGGGCGGACCGGCCGTAACGGAACTCCGATCGGTAGCCGGTCTTGCTCTTGTGCTCGGACTTTTCCTCCCGCTGCACCGCGATGTGGAGCGTGCCCTCGCTGACCGAGACGTCGACGTCTTGGTCGGGGTCGATCCCGGGCACTTCCGCCCTAACCACTAAGGTGTTGCCCTCTTGGAACTGTTCGATCTTGATCCCTGGCGCTATGGACAGATCACCGTCAAGGAAGCGGCGGACCGGTTCCAGCATGTCCGAGGGCGTCCACTTGCTGAGATCACTCATGATTTTCCTCCTGGGTCCACGCCCCTGCCGTGGCATGGTCGGGGGCTGTGAGGCCATTACACGCTCCCGGCGTTCCGGTGCCAAGGGCAAAAAGGCCCAGCGCGGCGGACTGCGGACGGCGGCGGATACCGCCGTCGTCCGCAGTGTTCCGTGTCCGGCGTCGCCCGGGCTAGTGGCCCATTCCGAGGCCGCCGTCGACCGGAATGACCGCACCCGAAATGTAGGACGCCTCGTCGCTGGCGATCCAGCGAACCACGTTGGCGACCTCGGAGGCCTCGGCGAAGCGGCCGGCGGGCACCTTGGTCAGGTAGTCCTTCTGCGTGGCCTCGGGCAGCTCGGCCGTCATGTCCGTGTTGATGAACCCGGGCGCGACCACGTTCGCGGTGATCCCGCGCGCGCCGAGCTCGCGGGTGAGCGACCGGGCGATGCCCACCAGGCCGGCCTTCGAGGCGGAGTAGTTGATCTGGCCCGGAGCGCCGTACAGGCCGGAAACGGAAGAAATGAGCACCACGCGGCCCTTGCGCGCCCGAATCATGCCCTTGGACGCGCGCTTGATCACCCGGAAGGCGCCCGTGAGGTTCGTGTCGATCACCGAGGTGAAGTCGTCCTCGCTCATGCGCATCAGGAGGGTGTCCTTGGTGATGCCGGCGTTGGCCACGAGTACTTCCACAGGGCCCTGGGCGGCTTCGACTTCCGCGAACGCGGCGTCGATCGAAGCTTCGTCGGTGACGTCCGCCTTGACCCCAAGGATGCCCTCGGGCAGCGACGATTCGCTGCGGAAGGTCACCGCCACCTTGTCACCGTTGGCCAGGAAGGACTCGGCGATGGCCAGGCCGATCCCCCGGTTTCCGCCGGTGATCAAAACGCTGCGGCCGGTGGTGGGTGTCTCAGACATATGGGGCTCCGGGATTCTGCGGCAGGGAGGGCCGCGCTGGGGGCTGGATTTTTCCTGCCTCCGATCTTAGCGCCCGGTTCGCACCCGTTTGGGCGGCTCCGCCGATGGTGAGAGAATTGGACTAAGCCTTGGGAGCGTGATCAAACAGCCGTGACACTCAAAAACCGATCCGGTGCGCATGTGCCTGGAAGGCCGGACGCCGAGTCCGGCGGTACCGAGGTGCACAGCATCACGGACGCCGCCGCTGCGCACTCAGACGAGATGCGCGAACGGATGATCAAGTACGCCGTCGCCATGGGCATCCGCATGGTCTGCCTGATCCTGATTTTTGTGGTGGATGGCTGGTTCAAGTTGATCCCGGTGCTGGGGGCCGTCTTACTGCCCTGGGTTGCGGTGGTGATCGCCAACGGCAGCGACAAAGCGGAAATCCACAGTGACTCCCTCCTGGACCATGCTCTCCTCGCGGAGCTGGACGCCCCGGATCCCACGGGAACGGCCGGGCCGTACCCGGCCGACGGCGGAGACGGCCCGGAGAGGCTGCTGCAGGGCGAGCTGATGGATGATGAGAACGACGACGACGACCACGGACGGGCCGCTTCATGAACCTCTTTGACCTGGCCGGGACCGGCGGCGACCCCGCTGCGGCCCCCGGCACCGTCTGCTCCCGGAAAGCCTGCCGCACGGCGGCGGAATGGCAGCTGCTGTGGAACAACCCCAAGATCCACACCGCGGAGCGGCGCAAGATCTGGCTGGCCTGCGGTGAGCACCGCGTCTGGCTTGAGGACTATCTCCAGACACGCGGACTGTGGAAAGAGACGGTGGCCCTCGGCGCAGAGACCGTCCACCTCTCCGCAGAGACCGCGCCAATCGACCCGTCAGGCAGGATCGGCTGAATGTACCGCTTTCTCTTCTCCAGTAAATGGCTGGGGTACTTGTTGCTGGCCGCGATCTTCGCTGCGGGCTGCGTCGGACTGGGCCGGTGGCAGATGGACCGTCGCGCCGAAACCCTGGCCGAAATCAACCGGGTGGTCTCCAACTACTCGGCCGACCCCGTGCCGTTCGCCAGTGTCCGGGACCAATTCAGCCGGCTGAACCCGGAGCGGGAATGGACCCAGGTGGAACTCAAGGGCAGCTACGACGCCGACGGCCAGCGCATCGTCCGCAACCGCCCGCTCAACGGCCAGCCCGGCTACGAGGTGGTGGTTCCGTTCAAGCTCGAGTCCGGCGAAACCGTGGTGGTTGACCGCGGCTGGCTGCCCATCGGCAACAACACCCCCGGCCGGCCCGACTCAGTGCCAGCGCCGCCCCGGGGTCCGGTGACAGTGGTTGCCCGCCTCAAGCCGGCCGAGCCTGAGCTGCAGCGCGGCGCCCCTGACGGCCAACTGGCCTCGATCGACCTCGCCGCCTATTCCGCGCAGCTCGGCTATCCGCTGCTCACGGGCGCCTACGGTCAGCTGGCCTCCGAGTCGCCGGCGGTGCAGGACATGCCGTTCCCGTTCCCCAAGCCTTCCACCGATGAAGGTACCCACCTTTCCTACTCCCTGCAGTGGTTCGCGTTCGGCGTGCTGATGTTCGTCGGGTTCGGCTACGCGGCCCGGCAGCAGGCCCGCAACGCCGCGATTGACGCGGAGGACGCCGAAGCCGATGCCGCCGGCGGCGTGTTCCTGCACTCCAGCGGCCCGGCCGTGCGGCGCCGTCCCGCTCCGCGCAAGCGCAAGAACGCGACGGCGGAAGAAGAGGAAGACGCCATCCTCGACGCCCAGGGGTTCTAAGCGGTGCGCCCTGATGCCTTTCCCGGACCGGTGGCTAACGTGCAGCGTGCCCTCACCGCCCTGGGTGCCAAAGACACCGTGACAGTGTTCGATTCAAAAGTCCCGACGGCGGCCGCCGCGGCCGCGGCGCTGGGCTGCGACGTCGCGGCGATCACCAACAGCCTGGTGTTCGATCTTGGGGGCGCTCCGCTGCTGATCCTGGCCAGCGGCGTGGCCAAGGTGGACGTCCGCAAGGTCGCCGAGCAGCTGGGCACGGGCAAGATCCGCCGCGCCTCCCCCGAGTTCGTCCTGGAACACACCGGCCAGGAGGTAGGCGGCGTAGCCCCGGTAGGCCACCCGGAAAAGATCCGGACCCTGTTGGACGAGTCCCTGTCAGTCCACCGCGTGCTCTGGGCAGGGGCAGGCGATCACAACTCGATGTTCTCCATCAGCTACGAAGACCTGCACAGGATCACGGGCGCGGAAGAAATGCCGGTCCGTTAGGTCAACTGACCCCCAGTTGTGGGCCGTTTTGGGCGTTGACCCGGGCGCCCTGATGGGCGGCCCCGGCGCCCTACGCCAGCGTGATCAGGTCCAGGTAGTCTTCGTTCCAGTGGTCCTCGATGCCGTCGGGCAGCAGGACGACGCGCTCCGGGTTGAGGGCCTCGACGGCGCCCTCATCGTGGCTCACGAGGACGACGGCGCCGGTGTAGTTGCTCAGGGCCCCGAGGATTTCGGCGCGGCTGGCGGGGTCGAGGTTGTTGGTGGGCTCATCGAGCAGCAGCACGTTCGCACTCGAGGCCACGATGGTGGCCAGCGCCAGTCGGGTCTTCTCGCCGCCGGAGAGCACACCGGCGGGCTTGTCGACGTCGTCGCCGGAGAACAGGAACGAGCCCAGGATGTTGCGTACTTCCGCGTCGTTCATGTCCGGGGCGGACGAGCGCATGTTCTGCAGGACGCTGCGGTCCACGTCGAGCGTCTCGTGCTCCTGGGCGTAGTAGCCCACTTTCAGGCCGTGGCCCGCCACGACTTCGCCGGTGTCCGGCTTGTCGACGCCGGCGAGCATGCGCAGCAGGGTGGTCTTGCCGGCGCCGTTGAGGCCCAGGATGACCACCTTGGAGCCGCGGTCGATCGCGAGATCGACGTCTGTGAAGATCTCCAGCGAGCCGTAGGACTTGCTGAGGCCATCCGCGGTGAGCGGGGTCTTGCCGCAGGGTGACGGATCCGGGAAGCGGAGGGCTGCCACGCGGTCGGTCGCGCGCACGGCTTCAAGGCCGCCCAGCAGACGCTCGGCACGCTTGGCCATGTTCTGCGCGGCGACGGCCTTGGTGGCCTTGGCGCGCATCTTGTTGGCCTGGTCGATGAGGACCTGGGCTTTCTTCTCCGCGTTGGCCCGCTCACGCTTGCGGGCACGCTCGTCCGTTTCGCGCTGGGTGAGGTAACGCTTCCAGTCCATGTTGTAGAAGTCGATCTGGGCGCGGTTGGGATCCAGCAGGAAGACCTTGTTAACAGTCGCTTCCAGCAGTTCGGTGTCGTGGCTGATCACAATCAGGCCGCCCTGGTGGTTCTTGAGGAACTCACGGAGCCAGGAGATGGAGTCGGCGTCGAGGTGGTTGGTGGGCTCATCAAGGAGCATGGTTTCGGCATCCGAGTACAGGATGCGGGCGAGCTCCACACGGCGCCGCTGCCCACCGGACAGGGTTTTGAGCGGCTGGTTCAGCAGCCGGTCCGGCAGGGCGAGGTTCGAGCAGATCGCTGCCGCCTCGGCTTCGGCCGCATAGCCGCCGGCGGCCAGGAACTCGGATTCCAGCCGGTCATAGCGGTTCATCGCCTTGCGCTGGACCGCGGCGTCCTCGCTGGCCATCTCTTCGTGGGCCAGGCGGAGCTTGCCCACGGCAATGTCCAGGCCGCGGACGGACAGGATCCGGTCCCGCGCGAGCTGCTCCATGTCCGGGGTGCGCGGATCCTGCGGCAGGTAGCCGATTTCGCCGGTGCGGGTTACCTTGCCCGCGGCGGGCAGGCCCTCGCCCGCGAGCACCCGGGTCAGCGTCGTCTTGCCTGCACCGTTACGGCCGACCAGACCGATCTTGTCTCCCTTGTCGATCCGGAAGCTCACCTGGTCCATGAGGAGGCGGGCGCCGGCGCGCAGTTCGAGATCCTGGACGGTAATCAATGCAGCTAAGGCCTTTCACAACAGGGAATGCCGCGGCACAACGGGTGGAGTCTGGGCGGGGCCGGGGCAGGGCGGTGCGAGAGCACGGCCTCTACAAGTCTACCGGCACCACCCTGTCTCGCTGACATGGGCTGATATGGCGGGAGCCAGCCGCCGGCGCGATGCCCTGGCTGTCGTCATTGGCGGTGCCCTCCAGCATCCGGGCCGCCGGTTAGTGGGGCGCCTACAAAAAACCCGCCCCGCCGCGACCGTACAGTCGATATTACGAGTCCGATGTCCGCAGCAGCACCCGACAGGAACACCATGACGCAAACCGAGAATCCCACAAAAGCCAGGGCACCGCGCCGCCGGAGCCGCTGGAATGCCACCGACCTTGGCCTCATCGCGGTCTTCGCCGCCCTTGTGGCCGGTTCGGCGCTGATCGCCGCCATTCCCGTGGGCGGGCTAGGCGTGCCCATCACGCTGCAGACCCTTGCCGTCATGCTCACGGGGCTGGCCCTCGGCCCGGCCCGGGCCTTCGCCGCCGTCGGCCTCTACCTGCTCCTGGGTTTCGCGGGCCTGCCGATCTTCAGCGGCGGCCGCAGCGGGCTGGGCGTCCTCGCCGGCCCCTCCGCCGGCTACATCATCGGCTTCCTGCTGGCCGCCACGGCCGTAGGCTGGCTGGCCGTCGTCGTGCTGGCCCGCACCGCCAAACGCACCGGCAAACTGCGCCCCATCCTCCTGTTCGCCGCCGCCATGGTGAGCAGCATCATCTTCATCCACGGCCTGGGCATCCTGGGCATGATGGTCAACGCCAAGCTGGACTTCTCCAAAGCCTTTCTCGCCGATCTTGCGTTCTATCCCGGCGACATCATCAAGAACGTCCTGGCCGTCAGCATCGCCCTGGCGCTGCACAAGGCCTTCCCGGATCTGCTGCTCCGCCGCGTCCGGACGGCCGACACCCGCCCGTGAGCGGCATCGTGCTGGACCGCGTGACGGTGCGGGTATCGGTTGATGGCCGCCCCGCGCCCAAGACGCTGCTCGAGGAGCTTTCGCTGAACCTCACGGAACGGCGGATCGGGGTGATCGGGGCCAACGGCTCCGGCAAGTCCACCCTCTTGCGCCTCCTCAACGGGCTCGTGCCGCCCAGTGATGGCACGGTGCGGGTCGACGGCGCCGATACCGTCCGCGCGGTCCGGGAGGTCCGCCGGCGCGTGGGTTTTGTCTTCACGGATCCGCTCTCCCAGCTCGTCATGCCGACCGGGCGCGAGGATGTGGAACTGTCCCTGCGCCGCTCCATCCGCAACGCCGCGGCGCGCCGGGCCCACGCGGAGTCAGTCCTGGACCGGTTCGGCCTCCTGCCGCTGGCGGACCAGAGCATCTACGAGCTCTCCGGCGGCGAACGCCAGCTCCTGGCGCTGGCCGCGGTCCTGGCGGTCGATCCTCAGGTGCTGGTCCTGGACGAGCCGTCCACACTGCTGGATCTCCGCAACCGCGAACTCCTGCGACGCACGCTCGCCGGGCTCCGCCAGCAGGTGATTCTGTCCACCCACGACCTCGAGCTGGCCCGGGACATGGACCGCGTCCTGGTAGTGGACGACGGGAAGGTGGTGTTCGACGGCAGAGCGGCGGCCGCCGTCGCGCACTACCGTGACCTGAGCGCTGCGGGCCTGCCTGCACCTGGTGGCGGGCCGGCCGGTAGCGGGCTCGGCGGGCTCGGTGGCGAGCTGGCCGTGCCGGAGCAGGCCGGCGGGCGGCCTGAGCGGGCCGGACTGGAGAAGGCGTGAGCAGCCACGGCCTCCTCCTCGCAGCGTACGTGCCGGGCTCGTCCCTGATCCACCGGGCGCCGCTGTGGCTGAAGTTCCTGCTGGTCGTTGGTTGCGGAATGGCGTCGTTCCTGATCGCCGACTGGGCCGTGTCGGCCGTCGTAATGACACTGCTGTGCGGGCTGTTCCTGCTCAGCGGGGCAGGCCCGGCCAGGCTGCTTCGCGCAGTGCGCCCTGTCCTACCGGTACTCCTGGCGATCGGCCTCTTCCAGTGGTGGCAGCTGGGCGCGCCCACGGCCGCCCGGATCGTGCTGAACGTCCTGGTCTGCGTTGTCGCGGCCTCAATCCTGACCGCCACCACCCCGGTGCAGGCGCTGCTCGACGGGGTGGCGTCCCTGGCCCGGCCGTTCCGGCGCTTCGGTGCGGATCCCGAACGCTTCGCCCTGACCATTGCGATCATGCTCCGCAGCATCCCGTTCGTTGCCGGGGCCTACATGGACGTGCGCGACTCAGCCCGGGCCCGCGGGCTCGAACGCAACCCGAGGGCTCTTGTGTTGCCCGTCTTCATCAGCACGGTGGCCTTCGCCCGGCAGACCGGCGAAGCCCTCGCCGCCCGGGGACTGGGTGAGCCGGAGGACCCGGAGGACTAGGCCCTCGGTGCCCGCGGACTGGCTGCCGCGTGGGGTTGGCCAATGGACATGCCCTCCCGTGGCCGCAGCCGCTGGACATACGGCCCTAATGTCCACTCCCCGCGCCCAAGAATGGACATGTCCTGCTCTGGTTGCCCGCTCCTCGCGCCGAAGAATGGGCATGTCCCAATCAGGCTGCCCGCTGAGGAGCTGCGCCGCAGGTTCGGAAAATGGGCATGCCCTCCCGTGGCCGCAGCCGCTGGACATACGGCCCTAATGTCCACTCCCCGCGCCCAAGAATGGACATGTCCTGCTCTGGTTGCCCGCGGACTGGCTGCCGCGTGGGGTTGGTCAGTGGGCATGCCCTCCCGTGGCAGCACCGAGTGGACATATGGCTGCATGCTTACTCCTAGCGCCCAAAAATGGGCATGTCCCGTCCCCAGCGCCAGGGCAGGGCATGTGCGCACCGGGCAGATGGACATGCCCTCCCCTGGCAGCACCGAGTGGACATATGGCCGCATGCCCACTCCTCGCGCCCAAGCATGGACATGTCCCTTCGGCATTGCCAGGGCAGGGCATGTGCGCACCGGGCAGATGGACATGTCCTCCCCTGCCCGCAGCCAGTGGACATGTGGCCCATATGTCCATCGGACGCGGCGAAGAATGGGCATGTCCCCCCGGGGGCTAGGTGAAGCGCGAGTACCCCAGCAGCGCGGCCGTGCCCATGCCGCCTGCGATGCTGATCATTGCCAGGGCTAGCTGGCCCGGCTGCTCGGACCTGCGCGCCTGTGCCAGCAGCCGGGTGACCAGCACCGCGCCCGAGGCCCCATAGGCGTGACCAAGAGCCAGTGCCCCGCCGTCGAGGTTGGCCTGCTCCGGGTCGATGCCCAACTGGTCAAAGCAGGCGAGCGTCTGGGCGGCGAAGGCCTCATTGAATTCCACCAGGCCCAGGTCCGCGGCCGTCAGGCCGTGTGCCCCTAGGAGCCTTTCGGCTGCTGCGGCCGCGCCGATGCCCAGGAGCTGCGGCGACACCCCGGCGGTGTCGATTCCCAGCACCAGCAACCCGTCCGCGGCGCCCAGGCGCCGGGCATGTTCCACGGACGTCATGGCCACGGCGGCTGCGCCGTCAGCGTCGAAGCACGAGTTCCCGGCCGTTACCGTTCCGCCGCTGGCAAAAACGGGCGGGAAACGGGCCATCAGGGCCGGGCCAAGACTCGGCCGGGGACCGTCGTCGGCTTCCGCGACCGCCTCGGAGCCCGCAGCGAGGGGCACGATTTCACCGTCGAACCTCCCGGCAGCGGCGGCGGCCAGGGCACGGTGGTGGCTGCGGAGCGCGAAGGCGTCCTGGCGTTCCCGGCTGACGCCGAAGTGGGCGGCGACGTTCTCGGCCGCCACGCCCATGTCGGGATCGCCGAGGCTGAGAGGGGCGAACTGGGCCCGGCTGTAATAGTCCGGGCTGCCGTCGTCGTTACGGTGGGCCCGGAGCGGAGCCGTGCTGATGCTCTCCACGCCGCCTGCAAGATACAGGCCGCCGCCGCCCGCCGCGACCAGCCGGGAGGCCAGGACGATCGCGTCGAGACCGGAGCCGCATTGCCGGTCCACAGTGACGCCGGGGACAGTGACGGGCAGTCCGGCCTCCAGCGCGGCGAGCCGGGCCACGTTCCCCCCGCCGCCCACAGCGTTGCCGATCACGACGTCGGCCACCGACTCCGGGGCGGGGCCGGCACCGGTGCCGGCGCCGGCGAGCAGGCTGCGGAGCACCGGAGCCAGGAGTTCGTGGGCGCGCAGCTTCTTCAGGGCCCCGTTGGCCCGGCAGAGCGGCGTCCGGCGCGCAGCGATGATCACCGGCTGCCGGTCCTCCGGCAGCAGCCCGGGGAACGACGGTCCTTGGAATGGCAGCCCGAGTGGAGACGGCCCTGTGCCCCCGCGCGGCTCAGCCAAGGCGCCGAATTCTAGGATCGTTCCGGGCTACCCAGTCGAGCAGCAGCTGCCGGCTGATCTTGCCCCGGTCCGTCAGGGGCAGCTCCGTCAGCGCGAAGTACTCCAGGGGGCGCTTGTTTCGGGCCAGCACGTCGTCGATCCCGGACCGCAGCTGGGTGGCGGTAACCGCCCCGTGCGAGGGCACCACACCGGCCACCACGCGCTGGCCGCGAAGGTCGTCGGTCATGCCGGCGGCCACGGCCGCCGCAACGCCGGGGACGGAGGCCAGCGCCAGCTCGACCTCGTGCGGGTAGACGTTGGTGCCGGCGGTGATGATCATGTCGGAGCGGCGGCCCAGCATGTGCAGGGTCCCGCCGGAGAGGTACCCCTGGTCCCCGACGGTGTACCAGCCGTTGAAACAGCGCAGCGCCTGGCCGTCGTCACCCCATAGATAGCCGTTGCTGACCATGCCGCTGCGGACGCAGATGTTGCCGTCGCTGCCGTCCTGGAGTTCGGCGCCGCGATCGTCCAGGATGCGGATATCGACGCCGGGAAACGGCTTCCCGATGCCGGTCCCGCCCGACTCAACGGGTTCACCCGGACGTAACCCGGCGCCCGAGACGAAGCTGAGCTCGGACGCTCCGTAGTATTCGAAAATGGTGGCATTGGGGGCCCAGCGCCGGGCCGCTTCCAGTGTGCGGGCGTCCAGCTTGGAACCGGCGCAGATGATGCTGCGGATACCGGAGGCATCGACCCCGCCGGCCAGGCCGCGCTCGCTCAGCAGCCGGAGCATGGTGGGCACCAGGACCAGGCGGGTGATGCCGTCGTGGCTGACCGCCGCGTGGGCGGCGCCGACGTCGAAGTGGTCCAGGCTGTGGAATTCCGCGCCGGCGTACAGGCATTCGGCGAGGGCGTAGAGGTTCAGACTTGCCGCGAGCGGGCCGGGGGCCAGGGATTTGTCGTCCTGCGTCAGCCCGAAGAATTCAATCGAGGCCTCGAATGATTCCTGCCAGGACCGCCGCGAGCGGGTGAACGCCTTGGGCACCGAGGTGGTGCCGGAGGTCAGGCCGATCAGGAACGAGGTGTCAGGCGGCCCGTCAACGAGCCCGGTGCCCAGCTCGGTCCCCGCCGGGGCAGGCCCCGGGGCTTCCGCCAAACCCGTTTCCGTGCTGGCGATGCGGACGGTGATGCCGTCCTGCAGTTGCTGCGGCCAGGCCGGGTCCAACACGGCGCACTGCCGCTCACCAGCGACAGCCGCCGCAAACGCTACGGCGAAGCGGGTTGAATTTTGCTCCGACAGCACGGTGATGGCAGGCGCCGATGGCACCAGCGCCGCCGCTTTATCCCGCAGGCCGGACCAGCTGAGGTGCTCTCCGGCCACGACGACGGCTGTCTCGTCGGGACGGTCATCGGCCCAGCGCTGGAGTCTGTCGAGAAAAGGCATCGAACCAACTTTAGCGTTGCCGGGCGCCCCCGCGGCCTGTGCGGGATATTGTGACTTCATGAGCTTTAACGACAACGCCCCGCTGGATCCGTCACAGGTCCAGGACCGCCGCGGGATGGGCCGCGGCCCCATGATTGGCGGCGGGATCGGCGGCGGCATCATCCTGCTGCTCGCTGCCCTCTTCGGCATCAATCCCCAACTTCTCGAGGGCCTGTCCGGTACCACCCAGGACCCCCAGTCGCAAAGCCAAGGCTCTGCCCCCGCCTGCCGGACCGGTGCCGACGCCGACGCCCGCCTCGACTGCAGGATCACCGGCACCGTCAACAGCCTGAACACGTTCTGGCCGGCGTATCTCGCCCAGTACAACACGAAATACCCGCGACCCAAGGCCGTGATCTTCACCGGCGCAACCAACACCGGCTGCGGCGCCGCCACTTCAGAAGTAGGACCGTTTTACTGCCCTACTGACACCACGGCGTACTTTGATCCCGGCTTCTTCCAGGAGCTCGTGGACCGGTTCGGCTCCTCCGGCGGACCGCTGGCCCAGGAATACGTGGTGGCCCACGAATTTGGCCACCACGTCCAGAACCTGCTCGGCAACCTGGACCAAGCGCAGCGGGATCCCCAGGGCCCCGGCTCCGGGGGTGTCCGGGTTGAGCTCCAGGCCGACTGCTACGCAGGGCTGTGGGCCCACTATGCAACGACGCAGCCGGACCCCAAAACTGGCCAGCCCTACCTCGAACCCTTCAAGGACCAGGACGTGAAGGATGCCCTGTCGGCCGCGTCGGCCGTGGGCGACGACCGCATCCAGAAGGCCGCCACGGGCCGCGTCTCACCGGAGGCATGGACCCACGGGTCCAGTGCGCAGCGGCAGAAGTGGTTCTACCAGGGCTACACCACCGGGGACATCAACAAGTGCGACACGTTTGCGGTGGCACAGCCCTAGCCCCAAAGCCTCAGTCCCAGAGCCCTAGCCCCATCGGGCGTGGCCTCATCCGCCTCGCGTCCGGCGTCGGACCGGGACTTCGACGTAGCTGAGGAATCCGGCGTGGCCCAGGTGCCGGTGCTTGGGGTGCCACACCGGGCGGTACTCGTGCCCGAACGGGTCGGTCACCCGGACTGTCTCCAGCCGGTCGTTCCCGGCCAGGAGGTGGTCGACGTCGGCCAGTGCATTTCGGCGCGTCGCAAGTCCGTCGAGGTCCAGGCTCCAAAGCCCCAGCTCGGCATCCGTTCCGCGCTCCAGCTGCAGGGTCTCGAACAGTCCGGCCACGAGCCCGGCGAGCCCGGCGGCGTCGGCACGCTGGAGCCGGTGCCCCTCGGGATGCACGTCGCGGGCGTCGGCCAGGGACTGGCGCAGCCAATGGAATTCCACGGATCCCAGGGGCGGTCCCATGCGCATGTGGCGGTTTTCGTCCATCTCGAGCCGGTACGTGGTGGCGCTGCGGTCAATGATGCACCGAGCCTCGCCGACGTACTCAAAGTCGGCCAGAAGGGCTTCTTTGGAGCGGTAGTAGGAGAACTCGCCACTGTCCTCAACAACCACAAAGTCCCCGCCCGCACCGGACGGCCGCGGTGGTGCAGTGGCATCCATTCCGGTGTGCCCCCTGTTCGACAGTGTGCCGGGTCCGAAGCCGCGTGGACTTGTTGTCTTTATCAGACCACCGCCAAGGCGATAAGGGAACGGCCAGACGGGAACGCCGGATGGGAAGACGACGGCGGCCCCGCCTCGGTGAGGTGGGGCCGCCGTCGTTCACTGCCCGGGCCGTGCCGGCCCGTCGGTGCTTGGAGCTATGCGTGGGGATCTAGATGTTGAAGCCCAGGGCGCGCATCTGATCGCGCCCGTCCTCGGTGATCCGTTCCGGACCCCATGGCGGCATCCACACCCAGTTGAGCCGCCATTCATCGACGATCCCGTCCAGGGCCTTGCCGACCTGCTCCTCGATGACATCGGTGAGCGGGCAGGCGGCGGTGGTGAGCGTCATGTCGATCAGCAGGGCGCCGTCGTCGTCTGAGTACTTCAGACCGTACAGCAGGCCCAGGTCAACGATGTTGACCCCGAGCTCCGGGTCGATCACATCCTTGAGCGCTTCTTCGACATCCTCGAGGCCCGTGCGGGCCACATTGAGTTCGGTCATCGCAGAGTCCTAACTACGCCTGGGCTGCAGCGTCAGCAGCAGCGATGGTGACCGCCCCCGCGCCGGTGGCGTAGCGGTCGTAGCCTTCTTCTTCGAGGCGGTCGGCGAGCTCCGGGCCGCCCTCTTCCACAACCTGGCCATCAACGAACACGTGTACGAAGTCGGGCTTGATGTAGCGCAGGATCCGGGTGTAGTGCGTGATGAGCAGGGTGCCCATGTTGCCTTCGCCGTGGGCGCGGTTGACGCCCTCGGAGACAACCTTGAGCGCGTCGACGTCGAGGCCGGAGTCGGTCTCGTCGAGGATGGCGAACTTCGGCTTGAAGAGTTCCAACTGGAGGATCTCCACGCGCTTCTTCTCGCCGCCGGAGAAGCCCTCGTTGACGTTGCGCTGGGTGAAGTCGGCGTCGATGCGCAGCTGCGCCATGGCAGCCTTGACGTCCTTGGTCCAGGTGCGCAGCTTGGGTGCTTCGCCGTCGATCGCGGTCTTGGCGGTGCGCAGGAAGTTGGTCATGCTCACGCCCGGGACCTCGACCGGGTACTGCATGGCCAGGAACACGCCGGCGCGGGCGCGCTGGTCCACGCTCATTGCGAGGACATCCTCGCCGTCCAGCGTGATGGTGCCGGAGGTGACGTTGTAGCGCGGGTGCCCGGCGATGGTGGACGCCAGCGTGGACTTGCCGGAACCGTTCGGGCCCATGATGGCGTGCGTTTCGCCGGTCCGGATAATCAGGCTGACGCCCTTCAGGATTTCCTTTGTGCCCTGCTCGGTGTCAATGCTGACGTGCAGGTCCTTGATCTCAAGAGTCGACATATGTCTTGTTCTCCTCTGCACGGTGCCCTCCGGCACTGTGCGTTTTCTTGGCGATAAGTTTTCTTGTGCGAGTTGCCAGCTGCAGGCAGCTAGCTGAAGGTTGGAGCCTCGGCGCCGTTCAGGACGTTGGTGAAGTCCACGTAGACCTCGTCATCCAGGACGGTCACGGCAAACACGGGCACAGGATCATAGGCTGGCAGCTGGAGCGGCTCGCCGGTGCGCAGGTCGAACTGGGAACCGTGGCCCCAGCACTCGATCTTGCAGCCTTCAACTTCTCCTTCGGAGAGGGAGATGTCCGCGTGCGAGCAAGTGTCGCCGATGGCGTGGATCTCCCCCATCGAGTCCTTCACGATGGCTACGGGGTAGTCATCGATCAGGATCCGCAGCGCCTGCTTGAGTTGGATCTCGCTGGCGTTGCAGACTAGCTCGCCTTTTGGCTGTTCAGTCATTGATGTATTCCGTGTTCTCTAGTGCTGCGCGCTAGTGGTTCGTTGCCGCGAGTTCGCGCTCGACGGCTTCCGTGAGCCGCTCCTCGATGGCCGGGACGTTGATCTTCTGGATGATCTCGTTCAGGAAGCCGCGGACCACCAAGCGGCGGGCCACGTCTTCCGGGATGCCACGGGCCATCAGGTAGAACAGGTGCTGGTCGTCGAAACGTCCGGTGGCGCTGGCGTGGCCGGCGCCGGCGATCAGGCCGGTTTCGATTTCCAGGTTCGGCACGGAATCGGCGCGGGCACCGTCGGTCAGGACCAGGTTGCGGTTGGCCTCGTAGGTGTCGGTGCCTTCTGCTTCCTTGCGGATCAGAACGTCACCCACCCACACGGTATGCGCGTTGCGGCCCTGCAGGGCGCCCTTGTACAGGACGTTGGACTTGCAGTTGGCCACCGCATGGTCCACGAAGAGGCGCTGCTCGAGGTGCTGGCCGGCGTCGGCGAAGTACAGGCCGAACAGTTCCACTTCGGCGCCCGGGGCGGTGAAGCGTGCCGAGGGCGTGACTCGCACGAGGTCGCCGCCGAGGCTGACAACGATGTGCTTGAACTTGGCGTCGCGGCCCAGCTTGATCTGCTGGGAGGAGGCGTGCACGGCGTCGTCGTTCCATTCCTGGAGCGAGATGACGGTCAGCTGCGCGCCGTCCTCAACGAGGATTTCGACGTTTTCCGAGACGACGGCGGTGCCCTGGTGGTCCAGGACGACGACGGACTTGGAGAACTTTTCCGCGACGATCACGATGTGCTGCGCGGAAGCCTCGGTGCCCTGGCCGGCCAGCAGTACGCTGACCTCACCCTCCACCTGGACCTCGGACGGAACCGTGATGACGGTGGCCTCGGCGAAGTTCTCCCAGGCGTTCGCGGAGACGCGGTCCTCGGGGATGGCGGCGGAGCCGATCCGGCGGTCGTCGCGGCCGACGGTCTCAACCTTGACGCTGTCCGGGGCGGTGACGCTCACGGACGGCGCGGCCCCATTGAGGACCTCGGTGTGCAGGCCGCGGAGGCGCTTGAGCGGGGTGAACCGCCAGTCCTCTTCCATGCCGGTCAGCGCCTTGAAGTCCGCCAGCTTGTAGGAGGTCAGGCGGCCGGCGCGTGAGCTGTCCGGAACGCCGACGCCGCCGCCGTGCGAGTGGCGCTTGACGGCTTCGCCGGCCAGCGGCGATTTGGACTCCGCTGCGTTCAGCGGTGAAAGGCTTTCGCCTTCCTCGGTGAAACCGTTGATGAACGGCTGGGCTGAGGGCGCGCCGATGCGGGCCTTTTCAGTAGTGATGTCAGTCATTAACCGACCGATCCTTCCATCTGCAGTTCAATCAGTCGGTTCAGCTCGAGGGCGTATTCCATCGGCAGTTCGCGGGCAATCGGCTCGATGAAGCCGCGGACGATCATCGCCATGGCCTCGTCTTCGCGCATGCCGCGGGACATCAGGTAGAACAGCTGCTCTTCGCTGACGCGCGAGACCGTGGCCTCGTGGCCCATGGTGACGTCGTCCTCGCGGATGTCAATGTACGGGTATGTGTCCGACCGGCTGATGGTGTCCACCAGCAGGGCGTCACAGCGGACCGTGTTGGCCGAGTGCTTGGCGCCTTCGCGGACCTGGACCAGGCCGCGGTAGGCGGCGCGGCCGCCGCCGCGGGCCACGGACTTGGAGATGATCGAGCTCTTGGTGTTGGGCGCGATGTGGACCATCTTGGAGCCGGTGTCCTGGTGCTGGCCTTCGCCGGCGAACGCGATGGACAGGGTCTCGCCCTTGGCGCCTTCGCCCACGAGGTAGACGGCCGGGTACTTCATGGTGACCTTGGAGCCGATGTTGCCATCGATCCACTCCATCGTGGCGCCCTCTTCGCAGATGGCGCGCTTGGTGACCAGGTTGTACACGTTGGTGGACCAGTTCTGGATGGTCGTGTAGCGGACGCGGGCGCCCTTCTTCACGACGATTTCCACGACGGCGGAGTGCAGCGAGTCCGAGGTGTAGATCGGCGCGGTGCAGCCTTCGATGTAGTGGACGTAGGAGTCCTCGTCCGCGATGATCAGCGTGCGCTCGAACTGGCCCATGTTTTCCGTGTTGATGCGGAAGTAGGCCTGCAGCGGGATGTCCACGTGGACGCCCTTGGGCACGTACACGAAGGAGCCGCCGGACCACACGGCCGTGTTCAGCGAGGCGAATTTGTTGTCGCCCACCGGGATGATGGTGCCGAAGTACTCCTGGAAGATCTCCGGGTGTTCGCGCAGCGCAGTGTCCGTGTCCAGGAAGATGACGCCCTGGGCTTCCAGGTCCTCGCGGATCTGGTGGTAGACGACCTCAGATTCGTACTGGGCAGCGACGCCGGAGACGAGGCGGCTGCGCTCGGCTTCCGGGATGCCGAGCTTCTCGTACGTGTTCCGGATGTCCTCTGGGAGGTCTTCCCACGTTGCGGCCTGCTTCTCGGTGGACCGCACGAAGTACTTGATGTTGTCGAAGTCGATGCCGGACAGGTCCGCGCCCCAGGTGGGCATGGGCTTGCGGTCGAAGTACTTCAGGCCCTTGAGGCGGAGGTCGAGCATCCATTCCGGCTCGTTCTTCTTGGCCGAAATGTCGCGGACAACGTCTTCATCGATGCCGCGGCGGGCGTTGGCGCCGACGTCGTTCTTGTCGGCCCAGCCGTACTCATAAGTGCCGATTCCGTGGAGCTCGGGATTCTTTTCCAGAATCTCCGAAATCACAGTAGAGCCAGCAACCTTCTTCTCTGATAGTTGGTCCGTCATCACGGCCTTTCTTGGAGATGGTTGGATACTTCGTCCGGGCTGACCGGGGCTGCGGGACTGGGAGTCCCGACGGCGGCCGGTCGGCCCGTAGGTATGTGGGTGGTGCAGACATGCCCGCCGCGCGCCAGTGTGGACAGCCGGCGCACATCGACGCCGACCAGCCGGGCGAACACTTCGGTCTCCACGTCGCAGAACACGGGGAACTGGGCGGCCAGATGCTGGATGGGGCAGTGCCCCTGGCACAGCTGGACGCTGGAGAGCGCGGCCGGAAGCGGCGCCTTCGCAACAAGTGACTGCGCCGACGCCACGAAACCGTCGCGGCTCAGCGCCTCGGAGAGAGCCTGGGCCCGGGCCGTGATGTCCGGTCCGGCCTGCTCGATCTCGGGTGCGTACCGGCGCTCCATGTCGGCAAAGCGCTCGACGGCGAACTGCCGTACTGCCTCGGGCCCGGCGGCCTCACCCAGGCGGCGCAACGCGACGGAGGCGATGTCGAGGTAGTCGTTGCCCAGCGTCGATTGGCCCTGAGAGCTCAGGACGTAGCGGCGGGCAGGCCGTCCGGCACCGGCGCCGGCGCGGGCAACCCGTTTGACCTCAATCACTCCGCTGCGCGCGAGGTGGTCGAGGTGGCGGCGCACGGCAGCCGGGGTAAAGCCCAGGAGGTCGCCGAGTTCGGCTGCGCTGATGGGCCCATGCTCCAGCACCGCGTTCAGGACGCGGTCACGCGTGCGTTCTTCGGCGTCGTGGGTGTGGCTGCCGGCGGCCGCGGGAACGACGTCGGGAACGGGCGCCACGTGTGCCCGGGCGGACCCGACGCGCGCGGCGCCGCGCCCGGACGGGGCTGCGGACGCAGATAAACTCATGGAATACACAACACAATCATGTCGTAATTTACTCCCGTGTTCCAGTAAGGCATGGCTTGCCTGCGGATGCCGCCCCGCTGGGGAGGCGACGTACTACATCGCGTAGAATGTTTTGGTGCGATCTCCCGAATCCCCCGTTCTGACCATCAGCGGGCTTGTCAAGGATGTTGGTCCACTGCCCACCCTCGACGGCAAGATGCTGCGCGTGGTCAGCGGTCTTTCCCTCATTGCCGAACGCGGCCAGGTCACGGCCCTGCTTGGTGCCAACGGCGCCGGCAAAACCACCACCATCGAATGCGCCCAGGGGCTGCAAAAGCGCACCGCCGGCGCCATCAGCCTACTGGGCCAGGACCCGGATTCGGCGGGCGCGGGGCTCCGCGCCCGCGTGGGGGTCATGCTGCAGGACGGCGGACTGCCGCCGTCGGCCCGGCCCATCCCCTTGCTGCGGCACATCGCCGGCATGTACCAGGACCCGTGGCCGGTAGATGAGCTCATCGGACGCCTGGGGATCGACTCCTTCAGCCGCACCAATGTGCGGCGCCTCTCCGGCGGGCAGAAACAGCGCCTCGCCCTCGCCGCGGCGCTCGTCGGCAATCCGGAGGTTCTTTTCCTCGACGAGCCGAGCGCGGGCCTGGACCCGCAGTCCCGCCAAATGGTCTTCGATCTCATCTCCGAACTGCGGAACAGCGGCATGGGCATCGTCCTGACGACACACCTCATGGACGACGCGCAACGCCTCGCGGACTATGTCTACATCATCGACGCCGGCCGCAACGTCGCCGAGGGCACCGTCGCGCAGCTCCTGCGGCACCAGCTGCCCGCCGGCGACGCATCCGAGCACATCCGCACTTTGCTGTTCGAAACCGAACCCGGCCTGGACTTCACCGGCGTGCTGCCCGACGGCGTCGACGTCACCGAGGCGCGGGCCGGCAGTTACGCCGCGACCGGCGCCCTGAGCCCCGCGGACCTCGCCGCGATCACCGCATGGTGGGCCGCTCGCGGGATCATGCCCAGCTCCCTGAGCCTTGAAGCCCGCAGCCTCGAGGACGTCTTTTTGGACATCTCCGGAAGGGAGATCCGATGACCCGCGTAACAGGTGGCGCCCCTCTGGAGAGCGCACACCGCGGCAGCGCGCCCCGTACCGCACATGGCAGCGCCCCCGCTTCCTTGTTGCGCCGCATCCTGCTGCAGGGGCAGTACGAAACCATCACCATGCTCAGAAACGGCGAGCAGCTGATCCTCGCGATCGTGCTGCCGCTACTGGCCATGGTCGGCCTGACCGTGACGCCGCTACTGGACGGACTCGGTTCGAGCCGCATCAACGTCGCTGTGCCTGGCATCCTGGCCCTGTGCGCCATGTCCACCGCCTTCACGGGGCAGGGCATCTCCACCGGCTTCGACCGCCGCTACGGCGTCCTGCGCTTTCTTTCCACTACTCCCCTGGGCCGCACCGGACTGATTGCGGGGAAGGTCCTGGCCGTCCTGGCCGTGCTGTTCCTGCAGGTGCTCATCGTGACGGCGGTGGCCCTCATGCTGGGCTGGCAGCCCAACCCCGCCGGCTGGCTGCCCGGTCTGGCCATCCTGGTGCTCGGGGCAGCCGCTTTCACCGCACTCGGGCTGCTGGTCGCAGGGACGGTCCGGCCAGAGGCGACCCTGGCTATCACCAACCTGCTCTGGATCCTCCTCGGCGCGCTGGGCGGGATCGTCATCCCGGCCGAACGGCTCCCTGCACTGTCGCAGGCCGTCGTACACTTCCTCCCCTCCGGCGCGCTGGGCCAGGCGCTGAGGGATGCTTTCCTGTACGGCAGCGTCAATGGTGCTGCCGTGCTTGTCCTGCTGCTCTGGACGGCGATCGCCGGCGGCGCAGCAACCCGTTGGTTCAAGTGGAATTGAGAAAACTGTGAGCACGGCGTCACGAACTCCCCGGATCGTCTCCGGGTTCACCTCCCGGCTGCCCGTCCGCGTAGACAACAGGATCAAGCGGCTGGCGGTGTTGTCCCTGATCGGCCAGATCCTTCTGGTGGTGACCGGCGGCGCCGTGCGGCTGACCGCCTCGGGCCTCGGCTGCCCCACGTGGCCGCGCTGCACGGAAGCATCCCTGGCGACCACCCCGGAAATGGGGCTCCACGGAATCATTGAATTCGGCAACCGGCTCCTGACGTTCGCGCTGGCAGCCGTCGCTGTGATGATGCTCGTCTACCTGTGGAACCTGCGCAAGGAACGCCGGGACCTCTTCCTGCTGGCCCTCGGCCTGCTCGCGAGCATCCCGGCCCAGGCCGTCATCGGCGGCATCACGGTGCTGACCCAGCTGAACCCGTGGGTTGTGGGCCTGCACTTCCTCGTTTCCATGGCGCTCGTGGTCCTCGCGACCCTGTTGGTGAACCGGGCCTACGGCCGAACCGGCAAGGCCAGGACCGTGCAGCTTCCCGCCTTGCCGGGCGCCGCGCGCCCGGTGATGACCGCCGTCGCGCTTCTCTCCGCCGTGGCCGTCTGCCTCGGCGTGGTGGTGACCGGTGCCGGCCCGCACGCCGGCGACGCGAACGCCCCGCGCAACGATCTCGACTGGGACCTGTTCGCGCACATCCACGCAGTGCCCGCCTATCTGGTGACCGCCGGCGCGCTGTTCGCGTTGTTCCTTGTGGTCCGCGGGCGGATTCCGGGGCCGTTCCGCTCAGCGGTGTTCATGCTCCTGGGCGTCACAGTGTTGCAGGCCGTCATCGGCTTCACGCAGTACTACAACGGCATCCCGGCGCTGCTCGTCGGCGCGCACATGCTGGCGGCGGCCCTGCTGATGAGCGCGGCCACCAACGCCGCGGACCTCGCCCGCTCCAGCCCGGTGGATTAACCAGTCGAGGCGCCCCTCAACAAAGCAACGCGGGGTCATTTACCGCCCATCCGAAAATGTCGAAAGGAATGGGCCGTGAGTGGCCCCGCGTTTGCTGTCCGCGCGGCGGTCCGGGCGCTGCGGCAACGAACGTCAGTACCGCATCCACCGCTCGGGGGCTGGCCTTGACGGGATTTCCGGGTGGACTATGAGATGGCATGGACATGGATCGTCGCGGCGGTGGGCTCTTTTCGTTCGTCCCCGTGACGCTGACCGGAAGGCCTTCTCAAATGCAAGCCACAGAACCGACCGTGCCTCCTTCACCCTCAGCCACCCAACGCGCGGCGAGCCTCAAAGAACGCGTCTACATCATCTTCACGAGCCTGGCTGTGGTGTTGGCGCTTCGGAGTCACGCGGACGAGACCACGCCCGCAGCCGCGGCGGCCACCCTCAGCATCGTGGTGGTCGGCTCCCTGCTGGGGATTTTCGTCGCCGATCTCCTGAGCCACCTGACCGTTCATTCGAAGCTCCCCACCGGTGACGAACTGCACCATATGATCGCGGTCAGCGCGGACGGTCTCGGCGTTCTGGTGACTCCCCTGCTTCTGCTGGCGGCGGCCGGCTTTGGGCTCCTGACGACGGCGGTTGCTCTCGGGTGGGCAGTGGTAGTCCTCGTTGTCTCGTTGGCCGTCGTCGGGTTCCTCGCGATCCGGCGCCTCGAGATCCCGCTCCATCACAAGGCCGCCATCATGTTCGCCGAGGTTGTGCTGAGCCTTCTGGTGATCGGGCTCGAAGTGCTGGCCCACAACCTCTGATCGCACAGCAGAAGCCGCCGGCGGGCGGTGGAACACGCTTAGTTACTGCCCGGTCACTTGTCGGGTGGGTGGAACTTTGGGAATACTGGACCTTGTACCCCCCGGCCCTAAGGGCCTGGAATCGCAGCCGATCGCCGGGTACGCGGACGGTGGACGGGTCAGGTTGGCGGTCGGGGTCAGGTTTCGTCCGGCCCAGTCGGGGATACTTGAAGACGGCGCAGGACTGGCGCGGCAATCGCATTCATGGAAAGTAGGATGGCCCGGTTTTGCCTTGATGCAGCTGGAATCGGAACTGGCCAGATAGAGGCACCGGAGGATAAGTGGCGATACCAGTCGGCGAAAGGTCTGCAAAGGCGGCCCAACAAACGGCACCGCGCCCACGCCTGGACGGCCTGGACGTGCTTCGCGGTGCGGCCGTTGGCGCCGTGCTGCTGGGACATGCCTGGCCGGGCAAATTTGAAGGCGCCGGCATCGTTGGTGTCATTGCCTTCTTCGTGCTGAGCGGTTACTTGATCACAAATGTGCTGGTCCGGGACATCGAACGGCACAGAAAAATTCGGTACGGCCGTTTCTATGCGCACAGGGCCTTTCGGTTGATGCCGGCACTGATCTCCCTCTTGGGCGTGTACGCGATCGTCGAAATGGCCACCGACGTCCTCGGGGACCGGTCCAAGGGAATCGTGGGGTACACCGTCCTCGCCGGCCTTGGCTACCTCAAAGACCTGCCCCTGCCTTTCGACGTCAGCATGGCGATCGGACCGCTGTGGACGCTGGCGGTGGAAGAACAGTTCTACCTGATCTGGCCGGCGTTGCTCGTGCTCGCCCTCCGGCGCAACCGGCAGGGCCGGCTGATTGGCTGCTCTGCCGCCGTCGTCCTGTTTCTCATGTCGGCCAGCGTGCTGGCAATGGTGAACCTGGCCCCGCAACTCCACTCACTTGTCTACGCGCTGCCGACAACGTGGGGCCTGGGACTGATCGTCGGATCGGCCCTGCGGCTGTACAGGGTCCACGTGTTCAGCTGGTTCGCCGGCCGCCTCCTCAGGTGTGTGGCCTTGCTCAGTTCCGTCGCCGTCCTGGCGTCGCTGGTCTTCTTCCCCAAGGCCAACGAAACGCCGGTCTTCATCTTCATTGGCGGCCCGCTGGCTATGGCTGCCTCAGCCGTTTTGGTCGCCCTGGCCGCCTCCCGCGCCGCAGTGATGCCGAAATGGACGCGGCCGGTGCAGATGCTGGGCACCGTGTCGTACGCCGCGTACCTGTGGAACTACGTCGTCATTCTCTGGCTCAATGGCGGTTCGACGGCCGATCTGCCGCCGCTCGTGGCGGTGTCGGCCATCGCGTTGACCCTGCTCATCGCGGTCATCAGCTGGCACACTGTCGAAAGGTTGGGACGGATGGCGCGGGAACGCTTCGACCAGCGTTACTCCGACAGGGACCACCGGGACCAGCGGGATGCGCGCAAGGCCGGCAGCGCCGCCGTTTCCCGGCAGACTTCAACTGGGCCTGGCCGGGAGACATCCGCGGACTAGGCAGGTTCACCTGTGGTGCCGGCGTCGGGATGGTCCTCCAGCGTGCAAACATCTGTGTTCGCCCCGCAGACGATCACTGCCACGCGTTCCCCGTCGCCGGGCGTGTATGCCCCGGACGTGAGAGCAGCAAACGCCGCCGCCGCGCCGTATTCGGCGGGGATCCGGTAATCGCTCCACAACTTCGACCGGGCGGCGACGATGGCTGCATCGTCCACCAGCACGGAGGTCGGAGGGACGCGCGACGCGATGTCGAAGGCGATCTCGCCCACCCGCCGGGCACCGAGGGAATCCGCGGCGACTCCCGAAACGGCCACATCGACCGGGTGGCCGGCGGCCAGGGCCGCGTGCAGCGTGGGGATGTTGAAGGGTTCAACCGCGACGACGCGCGCCCGGCCCTCGGCCGCCGCGGCGACTCCTGCATACAGGCCTCCGCCGCCGACGGCGACCACAATCGTGTCGATGCTGGGCTCGTCCTGGAGGATCTCTTCGGCGACGGTGCCTGCGCCGGCTGCGATGTCGAGTTGGTCGTACGCATGGCAGAAGAGGGCGCCGGTTTCTTCCACGTAGTCCGTTGCGGCGGCGAAGGCTTCCGCGTACTCGGCGCCGACCTGGCGGACCGTTGCGTTGTACCCGAGAAGACGCTCGACCTTCACGCGCGGGGCGTTCTCCGGCACGAACACAGTCGCCGGAACGCCGAGTGCAGCGGCAGCAAAGGCGTTCGCCAGGCCTGCATTACCGCCCGACGCCGCCACCACGCCGACGCCGGGGTCGAGTTCCCCGCGCTCCCGGGCAGCGAGGAGCCGGTTGAAGGCGCCCCGGGCTTTGAAAACGCCGGTGTGCTGCAGGAACTCGCATTTGAACCAGAGAGGAGCCGCAGCGGTTCCTCCGCGGAGCAAAGGCGTGCGCCGCACGTAGCCGCTGATGCGGCTCTCTGCCTGAAGTACATCGCTGCGGTCGATCACTGGCTCCGAGGCCCTAGCCGCCCATGACGGCCGAACCGACAAACGGGTCGACGGCCAGGGCAATGAAGAGCAGGGTCAGGTAGCTGATGGAGCCGTGGAAGACCTTCATGGCCCCCTTGTTGGAGACGTCGCCAGCCTGGGCACGGTTGTACAGGGCGTGCGACTCGTACAGGAACCAGGCACCGGCCGCGACGGCGGTCACCGTGTAGACCCAGCCGGCGCCACCGGCGGGAATCATCAGCAGCGAACACGCCACCATGGCCCACGCGTAGAGGACCACCTGCACCGAGACCACCTTCGCACCGGCGATGGCGCCCAGCATGGGCACGTTGGCGTTGCGGTAGTCCTCGCCGTAGCGCATCGACAGCGGCCAGTAGTGCGGCGGAGTCCAGAGGAAGATCACCATGAACAGCACGACGGCGGGCCACCCGACGGTGTTGGTGACGGCGGCCCAGGCAATCAGGACCGGGAAGCACCCGGCGGCGCCGCCCCAGACAATGTTCTGGGCCGTGCGTCGTTTGAGGATCATGGTGTAGATAACCACGTAGAAGACGATGGCGCCCAGTCCCAGCCACGCGGAGAGCGGGTTGGCCCCGAACCAGAGGATGGCGATCGCCGCCGCGCCCAGCAGCCAGGAGAAGATGAGTGCTTCCCTGGGCGTGACCTCACCGGTGACCAGCGGCCGGTTCTCCGTCCGGTGCATGAGCTTGTCGATGTCGCGGTCGATGTAACAGTTGAAGGCGCCTGCGGAGCCTGCCGCGAATGCCCCTCCCACAAGCGTCGCCAGGATCAGGCCGATCGACGGGAAGCCCCGTTCGGCGTAGATCATGGTGGGCAGCGTGCTGACGAGCAGGAGCTCGATGACGCGGGGTTTCGTGAGCGCCAGATAGGCCCTGGCTTTGCGGCCGAAGCCCATTCTTCCCGAGGCCGGGGAGGCGTTCAGCGGCGTATTAGTTGTGCTCACGGTGGCAGTCACTCTGTTCTGTCTGGCTGTGCAGTTCTGTCTGGCTGGGCAGCCCCGGGTGGATTTCGCAACGCGCTTTGCTGCGGATCGGGCTCCGCGCTCGGCGCACGCCCGTGTCTTTGCCCCAGTCGAAGGCCACCACCCATCATACCGTGGTGCTCCGGGCAACAGGACCGCCGGGCAGCGCCCATGATTCCGGCGCGTTAACGCCTGCTCACCGGCGCAACCGCGGACGGTGATTCATATAAGCGAAATCCCGTCCAATTGGTGAGATATACGCTGACCACCAAGTGGAATGGGACTAGGCTGTCATTAGGTCAGCGCACACGGGCACGCCTACAGGCAATTGCCGGAACAGGCGGCTCTGCATCTGCGTCTGAATGATAGATCAACGTTTCGATGGTGAACGGCTGGTACGAACCGCAGCGGGCACCGAACTGTGCCCGGGCGGGAAAGAGAGCGTACCTCCGGCCGTCAGCACAGAGAGGGGCCCGGTTTTCGTGCCACATTTGGAAGAGCAAGAACTGTCATGGACTACCTTGGACCAGCGCGCCGTGGACACGGTCCGGGTGCTGGCCGCGGATGCGGTGGAGAAGGTCGGGAACGGCCACCCGGGGACGGCAATGAGTCTGGCTCCGGCCGCGTACTTGTTGTTCCAGAAGCTGATGCGCCATGACCCGGCGAACCCGGACTGGCTGGGCCGTGACCGGTTCGTCCTGTCCCCGGGTCACACGTCCCTGACCCTTTACATCCAGCTGTTCCTCTCCGGCTACGGGCTGGAACTGAAGGACCTGGAGGCGCTGCGGACCTGGGGCTCGTTGACCCCGGGCCACCCGGAATACAAGCACACCAAGGGTGTGGAGATCACCACCGGCCCGCTGGGCCAGGGCCTGGCGTCCGCGGTCGGCTTCGCGTATTCCCAGCGCCGGATGCGCGGTCTTTTCGATGCCGACGCTCCCGCCGGCACGAGCCCGTTCGACCACACCATCTGGGTGATCGCCTCCGACGGCGACCTGCAGGAAGGCGTGACCTCCGAGGCATCGTCACTCGCCGGACACCAGGAACTGGGAAACCTCGTGGTGATTTACGACGAGAACCACATCTCGATCGAGGACGACACCGATGTGGCGTTCACCGAAGACGTCCTGGCCCGCTACGAGGCCTACGGCTGGCACACCCAGCGCGTCGACTGGACCCGGACCGGCGAATACAAAGAGGACGTGGCCGAGCTGCACGCCGCGCTGCTCGCCGCGAAGACCGAAACCGGCAAGCCCTCCATCATCTCGCTGCGGACCATCATCGGGTACCCGGCGCCGAAGAAGCAGAACACCGGCAAGATCCACGGCTCGGCCCTGGGCGCGGAGGAAGTCGCGGCCCTGAAGAAGGTCCTGGGCTTCGACCCGGAACGCGCCTTCCAGGTCGACGAGGACGTCCTGGCACACGCCCGGGCCGTTCAGGACCGCGGCGCCGCTGCCCGCACCGACTGGCAGGCCTCGTTCGAGGCGTGGCAGGCGGCTAACCCCGAGGCCGCGGCCCTGCTGGAACGCGTCGAAGCCAAGAAGCTCCCGGGCGAGTTCGAGGCCGCCCTGCCGGTCTTCGAAGCGGGCAAGGACGTCTCTACCCGGGCCGCATCCGGGAAGGTCCTGAACGCGATCGGCCCGGTCATGCCCGAACTCTGGGGCGGCTCCGCGGACCTCGCGGAGTCGAACAACACCACGATCGAAGGCTCGCCGTCGTTCATCCCCACGTCCCGGTCCACCGCGGCGTGGAAGGGCAACCCCTACGGCCGGGTCCTGCACTTCGGCATCCGCGAGCACGCGGCCGCGTCGATCGTGAACGGCATTTCCCTGCACGGGCGGACCCGGGCGTTCTCCGGCACGTTCCTGATCTTCTCCGACTACCAGCGCCCCGCGATCCGGCTCGGCGCCCTCATGGGCGTGCCGTCGCTGTATGTCTGGACGCACGACTCGATCGGCCTGGGCGAGGACGGCCCCACGCACCAGCCCGTCGAGCAGCTCGCATCCCTGCGGGCCATCCCGGGCCTGGACGTCGTCCGCCCGGGAGATGCGAACGAGGTCGCCGCGGCGTGGAAGGCCATGCTGGAAAACCACGAAAACCCCGCCGGGATCGTCCTGACCCGGCAGAACATCCCCACCTGGGCCCGCGGCACGGGCCAGGCCGACGGCGACACCTTCGGCTCCACCGCCGGCGTCGAAAAGGGCGGCTACGTCCTGGCCGAGGCATCCAAGGACGGCGACACCGTCGAAGCCCAGGTCATCCTGATCGGCACCGGCTCCGAGGTCCAGCTGGCCGTCAACGCCCGCGAAGCCCTGCAGGCCGAGGGCATCCCCACCCGGGTGGTGTCGATGCCCTGCGTGGAGTGGTTCAACAAGCAGGACGCCGCCTACCGCGACGCCGTGCTGCCCCCGGCCGTGAAGGCACGCGTCTCGGTCGAGGCCGGACTGGCCCTGGGCTGGAAGGAATTCGTCGGCGACGCCGGCCGTTCCGTCTCCCTGGAGCACTTCGGCGCGTCCGCCGATTACAAGCGCCTCTTCCAGGAATTCGGCATTACGGCTGAAGCAGTCGCCGCCGCCGCCAAGGAATCCCTGGCCGGCCTCACAAACTGATCCAACACCGCGGTTCCGGGGGCCCTGTCCCCCGGAACCCATGATTTCCAGGAGTTATGACATGACTACCCCCACACAGCAGCTCTCCGACGCCGGCGTTTCGATCTGGCTCGATGACCTCTCCCGCGGCCGCCTGCAGACCGGCACCCTGCGCAAGCTCATCGAAGAGAAGAACGTCGTTGGCGTCACCACCAACCCGTCCATCTTCCACGCCGCCATCACCACCGGCCACGACTACGACGCCGTCATCGCCGCCCAGGCCGCCGCCGGCGCCACCGTTGAAGAGACCGTCTTCGAAATCACCACCACCGACGTGGCTGACGCCTGCGACCTGTTCGCCCCCGTCGCCGCAGCCACCAAGGGAGTCGACGGCCGTGTCTCCATCGAGGTTGACCCCCGTCTGGCCTGGGACACCGCCGGCACCATCGCCGAAGCGAAGCACCTGTACAAGAAGGTCAACAAGGACAACGTCCTGATCAAGATCCCGGCAACCCTCGAAGGCCTCGAGGCCATCACGGCCACCCTGGCCGAGGGCATCAGCGTCAACGTGACCCTGATCTTCTCCCTGGAACGCTACCGCGCCGTGATCAACGCCTTCCAGTCCGGCCTCGAGCAGGCCAAGGACAACGGACACGACCTGTCCAAGATCCACTCGGTCGCGTCCTTCTTCGTCTCCCGCGTCGATGCCGAAATCGACAAGCGCCTCAACGCCATCGGCACCGACGAAGCCAAGGCGCTGAAGGGCAAGGCCGGCCTGGCCAACGCCCGCCTGGCCTACCAGGTCTACGAAGAGCTCTTCTCCACCGAACGCTGGGCCCTCCTGGCCGAGGCCGGCGCCCTGCCGCAGCGCCCGCTCTGGGCCTCCACCGGCGTGAAGGACCCGGCCTACCCGGACACCCTCTACGTCACCGAACTCGTCGCCCCCGGCGTGGTGAACACCATGCCGGAGAAGACCCTCGACGCGACGTTCGACCACGGCACCGTCACGGGCGACACCGTCTCCCGCGGCTACGACGACGCCAACGCCACACTGAACTCCCTCGATGCGCTCGGGATCTCCTACAACGAAGTTGTCGCACTGCTCGAATCCGAAGGCCTGGACAAGTTCGTGGCCAGCTGGAAGGAACTGCTGGGTGACGTCGAAGGCGCCCTGGCCTCTGCACGGAAGGCTTCCTAACCCACCATGAGCACACTCAGCTACGACGCCACCGGCGCAGCCCGCCAGGCACATGAGCAGCACCTCCCGGCACTGCTGGAGGACCGCATTGCCACCCGTATCTTCGCGAAGGACCACACCCTGTGGGGCCCGGACGCAGAGCAGGAATCCGCTGTCCGGCTGGGCTGGGTCGAGGCGGCTACCGTCTCCCAGCCGGTGGTCAGCGACATCCTGGAACTCCGCGATGCGCTGAAGGCCGAGGGCGTTACGCGGATCGTCCTCTGCGGCATGGGCGGCTCCTCACTGGCGCCTGAAGTCATCGCGGGCACCGCTGGCGTCGAGCTGACTGTGCTTGACAGCACTGACCCCGAACAGGTCAGTGCCGCGTTGGCGGACCGGCTGACCGAAACGGCCATCGTCGTTTCGTCCAAGTCCGGATCCACCGTGGAAACCGATTCCCAGCGCCGGATCTTCGAGCAGGCGTTCACCGATGCCGGGATCGACGCGAAGAGCCGCATCATCATCGTCACCGACCCGGGTTCGCCGCTGGACAAGGCCTCCAGGGAAGCCGGCTACCGCGCCGTCTTCAACGCCGACCCCAACGTCGGCGGCCGTTTCTCAGCCCTGACCGCCTTCGGGCTGGTCCCCTGCGGGCTGGCCGGCGTGGACATCCAGGGCTTCCTGGTCGAAGCGGAAGAAGCAGCCGAGATCCTCAATGAGGACTCGGAGGACAACATCGGCCTCGCCCTCGGTACCGCCCTGGGCGGCACCAACCCGCTGCGCAACAAGATCGTCATCGCGGAGGACGGATCCGGGATCGTGGGCTTCGCCGACTGGGCCGAACAGCTCATCGCCGAATCCACCGGCAAGCTCGGCACCGGCGTGCTCCCGGTCGTGGCCGGTCCGGCCTCCCCGGAAGCCATCCTTGGCGCTCCCGATGTCCTCGTCGTCCGGCTCGTCGCGGCGGATGCCGACGTGCAGCTTGGCGAGAACGAGGTCGCCATTGCCGGTGGCCTGGCCACCCAGATGATGGTGTGGGAGTTCGCCACCGCCGTGGCCGGCCGGCTGCTGGGCATCAACCCGTTCGACCAGCCCGACGTCGAGGCAGCCAAGATCGCGGCCCGCGGCCTGCTGGACGCACAGCCCGAGCCGACGCCGGCGAACTTTACCGACGGCGCCATCGAGGTGCGCGGCGGGGAATGGCTCGGCGGCGCCGCCACCGCGGCAGAAGCCGTCAGCGCCCTCCTCGGCGAACTCGGCCCGGACAGCTACCTCAGCGTCCAGGCCTATTTCGACCGGCTCGCCTACGCGAACCTCGAGGGTGTCCGGGACGAGCTGGCAGCAGTCAGCGGGCGCCCGGTCACGTTCGGCTGGGGCCCGCGGTTCCTGCACTCCACCGGCCAGTTCCATAAGGGCGGCCCCGCGATCGGCGTCTTCCTGCAGGTCACCGCCGCTTCAGCCACGGACCTCGCCATCCCGGACCGGCCTTTTACGTTCGGCGAGCTGATCTCGGCGCAGGCCGCAGGCGACGCCCAGGTTCTGTCCGAGCACGGCCGCCCGGTCCTCCGACTGCACCTGACCGACCGCCCTGCGGGTGTGAAGCAGCTCCAGGAGCTCGTCACCTCCCTTGCCGGCCAGGCCGCATCCTCCACTGAAAGCTAAGGCACCCACGCAACCATGCCAGAAACCTACAATGGCGGCAGGAACACGGCCGGCCGGCGGCGCAATCCGCTCCGGGACCCCCGTGACCGCCGTCTGAACCGTATTGCCGGGCCGGCGTCGCTGGTCCTGTTCGGGGTAACCGGGGACCTCGCCCGCAAGAAGCTCATGCCGGCCGTGTACGACCTCGCCAACCGCGGGCTCCTGCCGCCGAGCTTTGCCCTGGTGGGCTTTGCCCGCCGGCAGTGGGAGAACGAGGACTTCGCCGCGGAGGTCAAGGAGTCCGTCAAGGCCTACGCCCGCACCCCGTTCGATGAAACGGTCTGGAAGCAGCTCTCCGAGGGCATCCGCTTCGTGCAGGGCGAGTTCGACGACGACGAGGCGTTCAAGCGGCTCAGCGAAACGATCGATGAGCTCGACGAGCAGCGCGGGACGCGGGGCAACCACGCGTTCTACCTCTCAATCCCGCCAAAGGCCTTCGAGCAGGTCTGCCGCCAGCTCTCCAAGCACGGCCTGGCCCAGGCTGCGGGTGACAACTGGCGCCGCGTCGTGATCGAAAAACCGTTCGGGCACGACCTCGAGTCGGCCCGCCAGCTCAACGACATCGTCGAGTCGGTGTTCCCGCCGGACGCGGTCTTCCGGATCGATCACTACCTGGGCAAGGAGACGGTGCAGAACATCCTGGCGCTGCGCTTCGCGAACCAGCTCTTTGAACCGCTCTGGAACGCCAACTATGTTGACCACGTCCAGATCACCATGGCCGAGGACATCGGCACCGGCGGCCGGGCAGGCTATTACGACGGCGTGGGCGCGGCCCGCGACGTCATCCAGAACCACCTGCTCCAGCTCCTGGCCCTGACGGCCATGGAGGAGCCGATCTCCTTCAACGCCGATGACCTGCGGGCCGAGAAGGAAAAGGTCCTCTCCGCCGTCCGGCTCCCGGAGGACCTCTCCACCCACTCCGCCCGCGGGCAGTTCACGGGCGGCTGGCAGGGCGGCGAGGAGGTCCTGGGCTACCTGGAGGAAGAGGGCATCCCGGCCGATTCCAAGACCGAGACGTTCGCCGCGATCCGGGTGGACATCAACACCCGTCGCTGGTCCGGAGCGCCGTTCTACCTGCGCGCCGGCAAACGGCTGGGCCGCCGGGTGACGGAGATCGCCGTCGTGTTCAAACGCGCGCCGAACCTGCTGTTCACCGACCACGGCGAGGACGACTTCGGCCAGAACGCCGTGGTGATCCGGGTTCAGCCCGACGAAGGCGCCACGATCCGGTTCGGGTCCAAGGTCCCGGGCACCCAGATGGAGGTCCGCGACGTCACCATGGACTTCGGCTACGGCCACTCCTTCACCGAGTCCAGCCCCGAAGCCTACGAACGCCTCATCCTGGACGTGCTCCTCGGCGAGCCGCCGCTGTTTCCCCGGCACCAGGAAGTCGAGCTCTCCTGGAAGATCCTGGACCCGTTCGAGGAGTACTGGGCCGGCCTCGATGAACAGCCCCAGCCCTATGCTCCCGGCAGCTGGGGCCCCGCCTCGGCCGACGAGCTCCTTGCCCGCGACGGACGAACCTGGAGAAGGCCATGATCGTAGATCTTCCCGACACCACCACCTCCAAGATCTCCAAGAAGATCATGGCCCTGCGCGAGCAGGGCGGCGTGATCGCCCTGGGCCGGGTGCTGACCCTTGTGGTGGTCACCCGCTCCGGGCTCGAGGAGGAGGCCATCGAGGCCGCCAACGAGGCCAGCCGGGAACACCCGTGCCGGATTATCGTCCTGGCTGACGCCGGGGCCTCGGCCCCGACCCGGCTGGACGCCCAGATCCGCGTCGGCGGCGACGCCGGGGCCTCGGAGGTCATCCTGCTGCGCGGCTACGGCGAACTCGCCGAGGAAAGCGAATCCCTCGTCGCGGCCCTGTTGCTCCCGGACGCACCGATCGTGGCCTGGTGGCCGCACGGCGCTCCCAGGAATGCGTGCCAGACCTCGATCGGGGGCATCGCGCACCGCCGGATCACCGACTCGGCCAATGAGACCGACCCGGTCGCGGCGCTGGAAAACATCCGCCGCACCTACAAGGCCGGCGACACCGACCTCGCCTGGACCCGCCTGACCAACTGGCGCATCCAGCTGGCCGCGGTCCTGGACCAGGTGGACGACTCGCCGGTGACGGCCGTCGCCGTCGAGGGCGCCTCGGACTCCCCCAGCACCGTGCTGCTCGCGGCCTGGCTCACCCTCGCCCTGGATGTCCCCGTGACGATCGTGGCGGACCCGGCCGGAACCGGGATCCGCCGCGTCCGGCTGACCCGGCCCGGCGGCGACGTCCAGCTCTTCCGGCCCGGACTCACCATCGCGGAACTGACGCAGCCCGGCCAGCCCGCGCAGCGGATCTCACTGCCGCGACGCAGCCTCAAGGACTGCCTGGCCGAAGAACTCCGCCGCCTGGATCCGGACGAAGTTTTCGGCGAAGTGATTACTATGGGACTGCCACGTACCAATCTAAGGAGTGTCCGTCCCAGTGAGCGCTGACCCGAGAGTAAGCATCCATCCTGACTCGACCGTCCTGATGGCTGCGATCGCAGCCCGCCTCATCACCAAGCTCGTGGATATCCAGGACCGGCACGGCGAGGCCACGGTGGTGCTTACCGGGGGCACAATGGGCATCGGCTCCCTCAAGGCTGTGGCCGAGTCACCGGCGGCGCCGGCCGTCGACTGGTCGAAGGTGAACTTCTGGTGGGGTGACGAGCGCTTCGTGTCGGCCGACGACGCCGAGCGCAACGCCCGTCAGGCCCAGGCCGCGCTCCTGTCCCATATCAGTGTTGATCCGGCGCGCGTCCATGTGCCCGGTTCCACCGATGACTTCGACAGCCCGGATGAAGCCGCGGCGGACTATGCGCGCCGCCTCGCCGAGGCGGCGGCCGCCGAGCACGCCGCGGACATGTCCGATGACAGGCCGGAACATCCGGCGCGGCTTCCCCGCCTGGACATCGTCCTGCTCGGAGTCGGGCCGGACGCGCACGTCGCGTCCCTCTTCCCTGAGCAGGCCGGTATCCGGGAGAAGGAACTGACCGTCGTAGGGGTCCACAACTCCCCCAAGCCGCCGCCGGCGCGGGTGTCGCTGACGTTGCCGGCGATCAATACGGCATCAGAGGTGTGGATGGTGGTGGCCGGCGACGACAAGGCCGGCGCCGTGGGGCTGGCGCTGGCCGGCGCCAATCCCGTGCAGGTTCCCGCGGCTGGGCCGCGCGGCCGGCGGGAAACCCTGTGGCTGATTGACGAAAACGCCGCGTCACGGGTCCCGGAGCAGCTCGTCCGGAAGGGCCCGTCGGGCGCGTAGCCGTTCCAGCGCTCCGGCCAGCACGTCTTCGGCGTCCTGGCTGGAGCGCCGCTCTTTAACGTATTCCAGGTGCGTCTTGAAGCCCTCCGTCGGCGCTTCCTCCAGGGCAAACTTTGTCTCGTCGCGGGTTGCGGTCCCGCCACAGCGCCGGCAGTCCCAGACGCCGGGGATCTGCTCCTCCGGCAGCTGGGCGAACACGAGCGCGGTTTCATGGCCCTTGGCGCACCGGAAGGAAACACGAATACGGGGCTGGCGTACGCCGGCCCCGTTCAGTGGCTCATGGCGGGGAGATGCCCCTTCGGTGGCGCCCACACGGATTCCCTTGAATCCGGAAGCAGAATGCAGCATCGGGAACTCCTGGCTACTTGGCTGGCGGACGTGTGCAAGACGCCAGTTTAGGTTGGGAGTTCCCGATGCCGGGAGGGCCTTAAGGACCCCTTATGGAGTTTTCGGACGGGCGTCCTAGGAATCGGCGCCCGTGCTGAACCGCATGAGCAGGCCCAAGGCGATGATCACGACCCCCCAGGTGATGCCCAGGATGACCGTGAACCGGTTGAGGTTCCGCTCGGCGACACCGGAGGAGCTCAGGCCCGAACTCATGCCGCCGCCGAACATGTCGGACAGGCCGCCTCCGCGTCCCTTATGGAGCAGGATGAGCAACGTCAGCAGGAGGCTCGTGATGCCCAGGAGGACCTGCAGAATGACATGAAGAACGTCCACGACGGCCTTTCAGAAGGATTGGATTGCGGGGGTCAGGCTGTGTCCGGACTAATCCGTCAGCAGGTGACTCTCGAACCTGACAATATTAGCAAACTCGGCAGCGTCCAAGCTGGCACCGCCGACCAGCAAGCCGTCCACGTCACGTTCCTTCAGGATCGAGGCCGCGTTGTTGGCCTTGACCGAGCCGCCGTAGAGCAGGCGGGTCTTGGCGGCGACGTCGGCTCCGAAGAGGGTGGACAGTTCGGCACGGATGGCTGCGCACATTTCCTGCGCGTCCTCCGGACCGGCAACCTCACCGGTGCCGATGGCCCAGACGGGCTCGTAGGCAACAACGAGCTCGGCAGCCTGCTCCGGGGTGAGGCCTTCGACGCCGGCGCGGAGCTGGGCGAGCGTGTGGTCCACGTGGGTGCCGGCCTGCCGGACCTCAAGGCCTTCCCCGACGCACAGGACGGGGGTGACGCCGTGCCGGAAGGCGGCTTTGGTCTTGGCGTTGAGCACGGTGTCGGACTCATTGTGGATGGTGCGGCGTTCGCTGTGGCCGACCAGGGCGTAACTGCAGCCGAGCTTGGCCAGGAACTGTCCGGAAATATCGCCGGTGTAGGCGCCGGAGTCGAACTGGGAGAGGTCCTGGCCGCCATAGGCGACGGCGAGCTCGTCGCCCTGGACCAGGGTCTGGACGCCGCGGAGATCCGTGAACGGCGGGAAGACGGCGACCTCCACCCGGCTGTAGTCGTGCTTGGCGTCGGACAGGGTCCACGCGAGCTTCTGCAGGAGGGTGATGCCCTGGACGTGGTCCATGTTCATCTTCCAGTTGCCGGCGATGAAGGGCTTGCGGTCGAATTTACCGTTGGTTGACGTGGTCACGTGATCTCCAAGAGTGCTTGATGTATGAGAGCAGCCGGCAGGGCGCCCGGTTCCTTGCGGAAGGCACCCTGCCGGCTCGATGGCCTGGTAGCCGCTGTTGCTTCTACCGGTCAGTGCTTCTAACGGTCGAGGACGCTCAGGCCCGGGAGTTCCTTGCCTTCAAGGTACTCCAGGCTGGCGCCGCCGCCGGTGGAGATGTGGCCGAACTGGTCATCGGCGAAGCCGAGTGTCCGGACCGCTGCCGCGGAGTCGCCGCCGCCAACCACCGTGAACGCGTCCGTCTCGGTCAGCGCCTGGGCGATGGCCCGGGTACCGCCGGCGAAGGCCGCGAATTCGAACACGCCCATGGGCCCGTTCCAGAACACCGTCTTGGCGCCCTTGATCCGTTCCGCGAACGCCGCTGCCGATACCGGCCCGATGTCCAGCCCGATGCCTTGGGCTCCGAAGCTGCTTGACTCGATGGCCTCGGCAGCGACGGTCTCGTGCTCGGCGTCGGCGGCGAACTTGGCGGCCACCACAACATCAGTGGGCACGACGAACTCGGTACCGGCGTCCGCGGCCCGCTTCAGGTAGTCCTGGACGACCGGGATCTGGTCCTCTTCGAGCAGGCTGCCCGCGACCTTGTGGCCCGCGGCGGCGAGGAAGGTGAACAGCATGCCGCCGCCCACCAGGATCGTGTCCGCCTTGCCGAGGAGGTTGTCGATGACAGCGAGCTTGTCGGAGACCTTGGAACCGCCGAGGACAACGACGTAGGGCCGCTGGGTGTCGGTGGTGAGCTTTCGCAGCACCTCGACCTCCGTGCGGACGAGGTCGCCCTGGTAGGACGGCAGCCTCGTGGCGACGTCGTACACGCTGGCGTGCCTGCGGTGCACGGCCCCGAAGGCGTCATCGACGAAGGCGCCGTCGTCACCGGTGAGGGCGACGAGCTCGTCCGCGAAGGCGCCGCGTTCGGCGTCGGCCTTGGAGGTCTCGCGCGCGTCGAAGCGCACGTTCTCCAGGACCAGCGCTTCGCCGTCCTGCAGCGCGGCGGAAAGCTCCTTGGCCGACTCGCCGACAGTGTCGCCGGCAAGTGAGACCTTGAACCCGGCAAGCTCGGCCAGCCGCGTGGCCGCGGGCTTGAGTGAGTACTTCTCGTCGGGGGCGCCCTTGGGGCGGCCCAGGTGTGCTGTGACCAGCACGCGGGCACCGGCGTCCGTGAGCTTCGCCAGCACTGGCAGGGAGGCCTTGATGCGGCCGTCGTCAGTCACTGTAGAGCCGTCGAGCGGCACGTTCAGGTCACTTCTGACCAGAACGTACCGCCCGCGGACACCATCAGCGATCAGTTCGTTGAGGGTGTGGAATGTCATGAGTCTTACCCTAGCCCAGCTTGGACGCGACAAGCTCCGTGAGGTCCACGAGGCGGTTGGAGTAGCCCCATTCATTGTCATACCAGGACACAACCTTGACCTGGTCGCCGATCACCTTGGTCAGTCCCGAATCGAAGATGGACGACGCCGGGTCGCCGACGATGTCCGAGGAGACGATCGGCTCGTCGGTGTAGGTCAGCAGGCCCCTGAGCTCGTCGGTCTCGGATGCTGCCTTGAGGGCGGCGTTGACTTCAGCGACGGTGGTTTCGCGGGAGACCGTGACGGTCAGGTCAGTGGCGGAGCCGGTGGGGACGGGCACGCGGATGGCGTAGCCGTCGAGCTTGCCCTTGAGCTCCGGCAGGACCAGGCCGATTGCCTTGGCGGCACCCGTGGAGGTGGGCACCATGTTGATGGCGGCGGCGCGGGCGCGGCGGAGGTCCTTGTGCGGGCCGTCCTGCAGGTTCTGGTCGGCCGTGTACGCGTGGATGGTGGTCATCAGGCCACGCTCGATGCCGAAGGCGTCGTTGATGACCTTGGCCAGCGGGCCGAGGCAGTTGGTGGTGCAGGAAGCGTTGGAGATGATGTGGTGCGTGGCGCTGTCGTACAGGCCGTCGTTGACGCCCATCACGATCGTGATGTCCTCATCCGAGGCGGGGGCGGAAATCAGAACCTTCTTGGCGCCTGCGTCGATGTGCTTCTGCGCATCGGCGGCCTTGGTGAAGAAGCCGGTGGACTCGATGACGATGTCGACGCCGAGCTCGCCCCAGGGCAGCTTCGCGGGATCGCGTTCGGCGAGGACCTTGATGATGTTGCCGTCGACGACGATGTTGCCGTCCTTGACCTCAATGGTTTCGGCCAGGCGGCCGCCCACGGAGTCGTACTTGAAGAGGTGAGCGAGGGCTTCCGGGCTGGTGAGGTCGTTGACCGCAACGATCTCGAGGTCAGCGCCCTGTGCGAGGGCGGCGCGGAAGTAGTTGCGGCCGATACGGCCAAAGCCGTTGATACCAATACGGGTCGTCACGTTTTCAGTCTCCTTGGTGCTCTTGCGAGCACGACTAGTTGAGAAGGCGTTCAAGCCATCTAACAGATCCCGCACGCCATTGGGCAGAGATAATTACCAGATCGGAGGGCGACCAGCCACATTGCTGAAGGCTAACCGCCTTCCGTGATCCATCTTACGTTTAACCGGGACTGCCCCCGCAAGTGCAGGGGCAGTCCGTCCACATTTCGGGCCGAACGGCCCGTAATGTGAGGTTTGTTACAGACGGAAGTCGATCCCGTCACCCCTTAGGGGGTAATGAGACCCGTCGCGTTCTTGCGGGCGGCGTCGAAGCGCTTGGCGACGTCGGCCCAGTTCACGATGTTCCAGAAGGCCTTGACGTAGTCGGCCTTGACGTTGACGTAGTCCAGGTAGAAGGCGTGCTCCCACATGTCCAGCATCAGCAGCGGGGTGGTGCCGAGTGCGACGTTGCCCTGCTGATCGTAGAGCTGCTCGATGACGAGGTTGCCGCCGATGGGCTCGTAGGCCAGGAAGCCCCAGCCGGAGCCCTGCAGGCCCAGCGCCGCGGCGCTGAACTGGGCACGGAATGCGTCGAACGAGCCGAAGGCGTCGTCGATGGCCGCAGCGAGCTCGCCCTCGGGCTTGTCGCCACCGTCCGGGGAGAGGTTCTTCCAGAAGACGGAGTGGTTGATGTGGCCGCCGGTGTGGAACGCGAGGTCCTTGGAGAGGCGGTTGATGTTGGCGAAGTCGCCCTTTTCGCGCGCCTCGGCCAGCTGGGCGAGGGCGTTGTTGGCGCCGGTTACATAGGCGGCGTGGTGCTTGCTGTGGTGCAGCTCCATGATCTTCGCGGAGATGTGCGGTTCCAGCGCTGCGTAGTCGTAGTCGAGCTGGGGCAGTACGTACTCGGTCACAAAATCCTCCAATGTCGTGGACGGGTTGTCCGGTTCGGTAACTCTCGGATTGTGCATCCGGATGCGGGGCATCCGGAAGATTGCGGTGGGATCCAACGGCAACAACCCGCCGCGGCTCCCGGGTATTTCCATTCCCGGCATTTACCTGTGTTGATTCTAGGGGCGGGCTAGTCGTCGAGCATTTCCGGTGTCACATTGGCTTCCGTGCCCGGGATGCCGAGGTCCTGGGCCCGCTTGTCCGCCATGGCCAGGAGCCGGCGGATCCGGCCGGCGATGGCGTCCTTGGTCATGATGGGGTCGGCCAGGCGGCCCAGTTCGTCCAGGCTGGCCTGCTTGTGCGCGACCCGGAGCTCGCCGGCGTACTTGAGGTGGTCCGGGACGTCGTCGCCCAGGATTTCCAGGGCACGGTCCACCCGGGCACCGGCGGCCACGGCGGCCTGCGCGGAACGGCGCAAGTTGGCGTCATCGAAGTTGGCGAGCCGGTTGGCCGTGGCGCGGACTTCCTTGCGCATGCGGCGCTCCTCCCAGACCATGAGCGCGTCGTGGGCGCCCATCCGGGTCAGCAGCGCGGCGATCGTGTCGCCGTCGCGGATCACCACACGGTCCACTCCCCTGACCTCGCGGGCCTTGGCCTGGATGCCGAGGCGGCGGGCGGCGCCGACGAGGGCCAGGGCCGATTCGGGGCCGGGGCAGGTGACTTCCATGGCCGAGGAGCGGCCGGGCTCGGTGAGCGAGCCGTGCGCCAGGAAGGCGCCGCGCCAGACAGCCTCGGCGTCCGAGGCGGAGCCGTTCACCACAACTGACGGAAGGCCGCGCACGGGGCGACCGCGGGCGTCCAGCAGTCCGGTCTGGCGGGCCAGGGCCTCACCGTCGCGCACCACGCGCACCACGTAGCGGCTGCCGCGGCGCAGGCCGCCGCCCGAGACGACGATGATCTCGCTCTGGTGGCCGTACACCTCGGCGATTGCGGCGCGCAGCCGCCGGGCGGTCGAGGCGAGGTCGACTTCGGCCTCGATCACAATCCGGCCCGAGATGATGTGCAGCCCGCCGGCGAAGCGGAGCATGGCCGATACCTCGGCCTTGCGGACCGAGGACTTCTTTATGTCCAGACGGGAAAGTTCTTCCTTGACTGATGCTGTCAGTGCCATGGCACCTTTCCTAACTGTTCCCGAAAATATCGTGGTACGCCGTCGCCAGCCGCAACGGATCGTGGACCGGACGGCGACCAGACGCCCCCACTTTACCCAAGACCACCTCGGCACCGAGCATTCCTGCCGCCGCCTCGAAGTCGGGCAGGTCCTGGACCGACGCCGGGTCGGCCAGGATGACGTCGATTGTGAAGTCCGGCGCGTACTCGCGCAGCACGCGGAGGTGGTCGGCGGCGGTCATGCCGGCGGTCTCTTTGGTGTCCGTGGCGAGGTTCATCGTCAGGCAGCGGCGGGCGGCCGTGTTGCAGAGGGCCTCACGCATTTCGGGCAGCAGAAGGTGCGGCAGCACGGACGTGTACCAGGAGCCCGGCCCGAGGATCACCCAGTCGGCCAGCTCGATCGCCGTCAGTGCTTCCGTGCATGCCGGTGCGTTCTCGGGCAGGAGCCGGACGTGCTCCAGGGACCCTGCCACGGCGCACTTGGCCTGGCCGGTGATGGTCTGCAGTGCCGTGGTGCCGTCCGGGGCGGTGACCCGGATCTGACCCTCGATGGTCAGCGGGACGCTGGACATCGGCAGGACTTCGCCGCGCGCGCCGAGCAGGGCGCCGGCCCATTTGAGGCCCGCAACGGTGTCGCCCAGGAGCTCCCAGAGCGTGACAATCAGGAGGTTGCCCATGGCGTGCTCATCGAGGGACCCGCCGCGGCCCTGGCCGGGGGCGAAGCGGTGCTGCATGACGTCGCGCCACGTGCGGCCCCAGTCGGTGTCGTCGCACAGCGCGGACAAGGCCATGCGGAGATCGCCCGGCGGCAGGACGCCGTACTCTTCACGGAGCCGGCCGGAGGAACCGCCGTCGTCCGCGACCGTGACGATCGCGGTGAGCTCGGAGGTCAGCAGGCGCAGGGCAGACAGTGAGGCGGAGAGGCCGTGGCCGCCGCCGAGCGCGACGACGGAGGGGCCTTTGTCCTGCTGGCTGGCAAATGCCGCGCTGGCGGGCGGCACAAGGGGCAGCGGGCCGGTCAGCAGCGCCATTACTCGCGGCCCAGGTCCCGGTGCGTCGTGGTCACGGTGACGCGCGGATATTGCGCCAGCCTCCGTGAGAGCTCGACGGCGACCGCCACGGAGCGGTGCTTGCCGCCGGTGCAGCCCACGGCGATGGTGGCGTAGTGCTTGTTCTCCCGCCGGTAGCCGTCCAGGACCGGTTCGAGGGCCAGTACGTAGCGTTCCACGAAGTCGCCGACGCCCTGGGCCTCCAGCACGTAGTCGCTGACGTCCTTATCCAGCCCAGTGTGCGGGCGCAACTGCGGCACCCAGTGCGGGTTGGGGATGAAGCGGGCGTCGGCCACGAAGTTGGCGTCCACCGGCAACCCGTACTTGAAGCCAAAGCTCATGACATTCAGGCGAAGCGCCACCGGCCCGGTCTCGCTGAAAAGTTCCGTGATCGCGGTGGCGAGACCGTGGACGTTGAGGGAGGAGGTGTCCAGGACGATGTCGGCGGTTTCCTTCAATTCACGGACAAGTTCGCGTTCGGCCGCTATGCCGTCGAGGATCCGGCCGCCGCCCTGAAGCGGGTGGGGCCTGCGGCCCTGCTCGAAGCGGCGCACCAGGACGTCGTCGCTGGCGTCGAGGAACAGCACGCGGAAGCTCACGCCGGTGGCTTCCAGGGCGCGGAGGGCCGCGCGCATGTCCACGAACAGTTCCTTGCTCCGGACGTCCATCACGACGGCGAGCTTGGACATCGAGTGCGGTGTCCGCGACACGAGTTCGGCGAGCGTGCCGAGCATCTGCGGCGGCAGGTTTTCCACGACGTACCAGCCATGGTCCTCAAGGGCGTCCGAGGCGGTGCTCCGGCCGGCTCCCGACATTCCGGTCACTACGAGCAGTTCCGCCTCGATGGGTTTAACCGGCGTCATGCCGTCCGCATCCCTCTCGGATCCTGCCGTCGACTCTGCCATCAGTGAAGCCCCATCTCTGCCTGTGCGATTTGCTGTTCCGATCAGGTTTGCGCGCGGGCCGCGGTGATGCCGCGGCCATGCCGATACCCAAGTCCTTACCCTAGCTAAGTTTGGCGGCGCTAGCTAAGCGTCGAGGATTTCGCCGGTGGTCATGTTGACGGCAGGAACCGTGGCGGCCTCCTCGCCGCCGTCGGTGTTGAAGTGCCGGACGATTGCGGCGGCCAAGGACGGACCGATCCCCTTGGCACCAGTGAGTTCTTCCTGCGTTGCAGCCTTGATGCTCTTCACGGAGCCGAACTCGGCCAGGAGGGCCTTGCGTTTCGACTCACCCAGCCCGGGCACACTGTCCAGCGCGGAGGCTGTCATGGCCTTGCCGCGCTTTTGCCGGTGGAAGGTGATGGCGAAGCGGTGGGCCTCGTCGCGGATCCGCTGCAGCAGATACAGGCCGGCGGAGGCGCGCGGCAGGATCACTGGGAAATCGCTCTCCGGCAGCCACACTTCCTCGAGCCGTTTGGCCAGGCCGACCACATACACGTCCTCGATGCCCAGCTCCGCCAGCGCCCGGGCAGCGGCATTGACCTGCGGTTTGCCGCCGTCGACGACGACGAGGTTGGGCGGGTAAGCGAACTTGCTTCGCGGCGCCGGGGTGGTGGAGTCAGAGACCGCCGCGGCGGTTGCCGCGTCCAGCGCGGCCTGGTGTGCCGGTTTGGCCGCTGCCGCTGCCTGCTCGCTTTTCTCCGATTTCTCTTCGAGGTAGTGCCGGAACCGGCGGGTCAGCACGTCGTGCATGGCCGCGGTGTCGTCGGTGGCGGCGGCTCCGGTTACCGCGAACTTCCGGTACTCGGACTTCTTCGGCAGGCCGTCCTCCACCACCACCATGGAGCCGACCACGTTGGTGCCCTGGACGTGCGAGATGTCGAAGCACTCGATCCGCAGCAGCGCCACGGGAAGCTCAAGGGCTTCCTGGATTTCCTGCAGGGCCTGGGAGCGCATGGTGAGGTCGCCGGCGCGCCGGGACTTGTGGAGCTTGAGGGCGTGCTCGGCGTTCTCGCGGACCGTGGACATGAGGGCTGCCTTGTCTCCGCGCTGGGGCACGCGGACGTCCACCCGGGCCCCGCGCAGGCCGCTGAGCCACTGCGCGAGCTCCGTGGCGTTGCTGGGTTCGGTGGGCACAAGGACTTCCCGGGGCAGCCTGCCCTGCAGCCCGGCTTCCTCGCCGTAGACCTGCTGGAGCAGATGTTCGACCAGTTCCGGGGTGGTGGAGTCCTCGACTTTTTCCACGACCCAGCCGCGCTGGCCGCGGATCCGGCCGCCGCGGACGTGGAAGACCTGGACGGCGGCCTCGAGCTCGTCCTCGTGCAGGGCGAAGACGTCGGCGTCCGTGCCCTCGGCGAGGACCACGGCGTTACGTTCGAAGACTTTCTTCAGCGCCACGATGTCGTCCCGGAGCCGGGCCGCGCGTTCGTAGTCGAGCTCGGCAACTGCCGCGGCCATCTCCCGTTCCAGCCGGTTGACGAACGGTTTGGCTTCGCCGCCCATGAAGGTGCAGAAGTCCTCGGCGAGGGCGCGGTGGTCCTCGGCGGAGATCCTTCCGACGCAGGGTGCGGAACATTTGTCGATGTAGCCGAGCAGGCAGGGCCGGCCGCTGGCCTGGGCGCGCTTCAGCACCCCGGGGCTGCAGCTGCGCACCGGGAACACGCGCAGCAGGGTGTCCATGGTGTCCCGGATCGCGCCGGCGGTATAGGGGCCGAAATACCGGGTCCCCTTGCGCCGGTCCCCGCGCAGCACCTGGACGCGCGGTAGCTTCTCCCCCATCGTGACGGCCAGGTACGGGTAGGTTTTGTCGTCTCGGAACATCACGTTGAAGCGGGGCGTGAATTCCTTGATCCAGGTGTATTCCAGCTGCAGCGACTCGAGTTCGCTGCCCACCACGGTCCATTCGACGCTGCTGGCCGTGTGCACCATGGCGTAGGTTTTGGGCAGGAGCCCGGCGGGGTTGGCGAAGTAAGTATTCAGCCGGGAACGGAGGTTCTTGGCCTTGCCGACGTAGATGACCCTGCCGTGCGAATCGCGGAAGCGGTACACGCCCGGATTGGTCGGAATTTCACCCGTCTGGGGTCGGTAACTTGCTGGATCTGCCACACATCAAGTCTACTGAGCCGCCGGGGGTGCCGTGGCACCTGCCCTGCGGAGAACAGCATGGCGTGCGCTATTCGGCCGACTTGCTCTGGTTGTAGGTCGTGGAGCGTTCCTGGCCGCTCAGGTCCGCGATGGCGTCCATGATGCGGTCCGTGACCTGACGGCGGGCCGGCAGGGAGTGGTCCGGTCCGGTTTTCTCGAAATACAGCGGCTCGCCCACCTTCATGGTGAAGTGCTGCGGTTTGACGGACTTGCTGTCCGCGGGCTGCAGGTGTTCGGTGCCGAGCAGGCCCACCGGGATCACCGGCGCGCCCGTGGTGAGGGCCAGCCAGCCGACGCCGGTGCGGCCGCGGTACAGGATGCCGTCGCGGGAGCGCGTACCTTCGGGATAGATGCCCACGCCCTTGCCGGAGTCAAGGATGTCCAGCAGCGTCTTCAGTGCCTGGACGCTCGCGGCCTGCTCGCCTCGTTCCACCGGAATGGAGCCCACGGCCTCGAAGAAGGACTTCATGGCCTTGCCCTTGACGCCGCCGGTGGTGAAGTACTCGGCCTTCGCGAAGAACGCCACGGGCCGCGGCATGAGGGCCTGGACGATCACGCTGTCCAGGAAGGAGAGATGGTTCGGTGCCACGATGAACGGTCCGTCCTGCGGCACGTTTTCCAGGCCGATGACCGTGGGACGGCACGTGGAGGATATGAGCCCCCGCGTGGTCCAGCGGATTGCGTCAAACATTGCCATCGGTGTGCACCTCGTTCAGGGCTGTGGTCCCCGGGCGTTCGGAGAGTCTGTTGATCGTCGCGTGAAGCGCCGTGGTGTTGTGCACGATCTCGATGGCACCAGCCGTGTGCAGTTCGCCTTCGGGCGCAAAACCCCAGCCTACGCCGATGCAGTCCAGTCCGTTCGCAGCGGCCCCGGCCACGTCCTGCGCCCGGTCCCCCACCATCACGGCACGGCCAGCCGTCGAAGGGTCCGCCACAGCCAGGTCCGAGAGGGCGGCAGCGACGATTCCGGCCTTCCCCTCGGGGACAGCGCCTCCGGGGGCAGAGCCTCCGGGGGCAGAGCCTTCGGGGGCAGAGCCTTCGGGGGCAGAGCCTCCGGGGGCAGAGCCTTCGGGGGCAGAGCCTCCGGGGGCAGAGCGTCCGGGGACGGGGTCGGCTCCCGGGCCGGCCTCGTCGGCGGCGGAGCCCCGGATGCTGCGGAACAGCCCGGCGATCCCGTGGTGCGCCAGGACGGTGCGGGCAAGGCCTTCCGGCTTCTGGGTGGCAACCGCAAGGGGGCGGCCCGCGGCCACAAAGTCCTCGAGCAGGCCGCGGATCCCCGGGTACAGCCGGCTCTTCGCGATCCCGGTGGAAACGTAGTGCGCGCGATAGATGCGGATCGCGTCTTCCAGCAGTGGGGCCGGAACGCCGGCGATTTCCGTGAGGGAATGGCTCAGCTTGGGCCCGATCATGGCGTCCATCCGGGACTTGCCCGGAACCGGCAGGCCAAGCTCGGTGAGGGCCGCGGCGATTCCGTCCGTAATCCCCCCGGCGGGATCGACAAGAGTGCCGTCAAGGTCGAAGATCACGGGCACTGTTGTATGCGTCACCGGCTTAGTTTCTCACGAGTGTGCGGATGCCAGAAATTCGCATGCTCCTTCAGGAATACATCAACCGAATACATCAGGAATGCATTCCCGTGCGGGCGGGGACGCGTGCGGCGAAGCATGCTCCTTAGCGCCCGCACGGTCCCCGGCGGCGGGCGGTCAGGCGAGAAGCTCGGCCAGGAACGCGGCCGTGTGGCTTTCGCTCGACTTGGCCACCTGCTCCGGCGTTCCGGAGGCGATCACCCGGCCGCCGCCCGAACCGCCGTCGGGGCCAAGGTCCACGATCCAGTCCGCGCTCTTGATGACATCGAGGTTGTGCTCGATCGTGATCACCGTGTTGCCCTTCTCCACGAGGCCCTGCAGCACCATGAGGAGCTTGCGGATGTCCTCGAAGTGCAGGCCCGTGGTTGGCTCGTCCAGGACGTAGACGCTGCGGCCGTTTGAGCGTTTCTGGAGCTCGGCCGCGAGCTTCACGCGCTGCGCCTCGCCGCCGGAGAGCGTAGTGGCGGGCTGGCCCAGCCGGACATAGCCAAGGCCGACGTCGACGAGCGTGTTGAGGTGCCGCGCGATCGGTGAGAAGGCCGCGAAGAACTCGGCCCCTTCCTCGATGGGCATGTTCAGCACGTCCGCGATGGTCTTGCCCTTGTAGTGCACCTCCAGGGTTTCGCGGTTGTACCGGGCGCCGTGGCAGACCTCGCAGGGGACGTAGACGTCCGGCAGGAAGTTCATCTCGATCTTCAGTGTGCCGTCGCCGGAGCAGGCCTCGCAGCGGCCGCCCTTGACGTTGAAGGAGAACCGGCCCGGCAGGTAGCCGCGGACCTTGGCCTCGGTGGTCTCGGCGAAGAGCTTCCGGATGTGGTCGAACACGCCGGTGTAGGTGGCCGGGTTCGAGCGCGGGGTGCGTCCGATGGGGCTCTGGTCGACGTGCACCACCTTGTCCAGGTGCTCGAGTCCCTGGACGGACTTGTGCCGGCCGGCTACCTGCTTGGCGCCGTTGAGCTTGTTGGCGAGCACTTTGTAGAGGATCTCGTTGACCAAGGTGGACTTGCCTGAGCCACTGACGCCGGTGACGGCGGTGAAGAGGCCCAGCGGGAAGCTGGCATCGATGTTGAGGAGGTTGTTCTCCTTGGCCCCGACCACCTTGAGCTCGCGCTTCTTGTCGTATTTGCGCCGCTTTTTGGGGATCTCGATTTTCTTCCGGCCCGAGAGGTAGTCGCCGGTGAGCGAAGCCGTATTTTCCAGCAGCGCTTTGTAGGAGCCGGAATGGACCACCATGCCGCCGTGCTCGCCGGCGCCCGGTCCGATGTCCACCACCCAGTCGGCCTCGTGGATGGTGTCCTCGTCATGCTCCACCACGATCAGGGTGTTGCCGAGATCCCGGAGCCGGGTGAGGGTTTCGATCAGGCGGCGGTTGTCCCGCTGGTGCAGGCCGATCGAGGGCTCGTCGAGGACGTAGAGCACGCCCACGAGGCCGGAGCCGATCTGGGTGGCCAGCCGGATGCGCTGGGCTTCGCCGCCGGACAGGGTGCCGGAGGGCCGTTCCAGGTTCAGGTATTCGAGTCCGACGTCGAGGAGGAAGGTCAGCCGGGCCTGGATTTCCTTGAGGACCTGGTGGGCGATCTGGGCTTCGCGGCCGGTGAGGACGAGGTTCTCGAGGAAGCCTGCGCATTCACGCATGGGCAGCGCGGCGACCTCGGCGATTGACTTGCCGTTGATCAGCACCGAGAGTGACGCAGGGTTCAGCCGTGCGCCGTTGCAGGCCGGGCAGGGGACCTGGCGCATATACTCCTCATAGCGGTCGCGCGCAGAGTCCGAATCGGTCTCGCCATGCTTGCGGTGGACGTACTGCACGACGCCTTCAAAACCGGTGCTGTACTTGCGTTCCCGGCCGAAGCGGTTGCGGTATTGCACCACCACTTTGTGGTCCTTGCCGTGCAGGACCGTCTGCCGGGCGTCGGCGTCGAGCTTCTCCCACGCCGTCGTCATGGAGAAGCCGAGTTCGTCTGCGAGGCCGGCCAGCAGCCGGTTCCAGTACTCCGTGGTGGCGGTGCCCAGAGACCACGGCGCGATGGCCCCCTCGGAGAGCGAGAGCTCCGGGTTGGGGATAAGGAGTTCCTCGTCGACTTCCAGCTTGGTGCCGATGCCGCTGCACGCGCTGCAGGCGCCGAAAGGGTTGTTGAACGAGAAGGAGCGGGGCTCGATCTCGTCGATCGCCAGGGGGTGCTCGTTGGGGCAGGCGAGGTGTTCGGAGAACGCCCGGATCCGCTCGGGGTCGTCCGCTTCGAGGTCGACGAAATCGGCCAAAATGCGGCCCTCCGCCAGTCCGAGGGCGGTTTCGACGGAGTCGGTCAGGCGCTGGCTGATGCCTTCCTTGACCACGAGGCGGTCCACCACCACTTCGATGGTGTGCTTGAACTGCTTGCCCAGCTTTGGCGGATCGCTCAGGTGGACGAGCTCGCCGTCCACACGGGCCCGCGAGTAGCCCTTGGCCGTGAGTTCCTTGAAGAGGTCGACGAATTCGCCCTTGCGGCCGCGGACCACGGGGGCCAGCACCTGGAAGCGCGTGCCGTCCGGGAGCTCGAGCAACTGGTCCACGATCTGCTGCGGAGTCTGCTTGGTCACAGGCTCCCCGCAGACGGGACAATGCGGCCGGCCCACGCGGGCCCAGAGCAGGCGCATGTAGTCGTAAATCTCGGTGATGGTGCCCACGGTCGAGCGCGGGTTCTTGCTCGTGGACTTCTGGTCGATGGACACCGCCGGCGAGAGGCCCTCGATGAAGTCGACGTCGGGCTTGTCCACCTGGCCCAGGAACTGCCGGGCATAGGCGGAGAGCGATTCGACGTAGCGGCGCTGGCCCTCGGCGAAGATGGTGTCGAACGCGAGGGAGGATTTGCCGGAGCCGGACAGGCCGGTGAACACGATCATGGCATCGCGTGGCAGGTCCAGGTCCACGTTGCGCAGGTTGTGCTCGCGGGCGCCCTTGACGACGAGGCGCGTCATGTCCGGACGCTTCAGGACGGGGCGGGACGGGGCGGCATCCCGGGCTGCCAGCGACTCGACGGCGGAATGGACTTCAACGGCTGGATCTTCAGCTACAGCTTTAGGCACGAATCTAATGCTAATCGAAAACTTCTTCGAAAAACTATTCTGCGCGCCAGGGGGAGCGCCGGATGTGCTACTGGCGGTCGTAGGCGGCGGCCAGCAACTGCACGGCCTCGGCGAAACTCGCGCCCTGGGCTTTGGCGGCCGCGGCGAACTCGGCGGCGGCGGCGGACAGCGAGCTCCAGGCGGCATCGCGGGCACAGACCACGGTGCCGTTCCGTCCCCGCGTCACCACGACGCCGGCTGCCTCGAGTTCCTTGTAGGCCCGCGCCACGGTGTGCGGTGCCACGCCCAGTTCACCGGCGAGGCTCCGCACAGCCGGAAGTCTGGTGCCCGGTGCGAGCGTGCCGTTGTCGGCGCGTTCAATGACGTACAGCCGGAGCTGTTCGAAGAGCGGGACGGAACTGACCGGATTGGTCCGCCAGGAACCGGGGAAACGCTCTCCCGCGGTGTCCGTGGGGCTCACTGTTCCGCCTCCTGGATGGCCGGGACCTGTTCGCGACCGGCGAACTGCGCCTCGTACAAATCCTTGTAGAGCCCGCGCCTGGCCATCAGCCGCTGATGGGTCCCGTGTTCAACGATTCGTCCGTGGTCCATGACGAGAATTAGATCAGCGTCCCGGACCGTGGACAAACGGTGCGCGATCACGAAGCTCGTGTGACCTTCCCGCAGCCGCTCCATCGCATGCCGGATCTGCACCTCGGTACGGCTGTCAACGGAACTCGTCGCCTCGTCCAGCACGAGGATGCTGCGCCCGGCGATCTGTGCCCGCGCGATTGAGACAAGCTGGCGCTGGCCCCGGCTCAGGGAGTCGCCGTCGTTGCCGAGTAGGGTGTTATATCCCCCGGGCAGTGCCCTGACGAAGTGGTCCACGTGGCTGGCGCGGGCCGCCGCCACGATGTCGGCGTCGGTGGCACCGGGGCGGCCGTATTCGATGTTCTCCCGGATGCTGCCAGTGAACAGCCAGGCATCCTGCAGGACGGTGCCGAAGGCGCTCCGCAGCTCGTCCCGCGGGACGGTGGCGATGTCGGTCGAGTCCACCAGGATCCGCCCGGAGTCGAGTTCGTAGAAGCGCATCAGGAGGTTTACGACGGTGGTTTTGCCTGCCCCTGTGTGTCCCACAATTGCCACAGTCTGTCCCGGCTCGACCGTGAAGGAGAGGTCCTTCACCACGGGCGTACCGGGGCTGTAACTGAAGCTGACGTGCTCGAACGTGACCTGGCCCGCCACCGCGCCCCAATTCAGTGGGGCCTGGGACGTGCGCGGGGCACGGGATTTGCGTCCGTTGGAGGATTTACGCGGGACATGGATTTTTCGCGGGGAGGCGGCGCGATGAAGCTTGCCGGCGCCATTGGCCGAAACGGCCGGCACCGCACTGTCCGGCGGGATCTCCGGAGCGTCAAGCAGCTCAAACACGCGCTCCGCCGAGGCCAGGCAGGATTGCATGAGAGTCAGCATTCCGCCGATCTGGCCCACGGGCTGGCTGAAGAGGCGGGAGAACTGGACGAAAGCCTGAATGCCGCCGATGGTCATCGCCCCCGCCGTAACCTGGAGCGCCCCCACAACAGCCACCGCGATGTAGTTGAGGTTGGCGACAAACATCAACAGCGGCTGCACGATGCCGGACAAGTACTGGGCGCGTGTGCTCGACCGCGTGAGCTTTTCGTTGCACTCCCGGAAGCTCACCGCCGACGCCTCCTGCCGGCCGAAAGCCTTGACCACTTCATGCCCGGTGAAGATCTCTTCAAGTTGGGCGAGCAGTGCCCCAGTACTGCTCCACTGCTCCTTGAAGTGCGCCTGGGAGTGCCGGGCCACGAACACCGTGATGGCCATGGATACCGGTACCGACAGGACAGCGATCAGTGCCAGCAGCGGCGAGAGCCACAGCATCATGGCGAGTGCGGCGGAGAGCATGAGGACGGACATGATCAGCTGGTTCAGGAGCTGGTTGAGGGCCTGGGAGATATTGTCGACGTCGTTCGTGGCCCGGCTGAGCACGTCGCCGCGGCGCTGCTCCTCGAAATGGCTGGACGGCAGAACGTGGAGTTTTTGTTCCACAGAGCCGCGGAGCCCGTAGCTGAGGCGCTGCACAGCGGTGGCGGTCAGGCTGCCCTGGATCCAGCTGAACAGCGACGCACCAACGTACATGGCGGAAACGGCCAGCAGCCGCGCGGCCAACTCCTGCTCGTCGAGGGAGCCGCCCATGAAGCCCGCGACGACGACGTCGGTGGCGTCGCCCAGGACCTTCGGGGCCGCCACGTTGAGTGTCACGAACGCACAGGTGGCAGCGATGACACAGGCCATCCGCCATTTCAGCGGCAGCAGCAGGCCAAGCAGCCGGGCGGCGGTCTGCCACTTGATGCGTTCCGGGATGCCGGGCCCCGCAGTGGTCCCGGCGCGGTGTGCCCGCCCGCGGCTCACGGGGTTTCCTCCAGCACCAGCTGGGAATCGGCAATTTCCTGGTAGCTGGGCGATGACTCCATGAGTTCGCTGTGCGTTCCCTGCGCGACGACGCGGCCGTCCTCCAATACGAGGATCAGCCCGGCGTCCACGATTGTTGACACCCGTTCGGCCACGATCAGCACGGTCGCCGAGCACAACAGGGGCTCGATGGCCGCGCGGAGCCTGACGTCGGTCCCGTAGTCCAGGGCCGAGAAGCTGTCGTCGAACAGGTAGACGGGGGCATTCTTGAGCAGTGCCCGCGCGATGCACAGGCGTTGCCGTTCGCCGCCGGAGAAGTTGGTGCCGCCCTGGCTCACGGGCGCTTCGAGTCCTAGCGGCAGAGCGCGGACAAAGTCGGCGGCCTGGGCGGCCTCGAGCGCCTGCCACAATTCGGGCTCGTCCGCGGCGGCCGAGCCGAACCGGAGGTTTTCCGCGACCGTGCCCGTAAAGAGATAGGACTGCTGCGGGACCACTGCGATCAGGTCCCGCAGGACCTCCAGCCGCATGGCCCGCACGTTGTGCCCGCCGATGCTGATCCCGCCGGCGCTCGCGTCGAGGAAGCGGGGAAGCAGGTTCAGGAGCGTCGACTTGCCGCTGCCGGTCGCGCCGATGATCGCCGTCGTGGTCCCGGTCCTGGCGGTGAACGAGATGCCGTCCAGCACCGGCGCTTCGGCGCCGGGATAGGCGAAGGACACGTTCCTGAATTCGACAGTGCTGCCGGAGTGTGCCGTCGTGCCGGCAGGAGCGGTGCCGGCGGGAGTGGTCGGATCCGCGATGGCCGGTTCCGTGTCCAGCACCTCGCGGATCCGTTCCGCGCACGCCGCCGCCCGCGGGGCGGTCATGAAGACGTACATCGCCATCATGATGGCAATCAGGATTTGCAGGATGTAGGCGATGAACGCCGTCAGCGCCCCCAGCCGCATTTCGCCGGAGTCGATCCGGTGGCCGCCAAACCACACCACGAACACGGAAGACAGGTTGACCACGAACATGATCATCGGCATCATGGCGGCGACCAGGAGGGCGGATTTCAGATTGTTCCGGGTGAGGTCCTTGTTGGCTTCATCGAAGCGGCGGATTTCGTGGTCTTGCCGGACGAAGCCGCGGATGACATTCGCGCCGATGATCTGTTCACGCAGCACCCGGCCGATCCGGTCGAGGAGCCCCTGGCCCTGGCGGTACAGCGGAATCAGGCGGCGCACGATCACGGTCATTATCACCGTGAGGACCGGGATCACCACGACGACGATCCAGGACAGCACCACGTCCTGGTGCACGGCCAGCACGATGCCGCCGATGAAGATCGCTGGTGCAGCAATCAGCATGATGAAAATCAGGATGGCGAGGTTTTGGATCTGGGCGACGTCGTTGGTGGCCCGGGTGACGAGGCTGGGGGCACCGAAAACGCTGACCTCCTGGGAGGAGAAGGACTGCACCTTCGCGAAAAGTTCCTGCCGCAACTGGCCGCCCATCTCCATGGCGACGACGGAGCCCAGATATCCGGCCGCGATGGCCGTGATCACCTGAACGGCGGCGATTCCGGCCATCCAGCCGCCGAGATGGAGGATTTCCCCTTTGTCCCCGGCGATGATGCCGTCGTCGATGATCGCGGCGTTCAGGGTGGGCAGGAGCAGGTTGGCCGTGGCTTGGACGAGCTGCAGCACAACGATGGCCAGCACGCTCCCTTTATGCGCGGACAGCAGCCGCGACATCAGGCCTATAAGCACCGAACCTCCATTACTAGCCCAGGGCCCGGAATGGAATCAGCCTAACGGCCGCCCCCATACCGCCACGTCATTGTAAGCCCCATTCCGGAGTGCTTCGTGTCATACGGCAGACACGCCGCTCACCCGGTTTTTTGCGCCACCGCGAACGTGCGGCGGAACGGGAAGACGGTCCCGTGCCGGCCCGCGGGATACGCATTGTCCAGCCGCGCCGAATATTCGGCCTCGAACTCCCTGGCCTCGTCCTCGGGGAGGGCCGCGAGGACCGGTCTGAGTCCAGTGCCCCGGACCCACTCCAAAACGGGGTGGGCGCCAGGGAGCAGCTGAAGGTAGGTGGTCTCCCAGGCGTCGGCGGCGCAACCGGCGTCGAGCATGATCTCCAGGTATTCCGCCGCCTCCCCCACCACGTCCTCGTGCCGCAGGACCCCCGCGAGCCGGCCCGCCCAGGCCGGGGACTCGGCCAGTTCCCGCATCAGACTATGGGACGGGGCGTTGAAGTTCCCCGGCACCTGAAGCGCGAACCAGGCACCCGGCTTGAGGGCATCGAGCCACGCGGGGAGCAGCTTTCGGTGGCCGGGCACCCACTGCAATGCGGCGTTGGTGACCACCACGTCTGTGTCTCCGGACGGCAGCCAGTGCGCGATGTCGGCCAGTTCGTAGGAGAGATTGGCCGCCGCGGCGGCGTAGTCCTTTGAGGTGGCCAGCATTTCCGGCGAAGTATCCAGGCCCACCACCTGGGCGCCCGGCCACCGGTCCGCGAGCGTCGCGGTCAGGTTGCCGGGACCGCATCCGAGATCCACGACGTGCCGCGGGGCTTCGGCATGAATCCGCCCCGTCAGGTCAAAAAATGGCCTGTCCCGGTAGTCCCCGAACTGCACGTATTTCTCGGGATCCCACTTCATGGCGCCTCCAGTTCCCGGCATGTCGTCCTAACCGAAGCCTAGCCCCGCCCCGTAGGCCAGCCAAGGAGGCACCCGTTCGCCGCGTGCGGCGCAGGCTCCCGCCGGTGCCGCACGCACTACGCGGGCACTAAGCTGGACAGCAATGAAACTCGTTGATCAGCTCCCCGCCCCGGCCGCCCGAGTCCCCGGCAGGACGGCCCTGGACCCGGACGAGCTCTACACCCGGTTTGTCGAGTGGACCGAGACCCGCGGCCTTGCACTCTACACCGCCCAGGATGAGGCCATCATGGAGCTGGCGGCCGGTTCCAACGTCATCCTGGCCACGCCGACCGGATCCGGGAAATCCCTTGTGGCCATCGCCGCGCACTTCCAGGCCATGGCCCGCGGGCAGCGCAGCTACTACACCGCCCCGATCAAGGCCCTCGTCTCGGAAAAGTTTTTCGCGCTCTGCGAGATCTTCGGTGCCGACAACGTCGGCATGATCACCGGCGACTCCGGCGTCAACCAGGATGCCCCGATCATCTGCTGCACCGCCGAAATCCTGGCCAACATCGCGCTGCGTGAAGGTTCGGAGGCCCAACTTGGGGCCGTCATCATGGACGAGTTCCACTTCTACTCGGACCCGCAGCGCGGCTGGGCCTGGCAGGTGCCGTTGCTTGAACTGCCCCAGGCGCAGTTCCTGCTGATGTCAGCGACTCTCGGCGATGTCAGCCGTTTCGAGGACGGGCTCCGCGAACTGACGGGCCGCGCGACGACGACCGTCAGTTCCGCGGAACGTCCCATTCCGCTGCACTACTACTACGAGCAGACCCCGGTCCACGAGACCCTTGAGGAGCTGCTCGCCACCAAGCAGGTCCCGGTCTACGTGGTCCACTTCAGCCAGGTCGAAGCGATCGACCGGGCCCAGAACCTGATGAGCATCAACGTCTGCACCCGCGAGGAAAAAGACAAGATTGCCGAGCTCATCGCCGGGTTCCGCTTCGCCGCGGGCTTTGGCAAAACCCTCAACCGGCTGGTCCGGCACGGCATCGGCGTCCACCATGCCGGGATGCTGCCGAAGTACCGCCGGCTGGTCGAACAGCTTGCCCAGGCCGGCCTGCTGAAGGTCATCTGCGGCACGGACACCCTCGGGGTGGGCATCAACGTGCCCATCCGCACCGTGCTGCTCACGGCCCTGAGCAAGTACGACGGTGTCCGCACCCGGCTGCTGAACTCCCGCGAATTCCACCAGATCGCCGGACGCGCCGGACGCGCCGGCTATGACACCGCCGGAACCGTGGTGGTCCAGGCCCCGGAGCACGTGACCGAAAACGTGAAGGCGATGGCCAAGGCCACGGCCAAGTTCGGCGACGACCAGAAGAAGCTGCGCCAGGTGGTCAAGAAGAAGCCCCCGGAGGGTTTCGTGTCTTGGGGTGAACCGACGTACAAGCGGCTGGTCGAGTCTGTTCCGGATCCCCTCACATCGAGTTTCACCGTGACGCACGCGATGCTGATGAACCTCATGGAACGCCCCGGCGACCCGTTCCAGGCCGGCCGCCGCCTGCTCACCGAAAACCACGAGACCCGTCCGGCCCAATTGCGGCTCATGAAGAAGGCCCTCGGAATCTACCGCGAACTGCTCGCTGCCGGCGTCGTGGAGCGGATCCCGCCGGCAGAGCAGGGAGCCGACGGCCGCACGGTCCGGCTCACCGTCCACCTGCAGGCCAACTTTGCCCTCAACCAGCCCCTGTCCCCGTTCGCCCTCGCCGCGTTGGAACTGCTGGACCCGGAGTCCCCGTCGTACGCCCTGGACGTTGTGTCCGTGATCGAGGCGACCCTGGAGAAGCCGCGCCAGATCCTGTCGGCACAGCAGAAGAAGGCGCGCGGCGAAGCCATCGCGGCGATGAAGGCCGACGGCATCGAGTACGACCAGAGGATGGCGATGCTCGAGGAGGTCACCTACCCGCAGCCGCTCGCGGAGATCCTCGGCGAGGCCTTCGATGTCTACCGCAAGGCCGCGCCGTGGGTCGGCGACTTCGAGCTCGCGCCCAAGTCAGTGGTCCGGGACATGTACGAGCGCGCCATGAACTTCGGCGAATTCGTCCAGTTCTACGGCCTGGCCCGCTCGGAGGGGATCGTGCTGCGCTACCTCGCCGACGGTTTCAAGGCGCTCCGCCAAACGGTCCCGCAGGATGCCCTCCGGGAGGACCTCGAGGACCTCATCGCGTGGCTGGGCGAACTGGTCCGCCAGGTGGACTCCAGCCTGCTCGATGAATGGGAGGAACTAACGTCCGGCGCTGCGCCCACACCGCACGACGCTCCCCCGCCCCCGCCGCCGTCGCTGACCTCCAACATCCGGGCCTTCCGGGTGATGGTGCGCAACGAGATGTTCCGCCGGGTGGAGCTGTTCGCCGATGAGGCCGCCAGCGACTTGGGCGAGCTCGACGCCGGTTCCGGCTGGGACGCGGAGCGCTGGGAGGATGCCCTGGATGACTACTTCGACGAACACAACGACATCGGCACCGGCCCGGACGCCCGCGGCCCCGGGCTGCTGATCATCACCGAGGAACCCGGCGTATGGAAGGTCCGGCAGATCTTCGATGACCCGGCCCGCCACCACGACTGGGGCATCTCCGCCGAGGTCGATCTGGCGGCCTCGGACGAGTCCGGGACCGCCGTCGTCCGCGTCACGGACGTCAACCGGCTCTAGCGGGCGGCGCCGGCCCGGGGACGGTTCGCGCCGCGGGTAAACTCGAATAATGAGTGTAATCCGGCCTGCCGCACCGCATGACGTCCCTGCCATCCTGCAGATGATCCACGACCTCGCCCTCTACGAGAAGGAACCGGACGCCGTCCGGAACACCCCCGAGCTGCTCGCCGAAGTCCTCTTCGGCGAGAATCCGAGGGTCTTCGCCACCATGGCGGAGAACGCGGCCGGCGAGGTGCGGGGCTTCGCCCTCTGGTTCCTGAACTACTCCACGTGGGAAGGCGTCCACGGGATCTACTTGGAGGACCTCTACGTCAGGCCGGACGCCCGCGGCGAGGGCCACGGCAAAGCACTCCTGCAGCACCTGGCCGCGACCGCCGTGGACCGCGGCTACGCGCGCGTCGAATGGAGTGTCCTGGACTGGAACGAGCCCTCCATCAACTTCTACAAGAACCTTGGCGCTGCGCCGATGGAGGAATGGTCCACCTTCCGCCTCGCCGGCGCTGCGCTGGAGGCTTTCGGCGCTCCCCGGCCAGTTTCCGGCGCCGGTTCCTCCGCCGACACCCGCGAGGCGGCCGCCCGTGGCTGATCTTCCGCTGACGGGGCTCATGGGCGCCTCCCTCCTGGAGACTGCGTCCAGCGGCCGGCACAAAGTCCGGCACAGCGTCCGGGCACGCCACTCCTACCGCGGAATGCGGACCGCTGAACACTACTTCCAGGTCCCTTTGGACCACTTCAGCGAGGCGGGGCGCCGAGGTGAGACCATCTCGGTGTTCGCTCGCGAGTACGTGTCCACGGAGCACAGCGAGGAAGAGGCCGCCGAGCTCCCCTGGCTGCTCTTTCTGCAGGGCGGTCCCGGCGGGCGCGGCAACCGGTTCCCGTCCCTGGGCGGCTGGAGCAAGGCCGCCGCGAGGGACTTCCGGATCCTCATGCTTGACCAGCGCGGCACCGGCCTGTCCTCGGCCGTGGACCGCAAGACACTGCCTCTGCGCGGCACCGACGTGGAACAGGCCCACTACCTGACGCACTTCCGCGCCGACTCGATCGTCGCCGACGCCGAGGCCATCCGGGCGGCCCTCGGCTCCACCCCGTGGACCATCTACGGCCAGAGCTACGGCGGATTCTGCGCGCTCAGCTACCTGTCCTTCGCCCCCGAGGGGCTGCGCGAAGTGCTCGTGACCGGCGGCCTGGCCCCGCTGGGCGGCTCCGCGGACCGCGTGTACCGCGCGACGTTTCAGCGGGTCGCGGCCCGGAACGCCGAATACTTCGACTGGTACCCCGAGGACCGGGCCGCCATCTCCCGGATCGCCAGGCACCTGCGGGACACGGAGGAGTTCCTGCCCGACGGCGGCCGGCTCACCGTGGAACGGTTCCAGATGGTGGGCTCGTTCCTGGGCGGCAACACCCGGGTGGACGCGCTGCACCACCTGCTCGAAGACGCTTTCGTGGCCACACCCGACGGCGACCGCCTCTCGGACGCCTTCCTGGAACAGGTCCGGGGCCTCGTTTCCCGGGCAGCCAACCCCTTGTACGCGCTGATGCACGAGTCCATTTACGGCCAGGACGGCGCCACCAACTGGGCCGCCTGGCGCGTGCTGAAGGAATTCCCGGAGTTCCGCCCCGACGCCGGCGAACCGCTCCTGACAGGGGAAATGGTGTACCCCTGGTACTTCGAGCAGGACCCGGCCCTGCGCCCGCTGCAGGACGTGGCCCGGCTCCTCGCCGAAAAGGACGACTGGGCCCCGCTCTACGATCCGGAGCAGCTGGCGCTGAACACCGTGCCCGTCGCCGCGGCCGTCTACACCGACGACATCTACGTGGACCGTGAGCTATCCCTGGAAACAGCGGCCGCCGTCCGGGGCCTGCACGTGTGGGAGTCCGACGAGTTCCACCACGACGGGATCGCGGACGACGGCGAGGCGATCTTCGGCCGCCTGCTCGGAATGGCCCGCTCCGCCCGACGCTGACCGGGCAGCGGCGCACCTTTCCCTGCTGCCGAGTTCGGACGGGCGGCTGGGCCGTCCGTTCCAGGGCCGCCAGCTGGGGCCACCCCCACGCGGCCGCGCACATCCTCGCGATGACGCCGATTCACCGTCTCAGGCGAAGGATCGGCTCAGCCCGACGGGGGCGTGAACTGGCTGGCGGTGAACTCGGCTCCCTGGGGGTCGCGGATAAACGCCGTCCGCGTCCACTCGGTGTCACTTTGGCTAAGGACTTGGGCGCCGAGCCGTTTGGCGTCAACCATCGTCTGGTCCCGGTCGGCCACGGTGAACGAGACATGCCAGCCCGGCGGTTCGTCGGGGGCGGTGGTCGCGATCCAAGCGATCGCATCCGCGAAGCCGGGTGTGGCGCCCACCCCTGACTGCCGCGCCCTGATGCCCGGGTCGACGGTCGCCTCAAGATGGTCACCATAACCGGGCCTGCGGATCAACATCGCGAAGCCGAGGTCCTCGACCTGCCAGCCGAACGCGTCCTCGTAGAACGCAATCGCGGCGCTGGGGTTGGGCGGCGTGTGGAGATCACTGAAATTCCAGGCCCCAGGCTGATTGGCCACCTGTGCCCCTAATCGTCGCCGAGCCTGCCAGATGCGGAACTCGGCGCCCTCCGGGTCGGTCAGCGCCGCGCTGCGTCCGCCCTCTCCCGCATCGGCAGGTGCCGATCGCACCGCAGCGCCGGCAGCGACCAGTCGCTGCGTTGCGACATCCGCGTCTTCGACGGATATGTAGGTGCTCCATAACGCGGCACTCTCCCGGGTGCTGGCCATCCCGCCGACGTCCTGGCCGTCGAGCTTGGCTATCAAGTAGCGGCCCGGTGCTCCCGGCGGCATGGCGTCCTCGAACGTCCAGCCGAAGATTCCGGCGTAGAACTCAGAGGCCGCCTCAACGTCAGGCTGCTCGGTGTCAATCCAACATGGGACGCCCTGCGGGTAGGTCCGTTGGGTCATGTCTCGCTCCCGTCCATGCGCAAAGCCTAACGGGCCAAGTTCCGGCCGGGTACCCCTCCTGTGATCGGTGTTTGGCACGGCGCCGTTGACTCTCCAGGTGTAACTCGTCCGCTTGGGCGCAATCCAAGGCCGGATTCAATGGTTCGGGTCAATCGGGATGCCTGGCCGGGGCGCCTTCGCAACAGCGGCGCCGCAGCACCTAACATCGGCTCATGACCCAGGTTGCGTTGCCTATTGCTGCCCGTGACCGACTTCTCGATCGATTCGGTCCCGCGGCGGCTGCCTGGATCGACGACTTCGGAGCGCTTGTTGGAGAACTGTGTCAGAAGTGGGCGCTCGAGCCTCAGGCTGTCCACGCGGGCGGAACGGGCGCCGTTGTCGAGTGCGTTTCGGACACGGGAGGAGCCCGGTACGCACTCAAGCTCTCACCCGACAGCACGGTCACGGAGCAAGAGGCGGCTGCGCTGACGTACTGGACGGACGCCCCCACCGTCGTCGACCTGGTGGATGCGGATGCCACTCGTAGTGCGATCCTGCTCGAATGGCTACCCGAGTCCTCCGAATTGACAGCCGATGCATCGGGCATCCCGGATGTTGCCGGCCTCATCGGCGACCTCTACCTACCGCGCGGGACACTGCCCGCTGATGTTCCCCGTGCCCGTGAGCGCGTGGAGTTCGTGTTCGAGTTGTGGGATCGACGCAGGCGTACTCTCCGGGAATCCCCGATCGATGCGGCAGTTTGGCGCCGGTGTCGCGAGGCTGCGTTGGATCTGGCAAATGAAGGGGATTCACTTCTTCACGGCGATCTTCATCCCGGCAACATTCTGCGGACGGGCAACGGCAACCGAATTGTCGCGATCGATCCTCGCCCGTGCATCGGCGATCCAGCGATGGACCTCACCGACCTCGCCATGACTGGAGCGGGTAGCGAAGCCGCCATCCGCCGTCGGTGCCGTCAACTCGCTGATATTGCTGATCCAATCGACGCCGACCGGCTGTGGCTTTGGTGCTGCAACTTCGCCCCGATCATGGCGGTCTCGCTCGTCCGGGGTTCCGCGAGGACCGGGAACGTCACCCTCATGCGCACCCTCGCCAACACCCCCTAGCGAGCGCCAAACACCCATCAGCTAATCAGTGGCCATTACGACTGCGGCCGTGCAGCTACCAGTGCTCTACGTCACGCTAGGCTCTATGCCTACGAGATGATTGGGGGGAAACATGGGAATCTCTGCCGACGGCTCGTCTGCAATGGAGCCGGAGCTTCGTCGCCATCGGGCATTCATCAGATTCTGGTTGGCCTCGACAGTGTCCGATTTCGGCACCTATATAACTACCTTGGCTTTTTCTGTTCTGATTTTGGTGACGATGAACGGCACACCGTTGGACCAGGGTCTGGTCAATGCTGCCAGGTGGACCCCATATCTACTTTTCGGGCTGGTTGCCGGAGTCTGGATTGACCGGTTCCCCCGCCGAACGGTGCTCATCGGCGGAGACGTCGGCCGTGGCCTGATCCTCGCGGGCGTGTGCGTGACGGCGATCACGGGGACTATCTCGGTTACGGCTTTGTTGATCCTGATGTTCGTATTTGGAACCCTCGCGCTGACCAGCGACGCCGCGTATCAGAGCTTCCTCCCCCAACTGGTCCCCAGATCCTTACTGACCAAGGCGAACGCCCGACTCCAGCAAAGCGATACCGTGGCCCAAACTACGGGAAGCGCCGTAGCCGGTGGTCTTGTCGCATTGGTGACAGCCCCTGTGGCTCTTCTTGTGGATGCCGTCTCGTATTTTTTCTCGGCAGCCGTTCTCCTTACCCTGGAACGGCCATCCGACCAGGCGTCAGTTCGAAGCAAACAAAGACTTCATCGAAAGGTCGCGGAGGGTCTGCGGTGGGTTTACGGCCATTCCCATCTGGCGCCCTTGGCGTGGAGTACCCACATATGGTTCATCGGTTCCGCCATCCTCGGTGCTGTCTTGCCGACTGTTATTCTGAATGACCTTCGTTTGGGTGCCTTGGGGTTGGGTTTGGTGATGGGGTGTTCCGGAATCGGGGCCGTCGTCGGCACCACACTGTCCACCCGGCTGGGGCACCGATGGGGTACGGGCAACGCCATGGTTGCGGCGCGTCTGGCCCAACCCTTTGCTATCGCTTTGGTGGCGTTGGCGCCCCTCGCCGCCGGCGGGGAACGCAGTGGAGAGATTTACGGTTCTCCGCTGCACTGGCCGGGAGAGTTGTGGGCTGCGTTTGCTCTGGCCGGCTTCGGGCAGCTGCTATTCGGCATGGCCATGGGAGTCGAAGGGCCACTGGAAATGGGCTACCAGCAGGCTGTTACGCCGGACAGGCTCATAGCACGCATGAGTGCCACGAGGCGTTCGCTGAACCGAGGAATGATCGTCATCGGAGCCCCCTTGGGCGGCGTCATAGCCACCGTCGCAGGTACCGATACGGCGCTCTGGGCCGCCGCCGCCTTCCTCCTCCTGGCCTCCCTCGTGCTTCTGTTCTCGAGGTTCAAAGACGCGCGGATAGAAGTCCAACAACTTTCCGACGAAGAAGCACTCATTCCATAGGCGGTGGCCATCTGCTCCAACAGCGCCCCGCCGGCCGATAGAGCAGCGCAACAGCCAGCCGGAGCGGTTCTCTCCGCAAGACCTAGGGTCACCCTAGCTGGCAGTAATGACGGACGCCAGACGAGGTGAATCTCAGAGATATTTGGCACGTTTTTCGCAGCGCTATTTGGCGTCCCCGTGGTCCGCGGCCCGGTATTGATCAGCGTGCGGTGTGAGACGCACCGACGCGTGTCTGCGAGATTCCCCGATAAGTCGCGGCCGGCTACGTCATCGTCTACTACGGGGTCAAAGAGGCACGATCCGCCCTGGCCCACTGACACATCCCGGCAGAGCCGCGCCGTAAAGTCCGCCCGCTGACAGAAACCACGTCAAATTTAGTTGACGAGGCCTCCCTTGGGGCACCGGCGGACCGTACGAGCGACTAGGCATCAGCCAGCGGAGCCCTGCACGCGCGGGATCCTCGACGCCCTCCTCATCGGCCACTCAGCCCTACGCTAACCGCGTCACGTGCCTCAGCAATGACACTCATGGTGAACGGCCGCTACGGCCATCGTTGGTCGCCCTCCTGGGGAACTGCGATCGGGTTAAGCCAAACATCGACCCCACTGAGCCGGCCGGTTTGATGGTCGGCACAGTGGGGTCGAGGTCCCTGATTTCCCTACTTGTTGTCTGTGAAGACTTTCTTGGCGACATCCATCGCAGACATGCCCTTGGGCCAGCCGGCGTGGAGCGTGACATGGGTGATGGCTTCGATGAGTTCCTCCTGGGTAACACCGTTTTGAAGGGCGCGGCCGAGAGCCCCAGGAGTGCTTCACGTTTCCTGTCGAGCAGGGCCTGGCGGAGCGTTGTTTCCTCCTGACGTGATTGTGTGGTGGCCTCCGGATCGGAGCCACCTCTTAGTGCCTGCATCGCCGACAAATGGGATCGATACTCGTCTGCTATGCGGCCGTGGACGTCTGCGTTGATCCTAAGTTCGTGGGCGAGTTCGTCAACGGCGGTGACTGCCGCGGAAGAGATGGCCAGTTCGGCCAGGCGGAGTTCTTCTTCCTCGGCCTCATCGGGAAGCTTGGCCCAGCGGACTACCGTGGGCAGCAGAGGTCCTTGGACGAGCATGGTCAGTACGATCACGCCGGCACTGATGAAGATGATGTCGTCGCGTCCGGGGAGGGGGGTGCCGTCTTTGAGCGCCGATGGCACGGACAGTGCGATCGCGAGGGAGACGGCTCCGCGGAAGCCGACAATGGAGCTGACGATCCGGGCCCGGTAGCTCATTCTGCGCTGGCGTTGGGAGGGGCGCCGGTCCAGGATCCGGATGACAGCGATGCTGAATGTCTGGAACACGAACCGGATGATGATGAGCACCAGCCACACGGCAACTGTGGACAGCAGAAGCCTCCCCACATCGCGGGCGTCGATTTCGTGCGTGGCGGCCTGTACCTGAAGGCCGATGAGGACGAACAGGGCGCCGTTAAGGAGGTAGGAGCCCAGAGGCCATGCAGACTCCGTCTGGCGCCGTGATGCTGCGGTGCTGATCCGGCTGGAGGTGAAGGAGATGATCAACCCGGCGGCGACAACGGCCAGCACTCCCGAGGCTTTGATGGCTTCGGCGAGCAGGAAAGCAGCGAACGGGGTGATCAGCAGGCCGATGTTGATGATGAGCGGGTCGCGTACCCGGACCAGGAGCAGGTAGGCCGCGCCTGCGACGAGGATGCCGGCTGCGGCCCCTCCCAGATAGGAGAGGGCGAACAGGCCCGCGATGTTGATGGGCGTGTAGCTGCCACCAAGTGTCGCGCCAACGGCGATGGCGTACAGCACAAGCGCTGTGCCGTCATTGGTCAGGCTCTCGGCCTTGAGCAACATGAAGTTCCGGCGCGGCAGCATCCTTCCGAGGGCCGCGACCGCCGTCGCGTCCGGAGGGGCCAGGGCCGCGCCGAGGATGAGGGCAGTGTTCCACGGCAGACCCAGGAGGTGCGCCACGCCTGCCACGGCGAGAGCGGAGGCAATCACCAGCAGCGTGCTGAGCAAGACGATGCCGCGCAGGTCCCGCCGGATCGACCGCAGCGAGGTGGTCAGGCTCTCCCAGAACAGCATGACCGGCAGGAAGATCAACAGGACCGTTTCCGGCGGAAGCTCGATTTGCCGCAGCTGCGGAACGAAGCCAAGGAGGAGGCCGAAGACCAGGAGCAGCAAGGGTGCGGCGACACGAACGCGGGGAGCCAGGATCGCGCCCGCGAGCACGGCCAGACCCAGGAGTACGACCGTTTCCAGGCCCTCCATGACATCTCCTACCGATCTGTGTGTTCTGTTTGCACCCGGAGGCTAGGCCGTTTTCCGGGAGTCACCATGTTGATGCGACGGTGCGCGCTATGACCCACTCGTCTCCGTGGGACTCGAACCAGGAACGCAACGTCAGTCGCCAGGTGGCCCTCGCTCCCCAGATCGTGGCCTCGGTGAGCGTGCGGGCGGTCAACCTGGGCACGGTCCCCTCCCGGCTGACAATCGCCTCAACTGTTTTCATCCGGTGGTACTGCATCTGGCCGGTTTCGATGGCATCCAACCATTCCGCCTTCGCCTGCACGTATCCGGTCATGTGCGTGAGCGTGAAATCGTCGGCGAGGATGCTGTCCAGCTCTGCCGCGTCCCCGGCCACCATCGCCCCGCACAGGGCATCATGGAGCGCTTTGATCGCCGCGCCGGTCACGACTGTTTCCGCCGTCGTGCCTGCGCTGCGAGTTCGTAGGCTCCGTAGCTGTTGTCGTCGGGGTTGACCGTCACCCCGGGCGCGACGAGCTGGTCGATGCGGTCCAGCACATCGGTGGATAAGCTGATGTCGGCCGCCGGCAGGTAGGACTCAAGCTGATCCATTGTGCGGGGCCCGACGATCGCCGCCGTGACGCCGGGGTGGTTTATTACGAACGCGATCGCCAGCTCTATAAGGCTCAGTCCCGCCTGTTCGGCAAGCAGCGCGAGTTCCTCGACGACGTCGAGCTTGCGCTGGTTGGCCGGGCTGGTCATGTCGAACCGGGCGTTCGGGCGGGCGCTTGAGACCGGCGCGGACGCTGCGTCTTTCCGCCAGCGCCCGGAGAGCCAGCCGCCGCTGAGCGGGCTGTAGGTCAGGGTGCCCATCCCGTGGCGTTGCACCGCAGGAAGGACGTCTTCCTCGATGCCTCGAACCAGGATCGAGTACGGCGGCTGCTCGGTGACGAACCGCTCCAGGTTGCGGTCCCGGGACGCCCACTGGGCTTCCACGATCTGCGATCCGGAGTACGACGAGGAGCCGATGTAACGCACCTTGCCCTGGCGGACGAGGTCGGTGAGGGCGCCGAGGGTCTCCTCCACATCGGTGTCCGGGCTGGGCCGGTGGACCTGGTAGAGGTCGATGTAGTCGGTATTCAGACGGCGTAGGGAGTTCTCCACCTCGCGCATGATCCAGCGACGGGACCCACCGCGCTGGTTCGGGTCCTCACTCATGGGCATGAAGAACTTCGTGGCGAGGAACACGTCGTCGCGGCGGCCCTTCAGCGCCTGCCCGACAATCTCCTCGGACACCCCGCCCGAGTAGACGTCGGCGGTGTCGACGAAGTTGATCCCTGCGTCAAGGGCGCGGTGGATGATACGGGTGGCGTCGTCGCGGTTGTCGTTGCCCCAGGGGCCGAACATCATCGCGCCCAGACACAAGGGACTGACCTCTACACCGGTGCGGCCAAGGGGACGGTATTCCATACTGGTTCCTTCTCTTCAGTCTCAGGCTTCGGGGATGGCCAGCGAGAAGCGCTCCAGGCGGGCCTCGTCCGGGTCGGGTCCGTTGCGCACGCCGGTGTCGAGCGTGTCGATGCCGGCGATCTCGTCGGCACTGAGTTCGAAGTCGAAGACGTCGAAGTTCTCGGCGATGCGGGCCGGGTTCGTTGACTTAGGGATCGCTGAGCGGCCCTGCTGCAGGTGCCAGCGCAGCATCACCTGGGCGGGGCTCTTGCCGTGGGCGTGCGCGACGGCGGCGATCGCGGGGTCTTCCATCACGTTCCTGCGGTCCTCGCCCCAGCCCGGGTAGAAGGTGATACCGCCGATCGGCGACCAGGCCTGGGTGAGGATGCCGTTCTCGGCATCGGCTGCCTGGACGGCCGGCTGGGTGAAGAAGGGATGCAGCTCGATCTGGTTCACGGCCGGGACGACGTCGGTCGCGGCGAGCAGCTGCTCCAGGTGGTGCGGCATGAAGTTGCTGACGCCGATCGCCCGCACGCGCCCGTCGGTGAGGAGGGTCTCCAGCGCCTTGTACGCCGCGATGGTTTTCTCGAAGCGGTCCGGTGCCGGCTGGTGCAGGATAAGCAGGTCGAGGTAGTCGACGCCGAGCTTGCCGACCGCCTTCTCCCAGGCGTGCAGCGTCTCGTCGTAGCCGTAGTCGCTCACCCAGACCTTGGTCTCGATGAACACGTCCGAACGATCGAGGCCGGACCTGCGCACCCCGTCGCCGACCTCCCGCTCGTTGCCATACGCGGCAGCGGTGTCGATGTGCCGGTAGCCGGTGGCCAGCGCGGCTTCGACCGCCGCCGTCGTCTGCTCCGGTGCGCTTTGGAAGACGCCCAGGCCGAGTGCGGGCATCGTGACGCCGTTGTTGAGAGTAAGTTCCATGTTCATGCCTTTCACGGTATTCAGATCTGCGGGGATGAGGGAGGGCACGTTACTACCCCCCCTCTTCCCGGCCACGGGGCAGCGCCCCGCGAGGGGTGCCACCGTTGGCCGGGACACCGTGGTCTGCTGGTCAGCAGTCGCGGTCAATCGCGGCGTCGAGGCCGGCCGAGAGCGGTGCGCCAACGAGATCGAGGGCGGCGAGGGCTTCGTCGATTTGCCGCAGGTCGTGTGCGGTGAGTTCGAGGTCGGCCGCCGGAAGGTTGTCATCAAGATGCGCGAGGCGGGTGCCGCCGGGGATCGGCACGACCCACGGCTTCTGCGCCAGCAGCCAGGCGAGTGCGATCTGCGCCGGGGAAGCGCCCTTCTCGGCGCCGAAACGCTTGAGGAAGTCGACAAGGGCGAAGTTCGCCTCGAGCGCCTCCGGGGTGAAGCGCGGAAAGTCGGCGCGGAGGTCATCCGGGTTGTCGAACCGCATGTCCCGGGTGATGCCGCCGGTAAGGAATCCCTGCCCGAGCGGACCCCAGGCGACCAGTCCGATCCCGAGTTCCTCGCAGACCCCGAACTTCTTGGTTTCCGGCTCCCGCATCCACAGTGAGTAGTGGTCCTGGATGACGGCGATGGGTTGGACGGCGTGGGCGCGGCGGATGCTTGTTTCGCTCGCCTCCGACAGGCCGAAGTGACGCACCTTGCCCTCGGCGATGAGCTCCTTGACTGCGCCCGCGACGTCCTCCATCGGGACGGCGGGGTCGACCCGGTGCTGATACAGCACGTCGATGTGGTCGGTTCGCAGCCGGCGCAGCGAGGCGTCGACGACGTCCCGGATGTGTGCGGGCCGGCTGTTGAGTCCGACCGTTTCGCCGTTGGCGTTGATGTCGAACCCGAACTTGGTGGCCATCAGAACGTCGTCGCGGATCGGCTGAAGCGCTTCGCCGACGAGCTCCTCGTTGACGTAGGGCCCGTAGCCCTCTGCGGTGTCGAACAGGGTGACGCCGCGTTCGGCGGCGGTCCGGATTACGGCAAGTGCTTCGGTCCGGTCGGTAGCGGGGCCAAGGCCGAAGCTCAGACCCATGCAGCCGAGGCCGATGGCCGATGTTTCGAGGCCGTCGCCGAGCTTGCGTGTTTTCATTGCATTTTTCCTTTGTGTTGTTGAACGCTTGGGTTGATGGGGGAATGAAGGCTTGTCCTTCAGGAGCAGAGAAAGTGGATAAGCGCTGTCCGTAGAACCTTGGGACATCGGGGCTCCAAGGTTCAGCGGGCCGGCTCGGTCTCCGGTGCGGGCACGGCCGTCTGTGTTTTCCTGGTTTGCCGGGCCGCGAGATCTGCGGGCAGGATGAGGGCCGTTGTGATGACCAGGGCCAGAAGCAGAAGAACACTGCCCGTCGTGAGTGCGGCGCTGACCTGCGCGGCCAGGTGCGTAGCGGCGGTACCCGCCTCCGGGACGGTTGCTGCGGCGGCGACCGCGATGCCAAGTCCGAGGCAGGTACCGACCTGGTGGAAGGTGTTCACCAGGCCCGATGCCGCGCCGGCGTCGGCCGCGGGGGCGCCGATGATGCCGAAGGAGGTCAGTGGCGCAAACGCGAGACCTTGGCCCGCGCCAATGAGGACCATCGGCAGGGCCACCCCGGTCAGATAGCCGGAATCGACGCTGACCTGGCTGAGCCAAAACATCCCGGCAAGGGTGATCAGGATCCCGGCCACGAGTGGGATCGAACCCGGCATCCTGCCCAGGAGCCGCGGGATGCTCATCGCCACGGCGAAGTTGACTGCCGTCATGGGCAGGAATCCCATGCCTGCCTGCAGCGGGTCGAAGCCAAGTACTTCCTGCAGGAACTGCGTGGTGAAGAAGAAGAATGCGATCATCGCGCCCAGATACAGGAAGCGCGCTACATAGGCCCCGGTGCGGCGGCGGCTCGCGAACAGCCGCAGCGGCATGATCGGCTGGGCCGCTCTGCGCTCGATCAGCACAAACACGGCCAAGAGCACGACGCCGGCCGTAACGGTTGTGGCGGTGACCGGTGAGGCCCATCCCGCCTCGACGGTGTTGATGATGCCGAACACGAGCGCGCCGACACCCAGTGTGGCGCTGAGCGCCCCGAAGAGATCAAAGCGGCCGCGGGCCCGGCCGGACTCCGGGAGGAACCGCGGAGCCAGTGCGATCATCGCAGCGCCGATGGGAACGTTGACGAAGAACCCGGCCCGCCAGGAGATCCAGTGCGCCAGCGCCCCGCCGATGACCAGGCCCAGGCTGGCACCGATCCCTGCGGTCGCGCCGTACAACGCCACGGCCCGGGTGCGCTCACGGCCCTCCGGGAAGCTCGCCGTCAGCAACGACAGGGACGCGGGTGCCACGATCGCCGCCCCGATCCCCTGAACGGCGCGGCCGGCGATCGCCCACCAGCCCGCCGGTGCCAGGCCGATCAGCAGCGACGCGATCGAGAACACCACCAGCCCGAACACGAAGACCCGCCGCCGGCCCAGCAGATCACCTGCCCGGGCGCCCAAAAGCAACAGGCCGCCGAAAACCAGGGTGTACGCATCCTGGACCCACGAGAGTTCCCCGGTGCTCAGCTGCAGGTCTGCCTGCAGGCTGGGCAACGCGGTGAAGATGACCGAGTTGTCCAGCAGGATCATGAAGTAGCTGACGAGGATGATGGCCAGGATCGCTGCCGGGTGGGCAGCAGTTGTGGGCGCAGGTTTCATGCTTTCCATGCAACCCTGATTCCTTAGGGGCCGGGAGTCACTGTTGTTCCGGGTAACGCCAGACCCTCCCTCGCTCCAGTGCCCCGGCGTAGCGTGGACGCCATGACACACAGCGACGACGTGCGGAACTTCCTCAGCTCCCGCCGTGCAAGGATCACCCCCGAGGAAGCCGGGCTGCCCGTCTACGGCGGCAACCGCCGCGTTACCGGGCTGCGCCGCGAGGAAGTCGCGATGCTCGCAGGGATGAGCATCGATTACTACATCCGCCTTGAGCGCGGAAACCTCTCCGGCGCCTCGGACAGCGTCCTCGAAGCCCTCGGACGCGCCCTTAAGCTTGACGACGCCGAAACGGCCCACCTTTTCGACCTGGCCCGCGCCGCGACCGCCTCGCCCCGGGTCCGGCGCAAACGCAGCCCGCAGACCGTGCGGCCGAGTGTGCAGCGCGTCATCGATGCCATCACAACGGCGCCGGCCTGGGTCCGCAACGACCGCGGGGATGTCCTCGCCGCCAACGAGCTGGGCCGGGCACTTTATCTGGACATGATGGCAGAGGGGGCCGCTCCGCCGAACAGCGCACGGTTTACCTTCCTGAACCCGAAAGCGCGGGAGTTTTTCGTCGACTGGGAGCGAGCTGCGGACGACGTCGTGGCTGTCCTGCGGTCCGCCGCCGGGAAGAACCCCTACGACAAAGACCTCACGGACCTGGTCGGTGAACTTTCGACCCGTAGCGAGGAGTTCCGCACCCGGTGGGCCCGGCACGACGTGAAGTACCACCGCGCCGGCCGCAAGCGGCTCCACCACCCGATCGTGGGGGACATGGACCTGAGCTACGAAGCACTGGAACTTCCCGCCGACCCGGGACTGCGGATCAACGTGTACACAGCAGATCCCTCCACACCTTCAGAGGACGCACTGAAAGTCCTGGCCAGCTGGGTTGCCACCCAGCGCGAAACAACAGAAGCCGCCGTCAAGGAGAAGAAATGAACCCCCGTCCCTCCATCGTGCTGATCATTGGCGCCACCGGAAGCATCGGCCGCTATGCCATAGCCGAAGCGCTGCGCCAGGGTTACGCCGTCCGGGCGCTGGTCCGTGATCAGGCCCGGGCTGCCCGCGTCCTCCCTGACGGGGTGGACCTTGTCGTTGGTGACCTGACCCGTCCCAAAACCCTTGGCCCGGCCGTCGACGGCGTCGAGGCGATCGTGTTCACCCACGGGTCCACCACCAGTGAACGTGACGTCCGGGACAATGACTACGCCGGCGTCGCCAACGTCCTCAAGGCACTCGACGGCCGCCAGGTCCGGATCGCCCTCATGACTGCTATTGGTACCACCCGGCCCGGCGTCGCCTACGCGCAATGGAAGCTGCGCAGCGAACGGCTCGTTCGCGCCAGCGGCAACCCGTACACGATCGTCCGGCCCGGCTGGTTCGACTACAACCAACCCGATCAGCGCATGATCGTCATGCTCCAAGGCGACAAACGACAGGCCGGCTCACCGGCCGACGGCGTCATCGCCCGCGACGAAATCGCCCGCGTGCTCATCGACAGCCTGCAAAGCGACACCGCCGACCACAAAACCCTCGAACTCGTCGCCGACCACGGGACTGAGCAAGACGACCTCACAGCGGCCTTTGCTTCGCTCACGCCAGACTCAGGCGCATCTCTCGACGGGGCCGAAGACGACGTCGACCTCCCCGTCGACCATGAACCCGAAACCTTCCGCCGCGACCTGGCTGCAATCGCCGGCGCGGACCGCTAACCCTGCCCTGGTCACTCGAAGGGAACCGTTGGGCTGGGTTGGCAGGGCAGACGGCCGCCGAATCCGCCCCGTGACATTGGACTCTTATGCTGCTTTATAGGAATATCAGGGCCCATCGTGACCTTGTCAACAGAGGCTCCGACCACCGGGTGCCTCGTGAAAGGACCTCATTTGCCTACTTCCTTCATCCCGTTCACCATGTGCGCCACCATCCGTGACAACGATGGGCGCTCCTTCCGCACCGAGATAGAACGCCTCACATCCAGCCACCGCAGTTGGGCACCGTTGGACGTGGTCAAGTCCACCAACACCAAGGCACTCCTCCGGGGAGCGATTCCGCAAAGCGTTCACACCACCACGGACGCGGGTCTTGCCCGCTACCTCCAAGACCGCCTTGTCGCCGATAAAGACATGCACCTGGATCTCGTCGTCACCATCCAGCGGTAACAGAAATCCGGACAGCCCGGACCGTGCGAGTCCGCGGCTTTTCCGTGCAGCCCACAGCCCGTGCGCGCCGGCGTGCGGTGGACTGGCAAAGCCCCAATAAGCTTGGACGCTCCACACCATGCCACATAGCGCTGACATTTCGAGGCCCTTTGTCGCTGCAATTCACATCTTGTCCTGCTTGGATGTCGACAAATGGTCAAAACCCATCCGCCAGAAGTTTTGCACCAGACCAGATTCGCTAATGGTCGTTTTTGCTTGCTGTTCTACTTTGCCGGCTGACAGGAGGTCAAAGGTGCTGCGCTGCACGGACATCACGCCGAAGGAGCCATATCAGAGCGATTTCCTCATCCCGGGAGCTAGCAGCAGAGATGCGTCTAGGCATGTCGGCTGGCCTAGAAGATATGTCATCGCAACCATTGGCATTTTCCTCAAGCCCCGTCTCAGACTGGCCTAAACGGTCGTTATTAACTGCCGGCGGCAAGGGATAAAGAGGCGGACACCGTGAGCAGCGGGCCAAGTCTCGGGGTCACAGGCCGGGCCATCTCGGAAGTACTGGCTCGTTATCGGACCTGCCGAGGGGCTGGTGTGCAGCGATACAGTGATGCCATGCCTGAGTTGATCGCACCGACACGCCACCTGCGTACCTCGTGGCTGGAAGCAAACTCCGAGTGGGGCCCCGGTGTCCATGAGGATGGTTTCGGGCTGCTGGGGACTGACGAGGTCGATTCGCTGGCCGGGTTCGAGGCACTGTTGGCGCGGCTGGCAGATGAGCAAGGCCGTTGTACGTACCGGTGGGTCGCTGATGGCAACCACGTCCTGGGCGGGATCGCGTTGCGGCACGAGTCCCATGAACTGGTGGCGCGGGCCGGGCATATCGGTTTCGGCATCCGGCCCTCAGCGCGCCGCCGCGGGCTCGCCGCGTGGGCGTTGGGCCGGATGCTCGGCGAAGCGAAGGTGCTGGGCATGGACCGGGTGCTTGTCATGTGCGAGGCCGGGAACATTGCCTCCGCGAAAACGATCCAGAGCCAGGGCGGTACCCCGGCCGAACTCGGGAACGCCGCTGACGACGCCGCCTGGCGGTATTGGATCCAGCTCTAAACGCGCCCAGCAGCGTCGTTCCGGCCTCGCCGGCCAGCCTTTCGTCGGAGCCTCCGGGCCAGGGGGTATGGTGAGGTGCAGTCCGCCCGAATCTGCGGGCCGCAGCGCGGCGGGCCGCCGCTAGTCGACGTCGCTCAGGCTCTTGCGGGAGTCCTCTTCCAGCCGGGTGTCCAACTTGGATTTGGAGGCCTTGGAACTGATCAGGCTGGCGATCACGGCGATGATGATGGTGCCGATGATCACGGCGAGGGAGACGAAGGTCGGGATCTCCGGCGCCCACTCAATGTGCTGGCCCCCGTTGATGAAGGGCAGTTCGTTGACGTGCATGGCGTGCAGGACCAGCTTGACGCCGATGAACGCCAGGATGACCGACAGGGCGTGCTTGAGGTAGATGAGCCGGTTCATGAGGCCGCCAAGCAGGAAGTACAGCTGGCGCAGCCCCATGAGGGCGAAGATGTTTGCGGTGAAGACGATGAAGGCGCTCTGGGTGAGGCCGAAGATTGCCGGAATGGAGTCGACGGCAAAGAGCAGGTCGGTCATGCCGATGGTCACAAAGACGATCAGCATGGGGGTGAAGACCTTTTTGCCGCCCACCTCGGTGCGGAGCTTGCCGCCGTCGAACTTCTCGGACATCGGCAGGACCCGGCGGATCCGGGCGATCAGCGGGTTTTCCTTGTCTTCCTCGTCCTCGCCCTCGTCCTGGGCCTGCTTCCATGCGGTCCAGAGCAGGAAGGCGCCGAAGATGTAGAAGACCCAGCTGAACTGGTTGATGACGATCGCGCCGAGCATGATGAATATGCCGCGGAGGATGAGGGCGATGATGATGCCCACCATGAGCACTTCCTGCTGGTACTTACGGGGTACCGAGAAGCGCGCCATGATGATGATGAAGACGAACAGGTTATCGATGCTCAGGCTGTATTCCGTCACCCAGCCGGCGATGAACTGGCCGCCGAATTCCGGGCCGGTGAAGGCGAACATGGCGCCGGCGAAGACCAGTGCCAGGGCCACGTAGAACGCAACCCACAGCCCGGCTTCTTTCATGGAGGGTTCATGCGGGCGTTTGAGGACCATCAGCAGGTCGATGGCAAGAATGACGCCGAGGACGACAAACGAGCCGATCTCGAACCACAGGGGAAGTTCGGGCACGGGGAAATACCTTTCGTAGGGTACGACTCAGCGGTGTAAGTCTCTCCGACCGCCGGCGCTTGACGCTGCCTGGCTGCCCGCTACGCCCGGCGCGGCATCGTAGCCGTGCGTGTTGACGATCGTAGCGCTTGGGATACTCCCCTACGTTTGTCCGAGTTTACCCTAGGCGTGCCCCGCGGATTGCATTTGGCGCAGCTCCTTCTTCAATTCCCCCACCTCGTCGCGGAGCCGGGCGGCCAGCTCGAACTGCAGCTCGCCGGCTGCTGCGTGCATCTGTTCGGTCAGCTGTTCGATCAGGCCGACGAGGTCCTCTGCCGGCGCGGCCGCGAGCCCGTCCGCCCGGATGTGCGCGGAGCCCTTGCCTTTGCCGCGGTTCTTCCCGGCCGCGGCCAGCAGCTCGCGGGTGTCGGCATCTTCCTTGGCCAGCTGGTCGGTGATGTCCGCGATCTTCTTCCGGAGCGGCTGGGGATCGATCCCCTTCTCCGTGTTGTAAGCAACCTGGATGGCGCGGCGGCGGTTCGTCTCGTCGATGGCGTGGGCCATCGAGTCGGTGATCCGGTCCGCGTACATGTGCACCTGGCCGGACACGTTGCGGGCGGCACGCCCGATGGTCTGGATCAGGGACGTCGAGGAGCGCAGGAAGCCTTCCTTGTCCGCGTCCAGGATGCTGACCAGCGACACCTCCGGGAGGTCGAGGCCTTCACGGAGCAGGTTGATGCCGACGAGAACGTCGAAGACACCCATCCGCAGTTCGCGCAGGAGTTCCACGCGGCGCAGGGTGTCGACGTCGGAGTGCAGGTACTCCACCTTCACGCCATGGCCCAGCAGGTAGTCCGTGAGGTCCTCGGCCATCCGCTTGGTCAAGGTGGTGACCAGGACTCGCTCGTTCTTCGCGGTGCGGGTGCGGATTTCACCCAAGAGGTCATCGATCTGCCCCTTCGTGGGCTTGACGACGACCTCGGGGTCGATCAGGCCGGTGGGGCGGATGATCTGCTGGACGAAGCCGTCGGACTTGCCGAGCTCGTACTTGCCCGGGGTGGCTGAGAGGTAGACGGCCTGGCCCACACGGTCCTGGAACTCGTCCCACTTGAGCGGGCGGTTGTCCATCGCCGAGGGCAGCCTGAAGCCGTGGTCCACGAGGTTGCGCTTGCGGGACATGTCGCCCTCGTACATGGCGCCGATCTGCGGGACGGTGACGTGGGATTCATCGATCACCAGGAGGAAGTCGTCCGGGAAGTAATCGATGAGGCAGTGCGGCGCGGTCCCGCGGGCGCGGCCGTCAATGTGCGAGGAATAGTTCTCGATGCCGTTGCAGAACCCCATCTGCTGCATCATTTCCAGGTCATAGGTGGTGCGCATTCGGAGCCGTTGGGCCTCGACCAGCTTGTTCTGGCTTTCCAGCACCGCGAGACGCTCGGCGAGTTCGTCTTCGATTCTCTTGATCGCCCGGCCCATCCGTTCCGGACCGGCCACGTAGTGCGAGGCGGGGAAGACGTACATTTCGTTCTCGTCCCGGAGCACTTCGCCGGTCAACGGGTGAAGGGTCTGGATGTTCTCGATCTCATCCCCGAAGAACTCGATCCGGATTGCCAGCTCCTCGTACATCGGGATGATTTCCACGGTGTCGCCGCGCACCCGGAACGTGCCGCGGTGGAAGTCCATGTCGTTGCGGGTGTACTGCATGGAAACGAATTTCCGGAGCAGGTCATCGCGGTTCATCTCCGCGCCCCTGCGGAGGGTCACCATGCCGGCGATGTATTCTTCCGGGGTGCCCAGACCATAGATGCAGGAGACGGTAGCCACCACAATCACGTCGCGGCGGGTCAGCAGCGCGTTGGTGGCGGAGTGCCGGAGCCGTTCGACTTCCTCGTTGACAGAGGAGTCCTTCTCGATGAAGGTGTCCGTCTGGGCGACGTAGGCCTCGGGCTGGTAGTAGTCGTAGTAGGAGACGAAGTACTCCACCGCGTTGTTCGGCAGCAGTTCCCGGAATTCGTTGGCCAGCTGCGCGGCGAGGGTCTTGTTCTGCACCATCACCAGGGTGGGACGCTGGACCTGCTCGATCAGCCAGGCTGTGGTCGCGCTCTTACCGGTACCGGTGGCGCCGAGCAGCACGACGTCTTTTTCGCCGTTCTTGATGCGCTCGGTCAGTTCGGCGATGGCGGCCGGCTGGTCACCCGCCGGCTGGAACTCGCTGATGACCTCGAAGGGCGCCACGACGCGGTTGATTTGCTGGGCAAGACTCATGTACCTAATCTACCGCCGGGCTGCGACAGGATGTCCTGATTCAGCTTTGGGCAGTACCTGGGCCGACGGTGGCGCCGCCGGCGCCGCTGGCGGTGCCGATACCGCTGCCGGCCGCTCCCCCGTCGTCGGCCGCCCTCTCATCGTCGGAGTACGACGGCGGCTGCCATCCCGTGCGCTGCACCCACGCTTCCATCCGGGGCGCGGCGTAGTCGGTGAACCAGCCCTCCTTGTCGGCCGCATAGCCGGCGGTGGACTTGTCCGTCTCATGCAGCCCGGCTACCCGCTTCTTTTCGGCGACATAGTCCGTCCGGGCCCCGGCATCGGCGCGGAGCCAGTCGCGGAAGCACAGGGCGTACCGCCAGCCCGGGGAGCCGGCCGCGCGGAGGTGAAGATTCACCGGCCGTCCGGGATCGGTGTTGCCGTGCAACCGTTTACCCCAGTCGGTGGGGTCCGGGTGGGTGGGCTTGGGGTTGTCGGCGATGATGCCGGGCCAGCGCGGGAATCCCGCGTCGGCCAGCAGCGGCGCGATCCGGTCCGCGGCGTCGAGGTCGCGGACGCTCAGCTGGAGGTCGATCACATCTTTGGCGTCAAGGCCCGGGACGGCCGTGGACCCGATGTGGTCCACGGCCAGGAGATCCCGCGGGAGCGCGGTCTGCAGCCGGGCAATGAGCCGGCCGGCCTGGGCGGCCCAGGCCGGATCGGCCGGGGCGAGAACCGGTCCTCCCTTCCGCGGTGCAATCCTCTGTTCCTTGAGATTCAGCGCGAACGGCGCCAGCCGCTGCTCCCACAGCGCGTCCACGGCTCCCCGGAGTTGTTCCGGGGTGCCCGAGTTCTCCAGCATGACGTCCGCCGCCGCCAACCGGTCCTCGCGGCTCGCCTGGGCGCCCATCCGGGCGTGCGCCTCCTCGACGCTCATGTTGCGGTGTTCGGCCATGCGTTGGACCCGGACGTCGTCCGGGGCATCCACCACGACCACCAGGTGGAAGTTGTTCCCTTGTCCGGTTTCGACCAGCAGCGGGATGTCCTGGACCACGACGGCGCCGGCCGAGGCGGCGGCAACAATCGCTGCGGCGCGCTCCCGCACCAAGGGGTGGATGATCCCATTGAGCACGGCCAGTCGCTGCGGATCGCCGAAGACCTGGGCACCCAGCCGGGCCCGGTCCAGCCGGCCTTCCGGCGTCAGGATGGCAGCACCAAAGGCCTCGACCACCCCGGCCAGCCCGGGCGTACCTGGCTCCACGACCTCCCGGGCCAGCGCGTCGGCGTCGACAAGCACTGCGCCGAGTTCGCGCAGGCGCGCGCCAACCATGGACTTCCCCGAGGCGATCCCGCCGGTCAACCCGATCTTCAACACCTCACCAGACTAAACTGAACCGGTGGCAGATGCGGCGGAAACCCCCGAGAGCAGGACGGCCGTCTACACCACCCTCGCCGCGGGGTCAGAATTCCGCCGCGAAATCGAGGTCAAACGGTCCCGGTTCATCACCGTCCTGGCCCGCACGGCGGACGAGGACGCCGCCCGCGCCGCCCTGGGCCGCCTGCGCCGGGAATTCCATGACGCACGGCATCACTGCTTCGCCTTCGTGCTCGGCCCCGACCGGGACGTGCAGCGGTCCAACGACGACGGCGAGCCGTCCGGCACCGCGGGCCTCCCCATGCTTGAGGCGCTGCTGAAGCGGGAGACCGCGCCCGGCGTCGCCGACCTCAGCGACGTCGCCGCGATCGTCGTGCGCTATTTCGGCGGCATTCTCCTGGGTGCCGGCGGCCTGGTGCGCGCCTATTCCGAATCCGTGTCCGGGGCGCTGGAGCTTGCGCCTCTCATGCGGCGCCGCCGGCTGCGAATCTGCTCGGTGCCAGTGCAGCACGCCGTGGCCGGGCGGCTGGAGAACGATCTGCGCGCCGCGGGGTATGCCATGGCCGAAACCCGTTACGAGGCGCAGACTACTGTCCTGAGGCTGGCGCTGCCGGATGATCCGGAAGAACTGGCCCGTGCCGCGGACCGCGTGGCCGCCATGTCAGCCGGCCGCGCGTCGCTGGTGCCCGGAGAAACGGAGTGGATAGATGTCCCCATCAGCTGAGCCCGTGCCCGCGGTCGCGCTGCTTGACGTCAGCGAGGCCGTTCTCGAACTGCTCCTGGAACTCGCGCTCCGGGACGCCGACGCCGACGAGGTCACCCCGCCGCTGGGCACGACCCCCGGCTGGAACACCGATCGGATCAGCTGGTTCCGCGAATTCCACCGCGCCTCCGCAGCCGGTCTGGACGGTCCCGCGGGGCAGAAGAGCTGGGCCATCAGCTGCGACGGGCAACTGGCAGGGTCCGTCCGGCTGAGGCGGCCAGACACGGAGCCGCCAGAGGCGGTTGCTGGCGGGGCTGGGGCTACGGCTGATGCCGGTGCCGGAACTGGCGGCGGGGTCGGCACCGGGGCTACGGCTGATGCCGGTGCCGGAACTGGCGGCGGGGTCGGCACCGGGGCTACGGCTGATGCCGGTGCCGGGGCTGGCGCTGGGGCTACGGCTGATGCCGG
>NZ_FNGC01000007.1:93182-93812 GCF_900102785.1 Arthrobacter sp. ok362
ACTGGACATGCCCCCCGGTGGCCGCGAGAGGGCCCGTCCGTGCCAATTTCTAGTGGGCTATTTCCCAGATATTTCCGGCAGGATCGCGGAAGCAGGCGGTGCGGATACCCCACGGCCGGTCCATTGGGCCGTTGAGCAGTTCGACGCCGCGGCGGGACAACTCGGCGCACATGGCGTCGACGTCGTCCACTTCGATGGTGAACTGCATCCGGGCACCGGAATCTGCGCTGGCCACTGCGGCCGGCCGGATGAGCTCCGGAGCTTCGGAGACGTTGAGCAGGTTGATCAACGTGTTCTCGAACTTGAAGACAGCAGAGACATCGTCCTCGAAAATGAGTGGCAACCCGAAGACTGCCTCATAGAAGTCCTTCGTCGTGGTCAGGTCTTCGACAAACAAGGTGACGGCACCGATGCCCCGCGGCCACGGACCCGCAGACCTGACTGTATCCTGCGATTCAACAGCCCCTGAAGCATCAGCCATGGAAGTCCCCTCATCGTCGGCAGCAAATATCTCAACCTGCCGAGTGTGCGCCCAGGGCCGGGCAGCCGTCAAGGAGCCCACATCCCGCCTACTCGCGGGCCAGTGCCCGTCCCCGCCGGCAGGAAGCGCGTGGTACCTGCAAGTCCAGT
>NZ_FNGC01000007.1:94007-250122 GCF_900102785.1 Arthrobacter sp. ok362
CGGCGACAAGGGTATGCCGCGGGCACCCAGCACTGGACATGTCCCGCGCCCAGGGCCAGGACCGGGCACAATCCACACATGCCCACGGGCCAGCTCCGAAAATGGGCATGTCCCCCGGGGTACGGTTCCAAAATTGGGCATGTCCGGAGGTGCGGGCAGCCGCGGGGCATGTCCGGTGGTGCGGGCAGCCGCGGGGCATGTCCGGTGGTGCGGGCAGCCGCGGGGCATGTCCGCACCAAGATCCGCACCACCATCCGCACAAAGAAAGGTGGCCGCCCCCGAGGGGACGGCCACCTTTCTTGTGCATCTTGGCCACCGCACAGTGACGGTGCGGCTTCAAGCTACAAACTGCCTGGCCTCAGGGAGCGGACTCCGTGAGGCTAACGGGCAATTAGTTGCCGGTCAGCTTCTCGCGCAGAGCGGCAAGAGCCTCGTCCGAAGCAAGCGTGCCTGCACCGGTCTCGGTTGCAGCCGGCTCGGAGGAGTAGCTGGTGGTGCCGGAATCGCTCTCGCCGGACGTTGCAGCTGCAGCGTCGTCGGCAGCGTGCTGGGCAACCTGCTTCTTGTGTGCTTCCCAGCGGGTCTGGGCGTCAGCGTACTGCTGCTCCCAGGCTGCGCGCTGGTTCTCGTAGCCTTCAAGCCACTCGTTGGACTCCGGGTCGAAGCCCTCCGGGTACTTGTAGTTGCCCTCTTCGTCGTACTCGGCGGCCATGCCGTAGAGTGCCGGATCGAATTCGGTGCTGTCGGCGTCGACGCCCTCGTTGGCCTGCTTGAGGGAGAGCGAGATGCGGCGGCGCTCGAGGTCGATGTCGATGACCTTGACGAACAGCTCATCCCCCACGGAGACAACCTGCTCGGCCAGCTCAACGTGGCGCACGGCGAGCTCGGAGATGTGGACCAGGCCTTCGATGCCGTCTTCGACGCGAACGAACGCACCGAACGGAACCAGCTTGGTGACCTTACCCGGAACAACCTGGCCCAGGGCGTGGGTGCGGGCGAAGGTCTGCCACGGATCTTCCTGCGTAGCCTTGAGCGACAGGGAGACGCGCTCGCGGTCCAGGTCGACCTCGAGAACCTCGACGGTGACTTCCTGGCCAACTTCGACAACCTCGGACGGGTGGTCGATGTGCTTCCAGGACAGCTCGGAAACGTGAACCAGGCCGTCTACGCCGCCCAGGTCCACGAAGGCACCGAAGTTGACGATGGAGGAAACAACGCCGGGACGAACCTGGCCCTTTTCCAGCTTGTTGAGGAACGTGGAGCGGACCTCGGACTGGGTCTGCTCGAGCCATGCACGGCGGGAAAGAACAACGTTGTTGCGGTTCTTGTCCAGCTCGATGATCTTGGCTTCGATCTGCTGACCGATGTACGGAGCGAGGTCGCGCACACGGCGCATCTCGACGAGGGATGCGGGCAGGAAGCCGCGCAGACCGATGTCGAGGATAAGACCACCCTTGACAACCTCGATGACGGTACCGGTGACAACACCGTCTTCTTCCTTGACCTTCTCGATGTCGCCCCAGGCACGCTCGTACTGAGCACGCTTCTTGGAGAGGATCAGGCGGCCTTCTTTGTCTTCCTTGGTGAGCACCAGGGCTTCGACCTGATCGCCAACGGAAACGACGTCTCCGGGGTCAACGTCGTGCTTGATGGAAAGCTCGCGGGAGGGAATGACACCTTCGGTCTTGTAACCGATGTCGAGCAGAACTTCGTCGCGGTCGACCTTGACGACGGTACCTTCGACGAGGTCTCCGTCGTTGAAGTACTTGATGGTGGCGTCGACGGCTGCGAGGAAGTCCTCAGCGGTACCGATGTCGTTAATGGCGACTACGGGGGTACCGGGCTTCTCGGTGGAGGTGATGGTCATGTAGTAGGGGCTCCGTTGTGGATAGTTAGTCGGTCAGGCAAACCGCTTCGCCGGCATTATGGAATGCAGGCCAAGAACACGGCTTCACAGCATGTGATCCGCCGGGTCATCCTGATTTTGTGGATTGTAGATGCACGCACGTAGTGCACGCCCGTTTAGTCTAGTCGTTTCCGCGAACGCCGGTCAAAGCGCGCGGGGCCGGTCGCGCCCCGACCGCCGACGCCGTCAGTGGCACCTGCAGTGCCGCAGGGCGGAGGCCTAGAAGTGCGTGAGGCAGTGCGGTGGGCGTTCGACGGCGAACATGAGCCGCGCTGTCAGCGCCGCCCCGGCCGTGTGCTCGGTGATCCGGCCGGCGGCTTTCAGGGTCACAGGGCAGACGGCCCCCAGGTAGATGGAGCCGAGATCCGCGACATCCAGCGACAGGTCCGGCTCAGCCTCCGGAGTAGACGTCACCGTTGCCTCGCCCCCGCTGACCGTGAGGGCGAAGGTGCCGGCCGCGAAACCGAGACTGTCGCGTACGGCAAGAACGAGGGTCCCCTCGGACGAGTAGCGGCGGGCCCCCAGCACCCGGGCCGGGTCCAGGACGCGCAGCCACAGCATGTCCCGGTGTTCCGAGGACTCGACGCAGCGTGGGTCCTCCAGCGCCCAGGTCAGGGGGTCGTCCACCGGCGCGTCCTGCCAGCTGATCCGATCCACGAGGTCGATGCTGCCGAGGAACTGCCACAGTTCCAGGTATGCGGCGTCAGTCGCCGCCACGAGGTCCAGGATCTCCATGGTGTACGGCTTGGTGTCCCACCCGGCGAACTTATAGGAGACGTACCCGTCCACGGTGCCCGTGGCGTCGTAGTGCAGGGCGCATCGGATTGCCTCGTCCTCGCCGCCGTCACGGCCGAGCATGCCCGAGGACCGCAGCCGGTACGCCTCCTGCCGCGAGATCGATCCGGGCATGGAGCCGTGGACCCGTCCGAAGACCTCGGGGGCCAGTTCCAGCAGGACTTTGCGGTCGGCAATCTCCACGGAGCCGACGGGCACATGGCGTAGGCGGAAGCGCGGCCCGGTGTCGACCTTCACGCTGCGTTCGAAGGTGGCCACACCGTAGCCGAACCGGCCGTAGATTGAGGCCTCCGAGGCAGTGAGTGCCGCCAGCGCGACGCCGTCCGCCTTCGCCGCGGCAAGGTCCTCGGTCATCATCCGCCGGAGCAGTCCCTGCCGGCGGTGGGTCCCGCGCACAGTGACGGCCGTGACGAGCTGGGCTTCCAGCTGCCGGCCGTAGCCGATGTTGAGGTCCTTGCGCAGGGTGGCGAATGTCGCCACCGGGACGTCGGCCGCCAGCGAGTGGGTAGCGACGCCGTCGGCCTGGTAGACGCCGGTCATCTCACGGTTGTCCACGAGATACATGGCCATGATCTTGTCCACGAAGTCGTCTTTTCGCGGCTCGTCATAGAAGCCGATCCCGACCCCCCGCAGCCACGCGGTACCCTGCGCGTAGTCCGCCGAGTCTTTTTCGACCGCGCGGAACCGCCTGAGCTCGTACTTATCTGCCACGCGCTTCTCCCCCTGAGAATCCTGCGAATCCTGAGGTCCCGGCGGCGCCGGAACCGGTAAACCGTTAGTGCCCCGCCTCGTACCAGCTGGAGCCGATGCCGATCTGGACGTCCAGCGGAACGCTGAGGTCCGCGGCCGAGCCCATCTGCTCGGTCACGAGCTTCTCGACGGCCTCGCGCTCGCCCGTGGCGACCTCGAGGACAAGTTCATCATGGACCTGCAGCAACATGCGCGATTTGAGGCCCTGTGCCGCCAGTTCGGCCTGCACTCCCAGCATGGCGCGCTTGATGATGTCAGCCGCCGATCCCTGGATGGGCGAGTTCAGCGCAATGCGCTCAGCGTTCTCACGCAGCTGCCGGTCGGTGCTGGTCAGGTCCGGGAGGTAACGCCGGCGCCCCTCGATGGTGGCCGTGTAGCCGTCGATCCGGGCCTGGTCCACCACACCGCGGAGGTAGTCGCGGACGGCGCCGAACCGGTCGAAGTAGTCCTTCATGAGGGTCCGTGCCTCGTCAACGGAGATCTCCAGCTGCTTGGACAGGCCGAACGAGGTCAGGCCGTACGCGAGGCCATAGGACATCGCCTTGACCTTGGAGCGCATGGCACTGGTCACCTGGTCAGTGGGCACATGGAAGATGTTGGAGCCCACAAACCGGTGGAGGTCTTCGCCGTCCTTGTAGGCCTGGATAAGTCCGGCGTCCCCCGAGAGGTGTGCCATGATGCGCATTTCGATCTGCGAGTAGTCCGCGGAAAGCAGGCACTCGTAGCCCTCGCTGACCACAAAGATGCCGCGGACGCGCCGGCCTTCCTCGCTGCGAATGGGGATGTTCTGGAGGTTGGGGTTGTTGGAGGAGATCCGGCCCGTGGCTGCGACGTTCTGCGCGTAGGTGGTGTGGATCCGGCCGTCTTCCGTGACGGACTTCTTCAGCGACTCCAGCATCTGGCGCAGCTTCGACGACTCGCGGTGCGCCATCAGCTGGACCAGGAATTCGTGCCCGGTCTTTTCCAGCAGGTTCTTGAGCGAGGCGGCGTCGGTGGTGTAGCCGGACTTGATCTTCTTGGTTTTCGGCAGCTGGAGTTCATCGAACAGCACGGTCTGGAGCTGCTTCGGCGAACCAAGGTTGACCTCGTGGCCGATCGCGGCGAAGGCCAGCTCCTGGGCGTTCTCGATCACCTTGGCGAGATCCGATAGCTGCTCGTCCATGCGAGGCATATCGATGGCGATTCCCGCGAGTTCCATTTCGGCCAGCACCCGGCTGACAGGCAGTTCAAGGGTGGTCAGCAGGTCCTGGGCCTTGCGTTCCTTCAGTTCTGATTCGAAGTAGCGGCTCAGGGCCTGGACGACGGCGGCCACGTGGACCAGCGCGCCGGCAGCGGCGGCGTCGTCGCCGTCGAACGCCAGCTCCAGCTGGCCTTCCCTGGCGGCCTCGGGGGAAACCGCGATGTTGAGGTGATGCTGCGCCAGCTCCGCGAGCTCGTAGCTGCGGCGGTCGGGCTGGATGAGGTAGCCGGAGATGGCGGTGTCATCCACCACGCCCTCCAGTTCCAAGCCGCGGGTGGTCAGGGCCTTCAGGGCAGCCTTGAACCCGTGCATGACCTTCAGTGATTGGGCGTCACGCAGCCACGCGGCCAAAACGTTTTCGGCGGCGGCGTCCTGGCTGGCCAGATCGATATAAACAGCGGCGTCGTCGCGGACGATCGCCACCGCGGCGGCGTCCTCGCCGATCCGGCCGGGCACAAGATCGACCGCCACAGCGGAGGGCTTACCGGCTCCGCCCGCGAGGAAAGCGCCGAGCTCGGCTGCGTCCGCGGGGATCACGAAGTCCGGGATTTCGAGGCTTTCCCGCTCGGCTTCCGTAACTTCACTGCCGTAGAGGGCAAAGAGCCGGGTGCGGATGGTTTTGAATTCGAGGGCGTCGAACAGTTCCTCAAGGGCGGCCTGGTCCGGCCGTGGGTCCGCGAGCTCGTCCAGTGTGACGGGCAGGTCGAGATCGGTGTGAAGCCTGTTGAGCCGCCGGTTGCGCTTGACGTCCTCAACATATTCGCGGAGGGAGTCCCCCACTTTTCCACCGATCGCGTCGAGGTTCTCCAGGACCCCCTCAAGACCGCCGTAGAGGTTGATCCATTTGGCTGCCGTCTTGGGCCCGACGCCGGGAACGCCGGGGAGGTTGTCCGCGGACTCCCCCACCAGGGCGGCGAGGTCCGAATACTGGGCGGGGCTGACGAAATACTTCTCCTGGATGGCGTCCGCGTCCATCCGGGGAATATCGCTGACGCCCTTCCTGGGGTACAGCACAAAAACGTTGTCCGTGATGAGCTGGAAGGCATCGCGGTCGCCGGAGACCAGCAGCACCTCGTAACCTGCCTTTTCCCCCATGGCGGCGAGAGTGGCCAAAATGTCGTCAGCTTCCCAGCCGGGCATCTTGATGGTCTTGATGCCCCACGCGCCCATGACCTTGTCGATGAGGTCGATCTGACCGCTCATTTCCCGGGGCGTCTCATTGCGTCCGCCCTTGTACTCGCTGTACTCGGCCTTGCGGTGGGTCGTGTCATCTGAGACGTCGAAGGCCACGGCCACGTGGGTGGGCTTTTGCTCCTTGATCAGGTTGATCAGCATGGATGTGAAGCCGTGGATTGCGTTCGTGTGCTGCCCCGTGGCGGTGGAGAACTTGTCCGCGGGCAGGGCGAAGAACGCCCGGAACGCCATGGAGTGTCCGTCCAGCACGAGTAATCGCGGCTGCTCCGTGATGGGAATCACAGGGGCCTCGGTGGCAGAAACCGACCCCGCGGCCCGGCTGGACTTTCCGGCGGACTTGGCCGCAAGCCCTGATTCCGGCCCAGTTGCCGGGAGAAGGTCTGCTGCAGTGTCTGCCGAAAGGGGGGCAATGGCCGGTTTGGTAGTTTCGCTCACAGGTGCCAGCCTAGTTCCCATGATGGACAATTTCACGCCCGGCCCGTACGCGGCCGAGCTCGCGGCGGCCGGGGTTCCCGAGGAGATGCACGATTGGCTGGGCCAGTACGGCGTCGGAGCCCTCGTGGTGAAGATGGGGATCCGCTTCCTTGAAATGAGCCCGGAACGCACTGTGGCCACCATGCCGGTAGAGGGAAACACCCAGGTGGCCGGCATCCTGCACGGCGGTGCCCACGTGGTCCTGGCCGAAACCCTGGGTTCGTTCGCGGCGGGCATGCACGCGGGCCCAAACCGGCAGGCGCTGGGGATCGAGGTCGGGGCGACGCACCACCGGGCGATCTCCGAGGGCACCGTCACCGGCACCTGCACGGCCATCCATCTCGGCCGGACCCTCGCCACCCACGAGATCGTGATGACCGACGAGCACGGCCGCCGGCTCTCCACCGCCCGGATCACGAACCTTATCCGCGATATCGCGCGCTAGGAGATCGCTCCGCCAGGGGGTACCGGATCCGGCTACGTCCGGGCCGGGAAGCGGTACCGCAGCTCCACGATGCCCCGGCCCAAGGTGCGGGAAGACGTCAACTCCAGCGGCGGCGTCGGGCCTGTCATGGGCAGCAACGGCTTGCCGCTGCCCAAAACCACAGGAATGACCGAGACGATCAGTTCGTCCAGCAGGCCGGCGTCCGCGAACTGCGCCGCGAGAATGCCCCCGCCGACAACCCAGATATTCCGGCCCCGGGCATCGTCCTTGAGGTCGTCCACAAACTCGCCGACGGCCCCGCGCACGAACGTGACATTGGCGCCCTTGGGGGCGGAGTGTTCGTGGTGAGTGAAGACCCAACAGGGCGTGCCCGAATAGGGCCATGTATCTGGTTCGTGGTCCCGAAGCCAGGCGTAGGTCTCGCCGCCCATAACGATGCAGCCGACGTCGGCGATGAACGCGTCGTAGCTGTCCTGTCCGCCGTCAAATCCGTCGAACTGGAGCAGCCAAGCCAGGTTGTCCTTGTCAGTGGCGATATACCCGTCGAGTGAGGAGGCCACGAAGTACTGGAAGCTCACCATGGCCCCAGCCTAGCCAATGCCGCGCCCGGTTCCCATCCCCCGGACGCACGCCCGTACGGACAGCCGAACTGCGTGCGGACGACGGCCTAGTTGTGGAAGTAGGGAATGATCAGGTACAGCCCGAAGAGGATGGCGAAGCCGCACACGGCGAAGCACGTGTAAGCGAGCGGCCGGGTCCAGGACGCCGGGGAGTTCCGGATGTCTCCAGCGATGGCCGTGAGGCGAACACCGAAGGCGTAGAGAACGACGACCGTCACTGCGGACAAGAGTGTGGCACCGGCCACGCTCAACAGTTCCAACCATTTCATCGCTTGGCACTCCCGTTTTTGATCGCCTTGGCGGCGGACTTCTTCTTGCGGAACTGCACGGCCTGGCCGACTTCCTCAATCTGGACGGCATTGTTGTGGCCGACGTGGGATTTCCGTGAATGGACGAACATGTAGGCCACCGCGGCGGTGCCGGCGACGGCCGCGATGACGACACCGGCCACGCCGGTCTGCACGAGCAGAGCAGTCAGTGCGCCCACAATTCCGGCCGCCGGGAGCGTGAAGAGCCAGCCGAGGGCAATCCGGCCAGCCATTCCCCACCGGACGGTAGTGCCGCGGCGTCCCATCCCCGAGCCGATGACCGAGCCGGAGGCCACCTGGGTGGTGGAGAGGGCGAAGCCCAGGTGCGACGAGGCCAGGATGGCGGAGGCGGTGCTGGTCTCGGCGGCGAATCCTTGGGCGGGCTTGACTTCGGTGAGGCCTGCGCCCATGGTGCGGATGATCCTCCAGCCGCCGGCGTAGGTGCCTACCGCAATGGCCAGGGCACAGGCGGTGATGACCCACCACTGCGGGCCGGAGCCAGCGGGCTGGGTGCCGGCGGAGATCAGGACCAGGGTAATGATGCCCATGGTCTTCTGGGCGTCGTTGGTACCGTGCGCCAGTGCCACGAGGCTGGACGTGAAGACTTGACCGGTCCGGAATCCGCCGCGCTTCTGGGTCAGCTTATCCCCGGTTTCCGGATCATGGCGGGACGTCAGGGCGTAGGCCAGCCGCGTGCACAGGTAGGCCACGCCGCCGGCGATGACCGGGGCGAAGACCGCGGGAAGGATGACCTTCTGCAGGATCGACTCGAAATTGACCGAGTGGATGCCGATGCCGGCGATCGCGGCGCCGATCAGGCCGCCGAAGAGGGCATGGGAGGAACTCGACGGCAGGCCCTTGAGCCAGGTGATCATGTTCCAGAGAATGGCGCCCATGAGACCGGCGAAGATGATGTCCGGGGTGATCTGGACACCGTCTGCGCCTTCCTTGATGATGCCGCCGGAGACGGTCTTGGCTACTTCCGTGGAAAGGAACGCGCCCACGAGGTTCAGCACCGCCGCGAGGGCGACAGCTGTTTTCGGTTTGATGGCGCCGGTCGCGATGGGCGTAGCCATGGCGTTCGCGGTGTCATGAAATCCGTTCGTGAAGTCGAAGAACAGCGCCAGCGATATCACTAGCGCCACCATTACGGTGATTTCCACCTGTTGCCCAATCTGAAGTGTTCACGGTCGGCAGTTCCACGTCCCCGTTGCTGCATGGCCACGACTTCTATTCGATGCTTGATCAGATGAATTCGGTGGCGCTAACGCAGCTTGAAACCTAATCGATGGTACGTGGGATTGACGGCAGGGCAAAACATGCCAGAAGACCCTAAACTGGCGGCCGCCGGTCGGGGCTGGCAAACGAGGTCGCGGCCGCGATCAAGGTCACAGGAAACCAGGCCAGTGGACCCGGTTTGCGAGAACCAGGCGGGAGCTTGGTCCACGGTCTCGGCGTTGCCGACCGAGGGCTCTCGGGTTTCGCTGCCGGCAGTGATCCGCTTAGACCGTCCGGCGGACGTCCGGCGCCGGACCGGCCTCGAGCATGGAAGCGATCCTGTCCTCCAGTGCGGCGAGCGAAGCCTCCGGCAGCACGATGAGCCCGTCGAGTTCCCGGCGGGCGCGCCTGTACGCCGTCTGGCGTTCGGCGGGCGTCGCGGCGGCGTCCGATGCGATCCGCAGGAGCTTGCGGGCAGTCTCCAGCCGCTGGCGTTCCGGCCCAGTGAACTTGCTGTCCCTGATCCGCTTGGCTTCACGTTCGGCGACGTCGAATGCGAGTTCAAAACTGGTCACGGCTGCCCGGTACTCCGCCAGCCTTGCGGCGGTTCTGACTTCTCCGGGGGCGGCGGGGCGCAGCCCGTCGGCCTCACGCTTGGCCCGCAGGAAAGCCACGGTGAGGGGCTCGCGGACATCCGTCATGACCGGAAAGTCGATCAGCTTCCCCACGTCGAGTTCGTAGTCCAGCCAACGCCTGTTGACGGCGTCGTGCGCCTTCATCAGGGCCAGCACATCGGCTTGGCTGGCCTGTTCGGCCTGTGCCGCCTGGTTCTTGAGCGTGTAGAGCTCCACGCGGCGACGGTGCCGGCGTTCAGCGGCTTTGGACCAGGACCGCGCCCACCCGCCGGCCAGTCCGCTTAGCGGAAAGACGAGCCACCAAAAGTGAGTGACGAAATTGAAGAAGGGGTCCACGGCTTCATCCTCCCATCCGCTGGCGGCGGCGAAAAGCCCCCTCCTCGGACGAGAGCGTCCTGCCCGCCCAGGCCGGTCCGGGACAACGTATTCCCTGCCCTTTGTCAGCCCCCGTGCTTGACCTTGTGCACCCGCGTGACGACGGTGGGGCACGGCACGTTCAGCAGAACGGCGTGCGCCGTGGAGCCGAGCACCGTCCGGGAGAACCCGCCGCGTCCGCGGCTTCCGATCACCAGCAGCCTGGCTCCGGCGGCGATATTCACGAGGGCCTTCGCCGGTTCCGTGTTCGTCTCAAGGCGCTGATCGACCACCAGGTCGGGGTATTTGTCGCCGAGGCCGGCCACCGACTCGGCGAGCACTATCCGGTCCTCTTCGACCATGCTCTCGGCGAGGCCGCTGGTGGGCAACTGTTTCTCGACCCACCGAGCCGGGGTCTTGAACGCGAGGACCACGGTCAGCTCGTCTCCGCCCAGATCGGCTTCCGCGGCCGCAAATGCGACGGCCTGCAGCGACTCCTCGGAACCGTCCACGCCGACCACCACGCCCCCGCCCCCCGTTCCCTGTTTCACCGGTATGACAGCTACCGGGCATTCCGAGGCTGAGACGACCTGCAGGGCACGGTCCGTCATGGGACCGCCGTCCAGCCAACGCTTGTCATGGCCGCCAACCACGATCATGGTTGCCTCCTTGGACACCTCCCGCAGCACCGAGCCTCCGCTGGCATGACGAAGCTGGATATCCACCTCGACATCCGGGGCCTGCCCGCTGGCGCTCGCCTGGGCTTGCTGAAGCAGTTCCATCCCCGATTCCCGGATGATCTCGTGGTACTGGAAATCCGGAGACATCCAACGGTCGTCCACCGCGTGGACGACGATGACCGGAAGCTTGTCGCGGGCGGCCCGCCCTAGTGCCCAGGTCAGTGCGGCGTCGCTGCCCGCAGACCCGTTGAAACCGACGACGATTGCCTTGCTCATCCTGAATCCTGCTTCCTTGGAATCCACACCGGCCTAGAATCCGGTGGGCTCGGTCTCGAACTCCGGTTCCCGGGGCGGCCCCTCATGGTGCACCGGACGCAGTGCAGCGGTGTGTTCAAGCCAGATGAGGGCATCGTAGCGCTCCCCCATCCGGGTCGGAACGTAGTTTCCGGCTTCCCTCTCGGGGTGGTAGACGACGCCGATCGCCCGGTGCCCCAGCCATGTCGAAAGCCATGGCCCGGTCCGGTCGTCGCCGAACTCCAGCACGGAGGGCACCCCGAGGGCCTGATGCAGGAAATCTTCGTGGCTGCCCGGACGGGCTTCCGGCACCGTCAGGATGCGCTCGGGGCGGCCCCACCCGTCGGAGGCGATCACGGAGCCGCGGTGGGCTGCGAAACCGACCAGCAACACCCCTTCGCCCGCGTGACGTTCGCGCAGCAGCTGGCCGACGTTGACCAGGCCGTCCTGCGCCATGTCGGTGGCCCGGGCATCCCCGATGTGCGTGTTGTGTTCCCAGATGAGGCCTTTCGATGCCGGCCCGAGGTGCCTGCTGACCCGGTCGATGGTGTCCGCCATATGGTGGTCGCGAACGTTCCAGGACTGCCGGTCCCCGCGGACCATGATGCGGTAGTAGTGCTCGGCGTTGGCCGCGACTTCGGCGTTCTGCACGGCGTCGAAAGCGTCCTCCTCGTGCGGGCCGGGGCTGAAGACCCGGTTCCTGACCTCGGTCAGGAGGGCCACGACGTCGGGCTCGCAGGACTGCGGCACCAGCCGCGTGCTCCAGCCGTACTGGTGCGGGTCCTCGTGGTGGGGCAGGAAGCACTGCCAGGCACGCTCGGCCGCGGGCACGGCGTCGGGTACGTTCTCCTGCAGCCAGCCGATGATTTCGCGCAGCGAATCCCAGAGCGAGTAGACATCCAGTCCGTAGAAACCGACTCGCTTGTCCAGTGGCCGGCCTGCGTTCCAGCCGCGCAGCCAGTCTAGGAACGCCGCGACTTCCTCGTTCGCCCACATCCAGGTCGGCCAGCGTTCGAAGCCGGCCAGCAGCGCGTGGACACCCTGGTCCTTCCCCTCCTGGCCGCGGACCCAGCGGTTGATGCGCCAGCAGTCGGGCCAGTCTCCTTCCACCCCAATCCAGTTGTAGCCTTCCTCCGCGATGAGCCGCCTGCTGAGGGTGTCGCGCCAGGTGTAGAACTCGTGAGTGCCGTGGGACGCCTCGCCAATGGCTACGAACCGGCAGTCGGCAGCGCGCCGTACGAGGCCATTGAGATCGCGATCGGTTTTCAGAGGCCGGGCGAGATCGTGGATCTCCTTCAGTACGGTGGTCCGGGTGACGGCGTCGGAGTTCATCGCAGGTCCTCGATGTCGATCGTCTCGGTGTCGGAGGCACCAAGGAACTTCAGGCTCGGCTGCTGGTGCTTCATGGCGCTCCCGTGGACCTTTTACATTGCGCAAACCGGTGAACAGCGCGGGCCAGTGGAATGCGCGGACCTGCGGCTCGCGGTGTACGCCCCAGCCTCCGCTCGGGCCTGCCGGGTGCCAAGGGCCAAAAGTCACCTCCGGGCACGCACCGCCCGCCGCCACTGCGGCGCCACACTCGTGGCCGGCCGGTAGCGTTCCCCTTGCTCCGGCCCGGCCACTGGTGCGGTCAGCGCACTGACCCAGCCAATTGCTTGCGGCGCCCCGATCTAGCTGATAGGCCTGACTGTAGGGTGCATAGAGGCACATCAGCGCCGACCTGTCCGGGCGGCGGTTGCAGAAGGGAAGTTCACGTGACTCGCAAGACTCCTCGCGTTGAGGAACCGTCCGAGAAAGATCTTGTTGTTGAGAACGGGCCGAAGAGCTGGGCCGCCGGAGTCCCGGGCGTGTACCACTCCATGGAGCCGGCTCTCAAGCACATGGGTCTGAATCGGACCCGCAAGACTGTCATGGCCATGAACCAGAAGGACGGCTTCGACTGCCCGAGCTGCGCGTGGCCGGACCCGCACCACCGCAAGGCGTTCGAGTTCTGCGAGAACGGGGCGAAGGCCGTCACGTGGGAAGCGACCCCGGTGGTGATTCCCGGAAATTTCTGGGCCGAGCATCCCGTCAGCGAACTGCGCAGCCGCTCCGAGTACTGGCTCGGCATGCAGGGCAGGCTCACGGAGCCGGTCTACAAGCCCGCCGGCGAGGACCACTACAAGCCGGTCAGCTGGGACGAAGCGCTCCGGCTTGTCGCCGACAAGCTCAAGGGGCTGGACTCCCCCGACCACGCGGCGTTCTACACGAGCGGCCGCACGTCGAACGAGGCGGCCTTCCTGTACCAGCTGATGGTCCGCGGCTACGGCACCAACAACCTGCCTGACTGCTCCAACATGTGCCACGAATCCTCGGGCTGGGCCATGGGCCAGACCATCGGCATCGGCAAGGCGACCGTCAGCTTCGATGACTACGCCAACGCGGACCTGATCATTATCATGGGCCAGAATCCGGGCACCAACCACCCCCGGATGATGACAGAACTCGAGAACTGCAAGCACAACGGCGGCGAGATCGTGGCCGTCAATCCCCTTCCCGAGGCCGGCCTGCGGCGGTACAAGAATCCGCAGCAGGTCAATGGCGTCATCGGTCACGGCGTCCAGATCGCGGACCAGTTCCTGCAGATCCGGATCGGCGGGGACATGGCGCTGCTGCAGGCCGTGTCCAAGCGGGTGCTCGACGCCGAGGCCAAGAACCCCGGGACTGTCCTGGACCACGCCTTCCTGGCCGAACACTGCGAAGGACTCGAGGAGCTCAAGGAGCACCTGTCCCGACTGGATGAGCGCACCGTGCTCGAAGCCACGGGCCTGCGCAGCGAGGACATCGATGAACTCGCCGCCCGCTACCTCAAGGCCGAGAAAGTCATCATCACCTGGGCCATGGGCATCACGCAGCAGAGGAAGGGTGTCGCCACCATTAAGGAGATGATCAATCTCCTGCTGCTGCGCGGCAACATCGGCAAGCCGGGCGCCGGCGCCTCCCCCATCCGCGGGCACAGCAATGTCCAGGGCGACCGCACCATGGGCATCTGGGAGCAGATGCCGCAGTCCTTCATGGAGGCCCTCGGTGAGGAGTTCAACTTCGAGCCGCCCCGCGAGCACGGCGCGGACGCCGTCGAGACTATCAACAAGATGCGCGCGGGCGAGATCAAGGTTTTCGTCGCCCTGGGCGGCAACCTTGTGGCGGCCATCTCGGACACGAATGCCGCCGTGGCTGCCATGGAGAACACGGAGATGACGGTCCAGATTTCGACCAAGCTGAACCGCTCGCATACTGTGACGGGCCGCGAGGCGCTGATCCTCCCCACGATGGGCCGGACCGAGATCGATATCCAGGAATCCGGTCCCCAGTTCGTTTCCGTGGAAGACACCGTCTGCGCCGTGCACCCGTCCTGGGGCAGCGTCGAGCCGGTGTCCCATCATCTGCTCTCGGAGCCGGCCATCGTGAGCCGGCTGGGCAAACTCCTGGTCGGCAACAAGATCAAGGCCGACTGGGACGGCTTTGAGAAGAACTACGACCTCATCCGCGATCACATTTCGCGGGTCGTGGGCGGCTGCAAGGACTACAACCAACGGATCCGGCAAGAAGGCGGGTTTGTCCTCGCCAATGGTCCCCGCGACTCCCGCACCTTCCCCACGCCCACCGGCAAGGCCGTGCTGACCGTCAATTATCTCGAACTTGTCGAGCGGCCGGAGGGAACCCTGATCCTGCAGAGCATGCGCTCCCACGACCAGTTCAACACCACCATCTACTCGCACAACGACCGCTACCGGGGCATCAAGAAGGGCCGGCATGTGGTGTTCGTGAACCCTGACGACCTCGCCGAACTCGCCCTTGCGGACGGGCAGTACGTGGACATCCGCGGCGTGCACGACGACGGCGAGGAACGCATGGTGCGCAAGTTCCGGGTGGTGTCGTATCCCACGGCACGCGGCTGCGCGGCCGCCTACTATCCAGAGGCGAACGTGCTTGTGCCGCTGAACCACACGGCCGAGGGCAGCAACACGCCGGTCTCGAAGGCGGTCATTGTCCGGCTCGAGCCGAGCCTGGACCAGACGCCCGAGGGCGCGGAAACCGTCCATGCCGCGGTGGCGTCACCCTAGGCACAGCCCAGCGCGGGCCGGGGCCACGGGACATGCCCAACCCCGGCCCCGGCGACTGGACATAACACCAACATGTCCATCGCTGAGCCCCACCGTGGAGCATGTCCCGTGCTGCCCGGGCGGGCGCTACTGGGCCCTCTTGGCCCAGCCTTCCTCGTCCGGGCCACCGGACTCGCCATGCTCGCAGAGCTCAATGACTTTGTTCGACGCGGCGTGCACCGCTTCCTGTGTGCTCTTGCGGCCGTTGGTGGACGCCGTACCCGCCGCGTACCCCACAATGAACGCGCTGATGGCGTCCGCGTGCGGCCCGACGGCTTTGACGGATTCGTCCGCGACCTGGACGATCTTTTCGTGGTCGACTTCAAGGTCGAGGATCTGCAGTGCCTGAATCAGCCGGCTGCTCCAATGCCTCAGCGAGCTGTCTTCGTCTCGGGACAACGTCATTGCTACTCCTTCTCGCAGGGTGAATGGATCGTCTAACCCTCAAGGGGTAGCACCCGCCCCGGCGTTGTGCAACGCGACACAGCGACAGGTGCCTCAGCTCCAGAGCGCCACGTGGAACTTGGACCCCCGCCGTTCCAGCCCCCGCGAACCGCCGGGAGCGACCATGGCAGCGGTGGCATCGGCAGTGGTGGCAAACCTTTGGAGGGTCCGCGCCATGGTGGTGGCCCGGCGGCGGTCCAGGGTGCTGGCCCACCAAAGCCCGGCGATCGGCGTTCCGGCCACCGGCACACGGACCAGGGCGCCGCTGCGTATTTCAGACCGGACAATGTGCCCGAGCGCCATCATTGTCCCTTCACCCGCCCTGACGGCGGCGAGGGCCTCCGTTTCGCTGCTGAGCCGGACGATCTCCGGCGCCACCCCTCGGGAAACCAGCCAGCGGCCCTCTTCGCTGGCCGCCTGAATGCCTGCGGGGCCGGCAAACCACGGCCTGCTCAGCAGCTCAGCCAGCGCCACCGGCCCGTGGAGCGAGGCAAGGGGATGGCCGGCGGCCGCCACGACCACCCGCTGGTACCGCAGGAAAGCGACGGAATCGAGGCCGACGTCGGCAGTCCCGTTGGGGTACCCGCCGGTGGGGTACGCGCCGTTGAGAACGGATCCGTTGGGGGCGGCGGGCTTGGCTCCCAACGCAATGTCATAGACACGCTCCAGCATCAGCGCTGCAATATTCTCCGCGTCCTCCACGACCACATCGACGGAGGCGCCGGAAACCCTGCGGGTGAAAAGGTCCAGCAGGCGCCCGGCCGCGTGCTCGGCAAACGGCGCCGTCGCCACGATTTTCAGGCGCCCGGTCTCGGTCTGGGCATGCGCCACCTCCCACCGGGCCTGGTCCGCCAGTCCAACGATGTCCTGGGCGTGTTCGGCGAGGGCACGGCCGCCAGGGGTCAGCGCAATCCCGCCGCGGGCGCGCACGAAGAGCGGGTCGCCCAGATCCTGCCTGAGCGCGGCAAGCGCCGTCGAAACGGCCGGTTCGCTGACTCCGAGGTGGACTGCAGCTGCGTGAAGAGAGCCCAGCTTGGCCACCAGGGCGAACGTCCGCAACTGTCCCAATGTCATCGCCACGGCTTCATAACCTTTCGCTTATGACGATATTGACAGCCCACTGAGGCCGGGGCAAGACTGACCTCAATCCGGCGCTACGCAGCCGCTGCACCCCGCCGCCGGCCCGTTCGGAGTGAGGTAGGGACTATGCAGATTCCGGCTCCATTTGACTATGTGCGCGCCACTACCGTGGACAATGCCCTGGAACTCCTCGCCCGCTACGGCCCCGAATCCCGGGTGGTGGCGGGCGGCCACAGCCTCCTGCCGATGATGAAGCTTCGCCTCTCCCGGCCCGAATGGCTGATCGACATCAATGACCTCTACGAGCTCGATTTCATCCTCCGTGACGGCAACAAGCTAAGGGTCGGCGCCATGACACGCCACACCACCTTGCTGGAGTCGGATGAGGTCGCCGCGCTGTTCCCCATAGTGCGGGACGCCGAATTGGTGATCGCGGACCCCGTGGTGCGCAACCGCGGCACGATCGGCGGCTCGCTCTGCCAGGCCGACCCCGCCGAGGACCTCTCCACCGTTTGTGATGTCCTGGCCGCCGAGGCAGTGATCCGCGGGCCACGCGGCGAGCGCATTCTGTCCATGTCCGAGTTCCACCGCGGACCTTATGAAACCGCGGTCGGGCAGGATGAACTGCTCTGCGAACTCAGGTTCGGCATCCGCCCCCGCTCGGGCAGCGCCTATGAAAAGGTCGAACGCCGGGTCGGGGACTGGGCAGTCGGTGCCGCTGGCGCGGCAGTCACCCTCGCCGCGGACGGGACCGTCGACGACGCCGCCGTCGGACTCACGGCGCTGGGCCTTGACCACCCGCTGGCCGAGGCCGCCGCCGTGCTCCGGGGCAGGCGTCCAGACGAGGAGCTGTTCGCGCGGGCCGGCACACTGGCAGCGGCGGCCTGCGATCCGGTGGCGGACCAGCGCGGCCCGGTCGACTATAAGCGGCATCTCGCCGATGAGCTCACCAAAAGGGCGCTGCGGCGGGCCTGTGACCGCGCCGCCCAGATGCAGGAAGGCTGAAGCCGATGCAGATAAGCATGACCGTTAACGGCACCGACGTCACGAGCGAGATTGAGCCCCGGGTGCTTCTGGTCCATTACATCCGCGAGGTCCTGGGCCTCACTGGTACGCACTGGGGATGCGACACGAGCAACTGCGGGACGTGTGTGGTCCTGATGGACGGACAGCCCGTGAAATCCTGCACCGTCCTGGCCGCCATGGCCGCGGGGCACGACATCCGCACCGTCGAGGGACTGGCCACCGGCGGCACCCTCGACCCGGTCCAGCAGGGCTTCATGGAGGAGCACGGGCTGCAATGCGGCTTCTGCACCCCGGGGATGATGCTCACGGCCCGCGCGCTCCTTGATAAGAATCCGCACCCGGACGACACCGAGATCCGGCAGGCCATTTCCGGGCAGATCTGCCGGTGCACGGGCTACGCCACAATTGTCCGTTCGGTACAGTGGGCCGCCGCCCATCCAGCCGGCCCCGGCCTGGAGGACGCAGCGGACACGGAGGTGAAGGCATGACTGTCATCCATGACCGGCCGTCAAACCCGGCCGCCGGCGACGAGGACCGCCCGATCGGCTACGGCCGCATCCAGCGGAAGGAAGACCCGCGCTTCGTGCGCGGCCAGGGCCACTACCTGGATGACATCGTGCTGCCGGGGATGCTGCACGGCGCCATCCTGCGCGCTCCGGTGGCGCACGCCCGGCTCGTGTCCATCGATACCACCAACGCCCTGGCGCACCCTAAAGTCGTGGCAGTCATCACCGGCAAGGACCTCCTAGGCCTGAAGCTGGCGTGGGCACCGACTCTCTCCGCGGACGTCCAGGCCGTGCTGGTGACCGACAAAGTCCGGTTCCAGGGCCAAGAAGTCGCGTTTGTCGTGGCCGAGGACCGTTACGCTGCCCGGGACGCCCTGGAGCTAATCGACGTCGAATACGATGTCCTTCCCCCGCTGGTGGACGCCCGCAAGGCGCTTGACCCGGACGCACCGGTGATCCGCGACGAGATCGAGGGCCGGACGGACAACCGGATCTTCGACTGGGAGATTGGCGACAAAGCCGAAACCGATGCGGTGTTCGCCTCCGCCGATGTCGTGGTCAGCCAGGAGGTGGTGTACCCGCGGGTCCACCCCGCACCGATGGAGACATGCGGCGCCGTCGCCGACTTCGACGCCGTCAACGGCAGACTGACGCTCTACGAGACCACCCAGGCCCCGCACGTGCACCGGACCCTGTTCGCGATCGTCGCCGGCATCCCCGAGCACAAGATCCGGATTGTCTCCCCCGACATCGGCGGCGGCTTCGGCAACAAGGTCGGGATCTACCCCGGCTACATCCTCGCTGTCGTCGGCTCGATCGTCTCCGGCCGCCCGGTCAAATGGGTGGAGGACCGCTCCGAGAACCTGATGTCGACCTCGTTCGCCCGCGACTACATCATGCAGGGCGAAATCGCGGCGACCAAGGAGGGGAAGATCCTTGCCCTGCGCACCCACGTGCTGGCCGACCACGGCGCGTTCAACGCCACCGCCCAGCCCACCAAGAACCCGGCCGGATTCTTCTCCATCTTCACCGGCAGCTACGACCTGCTGGCCGCCCACTGCTCGGTCACCGGCGTCTATACCAACAAGGCGCCCGGCGGGGTCGCCTACGCTTGCTCGTTCCGGGTCACCGAGGCCGTCTACCTCGTGGAGCGGATGGTGGACGTCCTGGCCCGCAAACTGAACATGGACCCGGCAGAGTTGCGGCTCAAGAACTTCATCAAGCCGGAGCAGTTCCCCTACGCCAACAAGACCGGCTGGGTCTACGACTCGGGCAACTACGAGGCCGCCATGCGGCTCTCGATGCAGCTCGCCGGGTACGAGGACCTCCGTCGCGAGCAGGCCGAAAAGCGCGAGCGCGGGGAACTCATGGGCATCGGGGTGTCCTTCTTCACGGAAGTAGTGGGAGCCGGTCCCCGGAAGCACTTCGACATTGTGGGCCTCGGCATGGCCGACGGCGCCGAGCTGCGCGTGCACCCCACCGGCAAGGCCGTGGTGCGCATCTCGGTGCAGAGCCAGGGCCAGGGCCACGAGACCACCTTCGCCCAGATCGTGGCCGAGGAACTCGGCATCCCGCCGGAGGACATCGAGGTGGTGCACGGGGACACGGACCAGACCCCGTTCGGGTTGGGCACGTATGGCAGCCGTTCGACGCCGGTCAGCGGCGGCGCCGTGGCCCTCGTGGCCCGGAAGGTGCGCGAGAAGGCGAAGCTGATCGCCGGGGCCATGCTTGAGACCCGCCCCGAGGACCTCGAGTGGGAAAAGGGCCGCTGGTTCGTCAAGGGCGACCCCAGCGTCGGCAAGACCATCGCCGAGATCGCCATGGGCGCCCATGGCACTGTTGCCTTGCCCGAGGGCGTGGACGGCAACTTGGACGCCGAGGTCACCTACGACCCGCCGAACCTCACCTTCCCGTTCGGCGCCTACATCTGCGTCGTCGACGTCGACCCCGGCACGGGTCAGGTCAAGGTGCGGCGCTTCATCGCGGTGGATGACTGTGGCACCAGGATCAACCCGATGATCATCGAAGGCCAGGTGCACGGCGGCCTGACGGACGGTGTCGGCATGGCCCTGATGGAGATCATCGAGTTCGACGAGGCCGGCAACTGCCTCGCCGGGTCCTTCATGGACTACCTGATCCCCACGGCCATGGAGGTGCCGGACTGGGAGACCGGATTCACTGTCACCCCGTCCCCGCACCACCCGATCGGGGCGAAGGGCATCGGCGAGTCCGCCACAGTCGGGTCCCCGCCGGCGATCGTCAACGCCATTGTCGACGCCCTGGCGCCGTTCGGCGTCACCCATGTGGACATGCCCTGCACCCCGGCCCGCGTCTGGGCGGCCATGCAGGGCCGGGCCAGGCCACCGATCTGATGGCCAGCACCGCAGGATCCCTGGCCGCCAGGGCCGATGAGCTCGCCAGCCGCCGCGAGCCGTTCGTCCACGCCACGGTGGTCCGCGCCCAGCGTCCCACGAGCGCCCACGCCGGGGACACGGCCTTGGTGCTGCCCACCGGAGAGATCCAGGGCTTTGTGGGCGGGAACTGTGTCGAGGCATCGGTGCGCGAGTACAGCCTGCAGGTTCTGGCCTCCCAGGAGCCCCTCCTGTTGCGGGTGCTGCCCGGAGAACCGTCCCGCACGGCGGAGGAAGGCGCCGTCGAGGTCTCCAACCCCTGCCTCAGCGGCGGGGCGATCGAGATTTTCCTCCAGCCGCGGATTCCGGCGCCCCGTGTCCTGGTGGTGGGTACGACGCCGGTGGCGCAGGCCCTGGCGACGCTCGGTTCCGGCGTCGGGCTCGAAGTCGAACTCACGGACGGCGAATCCGCCGATCCCCGCGGCGATGACGCTGCATTGATTGTCGCCTCGCACGGTAAAGCGGAGGAGGGTGCGCTGGAGGCGGCCCTGCGCGCGGGTGTCCCCTACGTTGCCCTCGTAGCCAGCGAAACCCGCGGCGCCGCCGTCCTGGGATCCCTCGACGTCGACGACGCCCTGCAGCGGCGGGTTTTCACGCCGGCCGGGCTGCAGCTCGGTGCTAGGACCCCCGGGGAGATCGCCCTTTCAATCCTGGCCCAGCTGGTTGGGGAACGGTCCAAAGCGCGGCGCGCTGCCCCGCCCCTTGCGGCGGCAGCGGCCGCCGCGCCCACACGGATGGAGGCGCCCACGGACTCAGGGCCGGCGGACTCAGGGCCTGCGGAGTCAGGGCCTGCGGAGTCAGGGCCTGCGAGCGCGGTCGACCCGGTGTGCGGCATGTCCGTCCCGGCCCTCGAGTCGTCCCTGCACGTGGAACACAACGGGATCACCGTCTACTTCTGCTCGCCCGGCTGCCGGGCCGCCTTCCGCAAAGATCCGGAGCGCTATGCCCTGGCCGTCTGATCAACCGCCTGAGCCGCTGCGGGCGGCCGGAACCCCTGAGCCCCGGACCGCGGGAATCATCCTGGCCGCGGGTGCGTCGCGGCGTTTGGGCCGGCCCAAACAGCTCCTGCCCTACGGCACGGGAGTCCTGCTCGATGCCGTCTTGGCGACTGCCCGCGAATGCGCCTTCGGCCAGACGGTGCTGGTCCTGGGCGGAGCGGCGGCCGAGGTAGAGCGCACCGTCGACACCAGCTGCTGCGAGGTGGTGCTCAACCCGGACTTCGGCGAAGGGTGCACGTCCTCGATCGCCACGGCGCTCGCCGCCCTGCATCCGGACACCGAAGCCGTGGTCCTGTTGCTCGGCGACCAGCCCGGTGTCCGGGCCACGAGCGTCCAGGCCGTGCTCGACGCCCTCCCGCGGACGGGTTCGGGCGCCCCTTCCGCCGGCACCGGTGCTGGCCCGGCCGGCATCGCGGTGTGCCACTACGACGATGGCGTGGGCCACCCCCTGGCTTTTGCCCGGCACCTGCTGCCGGACCTTGCCGCCCTGCACGGGGACAAAGCAGTCTGGAAGCTCCTTGAACTGCGGGCGGACGACGTCGTGGAGGTCCGCACACCCGGTCCCGTCCCCCTGGACGTGGACACCGAAGAAGATTACAGGCGCCTGCTTGACGGCCTGCAGGGGGCCGTATGACGACGGCGGCGCGGGCCGGGGCGGAGGAGGACGTGCGGCGCCGGGTCCCGGACGTGGGCTCGCTGATGGCCGCGCTGGACGGCACCAACTACCTGGCCGACGTCGGACTGGCAACGGCCCTGTTCCTGGCTGTCCGGCTACCGCAGCCCATCCTGCTCGAAGGCGAGGCGGGGGTCGGGAAAACGGAGGCGGCCAAGGCGCTGGCCGAACTCCTGGACACGCCGCTGTACCGGCTGCAATGCTACGAGGGTATCGACGCCGGCGAAGCCCTCTACGAATGGAACCATCAGCGCCAGCTGCTCGGCATCCGGCTGGCCGAAGTGCGTGACACCGGGGTGACGGAAACTGACCTCTTCGCCCCCCAGTACCTTCTGCGGCGCCCGCTCCTGCAGGCGCTGGAACATCCCGGCCCGCGGCCTGCCGTGCTGCTCCTGGACGAGATCGACCGCGCCGACGCCGAATTCGAGGCCTTCACCTTTGAACTGCTGGCTGAATCCGCCGTCACCATCCCGGAGCTGGGCACAATCCGCGCCACCCATCCCCCCATCGTGATCCTTACTTCCAACCGGACGCGGGACCTTCATGACGCCTTGACCCGCCGCTGCCTGTACCACTGGATCGACTACCCCGGACCGGCCCGGATCGCCGAGATCGTGCGCCGCCGGGTTCCCGCCAGCAGCGGCCCGTTGGCGCTCCAGGCCGCGGCCGTCATAACCCGGCTGCGGACGCTGGACCTCGCCAAGCCTCCGGGCATATCCGAGGCAATCGACTGGGTCTCGGCCTTGTCAGTGCTCGGGGTCGAACGGATCGACCCCGGCATCACCGAGCAAACGTGGGGCTCCATCGTCAAGAACCGCGATGATCTTCAACTCGTCGGCTCCCGCGGCGCAGCCTGGCTCGTGGACGGCACCGATGGCTGAAAACAACAGCGCCGCACCCGAGCGGCCGCCACGGGTCGAGGCAGCAGCATTGTCCGCCGCGTTCGTCACGGCAATCCGGAGGGCCGGTCTTGCTACGTCGCCGGACCGGGCCGCACGGTTGGCCGAGGCGCTCCACCTGATCCCCCCGACCCAGCTTGAGCAGCTCTACTGGACCTGCCGCGTGGTGCTCGTGTCCGCGCGCGAACAGGTGCCCCTGTTTGATGCCGTCTTCGCAGCCGTGTTCCGGGCGAATGCCGAAACCGCTCAACCGGGCAGTGTGGCCCGCGCGGCAGCGCCGCCGCCCGCACCGGAGCCGCGGACCAGGCCCGCGGCGCCGGGGGCCCGGGAGGCGGGCCCGGCCGCCGGCACGCACCGGCCTCCGGGCGTGGCCTCCCCCGGCCGGGACAGCTCCGCGGAGGGCCGCCGCGCCGATCGGGAGGCCGTCCTTGCCATGGTATCCGCGGACGAACATCTGCATGAGACCTCCTTTGCCGAGCTTTCTGCCGATGAAGTAGGTGAGGTGCGGCGGCTGGCTGCGGCGCTGCAGCTGGCGACGCCGCTCCGCCTGAGCCGTCGCACACGCACCTCTGCACACAGCACAGCGAGCCTGGACGTCCGGGCGACAGTGCGCGCTGCCCGGCGCTCCGGTACAGACGCCCCACTGTTGCTGTACGCCCGTCGACGCGAGCAGCGCCGCAAACTGGTGCTGCTGTGCGATGTTTCCGGCTCGATGGAACCCTACGCCCAGGTCTTTGTATCCCTGCTGCAGGGCGCCGTGACCGTGGCCGGGGCCGAAGCCTTCGTCTTCTCCACGAGGCTGACCAGGCTTACGCGGCAACTGGCCCTGCGCGATCCGGACCAGGCTCTGGCCCGCGCTGCTGTCTCCGCGCCGGACTGGGCCAGCGGAACCCGGATCGCCGAATGCCTCCGGCGCTTCGTCGACGAGCACGGCCGCCGCGGACTGGCGCGTGGCGCTGTGGTGGTGGTTTTTTCGGACGGCTGGGCCTACGAGGATCCGGAACAGGTCGCGGCGCAAATGGCCCGCCTGCGCCGGCTCGCCCACAGGATCATCTGGGTAAATCCGCGCAAGGCGGCGCCGCAGTACCAGCCCCTGGTGGGCGGCATGGCTGCGGCACTGCCCTATTGCGACGCATTCGTCAGCGGCCACAGCTACAGGGCTTTGGCAGAGCTGGCGGCCGCAATTCGGGGTGACGGCCCGCAATCAGGCCAGAGGCACGGACGAGCGAGAGGCAAGGAACCAGCTCATGCAAATTGACAGCACCTTTTCGGTGGTTGCACCGATAAGCCGGGTGTGGGACACGCTGATGGACTTTGAAAGGGTGGCCGGTTGCCTTCCCGGGGCCAAGATCCTGAACAAGCTCTCCGACGACGCCTACCAAGTGGGCATGACGGTAAAGCTCGGCCCGGTTACGATGCAGTACAAGGGTCTGCTGAACGTCATTGAAAGAAACGCCTCGGAACACCGCGCCGTCCTTGGCGGTAAGGCCCAGGAGACCCGCGGACAGGGAACCGCCGAGGCCACCGTCACCCTGACGCTGGCCGAAGACGGCGCGGCCACACGGGGGTCCGTCAGCGCAGATCTCGCGCTGTCCGGCAAGGCCGCGGCTATGGGCAAAGGGGTGATCGGGAGCGTCACGGAACAGATGATGTCCCTCTTCGCGAATAACCTGCAGGCCATGCTCACAGAGGGAGCACCTCCCATCCCTGAAGCACCATCGGAGCCGGTCCCGGCGGCTGTCCCGGAACCCGTGCCGGCTTCGGCCGCGCCGGAGCCGGTCCCGGCTTCGGCCGCGCCGGGCGGCAGCCTTGATGCGTTGGGCCTGGCCAAGGGAATCGCGGCGGAGCAGCTGGCCAGCCCGGCGAAAGTCCTCGGGGTTGTCGCCGTGGTGGCGTGCATCGCCTACTGGGCCGGCCGGCGTTCAGCGTTGCGGCTGCTCCGGCTGTGCGGCAGGCTCTGAGGAGCGCCGATGCGCGATGTCCTGGCGGCCATGTTGCCTGACTGGCGGAGGGGTGCCACGGCGGGCCTGGCCACCGTCGTGAGTACTTTCAAATCGGCGCCACGGCTCGCCGGGGCGGCAATGTTGGTGACGGCCGACGGCGAGGCCGTGGGCTCCGTCTCCGGCGGCTGCGTCGAGGGTGCCGTGTACGAGCTCGCCACCCAGGTCAAAGACGACGGCGAGCCGGCGCTGGTGCGATACGGGATCAGCGACGACGACGCTTACGCTGTGGGCCTGACCTGCGGTGGAATTATCGACATCTTCGTTGAACCTGTCTCCCAGCGCCGCTTTGCCGAACTCGACGCCGTCGCGCAGGACATCGCCGACGGGCGCCGCGTGGGGGTCGCCACGGTAATCGAACACCCGGATGCCGATCGCGTGGGGCGGCACCTCATCGTCCGGCCGGAAGGATGTGAAGGCGACCTGGGCTCGGACCGGAGCAATCGCGCCGTTGGCGACGACACCCAGGGCCTTCTCGCCGCCGGCCGGACGGGCATCCTGAACTACGGCGTTGACGGCGAGCGGCTCGACACCGGCATGCGCATCTTCTTCACCAGCTACGCGCCGCCGCCACGCATGATCGTCTTCGGCGCCATTGACTTCGCCGCGGCGCTGGCCCGGCTGGGCGCTTTCCTGGGCTACCGGGTGACCGTCTGTGATGCGCGGTCGGTTTTCGCCACGCCCGCGAGATTCCCCGACGCCGCCGAGGTGGTCAACGCGTGGCCGCACCGGTACCTGAGCGGCCAGTTCGCCCAAGGGCTGCTGGATTCCAGGACCGTGCTGTGCGTCCTGACCCACGACCCGAAGTTCGATATCCCCGTCCTTGAGGTGGCCCTGCGCGGCAGCCCCGTGGCCTTTATCGGCGCAATGGGATCCCGGCGCACGCACGAGGACCGGATTGCACGGCTCCGCGAGGCGGGACTGGGCGAGACCGAATTGTCCAGGCTCCACAGTCCCGTGGGCCTGGATCTGGGCGCCCGCACGCCGGAGGAAACGGCCGTGTCCATCGCCGCGGAGTTCATCGCGCAGCAGTGGAGCGGCAGCGGGGAGCCGCTGCGGCAACTCGACGAACGGATCCACCACGACGAACAGCTGTGAGCGTACAACGTGGCCGTCGAAGTAGTCAGGGGCGCCGCGGTTGCCCTCCGCTTCGCCGCCCAGGCCGTCTGACCGCGGGCTGACGCGCCGGGAGGATGACTAACGACCGGCGACTGCCGCCGGAGCCAGAAGTTCGCGGTACCGGGCAGCGTGACGATCGAGTTCATCGGCGGCGACCCGCGGTGCCGAGTGCAGGACGAGCGGTTGGGCCATGTCCAAGCCGCAGAGGTGCGCGGTGGCTTCCAGGGGGCGCAATAGCTCGGCCATGGTGAAGCGGTTGTGCCCCGCGGGCGTGTAGGACGATTCCGGGCCGCCGGTTGAAATGACGAGTTGCAGCCGCTTGCCGTGCAAAGCATCCCCGCCGGAACCGTAGGCGAAGCCGTAGGTGAGGACTTGGTCCATCCACTCCTTCAGCACGCCGGGAACGGAGTACCAGTGCCAGGGGAACTGCAACACGATGGTGTCGTGCCCGCGCAGGAGCTCCTGCTCCCGGGCGGCGTCCACGCGCCGGTCCGGGTAGGCGGCGGCGAGATTATGGACGGTGACGTGTTCCACGTCCTTGATGGCTGCGGTGAGCTGCGCGGTGATCCGCGAATTTTCCAGGTCAGGGTGGGCTACGACGACGAGGGTGCGGTGTGGAGTCATGGAAGGTTTGTGCTTCTTTCAGAATCGGATTCGAGACCCGCCAGAGCCGTGCTGACCTGCCAGCGACGGTCAGTATCGGCGGCTGTAACTGCGTTTTGATGACTTCTTGGGGTGCTGTTGGCAATGTATCGGCCGGTGACGTTTTCCAGCCCGGGCGCGGAGGCCAGATAGACAGAACTGTCTATACCGGGATCGAAGTTACCAGACAGAACTGTCTGTGCACAATAATCCGTCGGTCCTGCGCGGCTGCGGAATTCGGCGCTGCCGGATGGGCGGCACGGTAAGTGCCCTGTCCGCCGTCGGGCGTAAGCTCGTGGCATGGCGAGATACTTCGATGTGCACCCCGAGAACCCCCAGCCGCGTTCCATCCTCCAGGCAGTGGAGATCGTGGAACAGGTGGCCTGATCGCCTACCCCACCGATTCCTGCTATGCGCTGGGCGCGCAGCTGGGAAATCGGGAGGCCCTGGACAGGATCCGGGCCATCCGGCATCTGGGCGACAAGCACCACTTCACGCTCGTCTGCAAGGACTTCGCCCAGTTGGGCCAGTTGGTCCAGATCGACAACGACGTTTTCCGCAGCATCAAGGCCGTCACGCCAGGCAGCTACACCTTCATCCTGCCCGCCACCCGGGAGGTCCCCAAACGGCTGCTGCACCCGAAGAAGAAAACAGTCGGCGTGCGCATCCCGGACAACCATGTGGTCCAGGCACTTCTTGCCGAGCTCGGCGAACCGCTGCTGTCAAGCACGCTGCTGCTTCCGGATGAGGAAGAGCCGCTTACGCAGGGCTGGGAGATCAAGGAGCGCTTGGACCACGTAGTGGATGCCGTGATCGATTCCGGCGACTGCGGTGCTGAGCCAACCACGGTGATCGACTACTCCAGCGGCGTCGCGGAAATCGTTCGGCGCGGCATGGGCGATCCGTCCCGCTTCGAGTAGCGAACGTCGCCCGGCGGCATGGACCCGCGTCCGCTAGGGGCTGCGTGGGGCGCCGGCTGCGCGGTGGGCTGGCCGAGCGGGGAGCCGGCCGGGCGGGGAGGGTTAGGCGGATTCCGCCGCGCTCGTCTGCCGGTTCTGCAGCCACCGACGGATGAGGTCGACGGCGGCGACGAGCCCGGCCAGGGGCGACAGTACCGCTGCGGCATAGACGAACATCATCCAGGTCAGGGTGGTCACCGGGGACTGGCGGGTGCTCAGCAGGGAGAGTCCGCCGAAGAGGCCCAGGATCCAGAACAGGATGACCCCGGACAGCACTGCAGCTGCGGGGAAGTACTCGTTCGTGACGACATTTTTCAAGGTTTCCATGGGCCCTCCTCACACCCGGCGGTGGGACGGCCCGCCAGGGTCATTCCCAGTATGAGGCCCGGCGCGGCGGAATTTCCCGAGAATCCCGGCCACGTGACCAAGCTAACTCCGCGTCCCCGCGGGGGCGGCCATTCGTGCCATCGAGTTGGCCCTGCCCGCCCGCCGGAGAGGCGGATGCGGGCGTCAGACCGCGGCCCGGACGCGCTGGAGGAATGAATCAAGCACCCGCCCGGCGTTCTCATGCATACGCCGCGACTCCGCAGCCGGCAGCTGCCGGCTCTTGGGCCCGTTCAACCGCTCACCCAGATAGAGCAGCGCCGCCAATACCTCGGAGAGTTCGGAATTGCTTTCCGCACGCTGCTGCAGAAGCCGCAGATGAGCCGCTTGCAGGGCCGGGCCGGGGGTGCAGCCAAGGTCTCGATCAAAGAGCCTGCGGCAGCGGTCGTACGCCGCCAGGCCTTCCGCCGGCAGGCCGGCCTGTTCATAGGCTGTCACCAGCACCGTCCAGGCCCGCTCGTTCAGGGGTTCCGCCCGAATGGCAGCCTGGACCAAGTTGACGGCGTCGTCCGGTTTGTTCAACAGGGCCGCCGTCTCAGCCGCGAGGATTTGCAGCGCCACCTTCTCGGCTGCATGGCGTGCCCGCGCCTCTTCCGCCCAGTCAGAGGCAAGCTCGAACCCGAGCAGCGGCTCGGCGGAAATCCCCAGGGCCTCGAGCATCAGAGGGTACGCCTCATCCGGAGGCAGCTCACCGGCGTCGCGGACCAGTCCACGGAACCGGAACAAATCCAGATCCACGAGGGTGGGGTCCAGGACGTAGCCACTATTAGCCGTGCGGAGCGGACCGGTCTTGGTCTGGCCCGGCTGGATGGCGCGCCGGATGCCGCTGATATAGCTCTCGAGCGTTGCCACGGAGCCATCGCTCGCGCCGGCGCCCCAGAGAAGATCGATCAGGTGGGTCTTGGACACGGGCGTGCCAAGGTTCAGCAGCAGAATTTCCAGTATGTGCCGGGGTTTGCATCCCCCCATATCGGCGGCGGTGAGCGCCACGCCGTCCCGGCGCACTTCGAATGATCCGAATAGGCGGACCGAAATGGAGGGTGTAATTTCCGTTGGGCTACTCACGATGTTCTCCGATTTCCCCAGGTAAAACGACCTCAACGCCTGCGAAGAGCCGGATCACATCGAAACCAGGCCGTACTGAGACTCTGTTCCCTCCGGCTTTCCAATGACACCGTGACACGCCCCGCTGGGCGCAACAAGGCATGCCGCTACCCGATCTTTCGCCCAAAGAAAGACGCGTACAGGCGTCAGTACCGTTAGGTAAAAACGCGGAGCGGTGGGCAGGTATTTACGGCGCCAAACAAGTAATTCCGCGGGCGGCCACCATTTGGACCCAAGTAGTTTCAGCGGGGCAGGAATTCGGCCCCGGCGGGATAATTCCAACGGGTGGAATCGTCCTGTCTGGGTCGGAATTCCCCAATTAGTTGTCGGTCATCTCCGCGGGCACCGCCACCAGCCGCAGGTCCGAGCCGTCACGGAGCAGGGCAAGTTCCAGGGGCTCCCCGATCGCTTCGGCGAACAGCAGTTTCTGCAGGCTCTCGGCGTTGGACACGTACATCGGCCCGACTTTCAGGAGGATGTCGCCGGCCCGGAGCCCGGCGCGCTCGGCGGGCGAACCCGGGAGCACTTCGACCACGAGCAGGCCCTCCCTGCGGCCTGTCCGGACGACGGCGCTTGGCTGCAGCTGGATCGGAGTGTTCACCAGACCCAGATAGGCCCGGCGGACACGGCCGTCCTTGAGGAGCGAAGCGATGATCCGCCGCGACGTGGCATTGATGGGAACGGCCAGGCCGAGCCCGACTCCGGCCACGGCGGTATTGATGCCGACGATCCGCCCGCGGGCGTCCGCCAGCGCGCCGCCGGAACTGCCGGGGTTGAGGGCCGCGTCGGTCTGGATGACGTCCTCGATCACTCGCCGGCTCCGTCCGGACCAGACCGGAATGGAACGGCCCAGCCCGCTTACCACCCCGGCGGTGACGGAACCTGCCAGCCCGAGCGGATTGCCCACTGCGATGACCAACTGGCCGACCCGTAGGGATTCGGCGTCGCCCATTTCCGCCGGTGCCGCCGTGGGAGCCCTGCCGTGGACGACGGCAAGATCGGACAGCGGGTCGGCGCCCACCACGTCAACAGCGGTGGCGGTGCCGTCGGCGAAGACCGCGTGGCCGGACTCGGCTCCGCCCACCACATGGGCGTTCGTGAGCAGATATCCGTCCGTGGTGAACAGCACGGCCGAACCCGCGCCGACCCTCAGCCGGCCGCTGCGACCGTTGCCGGTCATTTCAAGCGCCGCGACGTGCTGTGTGACAGCCTCGGCCACGCGGATGACCGTTGCGGAATAGGAATCAAGCGGGTCTTCGGACACATCGGATCCGGACACCCTGCTGATGGACGCGGCCACTGTGCACCTCCTGCTAACCGGTACTCATCCAAGTCAACCACCGCCGCCCCGGCAGTAGTCCTGGCGTGCCTACGCCGTCAGAGAAATACGCCGGATGAAGCGGCTGAGGTGCAACAGTTCAGCCCGGCGCGGATCCGCGACTAGGCTCGGACGTAGAGCCGCCCGACAGCCCAGGAGAACCTACGTGACACCAGCGTCCGCTTCCCCCGCTCCGCTGCCCCTGCCGGGCCTGACCTGGGGCATCAAGCGCAGCTTCATGGATTACATTTCCGGACTCCCGGACGGTGCCGTTTCCGCGGCCGACGGCGCCACGGTGACCGCGTCCGGCGAGTTCTGTTTCGCACCTGCCGGCTCCGAGTACGATCCCGCCAGCGGTACCGGTGTGCTGCGGTTCCGCGGCGACGTCCGCGTTGCCGGACACCACGGCATGATGTTCGTCCGGCTACTGGACCCATGGGTCGAGTTCACGGCCGGGCACGGGGTCCTGTCCATCAGCACGGGCGACGGCGGCGGGAAGGACCGCTCGGACGTCGGCACCCTGCGTACTGCCGCGCCCCGCAACATGGAAGGGTTTCTCGTCTGGGACCGCGTCGAGGTGGCCGTATCCCAGGCCGGTTCGGAGTTGTTCGACGGCCAGTACGCCGACGGCCAGACGATGGACCCACTCGTCATCCGGGTGCCGGCGTAGACACGACGGGCCAGGTGCAGACTCTAGCGGGGGCGGGCCGGACGCACCCTCACCGGCGCGATGATCTCGATCAGGGCGACGGCGGTAACGGAACCTGCCGCCATGATCGAGGCGAGCACGACGATCTGGAAGCGGCCCGCTTCCAAGGGTGAAAGTCCGCCGAAAATCGCACCCACGAACGCGCCAGGAAGGGTGACAAGGCCCGTCGTCTTCGTCTGGTCGGTCGAGGGGATGAGGGCTGAATAGACGGCGCGCCGGGCCAGCTCCAACGTCGATTGACGCCGCGTCGCACCCAACGCAAGCCACGCTTCAACTTCATCCCAACGTTCATTCACCGACTCGGCAAAGTGCCGGCCGGCCAGTGTAGCGATCGTCATCGCGTTGCCGATCACGATCCCTCCGATGGCCAGCGCGTAACGGGGCGTGAAGGCGATCGCGCCCGTTCCGAAAACGATCGCCAGGGTCACCAGGATGCCCGCCGCCATGGAGCCCCCCACTACCGCCAGACGGCCCCAAGTCCACCCCAGGCGTCTTGCGGCCGTCACAGCTGCGACCGAGAACATCACGAGAAGTGCGGCGCCGACCCAGACCGGGCTGGTGATGACACTGCCCAGTATCAGGCTGATGAGCGACAGTTGCGCGGCCCCGCGCAGGATGGCCAGCGCCGGTGCGGTTCGGTGCGGGATCCGGAAAACCGCAAGCAGCACCACGGTGACCAGCATCAGCAGCCCGACGCCCAGCAACGTGGGCAGGAGATCAGTGAAACCGGTCATCACGCCAGCCTATAGAGCACCGGTGGCATCCCGCTGCTGTATCTCGGTGACTAGGTCGGCCAGCTCAACGACTACGGCTACGCCCTTGAGGAAGGCCACGGACCGGACAGCCGCTGGGTGCACCGGCCGCACTACCCGGCCGCAGACTACGCGCAGCGCGAAGACCCCCGCGGGGGGTGGTCTATGCCGGGCTGCGCCGGATGATTTCCGTCCGGTCCGCGACGCCGGAATTCGCCGGAACCCGGCTGGTCTGGTTCGCCACGAACAACCCGGGCGTCCTGGGGTACCAGCGTCCGGGAAATGGAACATTGATCCTGGCGCTGGCCAACTTCAGCGACTGCCTACAGGAGGTGCCGGCGGTGACGCTCTCCGGCTTCGCGGCCGACGCCGTCGACATCTTGACCGGAACCCACCTGCGCCTCGACGCGGGACTGGTCCTGCACGCCCAGCAGTTCCTCTGGCTCCGGGTGACGCCCCGGCCATAAGGCCTTCGCCCTCGGCTCATCGGCATAAGAGGCCGGGAAGTAGCGGTTGTGGCCGCCGGTTGCGCCGCTGCGAAGGAGCGTCGTGTCCGGCCGCACACTGGTTGAGGAGAGCGTGCGGCCGGAAACTGTGTACGGACGGCCCCGTGGCCGCCGGCGGCCGGTCTTCGGCGGCCTGTTCCCACTGTCCCCCATGCCGCTGAGAAGAGACTGAGAGCCGCCTCTCCCGGTACCGGCCGCGCACCTCCGGACCCCTCCGGCCACCGCCCGGGGCGCGGGACGGGCGCGAGGTGACCTCAATGCGGCCGCGGTGGTTGTCCGGATCCACGCATTGCCGCATTCTTGAAACATGGCACTGGGCAAGCGAGCCACATCCAGCCGTCCCGGCAGGGGCGAGATTCGTTGGGGCGTGCGGAAGCGCTCGACGGCGGTCGCCGTCGGCGTCGTGGCCGTGGCGCTCCTGCTCGGCGGTGTGGTCCTTCTTTTCCTGCTGCAGGCATCCCTCACGAGGTCGAGCGACGCCGCAGCCCGGCAGAAGGCCCAGGACGTGGTCGCCGAAATGGACGACATGGACGTCGCGGATGCCCGCGCCTACATTGTCGACACGGCGCATGCCGGCCAGTTCGTCCAAGTGTTGGATACCGAAGGGTACGTATTGGCTGCCTCGGATACCGAGGTCGCCAACGCGCCGCTGTCAGCCCAGCGGCCCAGCCCGGGCCAGACCATGACCCAGGACGTCTCGAGCCTTCCGAGCATCGGGGACAACGACGATTACCACATCGTCACCGTGGGAGCGCGGACCGGCTCGGTGAACTATACGGTGGTAGTGGCCCAGGCATCACAGATACAGGCAGACACCATTTCCACGGTCGCGTGGTTCATGCTGGGCGCCACGCCGCTGCTGCTGGTTACCGTGGCAGGGTCCGTGTGGCTCCTGGTGGGGCGTTCCCTTCGCCAGGTGGAACGGATCCGTGGCCAGGTGGCCCGGATCAACGCCGAGCGACTCGATGGGCGCGTCGATGTGCCGCCCACGAACGATGAACTCCAGGCATTGGCGCTGACCATGAACACGATGCTGGACCGTCTGCAGGCCTCGGACACTGAACAGCGCAGGTTCGTCTCGGACGCCAGCCACGAGCTGCGCAGCCCGCTGGCCACGCTGCGGGCCGGAATCGAGATCGCGGCCGGGGACCCGACCGGGGCGATGTGGCTGCAGATGAAGGATGTCCTCGCCGAGGAGACGACCAGAATGAGCTTCCTCGTCGAGGACCTGCTGACGCTGGCCAAGGCCAATGATGGCGGCCTGCGGGTGGAGCAGAAGGACGTCGATCTTGACGACGTGTTGGACCAGGAGATCCGCCGGCTGCGGTCCACCAGCCGGAACCAGATTTCGGTGAAGCTCGTTCCGGCACGGATCCGCGGCGACGCCCGCCGGCTGACGCAGGTCCTGCGGAACGTCCTGGACAACGCCGACCGCCACGCCCTTTCCCGGATCGCGGTGGACCTGCACACCGCCGGGGACCGGGTCATCATCACGGTCGACAACGACGGCGACCCTATCCCGGAGGCGGACCGGGAGCGGGTCTTCGAACGCTTTGTCCGGCTCGACGGCAGCCGCTCCCGGGAAGGCGGCGGCAGCGGACTGGGGCTGGCCATCGCGGCGGGAATTGTGGCGGCCCATCATGGGAGCATCCGTCCGACGGACGGACCAGCAGGTCATTGCCGGTTTGAGATCGCCTTTCCCCGTCAGGAAACGGTGGAGCCGGCGGACGTCACGCCTCGTGAATCCCGCCGGCACGGGGTCCAGGGATCGGGTCGGCGCTGAGCAAATAGCCCATGCCGCGCACGGTGGTCAGGCTGTGGATCTTGAACGGGACATCGATCTTGCGCCGTAGGTAACCGATATAGACCTCCACAACGTTGTTCGCGCCCTCGAAAGCCGGGTCCCAGACGTTTTGCAAGATCTCCGCCTTTGAGACGATCTGGTCGTGCCGGCGCATCAGGTAGTGCAGGAGCCCGTACTCCCTGGCCGTGAGGCTGATGAGCGTATCGCCGCGGCGCACACTGTGACTGACGGGGTCCAGCGACAAGGTGCCAAGCGTCATGATGACGGGCCGGGCTGGCGCTCCGCGCCGGATCAGCGCCCTGATCCGGGCCACCAGCACCAGGAAGCTGAACGGCTTCGTGAGATAGTCATCGGCGCCCAGGTCGAAGGCATCGGTCTGGTCGTATTCGCCATCCTTGGCCGTGAGCATCAGAACCGGAGTCCAGATTTTGCGTTGCCGCAATTCCTTCAAGACGTCATAGCCGTTCATCCGCGGCAGCATGAGGTCCAGAAGGATGGCGTCGTACGCGTTCTCCAGCGCGGCCGAGAGTCCCCTCACGCCGTCGTGGGCGACGTCGACCACGAACCCTTCGTTCTTCAGTCCGCGGCGGACCGTTTCCGCCAGGGCATGCTCATCCTCGACCATCAGAATCCGCAATACGGCCCCCTCCCTTTGAGCCAGTATGGCCCTTCCCGGGCCGGGCTGGAAGGAACCTGGCGTGTCCAGCGAGAGGGTAGTGCTTGTCGCTGTTCGGTTAGGCCGGGTGGGGCGGCCCGAACAGCCAGCCCGAAACATCGCTGCGCAGGATCACGTGAGGTCCTCCGGTGGAACTGACGTTCCCGTTGGGGACGTAATAACCGCGCCCGGCCCCTGGGCCGCCGGCCGCGCGGTCGATCGCGTCGGTGAGGCGCCGGGTCAGGTGGCCGCTGGGGCCCAGGGACCTCAGTTCGTTGAGTTCGTCCTGCGTGAGCCGGCCCAGTACTGCAGCGATATCGGCCATGGTGAATCCCTCCCGACGGATGGTGCCCAAGGTGGATGGTGCCTAAAGAATCAGGCTAGGGCACGCAAATTAACGCCACATGACGTCCCGGTGACCAGTGGCGAACGAGGCGTGAAGGTCCGCGTCGCGGTCGGCCGTCCACGGGTGTCACGAGAGTCACTGCCGCGACTCCCCCGGTCCCCAGCATTTACAGGGCGTCATGCTGTACCGTTCAATCCCGGAGATCCGGAAAGACTCCGGATTAAACGCCCAGCAACTGAAATGAGTACCACCAGGTGGCAACCGATTATGACGAAGTACGCTCCGACGTCGCGGAATCACGCAACGCTTCCTTGGAGGCGCTCCGTTCGGCGAATGCGCCTGACGCCCGCAGCGTCGTCCGCGAACTCGACGAGGCCGATACCTCCGAAGGCGTCGAACTTCCGGGAGCAGACCTTTCCGGCGAGGAACTGACCGTCACGGTCATTCCGCAAAAAGAGGACGAGTTCACCTGCTATTCCTGTTTCCTGGTGCGGCACCGGTCCCAGCTGGCCAAGGAGAAGGCCGGCCACGCGTACTGCGCCGACTGCCTCAGCTAACCCCCGGCAGGAGAAGTTCAGCCCGGCAGTCGAGGCTCCGGCACGTGGCGGACCCTGCTGCCGCGTCGCCGTCGCCCCCGCCGATTCGCCGGGACGTTCCGACGGGCGGCGGCCGTGCCGGATCACGGACCGACGGGCGCTGAGTCAGCGATGTCCTGAGACGGCGGGGAAGTCCAACGAGGGCTCGTCCGCGGTGGCGAGCGTCAGGACGGCCTCCTCGACGGTTTCGTGGTCTTCAAGTTCGCGTTCAACCCGGCGCAAGGCCACGGCGACGTCGTGTTCGCGGAGGTCCCCCAGTATGTCCACTGCCGCCACGACGTAAAGCTTGCGCGGGCCGACGTACTCGAGATGCAGGTAGGTGAGGCGCTCGATCTCGGGGTGCTCGAGGAGGCGGCGGGCCATGGTGGCCTCGATATCGCTGGTCACTGCCTGCCCCACCAGGAAGCGCCGGTTCCGCTCGATCAGCACGACGGCGACCACGGCCAGCAGGATACCCACGAGAATGGACCCCAGGGCGTCCGGCATGGAGGATCCCGTGATTTGGTGCAGGAAGATCCCGGCGAACGCGATGAGCAGGCCGATCAGCGCAGCCCCGTCCTCGGCAAAGACCGCCCGCAGCGTGGGATCGGAGCTCTTAAGGACCTGTTCGAGGGTATTCCGGTCCAGCTCGCGCGCCGCCTTCCGGGTCTGCCGGAACGCCTGGATGAAGGACACGCCCTCAAGGACGAACGCCACAGTCAGCACTACGTAGGCGATCGCATAGTCACCTGCCGGCTCCGGGGTGATCAGCTGCTGGATGCCGTGCATCACGGACACCACCGCCCCGGCCGTAAACAGGCCAAAGGCGGCGATCATGGACCACACGTAGGCCTCACGTCCGTAGCCCATGGGGTGGGCCTTGTCCCGTTTCCTCGCGGCCTTCCTTTCGGCGATGAATAGAAAGACTTGGTTGCCGGTGTCGGCCCAGGAGTGCGCAGCCTCTGCAGCCATGGACGCCGAGCCGGAGATGAGGGCGGCCACGGTTTTGGCCACCGCGACCAGAACGTTCGCTGCAAAGGCAATGAGCACCGTGAGCGATGCGGTCCAGGACTTCTTGCTGTCACGCTTCACGCAATCTTCCCTCCTGCGGCCGTGGAATGCATGCCAGTGACTACGTTATCTCCCCCGCCCGCCTTCAAGACGGACTGGCTCCATTCGCGCCGCGTAGGAGCACAATGAAACTATTACGTTCATCCGCTCTTTTTCCGCAAGCTACTCGGGGTGGTGCGCTATGAATGCTCGCCGGAAGCTGTCGACGCTATGGTTGCTCCTGATCTTGACGGGGACCGGCGGGTGCGCCGGTGGTGGCGGAATGCCGGCGTCGACGTCGGCGCCCCCACCGGGCTCCGTCTCCGGGGGCGCCCCGACGGCGGGAACCGCCGCCGCCACCATCACCATCAAGGACTTCGCCTACGGCGACCCACTCACCGTGGCTCCCGGCGCGGCGGTCACCGTAACCAACATGGACAGCGCTGCTCACACTGTCACGGCTGACGAAGGCGCAGCGTTCGATGCGGAGGTCAAAGGCGGCGGCACCGCCACCTTCACCGCGCCGACGAAGCCCGGTCGCTACCCGTACCATTGCACGTTCCATCCGAACATGCACGGGACGATGATCGTCAAATGAGCGCCCAAAGCCCCGGACGGTCCGTGCGGGTCCACGGAACCGGGATGACCTTGCGCATCCTCACGGCCGCTGCCTTGTTCATTGACGCCGCCGTCCACATTCATCTGGCCCCGGGCTACCAGGCGGGGAACCCCGCGGGGATCGGCCAAGGCAACCTTTTCCTGCTGGAATCGGCCGCGGCTGTGCTTGCCGGGTTGTACGTTCTGCTGCGCGGCAGTAGGGCTGCCTACGCCGTCGCGTTCGTCGTTGCGCTGAGTGCCTTCGTCGCAGTGATGGCGTACCGCTACGTGGATATTCCCGCGTTCGGGCCATTCCCTGCCATGTATGAGCCCGTCTGGTTCTTCGAGAAGGCCCTCAGCGCAGTGGCAGAAGGCGCAGGAGCCGTTCTGGCGGCCGTCGGCTTCGCCCGGGCCGGACGGCGGACGCACCGGCGCGGCACCCCGTCCCCGCAGTGACCAGGCGGGACCAGCGGACTTGCTAGGCACATCGTCAGGCACGGCGTCCGATGCTGCAGGGCAAACTGGCCTGGGATCAGGCGGTGCCCGCCGTGCCGTTGCAGATGCCGGGACCGCTGTCGCCGCCTATCTTGTGGCCTGGGCGTTGCTCGGCACTGCGATCCTGACCGATCCTGTTCTCTGGTTCCTGGCGTTGGCGGCGGGCGCAGCGGTGATCGTCCGGGCCGCCGGCTCCGTTCTGCGGCGGAAACCCCGGTTTTCCACCCCCGCGGACCGTGTCACCCTGGGCAGGGCCACCATCGTGGCCTGCTGTGCCGCAGAGACGGTGGTTGGCTTGATCCCCGGAGCCGGAGCAAGCCCTTTGGTGGTTCTCCTGGGAACGGCAGCGTTCCTGCTCGATGCCGTGGATGGACGGGTGGCCCGGTTGACGGGGTCAGCGACGGCCGAGGGTTCACGGCTGGATTCGGATACGGATGCCGCGCTTGTGCTGGTGCTGTCCTGCGCGGCGGCGGGAGCGTTCGGCTTATGGCCCTTGGGCATCGGCCTGACTTACTACGCGTTCCTCGCAGCAGCCTGGTTCAGGCCGTCCCTGCAGAAGCCGTTGCCGTCCAGCACCGTCCGGAGGGTCATCGGAGCCACCCAGCCCGCGGCCCTGTTGTTCGCCCTGTTGCCCGGCGTCCCTCCGTCGCTGGGAGCCATGGTGCTCGGCCTCGCGCTTGGGCTGCTGGCCTATTCATTCGGGCGGGACGTCGTCGAGCTCGAACGGCTCCGCCGGGCAAGCCCCAACGCTGTGGCCGCAGTCAGCCGGGCGGGGAATTCGCGGGGCTGCGGGGCGGTCCGGCCACAGCCCCGGCCGCGCGGGAGGGTGCGGGTCTCGGCGCCAGATTCACCGTCGCCGGGCCCTGGATGACCGCGCCGTCCGCGGCAAACCGCGAGCCGTGGCAGGGGCAGTCCCACGTTGAGTCATCCGCGTTGAACGCGACAGTGCAGCCCAGGTGCGTGCAGATGGCCGAGACGGCGAGGAGGCCCCCGGCAGGGTCGGCGTAGACGGCGGTCATTTCGCCGTCGATCTCCACGACGGTGCCTTCGCCGGGACGCAGCCCGGCGACGGTCCGTTGTTCGGGTTGCTGGGGTTGTGGTGCCCGGTCCGGTCGGGGGCTTCTCCCGCCGGCCTGGCCGGTCGCAGAAGTGCGGTTGGGGTCGAATACTGCCGCCCAAGGGTTGTGAATCCCGGCCAGGGTGTCGGCCAGGATCAGCGCCGCGGCGGTGCCATTGGTAAGGCCCCATTTGCGGAGCCCAGTGATCACGTGAAGGTGTGCCGCCGTCGGGGTCAAGGGCCCGGCGTAGGGCAGCCCGTCGACGGGCATGGTGTCCTGCGTGGACCAGCGGAAGCTGGTCTCCCCGGTGCCTAGGCGCTCACGGGAGAATGCCGCGAGGCGGCGGTACCGGACGGCAGCATCGCCGGTCTCGGCGGCCCGGTGGCCCTCGCCGCCGGTGAGAACGTAACGGGAACCGTCGACGTCGATCGCCAGGATTGAGCGCATTGGCTCGTCGACGCTGATAAACGTCCCGTCCAGGGGCGCCGCAGGTGCCAGGCACGCAACGATGTAGGAGCGGTGCAAGTAGCAGCGTTCGGCAAACAGACCTCCGTCGCCGACCGGAACGTTGGTGGCAACGATCACCTCGCGTGCCCGGACCGTGCCGCGCCCGGTCTCGACCACGCCGGGTACACCATCGCGGACGGAGGTGACGCGCGAGTCCTCCAGCACGTGGCTTCCGTCCCCGTCCACGGCGCGGGCCAGGCCCTGAAGGTACTTCACCGCGTGAAGCTGCGCCTGGGCGTCGAACCGGACTGCGCCCCGGACAGCGAACGGCAGTGGCACGTCGGAGGCAAAGACGGATGGAAGGCCGAGCTGTGCGGCCACGGCCGCCTCGGCGCGGACCCGGGCGAGGGCGTCGTCGGATTCTGCGTAGGTGTAGTTGGACACCCTGCGGAAGTCGCAGTCAATCCCCTCCTCCGCCACGGTGCGCGCAATGTGCCCGATGGCGGCCTGGTTGGCCTCCCCGTACATCCCGGCGACATCCGGTCCGTGCCGGTCCGCAAGTTCGGTGTAGACGAGGCGGTGCAGGGAGGTGACCTTGCCGGTGGTGTGCCCCGTGACCCCGGTGCCAACGCGCGCGGCCTCCAGGACCGCGACGGTGTGACCGGCACGTTTCAGGGCCAGCGCCGCAGTCAGGCCGGCGATCCCTCCCCCAACCACGGCCACGTCCACCTCCAGATCGGAGTCCAGGGAGGGATAGCGGGTGGCACCGGCCGTGGCGACCCAGAGCGAGACCTGTCTCCCTTCGAGCCGCTCACCCACGGCGCAGCCTTCCGATGAGCATCCGGAATCAGAGGCCCTCGACTGCTTCCAGGCGGCCGGATCGGACCGCGTCGGCGAAGGCCTCGTAGTCCTTTTCGTTCTGGTCCGCGTAGCGCTCGGAAAAATCGGTGATGGAGCGCTCGAACTTGTCGCTCTTGCCGAGATAGGCGGCGATCGCGATCGGGTCGCCCGACCGGGCGTGCGCGCGCGCCAGCGTCCAGCCGCAGGCGTCGGCATAGAAGGTCATGCCGAGCGGCTTCATCCCTTCCACCACGGCTGAGCCCTTCATGTCACGCAGTTGGCGCCAATACAAGTACCGGTTGTCCTGCACGCCCTTGGTCCACCCCAAAAAGATGTCGCTCGCGGCCTGCATCATCCGCTGCCCCTGCACCACGCGCTCGCCCGGCTGCTTGAACTTGCTCTTTGGCAGGTGGTCCTCGAGCACCGACCTCGTGGCCTCCTTGACCTGGAGGAACAGGGGATCCTGTTGATCGCGGCCCTGGAGCAAGGCGATGAATGCCCGCGTGCCGACACTGCCGACGCCCACAACCTTGCGGGCGACGTCGATGACTTCAAAGCGCTCCAGCAGGATACGCCGGTCGTCTGGCAGCGTGGCCCGGTAGGCCCGGAACTGCTCACGAATCGCGTGCTCAACCTCATCAGGAGACATGCTGTATGAATCTCCCAACTCCCGGACGGGGATGACGATCGGTGGCTGACTGAGAATTCGGTACTCCCCGTCCGCGAACTCGGCGAGCTTGGACAGTGCCTGCAGGCTGTCCCGGGTGTGGGCCTTCGCGACGCTCTGCTGCGCCGTCTTTTCCATACCCTTGGCTGCCTTTTTGAGGGCCTTCCCCTTCTGGGTTGCCACGGCCAGGTCGATCGCTTCCATCAGCTGCTCCTCGGACAGGCGGGCGTACCAGATGTCCAGGGTGCGCATTTGCGCGAACTCGGCCATGCCTTCGCGGTAGGACCGAACCGCGGTGATCGTCGCGTCGCGCGTTTCGTCCTTGGTGAACGCGTTGTTCCGCGCCGCGATCGTGAAACTCGCGGCCATCCGTTTGACGTCATACTCAAACGGCCCGGGAAGTGTCTCGTCGAAGTCGTTCAGGTCGAACAGCAAGTTTCGCTCCGGCGAGGCAAACACGCCGAAGTTGGACAGATGGGCGTCCCCGCAGAGCTGGACGCGCAGGCCGCCCCGCGGTGTGTCCTTCAGGTCGGAGGCCATAATCTTGGCCGCACCCCGGTAAAACGTGAACGGCGAGACCAGCATCCGGCCGTGGCGCACCGGCACGAGGTCTTGTTCGCGGGTGAGGTTCTGTTCCTCGAGCAGCGCGACCGGATCCGGGCGGTCGGGCGCGGGTCTCCAGTCCGTGTGGCTGGAGACGGGCGTCTTCTCCCGGTACCCCTTGCCCTTCGCAGCACGTTCGTCGACGCTTGGATGCTTGACTTTCTTCTCGGCCATGCTCGGCGACCTCCCTTTGACGTCAGGAACCGCCACCGGCACTATTTGCCTGGGTCGGTCCCGGCTGAACGCGCTGACGCGCCTTGGGTCGAGCTAATGCGATTGTGGCCCCGAAGTGCCCCCTCGTCAACGCGCCGCCGAAGGATCCGGTCACGGTCGGATTGCTGATCCTCGGTTCATCCCGTTCGGGTGATGCCTGCCATCACCGTGACGGGTTACGTTGCAAGACGAGTGGGGTAACCGCGCTCATCGCCAACTCGGCACACAACACCGCAAACCAGATGGAGACATGACCATGGCCGAAGAAGAAGCTCCCGTCCTCGCCGCCCTCGCCGACATCACCGCCGTATCGCTCGAACGCTCCACGCTCGCTCCCCGCGAGTTGATGCTGGCCCGGATTGCAGCGCTCGCGGCGGTCGACGCCCCAGGCGCCTCCTACCTGCTCAACGCCGGTACCGCAGTCGACGTTGGCATCACCCTGGAGGATATCCGCGGCGTCCTCATCGCCGTTGCACCCATCGTTGGCACTCCCCGCATCGTGGCGGCGACCACCAACCTCGTCCAGGCGCTGGGCTTCGCCCTCGAAATGGCCGAGGCAGAGCTTGAAGCAGAGGCCGAGGGCTGAGCCTGTTCTGATGACGACACCGTAGTGGGCGGACTCGTCGTAGTGGGCCGGTCCGGCGTGGGTTTCTCGCGAAAGTTGAACCTGACGGTACCGTTTCATACAAACCGCACGTCACGGCGTCGGCAGTTTTACGCTGCATCTGCCACGATGCCCTGATCAAAGGCGGCCCATGAACAAGAACCGGCTGGAGGCCTTCAGCGACGGCGTGCTTGCGATCGTGATCACCATCATGGTGCTGGAGCTTCATGTCCCCGCCGAACCCACATGGCCGGCGCTGCTCCACGAGCTTCCAACGCTGCTTAGCTACTTGCTGAGCTTCATCTATGTCGGGATCTACTGGAACAACCACCACCACATGCTTCATCTGGCCGGGAGGATCAACGGCACAGTTCTCTGGGCAAACCTGCATCTGCTCTTCTGGCTCTCCCTTGTCCCTTTCACCACCCGGTGGATGAATGACGCCGGCCTGGCGGAGGTCCCCGTCCTGGTCTACGGGCTAAACCTGCTGCTGGCCGCCATTGCCTACTACATCCTGAAATCGACCCTGATCCGCCAGCAGGGACGCGGCGGTGCACTGGATGAAGCCATGGGGCAGGACTGGAAGGGCAAGGGATCCCCGGCGCTCTACATCGCCGGGATGCTGCTCAGCCTGGTGAACCCGCTGTTCGGAATCGCCGTCTATACGGTGGTTGCCGCGATCTGGCTCATCCCGGACCGGCGTGTGGAGCGGTTCATCTCACATCCCTGAGCGCCAGGAGCGGTCACTGCCGAACGCGTTGGGCCAGCCAAGCACGCACGAACTCCAGATGAGCCGGAGTGGGCGCCAGCACGTTAGCCGCATAGCCGGGGTGCTTTGCAAGGTACTTCTTGATGTACGGGCATACCGGAACGATCATGAGGCCCGCGGCGACAGTCTCATCCAATGCCTGCGCGGCCAACACGCCGGCCAGCCCCCTGCCGCCGTATTCCTCGTTGATCACCGTGTGGTAAAAAATCCGCTGGTCCGCCCCGACGTCGTCCACGTACGCGGCCTGGCCGATCACAGTGTCGGCATCGAGCACTTCGAAACGGTTGCGCTCGGGGTTATTTCTGATGGTAATCGTAGTCAATATGGTCTCCTGGGATGGGGCGCCGGAGCGCGCGTGGGGCTGGATTGAGGTGGTGGATTTGCGGGCGGGCGGTGGACGCCTGAGACCGGTTCCGGTGGGGGTTCAGTTACACGGTTCAGCCGCGTGGCCGGATGCGCGCATTCGGCAGGGCCGGGGCCGGGAGGGCGGCAGGCCCCCCGGGCGGAAACGGGCCGAACCGCAGGTCCGTGCCTGCCGCGGGAGCTGCCGCCGGGCCGGCGTCGGAACCGTCCCCGATGCCGTCCTGCGCGCCGATCTCAGCCTGCCACTGGGCCCTGTACGCGACAATCTCATCGTGACTGCGTCCCACGAAGTTCCACCACATCACGATCTTTTCGCCCAGCGGCTCGCCGCCGATCAGCAGGACTCGGGCCCCGTCCGGGCCTGCCGCCAGGGACAGGGATCCGCGCCCGACCGGCACGTACGCGAGGTGGTCCGTCGGGACGGGGTTTCCGTCCAGGTCCAGGCTGCCAGAGTCCACCAGCAGGCCATGTTCAAAGGACGGATCTGTTTCGAGGGTCAGTTCCGCCCCTGCCCCGAGCAGGATCTCTGCGCCCAGCAGGGGCGTGTGGGTGGCGACGGGCGAGACCGACCCGGAGAGCCCGCCCAAGAAGACCCGCATGGTCCAGCCGCTTCCGCTGACTGGTTCCGGGCGATAGTGCTCGAACGTGGGCGCCATGTGGCGTGCCCTCTCCGGCAGCGCCACCCACAGCTGCGCACCGTGCAGCACAGTTGTGTCCGGGGTGGAAAATTCCGAGTGGCTGATGCCGCGGCCAGCGGTCATGAGATTCACTTCGCCCGGGCGCACGGCTGCGTGAAAGCCGGCCGAGTCCTGGTGTTCGATCTCCCCCGTGAACAGCCAACTGACGGTCTGCAGCCCCGTGTGCGGGTGGCGCGGAACTTTCATGCCGCCGGAATCGCCGACCCGGTCCGGGCCATAGTGGTCCAGGAAGCACCACGCCCCAATGAGGCTGCGCTGGCGCTGCGGAAGAGTGCGCCGCACGTCCATCGCGCGCGGGCCGCCCAGCGGGACCTGCCGCGGGGCCAAGAGCTCGACGCCGACGCATGTCCCGTCCGTTTCGCAGAGGATTTCCTGGGGCGCCACTTCGGTATTGCTCATGATGACAGCCTAGCCTCGCGTTGTCCGCGGGTCAGCCTTCTGGACCCTGCGCAACTGGCCGGGACCCGGCCTTAGATCCATGAGGAACGGCGCAAGGGGGGTTCCGCGCCGCCGGGTCGCTGGACCAGGACCTGGTTCACCCCCGTGAGGCCGGTCTCGAAGCCGAGGGCGCTGGCGGCCATGTAGAGCCGCCACACCAGGGCCCTTCCCACCCCGGCGAAGCGCACGGCGTCGTCCCAGTGCTCCTCGAGGTTCCGCACCCAGGCCCGGAGCGTCAGGGCATAGTGGCGCCTCAACGCCTCAACGTCCAGGACCTCCAGGTGCGACGATTCGAGCGCCGCGACCATGTCGGAGAGGCTGAGCATCTCGCCGTCCGGGAAAACATAGCGAGGAATGAAGGAATCAGGGTCCGGGGATGTCGGTCCGGCGTTCCACGAGATCGCGTGGTTGAGCAGCCGGCCGCCCGGGCGGAGCAGCCCGTGCAGCTGGGAAGCATAGTGCTGGATCTGCTCGCGTCCTACGTGCTCGGACATGCCGATGGAGCTGATCGCATCGAACGGCCCGTCATCCACATCGCGGTAGTCCTGCACCCGGATGTCCACCCGGTCCGTCAGCCCGGCGTCCGCCGCCCGTTTGCGGGCCATGGCCGCCTGCTCGACCGAGAGCGTCACGCCGACGACGTCGGCCCCGAAGTGCTGGGCGGCGTGCAATGCGAAGCTCCCCCAGCCGCATCCCACGTCCAGCACCCGCATGCCCGGTTTGAGTCCCAGCTTGCGGCAGACCAGATCGAGTTTGGCCGCCTGCGCCGCGTCAAGCCCGGTTTCGTCCGCTTCCCAGACCGCGCAGGAGTAGACCATGGACGGGCCCAGGACGAGCGAATAGAAATCGTTCCCGACGTCGTAGTGGTGGGAGATGGCCGCGGCGTCACGGCCCTTGGAGTGACGCCTGCCGTACCGGCCCACGCGGGCTTCCTCCGGCGGCGGCGCCGGGTTCGGTCCCAACGCGCCGAGCCGGACGGCAGTCTCGAGCAGCGCAAGCACCTCCCGGGGAGTCGGCGGCCGGAAAGGGCCGGGCTCGGCGAATTTCCCGGCCGCGCTGAGGGCGGCAAAGGCCGCAAAGATGTCGCCGGGGGCTTCGATCTCGCCGGCCACGTAGGCGCGGCTCAGTCCAAGTTGCCCGGGCGACCACAGCATCCGGCGAAGCGCCCGCCGGGATCGAAAAACGATCAGGGGCGCGTCATTCGGGCCTGCTTCCGAGCCGTCCCAGGCCTTCAACCGCAGGGGGATCCCGTCGGTGCCAAGGATGATTGCCAACGCGTCGGCCAGCCGTGAAGCCGCATTCGTGGATGCCGTCATGTCCAGTGCCTCGATTCCAGTGCCTTCGTCTCCGTTGCCGTGGGCTGCGCCCCGCCAGTTCCAAATCTAAGGGCAGAACATGGCCCGCAACCAGAGCTTAGGTCCTGATTCCTTTCCGCCGCCCTTTTCACTATCCCTTCCGCCGTCCCTTCCCAAAGCGGCAGGGCGGCGGCGGGGCTCTGGCGCTTGCGGATGCGGTTGCCTATGGTGTGTCCTATGTCTGAGTCTTTCTCGTCCCTCGTGGACACGTTCAAGAATGTGGGTGTATCCCGGGCCTACGGCCCCGCTGTGAACATCGCCGGAGAAGAGATTGTCCCCGTAGCTGTGGTGTCTTTCGGCTTCGGCGGAGGCAGCAGCCCGGAAGACGCCCAGCCCGGCAACGGCGGAAGTGGAGGCGGGGGCGGCGGCTTCGTGTTGCCACTGGGTGTCTACGCCAAGGGCACCTCGGGCCGCATGACGTTCCGGCCCAACACCGTGGTGGTGCTTCTGGCGCTGGCCCCCCTGGTGTGCGCCGTCGGCGTTTCAATCCGGGGCATTCTTCGCACCGTCCGCTCCCAAGGCTAGGGCCGTGGCCTAAGGCCACATGTCCCGGCACAAAGAAGCGCCGGAGGCTGGACCTCCGGCGCTTCTTTTCCGCGTCCACCTCAGGCGATCAATGCCTGGCCCGCCACGAGAGGCACCCGACACGACAGTCTGCGGAGTCTGAGCTCTGAGCCGTGAGCGGCTGCCGACGAACGCAGCGGGCCAGCATGGGTCCAGAAAAACTCAAGCTGCTGCGCCCACTTTTTGTGAACGCTCATGCTAGCCTCCCGTACAGGGTCGCATTGGGGTGTGACTTCTGACGGCAGAGGAAGGCTGACATGACCGATCAGAAGTTGGCACTTGGCAGGCGGAACGGGCGGCCCTGGGGGGCTGCCATTGCGGCGGCGGCGCTGGTCGCCGGCATTCTTTTACCCACTGGCCCTGCGCTGGGAGCTGAGAGCGGATCCCAGGCCTCGGGCTGGGACTGCTCGTCAGGCTTCGTGGGCATGACCTTCGACGATGGACCCAATGTGTTCAATGAGGATCGCACCAGTTGGATCCTCGACACCCTGCGCGATTATGGGGTGCATGCCACGTTCTTCATCCTAGGCGAACGGGTGAACGACCCCAACCAGCCCACGCGACCTGACCTCGTGCTCAGGGAAGCAACGGAAGGTCACACGGTGGCCAACCACTCTTGGGACCACCCGGACCTGACGCGGTTGAGCACAAGCGACGTGGCGTCGCAGCTATCCCGCGCCAACGATGCCATCACCGCGGCAGGCGCTCCACGCCCAACGTTCTTCAGGCCCCCCTATGGCTACACCAACGATAACGTCGCCGCGGTGGGCGAATCCCTGGGCCTCCGACAAGTGATCTGGGACGTCAACAAAGGTGATACGGCGGCGACCAGCACGTCCGGGGTGTCTGATCCGGTCCTCGCGGCAGTCCGGACCGGAAGTGTCGTCGTACTTCATGACTGGGCGCCGTACACGGCCGAGGCACTCCCCACGATTCTGGACGGTTTGAAATCCAGGCACCTCTGCCCGGGACTGCTGAACCGTACCACTGCCTACAATGCACAATTGCGCAGCTACGTGTCTGTAGTGCCCGATCCGAACGGGCCGCACGACTCGAGCCCGCGACAGTGTCCCTGCAGCGTTTTCACGCCGCTCCAGGTCCCGAGTCTCGTAGCAAGTGCGGCCACGGGCCCCCACGAACTGGGGATGCGGTTTGCGGCCGATGTACCTGGTGTAATAACTGCTATCCGGTTCTATAAGGCCGCTGTGAACACGGGTCCGCACCCGGTTCGTCTCTGGTCCAGCGGTGGTCAGTTGCTCGGTTCCGGAGCCGCACAAAGCGAGTCCGACTCGGGCTGGCAACAGGTGGACATCCCGGGCGGCGTCCACGTCCAGGCAGCTACGCAGTATGTTGCTTCGTATTCGGCACCCGCCGGCCGCTTCGCTCAGGACGTGAACTTCTTTGCAGCGGAGGCGGGCTCATCGCCGATCCGGGGGTCGGCCAGCGTACCGGGAGCGGGGAACGGCGTCTACGCAACCGCGACAGGTTCCTTCCCCACCCACACGTATTCGGCCAGCAATTACTGGGTGGACGTGGTTTTTGTCCCGGATCAACCCGGAGCGGCGGTCTCGGCGGTCGATGACGTGGGGTCCACGGCGTTCGAGACGGCGCTCTCGGTGCCGGCACCGGGTGTGCTGGCCAATGACACAGGGAGCGGGTTGGCCGTCTCGGCCTGGTCGCAGCCTTCGCACGGTTCGGTGAGCATGACGGCCCCGGGCGGATACACCTACACGCCTGCTGCCGGGTTCTCCGGAACAGACGCGTTCACCTACACCGTCACCGACTCAGCCGGAAGGACGGCGTCCGCGACCGTGCGCATCACCGTGTCCGCATCGGCGGTCTCGGCGGTCGATGACGTGGGGTCCACGGCCTTCGAGACGGCGCTCTCGGTGCCGGCACCGGGTGTGCTGGCCAATGACACAGGGAGCGGGTTGGCCGTCTCGGCCTGGTCGCAGCCTTCGCACGGTTCGGTGAGCATGACGGCCCCGGGCGGATACACCTACACGCCTGCTGCCGGGTTCTCCGGAACAGACGCGTTCACCTACACCGTCACCGACTCAGCCGGAAGGACGGCGTCCGCGACCGTGCGGATCACCGTGTCCGCGTCGGCGATTGTCGCTCGTGACACTTTCACCCGTTCTGTCACCGGCGGCTGGGGCACCGCGGATCTCGGCGGCGCCTGGACGCCAACCAGCACGGCGCTCAGTGCGGACGGGCAGCGCGGCGTGCTGGGGCTTTCTGCCGGGCAGACCCGCCAGGTGTTCCTCAACAGCGTCAGCAAGACGGACACCGACATCACGGCTGCGGTCCGACTGGATGCCGCACCGGGGGGAAGCGGAGCGTACGCCAGCCTCGTGACGCGCCACGTTGGCCCAACGGTCGAGTACCGCGGGACTGCCAGAGTGCAGGCAAACGGCGCAGTGAGCGCACTCATCTACCGGATGAACGGTTCGCAGCCCGAAACGGTCATAGGACGGGAAGTCGTAGTCCCGGGCTTGTCCGCCGCACCGGGATCAACGCTCTCACTCCGGTTGAGAGCTGGTGGTACCAGTCCCACAACGCTTAGCCTCACCGTCTGGCAGTCCGGCTCGACCGAACCGTCGCCTCAGGTGACGGCGAGCGACAGCACCGCAGCCCTTCAGATGCCGGGCGTACCGGGGATTACCGCGGCACTGTCGTCCAAGAGCGGGTCAACTCTCGTCCGGTTCAGCTTCGACGACGTCGTCATACGCTAGTGGGCTCTCAAGGCACAGGATCTTACGTGGCAGGCGGTACGGAGTACGACATGACGGGTTCCCGGTCGTCGTCGGCGTCGACCCAGGCCGCGAAGTCCTTCAGCGACATGATGCAGTAGTAATCGCAATACCGCAGGTTCTTCTTCTCCGACTTGCTCATGCCGGTACTTCGATGCGGGCGCTGTCCCGGATGGGATGACGACGGCGCGCCAACACTCTTCGATGCGCCTGTTCAGTGTCAACCGCGAGGTGGACCGCCGCGTCCGGGCAGGCACAGCATCAGAGCCAGGCACATCATCAGAGTCAGGCACCGAGGCGTAGTGGTCTTCTCCTGCGACCCGTCAGTCGCTGTTGCGCGCCCGGCTGGGCTGGACCCTCGGCGGTTCCCCGGGCATCTTGGGAAAGTCCGGCGGGAATGGCAGCTCCCCCAGCCCGGCTTCGACGTCCCTGTCCCACCATTCCAGGAGGACATCGACGGCGCCCGCGCCGCCCGAATGCATGCCCTCCCACGGATCGCCGGTGGCTTTGAGCCGCTCCGGCACGGTAACGATCGTGAAGGCATTCGGATCGGCGGACTCGAGCTCCTCCCAGCGGATCGGGCATGACACTGTCGCATTGGCGAGTGCGCGCGGGCTGTAGGCCCCCGCTATCGTACGGTCGCGGTTCGCCTGGTTGAAGTCGGCGAAGATGCGGGCGCCGCGTTCTTCCTTCCACCAGGCGGTGGTTACCTGGTCGGGAAGGCGCCGCTCGAGTTCGCGCGCCGCCGCGATGACCGCGTGCCGCACATCCAGGAACTCCCGGATCGGCTCAATCGGAGCAAAGACATGGAGCCCCCGGTTGCCTGAGGTCTTGATGAAGGCGTCCAGACCGGCCTCCGCCAGTACGCGCCGCAACTCCTGCGCGACCGGAACGGCCTCCGCGAACCCGGTACCAGGCTGCGGGTCGAGGTCGATCCGCAACTCGTCCGGATTGTCCGGATTGCCGGCCCGGGAGGGCCACGGGTGGAAGACCACCGTATTCATCTGCACCGCCCACACCGCTGCGGCGATTTCATCAATTATCAGCTGGGGATGCGAGCGTCCGCTGGGATAGACGACGTCGACCGAACGGATGAAATCCGGGGCACCTTTGGGCGGGTTCTTGGAGAAGAACTGCTCGCCGTCCACCGTGTCCTTGAACCGCTGGAGCGTCACCGGCCGGTCCCCGTTCGCCGCCAGGAAGGCATCCCCGACGTCCACCATGTACCGGGCCAGGTCCAGCTTGGTGAGTCCCAGTCCGGGCCAGACGACCCTCGCCGGGCTCGACACCCGCAACTCCCGGTCGCCGTGCGGACCGCTGACAGTGAGGTGGACTTCTTCCTTGGCCATGGGGACAACCTACCCCGGCGGCGAGGACAGTTGAAGAGCGGAACGCCCCTGGAACCGGCATGATTGACGCATGACAACGCCCGAGTTCCCGATCACCTTTGAGGTCGGCGACGCCACAGTGTCTGGCGTCTTTGCCGGGCCCGACGGCTCGTTCGCCACCTTGGTCGTTGCCCACGGCGCCGGGGCGGGAATGGACCATCCGTTCCTCGTCGGCTTCACCCGCGCCCTGAACGACCTGGGCGTCGCCACCCTGCGTTTCAACTTCCCCTACCGCGAGGCAGGACGGAAATTCCCTGACAGGCCGCCGGCGGCAATCGCCGCGTGGCGGGCGGCCATGGACGCCGCTGGGTCCCGGTCCGCCGGCCGGCCGCTGTGGGCGGCCGGGAAGTCCTTCGGCGGGCGCATGGCCTCCATGGCGGTGGCGGAAGGCATGCCGGCTGCCGGGCTGGTCTATCTGGGCTATCCGTTGCACCCGCCGGGAAAACCCGAAAAACTTCGCGATGAGCATCTCTACGGGCTGACTTTGCCGATGCTTTTCCTGCAGGGCACGCGCGATACGTTCGCCACCCCGCAACTGCTGGAGGCCGTGGCCGCCAGAATCGGCCCTTCCGCGACCGTGGAGTGGCGTGAGGGCGGCGACCACTCTTTTGCCGTTGCCGGCGTGAAGCGCAGTGCCGACGAGGCGGGGGCGTCCCTGGCGGCCGCGGTGGCTGAGTTCCTGAAGACACACGGCGAAAATCCGGCGAACGTACTCCCCTAGTTGAGGTTGCCGAACCGGCCCGCCCCGTGGTGCACGCGCGCTTCGATGGCGTCGGCGGCGGCCACGGCCCCTCCCGCGCTGCGGACAACGTCGCTCATTGCGTCCACGTTCCGCCGGACCTGGGCGTCGGTGTGGAGCGCGGCAACCGCGGCCCGGAGCGCGTCGGGCCCGACGTCCTCCGCAACGTGCCGGCCGAGACCCAGTTCTTCAAGCCGGCGGGCGGTCGCCACCTGCTCCGGTTGCTGCGGCACGGCCAGTAGCGGGACGGCGAAGTAGAGTGCCTCCATGGTCGAATTCATGCCGGCGTGAGTAATGAAGACGGCGGCGTGGCGCAGTACCTGCAATTGCGGGAAGTAAGGCCGGACCCGGACGTTTGGTGCAATCGTCCCAAGATCGGCGAGGCTGGTCTGGTCCCCGACGGCCATGGCGACCTCCCAATCGCTCCCGCCAAAGGCGTCAAGGCACATCCGGAAGAAATCCGGCCTGCGGTTCAGTGGAGTGGTCCCCAACGAAATGAAGACCAACGGACCCGTTCCCTCACGGACCCATTCACCGTCGCTGTCCCGGCCGCCCACGCTTGGCCCCACAAACCGGAACCGGTCATCGAATGTCGCCCCCATGGGCTGGAACTCGCGGGGAAGGAACACGATGTTGAACGGCGCCGGCGGACCGTTGAACAACCGGGGCGTACGCACACCTTGCTCGGCTGCGAACTCCGCCAGCAATCGGCCCATGGCGAGGGCAACCTTGGCCATCTCATCGGCGCCTTCCGGTGGCGGGGCAGGCATCAGCGATCTCAGCGAGAAATGTTCGTTGCTGGCGTAGGTAGGCATGAGGGCAATGGCCGGGGCGCCGATCTTTTCTGCGGCCATGCTGCCGCTGAGCGTCATCGCATCAAAGCAGACGGCGTCGGGCGGGTCCTGCCGCAGGCGATCCACCAGCGCCGGAAAGCTGGATCTGAGGTCTTCGAACACTCGGTTCATGATCGGCAGCATCAGGTGCGCCTGCGCCCGCTGCCCGGGCTGCAGGGCAGGCATTGACGCCATCCAGTTCCCGCCGGAGGCGTGAAAGGCTGCGCCGGCGTTGCGGATCCGCGGTCCGAAGTCGGCCGACGTGAAGTACGTAACCCTGTGCCCCCGGCCTACAAGCTCCGCCACCAGGGGCAGGGTCGGGTTAACGTGTCCGTGAGCGGGAATGGAGACGAACGCAAAATGCATGGCCATCACTCTTCATCGCGTGGCTGAGGTCCCGTTTGACCAGCCTGTTTGCCGGCGTCCCGCGTGCCTGGCGGTCCGCCGGCGTCGTTCTCCTTCATCATGCCCCTGTTGCGCGGGCGGCGCGAGTGTTCTGCCGGCGGCGCCCGGCTCCGGGCACCGGGGTCAGTTCCGGGGCTTGGTCCGGGCTGTCGCGGGCGCGGTCCACGGGTCTTCGGGCCACGGATGCCTGGGATAGCGTCCGCGCATTTCCGCCCGGACCTGCGCGTAGGGCCCGGACCAGAACGATGCGAGGTCGTCCGTCACGGCCAGGGGCCGGCGGGCCGGCGAGAGCAAGTGGAACAGCACCGGCACGCGGCCATCTGCCAACCGCGGCGTCTCGGCCCAGCCAAAGCACTCCTGCAGCTTGACGGCCACTACCGGCCTGCCGGTGGTGTCTCCCGCGTCCGGGTAATCGATCCGGATCCGGGACCCGCTGGGGACCGCCAACGACTCAGGTACCAGTTCACCCAGCCGGGCCGCCTCGGGCCACGGCAGCAGCCGGCTCAGCGGTCCGGCGAGGTCGATCCCGCCCGTGGATGCCCCGCCGGCCAGCGCCGCGAGCTCCGGGGCCAGCCATTCGTCCAGCCGGGCCAGCAGCGCCGGCTCGGAAACGTCGGGCCATGTCCCGCCCAGCTCCCGGTGCAGGAGGGCAAGACGGCGCCGCAAGCCATCCGCCGCCCTCGACCATCCGATGGTCGCCAACCCCTCGCTCGCCAGGGCGCGGGCCACAGCTGCGCGGCCCTCCTCCGCAGAAGGCCGTACTGGGGTGGAGGAGAGCACGATGGCGCCCAGGCGGCGCTCCCTCCGGGCCGAGACGCGGCCCTGGCTAAACCGCGCCTGCAGCGTTTCGCTCAGGAGGTTGCGGGCGGCGGCCTCTGCGGTGTCAGCCGTCAGCGGCGCCGCAGAGCGGATGACGGCGCCGGTCCCCGCGGCGTCGCGCCCTTGCGCGCGCGATACTTCGGCCACGCCCAGCCACTCGTGCCCGGCCAGGGGGCTGCCGGCGGGCAACCCGGCCCGCGTTCCGGACGTGAGCAGGTATTGTGCCGGACCCTCACCCGGAACGCGGCGCGCCACGCGGTCCGGGAAAGCCAGCGCGACGACGAACCCGATCGCCTCCGCGGCGCCCACCGCCCCGGCCGGCCGGACGCCGGAGGACTCCTGGCGCCCGACGCCGGAGGACTCCTGGCGCGAAATAGACTCCATCCGCCGGACGTCTTCCGCCCAGCGCCGGGATCCGGGATCCCTGCCCGTCCGCAGCGCGGCGACCAGGCGTGTGAGGTCTGCGCCCGGGGCGCGCTGGTCCCCCGAGACCAGGGCGACAGCCTCGGCCGCCGTGCGGTGGCCCACCGTCGCGGCGCCGTCCAGCAGGGCCCGGGCAAGCCGAGGGTCCGTCGGGACCCGGGCCAGGGTCTTGCCCAGCTCGGTTGCGTGACCGTCCGGAGCGATGGCGCCGAGTTCCCGCAGCACTTCAACGGCCTCGTCCATGGCACCCTGGGGCGGCGCGTCCGGCAGGGCCAGTCCCCGTCCGCCGGGGGCTCCCCAACACGCCAGGACCAGGGCGGCACCGGTCAGGTCGGCTGCCGCAATCTCCGGCGTCTGGTGGGCCGGCGCGGCGCCAAAGGCCCGCTGGTCATAGCAGCGGATCACCGTGCCAGGGCCCTGGCGTGCGGCACGGCCGGCGCGTTGTTCCGCGGACGCCCGGGAGCAGGACACCGTCACGAGGCCGGACATCCCGCGGCCGGCGTCGCGCCGCGGCTCCCGGGACAGCCCGGAGTCGATGACCAGCCGGACGCCGGGCACAGTGAGGGAGGACTCGGCAAGTGCGGTGGAAACGATGATCCGGGCAGCCCCGCCGGGCTCACGCCCGGAGACGGCGCGGTCCTGCTCCGCCGGGCCTGCCTGGCCGTGGAGTTCAAGGACCTCAGCGCGGCTCCGGCCGCGCAGCCGCGCGGCAATGTAGGAGACCTCCCACGCGCCAGGAACGAACACCAGGGCGTCGATGTCCCGTCCGCCAGCCAGCGCGGCGGCGTGCCCCGCCGCTGCCGTGTCGGCCACATGGTCCAGGAAGGCCCGGGCCACCCCCCGTTCGTCCAGCCGTGGTACCGACGCGGGGGCCCACTGCACGTCCAGCGGGTACAGCGCGGATGGACAGTCGACAACCGGCGCCGGATCGTCGTCGTCGTTTCCGGCCGCCGTTTCACCGATCAGTGCCGCGAAGCGGGGCGCGTCGAGGGTCGCCGACATGGCGACGAGGGTGAGGTCACCGCGCAGCTGGCGGACTTCGGTGAGCATGCCGAGGAGGAGGTCGGTTTCCAGCCCGCGTTCGTGGACCTCGTCGAGGATCACGGCGTCGGTGCCCTCGAGCCCCGGCTCCGCGAGGAGGCGGCGCAGCAGGATGCCGGGGGTAACGAACTCGATTACGGTTCCGGGACCCGTCTGGCGTTCCCCGCGGACCGTGTAGCCCACACGGTCACCGAGCCGGGTGCCGTCCAGGGCGGCCAGGCGCCGGGCTGCCGCACGGGCAGCGACACGGCGCGGCTGGGTGACCACGATCCGCGGACGGCGGCCGCGCCTATCTCTCCCGCTGATCGCGACGTTGGCAAGCAGCGGCGGAACAAGCGTCGTCTTGCCAGTGCCAGGAGGAGCCTGCACCACTGCGGACGCCCCGGCACCGCCGCCTTGCAGCGCCGCTGCGAGGGCCCCCAGCGATTCCGCAAAAGTCAGACCTGCCCCGATGACGCCGAGGTCGAAGAGGCCGGTGGAGCAGGCTGGGTCCAGAGGTGCGGTCGCGGAAGTCACGCCTCCATTGTCTCCGCAATTCATGCCCGGGCGGTGCCGGCTGACCCGCACGCCGCTTCCCTGGGGCACGTGCGGGAGTCCAGTCCGGTGGGCGTCCCTCGAAGCTAGACGCTCGCGGTCAGGACGGTTCGTCCGCTGGCGATGGCACGGATTTCGACGCGGCTGATGTCGGCACGCCGAACGACGGTGGTCGCCGTCGGCGTGGCCACCGTCCCGGGTGTTGCCGTCCAGGTGGCCACCTGTGTGGCGACGCCGCGTGAGTCGACGACCACCAGGCCGTATTCCTCCGGGGTGCGCCGATCGCCTGAACCTTCCGGTACAGGGGCGTCAGCCGGTGTAGGCGCGTATGTGCACTCCCAGTCGATCCGCGTTCCCCACGGCTGCTGGGTGAGGGAGCCCTTCGCCACCAGCGAGCTCTCGACCACTGGGGTGAAGTTCAGCGCTGTTTGGGATACGGCCTGCGTCTGCACGGCCGGCGGGGCAGGGGCCGTGACCGCAACGGTGGCCGCGCCCGCCGCGGCGGCCGCGCCGACCACTAGTCCGGCGACGGCAAGGCGCACGCGCCGGCGTCCGCGCTGGGCCTTCTTCGCCAGCCCCGGGAGCAACCCCCGCGTCGCCCTGGCGCCGTCGGCCTGTCCGAGGCCCTGTGCCTCTTCGGGTGAAAGAGCGGCCAGCAGTGATGGCAGCCCGGCAAGCTCGGCCACGGCTGCCCTGCATCCCCCGCAACCGGACAAGTGCTCCTCGAACTCATGGCGTTCAGAGGACGCCAAGGAGCCCAGCACATACGCGGCATCCCAGCTGCGGTACTCATCGATTCCATTTTGGCTCATGGAGTCACGCCTCCTTCCTGCAGCGCCAGACGCAGCGCCCTCAGCGCGTAATGCAGCCGCGACTTCACAGTTCCCTCGGCCAGTTGCAGGCTTTGCGCGATTTCGGCCGTTGTCTCCCGGCGGTAGTACGAGTGGATGATGACGGCCCGGTGCTCGGCGGACAATCCGGCCAGGGCATCCGATACGAGCCACGCATCCAAGATCCTGTCGACCCGGTCCGCGTCTGGAATCTCCGGAAGCTGCTCCGTCCGAGTCTCGTGCCGGCGTCGGGCGCTGCGCCGGTCATCGATGACCAGATTGCGGGCTACCGTGTAGAGCCAGGCTCTCACCGCCGCCTCCGGGCGCTGCAGAATCGCCGGGTGTTGCCAGGCCCGGATCAGCGTTTCCTGTACGACGTCGTCGGCCAGGGTGCTGTCACCGGTCATTCTCATGACGAACCGCCACAGTGCCGGGCCGTAGGCCTCCTGCAGCGAACGCAGTAGCTCAGCCTCCTGATCGGACATTTCCGCCTCCTTGCATGTACTACGACGCCGGCTGGCTATCGGTTCACCGCTCTCCCAGGCGGCCGCGCTCGGAAACCGGAGGCCGCGTTGAACTCCGGGGCTGCCGGCACCGTTCTAGGGACAGCCCGGCTGAACACGGCCGGCCTTCTTCCAGGAGCTCACCATGAAGATTTCCCGCCCGGCGTATGCTGCCGCTGCGCTGGGCACGACGCTGTTGCTCGGAGCCTGCTTCGCCGGGCACCCGGCAATGCCGGCACCTCCCCCTGCTGCGGTCACTCCGGCGCCCGCGATGGCCAGCCCGTCGCCTTCACCCAAGGACCCCGTCCGCCCCAACCCCCACCCGCCGTTGGTCCGCGCACCGGCCGTGCCGGCACCGGCGGCACGGCCCGCCGCGGCCCGTATGGCACCGGCGCCGGCCCCGGTGGTCCGGGCCCCGATGGTCCGGCGGGCCGCCCCCGCCCCGCGACGTGTCGTTCCGCCGGCGGCCACGGCCCCGCGGCCCATGGTTCCGCAGCCGATGGTTCCGCGGCCCATCATTCCGCGGCGCATGGTTCCGCAGCCGATGGTTCCGCGGCCGATGGTTCCGCGGCCCATCATTCCGCAGCCCGCCCCGGCACCTCGCGGGAACGATCATGATGCCGATAACAACGGCGGGCCGGACGACGGTGACGGCAACAGGTAGGACTACCAGTGCCCATCTACGGCGCCCCCGACGGGCGATGTTGATAGTCGCGCTGCTAGGGACGACGGCGGTGCTGGCGGCCAGCTGCGGTACCGGGACTGAGATCCAGAAGCCTTCGGCTCCTCCGTCCGGCGCAACACCTTTCTCCTGGTTCGACGCCGGCCCTGCCCCGGCGGGATGGCAGTCTATGGAACTGCCGGACGCAACAGCGGTATTGTCCGTCCCGCCCGATGCAACTCCCACCCAGGGCGACCCCGGCACCGTATCCGCAACCGTTACGGCGCCGAACGGTGACCTCAGGATCTATCTCAACGCCACGCCGCAACAAGGCGAGGAGTCCCAGTCCAATTGGCCCGAGTTTCGGCTTGCCCACCTCACGGGCGAACACGCCGCATCTGCGACCCGGCTGGCGAACCGAGCCGGAATGCCGTTCCGCGGAGGCCCCGGCTCATGTGTGGAGGACACGTATGTAACCCGCGTTGGCGGGCACAAATACCGGGAGATCGCCTGCCTCGTTGCAGGAACGCGGCGTGGCAGTGTCCTGGTAGCGGCCGCACCCGCCGACTCCTGGGGCCGTTACAGCACCGTGCTGGAGCAGGCGGTGGACGCATATGCCGCCGAGTAAGTGCAGGCCACCCCAATCGACGACGTCCGCCAGCCGGAGAGGTTCGGCAGGTTGGGTTCAGTCGGTTGGATTCAGTCGGTTGGATTCAGTCGGTTGGATTAGGCACAGCGAAGGCGGGAGACTGGATCAACTCGATCACGAAAGTAGTCACCACATGATCAATCTCAAGCAAGACGCCGAGGGTTTCATCCGCATGAACAGGCATTTCCCCGAAAAGTCGCTCATCAGCATCACGTTCACGGACGGCTCGGAGCAGGTCTACTCCGGGCGCCGGCTCAACGGCATCTACGACGAGGCCCTGACCGAGTACCGGGCCCAGAACCACCTGGACGCCAAGGGGTTCTCGCGGGCCCCCAAGAAGACGGTCCACCCCGCGAACAAGATCGAGTTCGTTCCGGTGCACGCTGGAATGGACCCCTAACCGCGCACCGGTATCCAAGACATCCGCCTGAGACGGCCAGCCCCGGTCGGCCGGGGCCGGGCTGCCGCGACACCTGCCGGATCAGCCGACGCCGAGCGCGCCCGGCCCGTGCGCCGGGCGGCGGAGGGCCTTGGCGCGGATCCGGAGATCGTTGTCGTGCACCCGCCGGTCGACGCCAGGCACCGGTGTGGGGGCGGTCCTTGTCCGCGGTTCCGGTGGACTTGCGGGCGACTCTTCCGGGCACAGGTCACTGACCAGCCCCATGCCGGCGTACTCGCGCATAGCGGTGATGCCGGAAACCGCAGCGGGCTTGTCTACAAAGCCCTTTGAGACGGCCAGCACTGTCCCATCCGGGGCCCTGAGCCGGAATCTGATACAAGCATCGGCATCTACGAAGAGTTCAAATGTGCCGGCCATGACGGTCCTCCCGATTCGCGGGCTCCCCGTCCGGACATCATCGCCACGGAGTGAAGGGGAAAGCTTCGCTGCTGCCCACTGGTTTGGTTTGTCCTTGCGGCTGAACAGATGACGTCAGCCCGTCTTATGAGTCTCGCTGCGGCCTTGAAACGCCCACAAGGCCGGGCAGGTAAATCCTAGGTAAATAGCAGCCAACAGTCCCCCGCACTTACCCGCCGGGGGGTCCGCCCCGGGCAGGAACAATGCCGCCTCCGCGGCGCCTCTATAGGGGCGGCCAATGGTCGCGGCAGTAGGCAACGCGGCTGGCGCCCAGGGACGGCGGCGGGATGACCCGGTCCCAAGAGGGGGCGACGGCGTCGCTCCTTTCGCAAGGCTCTGCCGCCGCTACGCGGCCCGCATCGCCGGGAAACCAGGTCATGACTGAATCGTTGGACAACGTACCCCCCATTGTTCTTGGCCGAAGGCGCACCGGCTCGCATCACGGACCGCCATGCGCCTCACCCAGAGTAGCCGGGAGGACTGACCCGAAAACAGGGACTTTGGACCGTATCGGCGAACGCCGCTGCCGCCTAGGCCCACCGCCCGCAGGCCACCTCGAAGCAGCCGTCTGGCGCCCAGCAACGCGGAGCGGATCGGCAGAAGTGTTTCATCCATTGGAAATGGATGTCGTCGCTGCGGAGAACCCGAGGCAGTCTCGGGGACAGCCCGCGGTCCACTGACAGGAAAGAAGGATGCGATGTTGAGGAAATGAGCCTCCTTAACTGACCCCTTGACATGGCCGAGGGCGAAGTCTACGACTGGCCTTGTCGAGTCCCATCCACCAGCCTAGGAGTAGCCATGGAGACCACGCCCTACGGAATCGTGCACTTTTTCCGGGGAGGCACGAAGGAGCAGTACGAGGCGTCGCTTGCGGCGGTCCATCCAGGCGAGGGCCGCCTGCCGGAGGGTCAGATCTTCCACGCCGGCGGGTCGTCCGAGGGCGGTTGGACCATCATGGCCGTCCATGACTCGAAGGAGAGCTGGGAGAAATTCCGGGACACGATCCTGATGCCCCGGATGCAACAGGGAATTGAGGGCGGCTTCACCGCTGCGCCCGAAGAGACGGTCATCGACCTCTACAAGGTCCTGCCCTGAAGCCATGTAATTCACACCGATAAATTCACACAGTCATATTCACGCCGACCCGCTAACACAGCGGGACCCGTACCAATCGAGCACACGCAGCGCCCGGAGGGTGTTCCACCGGCTGGGCCGGCCATCACCGTCATCAACCGTGAAATGGACATTCCCGGGATGCGTATTTTCGAGCAGCCAGGTCCCGTCGGGCTGCCGCTTTGTCCGGAGCAGCTCCACGGCTTCGGCGACGCGCGGGTCCGGCGGATCTCCTGCCGAACTGAAGTACTCCAAGGCACGGAGTACGTCATAGTGCCACCGGGTTGGGAAGGAGAATGTCAGCCAGGCCGGGTCGATGACCTCGCCGGTGCTCTTACGCCGGAACAGCCCTCGCTCCAGCAGATACTCCTCGCCCCGACGCCGCGCGTGCGCTGACTGCTCCGAACCGCCAGTGGCCCGCTCATGGGCCAGCAGGCCCTCGAGTACATTGATCGTCGTTGCGGCGGAAGACACCACGGCGCCGGATTCCGCCCAGCAATTCCACCCGCCGTCGTCCAGTTGCTCGCTGATCAGCCGGGAGACGACGCCGTCCACGTCTTGATCAAAGTAGGCGCCGAGCGCCACCGTCATGCCGTTAATGCACGCCTCCACCTCGCCGTCGAAATACCGCTGACCGCCCTCCTCCCAACGGCAGTTGTCCCGGACAAGTGCAACTGTCCGACGCATCGGCTCACTGCGCGGGTCAATCCCGAAGTCACGCAACAGGAGCAGGCTGTACGTCGTCGCCGTCCACGGCTGGGGCCAGCTGTCCCATCCTTCGTCACGGCCGGAATGATCCGCACCGTCGTTTTCGAAACGGTCGACGTCGGTACCGGCGGTTTCGGGACCGTCGCTTTCGGAACTGGCGCTTTCGGAAAGGTCGCCGTCAGCGGGGAAGTAGGCGCCGTGCGCCCATTGGCCGTCGTCATCCCGCAATGCGAGCAAGCGGGCGCCCCACCCCTCGGTCGCGACCCGCGCGCGCTCTGCGGCAACCGCCTCGGGCGCGGCGCCGGCGAGATCCCGCAGCACCTGCCACCGAAGGGAAGGATCCGAATCCAGCAGCCAGTCCAGGACAGTCATGCGCCGATGATAGCGCTCCCAGCCTGCGCTGACATTAGGGGTCGCCGCCGCCGAGCAGGCAGGGGGCTTCGCCCCTGAGCGTCCGCAGCCGGACAGCCGGAGACTCAGGACGGTATCGGGCGGACCACCAGGACAGGGCACGGCGCGTGGCCGGCCACCTGGGCAGAGACCGATCCGATGTGCAGGCCCGCGAAGCCGCCGTGGCCGCGGGAGCCGACCACCACCAGATCGGCTTCCCGTGCGGCGTCAAGAATTGCCGACGCCGCCGAGTCGCTGTGGACGGTCCGCGTCACCACGCTCACACCCGCCGCGGCCCGCGCCGCCTCCGCGCCGAGGGCCTCGGCTTGCTGCTCCGGAGAGGCTTCTGCCACGACTTCCCCTGCGGCGGTTTCCAGCAGCGCGGGGTACCACGACATAGGCGCCTTGCTCCAAACAGTCACTATCCGCAGCTCGGCATCGCGGTACCGTGCCTCGTCGACGGCCCATTCGAGGGCGCCGCGCGACTGCTCGGAGCCGTCGAACCCGACCACAATCACAAAGGGATCCGAATTTGTCATGATTCCAGACTTTCACCGCCGCCAAGGGGTGCCTAGAGGCCTCCGGCCCTCCGCGGGCAACCTTGCGTCGCGTCATTGGGAACAGCCTTCACGGCCGCATCAAATTTCTGTTCCGCCGTCTTCAATCACTGACGGTTACAACAAGCCCTCACGCAACCCTGACCTCACCCGGTCCGGGTGAACTTCCCGGCCCCGGACCCTCCCGGCAGTAGGTTCAAACGATGCCGCGCTTGGCGGCCGTTTTTAGGGCATCGCGCCGGCTTCCGGCCCCGAGTTTCCGGTAGATAGACCGTTCGTGCGTCTTGACCGTGTTGACGGAAATGTACAGCGCATCTGCAATTTCGGCCGCGGTCATGATGGAGCGCATGTAGGCCAGGACTTCGCGTTCGCGCTCGGTCAGGCTCCAGTAGGACTGTGTCCGAAGCCGGGCGTCACCTTGGCTGTCACGTGCCATCAGGGCTGCGATGAAGGATTCGTGGGCGGTGCCCCAGACAGCGTGCTGCACGAGCAATTCAGCGAGTTCCTCTCTCCGCTCCGCAAAGGGGCGGAGGACGGATCCTGGCTCGGCCCGGTGGACCGCATGTTCAATCCGCTCATGCGCCGTGGCAGTATCTCCGGTTCCGTGCGCCACAAGCGCCTCGGTCAAACTCGCGCAGGTGTCGACATACGAGTTGCCACGACGACGAGCCAGTGACTCCGTGCAGCGTTGGGCGGCGGTGATCTCCCCTCCGCGACGCAGCAGCTCCGCCAGCAACGTATCCACCAGTGCCCCGTGCCCGCCAGCACCCAGCGGTTGCGCCATCGCCAACGCACCGTCCAAGTCGCCCTGGGCATCAGCGACCTTCGCTACGGCAATCGTGTGCAAGGCGTTCCAAGACCCGCTGAACAGCCCACGTGTGTGGAAGGACTCCAAAACCGAGCTGGATTCGTCAAGCCGGGCCGGGTCGCCAGTGGCACAAGCAGTCAGGACCCGATAAATGACACTCAGTGGCCCGGACGGGAGCAGGTCACTGCCCAATCTCTGGGCCTTCGCCAGGTAAGTTTGCGCCGCCGTCAGGTTGTCATTCCAGTAGCACGCAATTCCGCGTGCCAGCCAGGCCGGAGCCATCCGTTCCTGCGAACTCCAGCCGAGTGTGTCTCCCCGCTCCACCGCCCGCGTGGCATGCTCTGAAGCGCCCAACAGATCACCGGCTCCGGCAAACGCCAACGCCAGATCCGCTTGAGCGCAGATCTCAATTGCTTCCAACTGCTCCGGGGCGCCGGTCCCGCCGGCCGCCTGGAGCAGGGCAGCCGCGTGTTCGCCGGTGCGGTGCAACCGAAATTCCGCCTGGGCAAGCAGGAAGAGTCCTGTCGAACAGGCGGCGGAGTGGCGGTCTCCAGAAACGTCCCTGCTCAGCCGGCCGGTTTCAGCCGGGGCGGCGTGGAGGTCCGTGCGGCCGATGCCCGGCGTCAGTTCGAACTGGGCCCGGCAACCCTCAAGCCTCCGGCGGCGAAGCGCATCCAGGACAAACGTCCGCGACAGCGCCCGCACGGTGAGCTCGGACGCCGCGGTGCTGTCGCCGGCAAGTTGGCGGCAGACGGATCTGATCATCAATATCTCAGGGTCCTCGCTCCACGGCGTGGGCAGGTCCCGGCACAGCCGTTCGAGAGTCTGGGCGTCGTTGCCGAGCACGAAGTCGAGCCAGTGCGCCCCTAGCGACATCACGGCCTGGCGTGGTGCGCGCCCTTGCAGCGCCTGGGCTGCGCATTCGACGACGTCGGTGTCCTGGTAGTACCGCGCCGCCACGCGGTGAAGACGCTCTGCAAGGAGGGGGTCGCGCCGCTCCAGGATTCGCCGGCACTGCGCCGCGAAGAGGGAATGCCAGCGGTACATCGATTCACCGCCGCGGTAATCGTGCTCCTCGATGAAGAGGCCATTGCGCAGGCACTCCTCAAGCAGCACGCCGCCGTGCGGCCGGCCATAGAGTTCGACGGCGAGTCGGCGGCCAAGCCAGTCGCAGGTTGTTGCCCGCAAAATGAACTCCGCCAGCGACGGTTCGAGCTGGTCAAGGATCTCTTCCGCGACGTAGTCGGCGAGCGGTACGTGCTTAGCAGTGGTGCCCGGCGTCGTGACCGGCACGGTGCCGGACTGCGCCAGCGCTACGATGCTCGCGTGCACGGCGACCGGCCAGCCGGCAGTCATCGTCCAGAGGGATCCGGCGTCAAAGGCCGCGTCTTGTCCGAGCGAAAACGCAAACTGGGCGACTTCCTCCTGTGTGAAGGCAAGTTCGGGGGCGCGCAGTTCACCGAGGCCCTCGCCGTACCGGAACCTTTCCAGCTGGATGGGCGTATGGCCCCGCCCTGAGAGGACCAGCCGCAATGATGGGGGCGCCGACGCGGCGAGCACTCCCACGATTCCGTTCGCCAGCCCCGGCCCGGCCAAATGGACGTCGTCAATCACCAGGACAATCGGCTCCGTGAGCTCCTCGAGGGCCCGGAGCAAAAGGTCGTAGGAGGCCGCCCGGTCATGGGCAAGGCACTGGTCAAGGGCCAGCAGTGCATCGCTGCCCGGCAGGGGCAACGTGCTTGCCGCACGCTGGATTGCCCCGACAACCCCGTGAAAAAGCCGTACCGGTTCGGTATCGAACCGATCGAGTGACAGCCAGGCGCACGGCAGATCGCAGTTGCGGACCCAGTCGCCCAAGAATGTGGACTTGCCGTAGCCAGCCGGCGCTGCGACGAGCGTCAGGCGGTGCGAATCGGCGGACGCGGACAATGCGTTTTCCAGACGAGGACGCCCCAACGCTCCAAGACCGCGCAAGGGCGGCCGGATCTTGAACTGAGGACCAGGCAGCCATCCGACATTTGGCATTTCTCCCACGTAGCACATGCTAGGCCGACGCAAAAGGGCCCTAACAGGGCGCAAAGACCCCTTGTGCGCCTCCGCGTGATGCGGCCAAATAGCAGTCGGCGCTACACATCTGCGGCGCGGCGCGAATTCCGGGGGCGGGGGTATCATCAGTCATGGCGACGAAGCACGGAAGCCAGCCGGGCCCGATTTTCCTCCGTGACCTCGACAAAGCAGGCCGGCGGCAGGTCCTTATTTGGGCGGGAGTACGTCTGGCTGCCTTTACGGTGCTAGTCCTCTCCCTCTACTTCGTTATCCCGATCGGGGGATTCAACGGGGACAATCCGGCGGCCGCCTGGATCCGTCTGGCGGCTATCGTATTAGTCTTTCTCGCGGCCCTGTCCCTTCAATTGCGGATGATACTCGCAGCGCATATCCCCCAGGTCCGGGCGGCCGTGACTGTGGTCGAGGCCGTTCTCATGTTTCTGTGTCTTTTCTCGCTGCTATACATGTCACTGTCTCTAACGGACCCATCGTCGTTTAGCCAATCCCTCACCAAAACAGACGCCCTATACTTCACAACGTCCACCTTTGCCACCGTCGGGTTCGGCGACATTACCCCGGTGAGTCAGCTGGCGCGGTCAGTCGTTTCGGTCCAAATGATTGCTGATTTGGGGGCTCTCCTCTTAGTCGGCAAAGTGGCCTTTTTCGCGGCGGGCCGGCGCCTGGGCCTGTGAGCCTAACCCGCCTTCCTCATCACCCGAAACGGATGATGAGGGGGCAATTGGCAGAAGCCTGGCGGGAAATGAGGCAGCGGACACGCAAAACTCATGGCCGGACAGCGATGCGGCGGGCTGATCGACACGGCGTGGCATGAGCGGCGGCCCCTTGCCCGCGGGGTTAGATCACCCGGTGTGGGTGGGTTTGCACGAACGCCCCGAGTGGACAATGAAAATTGTCATGAGTGCCCAACCGCGGTACATCGGGCCCGGTCGACGAGTTGCTACCTAGGCGGTACCCCATGTCTCTCCAAGAACAGCCCCCAAGTTCCGGCAGCACCGAACAGGAAGAAATACTGCGGCTACGGGCAGAAGTTGCCCGGTTGCAGCGAGAACGGGACGACACACGGCAGGCCCCACCGAAGCCCTCCGGGCCACGCCATCAGGGGCTGGCTCGCCGGATAGTGGCCATCGTGCTGGTGGTCCTGACGGCCGTGTTGGCCTTCGCCGCCGTGCCTGCCATGTATTTGCGCAGTGAAATCCTGGACACCGATCGCTACGTGGCAACGGTGGCGCCGCTGGCCTCGGACCCTGCGATCCAGGCCGAGATCACGGACAAGGTCACACAACAGATCTCCGATTCCGTGGACTTCGAGGCTATCACCCGGGATGCGCTCAACGAACTCAGCAAGACGGCGCCGCGCGTGGCCGCGGTGATCACCGGGCTGGCACCGGTGATTGCGGAGCAGACCAGGAACCTCATTCATTCCACCGTATCCAAATTCGTGGCCACACCGCAGTTCCAGGATCTTTGGATCCAGGTGAATCGGGTGGCGCACCAAGGCATCGTGAACCTCGCCACCGGAAACACGGGCGGCGCCGTAAGTATCGACCAAAGCGGCACGGTGACAATCTCTACCAAGGAGATCGTTGCCCGGGTCAAGACCGCCCTCGTCGACCAGGGGGTCGGCATCGCCGCCAGGATCCCCGACATTGACAGGCAGATCACCCTGTTCCAGTCGCCCGAACTGGTCCGGGCCACGAACGCCATCAGAACGCTGGATGCGACCGCCCCGATATTGGCGTGGTTGACGGTGATTACGGCCGTAGGCGCAATCGCTGTGGCCCCACGTGGCCGGAAACGGAGCACCACCAGCGGTGTCGGTTTGGCCGTGGCGATAGCCATGGCGTTGCTGGCCCTGGGACTTGTCATCGGGCGAACTGTCCTCCTCAACTCGATTCCGCCGGGTTCTGTCACCCCGGCGGCGGCTCAAAACCTCGTCGAGACATTCCTGGTGCCGCTGCGCACCAGCCTGCGCCTCGTCTTCGTGGTGGGACTCATCATCGCTCTGGCCGCGTTTTTGGGCGGGCACTCGCGTCCGGCGGAGTTTGTCCGGCACGGCCTGGCGCGTGCGGGAGACTACATCACCGGGAAGGTCGGAGCAGGCCAGGCCCAACCGTGGCAACTCTGGTTGGCCCGCTACCGGCGGATTTTGGAAGCCGCGGTTGTCGGTATCGCTGTGCTGGTACTGATCTTCTGGCAGGACCCGACGGCGGCCGTCGCCATCTGGACAGCGGTCCTGGCCGTGCTGGCCATTCTCGTGATCGAACTGCTGTGCCGCCCCGCCGTTGCTCCCGGCCCCGGCGGCGTGCCAGCCGTCTCAGGCGGCGAGCCTGTCGTCACCGAACCCGTCACCGAACCTGTCGCCGTGCCCGCCACTCCCCACGTGCCGGCCAGGGCGGCTGGTTCCCCGGAGGCCGCCCCAGCAAAGTCCGCCAGCGCGGGTGGCCCCCCGGACGAGCCGAATCCCACACTCCGTCTCCCCTGAGGGCACGCATTCCCCCTGAGGGCTCGCGACTGCTGAGAGACTGACGCCTGATCAGGAGCGACCTGCGTTTTCACAGTGTCCTGTTTTGCGGCGGGCCGGCCGGTTGCGACCGGCATTAGCCGGCCGCGCTAGGCCGACCGCACTTTGCGGCCGGCGCATTGCAGCTTAGGGAGCTGTCGGCGAGAACGGGAAGAGGTCTTCTCCGGCTCCGTGCACCACAAGGCAGGTAGATTCCGGTATCTCCCTCCACGCGCCCCGCAGATCCCCAAGCGGCTCGGAAACCACCACGCGCGCGTCGGAGGAGAGCCCTTGGAGCATGGGGTTGTCCGGGTACTGGGCGCGAAGTGTGGAGATGTCGGCACTGTGGAACAGCGTCCGCGACATGCCTTCGCTCGAGTAGCGGAACGCCCACGTGCTCTCGCCGTCGGTGGTTGCCACAGTCATCTGGATGGGGTACTGGATGCCGTGGCGCTTTCCGACGTCTTCAATCAGTCCAACCGCGGAGGCGACCGCAGCACGCGGGTCCTGCTCCAGGCCGAACGTGAGCGCGACGTAGAAGAACAGTTCCGAGTCCGTCGCTCCCTCGATTAACGGAAACAACGACGGCTCGACGGCGAAGGCCAAGTCGCGCTTGACCGTCGGGAAATCCGTGATGAGCCCGTTATGCATCCACAGCCAGCGGCCGTGCCGGAACGGATGGCAGTTTGTCTGTTGGATCGCAGATCCGGTCGTGGCCCGGATGTGTGCGAAAACGCGGCCGGCCGATGCCAGCGCGGACAATTCGCGGAGGTTGCGGTCATGCCAGGCCGGCTCGGTGCTGCGGAACACTCCGGGCGTCGGGGCCGATCCATACCAGCCAACGCCGAATCCGTCGCCGTTGGTGGTCTCGACTCCCATGCGTGCGTGTTTGCTCTGCATGACGAGCGAGTGGACAGGTTTGTACAAAAGATCATCAAGTTTCACGGGCGAACCTGAATACGCGAGCCAACGGCACATGACGTCCTCCTCATTTTGGACAGCAGTCCATCACGCGTACCGGGCGCGCACATCATCATCCGGGGGTGATTCGACCAGCCGTGGGCGGGACTGGGCACCTCCTGCAGGATCACCCCCGGCGGGTGACGCGCCTGCGTTGTCCAAAGCCAACACTGGTGGTACCTGCCAGTGATTGGGCTGCCAGGCGTCAGCCCATGAGAAGTGCAAGCCTACGGAGAGAGGGGCCTTGCAATGACGAGACCACAACCAGTCCTAGCGCGGATGATGGCGCTGGGGGCAGCCATCGCGTTACTCGCCGGCTGCAGCACCACCACCCCGAGCACCAGCCCCGCGACCAGCCAGACTAAGAGCGTTTCACCGGTTTGCGCCGCCTCCGATGCATTCTCCGCATCCCTGACAAATTTTAAGGACACGCTCAAGCCAGGTGTCACAGTGGAGCAGATCCAGTCGGCCCGGGATCAGGTCAAGAAGGCCTACGACGATCTCCTTAATGCAGCCGGTGACGCGGCCAAAGAACGGGTGGATGCCGTCAAGTCTGCCCAACAAAAGTTTGCTGCCGCAGTCAACGCCGTTCCCGACACCGCGACACTAAGCCAGGCAGCCAACTCCCTGCGGGACGAAGCCGCGAACGTGCAGGCCGCCATCAGCGACCTCGCGAATGACATCGAGTGCTAGGTCGGCCGCCCGGAACCCGCACATCTGAACTCATCCCCGCCCAGAGCCCCGTCCACAAACAACGTTCGCCAAATGAAAGTAGGGAAGCCAAAATGAGTTTCTTCGAGAACTTTTGGGAACTTTTCTGGTGGCTGTTCATCTTCTATGCGTTCTTCGCCTTCCTTTGGGCGTTGTTCATGGTGATCGGCGACCTCTTTCGGGACCACGAACTCAGCGGCTGGTGGAAGGCCGTCTGGATCCTCTTCCTGGTCTTTGTACCTCTCCTGTCCGTGCTGGCGTACATGATTGCGCGCGGCAAGGGGATGGCGGAGCGGTCAATGGCCCAGGCCCGCAAGAGCCAGGCTGAAACCGATGCGTATATACGCCAGGTAGCCGCAGCGAGCCCGACTGAGGAGATCGCCAAGGCCAAGGCGCTCATGGACGCTGGAACCATCACTGCGGAGGAGTTCAACCGGATCAAGAGCAAAGCAGGCGTCTGACTCAGATTGGGAAACCCTCATAGTCGGGGACAAGCCACAATGAACTCACTACTCGGCAGGTCTCCTCGCCTCTAAGCTGGAGCCAGGCTGAACCAAGGAGGGCTCAATGGAGCCGGCATCATCGGAATCCGATCCACGTCCGGCCCTCCCCCGCAGCGTAACCATCCTGCTCGCCCTGGCCGGCGCCGCCGTAGTCGCTTTCGGCCTTGGTGCGATGCGAGGAATCGTCACACCGGTGTTCTTCGCGTTCGTGCTCACCCTGTGCGTTCATCCCCTGCGCCGCTGGATGCAAGGACGAGGAATATCCCGGGGCATAGCCACGGGGACCACAATCGCGGCCGTCTTCGGGTTGCTGACCGCCTTCGCCACGGTCCTCATTGCCTCACTGGCACAGTTCTCCGCACTGCTGCCGCAATACGCCCCCCAAGTGCAGCAACTCGCCGCCACGATCGCCAGTGCGCTGGAGTCTATGGGGTTTGGCCCTGAGCAAGCCCAGGAAGTCCTGAACGGGGTTACTCCGGGCGGTATCCTGGGGTTCCTCGGCGGCCTCCTTGGAAACATCGCGAGCCTGGTGACCAGCCTCGTGATCATCTTGACAATGCTCATCCTTATGGCGCTGGATGGCTCGCGCGTACCGGTGATCCTGGCCCTTCTGAACTACCACCGGCCGGCGCTGGTCACCGCCCTTGACGGCTTCGGAACCAGCGTGCGCCGCTATATGGTCGCCACGACGGTCCTCGGGCTCGCCCAAGGCGTGTTCAACTGGCTGGTCCTGGTCATCCTGCAAGTCCCCGGGGCCCTGCTCTGGGGGTTGCTCTCGTTCATCTGCAGCTTTATCCCCAACATCGGGTACTTCATCGCGATCGTCCCCCCGCTGTTCTTTGGATTCCTCACCGGTGGCTGGCCGACCGTGCTGGCCATCATCGTCATCTATGGCGGGATCAACAGCGTCATCCAGTCCATCATTCAACCGAAGTTCGTGGGCAACGCTGTGTCGCTCAGCGAGACTCTGACCTTTGTCTCCGTCCTCTTCTGGGCCGTGGTCCTGGGCCCTGTCGGCGCCATCCTCGCCGTACCACTGACGCTCTTCGTTCGCGCCATCTTGCTCGATTCCGATCCTAGGATCGCATGGTGGCGGCCATTGACGGGCGACCAGACGGACGTGGCAATGCTCCTCAAACAAGAGGATGAGGCGATCCGGGCCCGCCGCGGCCGGCCGCGGCCAGGCCGCCCGGACACCGGCAGCGCGCCGAAGGCGTGACGTGCCGTCAGGGTCCTGCCCGGGGCAGGTGAGAGACGCATGCTGAGCACCATCACCAGCCTGGTGCTCTTCGGCCTCGCCGGGGCGATGAGCACCGTGCCTGTCAGTGTGACGATCATGATTCTGCTCTCCCCAGATCCACGCCGCGGCGCCCTGCCCTTCCTGATCGGCAGCCTGGCGGGTTCGATTATGGTGGTGGGCCTGTCGGCGGTCGGGCTGCAATTCCTTCCCGGCAGGCCGCCGCTCTTGCGCAAGGACGAACTACTGGCCCAGATTGCCATTGCTATCGGAGCAATTCTGATTGGGTACTCCGTGTACCTCTTCGTGAGCAAGGGCCAGCGGGACAACGCCATGCTTGGCAAAATGACGTCGAGGTTCCGCTCCGCCCGGCCCTGGGAATTCGTGGTCCTGGGCCTGGGCTTGAACCTGCGTCCCAAGGCAATCCTGCTGGCCGTCACGGCAGGCGCCGTGATCAGTGTCCAGGAACCGCCGCCGCTGGAAGGGAGCGTGCTGGTCCTCGCCTACGCCGCCGTGGCCCAGTCCGCCGTCGTCATTCCCGTCGGGGTGTGGCTACACTCACCGGAACGCGCCCAAGCACCCTTGACCACCCTCTACAACTGGCTGCAGCGCCACGGACGCCGGATAGCGGCGATCGTCACGCTGGCGATCGGGCTCTTGATCGTCGGCTACGGCTTCCTGCAACTCTGACCTGGGTTGCCAGGCAGATTGGGCCTGAGCCGCCGCGAGGCAGCGACGGCCGAACGCGGGTCCTGCTCAAGGCCGAAGCTGAGTGCGAGGAAGGAGAACAGCTCCGTGTCCGTAGCTCCAGCCTCACAGGCGAACCTGGATACGCTAGCCAACGGCACGTGCTCGGAGAGCACCATGGCCAGGTCGGCCTCGGCCATGCGCACCTCGCCGAGCTCGCTCGGGTCGAGGTCAGAGATTTCGGCCGTCTCCAGCGTGCCATCCTCGGTCTTCCTCAGGAAGACCATGTCGAGCACCCTGATGAGGTCACGCTTGACCAGGTCCTCCAGGAACGGGGCGATCTGGCCAGAAGGAGGCCCGCCGGCGGGGCTGTGGAGGATTAGCCCCGAGGACGGCGAATTCCACTACCGCGCCATCCTCGGCTTCGACAACTTCCACGTCATCCAGGGCGAAGCCGAGCTGGAAACCCCCGCCGGGGAAAGAATCGAGCTCGTCACCGGCGGCATCTACTCCTTCCCCGAGGGGTTCACGGCCACCTGGCGGACCCGGTCACCGTTCATGAAGTTCTTCGTCGTGGCCCGATACCAACCGGCCCGCGATTGGAACCCGAGGGCTCAGCCCAGGACGCTCCCCTCACCGGTACCGGCGGGCTTGGGGTCGGGGAGCCGCATCATGCGGAAGGAGGTGCCGAGCCCGGCGAGACCGGCAAGGATCGGGACGAGCAGTGCGATCTGGAGGGCCAGGGGCCGTGCCTCCGTGTTGATGCGGATGATTTCGTTTTGGATGTCCTCCGGTTGTCCGGCGATCTGTTCCTGGAGTTGTGCGTCGCTCATCACCTGGGCGTCGTCTTCCAGAACCGTCGCGACCTGCTGCTTATCGGCGGGCGGGAGGACCGTGCTGGAATCCGACAAGCCGATGAAGATGGTCGACAGCGATGCCAGCATGATGCCGCCGGCGAACGCGAGCCCGAAGGATAAGCCGAACGATCCCGCGGCAGAGTTCACGCTGGCGGCCTCGCTGACTCGCTCGTCCGAAATCGGGGACAAGGTGTAGTTGTTGAGCTGGGATACCAGCAGCCCCAGGCCACATCCCGAGATGATCAGCGGGATCAGGAGCCACCAGCCGGAGTCCGCGCGCGGCACGATTGGGACCAGCACCACCAAACCCACGATCAGAAACAGGAAGCCCCACCGTATGAGGCTGGCCGGGCGCCGCATCCCGGATCTCTTCCCGGCGATCATGGCGACCGCGAACATGGTGAGCGAGAGCGGGGCGATCGACAGACCTGACTGCATCGCGTTGTATCCGAGGACCATCTGAAGGTAGATGGGCAGAACGATCATGGTGCCGCCCAGAGCGATCTGCTGGAGCATTTGTCCCGTGGCACCAAAGCGGAAGGTTTTCGCTTGGAACAAGTCCGGATCCAGCAGTGTCGGCTTGTCACGGCGTTTGCGCTGAATGAGCCAGTAGACCAGGCCGCCCAGTCCGACGGCGCCCACGGCCAGGAGTGCGGCCACCGCCTCGCCGCCTTCCTGCCAGACCAAGATGCCGAGCACGACGCCGCCCATGCCGACGATGGACAGGAATGATCCGAAGATATCCAGTTCCCGGGGCCCGGTGTATGGCACGTCTTTGACGAGCTTGATTCCGGACAGGACGATCGCGATGATGAGGGCCTCGAGCAGGAAGGCGACGCGCCAGGACAGGAACGTGGTGAGGAAGCCGCCCAGCAGAGGCCCGACGGCGGCGGCGATCGCGGCCGAGGCGCCGACCAGGGCGTAGACCCGGTGCTGGGCATCTCCCTCGAAATTTCCATGGATGAGGGACTGCATGGCGGGAAGGAGCAGCGAGGCGCCAAGGCCGCCGATCAGGGCCCAGCAGATGATGATCGGGAGCAGACTTTGGGCCAGGGTCATCGACACGGCGCCGACGGCGTAGCAGGCAAGCCCGATGACGTAAGCGCGCTTGCGCCCGAACAGGTCGCCGATCTTGCCGCCGATAAGGATAAAGGCCGCGGATACAAGCGCCTCAAGGGCGATTGTCGACTGGAGCCCGCTGACGGTCGCGCCAATGTCGTTCACCACGGCGGAGATCGAGACGTTCATGATCGACGTATCGACGACGAGGACGAACATCGCCATCGCCAGCAGCAGAGCGAGTTTCTGGTTGAACGGCACCGTCTGGGAGTTGCCGTCGTTGGGAGAGTTCAAGGTTGGCCGTCCCCGCGGCGAGCCGCGTCCCTGGTCGTTGCACAGCCGGACATGCCGCCTCCTCTGGCGTTGGGCGGGGCAGGCGCAAGCAGGGGAACATGTCTCGCCAGAGCCCACCGTAGTGCGATGTTGATGCCACGCTAGCTTTCCGGCGTCCACAGCGAATCATGCCCGGCGGGTGAGGTTTCAGCCCCCAAGGGTCGGAGTGGCCAGGGACGAACACGGGCCACCGCCAAGATGGCCTAACCTTGAAGACTGCCCTAGCTTGCCCGGCAGTCTTTTCACGTCCCACCAAAGCGCCCGATCCCCGGAGGCAAACCAAGATGCTCGAACAGCTAGCGGCCTTTGTGCTGACCTGCCTTGTCGTGGTCCTGGTGCCCGGCCCGGACTTTGCGCTCGTCCTCAGGAATGCGGCCCGCGGCCCTCGGGCCGCAGCAGCCGCCGTCGCCGGAATCATGGTGGGCAACACGTTTCTTGCCGCGCTGGCCGTGCTCGGTGTCACGGCGCTGCTGGGGGCATCGGAGGTTCTTGGGACCGGAATCCGGATCGCCGGGGCCGCGTACCTGCTCTACCTTGGTGCCCGGGCGCTCGCAGAGGCATTCGCCAGAAATCCCATGAAAGACAGCCTGCCCGCGGTACCCGGCCCTGGACGCCAACCCGGTGGGAGTTCGCCTTTCGTGCAGGGAATGGTGAGCAACCTGCTCAACCCGAAAGTCGCGGTCTTTTACTTGTCCCTGTTCCCGCAATTTACTGTTGCCCCGTTGCCTGCCTTCGCCCAGCACGCCTTGATGGCGGCCATTTTTCTACTGATCGCGCTGGCCTGGTACGTGCTGGTGCTTAGTGGGCTCAGGAAAGTGACCGGTTTTCTCGCCCGGCCCCGAACCGGCCGGATCGTCGTCGGGAGTTCGGGCGCGGTCCTGGTCGGGGTTGGCGGCACGATCCTGACGCAGACGCTGGTCTCCGCCTAGCCGCTCCCTACAACCCGCGCCGCACAGCTGCGCAACAAAGCTGCGCCGTCCCGCGAGGGTCTCCGGGTCACCCGAAACGGGTGATGGCTGGCTCTGGGACCGTGTGCAAGTATGAACGCCACATGGTCTCCCGGAGCGATGGCCAGCGCGCTGGCCCCCGGGCGGCCCGGCGTTCATTATTGTTACCCCGTAGTTCCCCGTCAGTTCAGCTCCGTCAGGAGACACCCCCATGGGCACTCAACAGCTGATCATCATCGGATCCGGTCCTGCCGGCTACACCGCGGCAATCTACGCCGCCCGCGCCGGCCTCGAGCCGCTGGTCGTCGCCGGAGCGGTCACCGCCGGCGGCGCCCTCATGAACACCACCGAGGTGGAGAACTTCCCCGGCTTCCCGGGCGGCATCCAGGGCCCGGAATTGATGGACGGCCTCCAGCAGCAGGCAGAGAAGTTCGGCGCCAAGGTGGTGTTCGACGACGTCACCGAAGTCCGGCTCGCCGGCCATCTCAAGCGAGTGGACACCGGAGCCGGGGAGACCCACGAAGCGCCCGCCGTCATCCTCGCCACCGGCTCCGCCTACAAGGAACTCGGCCTGCCCGAGGAGAAGAAGTTCAGCGGCCACGGACTCTCCTGGTGCGCCACCTGCGACGGCTTCTTCTTCCGGGACCAGGACATCATCGTGGTAGGCGGCGGCGACTCGGCCATGGAGGAAGCCACCTTCCTGACGCGCTTCGGGAAGACCGTCACGGTGGTTGTCCGCAAGGGCGAGCTCCGTGCCTCCCGCATCATGGCCCAGCGCGCCAAGGACAACCCCAAGATCAGCTTCGCGTGGAACTCCGCCGTCACCGCCATCCACGGGGACTCCAAGGTCACCGGCGTCACCCTGACCGACACCCGCACCGGTGAAACCCGTCAACACGGAGCCACCGGCATCTTCGTCGCGATCGGCCACGTCCCGCGGACCGAACTGCTCGGCGGCCAGGTGGACCTCGACGCCGAGGGCTACATCAAGGTCGACTCCCCCACCACGGTCACGAACCTTTCCGGCGTCTTCGCCTGCGGGGATGCCGTGGACCACCGCTACCGGCAGGCCATCACCGCCGCCGGGACCGGTTGCGCCGCGGCCCTCGACGCCGAGCGCTATCTTGCGGCGCTCGACGACGCCGCCAGCATCGCCACCGCCCTGGTCGAGGAACCCACCCACTCGTAGACCACGGCACCGGCCACGGGGGGAAGCTTCACACCTGGCCGGCGGCACTCACGGTTCGGCCGATGTTTCGTCCGTTGCGGTTGGGGCAGGCCGGGCTGCCGCACCGGTGGGCTGTGACAGCCGGCGCGCTTGGAGGTCTGCGCCGAACTGGTCGGCATCGACGGCGGCGAGGTTGCGGATCAGGACGATGAGCCAGGCGAAGACCAGCGAGGATGCGATGAGCTCCACAGCGGTGAGGTTGTAATAGCCGACGGGGAACCACAGCACAGCAGCGACGACTATGACTGCCAGGAAGACCCATCCTAGCGCAGCGAAGGTCCCCGAGATGGAGGGAACCAGGGCTCGGATACGGACGATCAAGGACGCGAACACCACCACCATGCCGGAAGCGACCAGGGTATGAATCCCGAAGCGCTCATCGACGGGAAATAATCCCACGCCGGCGAGGAAGACGCCGATGAGGACGATGCCGCCTTCGAGTACCCTGACCTGATGCCGCGCCGAGGCGGTCTTCGCGGTCGCCGCGAGCGTCGCCGTCGCATAGCCCGCCAGGGTGGTGACCACGACGCCGGCGACGATCAAGGTGAAGTTGAACGCCACCCCGGAAACGTCGGAGCTTGTACCGAGTGCGCTGAGGTTCTCCTGCCACCACTGCGGGTTCTCGGCAGTGAGCATGCTTGTGAGTACCCCGGTGACCAGGAACCCGGCGAGGAGCGCGGAGAGCCGGTAGGCGGTCATGCTGAGCGCGGAGAGGTAGGCGGTGTAGGCGCTGATGGCGCCCGTAGTCCCGACGAGGATGGCAGCCGCCAGTGGATAGAGGACTGCGCCGATGAACGCCCGCTGGAAGATCGAGAAAAGCGCCAGCCAGCCGAGCAGGAAGATACACGCGTGTGCCAGCGAGAGACCTGCGATGTCGATGCCATTGCGAATCCGGCTGCCCCCGCGGGCCGGCAGTGACCAGGACTTCCCGCGTTGCACGCAACCGGCCACCGCTGCCCCTGCCCCCAGAACCGCCGTGCCGAGAGCCGCTATGTCACCGGCCGATCCTCGTCCGGACAATGGGACAGGTTCCCGCCACACCAGCAGGAACGCGACGACGCCTAGGACCAGGAAGCCGGCGCTGCCCACGACGAGCGCCCGCGACTCGGATGTGACGGCTGCGCGGTGGGTTGGGTCCGACATCACTCACTTCGATTCGCTGGCGTTGCAACCGCTGCAGTTCCGCCGTCAGGGCCAGCCCCGGGCGGCCTACACCGGCGATAACCCAACGTTATGACCGCTTGGGCTTGGTGCCGTCACCCAGAGCGGATGAAACCCGTGGGCGCCGGGGCGGACGGCGTGGGCGCCGCACCCATGTTTGCGGGCGGCATGGCCGGGCGCGGGTTACGGCCCCAAATGCGGAATGATCAGCACGGGCCTGGCCTGCAGACGTGTCAGGGACACGCTGACCGAGCCCTCCAGCAGCCGGCTCATCCGGGCAATCCGCCCGGGCCGCTGTCCGCCGACTATCAGCGCGGCCGCATCCGTGCTTTCCGCCAGCCGGCCCAGGGCCTGGGCGACTTCACCGTTCAGCACCCTGAAGGACCACGACCCGCCCGGCGGCCCGAGAAAGCCCTCAAGGCCGGCGAGCAGCTGCGAGGCGGGGAATTCGGCTTCCATATTGCGGACAGGATCCAAGGAAGTGGCGTCCAGGAAACCAGCCGGCTCCCACTCCGTGAGATAGCTGGCCGGGTCCACGAATGCGCAAATCAAGTGCGCCCCGGTTATAGCGGCCAGCCCTGCGGCGGTCCGCACCAGCCGCTCTTCGATTTCCCACGGCGCGCCGAGGACCAGCGGGCCGTCCGTCCACGCCCCGTGACCGGCCTGCCCGAAATCAGCTGGCGGTTCCACGGAACCACTGGCCGTCTATGCCCCGGACGTGCAGAGAATCCACGCCTTCATTATGCCCATTGCCGGCCCTTCGGCGAAGGCACTAGCTCGCGGACTCCAGAGCCTGCAGCAACGGCGTCGTCGGCCGTCCGATCAGCCCGGACAGTTCGCCAGTGACGGTAGCCAGCAGACCTGCCTTGGTGTCCGTGTCCAGGGCGGCGAGGAATCCTGCAGTGCCCCCGTCGAGCCCGGCAGCGGTCAGGACCTCAACCAGTTCGGAGGCCGAGACGGGCTGGTAGACAACTTCCCTGCCCGCGATCTTGGTGATCGCCGTCGCCAGTTCCTTGAAGTCCCAGGCGTAGTCGCCGGAGAGCTCGTAAGTGCGCCCCTCGTGCCCGGCGGAGCTGAGCACAGCCGCGGCGGCGGCCGCATAGTCTGCCCGTGTGGCGCTGGCCACCCTGCCGTCACCGGCAGCGGCCACAACGGCGCCCGTCTGCCGGGCCGTGGCCACGGTCTGGGCATAGTTTTCGGTGTACCACCCGTTGCGCAGGATTGTGTTGTCCAGCCCCGACGCGCGGATAAGCTCCTCTGTCGCCTTGTGCTCGGGCGCCAGGATCAGCTCGGTGGTGTCCGCGGCGAGGACGGACGTGTAGGCGATGAACCCGACCCCTGCGGCCTTGGCCGCGTTGACCACGTTGGCGTGCTGGGCGACGCGGGAGCCAACTTCGCTGCCGGAGACCAGCAGGAGTTTGTCGACGCCCGCGAAGGCTTCCGTGAGCGCCGCCTGATCGGAATAGTCCGCGACCCGCACCTGGACGCCGCGGGCACGGAGCTGCTCGGCCTTCGCTGCGTCGCGCACCACGCCCACGAGCGAACCCGGTTCCTGGCTGCTGAGAAGTTCTTCGAGGACCAGCCGCCCCAGCTGTCCTGTGGCACCCGTTACTGCAATCGTCATGTTGTGCTCCTAGAATTCGCGGTGAAGTTCAAATCAGTGGTGAAGTTCATGCCAAGTTTCTGGCAGGCCGGCGAACCGGCGCCCGGAGTCCACAACCGACTCCCCCTGCACGTCATTCCCGGTATTACGTTGTGCGTCGCCGGCAACTGCGGCCGACGATTACGGTTCGGACCTCACGTCTAGGTCAGGGTCCACGAACGCTTGGACAGCCCGAACCAGAACCCGTCGATCGCCGCCTTGGCCTGAATGTCGCCCGAGGCGTAGGCGGCCCCGAGGGCAACATAGAGCGGGGCCCAGTGCTCACTGCGGGGGTGCGCTTCGCGGGCGGCCGGCGCCTTGTTCAAGAAGTCCAGGATGGAGTCGACGTCGCCGCGGGCCATGGCCTCCTCGGCCCAGTGGTCGAACTCACTCGACGCCGCGGGCGGGGTGCTGTCCGGTCCGCCGGCGGGATTGAACCAGCGCAGGTTGTGCGTGGTGAATCCCGACCCGACGATCAGCGTGCCCCGCTCACGCAGGGGCCCCAGTGAGACTCCGAGGTCGAACAATCCCTGCGGATCGAGCGTCGGCATGGACATCTGCACCACCGGCACGTCCGCCGCCGGGTACATCTCTTTCAGCGGAACGTATGCACCGTGGTCCAGGCCGCGGCTTTCGTCGCGCGCCACGTGATGGCCGTGGGCGGCCACGAGCTTTTCCACTTCCGCAGCCAGCTCGGGCGCCTGCGGCGCGTCATAGGCCACCTCGTAGTACTTCTGGGCGAAGCCGCCGAAGTCGTAGACCAGCCCGGGATCACGCCCGGTGGCACTGAGCGTCACGGGGGCATTCTCCCAGTGGGCGGAGACCATGAGGATGTCCTTGGGCTTGCCGAACGTGCCGGACCAGCCATTGAGTTCGCGGGTCCATGTGGAGTCGTCGGCCAGCGGGGGCGCTCCATGGCTAAGGAAGAGGACGGGAGGCCGGTCGGCTGTCTGAGTCATGGAATCAGCGTAACTCGTTTTTATTGAAGCTTCAAGTTTCCTGTGCGCTGGCACAGTTCCGAACGAGCGCACGGTTAGAACGAGCGCATAGTCAGAACGAGGGCACAGTGAACCCCAGGCCCAGGAGGCCCCGTCCCGCCTGCTCGAGGACAGGATCCCTGGTGAGCGCCGCATGATTCATCAGGACATTGACGTCGCGCTGGATCCTTTGGAGCGGGTTCGACAGTCGGTGGACGCTCCCGCCCGATCCCGTCATGATGAGGCGGACCGCCTCGGCCGATGCTTCGCCGCTCAGCGCAAGGGACAGCCGGTATGCTCCGCGCTCCCGGTCCGTCATGGTTGAGGGCGTGCGAGCATGGGAAGCCGCGACCAACCGGACTGCTTCCCGCCAGTGCAGCTGAGCCGTAGCAACCAGTCCATAGGCCTGGGCATAGCGGACCTGCGCGAGTGGTGAATCCGCCTGGCGATCCTCCACCGTGTGCTTGACCTTCCGCACCATGATTAGCTCGCGGAACAGTTCGATGGCGTACTCGGCGGAGCCCAGTGCGGCGGCCGGAGCCACCATGTTCAGGAGCGGCCCCATGGGCGTGTGGACCAGCGGATCCTGGTGCAGCATGCTGCCCGGGTTGGCTTCCGCGCCCAGGAGCTCCCAGTCCAGCGTTCGATACTCAGGGACGAACAGGTTCTCGGCCCGGATGTCGTTGCTCCCGGTCCCCCGCAGCCCGGCCGTCTGCCACACATCGAGGAGCTCGACGTCGGCCAGCGGCACGAGGCACTGCAAACGCACGCTGCCGTACTGCGCGGCGAGCAGCGCCCACTCCGAATGCATGACCCCGGAAGCAAAGTTCCACCGGCCCGTGATGGCATAGCCTCCGGGGACATTTTCGGCCACACCTGCAGGCGAACCGGTAGCGGCGGCCAACGGGGCAGGACCATTGGCGAAGACTTCATCCTGCGCCTCCCGGGGCCACCGCGCGAGCATCCAGACGTGCTCGATCAGGTGGCCGACACTCCAAGCAGTGGAGGCGCAGCCCCGGGCGAGCCGGCGCACCACCTCAGCATAGGTCTCCAGTCCCATGCCGAATCCGCCGACGGCCTTCGGCGAAAGTGTGTGAAAGATTTCGGCGGCCTGCAGCTCAACCATGGTGGCGTCCGGGATGCGGCGAAGGCGCTCCGTTTCTTCGGCCCGTTCGCGCAGGCCGGCAACGAGCCCTTGTGCCCGGGCGATCATGTCCTCGCCGGTCGGGACGACGGCAGGCTCCGCAGCACCGCCCCGGGCCCCCGGCTCGGCGCGGACGGTGGCTTTCCGCGCATCATCGCCCACGCCGACGTGGGAAGGGGGCGCGATCGCGCGGGCAGTGTAATCGCGCTTGATTGACGCAATGGTCATCTCAGGTCCTCAGGTCTTCGGCAATGGGTTCAAGTGTCCGGACAGAACGGAAGCGATCAGCCCGACGGCGTCGCTTCCCTGGCCCCTCACCCAATTTTACTTGAACATTAAAGTTATAATACCCGTCTGCTGGCGGCGCAAGCGATGTCCCTGTGTGACGGGTCCGGCGGAGGCATCGGCGTGCACCGCGCGGGCGAGTGACCGGGCAGCCCAAACGAGAAGACAGTGCCAACATCAAGACAGTGCCATCATGAAGACGTGACCATAGCGAAAACGATCATGCTCTTCATCCTTGCCGCGGCAGCTGAAATTGGCGGGGCCTGGCTCGTCTGGCAGTCCGTCCGCGAGGGGCGGGACTGGTGGTGGGCCGGATTGGGGGTCGCGGCGCTGGGCATCTACGGCTTTGCCGCGACGCTCCAACCGGACGCCCACTTCGGCCGCATTCTCGCCGCGTACGGCGGCGTGTTCGTGGCCGGCTCCCTGATGTGGGGCATGATCTTCGACGGCTTCCGGCCCGACCGGTGGGACATCCTGGGCACGGTGATCTGCCTGTTCGGGGTCGCCGTCATCATGTTCGTTCCCCGCGACGCCGGCTGAAGGTGACCGTGACCCGATTCGTGATTGGCCCGGATGTGGCCCTCTATCTCGCCCGTGGCGGGGCGGCGATCGCCGAGGATCATCAACTGGTGGCGCCGACGCTACTTCGCTCGCAGGTGCTCTCGCTCCTGTACCAGTCGGTCCGGCGCGGCGACGTGACGCAGGCCGAGGCCGATCGTCAGCTCGACTACCTGCGGGGCCTTCGCATCCGGTTCCTCGGCGACCGTGTCCTGCAGCGCGCTGCCTGGAGGCTCGCCGAGCAGCTTGGATGGGAAGACACCCTCGACGCCGAATACGTGGCCCTGACCCGGCTTCAGGCGGACGCGTTTGTGACGCTCGATGCCGGGCTTGCCAAGGCCGTGCAGGCATTCGTGACGATCGCGGAGCCCCAGGTGCTGCTTACGCCCGCATAGGGCGGCTCCGGCCTACCTCCCGACGGCGCGCTCGAGCACCTGGCCGAGGATACGGGCGCCTTCCCGAAAGGCACCCGGGTTGGGGCCGGCGTAGTTGAGCCGGATGTACGGTCCCGCCGGCTCGGCCGGGAACCACTCGGTGCCGGCGGCGATGATGACCCCGGCAGCCTCGCAGTCACTGACAATTCGGTCGACGTGGGTCCCGTCGGGCAGGCGTGCCCAGAGGTTCAGCCCGCCCGTGGGCACGTGCTCCACGTGGGCCTGGGGGGCATGCTCCCGCAGGCTGCTGACCAGCAGGTCGCGCCGGACCAGGAGCTGGTGCCGCAGCCCGCGCAGGTGCGTCTGCCACGCCGGCTGCGTCACGACGTCGAGGGCGGCCGCCTGGAGGACGCCGCTGACATACATCGATTCGGCGCCGCGGTCCGCCAGAATACGGTCGCGTGCCGGGCCGCGGGCGGTTACCGCGGCAACGCGGATGCCCGGGGACACGCTCTTAGTCAGCGAGCGAAGATAGACGACATGGCCGGAATCGTCACGGGCGGCCACGGGCGCGGCCACGGTGGTGATGCCGAAATCATGCGCCCAGTCGTCCTCAACCAGGAACGCCCCAGATGCCCGCACCACCTCCAGCACCTCCTCGCCCACCCGGGCCGGCCACTGCGCGCCGGTGGGATTGGCGTAGTTCGGCTGCGCATAGAAAACCCGCGCGCCGGTTTCGTCAAAGGCGCGGGCCAGTTCCTGCGGGTCCGGGCCCTCGGGGCCGCTCGGCACCGGGACAACACGGACCCCGGCCTGCGCCGCAGCCAGGATAGCCCCCCAGTACGTTGGAGATTCCACGAGCAGCGGCTGCCCGCTGCCAACCAGTGCCCGGAACACGGAACTGAGCCCGCTCTGGCTGCCTGGGAGTACGATCACGTCGCTCGGCGTTGGCGGCGTGACGCCGGCCGGCGTGGCGGCCCGGAGTTCCTGCGCGAACCAGGACTGCAGTTCGGGCAGGCCCGCCGCGGGCGGACGGGACAAGGCCGCCTCACCCCGGGCTGCGCGCGTCAGGGCCGCCCGCACCAGGCGCTCGGGCAGGAGTTCCCGCTCCGGATAGCCGGAGTGGAATGCGATGACATCGTTCGGCGCGCTGCGCATTGCGGTGGAGACGGGGCGCAGCGGCGCCCGGGGTGAGCCCAGCGCGGACGTTTGCCAGCCGTAGTCCGCAGGCCGGGCTGTCCGGACGGCCCGCACGAAGGTCCCCACGCCGGGACGGCTCTCGATCACGCCCTGCGCGTCGAGCATCCGGAGCACCTTCTGCACGGTCACCGGGCTGGCCTGGTATTCGGCAACCAGGGACCGCGTCGAGGGCAGCCGGGCACCGGGCGCGGCATCTGCAATCCATTCCCGGAGCCGAGCCGCAATTCGCGAGGTGCTATCGTGGTACATGAGAGCCAATAGTAGCGCTACTACCGATATAGACCAACCGCTATCCACCCGACCGGCAACCGGACTGTGGTGGGGACTGCTCGGCGTCGCGGCCTTCTCCTTCACGGTGCCGTTCACCCGTGTGGCGGTTGTCGGGCTGTCTCCGTTGTTCGTCGGATCGGGCCGGGCCGTTGTCGCTGCGGCCCTCGCGGCGTGCGCCCTCGCTCTGACCCGGCAGCGTCCGCCCCGCGGTGTCCAGTGGGCGCGCATCGCCGTCGTCGCCGGCGGAGTGGTGGTCGGCTTCCCGCTGCTGACCTCCTTCGCCCTCGCCTCCGTTCCCGCCAGCCACGGAGCCGTCGTCATCGCGCTACTCCCGGCCGGGACCGCGACGATGGCGGTACTTCGCGGCCATGAACGCCCGTCAAACACCTTTTGGGCCATCACCGGCGTTGGCGCGGTTGCGGCCATCGGCTTCGCGTCCGTGCAGTCCGGCGGCATCGGACAGCTGCAGCTGGCGGACCTGCTGCTCTTCGGCGCGGTCGTGTCAGCGGCGATCGGCTACGCCGAAGGTGGCAAGCTGGCCCGCGAACTCGGCGCGTGGCAGACCGTCTCCTGGGCACTTGTTCTCGCATCTCCCCTAATGGTGGGCATGGCGGCCTTCTCCATGGCCGGGCAGCCGCCATCCGCCACTGCTGTACAGTGGGCGGCCTTCGCGTACCTTGGGGTTGTGAGCATGTTTCTCGGCTTCTTCGCCTGGTATCACGGCCTGGCCATCGGCCCTATGGCGCAGGTCAGCCAGATCCAGCTCGTCCAGCCTGTGCTGAGCATCTGCTGGGCCGGGCTCATACTGGGCGAGGACCTGACCTGGACCACCATCGTCGGCGGCGCCGCGGTGGTTTTCTGTGCCGGCCTGGCCGTCCGCTCCCGGTCCGGCCCCCCTAGGGCCAAGATGGCGAGGTGACGGCGCAACAGTCCCGCTGACCCCACCGCGGTTCCTCCCGGCCCCTTGCCGGCAAACCGCGCGCACGCCCCACACTCCGCAGCCCGTGTCCGATCCGCGATCCGAATGGAAGATCCCCGTGTACATCCCCGCACATTTCGCTGCCGGCCCCGCTTCAGTCCAGCAACTGCTCAGCCGCCCGGCCGCCGCCAACTTGATCACCGCAACGGCGAACGGCATCCTCGCCACGCTCATGCCTTTTGTCTTCGACCCGACGTCGGGTGAACACGGTGCCTTGCACGGGCACCTCGCGCGCAACAATCCCCAGTGGTCCGAACCTGCCGCCGGTGAATCGCTCGCCATCATCCAGGGCGCCGACGCCTACATTTCGCCGTCGTGGTACGCGTCCAAGGCAGAGCACGGACGCGTCGTTCCGACCTGGAACTATTCCACCGCCCACGTGTACGGCAACCTCATCATCCACGACGACCCGGCCTGGCTCGCCAGCCATGTGAGACGGCTCAGCGATCACAATGAAGCCGGCTCGAAGCGGCCGTGGACGGTCGACGACGCCCCCGAGCGCTACATTGCCGGCCAGTTGCGTGCGATCGTCGGCGTCGAACTTCTCATCACCCGGATCGAGGCGAAGCACAAGCTGAGCCAGAACCGGCCCGACGCCGACGTTGACGGTGTGGTGGCCGGGCTGCGGGCCCGCGGGCAGCTGCAAAGCGCCGCTGACGTCGAGAACGCGCGTGCCCAGGCAGACGAGCAGATTCGTTGCCCGCACTCCGACGTCCCGGTCGGGCCTCCTTCCTGATGGCCGGTTGCTGGATACCCGCAGCCCCGGACCCTTACCGCGTCACGAGTCCGTTTCAGTAGCGGAATCCTGTGCCATCTCGTGGCCGAGTTTCAGCACCCGGAGCGCCAGTTCCGCCGTGTCCAGCTCGCCCGGTTCCAGGTCCCCCGTTTCCAGGTCCGCGGCACGACGCAGGTCCTGCCACCGCGCCCCCGGCTTGCCCCGTAGGACAGCCCACCACAGCGCTTCCACGGTTGACACGGCTTCCGTGACGCCCTTCGGTCCCGAGACCAGCCAGCCGCTGCTGGTCGCGGCCACTTTCGGGGCTCCCGGCCAGGAGTGGCAGGCACCGTTGATCGTTTGGGCGACGATCAGGTGCTTCCGCAGCGTCCTGATCGGCCCCAGGACGGGATCGCGCACTACACTTCGTCCGCAGGCACCGCACATGTGAAAGTCCCTCCTAGGGCATGACGTCGCCGGAATTGGGCCCGAGTGTCTGCCCGACATACAAGTTGCCGCCCGGATCGCTGGCAAGAAGCAGCGCCGTCGGGGCCACCTCGGCCGCCAGCCCGAAGCGAAGCAGCGGCAGCCCGGCGCGCTTCGCCGCCTTCCACTCCTCGGAGATGCCATCAACCAGGGGCGTCTCGATGGGGCCCGGAGCGATGGTGTTGACCAGCACGTTGTCGGCGGCGGTTTCCAGGGCCAAGGCCTTGGTCAGCCCCACGACTCCGGCTTTGGCGGCACTGTAGTGACTCAGCCCGGTGCCGCCCTTGATCGCCAGCTGGGAGGCGATGTTGATGATGCGGCCCCACTTCTGCTGCCGCATCTCCCCCACCACCTCCCGGCAACAGAGGAAGACACCCGTCAGGTCAACGGCAATCGTCTCGTTCCACATGGCAAGCGTCATGTCCTCCAGCGGCGATTCCGTCAGCAGGCCGGCGCTGTTCACGAGAATGTCGATGCTGCCGAGCTGGGACCGTGCGGCGGCGAAGGCCGCCTTCACGCTCTCTTCATCCGAGACGTCGACGGCGATGCTTCCCGCCGCGCCCGACCGGTCCAGGACAGCGACTCTGTCGCCGTTGGCGGTGAAGGCTTCGGCGATGGCTTTGCCGATGCCGCTTGCTCCCCCGGTGACCACTACAGCGCGGCCCTCCGTGGTTCGGGAGGCGTCAGGGTTGTTCATGCTTGTCCTTCCGGGGCTTTTCAGGCACGCATCTTGATGGTGAGGCCGCCGTCGACAATCAGCGACTGGCCCGTGACGTAGACAGCGTCATCGGAGGTCAGGAAGCCGATGACGCTGGCAACCTCCTCGGGCCGTCCGACCCGGCCCCAGGGGATCTCCAGCCCGGCGCGCTGCAGGCCCTCGGGCCCGAGGGAGTTCACCGGATCCAGGGACTGGGGCGTTTCAATCAGTCCGGGGATAACGGCGTTGGCGCGGATGCCGCGCGGCCCCAACTCGGCGGCCACGCTGCGGATCAGCCCGAGCACACCGGCCTTGGCGGCTGCGTAATGGGCATGTTCCTCCCACCCGTAGACGCCGCCGGCAATGGAGGACACGGCAACCATCGCTCCGCCGTCGGCCATCTTCGCGGACCCGGCGCGCAGGGTCCGCATCACGCCGGTGAGGTCGACGTCGAGCATGTCGTGCCAGCGCTGATCGGTCATCTCCTCCAGCGGTGAGTTGCGCAGGATTCCGGCGTTGGCCACCGCGTAGTCCAGGCGGCCATACTCGTGGACGGCGCGTTCGGCGAAAGCATCAACGGACGGAGTACTGCGGACATCCACTTCATGGACGACCCCCTGGCCGCCGGCGTCCTTCACCAGGCGCAGGGTTTCCTCCGGGTCGTGCGGGTCGCCGGGAAAGGTGCCGATCACCGAATGTACGCCGCGGTGGGCGTAGTGGACCGCGAGGGCCCGTCCAATGCCGCTGGCCGCTCCTGTGATCACGGCCACCCTGTTCTCAGGCGTCATGGGGGTGATCCTCGAGCAGGGCCTCGGCCGGCGGCTTTGCGGCGATCATCAGGAGGCCGGAGAACAGCGTTCCGGCCGCGCCGACCCACAGGGCGGCAGCACCGGTTCCTGCGCTGGCGGCTGCTGCCGTGAAGAGGGCACCGCCGAGAATGGTACCGGGCTGGCTCATGGCGCCGATGAAGGCGGTGCCGGTGGCACGGCAGCTGACGGGGTAGCACTCGGCCATGAAGTACTGGATCGCGGCGTACGGTCCGACCAGGAAGAACAGTCCGGCGCCGTAAGTCGCGATGATCATGAAGGGGCTCTCGGCGAGCGGGCTGAGCATGATGGTGAACGAAATGCCGGAGAGAATCCAGCCGCCGATGATCGTCCGCTTCCGGCCGATCTTGTCACCGAGCCACCCGTGGAAGACGTAGCCGAAGTACGCCAGCGCGTTGATGACGATCAGCATCCAGAAGGCATCGGAAAGTTCCACGCCCTTGGCGTTCTTCAGGACGGAGCTGCCGAGAATGCTGAAGATCAGGATGCCGAAGAAGTTGAAGATCCAGGCCAGGGAGAAGACGATCGTGTTCCGGCGCAGGTGCGGCTCCCAGATGCGCTTGAGCGGGGCCGCGGAGGAATGCTCGACGCCGAATGCGTGGGCCAGGGAGTGGGCTTCCTCGGTCTTGCCGCTCTTCTCAAGTTGGGTCAGCTTGTGGTGCAGTTCGAACTGCGGCGTCTCCTTCAGTTTCTTGGAGATGACCCACACGATGATTGCCGCCGGGACGCACGCCATCAGGTACAGGGCGCGCCAGCCAAGGGACGGAAGGAAGACGAGGGCGAGGGCACTGGCGAGCAGGAAGCCCAGCGGCCAGCCACCCTGGATGAAGGAGTAGTGGAAGCCGGGGCGCTTGCGCTTGTCGGCGACTTCGGTGACCTGATAGACCTCGTTCATGTAGGTCGCGTTGACGGCCTGCTCCGAGAAACCGAGCCCGCCGAAGGAACGGACCAGCACCAGCAGGCCGTTGCTGAGGAACGGGATTCCGGTCGGGATCAGGGCCGTCAGGCCGGAGACAATCGCGGTTCCGCCGATAGTGGTCATCATGCCCTTGCGGCGGCCGAGCCGGTCAATGACGGGGCCGATTCCGAAGCAGACGATGGCGGTGCCGACGGCGATCCAGGTGTTGAGTGCGTAGGCCTCGGTCGCGGTCCAGCCGAATTCCTGCTGCATGGCCGGCAGGAGGGTGCCGAAAAGTCCGAAGTCGAACACGGCGACGGTCCAGGCACACAGCGCCAGCACGGTGGCGGTGGTTGTGTGGTGCTTGGAGAATACCGGGAAGCGGCGTTTTTCGTCCGGTGCGGGTTGCGTCAGGTCGACGGCGGGCTGTTGGATGGTCATTACTGGTTTTCCTTTCGGGGGCTGCGGGCGAGGAACGAGTCCGCGATCTGGTCGAACGTCAGCCAGCTGACGCCGTCGTGGGAGTTGATGTGTTCGATGAGGCGCTCAAGCATGAGCAGGACCTGGGGGCGGCCCGAGACGTCCGGGTGGATGGTCATGGTGAAGGCGGCCTGATCCATTTCCCGGTACACCCAGTCGAACTGGTCGCGCCACATTTGTTCGATGTCCCGGGGGCTGACGAATCCGTGGGAGTTCGGGGCCGCCTTGATGAACATCATGGGAGGAAGGTCGTCCAGGTACCAGTTGGCGGGGATCTCGACGAGGTCGGTTTCCGTGCCCCTGACCAGCGGCTCCATCCAGGTCTCGGCAGCCTTGGTGTAGTCGATCTTCTTCCAGCTGTCGCCGACCCGGACGTAGTAGGGCTCGAAATCCTTGTGCATCAGGGAGTGGTCGTATTTGATCCCGCGTTCGAGCAGGATCTCGTTGGTGACCGGGGAAAATTCCCACCAGGGAGCGACATAGCCCGTGGGCCGTCGGCCGGAGACCTTCTCGATGAGTTCGATCGAGCGGTCCAGGATGGCGGTCTCCTGCTCGCGGGTCATGGCGATGGGGTTTTCATGCGAGTACCCGTGCACGCCGATTTCGTGCCCGGCGTCGACGATCATCCGGGTCAGGTCCGGGAAGGTCTCGATCGAGTGGCCGGGCACGAACCAGGTAGCGGGCAGGCTGTACTTCTCGAGGAGCCGGATGAGGCGCGGGCCGCCGACCTCGCCGCTGAACAGGCCGCGGGAGATATCGCAGGGCGAGTCCTCGCCCCCGTAGGAGCCGAGCATTCCGGCAACTGCGTCGACGTCGACGCCGAAAGCGACTTGGATGTCCTTTGTCATGAGATCAACCTTTCACTGCGCTTTTTGTTGAGGTTTGTACGTGAGATTCGGATTCGGTGCGGGAACTAGTCCGGGAGCGTGCCCCGCAGGGCGAAGGTCTCCGCAATCCGGGCGGCGGGGGTGCCGAGCCTGAGCAATAGGCTCAGCAGGACCAGTGATTGGGATGGCCTGAGCAGCCCGGAGGGGATGGCACCGGCAGCGCGCAGATCCCCGCCGCCGCCGTCGCCGTATCGGGGCACGACGGCGCCGGCCTCCACCCGGGTGCTGGTCACCACGACGACGCCGGCCGCGGTGGCATCGGCGACCTCCCGGCAGAGCACGCGGTTGGCGTTGCCAGTTCCCGTCCCCTGCAGCACAATCCCGGCCGCCCCGGCCTGGAGTGCGGCCCGCAGAAGAGTGGAGTCCGCTCCGGGGTAGGCAGCAATAAGGTCCACACGCGGCGAACCGGCGTCCATGCCCGGTAACGGCAAGGGCGCGATTCCGGGCCGTACCGCCTGGATCTCGACCTCGCCGGATTGGCTCACCGATCCTGCGGTTCCGAAGTCCGGGTTGGCGAACGCATCAAGGCTCGTTGTGTGGCGCTTGCGCACTCCGGCCGCAGGGAAGATGGTCCCCGCAAACGCCAGCAGCACGCCCTTTCCCCGCGCCTGCGGTGAACCGGCGACGGCGACGGCGCGGGACAGATTGCCGGGACCGTCCGGCGAGTCGGCGTCGGCCGCCTGCTGCGCGCCCGTGAACACCACCGGGCGGAGATCATCGTGAGTGAGGTCAACAAGATACGCCGTTTCCTCCATCGTGTCCGTACCGTGGGTGACCACGACGCCCAGCACCTGCGGGTCGGCCAGCGCTTGCCGGATCCTGGCGCAGATGGCGATCATGTCGTCGACTGTCAGCAGGTACGAACCCTTCCGGAAAACATCGACAACGCGGACCGGATACGCCGCTGGAACCCCCATGCTGGCGAACACCTGCTCCCCGGTGTCGGACGCCACTGCGGCTCCCCCGCCCTCGGACGCACGGGAGGAAATGGTTCCTCCCGTGGCGAGCAGCACCACGTGGGGACCGCCCAAATCTGTGACTGTCATTTCCACTCCGTTTGTCTTGCATCCATTTCCGGATGCTTACCCAATCGATTGGGTTGTTGACTAAAAGTTATTCCTGCCATGTTTCCTGCAGATGCTCCCGGAAGTTTCAAGGGGGTAAATACTTTGCCGCAGGCTGCCGGGATTCCGTCTACCCAATCGATTGGGTACGTTGTTTGATTGACTATAGAATGTGATGTGCGACACGTCAAGGGTGCTTGGAGCAGGGATCGAGGCATCATCAGGCACTCTTGGTGAAGACGACCTTTTGAGCTGAGGCAGGGAAATTGATGGACGAGAGCACGGCCGGTGGCCGGACAGTGACGCTGAAGGATCTCGCGAGCGAGCTCGGCATCCACCCGTCGACCGTGTCCAGGATCCTGCACTCGGGCTCCGAAGTGGCCCGAGGGGCAGCTTCCGTGGCTACGGCCGAACGCGTGCGCGAGCTGGCGCGGAAGCGCGGCTACTCCCCCGACCCGCAGGCCGCCGGCCTGCGGACGCGGCGCACGCGCCTCATGGGCGTGATCGTCCCCCGGCTCTCGGACCTCGTTCTGGCAATCATGTACGAGGGAATTGACGAGGCCGCGGCGGAGCTCGGCTATTCCACCTTTGTCATGAATTCCCGCGACGACCCGGAGGAACAGCGCCGCAAGACGGACACCATGCTGGCCCGACGCGTGGACGGGCTGATCATCGGCGACGCACACCTGGATAGCGGTCTGCTGCGGGAGCTGGCTGCCCGGAAGGTGCCGTTCGTGCTCATGAACCGCCGCGTCCCGGGCTTCCCGTCGGCCACGTGCGACGACGTCCTTGGCGGCGAGCTTGTGGCCGACCACCTGTGGAGGAAGGGGCATCGGAACGTCGCCGTGATCGCCGGCGAGCCCTATGCCAGCACGGCCGTCGACCGGACGGCCGGCTTCGTGGACCGCTGGCGTGCGCTGGGCGGGCAGATTCCCCGGAACGCAGTGGTGTGGTCCCGCTTCGACACCGCCGGCGGACGGGAAGCGGCCGAGATCATCCTGGCTCACTGCAACCCCCGCCCGACTGCACTGTTCGCCGTCAACGACTTCGCGGCAATCGGTGCCATGGGAGCCGTGCGGTCCCATGGCCTCAGCGTCGGCCGCGACGTGGCGGTGGTTGGCTTCAATGACACCTCCCTGGCCGCGGAACTTCCCATCCCGCTCTCTTCGGTCCGCTCGCCCATGCTGGACATCGGGCGGACGGCGGTGCAGCTCCTCAAGGGCGTCCTGGACGGCCGGGAGGTCGAATCCGTCAGGCTGGAGCCGGTCCTGTGCGTGCGGGAAAGCAGCGCCTTCGGGAACGCGGTGTGACACGGCAAGGGGAATCCTCCAGTCAGTCGACTTAGTGGATCGAATCGGTAGGCCGTATGGTCCCGCCCAGTCCGTCAACCAATGACCCGACCGTGCAGGCTCCACGCCCATGAGTTGAGATTAGTGATCCGACTCACAGCGTCATATCGGAAGTTCGCCCAAGGTTGAGGCTATTTTTCGTGCAATCTGCACATTCTGATTAGCGGGCGGCCGCAACGATGCCGAGGGCGAGCATGCACGTGGCGCGGACTTCGCCATCGGACAGGTCCAGTTTCAGCAGCTCCTCGATTTTCCGCAGCCGGTAGCTGAGCGTATTGCGGTGGATGAAGAGCTCATCGCAGATTTTCGCGGAGTTCCCGCTATGGCGCAGGTACGCGTCGAAGGTCTCCCGCAGCGAGCTGCCGCCATCGGAGGCCAAGGGAGCCAGCAGCCGCTGGCACATTGCCACCAGGCCCGGGCTGGGCAGTCCCTGCGCAATGCCGGCGAGATCGGCCAGCGGCGCCTGGTGCACGCCGGGCCGTCCCAGGTGGCGGCGGGCAAGCTGAAGCGCCAGCGGCAGTTCACTGAGGCCCGCCGATTCCGAGACGATGACGGAGAGTTCCGGGGCGTCCGTAAAGAATCCCCGCGCGGCATCCAGCAAGTCGGCCATCGCGTGCCGGTGCTGCAGCAAGAGAGTCGTCAGCCCGGCTTCTTCCATGAACCGCACCGTGCCGAACCCGGCCTGCAGCCCTACCCGGGCGCGCCAGGCGATGGCACGCAGCTTTGCGGGGGCCACCTCTTCTGAGCTGCCGATGAGCACCGCACCCCAGTCGCTGTCAGGATCGAACCCGGATTCGACGGCGTAGCGGCGCAGCGGCGCGGAGGGCTCGCCGCGGTCCTCATAGAGGGCCTCCATGAAGCGTGCGGCTTCCCGGGAATGCAGCGGCGAATGCGACCCGAGGGTGTAGCTCAGCTGCATGGCGATCACGGCAGCCACAGGGCCCAGAATGGGCTGCAGCACAATGTTGCTCCCGATCCCCTCGATGGCAAGCCTGAACTGCTCGGATTCGCCGCTGGGCAGGCGCAGCGCGGTCCGCGCGGTCCCGCCGTGAGCCGCGCCAGCCGAGACAAGCTCGAACGCATTCTGGTCGATCACGGCCACCCTCGCATTGATGGCATCCGCCACCCGCGCCAGTACCTCCGCGAGGGAGTGCCCGTCGGCCGCCAACCGGGTGCATTGGTCCGCCAGTTCCCAGCCCTTCCGCAGCTCCTCATAACGCTCGGCGGCGATGACCCGCTCTACGTGCCGCATGACCAACACAAAGGGCACCTGAGGCGCGAGCTCCAACAGCGGAAGGCCGTGCACCTCGCAGGCACGGAGCAGGCCGGCTGGCAGCTCGCTGTGCGCCGCGCCCAAGCCGAACGCCAGCCCAGAGACGGGGACGGAAACCAGCCGTTCCACGTACGCGTCCCAGGTCCTGAAGTCCTTGACGTTCAGGCCCATGCCGTTGGTCAGCACCAGGGCGTTCACGCTGAGGAAGGGCGTGGGGTCCATGTGTTCGGTGGGGGCGCACCAGGTAATGGGCCGGGCCAGTCGGCCCTCGCCGCCCGCAACCCGGAGCCGGATGTTGAGATCGGCGTCGTCTGCTAAATCTGAAATTCGCACGGAACCCTCCAACCACGGCGGGACTCACCACCGGACAGTGCAACAACCATAATTGATGCCCGCAGATTCAGCGACCTGCACAATATCGGGCGTGTGAATTGCTGAGTAGCGTTGCACCCATGCAAATTAATGTGACCCCCGACACCTCTGCTGACACCTCTTCCTCTGCCGCCCCCCACGTACAACGGAGGGTGCTCTTGAACTCCGATATGGGCGAAGGCCTCGGCCTCCACGAGTTCGGCAACGACGAAGAACTCATGCGCATCATCGACGTCGCCAATGTGGCCTGTGGGTACCACGCCGGCGATCCCGACGTCATGGAACGGACCGTGGCGCTGGCCGCAGAGCACGGCGTGGCAGTCGGAGCGCACCCCGGGCTGCCGGACTTTGTGGGGTTCGGACGCCGCCGAATGGTGCTCACCCCGGCGGAGGTCGAGTCGATCATCCTGTATCAGACCGGAGCCCTGACGGCGTTCCTCGCAAAGCACGGGCTGGAACTGAACCACATCAAGCCCCACGGCGCCCTCTACGGCATGCTGGCCGGCGACGAGGAACTGATGCGGGCCGCCGCCGGCACAGCCTTGCAGTTCGGCGTCCCGTTTTTCGGGCTCGCGGGGACCGCCCACGAACGCGTGTGCCGGGCCATGGGGGTGGACTTCGTGCCCGAACTCTATGTTGACCTCAACTACGGACCGGCCGGTGAACTGCTGATCCAGCGCCGCCCGGCGCCCACCGATCCCGACGCCGCCGCCGAGCGTGTCAGCAGGGCGCTGGCCGGCAAGCCCGTCCTCGCTGTTGACGGCACCGAGCTGGACATCCAGTTCCAAAGCATCTGCGTCCACTCCGACGCACCCAATTCTGTCGCAGTGGCCACCGCAGTGCGTGCGGTCCTGGGCTGAACCGATCTAACCAAACCATCTGAAAGCGAGCATCCCGTGGCAACCATCGTTTCCCCGCTCCCCGGCGTCTTCTACCGCAAGCCCGGCCCGGGCAAGCCGCCTTTCGCCAATGAAGGCGACGCCATCGAGGTCGGGCAGACCCTCGGCATTATCGAAATCATGAAGCAGTTCACCGAAATCCAGTCCGATGTGGCCGGCACCCTGGAGTCGTTTGAGGTCAACGAGGGCGACATGGTCAACCCAGGCGACGCAATCGTCATAGTCCGGGAAGGATAGCCATGAAGAAACTGCTCATCGCCAACCGCGGCGAGATCGCCGTGCGCATCGCCCGGACCGCCCGTGACATGGGCGTCGAGACATTCGTGGTGGCCAGCGAAGCCGACGTCGAATCCTTGGCCGCCCGGTCCGCTGACCACGTCGTCGTGGTGGGTCCGGCGCCTGCCACCGCCAGCTACCTGAACCAGGACGCCATCGTTGCCGCGGCCGTGGACAACGGCTGCGATGCCGTCCATCCGGGCTACGGGTTCCTCTCCGAAAATGCGGACTTCGCCCGGAAGGTCGCTGATGCGGGCCTGATCTGGGTGGGGCCGCGTGCGGACGCCATCGCGATGATGGGCAACAAGTCCTTGGCGAGGGAATCGGCCCGGAAGGCCGGCGTTCCCGTGCTCCGCGGCTCGGACGGGCCCCTGGATCCGGCCGCCGACGCCGTAGAAATCGCCAGTGGGATCGGCTACCCGCTCGTGATCAAAGCCTCCGCCGGCGGCGGCGGCCGGGGCATCCGCTTTGTGCACAGCGAAGACAAGCTTCTGGAATCCATTGAGCAGACGCGCGGCGAAGCGGCGGCCGTTTTCGGCGATCCCACCGTTTACCTGGAACGCTTTGTGCAGCATGCCCGTCATGTGGAGGTACAGGTCCTCGGCGACGGCACAAACTTCGTCCATCTCGGCGACCGCGACTGCTCCATGCAGCGGCGCTCCCAGAAGGTCATTGAAGAAGCACCGGCGCCTGACCTCCCGGACCACGTCCGCCAGAGGATCCGGGAATCCTCCGTGGAGCTGGCCCGCGAGTGCGGCTACAGCGGCGCCGGAACGGTCGAATTCCTCTATGACCCGGTGAACCATGAGGCCGCCTTCATCGAAATGAACACGCGAATCCAGGTTGAGCACCCGATCACCGAGCAGATCACGGGGGTCGATCTGATCCGCGAACAGCTGCAGATCGCGTTCAGCGGGGCGATGACCCTCCGCCAGGACGACATCACATTCAACGGCCACTCCATCGAATGCCGTATCAATGCCGAGGACCCCAACCACCACTTCTTCCCCAGCCCTGGCCTCATCACGGCCATGGACTGGCCCGCGGGCGCAGGCATCAGGGTGGACACCGGGGTGGAGACCGGTTCGACGGTCACTCCGTACTACGACTCCCTGATGGCCAAGCTGATTGTGCATGCGGACACCCGCGAATTGGCCATTGAGGCGATGCTGACGGCCCTGGATGAGACCCGTATCGAAGGGGTCAAGACCACCATCCCGGTGCACAAGAAGCTGCTGAGCCGGCCCGAATTTGCGGCCGTCACCCACCACTCGAAATTCCTCGAAACCGTCCCCGATCTGATGGAGGCACAATGAGCAGCCCGGAACCCGCCGCGTTGGAGGCCCGTTACACCTGGGGCGGAGACGAATTCCTGTTCGTTGAGGTCTCGGAGTCCATGAGCCTGGCCGCCAATTTCAGGGTGATGTCCATCGCCGCGAAGCTTTCGGCCATGCAGCTGCCCGGCATCGTGGACGTCTGCCCCGCCAACGCCTCGCTGCTGGTGAGGTTCGATCCCGACGTCCTGCCGCCGTCGACCCTTGAAGAGACTATCCGGACCATCGAAGGGGATCTAACGCACCACCACGACCATTCGCTGGAAACCCGGATCATCGAGGTCCCGGTCTGGTACGAGGACCCGTTCACGGCGGAAGTGGCCGAACGATTCCGCGAAGGATTCCATCAGGAGCCCGGCGGCTCCGACATTGACTACGCAGCCAAGGTCAACCACCTCAAGGATGCCGCCGAATTCATCCAGCGCCACCATGAGCAACCGTGGCTTGTCTCCATGGTTGGTTTCGTCGCCGGCCTGCCGTTCCTCTTCCAGCTGGTAGAGCGGGAAAAACAACTCGAAGTCCCCAAGTATTTGAGTCCCCGCACCGATACCCCCAAACTGACCGTGGGCCACGGCGGCTGCTTCGGCTGCATCTACTCCGTGCGGGGTGCCGGCGGCTACCAGATGTTCGGGGTCGCTGCCGCGCCCATCTTCGATCCGGCCCAGTCCCTGGCCGACTTCAAGGACTTCATGGTGTTCTTCAAACCGGGCGACATCGTGAAGTTCAGGCCGGTCACCGAGGCTGAATACAACAACATCCAGGCCGAGATCTCCGCAGGGACGTTCCGCTACCGGCAAGTGCCCGTGACATTTGATCTGTCCCAGGCGCTGGCGGATCCCGAAGGCTACAACCAAGAACTCATGGAGGCCCTCAATGGCGTTTGACATCAAGAACCCCGGGCTGGCCACCACGGTCCAGGACCAGGGACGCACCGGCCACTACAACGTGGGCATCCCGCAGAGCGGTTCCATGGACCAATACTCGGCCGAACTCGGCAATGCCCTGGTGGGCAACACCGCCAAGGAAGCCGTCCTCGAATGCACGTACCTGGGCCCGGTGCTCACTACCCACCAGGATGCCGTCGTCGCCGTCACCGGGGCACCTGTGGACGTCAGGGTCAACGGCGAAACCCGGCCCCAATGGACCCGGCTGCAGCTGAAGGCCGGCGACGAACTCAGCTTCGGGGTCATCCGGGGCGGCACGCGCTACTACATCGCGGTCCAGGGCGGCATCGATGTCCCCGAGGTGCTCGGCAGCCGGTCCACCTACAGCCTGGGCGCGATCGGCGGGTTCCAAGGCCGCAAGCTGGAGGCCGGTGACCAGGTTCCGGTGGGCGCCCCGCTCAACGCCGGAGCCCTGCCCGACGCCGATACAGTTCCGGACGAATTCCGTCCCGCCTTTGCCAAGGAACAGGCCGTCCGGATTGTCCTGGGCCTGTACGACCACCGGCTCACGGACGAGGGACTGGACGGCCTCCTCCACAGCGAGTGGAAGGTGACACCGGTGGCTGACCGGATGGGGCTGAGGTACTCAGGTCCCGGAGTGCAGTGGAAGGAGCGGGAACAGCCATTCGGCGCCGGCTCTGATCCGTCCAACATCGTGGATGCCGGCTATGCCGTCGGCTCCATCCAGATTCCCGGCGGCACCCAGCCGATCATCCTGCACCGCGACGCCGTCTCCGGCGGCGGCTACGCCATGGTGGGCACGGTCATCAGCGCCGACATGGATCTGGTGGCCCGCGCCGCCCCCGGCACGTCCACCAGGTTCGTGGCAATCAGCCTGGACGAGGCCCTGGTGGCCCGCAAAGAACTCGCCGAGCTCAAGAGGAACGCCCGGGCGGCCATCGGCGAGGGCAGCTGAGCAGCGGGCCGGCGGACCCGGCGGACTGTGGCGGATGGCCCCGAAACAGGAGCCTTGTGCTTCTGCGCTGACGGGTCCTTACTGGTCTGAGGAGACCTGGCCGCCCGCCACCAGGACGCGATATCCCAAGGATCCAGCTCCCGGTTCAACGGCTTGGGCGTCAGGTGCTCCAACCGTCGGACCTGGATCAAGGAGGACAGTCATGTTCGCTCGCGTCAGCACCTACCAGCCCGGCCCGGACAGCACCGGGACACCCTCAGATGACACCGTCAAGCGGGTGCTTGAGCTGCCGGGATGCCTGGGCATCTACTACTTGCTTGGGAAGGACAACAAGTCACTGTCCATCACGCTGTGGGAGGACGCGGACGCCCTTGCCGGCAGCGAGCAGGCTGCCGGCAAGATCCGTTCCGAAACCAGCGCGGAACAGCACATGCAGATCCTAGGCGTCGAGGAATTCGAAGTGCTGACCCGGCACCTCAAGGAGTAAGGCCAAGATGGAGTGAGGGCCAGGAGTCCAGGACGGCCAGGAATCAGCCGTTGCCGGGCACGGCCGTCAGGGACGATCGGCGGAAGTCGGTGTGCCACACTCCAACGTCGTGACCGTCCCGGTCGGTGAGCACGTATTCAGGCCAGCGGTCGAACGCGGAGCAGGGATGGGATAGCCCGAAATCCACTGTATCGGTGACATCCAGTCCGGTGACGCCGGTAAGGACTGCGTGATGGTCGTAGAGATTTCGCACTTCTGCGGCTGCGCCCTTCTTTTCGGCACCGTCCGCCGTCCGGGCCGAGAGGAAGGTTGGCAGTCCGGCGTCGTAGGGAAGATCCCGTTTGCCGGCACCGACGACGGCCATCCCCGCTTCCGGGGTGGACAGGACGACGGCGCGAACGGAAATCGCTGGAATGAGTCCCGGAACGGGGCTGACGGCGGCATACGTGCCGTGATCGTGGGTGACGTAGCAACCTGACCGGAGAATGATCCGTGTTCCAGGCACTTGGCCGCCGTCGGGAAGGAACTCAACCACGCGGTCCGGGAACGCGGATCCACCCATTGAATAAATGGGAGCGGCAGTCTCAAAGAACTTCGCCGCCTCCAGATACACGTCCCGCACCAGCCGGCAGTGTCGGTCAACCGCGGTGACCGTATCCGCCGCCCTGCTGTTGGGCACGACACCTTCGTAACCGGCAACCCCTACCAGCCTCAGTCCCGACGTGTCCCGGACCAGCTCAGCCAACAGCAGACCCTCGTCCAGGCTGCGTACTCCAGTGCGGCCGCCGGGTGTGCCGACGTCGATCAGCACCTCAAGGGCGAGCCCTCCGCCGCCGTCGAAGACTTCCCCCGCCGCCCTGACCCCGGCTGCAGAATCAACGAAGCAACGGATCTCCCGTCCGGGATCTTCCTCCAGCCACGTGCGGACACGCGTTAGTCCGAACCTGTCGACGATCTCATTGGCCACGAGAACGTGGCCATTTCCCCAAGCCAGCACGGAGGCCACTTGGTCCACGGTGGCGACGGTAACCCCAACTGCGCCGGCAGCCAACTGCCGCTCGATGATCGGCGCCGACATCGTTGTCTTTACATGCGGGGCGAGTTCCACGCCCCGCTCCCGGCACCACTCCGCCATGACCCGGATATTGTTTTCGAGGGCATCGCTGTCGAGCCGCAGCTGCGGATACGCCGGACCGTCGACGATCCTTGCCGCGAAGACTCCATCGGCCCCGCCCTGGCTCTCGCTCAGCTTGTTCACACCACTCCCCGGTTCTTCGGTCCCAATAGGTTGCTTCGGCACTAGCTGCTTCGACACTCCGACAAATTTACTTGAGAGCCATGGGTCTGGCGGAATTGGCCAGTTGACACTGCACTGGTGACATGAGCTCTGCACCTTCAGACCTACTTCACTTCACCGAGCGCGGATCGGGTAGGCCCCTGCTGCTGGTGCACGGGTTGATGGTCACCGGCGAGACGTTCCACCCATTGCTCGAGCGTCTCTCCGCCCGGCATCGCCTGATCATCCCGGATCTGCGCGGCCACGGGCGAAGCCGGGGACTTCCGCCGCCTTACACGGCCGCGATGCTGGCAGCTGATCTGGCGCGCTTGCTCGACTATCTCGCCATCGACTCCACGGACGTTCTTGGTTACTCGCATGGTGGTGCCATCGCCCAACAACTGGCTCTGGACTATCCCGGGCGATGCGACCGCCTCGTGCTCGTTTGCACCTATGCCTTCAACATGGCCACATGGCGCGAGTGGGTTGAAGGCCTCCTCCTGCCGCCTGCGCTCCAGATCTTCGGGATGCGGCGGCTGTCAAAGCTGATAGTCGCGCAGGCCGCTCCACAGCTGGGCGCCGAACGTGCCGACTGGCTCGCCGGGCTCATGGCAGGCCAGGACGCCCGGGTGATGGCGTCCGCTTGGAAGGCTGCGATGGCGTTCGACAGCAGGCGCCGGCTGGCCGAGATCGACTGTCCGACGCTCGTCGTCGCCGCCGCCAACGACCAGGCGGTACCGATCCATCACGCGAAAATGCTCCACAATGGTATCCCCAGGTCGCGCCTTGTCATGATCGACGCGGCTGACCACGCGCTCATCTGGACGCATCCGGACGAGCTTGGGCGGGTGACCGAGGAATTCCTCGGCGGCTGAGCAATTGGTGATCGTGGATGCGGGCCGCTCTCTAGGCGCGGTGTACTGCGCGGCCGGAAGTTCCGACGTCGATCAGCACCTCGAGGCGACCGCCCGCCGTCGAATACTTCCCCCGCCGCTTTGACCAGTAGTCGCCGGAATTACCGCCGATGAGAAAGTGCGAGCGCCTCAACCAAGGTGACACCGGTCCGCCGGCACGGACCAACTCCCGCCACGTGCGAGACGGCCGTCCGCCGGGCGTCATCACCCTCTGGATCCGCATCCGCGGCCGCTCATTGCCGCAGCCACCGCTCAAACGACGGATTGCAGAGGCACGCGGGAGAGCGCTTCTCGCGAACCAGACGGATCGCTTCCGCACTCGGCATCCCTTCGAGGATGAGCGCCCGCGCGACGACGAGCGCCGATCTGTTGAGGCCCGCCTGGCAATGCACGAGGGTCGGCCCGTCCGCCCGGCAGACGTTGACCCAGTACGAGATGGCATCGACCTGCGCAAAACCTTGATCCTCACTGTCGTACATGGTTACAAGGAGCAGCGAGTTGATGGGATGCCCGACAATGTACGACTCCCACGGGTACAGCGAAACGAGATGTTTGACGAATTTGGGGAGGATCAGGCCGGCCTGGCAGCCGCCCAGCCAGAGATTCGCGACGATTTCACTGACGAACGGCACGTCGAACGGCAGCAGGCCGTGCTTGGAGATCCCACGCATGCGCTGGACAGTCGGATCGAATTGAATCTCAATCCTGGTCGGGTCCACAGTCATGTCCGCTCCTTCAGCAGAACCTGGATTAAATTCTCCGCCATTTCATCCCGCACCACAGCACGGTCGTCCCAGCCACCTCCCTCAGTGCCGTGGGCACGCCGGTGGTCCCGGAGAGGGGCTTCAGAGCTCGCGTGCGGCCGTGCGAGAGGCATCACGGTTGGACTGGGTTCCGGCCAGGGTTCGAAGCGTTCGGTGTCTTCGGCGCCGCGTCCCACCCTCAGGGCGTTTTTCCGCTAGCTATCTAGACCTGCGACACGCACACGGTCCGGTGCTGCGGGGCTTCCCGTAGCGCCGGACCGATCCCGCAACACCCCGCACCACCGCCAGTCGGTGGCCCCTTCGGCCATCAGCGCGGACCAGGACATGTACACCAACACGGGCATGAAAAGGACACTCAGCGGACGGTCCAACCGGGCGCTACGGCTTCTCTTCCGCGGCGGCCTCGGTGAAGAGGCCTCCCTGCGCGGCGCCGGAACCCGACTTGCCGCCGCCCGCGCCGCGCAGGATGAAGGCGATGCCGACGGCGACCACGGCCCCGGCGAGCGGCCCGGCGACATACACCCAGTAGTCGTTGAAATTGCCGCTGGCGAGATCGGGCCCGAACGTACGTGCCGGATTCATCGACGTACCGGAGATAGGGCTGCCCCACAGGCCCGCCAAGGCAATGTACGCGCCTACCCCAAAGGCCCCCAACAGCCCGACATTCTGGGCCCCGGAGGCCGTTCCCAGGATGACGCTGACCAGCACCAGCGTCAGCAGTGCTTCCATCCAGAACGCGGCGCCTGCCGAATAACCAGCCGCCGGATAGTTTGACCCGTAGGTGGCGGAAACACCGATCACGCCCTGCAGCAGCAGGCAGGCCAGCGTCGCTCCGATGAGCTGGACAACGATGTAGCCCGGCACCCGGCGCCACGGAAAGTCACCGCGGAGGGCGAACGCTATGCTGACCGCAGGGTTCAGATGCGCGCCCGAGATCTTGCCCATGAACAGGATGATCCCCATCACCATCAGGCCCGGGGCCACCACGGCCGCCGTGCGGCTGATGACACCGGGGAACGCCTGGCTCATCATCCCACCGCCGGCCGCGACAATGACGAGCAAAAATGTGCCGTACAACTCCGAGAACAAACGCCGCCATTCCTGGCGGGGATCATCAAAATCCTGGATTCGCAATAGGATGTTCTGCTCGACAACTCCCAGTTCGCTGGCGAGATTGTGGTTCTGCGCCCGATTCTCACGCGCGCCTTTTTTGCCCTGATCTTCCGTCATGGCTTGTCGCCTCCGCGGTCCTGAAATGGTGCCTTGCCCAGAGCAGGCCGGCACCTAAGACCCCCAATGTACCGCTGCCCGGGACGGTTGTCAGCGCTGCGCGGGTGGCTCATTACTGGTTGGCGGCTGGCTGGTTCCTTCCGCCACCTGGGGCAGCTCAGGGCTGATCAGCATCTGCGGCGCCCGCGGTTCGGGGGAAGAGAAAGGCAGACAGCCGCGACGACTAGCAGGGTCTCGGCCTGCAAATTCGTGGGGACATCCGCGGGACAAAGTCCTAGCATTCAGCCATGAGGCAAGAAACCTGGCAAAAGTATTCCGAGTGGCCCCTCGTCGGCGCGGCTTTTCTCTTTTTGGCGGCCTACTCCATCCTGGTCATCGTCGATCCGCCGGACCCCTACGCCGCCGCTCTGACACTCCTAATAGGGTCAACGTGGCTTGCCTTCGGCGTCGACTACGTCGTGAAATTGCTCCTGGCGCCCCGCCGGGGCCGATGGTTCGTCCGCCACCCGCTGGACCTGCTTATGGTGGTGCTCCCGGTGGCGCGGCCATTGCGGCTCCTGCGTCCATTCACCTTGCGTCGAGTCATGGAGCGGGCCCCGGGCACTGCCATCCGGACCCGCGTCATGGCCTACGTCATTGTCTCCGCCATCCTTCTGGTCTACACCGTCGCGCTGAGCGTCCTCAGTTTCGAAAAGGGCGCTCCGAACGCGAACATCACCACCATGGGCGACTCATTGTGGTGGGCGGTGGTCACCCTTACAACGATCGGTTACGGGGACTATTACCCCGTTACCGTTCCCGGCCGGTGGGCTGCGACCGCGCTGATGGTCGGCGGGTTTGCAGTGCTGAGCATGGTCACGGCGGCAGTGTCCTCCTGGCTCGTTGAAAGCGTGACGGCCGCAACCCATGTCCGGAAGAAAGCGGACGAACCCATCGGCAGCGAGGAGCTTGCCCGCCTCACGACCCAGATCAATAGGCTCCATGAGCAGCTGGCACGGGGCCCTGGTGAATCCGACAATGGCCTGGCCGAAGGACAAGAACGCAAGGAACCACATTAAAGGCAATAACGCTGTCTGTTCCTTAACTCCATGGCCGCATCGGGCCGGAGCGGGTACAACTGATTCATGACCACCTCCCCCTTGGTGCTCGGCCCCATGGTGCGGTACGTAGATGAGACGACGGCGAGTGTCTGGATGGAGACCCAATCCGCTGCCCGGGTTTCCATCCGTGCCGGCGGCAGGGACTGGGCCGCCCGTACGTTCGCAGTTCACGGTCACCACTACGCCTTGGTGGAGTTGGACGGACTGGAGCCCGGCACGGTCACGCCCTACGCCCTCGATGTCAACGGAACACAGGTCTGGCCCGATCCCTCGTCCGGCTTCCCGCCGTCCATGATCGCCACCCTGACCACCGGCAAGCCGCTGCGGATGGCCTATGGCTCCTGCAGAACCAGCGTCCCGCACGATGCGTCCGGCAACCGGACCCACGGCGTGGACTCACTGCGCGCCTATGCACTGAGGATGGCCTCCGGTGGAGACCTGCCGTGGCCGGACCTGGTGGCCTTCCTCGGAGACCAGGTGTACGCCGATTTGACCAGCGAGCAGATGCAGGAGTTCATCCGCGCCCGACGCGACATCGAGGCACCTCCCGGCGAAGAGCTCAAGGACTACGAGGAGTACGCGCACCTTTACTATCTGGCCTGGTCAGACCCTGCAAACAGGTGGCTGCTGTCCACCCTGCCCAGTGCCATGATCTTCGATGACCACGACATCCGCGACGACTGGAACACCTCACTGACCTGGAAGAAGAACATGGAGGCGACCTCGTGGTGGCATCAGCGGATTGTCGCGGGGCTGGCCTCCTACTGGGTCTACCAGCACCTCGGGAACCTGTCACCGCAGGAGCGGGCGGAGGATGCTGTTTGGCAGCGGATCGTCCGGCACGCAGGCGAGGATGAGATCGATGTGGGCGCGGAGCTGGACAGCTTTGCGGAGCGGGCTGACCGGGACCCGAAATCCTACCGGTGGAGCTACTGCCGCGATTTCGGGGACACCCGGCTGATCGTGGTGGACTCCCGCGCAGCCCGGGACCTTACGCCGGACGACCGGGCACTGGTTGACTCTGCGGAAATGGCCTGGCTTGATGGCCGGATGCGTGGCGGCTTCCGCCACGTGCTCGTGGCGACGTCGCTGCCTTTCCTGTTGCCGATGGGCCTGCACTACGTCGAGTCGTGGAATGAGGCCGTCTCCGAAGGTGCGTGGGGGAAACGCGCCGCCCGGGCCGGCGAAAAGCTGCGCCAGGCGCTGGACCTTGAACACTGGGGCGCATTCCAAAACAGCTTCCGGGAAGTGGCGGCCATGGCGAGCGAGGTCGCCGATGGCAAACGCGGCCCTGCACCGGAAACGATCACCTTCCTCTCGGGGGACGTCCACTACTCCTACGTTGCGGAGGTGGACCGCCCCTCGGGCAGCCGGATCGTGCAGGCAGTCTGCTCCCCCATCCGCAACCCGCTGCCCCGACTGATGAGGTCCTTCGCGGCCATCATGTCCTACGGCCTGGCCACGCCGGTAGGTGCCTTGGTCGCACGCTCGGCAAAGGTCCCGGACCCGCCGTTTCACTGGTCCGGCGTCAGGGGCCCGTGGTTCCAAAACAACCTGGCCTACCTGGAGGTGGTGCCGGAAGGGCTGAACCTATGGTGGCAGACGGGCGTGGTGGAGGACGGCGACCACGAGCATCCCGGGCTGGAACGTGTCGCTTCCCTCACATTGGCCCCGCGGGAGGCCTAGGACCCCACAGGCGACCCCACCGGGGGCGGCATCTGCGTTAACGCTGCACGGATGGCGCCAATCCCCGAAGCAATCTCGCTGCCGGGCTTAGGGAGCGCCCACGTTCTCGACTGCGACCGTTTCGATGATTCTGGTCGATGGCTCACCGACCAGCGCCGGCGCTGTCACACCGGTTTTCCACGTATCGTTCTGCAGCCGGCCCAGGAAGTCCACAGCAGCCGCCTGCGTATCGAAATCCATCTCCAGCATCACATAGTCATGCTGGTCAAGCGGGCGCGAGATCCGGTATGACCGCACGCCCGACGCGGCGCGGTCCAGCGGATCACTGTCAAAAGCCTTCCGCCACATGGCAAAATCCCGGACCTGGTGTTCGATCTGCAGGGTAATCACTGAGGCGCTCCTGTCGACGGTTCTACACGCCCAACTGTAGGCCCGGAAGGCCTCGCCAAGTAAGGCGCCCGGCCGAAGTGATATTCCGTGTGGCGTCCTACGCCGGTTGGGATCCGGTGTTCGTCGTACTGGTCGGCGCGTTGGCCTGATCGGCCTGGTGGCGTTGTCGGCGGCTCGCAAGCAGGAAGGGCACCGCGATCAGCTCGATCACGCCGCCGATCGCCAGCGAGGCCGCGTAGCCGTACACATCGGCCGCCCGACCGAGCAGCGGCTGCACCACCACGCCACCGCTTGAGCCCATGAGTGAATCGAAACTGAGCACTGTTGCCCGCTGCTTCGAGGCGATCATGTCGTTCAAGTACGCCTGCCGCACCGGCATGCCCGCCGACGATACCAACGCCCAGAGCGCCAACAGCACCAGGGCCACCCAAAATGCCTGGGTGAACCCGAGCACCGCCAGGATCACAGCGTCCAGGATGCTGCTCAGGATCAGCACGGTGGTGCGTCTGCGGACGAGGCGCCGGACGCGGGGCGCCATCCAGCCGCCGAGCACCTGCGCTCCGGCCACGATGGCCGCCGCCAGGCCCGCGACGGAGTATGCGTGAGGGTCACCGAACAGATTGAGCAGGTAAGGCTGCAGGGCGTAGAACACATAGATCCCGACGCCGGCGCTGAACGGCGCGGCCAGCATCACGTAGCGTACGGGCGGATTCTTCAAGCCGTTCTCGATCGACGCGGCAAGCACAGCTTGGGTCGCCTGGAGAGGATGGGTCGAGCGTTCGGGGGTGAATCCGACGTCGCGCATGAGCGCAAAGGCCACCGCGAACATGGCCAGCAGCACACCCACGCGCATCAGAAACGGCACGCCTAGATTGGTGGCCTGCGCGATCACGCCGCCGGCCACAGAGCCGGCAAGCATCGCGACGCCGGACACCATCTGGCCCCGCCCTAGTACGGTCTCCATCCCGCCTTCATACCCGGAGAAGCGCAACGCATCGACGAGCCAGGCCTCGACCGCTCCAGAGAAGAACGTGAAGCCCAGGCCAAGCAGGACCGACGCCACTGCCCACCACCAGAACGGGGCGGAAAACTGCCAGAGCAGGTAGTAAAAGTAGGTCGAGACGGCGAGGGTCACGGTTCCGAGCAGGAACGATACGCGGCGCCCCCAGCCGTCGGCAACTACCCCGGTGGGCACCTCGAACAGCACCATGCCGGCCGTGAAGAAGGCGTTCGCGGCAAACGCCTCGAGGTTACTGAGTCCGGCGTCCAACAGGAAGAGGGTGTTGATCCCCCAGATGAACGAGGCCGCAAGGGTATTGCCCAGCGTCAACGTCAGATAGATGCGCTGAATTTTTCGGGCGGCGGCGTTCATCGCGTCGCCGTCCCCGCCTGGGCGAGGAGGGAGCACGAGCCCATTCTCGTCCCCCCTGCCGGCGCGCGCCAGAGCCACTCGGGCTGAGGGCATAACGCAATCGACCGAGCCGCGACCCGGCCTCTTCAGCTGCCCCGGTTCGTGTAGAACGACCGCCGACGCGCGTACTCATGTACCCGGTCCAGGGTGGCGATCTGTTCGCGTGCCTTCGTGGCCAGTCCGTCGAATCTGGACCCGTCCAGTCCCAGATCGCCGGAGAGGTCGTGCAGCGTCTGCCACAGCCCCAGTTTTCCTATCACAGCCGACCGCATGAACTCGGATTCCAGCACCAGCGTCATCGGCGACCGGCTCACCACCCGCCCGTTTAGTTTGAGTCGGCCGGCCCGTTCCGCGACCCACGCCGCCGCCCGCCGCGGAGTTCGCCGCGGCAAGCCAAAATCCCCCACTAATCCACGTACATACTCCCGCTCTTCCCGAATCTGGGTGGCGAGCGCCGCAAGCTCGGCGTGGAAGGGAGTGTCCGTGAAGTCGCGCGCCATGCGCTCTATGCGGCCCTGCCCCGCCGTGGCCCCCGCGAGGTGGTCCGAAAGGTAGAGTCCGAACAATTTCTTATCGACGGTGCCGGAAATCTGCGGTGCCATGAAAGCTCCACTCTGATGGAAGAGTTGTTTCGGGGTCACCACCCTACAGGAGCCCCCGGCAGGCCCAGAAGGCTACCGAGGCGAATCGTCGTGCGTCGGGCGCCCTGTCTCGGCGTCGGGGTCCATCGCCACGAGCCCGGTGTCGCCCACCACCTCTGTCAGCTCCTGCGCGACGTCAGGCTTAAGCCAGGATGCGACCACGCTGACCCCGCCGCCGTCGTCGCGGTCAATCGCGACGTCGATTTCGGAGGCGGCCGCGCCCATGCGCGACAGCTGTTCGCGATACGACGCTTCCAGGGCAACCAGGCTTTCCTCGCTCCACTCCCCCGGTCGCATCCTCGTTGAGATTTCGACCGGTTCAGGCTGGTACAGCGTCATAATAATCCCTCCTTTGGGGTTCGACCCGGGGCGGGCACGAGCCCATTCTCGTCTCCTTCGCCGGTGTGCGCCAGAGAAGTCGCATCGCAGCGCCGTTGCTGCGGGGCGCTCCCGAGGGAACGCCGCGGTGGCAGACTTTGTTCACCGGAGGAGTACGAATGAGGCGGGTCCCGGTGGCCGACATGGCTGAGGCGGGACCGTGGCGACCCTGGTTTCCTACGTGCTGAGACGGAAAACATCGGCCGTGATCTCATGGCGTCCGGTCTTCCGCTTTCCAGCCGGTGTCCCATACAAAACCAAGGCCGACCTGCCGTCGTCGAGCACGGTGATCCCCTCGGCATGGTCCTCACCCTCACCGAACGGCACGTCAAATTCGCAATGCAAGTCGTCTTTCTGCAGGACCGCCTCGGCCTGCGACGTCAGAGCGTTCCGCCAGCGAAACACGGCCGTACGCCCGTCGAGCTCCATGGTGGGTCCCGCCAATACCAGCAAATCCTCTCCGTGACGGCACAGATCCCGCACGCCCAAACCGTGCAGGCGAAGAAAGTGCTTGCGGTAGCGACGATTCCCGGGACCGATCGGCTGCGGCTCCAGGCCCGACCCGTCGCCAACCTGGAGCTCGACGATCAGGGCCCACCCGCGCAGCACCGGCCCGCGCAAACCGATGAACACCCGGTCGCCCGCAACGGCGAGGCCCTCGCAGTCAATGCCGTTGTCTTTGCCCGGGATCGGGCGCCGCCCGGTCGTCGAAGGCTGTATGAAGGTCCCCAGGTGTGGGTCATCGGCCAGGAGATCCACCAGGTCAGCGCCCCGACCGAGGCCCAGCACGGCGGGGCCTTGCTGGTGACCGGTCCCGCTGCCGCCCGGACCGAGGAGGGTCTTAGCCGGGAGTCGGGCCAACACCCGTCGGCGCTGGCTGGCCTCCACTGTCGCCAGGGATCTCTGCGCCTCCGCGGGCGTGGCGTTGCCCTTGACTTGCTTGCGGGCCGAGCCGTGCGATCCGACCAGCCACAGCGTGTCACTCTCGACATCCAGGCCTTCGATGTCCATCTCGCCTCTGTCCCCGGGCAGCTCAAGGAGCTGTGTGAGATCGAAGCTGCGATGGGCGCGAGCCTGGTCGCCAGCCTCAAGCGTGAGGCGCTCGACACTGGTCGTCTCGTCATTGGCGACCCAAAGGTGGGGGCCTTGGCGAGCGACCGCGGACAACCCATCGCGAAGGTCATCCTTCGGGTCGAGGGTGCTGCGCTGATCGAGCACGAGGGTGATTTTGCCGGAGGGCTCGTCCGGCCGCGGCCACCCGCTCACCCGCGGGTCACCCCATCCTCATCAGCGGCGGTCGGTCCCTCATTTCAGCTCCAATCCTTCATCACATCCCGGGTGTCCCGCGCTCTCCGTTCGCGTAGCCAAGGGATGAGACCACCTGCCAGGAGCATGTCCACCTGGCGACTGGAGAGGCTGTGCCGCACAGGGTAGACCTCGCCTCGGGTCTCGTTCTGCACGAGGATTTCTTTGCCTGTCACGAGGGCGTCGTGTATCCCCGTCAGCAGGAGAACATCGCCTTGTTCGATCCGGTCGTGATCGGCGGCATTCGTGAACTCGAGTGCGAGGACGCCGAAATTTGCCAGGTTCTGCCAGTGGATCCGCGCGAACGAGACGGCCACGACTGCCCTCAGCCCGAGGAAGCGCGGGGTGATAGCTGCGTGTTCCCGGGAGGATCCCTGGCCGTAGTTGGTGCCGCCGACCAGGATGTGGCCTGTCGAGTCGCGGGTTCGTGCTGCGCGGGCCGGGTAGGTGGGGTCAACCTGGTCGAAGGTGAATTCGGCGAGCTTGGGGATATTGCTGCGGTAGGGCAGAACGCGCGCACCGGCTGGCAGAATCTCATCCGTCGAGACGTCATTCCCCACGACCAGGGCGACTGGTGCCTCGATGCGGTCGGCGAGGGGACCGAATACCGGAAGCGAGGAGATGTTTTCGCCCTTGACCAGTGCTACTTTGCCGGCTTCCTCCGGCGCCAACGGCTTCTCCAGCATTGTCAGGTTCACGCTCGACACCTCGGGAAGTTCGATCTCGGGGTATTCCAAATCGAAGAGCTCTGTCAGGTCCCGCGGGTCGGTGATCGTTCCGGTGAGCGCGGCAGCCGCGGCCGTCTCCGGTGAGCACAGGTAGACCGAGTCTTCCTTCGTGCCCGAACGGCCGGGAAAGTTGCGGGGCATCGTGCGCAGGCTGTTGCTTCCGTTCGCGGGGGCCTGGCCCATCCCGATACAGCCCATGCATCCGGTCTGATGCAGCCGGGCTCCGGCGCTGATCAGATCAAACGTGGCGCCCATCTTGGTGAGATCCTGCAGGATCTCTCGGGAACTCGGATTCACGTCGAAAGACAGTCCGGGGTGGCACTGCCGCCCCTTCGTGATTGCAGCGACAATGGCGAAGTCGCGCAGGCCCGGGTTGGCTGAGGACCCGATCACGACCTGCGCCACCGCCCTGCCTGCCACCTCCTGCACCGGAACGACGTTGCCGGGCGAGCTGGGCAGCGCGATGAGCGGCTCGATCGTAGCGAGATCGATCTCGTCGGTCACGTCGTAGGTGGCATCGGAATCGGCGAGGAGTTCGGTGAAGTCGTCCTCGCGCTGTTCGGAGCGCAGGAAGGCCCGGACCTGGTCGTCGGCCGGGAAAACCGTGCTCGTCGCACCGAGTTCGGCGCCCATGTTGGCAATCACGTGCCGGTCCATCGCGCTCAAGGTGGCGAGGCCGGGACCGTGGTACTCGATGATCCGGTCCCTGCCGCCCTTCACGCCGTGCCGGCGCAGCATTTCGAGAATGATGTCCTTTGCGCTGGTCCACGGCGGCAGCTTGCCAGTAAGCCTCACGCCCCAGATCTCCGGCATCTTCAGGTAGAGCGGTTCGCCCGCGATTGCCAGGGCTACCTCGGTGCCGCCGACCCCGATTGCCAACATCCCAAGTGAACCTGCGGCCGGGGTATGGCTGTCGGAGCCGACCATGGTTTTGCCCGGAATACCAAACCGCTGCATGTGAGTCGGATGGGACACTCCGTTTCCGGCCTTCGAGAACCACAGACCGAACCGGCGGCAGGCCGAGCGGAGAAAATCATGGTCCTCCGCGTTCCTGCTGTCGGCCTGCAACAGGTTGTGGTCTACGTACTGCACGGATACTTCAGTTTGTGCCTGGTCGAGCCCGAGGGCCTCCAGTTCAAGCATGACCAAGGTCCCGGTCGCGTCCTGGGTTAGCGTCTGATCGATATGCAAACCAATCTCACGCCCGGGAAGCATTTCTCCGGTGACCAGATGGGATGCGATGAGCTTTTGGGCCACGTTGTAGGCCACGGTGGGCTTCCTTACTCGATGGCGAGGCCGGACGCTTCCGTCGGCAATGAACCGGCCACCGGGCACTCCCCTTATCCCCAAAATAGCCCACTCCGGGCGCCGGGAACAGTGGAGGGCCTGTCATCGCAGCGCTGTCGGCCCCGGGACGCTCTTGGTGTTCCAAGAACTGAGGAAGGCCAGTGCCGCAGCCAATCCCGCACTCAGCACAACGGCTCCCAGCCACATCGACACAGGCCATTCAATCGATGACGCCAGGGCGATGCCGGCCAGTTGGCCCGTCCAGATAAGTGCCGCGAGTATCGCGGTGACCGCCGGCAACCGGCGCCTTAGCCACGGCCCCTCCCGTAGGGCGAGAAGCAGGTCAGCCACGATCGCGATTATCGTGGCCCCGGCCGCACCGGCCACCGCTGGCGGGCGCAGCCCCGACATGGCCAGGGGCAACCACGCCACCACGGCGACCAGGATGGTGGCAATGCCGTAAGGCGGCCGTCGGGCTCCGGAGAAGGTGTAGAGGAAGGGGCCGATGATCAGCGCTGTCGTCACCAGATAGCTGGCCAGTCCGAGGGCCGGGGGCAGCTCCGCTTGGGTGTGCCCGGGACTCCCGATTGGCGTCTGTAGATATGGGACGGCTGGCGGGGTCCGGACGAAGGCCGAGCAATAGATGAGGAAGAAGGCGCCCAGTCCGGTCATCAGGGCGAGAGACAGCACCGCAGGCGGCGTCCACTTGAAGGCCTGTGAGCCGCTGGCGTCCCGTGCACTACGGATGCCGGTGCCAAGGATGAGGAACAGGCTGAACCCCAGCAGCAAGTGTGTGGGGCTCACCAGCGCATCGAGGGAGACTTCGATGCCCAGGATCTCGTGCCAGGCCAGATCCAGAACGCCGGCGACGGCGAAGAGGGCGAGTCCGATGACGGTGCTTTGGTAGCCGGCCGGTATCGCCCGGGTCACCGGCCGCCCGGGCTGACGGTTCCTCCAGATCAGGCTTGCCGTCCACGCCGCAGTGGCCACGAGGCCCGAATAAAGTGCCGCGTGCCAGGGGGTAAAGAAGGTTTCCAGCCCGGGAAGGTGCAGGTGGGCCCAGCCGTCCAGGAAGACGGCCAGAAGGAGCCAGATGCCCAGCAGTTGCGTCACAAGATCGTTCCGCGCCCCTGCCCGGAGAGTCCGTGCTGCCGTGTCAACCATGGTCGCTCTCCTCGCACTCAACGTGCCACCCCACGAGGGCCAGGGCGGCCCCTACCTGGCCCCGGCCGAATGGTTAAAGCTTGGACCTCCCGGTGTCCAACCGCCAGTGCCGGCCGACGCCGATGCAGAAGCCTTCAGTAGCGCTACGGAGGATCGTGTCCGACCTGCTGCGATTCCGTCAGACCCATGCTTTCAGTTCGGTTTAGCTGATGCCGGATATCGCAATTTCGGCATGGGATTCGATAAAGGCCACGGTCCGCGGCATCAAAATTATCCCAATCCCGAGGTTCGAATCAGAAAATCTCGAGATTGGTCTGAGAGACTGCGCGAGACCAAGCTGCCAAAGTCGGTGAGCCAGATGAATGGAGCCATTTGCTCGCAGGATTGAGAGGAGTTGATTGTGATGGACAGGGAAAAATCGGGGGGCTCCGAGGACTCGAATGACGGGCCGCCTATACAGGCAACCTTGGTAATTCGAGTCTGGAAGGACACGGAAAGTACCGAACCTTTTCGGGCCAGAATCATCGCGGGATCGTCGGAAGATGACGAACCCACGATTAGTTATGCTCGCGGCCGGGCGGAAGTAGTGGCAGCGGTGAATCGTTGGCTCTACAGCCTGCCAGATGTTTAGGAACGTGCCCCAGTGAAAGGAACGATTTGCGTTCGGCTTCCGCCATTTCGCGCCCGTCCAGGCTCGGCTCTCACAAAGCGTCAGCGACGAGGCGCCGAATGGCCTCCGACGGCGCAAGGCCCATGTCCTCGTTCAGCTTGGCTCGATACTTTTCAAAGGCCCGAAGCGCGGCGGCATTGTTGCCCTGCTGCCTTTGAGCCTGAATGAGAAGTCCAACCGCACTTTCACAGAGCGGTTCAAGTTCGAGTGCCGCCTCAGATGCTTCCAAGGCAACCTCAAAGTCGGAGCGCACCAGCGACTCACGAGCAAGGATGTGGAATGCGTGGAGCCGATCCTGCCGCAATCTGCTCTGTTCGAACAGCACCCAATCGTCATACCAGCCCGGGAGCAGCTCGGCATCGCGTAACAGGTTCAGGGACGAAGCAGCGTTCCCATTGAGCCCAGTTTGAGTTAGTTCTCGAATGCAGGACCGGACACGGTGCAAGTCGACGTCCACCACATCGCTGAGGGAAAGCACGGCGCCCCCGTTGACCAACAGGCCCGGGACCTGTCGTGAGACCAGGTGCATGCTCACTCGCAGACTCTCCATGGCCCGACTCTCGGAACTCTCCGGCCACAGGAGCCCGACCAGGTAGCTTCGAGGGCGGGGACCGTGGATAGCCAAGGCAGTTATGAGCCGCTGTTGACGCGCCGCAACATGCAAGATGCACGAGTCCCTGCAGAGTTTCCACGATTGGAACAGGCTCAGCTGAAAATGGCAAAAGTTGCTTCCCAATATGACCCCCCAAATCCAGCGCGACTGCGAGCTGGAAACACTTCTAGCCACGAGGATCCGCATTTCGGTTGGGGATGTCAATGGCCCGCCGTATGTGGCAGTTCTGTTAAGCGAAATAGCGTGAGTTGGGGCACCCTGACAGCTCATATAAAACAGCGATCGCCACTAAACTTTCCTTAGAATCAGGGTCGAAAGTCCCTAGCGACGACGACTATCTAGAGACGATTTATGAATTGCCAGTAGCGTGGCCATCCGCCGACCGGAAGCTCGCTGACATGGCCGGCGGGTGATGCTCCCCCTTACCCTGCCCCGGGGAGGGACACCTCAACCAGACCATTCTCGATGCGTGTGCTGAATCGTGGCTGGCCCGCTGTCGCTGGGCCGCCCATGACTTCTCCGCTATGCAGCGAGAAGACACTCCCATGCCACGGACAGACAACGCAGGGCTCCCCCCGTTCTTCGAGCTTGCCTTCATGGAGGGGGCCGGACAGGTGGCTGCAGACATCTGACAAGACGTGGACTCTCTCGCCCCGGCGGAGGACGAGCAGCGGCATCCCAGCCACCATCTTCCGCTCCAGCTTGCCTTCTACGAGCTCGTCCAGCGGGGCCAGGGCGTGCCAACCCACAGGGAAGCGGTGCGGAACATCCTCGCTGTGGTTTACACCGGCGGCCAGACGATATGTGAGGTGGCCGCCAAGGAAACCGGCGGCCGCAACCGTAGCAAATCCCAGATACCCCAGCAGCTTGCCTCGTTGCTGCCGCCCACGGGAGCGTTCCACCAGCGACGCGACATAGAGACCAGTGGCGGCGAGGTTCCCCGCGGCGTGGACCAGGCCCACGCGCTGTTGCTGCTCGTGAAGTTCCGACCAATCGGTGAAACCGGCGATGGCGGAAGGAACCGCGGTGACGGCCCCCACGCCAATCAGTATGCCGGCCGCCCGGTCGCTTCCGGGTACAGCATCCAAAATGGCGGCCGATGTCCACGCCCCCATCGGTATCTGGACACCGAGAGGGTGAACCGGATGTCCTAAGGGCACCCCGTGGAGTACATCACGGAGCCACGGGAACCGGACGATCGAGTTCACGGTTCCCTTAACTCCCGCGACCAAAGGATCAAGCCAGAGACTGTCCTCCAGACGGGAAACGAGATTCAGCAGCGGCAATGGCTTCATGTGCTTCCTCCATCATCTGATTGTTCAGCTGAGCCTAATTTCTCGGCACTCATCTGCACAGCCCTGGGGACAAATTGCGTGCCAGCAACCGCCCGCCTCCCTGGACCGCGCGGACCATCAGGTGCCTCGAACGAGCCTGGCCAAGGCGGGGGCGCCGCAGCACAAGGTTGGTGCGGGAGGGATCTTCCGCGGGAGGCGGCGTCCGGGTATGACGGGTTGTAGGCGTCCCGGATACGAGGACCCTTAGGGGCGAAAGGTGATTGCGATGACCGAAAATCAGGAACTGACCCTGGCACCAATGACCGCCGAACAGGCCGAGGTCATCGGGCGCCTGGCGGCACAATTGCGGGTGGACTCCATCCGGTGCAGTACTCAGGCCGGATCCGGCCATCCCACGTCGTCGTTGTCGGCCGCGGATCTCATGGCGGTCCTCCTCGTCCGGCACCTCCGCTATGACTGGAACGATCCGTCGCTGGCGACCAACGACCACCTGATTTTTTCCAAGGGTCATGCCTCCCCGCTCCTGTACTCCATGTACCGGGCGGTCGGCGTGGTCGAGGAGGACGAGCTGATCCACACCTACCGGCAGTTCGGCGGTCGGCTGCAAGGGCACCCCACACCGGTCCTGCCCTGGGTTGACGTGGCGACAGGCTCATTGGGCCAAGGCCTGCCGGACGGGGTCGGGGTGGCTCTGGCCGGACGGTACCTGGACCGGCTGCCTTACCGGACCTGGGTCCTGTGCGGGGACAGTGAACTGGCCGAAGGCTCCATCTGGGAGGCCCTGGACAAGGCCGCCTATTACAAGCTGGGCAACCTGATCGCCATCGTGGACGTCAACCGCCTGGGCCAGGACGGTCCCACCGAACTCCAATGGGACATGGACCGCTACGCGCGGCGCGTCGAGGCCTTCGGCGCCCATCCCCTCGTCATCGACGGCCATGACATATCCGCGATCGAGGACGCGCTAACCCAGGCACAATCCGGGCCCGACCAGCCAACGGTCATTCTCGCCAAAACCATCAAGGGCAAAGGCGTGCCCGAGATCGAAGACCAGAACGGCTGGCACGGCAAAGCGCTTCCCAAGGACATGGCCGAACGCGCTGTGGCAGCCCTCGGCGGTCCCGGCAACCTGCGGATCACCACGGCCCTCCCCCGACCGGGTACGCCTGCGATCGCTCCCAACCCGCGGGCAGCCATCAGCCTGCCTCACTGGGAGGTGGGTGAGGAGGTGGCAACCCGGGCCGCCTTTGGCGCCGCCGTGTCGGCGCTGGCCGCCCGCCCCGAAGTCGTCGTGCTGGATGGCGAGGTGGGAAACTCGACCCACGCCGGCGACTTCAAGGAAGCCGCCCCGGAACGGTACTTCGAAATGTTCATCGCTGAACAGCAGCTGATCGCGTCCGCGCTAGGGCTCTCGGTCCGCGGCTACATCGCGTTCGCCGCGAGTTTCGCCGCGTTCTTGATATCCCGGCCCTTCGACTTCATCCGGATGGCAGGAGTCTCCCAGACCAGCATCCGGCTCGTCGGCACACACGCCGGAGTCGAAATCGGCCAAGACGGCCCATCGCAAATGGCCCTGGAGGACATCGCTGCCATGCGGGCCGTGTACACATCGAGAGTGCTTTACCCGGCAGATGCCCCCTCCACCGCGCAACTCGTCCGGACCATGGCAGACACTGCCGGAATCTCCTACCTACGCGCCACCCGCGGCGCCTACCCGGTCATCTACGGGCCGGACGAAAAATTCCCGCTCGGCGGCTGCAAAGTCCATCACGCCGGCCCCAACGATGCCGTGACACTGATCGGTGCCGGGGTGACGCTGCACGAATGTCTCGCCGCGGCCGATCAACTCGCCGAAGACGGGATCAATGCCCGCGTCATCGACCTCTACTCCATCAAGCCCATCGACGCTGAGACCCTGCGCCGGTCCTGCCAGGCGACCGGGGGCCGGATCGTCGTCGCCGAAGACCACTACCCCGAAGGCGGCATCGGTGCAGCTGTCTTAGAAGCCCTCGCCGGCACAGACACCCCCGAACTGCACACCGCCTTACTCGCCGTGCAAGGACTGCCCACCTCCGGCAAGCCCCAGGAGCTGCTCGACGCCGCGGGCATCTCCGCCCGCCACATCACCACAGCCGCCCGCAGCCTCCTTGGCAGCGGGTAATTCCCCACTCCGATTACGTCGGGTGGAGGCGGGCGCGGACCGCCAGACCACCCTTCAGACATGAACGCCGCACCCACCGCGCCTCGCCTCGCCCTGTTCCCGTCGGCGACGCCGGGGGCTACAGCGGCACCCGACCTCTATATTAAGTAGTCTTACTATGCGTGTTGCCATCAGAGACGAGGAGGTTGGGGTGGCCGGACATTTGATGATGGAGCTTGCTGCGAGCAGGGAAGCTGCACGGACGGGCCTGCTTCGGATGGGCTCTGCGAAGCCGCATGGCTCCCTTGGCTCGGACCAAGGGCCGGACGTCCGACCGGAGGTACCGGAAGTATCCGTAACGGGTCGAGCCCTTGCCGTGTACGGCACTTGCGGCCGCCCTCAACCTAAGGTGGGATAGCAGTGGCGTCAGGTTCAAAATCCGGAAAGAAGCGCGGCGTCCTTTTCGATGTCGATGGGACCTTGATCGACTCCAGCTATTTCCACGCCCTTGCGTGGTGGCAGGCGTTCCGGCGGGAGGGGCTGGACATCCAGATCTCTGCCATCCACCGGTGTGTCGGCATGGGCGGCGACAAGCTCATCGAACACCTGGTTCCCGAGTGCACCGAGGACATGCAGGAAGACCTGAAATCCGCGCACGGCGCCGTGTTCTCCACGTTCTGGCCTTCCCTGCGGCCCTTCGACTCTGCCCGGGACCTCCTGACGGCGTGCTCCGACGCCGGGCTGGCCGTGGGCTTGGCATCATCAGCGCAGGAGCGCGACCTGGACGTCACCCGGCGCCTTCTGGACGCCGGCACGTCCATCGATGCGTGGACCAGCTCCAACGACGCCGACGAGAGCAAGCCCGCCCCTGACATTCTCCTTGCGTGCTTGGAAAAGCTTGAACTCAGCCCGGCGGACGTCGTCTATGTTGGCGATGCCGTCTGGGATGTGAAGGCCGCTGCGGCAATCGGAGTTCCGGCCATTGCCCTGACCTGCGGCGGAATCAGCGAAGCCGAACTGCGGGATGCAGGCGCCGCAGAGGTGTACGACAATCCGCGGCATCTTTTGGAGAACCTTGAGAGCAGCGCTATTGGAAGGCTGAGCGCCGGAGGCGGTAGGTCGGGTCGATGACGTCACCGGCGCCGAAGACACCGGCGAATTTAATCAGCCGAAGGCCTCCTGCACGTGGGCCCGGATGGCGCCGATCACCGGCGCCGATCCCTGAGTGCGGTAAACATCGATTGGTCTGGAGCCCAGCTGCACGTTGGGGCTGCACATCCAGAGCATGGCCTGGGCCGGCGTGAAAGCACAGTGGAGGTGCCCTACAAGAGCGTCCAGGTCCGCAAGCTGGAGCCGGCCAGCCGCATTCGGCGCATCCTGGCCCGATGTCCAGCGAACCAGAAGTTCCACATTCACGCCGAGCAGGGGTGCCGCAGCATCCATGCCCAGCGAGTTTACTAACCGTTCGGCTATAGCCGTTGGGCTATAGCCAGGGGCGTCCCGCAACTCCGCGAGACTGGCGAAAACCGTGGTGGCAGACAACGCCGGTTCCTCAGCGTTCGTGTCCTGCAGCTGTTCCATAACGCAATGCTATTAATTGGCGTCCCGTTGGAGTAGGGCCACAGGACCTCCCGCGCGCTGGTCACCCATGCGGGAGTGCTAGCTTCCGGTCGCTTCAGGGTGTTCCCGCGCGCGCTTTTCCGCGGGGGTTTCGTCGCTCTCAGCAGGGATGAAGGCAGGATCGAGTTCCGTCGTGAGGTCCCCCGCGCCCGGGATGCTGTCGTCGTGGCCGACGCCGTCTTGTGCTTTGTCCCGTTCGTTCGGTTCTTCGCTCATAGCCTCAAATGTAGGCCGGGCATCCGAGAGTGTCGAGGCGTTTTGACCCCTTGTGCCGGGGGTGTCAATTCTGCTTCGCTGGGGTGGGATCTTGAAGGGCGGGACCATCCGAGCCCGTGATCATGGAGGCCTATCGTGAAAGCAGTGACGCGGCAAGGCAGGCGACTGAGCGTCATTGACGTCCCGAACCCGCCGCGAGGCCCGTGCACCACCGCTCTCGAACCACGCTGAGGAGAACCCCATGCGCATTGTCATCACCGGAGCCACCGGACACGTTGGCACGGCTCTCTTGAAGCGTCTCCAGGAAGCCCGCTCGGAGGAGGCTGCCGATCTTGAACTCGTGGGCGTTGCCCGCCGTGAACCCGCGAACGATTCGGCCCCGTACCGCGGCGTGGAATGGCACTCCATAGACCTCGGGGATCCCAGGGACCAGCCGGCATTGGAGAAGGCCTTCGCCGGGGCTGACGCCGTGGTGCACTTGGCGTGGCTGATCCAGCCCAACCATGATCGGGAGCTCCTTCGCCGCACCAACGTCGCGGGCACCGCCCACGTTCTCGCTGCGGCCCATGCGGCCGGAATCGGGCATATCGTGTGCGCATCGTCAGTGGGTGCCTACTCGCCCGCCCCCAAAGACCAGCGGACCAAAGAGGGCTGGCCGGCAGGCGGCATCGAGGGGTCCCATTACAGCGAGGACAAGGCCGCGCAGGAAAGGCTCCTGGACGGTTTCGCCAAGGAGAACCCCGACGTCGTCGTGGCGCGGCTCCGACCCGCCTTGACGTTCAGCGCCGGGGCCGGCAGCGAGGTAGGCCGCTATTTCCTTGGTGGCGTCCTGGCGCGGCTCGTCCCCCGCAAGCCTTGGTTGCCCCTGCTGCCCATTCCGAAGGAACTCGTTTTCCAAGCAGTGCACGCCGCCGACGTCGCGGACGCCTATTGGCGCGTGCTGCAAAGGCGGGCTGAAGGCGCCTTCAACATCGCAGCCGAACCCATTCTCGATCCGAATGCGCTGGGTTGGGTATTCAATACGCGGCGGGTGTTGCCGCTGCCGCTTCCGGTGCTGCACGCCCTCGTCGAGGTTAGTTGGCGCCTGCGGTTGCAGGCGACCGACGGCGGGTGGATCGCTATGGCAGCCGGGGCACCCATTATGGACACCTTGAGGGCGCACGAACTTCTGGGATGGACGCCCCGACGGTCCTCGCTCGAGTCATTGACTGAAATGCTGGACGGACTTGGCGCGGGCAAAGGCCGCCACGGCTCGCCCCCGCTCACGCCGCGGTAAAGGTTCACCCGCCCGAGGCAGCGTGGCGGCGATAGTCCAAAGCGCCTTGGACAATCAGGAGGGCGACGGCGGACGGCGGGCCACCACGATCGCTCACGTCAAGGGGAGCTGTCTTTCTTGTGGCTGGCTGCCCTACGGGCGCGGCACGGCTGATCGGCTTAGGACAAGATGCCAGGTTCCTGTCGCACCTAGAACGTGGGGGCTCCGGGCTCAGCGAGCGGCTGCTCGCGCTCGAGCTGGGCGACCTTCGGATCGTTTTCGTCGGCGCCGTAGTCCGAGCTGCGGGTGATGTCCTTCCCATCGGTGAGCTTCAGGGCGCGGAAGAGCAGGGACAGGCCGGCGGCAACGATGAGGTTTATGGCGAACGCCACGACAGCGATGTAGACCTGTATGTCGGTGCCGGGAATGGGAGCGATGGCACCGCCGAAGTTGGCTTTGGTGACCGGGTTGACCACATTGTAGGCCGCGATGGTGCCGTAGATGATTCCGGCTAGCCAGCCGCCGAAAAGGGCCCACCGGTGGAACCAGCGGGTATAGAGCCCTGCCACGATCGCCGGGAAGGTCTGCAGGATCCAGATACCGCCGAGCAGCTGCATGTTGATTGCTGCCGACTGGTCCATGCCGATGACGAAGATCAGTGCACCGAATTTCACCACAAGAGAAGCGATCTTTGAGACTTTGGCTTCCTGCCGTGGTGTGGCGTCGGGGCGGATCAGATCGCGGTAAATATTGCGCGTGAACAGGTTCGCCGCGGCGATGGACATGATCGCGGCCGGGACCAGGGCACCGATGGCGATAGCGGCCAGGGCAATGCCGGCAAACCAAGACGGGAATTGGTCGAGGAACAGCTGAGGCACTACCAACTGCGGGTTGACGGTGCCGTTCAGGTCGATGGGCTGGGTGCCGGCGTAGATGGCCACGTAGCCCAGGAGCGCCAGAAACCCCAGCATCAGCGAGTACAGCGGCAGTACCGCCGCATTCTTGCGGATGGTGTTCCTGCTCTTGGTTGCCAGGACGCCGGTGATCGAGTGCGGGTACATAAACAGCGCTAAGGCCGAGCCCAGAGCCAGGGTCCAGTAGGCGGAATAACTGGCGGCGCCTGGAATGAAGACTCCAACGGGTTTGCCGGTGGCCGGGTTGGTCGCACCCATTTTCGCTTCGGCGGAGTCGAAGATGGGGCCCCAGCCTCCGAACTTTAGCGGCAGGTAGATGACCGCAACGATCACCGCCAGGTAGATCAGCAGATCTTTCACTACGGCGATCAGGGCCGGAGCCCGCAGGCCGGACGTGTAGGTATAGGCGGCAAGGACCACGAAGGCGATAATCAGGGGCAGGTCCGTCAACAGCACGTTCTCCGCGCTGCCCAGGCCCAGCACCGTGAGCACGGCCCTAATGCCGACCAGCTGCAGCGCGATGTAGGGCATGGTCGCGACGATGCCGGTCACGGCGACGGCCAGGGTGAGCGCCCTGCTGCCATAGCGGCCGCCCACGAAATCGGCCGGCGTGACGAACCCATGCCGGTGCGAGACGGACCACAGGCGGCTCATCAGGAGGAACACGATCGGGTACAGAACGATCGTGTACGGCACCGCGAAGAAACCGCTCACCGCCCCGGTGGCCCACATCGCGGCCGGAACGGCCACGAAAGTGTAGGCCGTATAGAGGTCGCCGCCAAGCAGGAACCATGTCACCCAGGTTCCGAAACTGCGGCCCCCGAGGCCCCACTCGTCCAGGCTGTGCAGCCCTGTGCCCTCCCCCCGGCGCCACCGCGCAGCAACGAACCCCAAGGCCGCCACCAAGACGAAGAGAATGATCACAATGGAGAGTGCAACGACGTTAATGGGCCGGTCCGGAACCGCCAGCGGTACCGTGACGGCGCTCATCGCTCCTCCTCGGGGCTGGTTACGACGCGCACGGCTTCGCGGCGGCGGCGGTCCTCCTTGCTGACCAGCCAGTAGGAGATCCCGATCAGGGCCGAGGTGATCGGAATCCACGCCATCTGATACCAGTAGAAGAACGGCATACCGGCCAAGCTCGGCTCAGCAACCGAATACGCGGGTACAAACAGCGGAACCACAATGGCGATGGTCAACAGGATTCCTGTGACGATGTATGGACCGGGTCTGGCCGGTGCGCGTGTTGGCACATCAGGACTGGACATCGACGCCTCCTCATCGAGACGGCCCCGGAGCGGGAGGTCTTCCCGGGACGTGCCGGCGGCCTGGAGACCGTGGGTCGCAGCGGTCTTTACAGACAGGATAGACACTGGAATAACTCTCCAACAGGGCAAATGCGCGCCCGCCTCTGACGGCCGATCCACAGGATGTTGCTAAAGCCGGAACGCGGAGGTTGTCACGGCCGCGGGCGAGGAGCAGTGCCATCAGCAGCGCCGGGTTCCTTATTCAGGTCATTCGAAGGTGGCGATTACCGTCCCTCACATGGTCGCGGTCATGTGGAGTCCTTGCAGCAGCTCCGGGTGTGCCGGGACGAAGAGCGCGAAGACGATCAGCGAGGCTCCCGTGATCCGGCTAAAGGCGGGCCCGTATTTCCATGTCTTCTCCAGGAAAATAACTACCGTGAGCACCGCCATCCAGGCCAGGTTCATCACGCCGACAGCGATCAGCACGACCATAAGCCCCCAACAGCAGCCGACGCAGTACACGCCGTGGTACATGCCGACGCGGACATCCCGAAGGCGGCCCTTGTATCCGGATACGTGCAGCAGGAATGCTAGGGGCGACCGGCAGTGCCTGAGACAGAAATCCTTCAGCGGGGTCAGCTGGTACGCGCCGGCCACCACCAGCACTCCAGCTCCCACCCAAGGCGCGATCTCCGCAGCATCCTCAGCCAGCAGCGCGAACAGCGCCGCGGCCGCGTACGCAACGACTCCGCATCCGATCCACGTCAGAAGGTAACCGCCCACCAGGGCAGTTGTCCGGCCGGCCCTGACTCGGCGGCTGCGAACGGCACGGATGGACCTGAGGTACGTCGAAGTGAGCGGCGCCAGCGCCGGCAACATCATGGCTGCCATCATCAGCGCCCACACCCCCAGGAAACCCCAGAGCCCCAGTCCCATGGTTCCCGGGCCTGTGGGCATATCGCTGAGGCCTGAGAAAGTGAGGTACCACGCCAGTGCGGCGCACCCGATCAACGCCAACTCTGCGGCATGGTGGCTAACGGTCAGGCGGCTCGTGCCCGGCACCTAGGCGGACCAGGCGAAGGGGGCCGAGAAGGAGTTCTTCCCGGCGTTATCCCACGTCATCCCGAACACGTCGACGCGGGCGGTGCTGGATGTGCCGGCTGCCAGAGTGTCGGCCGGGAATCCGACCCCGCTGAGTTTCACTCCCCGTCCTGTGGGATCCTGGCGAGACACGAAGTCCTCGACCACCATGTCGACGGCACTGCCAATGCGGACCTGATGGATACGCCCGTCGTCGGCGTAGGCCATTTCCAGGGACTCCATACCCGCCATTTCACCGATCAAGGGGGCGAGGCCCTCCATCGGTCCGCCGAGCTGTCCGCCGAAGACTGCACCGAGCGCTTCGGCCTGCTCAGCTGAGGCGGCGGCATCCATCAGAACACCAACCTTCCAGCCCCCGTCAGCCATCACGGCCGGCGTATCGGCTACGACGCAGACTGTCAGACCGCCGACGTCGACACCGTTAACTTCGCCGGTTTCGACGTGGAAGGCCAAGGCCACGTTGCAGCGTTCGTTATCCGCCGGTGCGGTCAGCCCTGAAGCAATACACGGGCAGACCATATCGCAGTTGCAATTCTCAAAATACGTACCCTCGACATGCCACGGCATTTAGGGCTCCTTTCGAAGAGGCCCCCCAAAAACAAAGTCTCCTCGCGGCCCTGAGCAGAGTCAACGGTTGATGGTGACTCAGGCAAAAGGCCCTTCTGGGCCGCCCTGCGCTTCGAATGGACGGGCGCGAAGAGCCACAAGATACCCATTGGAAGAGACTAAACGCCGACGACGTCGGAGTCCACAGAGTCGCCATCCGCCGCGCCACCGCTGCTAACTGGCCGGCGTCACGACGTCCTCCAGCATTGACCTGTCGAAGAACCGAATTTCGCCCGTTGCCTGGAAAAATACTGGAACTACTGAAGTGTTCGCGTCCTTCGAGGTTTCGTAGATCTCGGGCGCGCTCCCGTGTTTTCGCGCAATGGTTCCAATCAAGTCGGTGCCGCGAACCCGGACGGTTCGATATTTGTAGCTCATGTGGACCCCTTCGTCTGCCAAGGCAAACCCTACTCCTGAGAGGCACAGCCGGGAGCTGATCCGGGCGTTGCTGACCCAAAGCACCGAATGCTCAACGGTTGGACACGGAAGAGGCGTACGTAACGAGGCAAGAAGGCTTGCCCGGAACGCACAGCACATAGGATCGAGGCCGACAAAGTCTTGGAGTCACCGATCGTCCCAGCCGACGAGTGGCAGACTGGGTTCCATGCGTGAGTTCGTCGTCCTCGGCACCGCCTCGCAGGTCCCGACCCGGACCCGCAACCACAACGGGTACCTGCTGCGCTGGGATGGCGAGGACTTCCTCTTCGATCCCGGAGAGGGCACGCAACGGCAGATGATCCACGCCGGAGTCACCGTCTCCCAGATCACGCGTATCTGCCTCACGCATGTGCACGGCGACCACTGCTACGGCCTGCCTGGCGTGCTTTCCCGTATGGCCCTCGACAAGGTCAACCACCCCGTCCATCTGCACTACCCCGCCTCCGGCGAGGACACGGTCCGGGCTCTCGTGTCCGTCGCCTCCCCCGGCATAGATCTAAGGCTGCATCCGCACGGGGGCAGCGAACACGGGGGCCCCGGCCACAGGTTTGCCGAACCGATCGGCCAGGGCCTGTACGTCCGGGCACTGAATCACCGCATCGAGGCCTACGGATATCGGCTCGTGGAGCCCGACGCGCGCACGCTCCTTCCCGACCGGCTCGCCGCAGCCGGGATAGCGGGACCCGACGTCGGCCGCCTCGAGCGTGAAGGAAGCTTGGGCGGCGTGAGCCTGGCGGAGGTGAGCGTGCCGCGGCCCGGTCAGCGATTCGCCTTCGTCATGGATACCGCACCCTGCCAGGGCGCGGAGGAACTGGCGGACGGGGCCGACCTGCTCGTCACCGAGTGCACCTTCAGCGACGACGACGCCGATCTCGCCGCCCAGTTCCGCCATCTCACCGCGGGGCAGGCGGGCGAGCTGGCAGCATCAGCGGGCGCGGGGACACTGGTCCTCACCCACTTTTCTTCGCGCTACGGGGACGTTGCCCCACTCGCCGAGCAGGCCCGGAGCCGCGCAGGTGGAGCCGCGGTGGTTGCCGCGAATGACCTCGACCGCTTTGCCTTTCCGCAACGTCGTGCGTTCTAACCACGCGTCTGTACCGTCGCAAGCGGAGGTGTACGGCTGGAACCGTTGACTGGGCCCTGCGTCGGCTTCAGCGCCTTGCATGACGGTGACCAGAGCAGGTGGGAGGATGAGCGCATGGAACTGCACATTACTGGCGACCCCGCCGCAGATAAACTGCTCGGCGATAACGCGTTCGCGCTGCTGACCGGCATGCTGCTTGACCAGCAGGTGACCATGGAGTCGGCGTTTGCCGGACCCGAAAAGATCATGACCCGCATGGGGTCCATGGACCCTGCCGCGATCGCTGAATACGACCCGGCAGGCTTCGTTGAAATCTTCAAGGAGCGTCCGGCCGTCCACCGCTTCCCCGGCTCCATGGCCAGCCGCGTTCAGGCCCTCGCAGAGACCATACTGCGCGATTGGAATGGGGACACAACTGCCATCTGGACACAGGACGACCCCGACGGCCAGGAAGTGCTCCGCCGGCTGAAAGGACTGCCCGGGTTCGGCGAGCAAAAGGCAAAGATCTTCCTGGCACTGCTGGGGAAGCAGTGCGGACTCCAGTCAGAAGGCTGGCGGGAGGCTGCTGGCTACTACGGACAGGAAGGCGCATTCCTTTCTGTAGCCGACATCGTGGACCCGGAATCGCTGGGAAAAGTGCGCGCCAGCAAGCAGGCCGCCAAGGCCGCCGCCAAAGCCGCGAAGGCATCTGGGCCGTCGTAAGAACGTCCCGCTGAATCCCGACGGCGGCCGCCGCACCTGCGGACGATTCCAGGGTTGCCCCGGCCTCCGCCATCTGCGTTGTCCAGACAGCTGCTTCTTGCGACCGGAGTTGTGATCGTTATGCCGGAGCCGGTTCGCCAACTAGTGCAGCCCGCCGGCGCCGCCCGGCATGCCGGCCTTGATCAGCTCCATGACTGACGAGTCCGCCAGGGTGGTGACATCCCCGATCGGCCTGTCCTGCGCCACGTCTTTGAGGAGCCGTCGCATGATCTTGCCGGACCGGGTTTTAGGCAGCTCGGCTACCACCATGATCTGCCGGGGCCGGGCGATTTTGCCGATTTCCTTGGCCACATGTTCCCGCAGCTCCTGCACGACCTCGGGCCCGCCGTCGCCCGCCCCGCTGCGCAGGATGACGAAGGCGACGATGGCCTGCCCGGTGGTGTCGTCGAGGGCGCCGACGACGGCGGCTTCGGCGACTTTCGGATGGGCGACGAGCGCCGATTCGATTTCCGTCGTCGAAAGCCGGTGTCCTGCCACGTTCATCACGTCGTCCACCCGGCCGAGAAGCCAGATATCCCCGTCCTCGTCCTTCTTCGCGCCGTCCCCCGCAAAGTAGAGCCCCGGGAACCGTGACCAGTACGTCTCAACGTACCGGTCATTGTCACCCCAGATGGTGCGCACCATGGATGGCCAAGGTTCCCGTAGTACCAGATAGCCGCCGGAGCCGTTAGCAACGGGTGCGCCCGCGTCATTTACGACGTCGGCCACGACCCCGGGCAGTGCCTTCATGGCGGCGCCCGGTTTACCTGCTGTAACTCCCGGGAGCGGGCTGATCATGATGGCTCCGGTCTCGGTCTGCCACCAAGTGTCCACAACGGGCGTTTGGTTGTGCCCGATGTTCTCCCGGTACCAGATGTAGGCAGCCGGGTTGATCGGTTCGCCCACGGTGCCGATCACACGCAGGCTCCTGAGGCTGTACTTGGCCGGTATCTGGGCGCCCCATTTCATGAACGTCCGGATGGCGGTCGGGGCACAGTAGAGAATCGTGACCTTGTACTTGTCGATGATTTCCCACCAGCGGCCCTGGTGCGGGGTGTCCGGCGTGCCCTCGTACAGCACGGAGGTAGCACCGTTAGCCAAGGGACCATACACGATGTAGCTATGCCCGGTAACCCAGCCAATGTCCGCGGCTGTCCAGAAAATATCGGACTCAGTCTTTATGTCGAACACCGCCCAGTGGGTGTAGGCGCATGCCGTGAGGTAGCCACCGGTGGTGTGCAGGATGCCCTTGGGCTTGCCCGTGGTGCCCGAGGTGTACATCACGTACAGGGGATGTTCGGCGTCGAAGGCCTCGGCGTCGTGATCGGCGGAGGCCAGCTCAACCGATTCGTGCCACCAAATATCGCGGCCCGGTGTCCAATCGACCTCCTGGCCTGTGCGGCGGACCACCAGGACATTCCGAACGTCCGGGCAGTCCAGCAGGGCCTCGTCGACGGCGGACTTCAACCCGCTGGCCTTGCCGCGGCGGTAGGCGCCGTCGGACGTTATGACGATCCGCGCATCGCAGTCGTGGATCCGCGTCCGGAGCGCGTCCGCAGAGAACCCGCCGAACACGACTGTGTGCGGTGCTCCAATTCGCGCACAGGCCAGCATCGCCACGACGGTTTCCGGAATCATCGGCATGTAAATGGCCACCCGGTCACCGGACATGACGCCCACATCGGTCAGCGTGTTCGCTGCCTGGCAGACCAGATCGGTGAGCTGGGCATAGGTGATCGTGCGGCTGTCCCCGGCTTCGCCTTCAAAGTAGTACGCGACCTTGTCTCCGCGGCCGGCAGCTACATGCCGGTCCAGGCAGTTGTAGGCGGCATTGAGCCTGCCCCCGACGAACCATTTGGCGAATGGCGGATTAGACCAGTCCAGGACCTCACTCCATTTCTGGGACCAGTCCAGCCGCTCCGCCTGCCGCGCCCAAAACGCCAGCCTGTCGCCGTCGGCTTCGTCATAGTCCGACGTCGTGGCGTTGGCTTGGGCGGAAAAGCCGGCTTCCGGCGGAAAGCGCCGCTGTTCGTGCAACAGGTTTGCGAGGGTCTCATCCGATTCTGTTGGGTCTGCGGCCATAGCCTGTCACCGTCGTCCCACCGGAAGCACGGTCCGTTTGAAGGTGGAGTTCGCGACCACGGCGCAGGAGCAGTACCAGGCAATAAGTGCCGTCACGATGCCCAGCCAGCCGCCCAGCATCGTCAGCCCGGTTGCTCCGGAGAAAGCGCCGAGAAACAGCGCGATGAAGGTCAGGGTCAAGAAGACGAAAACGGCAAATACGCCCATGCTGACGCGCCACGCGGAAATGGTCATGTAGGCGGTAAAGATGGCCCAGGCCAGAAGGTAGAGGCCGACGGCTTTGCCGGCGTCCGCTGCCGGAAGGCTGCCCGCGCTGAACTGGCTCAAGAACCAGAAGGACAGCCAGAAGGCTCCGTATGAGCAGAAAGCCGTCGCGCCGAAGACGTTGCGGTTGGCAAATTCCCAGATTCCGGCGCCGAACTGCGCGATGCCGCCGTAGAATAGTGCAAGTCCCAGGACTACCGGTTCGACCGCTTTGGGGATCAGGCCGGCATTGATGACACTGAGGACAAACGTGGTCATTGCGAAAGCGCCCAAACCTAAAGCTGCCGGATCGGCAAAGGGTGGGCTGATGCCTGCCTGTGGAGACACAACAGCGCCTTGGGCTGGTAGGGGATTTTCGGCCCTGCGACCACTTCCCGCCGGGACGGTCCCCGCCGCGGAGCTTGATTCGATACTCATGGCACGACTCCTTGGTCAGCACCAGCACCATCGCTGGTGACGTATATCAGGCTACACCTGAGTATGCAAGGGCAACATCGAAATGGGCGGCGTTCAGGTCGCAACATATTGCGGCGTAGACCGCACTGCTTCGCCCTTGGTAATGAGGTGCCGCTGCCGCACCAACACCCGTGGCGGCCCCGTAAAGGTTCGCTATGCCGCGGCCGGGTCCAAAACTCCGCTAATGAGCTCATGGGCGTGTGCCGCCGCTAGTGGCCCCGCCAGGCGGTGCACGGCTTGGAAAGTCCTGCGGACTGCCGGTCCGTGCCACTCCGGAGGCAGGTAATCGGCCGGCAAGTTGGGGTCGCGGTACGGGAAACGGCGCCACATGGTAAGCATCGGGATGTAGTAGCGGAAAGCATCGCGCCGCACTTCTTCCGTGGAACCAGCCAAGGCGGCCCCGGGATCGTCGCCTACCCGCTCGGTCCATTGCCGCTCCGCGCCTTGGTAGAGCTCCAGGAACTCGGTGAATTGCTCGTCGAGTTCCTTGAGGTCCCACCATTCGGAGATCTTCGGACGCATGGGACCGTCGAACACGTAGTCGCTGCGGAAAAGATCGACGAACTGGATAAGCCCGCTCGCCGTCAGGCGTTCCCGGGCTTGTTCCAATTTGCGGGCGGGCGCGATCCACACTCCCGATGCCACGGAACCGAATCCCAGCCCGGACAGCTCGGAACGCAGCTGGTGCCGGCGGTTTCGCATGGATTCCGGCACCGAAAAAACGGCCAGGACCCAGGTGTCCACCGGCGTCGGCTGCTCCGGAGCGAAGATCCGCCTGTCGCCTTCCCGGAACACGTCGCTGACGGACTCCGAGATCCTGTACTTGGCAATGCCGCCCTCGCGGATACTCTTCAAAACGCCCTTGGCCTTCAGTCTCGAAACTGACGACCTAACGCCCGGCGCGTCATAGCCCAGCGTTCCCAGCATGGAAATCAGCGCGGAGACCGGGAGCGCGTCACCGGCGTTCCGGCCATAGAGACCGAAAAGGGTGACGATGATTTGCTGGTGGCGCACCGGCGGTTCGGGGACGGCGATCATTGAAGGATCCTCATTTCCGCGCCTAGTTCAGGCGCCAGTCATGTTTCATCATAGGTGCGGGAACTGTCCCGTTCCTTGATGGTCGTGACGGCGGCGGCCTCGCCACCGGATACGGGCTGGTCGCCCCGCACAGCCCTGACGAAATGTTCTGGCCAGGGCTGTGCGGTGGTGGCCCCAGCGGGGACGTGCGCCGTGGTGACTGTCCCAAAAGAGGCCACAGCGCCACGGTCGCCATTTCCGTCGTGAGTTCCGCAGGCCTCGCCGCGGACCTCGAAAGCCATGGTCAGCGAGGTCCGGCCGAGCGCGTGGATCTTCACCTTGGCGGTGACGCGCTGGCCGAACCACAGCTTGGCCGTGTAGTTGATTACTTGCTGGACGCGGGGCGCACTGGGAAAGTAGTCCAGTAGTTCCAGGCCTCGGAAGAGCTCGGCTTCGGCGGCCTCAACCCACCGAAGGATGGCCGAATTGTGCTGGTGGCCGGAGGCATCGGTGTCCACCCACTCCACCGTGCGCTGAACGCTCGCTTCCGGAAACCCCGCGCTCCCCAGCGGCTCCGCACTCCCCAGCGACTCAGTGTGATCCATGGTTCTCCTATCGGGCGCCGGTGGTGCGCTGGGGCACTTTCCAGTCGTTGACGGGTGCGGCCATCGCTACTTCACCAGAACCTGTGCGGTAGCGGACGCGGGGGTCCAGCGCAGGTGGGTGTTCGCCTCTTCAGCGTCCGGTTCCCGCAGCAGGGACAACCGCGGACGGACGGCGTCGGTCCGCGAGCTCGGCGGCTTGCGGCGCCCGGCTCGGAACTGTGGAATCCACTGGGCACCGGGGCCATGGTATTCCTGCTCCGCGGCGGCGTGCAGGGTCCATTGGGGATCGTACAGGTGGGTGCGGCCGAGGGCGATGAGGTCCGCACGACCGGCGAGGAGGATGGAGTTCACATCGTCGAAGCTGGAGATGGCTCCGACGGCGATCACGGCCACGCCTGCCGGGGCGGCGACTTCCTGGCGGATGCGGTCAGCGAACGGCGTCTGGTAGCTGCGGCCGAAAGCGGGCTTCTCGTCCTTGGTCACCTGGCCTGTGGAGATGTCCAGGCCGGCAGCGCCGCGGGCAACGAAGGCCCGGGCAATCTCGACGGAATCGTCGGAGGTGTTTCCACCCTCAATCCAGTCGGTCGCCGAGATGCGCACCGTCACAGGCTTGCCGGCAGGCCACACCGCGCGAACGGCGTCGAACACTTCCAAGGGGAACCGCAGCCGGTTCTCCAGGCTGCCGCCATATTCGTCGGTGCGTTGGTTGGAGATCGGCGAGAGGAACGAGGACAGCAGGTAGCCGTGGGCTGCGTGGATCTCGAGGAGGTCGAAGCCTGCCTGCTCGGCCCGGAGCGTCGCCGCTACGAACTCTTCCGTGATGGCTTCCATGCCGGCAGGATCAAGTTCCTGCGGCGTCTGGTTGCCGGGGCCGTAGGGCAGCGCCGACGGTCCGACCGCCTGCCAGTTGCCGGATTCGAGGGGCTCGTCGATGCCTTCCCACATGAGCTTGGTGGAGCCCTTGCGGCCGGAGTGGCCAAGCTGCGCGCCGATCTTGGCCGTGGAACGGCTGTGGACGAAGTCCACGATTTCCTTCCAGCTATCGCGCTGGCCGTCCGTGTAGAGGCCGCTGCAGCCGGGGGTGATGCGGCCGGCGTCGGAGACGCACACCATTTCCGTCATGACCAGGCCGGCGCCGCCAAGGGCCTTGGAACCGAGGTGGACCTTGTGGAAGTCGCCCGGGACACCGTCAACTGCGGAGTACATATCCATCGGGGAGACCACGATCCGGTTCTTCAGTTCCAGTTCGCCGATGCTGAACGGCTGGAACATGGCCGGCGCGACCTCTGCGCGGCCCTGGGACTCGGCGAAGTTGCGGTCCACGGCGTCGGCAAATTCGGGGTCGCGCAGGCGCAGGTTTTCCTGCGTGATGCGGCGGCTGCGGGTGAGCAGGTTGAAGGCAAACTGAGTGGGGTCCTGGTCCTTGTACTGGCCGATGCGCTCGAACCACTCAAGCGAAGCCTGGGCCGCGCGCTGGGTGGAGGCGACCACAGGCCGGCGCTCCGCTTCGTAGGCGGACAGCGCGGATTCTACGTCGGGGTGTTCGTGCAGGCAGGCCGCCAGGGCGAGGGAGTCCTCCATGGCCAGCTTGGTGCCCGAGCCGATGGAGAAGTGTGCCGTGTGGGCGGCGTCGCCGAGCAGCACGACATTGTTGTGGCGCCAGCTCTCGTTCCGGACGGTGGTGAAGTTGATCCACTTGGAGTTGTTGGACAGGACGTCGTAGCCGTCCAGCTCTTCGTCAAAGATCGAGCGGATCTTGGCGATCGCCTTTTCATCCGAGACACCCGGCGGGAAGATATCGTTGGCGGTCTCGTCGAAGCCGGCAGCCCGCCATACATCCTCGTGCATTTCGACGATGAACGTGGAGCCTTCGTCGGAATACGGGTAGCCATGGATCTGCATGACGCCCCACTGTGTTTCCTTGACGAAGAACTTGAAGGCTTCGAAGACCTGGTCGGTGCCGAGCCACATGAACTTGTTGTTGCGGGGGTCCAGGTCCGGCCCGAAGGAATCGGCGTACTTGGCGCGGATCTGCGAGTTAATGCCGTCCGCGGCCAGCACCAGATCGTAGTTCACTTCGAGTTCTTCAACAGCCGGTGCCAGCGTCCGGAAGCGCAGGTCCACGCCGAGTTCGGCGCAGCGGCGCTGCAGCAGCTCCAGCAACTCCTTGCGGCTCATGGCCGCGAAGCCCTGGCCGCCCACGGTCATCGTCTCGCCGCCGAAGTGAATGTCGATATCGGACCAGCGGGCGAAGCGACGGCTCATGTAGTCGGCCACTACGGCGTCGGCGTTGCCAATGCCGCCAAGCGTCTCATCGGAAAATACGACGCCGAAACCAAACGTGTCGCTGGCAGCGTTCCGTTCCCAGAGGGTGATGTCGTGGGACGGGTCCAGCTGCTTCATCAATGCTGCGAAGTACAGGCCTCCGGGGCCGCCTCCAACGATTGCAATCTTCATGGTTGTGCTCCTTCTCAGGCCTGGCACTGGCCGGCTGGGGTAAGTTCTTGGGTTTGGCTCGCTAGGCCGTCTTCGAGGAGGCCGTCACGGAGCTTGAAGTGCTGCAGTTTGCCGCTGGGGTTGCGTGGCAGTTCAGTGACGAACCGGATGTCCCGCGGGTACTTGTACGGGGCGATGGCCTGCTTGACGAAGTCCTGGATTTCCTTGCGCTTCTGGGCATCGCCGGCGACGCCTTCCCGCAGCACAATGAACGCGCAGACGATGCTGCCGCGCTCCGGGTCCGGGATTCCGATAACGGCGTTTTCCACCACATCCGGGTGTTGGTCGATGGCCGCCTCCACCTCGGGGGCGCCGATGTTGTAGCCGGAGGAGACGATCATGTTGTCCGAGCGGGCCTGGTAGGTGAAGTACCCGTCTTCGTCCCGGGTGAACGTGTCTCCGGTGACGTTCCAGCCGTTGACCACGTAGTTCGCCTGGCGGGCATCGTCGAGGTAGCGGCAACCGGTGGGGCCGATGACGGCCAAGCGGCCGATCTGGCCCGGACGGAGTTCCCTGCCGTCCTGGTCGAGGATGGTGGCCCGGTACCCCGGCACGGCGCGGCCCGTGGTGCCGGGCCGGATGTCGTCGCCCGCCGCCGAGATGAAGACGTGCAGCATTTCGGTGGCGCCGATCCCGTTGACCAGGCGCAGTCCTGTGGCGTCCTGGACTGCGTGCCACGTTTCCTTGGACAGGTGCTCGCCGGCCGAGACCGCCACGCGCAGGCCGCGAAGCAGATCGCCCCGGTCCTCTTTAAGGATGGCCCGGTACGCGGTGGGCGCGGTGAACAGGATCGTCGCTCCTGCTGCAGCTGCATTTTCGGCCAGCTCCACCGGCGCCGCCCGTTCGGTCAGCAGCGATGATGCGCCGAACCGCAGCGGGAAGACCACCAGGCCGCCGAGCCCAAAGGTGAACGCCAAGGGCGGCGAACCGGCGAAGACATCGTCCGCCGTAGGCTGCAGGATGTAACGGGCGAAGGTGTCGGCGTTGGCCAGGATGTCCCGGTGGAAGTGCATGGTCACCTTCGGCACGCCGGTGGTGCCCGACGTCGGGCCCAAGAGCGCGACGTCGTCCGCTGAGGTGTCCACGGCGGTGAACTCGCCGCTCTTGGCGGCGCAGCGGGCGGTGAGGTCGCCGTCGTCATCTGCTCCGTACGAGACCACGGTGACGTCCTCCCCGGCCGCCACGCCGAGTTCGTCCACGAAGCGGTGGTCCGCGATCGCGACCACCGGCTTGGTGAGCTGGATCAGGGTGGCGACCTCGGCGGAACGCAGCATCGGCATGGTGGTCACCACTACGGCACCTGCCTTCAGCACGCCAAGCCAGGCGGCGACGATCCACGGGTTGTTGGGGCCGCGCAGCATCACGCGATTGCCGGGCACCACGCCGAGGTCTTCGGTGAGTACCTGGGCTACCTGGTTGGCGCGCTGTTGGAGTTCCCCATACGTCCAGACCGTGCCGTCCGGAGTCCGCAGTGCGGGCCGGCCCGGGCCGTGTTCGGCAACGGCGTCATCAATCAGGACCGCTGCGGCGTTGAGCCGTTCGGGGTACTGAAGTTCGGGAAGGGTGAATTCGAGCGCGGGCCAGGTGTTGGCCGCTGGCAGGTGGTCACGGGTGAAGGTGTCCACGTGGGCCGATGTCGTCATTGTCATGGCCGTTCCTTTCAGTGGTGCGTCCGGGGGTGGTTTCAGGAAGTTCAGTGGCCGGGACGGATCATGCCCTCTTGGGCGACAGTTGCAAGGAGCCTTCCTTGCCGGTCAAAGAAGCGGCCCATGGCCAGTCCCCGGTTGCTCTGGCCGGATATGGCTTCCTGGGCGTAGAGAACCCAGTCGTCGGCGCGGCCGTCGCGGTGGAACCACATCGAGTGGTCGAGGCTGGCGGTGGCGAGACCGTGGCTTGACCAGTTCAGTCCGTTCACCCTCAGGAGCGGTTCCAGGATGGTGTAGTCGCAGACATATGCCAGCGCAGTGCGGTGGAGGTCGGAGTCATCGGGCAGGCTGTCGAAGGCCTTCACCCAAATTGCTTGCTGCGGCACAGAACCGCCCTCCAGCTCGACATAGACCGGCCCGGGAATATGCCGCATGTCGAAACTACGGCCCGTGGACCAATAGTCCGCGGCCGGACCGCCCGTCCCGGCCAGCACTTCTGCTGCGGTTCGCAGCGAAGCAGGATCGACGGCGGCAGGGGCCTCGGGCTGGAAGTCCGGACCGTCCTCGGGAACCTGGAACGAACCCATCGCGGCGTAGACAGCCTTGCCATTCTGGAAGCCGCGGACGGTGCGGGTCGAGTACCCGCGGCCATCCCGCAAGCGCTCCACTTCGTAGCGAACGCTGGAACCGACGTCGACGGGTCGCATGAAGTAGCTGTGCATCGAGTGCAGCGAGCGGTCCGTATCCACCGATCGCATCATGGCCGCAGCCGCCTGTGCCACCATGTCTCCGCCGTAGGCCTTGGGCCACGGCACGTACTGGGTCGTTGCTTCATAAGCTTCATCGTGGACCTGTGCCGGGACCCACGTAAGGTCCACGGCCTTGAGGAAGGTCTCCGATGTCAATGTTCCAGTGATCATGGCGTCTATGCCCGGCGGTAGTCGGCGAGGGTTTCGTCAGCAACGTCCTCGAGGTTGACCACGAGGTTCTCGGGCGTGCGGGCAGTGAGCCAGACGAGCTCTTCCGTGATGGACATGTTGGCTTCAACGTGCGGCATGAACGGCGGAACGAACACCCAGTCGCCGGCCTTCATGTCGATGAATTCCTGATAGTTCTCGCCGAAGTAGATGCGTCCGTGGCCGCGCAGCACGTAGCCGCCTGTTTCGGCCTCGCCGTGGTGGTGCGGCAGGGAGCGGTAGCCAGGCGTGTTGGAGACCTGGCCGAACCAGATCTTGGTTGCCGGGGTGTGCTGGATGCTGACACCGGAGACGCGGATGCAATCGCCGGACTGGGCGGTGTTGGTGTCTTCCTGGCCGGCGCGGGTAACCACCGGCACCACTTTGCCGTCAGCCTGGGCGTAGACGGAGTTGTCGCCTTCGAGGCGGTATTCGGTAGCTGTTTGGCTCATTGGTCTCTCCTTTGAAGTGGTTGGTTTCGGTCTAGGCGTTGGCGGCGACGGCGGCGTGGATCCGGAACCGGTTTTCCAGCCTGCCGATCCCGTCGATTTCAGTGGTGAGGACATCGCCGTCGTTCAGGAAGCGCGGCGGGGTCATTCCCATCCCCACTCCCCCGGGCGTTCCCGTGAGGACAAGGTCGCCGGGGCGCAGGGTGGTGAACTGGGATATGTAGGAAAGAAGCTTCGCGGGACCGAATACCAGGGTGCTGGTGTTGCCCTGCTGCACGAGCTCGCCGTTGACGTAGCCGCGGACCTCAAAGTCGCCGTCAACGTCGTCCGCGGTCAGCATGACCGGGCCCACCGGCGTCGTACGGTCGAAAGCCTTGCCCTGGAACCACTGCAGCGTCCGGTTTTGCCAGTCGCGCATGGAGACATCGTTGGCAACCGTGTATCCGGCAATCGCCTTGCGCGCCTGGTGCTCGTCCGCGCGGAACAGTTCAGAACCCACGACGACGGCGAGCTCAGCCTCCCAATCGACGCGGCCACTCCCGTGGACTTCCACAACATCCGAAGCGCCGATCAGGGTGTCCGCAAACTTGGCGAAAAGTGTGGGGTACTGGGGAAGTTCGCGCCCCATCTCCTGGATGTGATCACCGTAGTTCAGGCCGCAGCAGATCACTTTGCCGGCCCTCGGGAGCAGGGGTGCCAGCTCGGCGTCGGCGATGGCAGTGCTCCCGGCGGCTTCCGCTTCACGGACGATGGCCTGCCAGTCCGGCTGGGCGAGAAGCGCCCCGACATCGGTGGCCGGCAACGCGACGTACGTGTCGGCGCTCGTGGCGAATGCCGCCGTCGTGCCTCCGCCGGCCGTGCGCAAGGTGGCAAGTTTCATGCGTGCTGTCCCTTCGAATTTAGATGTGTCGACTTTTTTACGATCGTCACATATGCTCAAGGTAGCACGGCGGGAATGATCTGCACAGAGTCTTTTCAAAAGTTTTCGCAGTTGTACAGACCAGGAGGAACAGCATGAGCCACACGACGATCAACCCGGAATCACTTCCCAAGCCGTCCGGTTTTGCGCACGGCATGCTTGCCGGCAACACGGTCTTTTTGGGCGGCCAGACTGCGCTGGACAAGAACATGAACATCGTTCCCGGCGGCATCGTGGAGCAGTTCACGCAGGCGTTCTCGAATGTCCTCACCACGCTGCGGGAGGCCGGTGGACAGCCCGAGGACCTCGTCAACGTAACCATCTACCTGACGGACGTTGATGACTACATGGTCAATGGCCGCGAGATCGGACGGATCTGGCGTGAAATGGCCGGCTCACAGTACCCGGCAATGGCGGGAATCGGCGTCACCCGGCTGTGGCAGAAAGAAGCCCTGATCGAAATCCAGGGCATCGCCGTCATCCCGGAACGGTAGAGCTGTGGACAGGAGGGCGAGCGTCGCATGAAGCGCGGAGCGAATGGCAAACAGCTGCCATATGATGACAAGCTCGCCATCACCTGCCGCGCCGCCTACATCCTCTGCGTCTGCATCGCCTGGACGCGCGTGTAGGAGCCGCGGCACTGCGTCAGCCCGGGGTGAGGACGCAGAACTCGTTGCCCTCTGAGTCGGCGAGGCACACCCATGGCACATCGCCCTGGCCGACGTCGGCGTCAGTGGCGCCCAGGACCCGCAGCCGGGCCACCTCTGCCGCTTGATCATCGCCGGGGTACGGCCTCAGGTCGAGATGGACACGGCCCCACACGGTCTTCACGGCGGGCGTGCGAAGGAACTCCAGATACGGCCCGACACCCTTGGCCGAACGCAGCCTGGCATGATCGTCGGTCAGCTCGTGCAGGGTCCAGTCCATCGCCGCGCCCCAGAACCGGGCCATCGCCCGCGGATCCGCACAGCTGACCACCACCGCGGCGATCGGCCCGGTGTCCCGGTAGATGGATCGAGGCTCCAGCACGCGGAACAGGTTGCCCTCCGGGTCGGCCAGAACCATCCACGGCACGTCCCCCTGGCCCACGTCGGCGGGCGTCGCACCGAGCTCCAACAGGTGCGCGACCAGCTCCGCCTGATGGGCCGCAGAGGTGGTGGAGAGATCGAGGTGCGCGCGGCATCTCACCGTCTCGGGGTCCGGGACGGTGACGACATCGACGCAGACGGCGGCGGGGTCCGGCCAGACGAAGCCCACCGGTTCAACATTGGTCACACCGGGTCCCTCGCTGGAAACACCCCAGCCGAGGGCCTCCGCCCAAAACCGGCCGAGCGCTGAGTCATCCCGAGCCTTGAAATTCACCTGAACAAGTCGCAGTGCCATACCGCCCGAGCCTATACCCAGGTGAAACCCGATATGAGAGGCAGGTCACGCAAAACGGCCAGAGGTCAGCGCGGAACGGATAGTTCCGGTGCACCCCCATCGACAAAATTGAGGGAACATTCGCAAGCAAGTGGCTGGAGGTTCGATGTCGGTAGACAGCATCCCGGGGCAGGCGCTCCCCACAGAAAATCAAGGCACCGTGACCGCACACGATCTCCGGTCGGTCATGGGGCACTGGACCACCGGAGTCTGCGTCGTGACCACGGAGGTCTCCGGCAGGCAGGCAGGCCTGGTGATGAACAGTTTCGCCTCCGTTTCCCTCGACCCGGCGCTTGTCTCCTGGTGCGTGGACCGGTCATCCACGAACTTCGGGACCTGGCTGGAAACGGATAACTTCTCCGTCCACATCCTCGACCAGGCCCGAAGCCACCACGTACCACGCTTCACCCGCCGTGGTGCGGACAAGTTTGAGGGACTCAAGACAACCACCGGCACCACCGGCGCGCCCGCGCTTACGGACGTGGCAGCTCGCCTGGATTGCCGAATCTGGGCCCGCTACGACGGCGGGGACCACATCATCCTGGTCGGGGAAGTCGACCACATCGCCCGCCCGCAAGCCTTTGAACCTTTGCTTTCACAAGACCTGCGCAGGCCGTGAACAAACCCATTGCACTCCATCGATTCCGACAAGAAAGAGACACCATGCACCCCATGAACACGAAGGACCACTTCAAGCTTGGCCTGTTCTCGGCCAATTGCTCCGGAGGTTTGGCCGTCACCAAGATTGACGAACGGTGGGGAGCCACCTGGGAAGAAAACCTCCGGATGGCCCGGGTTGCGGACGAGGCCGGCATCGACTTCCTGCTGCCAGTAGCCCGCTGGATCGGCTACAAGGGGGACACCAACTTTCACGGGTCCGTGCTCGAACCAATTCCATGGGCAGCCGCCCTCCTGGCAGCGACGCAGCGGATCTCCGTCTTCTCGACGGTTCACACAGCGTTCAACCACCCGCTGGTGACTGCCAAACAGATCGCCACCCTTGATGCCATTGGCGGCGGCCGGGCGGGACTGAACATCGTGGCCGGCTGGAACCAGCCCGAGTACGAAACGATGGGTGTGGACATGGCAGACGCCCACGATGACCGCTACGGCTTTGCCCAGGAGTGGTGTGATGTGGTGCGCGAGGCGTGGGAACGCGACGAGATCTTCGACTTCGAGGGCAAGTTCTTCTCCCTCAAGCATGTCGAGGCCTTGCCCAAGCCCACCGGTGGGCGCGTCCCCATCCTCAACGCGGGCTCGTCCAAGCAAGGCCGGAACTTCGCCGGACGGAATTCGGATTTCGTGTTCACCATCGTCGGCGGACCGGAAGACGGCGAAGGCATCGTGCAATCCGTCAAGAGCCAGGCGATGGCGGACCACCAGCGCGCAGTGGGCGTCCTGACGCTGAGCCACGTTGTCTGCCGGCCCACCAACGACGAAGCGTTGGACTACCTGAATTACTACGCTGAGGAAAACGCCGACTGGGGAGCCGTGGACTACCTGATGAATCTCCAAGGTCTGCATGCGCAGTCCTTCACGAAGGAAATGCTGGCGACCATGCGGTCCCGATTCGCGGCCGGGCACGGTTCCTGCCCGTTGATAGGGACGCCGGACCAAGTCGCCGCGGAAATTGCGCGCTACGCCAAGGCCGGATTCGATGGCATGACGTTGGCATTCGTTGACTACGTGGGCGAACTGGAGTACTTCGCCCAAGAGGTCTTGCCGCGTTTGGAGCGCTTGGGAGTGCGCCAGCCACTCAGCGCAATGTGACGAAAATTTGACTATCGCAAAAATATCTCTATGCATGATCGCTGCCGAAAGATATGATTGATTCCCAGAGCTTGAGAGGAAGCTACATGGCCGCTATCAGGAACAAAGCCGTTCCATGCCAGGCGTCCGGGACGCGCCCGCTCGCGGCGCATCCTTTGATGCGAAGCAGGTCTGCCTCCGCCATCCGGGATTCCGTCAACGCACTCACGGCTGACGAACACTTGCTGGTTCCCCACCAAGGGACTCTCGACGGAACAGTCAATGGCCTCCGCGCCCGCGCCGTCAGCCTGGTCTTCGTGGCCTACGGTTCAGGCGTCACCATCGTCAGTCCACCATCCGGTCGCCGCGTCCTGGTGGTCATACCGCTGGGTCCGATGCTCGTGGAGTCCTGCGGCAACCAGTGGGTGGCCAACACGCCCTTCGCGTTGAGTTCCCACCATCAGACCAAGATGGTTCCGGATCCGCAGCGTGGAGCGTTGGTGGGTGGGGTGGACGCTGAATCGCTGGAAAGCTACTTGGTGGCCACGTCCAACCGGCCACTGGTCAAGCCCATATCGCTTAAGAGCAGCGTGCCCCTCCAACTCAGCACCCCGCTCATGGTCACCCAAACCTGGCTGGAAGCGTGCCGGCAACTGGACCAAGGGCTTCCTGCCGAGTCTGCCCCATGGCTTGAGAACATCCTGTTGGCCACATTGTCAGCCGGCATGGCGCCCTTTCTGGAAGCCTCCTTCGCGCCACTACCCACGAAAGGTGGGCCCGGATACGTGGAGCAGGCCTGCCGATACCTTCAGCAGCACCTGAGCGAGAATGTCCGCATCGACGACGTCGCAGCTGCCGTCGGCATCAGCACGCGGCAACTGCACGCTGCCTTCCAGGACCACATTGGCCGCAGCCCCGCCCAGGTCCTGCGGGACATGAGGCTTGCCCGGGTCCGGCAAAGGCTGGAAGCACGGGGTGGCCCCAAGGACATCACCGTGGCAGGCGTCGCCAACGATGCCGGGTTCGCGCATTTGGGCAGGTTTTCGGCCTATTACACAGAGAAGTACCAGGAATCGCCGTCGACAACACTTCAGCGACTACGCGGCGGCGCAGCAAGACCGCCACTCACAACCACTTAGGAGATCAATGTCCGTTCTGCAGCCCTTGATGTCTGCACTGAACGCCGGCACAGTTGAGGTCCTTGACCTCACCACGCCGCTTAGCACTGAAACACCCATCTTGAGTCTGCCCCAGCCGTTCGCGAATACCGTTGGACTGAGCCTTTCCGAGGTCAGCAACTTCAACGATAGCGGCCCGGCCTGGGCATGGAATGACATCACCATCGGCGAGCATGCCGGCACCCATCTGGACGCGCCCACCCACTGGATCTCGGGTAAGGACGGAAAGTCCGTGGACCAGATCGAACCCGCACGACTGGTGGGCCCCGCCGTCGTCATCGATAAGACTGCCGAGGCCGCTGCCAACCCGGACTTCGTGCTGGAACCCAGCCACTTTGAGGAATGGCAGGCAGAGCACGGCGACCTCCCGGACAACTGCTGGGTGCTGTTCCGCACGGGCTGGTCCGCCCGCGGGGGCGACACTGCCGCTTTCATCAATGCTGACGACGCCGGTCCACACACGCCCGGCGTTTCCCCCGCTGCGGCCCAGTGGCTCGCCACCAACGCCAGCGTGAGCGGCTTCGGCGTCGAAACCGTCGGCATCGACGCCGGCCAGGCGGCCACCTTCGAACCGATGTTCCCGGCCCACTTCTATCTGCTGGGCGCCGACAAATACGGCCTCACCTCACTGCGCGACCTGGACCGGTTGCCGGCCACAGGCGCCACCATCGTGGTTGCACCATTGCCAATCGTGGACGGCACCGGAAGCCCGGCACGCGCCTATGCCTTGGTCGAAAACGCATGAGCGCCGACGCAAGGGTCTCCACGCTGGTGGGACGGACGCTGGCCAAACTCGGAGCTGGCCATGTCTTTGGAGTGGTGGGCAGCGGGAACTTCGATGTCACCAATACGCTGCGTGCTGAGGGTGTCCCGTTCACGGCGGCACGGCATGAGGGCGGTGCCGCCACCATGGCAGATGCCTACGGCCGGATGTCCGGCAAGGTGGGCGTTGTCAGCACACACCAAGGCTGTGGCTTCAGTAATGCCATCACTGGAATTGGTGAAGCGGCCAAGAGCCGAACACCCATGATCGTACTCACGGCGGACACCCCAGCTGCCGCGATCCGCAACAACTTCACCATCGACCAGGACGGGCTGGCGCGCAGCATCGGCGCGGTCGCGGAACGAATCCACACCCCGGCGTCCGCCGTCGCCGACACTGTTCGCGCCTTCCGGACCGCCGTGAATGAGCGCCGCACCGTGGTCCTTAGCCTGCCGTTGGATGTGCAGGCGGGCTTGGCGCCGGACAGCATTGCCGACGTCGAAATTCCAGCCGCTTTCAGGCTACGGCCGGAGCGCCGGGCGGTGGAAGAGTTGGTCGATCTGATCCGCGGCGCCGCACGCCCCGTCTTTATCGCCGGCCGCGGCGGACGGAGTGCCCGGCAGGAAATCTTGGCCCTTGCCCAACACGCCGGCGCGCTCGTAGCGACTTCCGCCGTCGCGAATGGCCTCTTCAACGGTGAGCCGTTCAACCTGGGAATCTCGGGCGGCTTCTCCTCTCCGCTGACCGCCGAAATGATCAGTGGCGCCGACCTGATTGTTGGTTGGGGCTGCACGTTGAACATGTGGACCATGCGCCACGGCAGGCTTATCTCCGCAGAGGCCAAGGTGGTCCAAGTGGATGTGGAGGATGGGTCTCTTGGAGCCAACCGTCCCATCAGCCTGGGCGTACTGGGCGATTCGGCGTTGGTGGCAGAGGACGCGCTGACCGCCTTGGCGGCTGTACAGGCCAAACCGACGGAGAAGTACCGTACGCAGGAGAACGCCAAGGCGATCGCTGCTGGATCCCGGTGGCGCGATGTAGCTTTCGAGGACCTTTCGGGACGAGACCTCATCGACCCCCGCGTGTTGAGCCGCGAGCTGGACAGCCTCCTGCCAACAAACCGAATCCTGTCCGTCGATTCCGGCAACTTCATGGGCTATCCCAGCCAGTATCTCGCCGTCCCGGATGAATTTGGGTTCTGCTTCACGCAAGCGTTCCAGGCGATTGGCTTGGGCCTGTCAACGGCGATCGGCGCCGCAATTGCCCAGCCGCACCGGCTGCCGGTGCTGGGTGTCGGCGACGGCGGCTTCCTCATGGGCATCAGTGAACTGGAAACCGCCGTGCGCTTGGAGATACCACTCGTCTGCGTCGTCTACAACGATTCCGGGTACGGCGCCGAAGTCCACCACTTCGTCGAAGTCGATCCCTCCGCGGATCTGGGCACCGTCACATTCCCAACCGCCGATATTGCCGCGATCGCCCGCGGTTTCGGGGCCCAAGGAGTCGTGGTACGTTCCGTATCGGACCTCGACACGATTGGACAGTGGGTTGCTGACTACCGCAAAGGCCAGCAGAAGAAACCCCTGGTGATCGACGCCCGCATAGCTTCCGACGGCGGCTCATGGTGGCTCGCGGAGGCATTCCAAGGGCACTAGGACTGGCGTGGACTGCCTCCAAGCCGGCACCGGTGAAAGCACGGAGCAGCACGGTCTGGACTTCGTAGTCCGTGCTGCCCTTCGGGTGTCCTGCCTGTCCTCCTCTCGGCGCCGTGCTGTCAGTTCGCCTCGGCGCCGTGCTGTCAGTTCGCCTCGGCGCCGACGCCTGCCTCGACAGCCGCGCCGGCGAGCCGGAGCCAGGTATCCACCACGGTGTCGGGGTTCAAGGAGACGGAATCGATGCCTTCCTCGACCAGCCACTCGGCGAAGTCCGTGTGGTCGCTGGGACCCTGACCGCAGATGCCGACATATTTGCCGCGCGCCTTGCAGGCCTTGATGGCCATGCTCAAGAGCTTCTTGACGGCAGGGTCGCGTTCGTCGAATCCGCCCGAGACAATCGCGGAATCCCGGTCCAGGCCCAGGGCCAGCTGGGTCATGTCATTGGAGCCGATGGAGAATCCGTCGAAGTAGTCCAGGAACTCGTCGGCGAGCAGGGCGTTGGACGGAATCTCACACATCATGATCACCTCGAGGCCGTTCTCGCCGCGGGTGAGGCCGTTCTCCGCCAGCAGGTCAATGACGCCGCGGGCCTCGTCCAGGGTCCGCACGAACGGGATCATCAGCTTGACGTTGGTCAGCCCCATCTCGTTGCGGACGAAGGACAGGGCCTCGCACTCGAGGTCGAAGCAGTCCCGGAAGGACGGCTCCAGGTACCGTGAGGCGCCGCGGAAGCCGATCATCGGGTTTTCTTCGTGCGGCTCGTAGGCGGGTCCGCCAATCAGGTTGGCGTACTCGTTGGACTTGAAGTCGGACATGCGCACAATCACCGGTTCCGGCGCGAAGGCCGCCGCGATGGTGGACACCCCTTCGGCCAGGCGCTTGATGTAGTAGTCGCGCGGGCTCTCGTACGCGGCGATCCGCTCACGGACTTCCGCGGCGACGTCCGCCGGCTGCTCGTCCAGGTTCAGCAGTGCCTTGGGGTGGATGCCGATCTGGCGGTTGATGATGAATTCGAGCCGGGCCAGTCCCACTCCGTGGTTGGGCAGCTGCGCGAAGGTGAACGCCTGCTCTGGGGTGCCGACATTCATCATGACCTTGACCGGGGCCTCGGGCAGCTGGGTGATCTCGGTTTCCTCGACGCTGAAGTCCAGGAGCCCTTCGTAGATAGTGCCGGTCTCGCCGTCGGCGCAGGAGACGGTCACGTCGAGTCCGTCGGAGAGGGCGTCCGTGGCGTCCCCGGTGCCGACGACGGCGGGAATCCCCAGTTCCCGGGCAATGATGGCCGCGTGGCAGGTCCGTCCGCCGCGGTTGGTCACGATGGCGGAGGCACGCTTCATGATCGGTTCCCAGTCCGGGTCGGTCATGTCGGCGACGAGCACATCGCCGGTCTTGAACGCGGCCATCTGGTCGATCGCGGTGAGGATGCGGACGCTGCCGGCGCCGATGCGCTGGCCGATGGCGCGGCCCTCGACCAGCACCCGGCCGGTTCCGTTGAGCCGGAAGCGGCTCAGGCTGCCGGAGGCCCGGCGGGACTGCACGGTCTCAGGGCGTGCCTGCAGGATGTACAGACCGCCGTCGATCCCGTCCTTGCCCCATTCGATGTCCATCGGGCGGCCATAGTGCTCCTCGATGGCGACGGCGTGCCGGGCGAGCTGCTCGACGTCGTCGTCGCTGAGGCTGAAGCGGTTCCGCAACGAGGCCTCAACCGGTACGAAGTCGATGGTGCGGCCGATCTCGCGGCTGTCCGTGTAAGTCATCTGGAGGGCTTTCTCGCCCAGTCCGCGCTTGAGGATGGCAGGCCGGCCGGCCTGGAGCGCGGGTTTGTAGACGTAAAACTCGTCCGGGTTCACCGCGCCCTGGACGACGGCCTCGCCGAGGCCGTAGGAGGACGTGACGAACACGGCGTCCTGGAACCCGGACTCCGTGTCCATTGTGAACATGACACCGGAGGCCCCGACGTCGGAGCGCACCATCCGCTGGATGCCGGCGGACAGCGCCACCTCGGCGTGTTCGAACTTGTGGTGCACGCGGTAGGCGATGGCCCGGTCGTTGTAGAGGGACGCAAACACATCCTTGATTGCGAGCAGGATGTTCTCGATGCCGCGGACATTAAGGAAGGTTTCTTGCTGCCCGGCGAAGGAGGCGTCGGGAAGGTCCTCCGCCGTGGCGCTGGAACGAACGGCCCACGAGAGGTCCTCGGAGCCGCCGTGCTTTTCCACAAGCTTCCGGTAGGAGTTCCGGATCTGCGCCTCAAAGTCCGGCAGGAAGGGCGTCTCGCGCATCAGGCTGCGAATTTCCTGGCCGGCCGAGGCGAGGGCTGTCACGTCGTCGGTGTCCAGGCCGACCAGCCGGTCGGCGATCTTCCGGTCCAGGCCGGAGCCTGCAAGGAAGGTTCGGTAGGCGTCGGCCGTCGTGGCGAAGCCGTCAGGGACCTGGACGCCGGCAGATGTCAGGTTCTGCACCATCTCACCGAGGGAGGCGTTCTTTCCGCCAACCCGGTCCAGGTCCTTCAGTCCGAGTTCTGAGAACCACAGGATGTCTGTCGTCATGGTTACTGCTCCTTTGCAGATGATGGCATGCAGATGTGCCGCCCCGCTTGCGACGATAGCCGGTCGGTGGGCGCGAATCCTGTCCACAGTGACAGATCCCGAGCGCTCTTTCCACATGATGTGCGCCACACCGGGTTTGTGAAACTTTTCCCTAATGTTTAAGGTTCATGCGCTGCAAGATGGTCGCAGCCATTTCCTCCACGGAAACCGTGGCTGAATTCAGGTACGGAATCCGGTGGGAGACGTACAACTGCTCGGCGCTGCGCAGCTCAAAGCCGCACTGCCGCAGCGACGCGTAGGGTGAGCCGCGGCGCCGTTCGGTGCGGATTTGGCTCAGGCGCAGGGGGTTGGAGGAGAGGCCGAAACATTTCTCAACGAAAGGCCTCAGCGGCTTGGGGAGCCCCTCCCGCTCAAAGTCCTCGTCCACCAGCGGGAAGTTCGCGGCGAAGATTCCGTGTTGCAGCGCCAGATACATGGTGGTGGGTGTTTTGCCGCAGCGGGACGGTGCCACCAGGATGACCTGGGCCTTTTCCAGCGCGCGCAGGCTCTGGCCGTCGTCGTGTTCCATGGCGTACTCGACGGCGGCCATCCGGGATTGATACCGCTCTGCATTGCCTAGGCCGTGGGCCCGGCCGGGTTCGCCGCTGGCCGGTGAGCCGAGGGCCCGCTCCAGCTGTCCGACATGGGTCCCGATGAGATCCACGATGATCCCCTGGCACGTTGCCAGGACCTGGCGGATGTCGCTGCTGACGGCCGTGGAAAAGACGATCGGCCGCGGGCCGGTGGCGGCCAGTTTGTCGATGGTGCGGACCACGGTCTTGGCCTGTTCGACGGTCGTGATGAAGGGCACCGTGATGCGGTCAAAGTTGTTAGCGGGGAACTGCGTCAACAAGGTGTTGCCGAGCGTTTCCGCGGTGATGCCGGTGCTGTCCGAAAGGAAGTAGACAGGCCGAGGATCCTCATTGGTCATGAACGCATTCTCCACCAGGAGCGGTCCCCGCCCGGCATCGGGCAGCCGGCGGGTCCCTACCCGGCCTCCGGACACAGACGTAGACTGCTCGCGTACAAGACCACCAACTGCCGCAGGAGATGGACATGAGCTATGCAGGCACCGGTAATGAGAAGGCCGTCGCAGCAAGCGACCTTAACCGGACACATGTCGGACTGACCGTGAGCTTCCAGCCGGACGAATTTACCGTGGTCTTCGGCCGGATCGGCGCCATTGCGCGCAAGGAGGGCGGCGTGACGATCGCGCTGAAAGGGGTGGACGGCACGGGTGGGCTGCCGTCCCACTACAGCCTGCCTCCCGCCCAACAGGTCTACGTCCAGCCGGACATGCTCACCAATACGGAGTCGACCATCAAGGATTTGTTCGGCAAAGTGCAGGAGAATCTGCGGAGCCACAAGGGAGATCAGCGTCCGGACGCCGTCTAGGGATCCTTCCCCGAGTACTCGGGCTGGGAATTGCAGGTCTTGAGTTCGATGTCGAACTGGCCCGTTGGCCATGCAGCGTCCTGGAGCGCCTATCCCCCGCAGCTGGTCTGGCTGGGACATCCGATCATTGCTAGCGTGGCGGCATGAACCCGTCGAAGACCCCCGCCGAGATCCTCAACATTGCCGGCAACGAGGTTCGCATTTCGAGTCCGGACAAGGTGGTGTTCCCCGAGCCCGGGCTCACTAAGCTCGACTTGGTTCGCTACTACCTCGCCGTCGCGGATGGTGCGCTGCGGGGCGCCGGGGGACGACCCATGGTGCTCAAGCGCTTCCCGAAGGGGATCGGCGCTGAGCCGTTCTTTCAGAAGCGCGTGCCTGAAAACCACCCCGACTTCATCCACACGACGACGCTGCACTACGCGTCGGGGACATCAGCCGAAGAGGCCGTCATCCGGGATGCTGCGGGCTTGGCGTGGGTCGTGAATCTTGGATGCCTGGACCTCAACCCGCACCCCGTGCGCGCCGAGGACCTCGAGCACCCCGACGAGCTCCGGGTCGACCTCGACCCGATGCCGGGGGTCGACTGGTCGCAGATCGTTGACGTCGCCTATGTCGCGCGGGAGGTGCTCGACGACGTGGGACTGGTGGGGTGGCCGAAGACGAGCGGTTCCCGGGGACTCCACATCCTGGTGCGCATCGCGCCCCAGTGGTCGTACCGCGACGTGCGGCTCGCCGCCGAGACCCTCGCCCGCGAGGTCGAGAACCGCGCTCCGGGCCTCGCCACCGCGCGGTGGTGGAAGGAGGAGCGCGGCGAGAGTGTGTTCGTCGACTTCAACCAGAACGCCAAGGACCGCACCGTGGCATCGGCCTACTCGATTCGGCCCCTGCCCGACGCCCGGGTCTCGACTCCGCTCACTTGGGACGAGGTCACCTCCACCCGGCCGGAACAATTCACGGTGCCCACGGTGCTTGAGCGCTTCGCAATGGTGGGCGACCCCCACGCCGGCATCGACGACGCGGTAGGGACACTCGACAGACTCATCACCTTGGCTGCCGAGCTCGGCCCCGCCGAAAAGCCGCCGCGCGCAGGCGACGGCTTGGGCCGCCGGCAGTCGGTGATGCCGCTTATCGAGGTGGCACGTACCAAGACCAAGCCCGAGGCGCTCGCGGCGCTCGACAAATGGAAGACTCGGCATGCGGACCTCGTCCCGGCACTGCATCCCGCCGACGTACTCGTCGACGGAATGCGCGGATCGAGTTCGCTCTGGTACCGGGTGCGGGTGAACCTGCAGCATGTCCCCGAAAATGAGCGTCCGCCGAAGGAGGAGCTCATCGCTGACTACGACCCATGGGCGGGCAAAGAGTGGCCGGGGCGCCTTGGGTCCTGACAACACCGGATGTTGTCCAGGCCGGCAGGACTAACGCTCAGCATGGCGGGGCTAAGCGCCGAGATGCGGAGGTACTTTGGTAATTTTCTCGATGTCTGCCGCGGTGACTTCGATCAGCTGCTGCGCCAAGTCCGCCAGGGCGCGTGCAGTCGCCAGCTCGTCCCCGATCTCGGGGACATCGGAGTCTACCGGATTCAGCCTGGCCAACCCGACACCTTCCAGTTCGGCCCGGTTCTCGGCCCTCAATCGCGCCGTGGCCCGCGTTTGGTTTTCATGTTCGTCGATAACGATGTTCACCGACCAGCTCTTCTCTTGCATGGTGCTCGCCTCCTCGATCCGACTTCCACCATGGCAAGCTCGAGGCAAGCCGTCAAGGTCCGCAAACTTCCCCGCAGACCGTGCGCGCCAAAGGCCCTGAATTGCCCCGCACGACGAGGCAATTCTCGCGGGATTGCAGACCTCATGCAGACGGAGGTCGCCCGAGCTGGTCGACGTTCGCGACCGGAATCAGCTGCCGTCCCTGCCCCGCCCTGGCCGGTCGCAGGCCTCTTTCGCCGCTTACCCCCGGGGCCTACACTCGATTCACTAATCATGAAATGGAATCGAGTGTAGGCCCCGTTCCGCTGCCCGCCGCAGGGAGCGGAAATCCTGACAGGTCAGGGGCGGCCGAATCGATCGGAAGAGGAGCCGGCCAGTTGGCGGACGGCCGGCGCAAGTCCGCCTAGAGGGAGAAGTTCGGCATGAGGATCCTCGTCGATCTCACCAAATGCCAGGGCTACGCCCAGTGCGCCTTTCTCGCCCCGGACGTCTTCACGATCCAGGGGGACGAGGCACTAACCTACGATCCGCACCCTGACGGGGCGCAGCTCACGAGGATTCGGCGGGCCGCCGCTGCGTGTCCGGTTCAGGCCATCCGGCTCGAACAGCTGGACGGGCAGGACGGAGCGCTGCATCCGGACGCACCACCCTGGTCGGCTGCTCCCGTCGAGGACGGCGGGGGCACGTTCAAGAGAACCGGACGGATCGTCATCGTTGGAGCATCGATGGCCGGGCTGCGCGCAGCGGAGCGGTTACGCGAGGAAGGGTTCACCGGCTCGCTGACTCTGGTCGGCGAGGAGCCGCACGAGCCCTACGACCGGCCTCCGCTGTCCAAACAGGTCCTGGCCGGGTCTGTGCCCTTAGAAGACACTTCACTGCCACGCCACCGGGACATCAGCGCCACCTGGCGGCTGGGGGTGCCGGCAACCGGTCTGGACCTGGCTGCGAAGCAGCTCCACCTCGCCGACGGTAGCCGGATCGGATTCGACAAGGTGTTGATCGCCACCGGCTTGCGGGCCCGCCCCTGGCCCAACCCTGCAGAGGCGGGCCTGACAGGCGTCCTGACGTTGCGCACCCGGGAGGACGCGGCAACCCTGCGACAGCTCCTCGCGGGGCATCCCCGTCGGGTGTTGGTCATCGGCGCCGGGTTCATCGGTTGCGAGGTCGCTTCCGTCTGTCGGGAACTCGGCCTTCCGGTCACCGTCGCGGAGGCCGGTCCGGCACCGCTCGTCGCTGCCCTCGGCGAGGTGATCGGCGCAGTCGCCGGGGAACTGCAGATCGAGAATGGCGTGGATCTGCGATGCGGCGTCCGCGTCCTGTCCCTTGAGGGTGATGCCACGGGGCAGCTGCGCCGGGCCGTTCTGTCCGACGGCACCAAGCTTGAGGTGGACGTGGCGGTCGCCGCGCTGGGCGCCGTTCGCAATGTCGAATGGCTCGCAGATTCCGGACTGGCATGCGGCGTATGGGGCGTCGCGTGCGACGCCGGCAGCCGCGCCTTCGACGCGAACGGCCTGGTCACCGATGACGTCTTCGTCGCCGGCGACATAGCGCGTGCCCCGCAGCCGATGTACGGCTATCAATACCTCGCCGTCGAGCACTGGGCAAACGCCGTCTCCCAGGCCGAGGTCGCGGCACACAACATGGTCAGCCGCGAGACCGAACGGTGGCCGCATCTGGAGGTGCCGAAATTCTGGTCAGTCCAGTTCGGCACCGAAATCAAGAGCGTCGGGGTGCCCTCGGTCGCCGATGAGGTCGCCATCGTCCAAGGATCAGTGGACACGCGGCGATTCCTGGCCGTCTACGGCTACAAGGGCCGCATCGTCGCGGCGGTCGCCTTCAACCAGAACAAGTGGCTCGACTTCTATGAACCGCTGATCGAGCAGGCCGCACCCTTCCCGCCGTCATTTCACCACATCGACGAGTCAGCCCATGCCCAGCCCGTGCAGGCCGGGTTCAGACCCACGGCCAGCCCCACCCAGGACGCGACCGTCGTCGTGACGGGACACGATCCCAACGAACGCCGCGCCAGATTGAACCACACCGCCGCCGGTGACACGCCGTCACGGAGACCCACCGAAACCACCCCACGATCAAAGGAGCCTTCACCATGAGCCAGGCCAGCTCCTGGGAGCAGATCCTCGACTACTCCAACAGGGCTAACCCGTACCCGTTCTACGACGATCTCCGCAAGACGCCGGTGACACGGCTTCCGGACGGAAGCTATCTGGTGAGCACCTACGCGGAGATCGCCGCCCTGCTGCACGACCCGCGCGTAAGTTCCGACATCAACCGCAACCCGGCTGCCGCCGCGGCGGGCGCCGCCGCCGTCGGCGAAAACGACGACGACGGCAGCGGGGACGGCCCGGGCATGACTCCGACGTTCCTGAGCATGGATCCGCCCGACCATGACAAGTTTCGACGGATCGCCATGCGCCACTTCGGACCGCCCACAACGCCGGGCCGGGTCGCGGCGATGGAGCCAAGGATGACGGACATCGTCACCGAACTGATCGACAACATGTCCGGCCGCACCAGGATCGACGTTGTCGATGACCTGGCGTATCCACTGCCCGTCACCGTTATCTGCGAACTTCTCGGCGTACCCCCGGGCGACGAACAACGTTTCCGGGTCTGGGTGGACGTCGCCCTGCAATCCACGGATCCCGGCCTCGATCCGGAAACTCAGCAGAAGAAGAGAGCCGAAGCCGGGAAAGAACTGCGCGCGTTCATGGAAGAGCTGGTCGAGGCCCACCGCCAGGCACCGGGCAATGACCTGCTTTCAGCGATGGCCACAGATGATGGCCCGGAAGGCCGCATGCCGGACGAGCAACTGGTAAGCACCGGGCTTCTTCTGCTCATTGCCGGACATGAAACCACCGTGAACCTCATCTCCAACGGCGTGCTGACCCTGCTCCGTCACCCGGCCGAGCTCCAGAGGCTGCGCAACGACCCCGATCTTGCCATCCCGATGGTCGAGGAGCTGCTGCGCTTCGAGCCGCCAGTGCATTTCGTTCCCTTCCGCACAGCCCTCGACGACATCGACATCGCCGGCACGACCATCCCGGCCGGCGCCTCCCTCACCCTGGTCCTGGCCGCAGGCAACCGCGATCCCGCCCACGTCGCCGACCCCGATCACTTCATCCCGGACCGGCCCAACAACCAACACCTCGGCTTCGGCGGCGGCATCCACCTCTGCTTCGGTGCACCCCTGGCCCGGCTCGAAGCCCAGATCGCCCTCACCGAATTTGCCACCAGACTGGAGAACCCGCGGCTTGCCGCCGACCCTCCGCCCTACCGGCCAAGCCCGTTCCTGCGCGGTCCCTCGCACCTGCCCATCGACATCGACGGCGTCGCCTCTCGTCAGTAGACATCAGCAAACAGCCCAACGAACAGCCCGCAGCAGCGGCATGCTTGGCCCGCTAGTACTGATCACGGTCGAAGGTCGGTACTCCTGTCAGGTGATTCCACTCGTTCCAGGTCCTGGATCAGGTCGGCCTGGAACGTCGAAAAGCGGGCCAGGTGCGCAGGGCGCCGACGCAGCACGAACCATGCGGCGCCGAGCAGAAGGAACCAAACCGGCGTCACCAGGAGCGCCAGCAGCGTATCCGGTTGTGTGGTCAGTGCCCACAGGACGAAGGCGAAGAAAGCGAAGACCACCCAGACCATGGGAACTCCGCCGGGCATCCGATACTTGGACGCCTCATGCAGGTGCGGACGACGCCGGCGGAAGGCCACGTAACTGGCCAGAATGATGGACCACACGAAAACGAAGCAGACGGCGGACACCGTGGTCACCATGTCGAAGGCCTTGCCGATGTCCTGTCCCGCGTACATCAGCACCACGCCTGAGAGCAACAGGACGCAGGAGAGGAACAGGGCATTTTGCGGGACCTTGCGGCGGGACAGGGCACCGAAAATGGAAGGGGCGTCACCCTCCTTCGCCAGGCCAAACACCATGCGCGAGGTGGAGTAGATGCCCGAGTTGGCCGAGGACATGGCCGAGCTGAGCACCACCAGGTTCACCACGGTCGCGGCGGCACCGAGTCCGGCCAGCGAGAACATGGCGATGAACGGGCTGTGGCCGGCCTGGAACTGGGTCCAGGGGGTAACGGACATCAGGACGATGAGGGCTCCCACGTAGAAGAGCAGCACACGGATGGGGATGGAGTTGATGGCCTTCGGCAGGTTCTTCTCCGGGTCCTTGGCCTCCGCGGCGGTGGTGCCCACCAGTTCAATGCCCACAAAGGCGAAGACTGCGATCTGAAAACCGGCCACAAATCCCATGAACTCATTCGGGAAGAAACCGCCGTGGCTCCACAGATTCGTGAAAGTGGCTGGGCCGGCGTCGGACTGAAAACCACTCAATATCATGAACAGACCCACCACGATCAACGCCGCGATGGCGATGATCTTGATCAGCGCAAACCAGAACTCCGTCTCGCCGAACGCCTTCACCGTGGTGAGGTTCAGGAGCAGGAGAATGGCTATGGTTGCCAGTCCCGGGATCCACAGCGGCAGCCCCGGCCAGAGTTCCTTCGAGTAGCCGGCGATGGCGATGACGTCCGCGATTCCCGTAATCACCCAGCAGAACCAGTACGTCCAGCCCGTGAAGAAGCCGGCCCAGGGACCCAGGAGGTCTGCGGCGAAATCGCTGAAGGACTTGTAGCTCAGGTTGGACAGCAGGAGCTCGCCCATGGCCCGCATCACGAAGAACAGCATGAAGCCGATGATCATGTAAACGAAGATGACGGAGGGGCCGGCGGCCGAGATGGTTTTGCCCGAGCCCATGAAGAGGCCGGTGCCGATTGCGCCGCCGATGGCGATCAGCTGGATGTGCCGGTTGCTTAGCTGTCGCTCAAGATGTGGCGTTTCCTGGGTGGTTATGGTCTTAGTTGTCACGTGCTGCTCCTCAAATCAATTCTGGCTGGAGTGCTGCTGGGGTTGACGCCTGACCCGGTCCGCCGGGAATCGAATCCAGGCCGTTGAAGCTGTAGAGATGGATGCCCGCGATGTTGCCGGGCCGGCTTTCCAGCCCGGACACCAGGGTTTGTGGCGAATAGCGGTCACCGCTGAGGAGTTTGCGCGCCAACGGGCCCTTACGGCTAAGGAACTTCAAAGAACTTCCGACGCCGATCTGCGAGGCAAGGGAAACCAGCTTGGTCCGCGGGACGGAACCCGCCACCCCGGCCCAGACAGGCAGCCGCATACCTTCCCGGCGCAGGAGCGCCGCGTAATCAAGGATTGCCGGCGCCGAGAAGCACATCTGCGTGACAACGTGCGAAGCCAGGTGCTGCTTGGCGAGCAGGGCATCGAGCAGGTCTACGGGGCCAACCGAGGGGTGGCCCTCCGGGTAGCCCGCGATGCCTGTCCGCATCATGCCGCCGGAGTACTGCGCGATGTCTTCCAGCACTGGAAGGGCGGAATCGTACGGGCCGGCCGGCTGCTTCCGGTCGCCGCCAACCACGAACACCTCGCCGATGCTGGCCACATCGCAGTCGCGGATAATTCCGGTGAGCTGGCCACGGTCGTGCAGGCTCCGCGCCGCCAGGTGCGGGATGACGGAGTATCCAAGCACGCTCAGCTGCACGGCGGTGCGCATGGTCCGCTCGATGCCGTGATGGGGCAGGCACGTGATGGTGAGGGTTGTGGTCAACGGCACTGTGGCCTGGATTTTTTCGACGATGCCCTCGGAAGGGATGATCTCAAGTCGTGTGGGAAACATCTTTGGTCCTCTACGGTGTCAGACGCCGGCGTGCGTCGCGAGCAGTGAGCTGGCTTCCTGGCGGGTGCTGCCCGAGCTTTCGATGTGGGCGAGCTCGGCGGGGATTTCCCAGCCCTTCTTGCGCATCGCGGTGGCCCAGAGCCGGCCGGCGCGGTAGGAGGAACGCACCAGGGGTCCGGACATGACGCCGAGGAAGCCGATCTCGTCCGCCTCGTGCTGCAGGTCCACGAATTCCTGCGGCTTGACCCAGCGGTCCACCGGCAGGTGGCGTTCGGACGGGCGCAGGTACTGGGTGATGGTGATCAGGTCGCAGCCGGCCTCGTGCAGGTCCCGCAGGGCCTCGGAGATTTCCTCGCGGGTCTCGCCCATGCCCAGGATCAGGTTGGACTTGGTCACCATGCCGAGCTTGCGGCCCTGGGTGATGACGTCCAGGGAGCGCTCGTAGCGGAACGCCGGGCGGATCCGCTTGAAGATCCGGGGCACGGTTTCGACGTTGTGGGCGAAGACCTCGGGC
>NZ_FNGC01000026.1 GCF_900102785.1 Arthrobacter sp. ok362
CCCCAGGGCGCCGGCGGGTGCGGACACAGGGTTACGGCGGTCATAGCGTGGGGGAAACGCCCGGTCCCATCCCGAACCCGGAAGCTAAGACCCACAGCGCCGATGGTACTGCACCCGGGAGGGTGTGGGAGAGTAGGTCACCGCCGGACAACCATTCAGGTCGAGGACCCCCAACCACGTTGGGGGTCCTCCCGCATTTAACCCCCAAACACCCCGCCAGGACCGCCGGCCGCGGCCTCCCACGCGGCCGCCCCGGCCCGCCACCCAAGGGGCGCAAAGTCCGCTGGCGAGGACCGCGGCGGGTCTCGCTGAATCGGCGCCGCCGAAGGGGGCGTCCGCTCTGGGCGCAAATTGGCCGCTATCGGCGTCGATTCCAGTGATTTTCCCCAAAAAACGCCGAAAACACGCGGAATTTGCCACCTCTGAGGCGCCAAGCTGGTAAGTTTTCGAACAGTGGTTTGTACGCATGCCGTGTGCAAGCTCCAAAAATCATGACCGTCCAGGAGGACATAAATGGCTAAGAACCGTAGTGAACTTGTTGCAGAGGTCGCAGGCAAGGCCGGCACCAGCCAGGCAGCAGTCAACTCCGTGCTCGACGCACTGTTCGAGGTCTTCGAGACCTCTGTCGCCGCGGGCGAAAAGATCACCATCCCGGGCTGGCTCGCAGTCGAGCGCACCGACCGTGCAGCTCGCACCGGCCGCAACCCGCAGACCGGCGAGACCATCCAGATTGCCGCTGGCCACAGCGTCAAGCTGACCGCCGGCTCCAAGCTGAAGGCTGCAGTCGCCAAGAAGAAGTAGTCTTCTTCGCAGGCTTGAAAGGAGCGGCAACCCTAGGGTTGCCGCTCCTTTTGCGTTCCCCGCCCAATCGGCGCCCGTTCGCCTGGGTGTTCCCCCGACCGTCCGCCTGGACCGATCCCCAAGGCCGAGCCGTTGGGGCCGATTCGCTGAGCAGGGCAGCGTAGCGGACAATGGAGGTGTGCCTTCCGCAGCAAATCCCACGCCCACAACCGCAGCGCCCGTTCCTTCAGGGGACGCACGCGGCCCTGGCCAAGGTCCCGACGGGATTGCCCGGCGGTGGCTGATCGCCGGCCTTGGCGCGTTGTTCGTGGGCCTGGCCGCGGCACTCATCTTTTCCGGCGCGGCAGCCGCCCGCGAAGTCTCGGATCCGGGTGCGCTGGTGCGCTGGGGGCTCCCGGTGAGCAAAGCGGTCCACAACGTCGCCGTGGCCACGGTGATCGGCGCCCTGATCTTCGCCGTCGGGATCCTCCCGCGGAACAGGGACGGCTCCCGGTTCAAGGGCCAGGACGCCCCGGAACATCCGGCCTTCACCCGCGCGCTGGCCGTGGCCGCCGCGGCGGGCGCCGTCTGGACGTTCTCCGCGATCTCCGTGCTGGTCCTGGGCTACGCGGACATTGCAGGGCAGGGCATCTCAGGAGATCCGGAATTCACCCGTTCCCTCGTGTACTTCATGACGGACATCGAAACCGGACGCGCCTGGCTGGCGGTCGTGATCATCGCGGCCGTCGTCACCACCGCTCTTTTCGGGGTGCGCTCCCGCGGCGGGCTGGCACTGACGCTGGTCCTTTCGCTGATCGGACTGGTTCCCGCCGCCCTGATCGGGCACTCCTCAAGCTCCAGCGACCACGAGGGCGCAATCAACTCGCTGGGCCTGCACCTGGTGGGCGTATCGGCCTGGGTGGGCGGCATCATCATGCTGGCGGTCCTTTCGGGCGTCCTGGGCGGCACCGCCGCCGGCGGGCGCAGCTCGGGTGCGTCCCCGCGGACCGCAGACATCACCGAGCCGACCCTGCGCCGGTTCTCATCCCTTGCGGGCTTTGCCTTCGTTCTGGTCTTCGCCTCAGGCGTGATCAACGCCAGCATCCGCCTTACCACATGGGCAGACCTCTTCGGGTCGGCCTACGGGCAACTGATCCTCGCCAAGACGGCGGCGGTCCTTGTGCTGGGCGGCATCGGGCTCATGCACCGCCGCTGGGTTATCCCGCAGCTGGGCAACCGCGGCATGGGCAGGTCCGCGCGCCAAGTGCTGTGGCAGTTGGTGATCGTGGAGCTGATCATCATGGGAGCGACGTCCGGGATCGCCGTGGCCCTGGGGCGCTCTGCCCCGCCGCAGCCCACCAGTTTCGCCCCCGACGCGTCGCCGGCCTTCATCCTCTCCGGCTACGAGCTTCCGCCGGAGCTGACCCCGGAACGATGGCTCACGGAGTGGCGGCTCGACTGGCTCTGGGTCGCCGTCGCAGCCTTTGCCCTGGTGTCCTATGTCCTCGGCGTCCGGAAGGTACTGCAACGGGGCGACTCGTGGCCCTGGTTCCGGACGGTCAACTGGGTGATCGGGATCGTGGTCCTCACCTACGTGACCTCGGGACCGCCGTCGGTCTACGGCAGGGTACTGTTCTCGGCGCACATGGTGGACCACATGGCCCTGACCATGGTGGCCCCCATCTTCCTGGTCCTCGGCGCACCCGTGACGCTGGCGCTCCGGGCGCTCGCCCCGCGGCGCGACAGCTCGCGCGGACCGCGTGAGTGGGTGATGATCTTCATCCACTCCAAGTTCTCGCAACTGGTGACCCACCCGCTGTTCGCGGCCGCCAACTTCGCCGGCTCCATCGTGCTCTTCTACTACTCGGACGCGTTCGGCTACGCGATGCGGGACCACGTGGGCCACGAGCTCATGAACCTGCACTTCGCCCTCACCGGCTACATCTTCGTGCTCACCATGATCGGCACCGATCCGCTGCCGCGCCGCGCACCGTACCCCATGCGGCTGCTGCTCCTGCTGGCCACCATGGGCTTCCACGCGTTCTTCGGCGTCGCCATCATGGGCGGCACGGGGCTGTTGGCTGCGGACTACTTCGGCAACCTGGGGCGGACGTGGGGCCCCTCGGCCCTGCTGGACCAGCAGATGGGCGGTGCCGTGGCCTGGGGCATCGGTGAAGTGCCAACCCTGCTGGTGGCGATCGGCGTCGCCGTTATGTGGTCCCGCTCCGATGCGCGCGAGTCCAAACGCACCGACCGGGCGGCGGATAGGAATAACGACGCCGACCTCACCGCTTACAACGATATGTTTGCCAAGCTGGCCGAGCGCGACGCCAGGCTTGCCGAACGCAATTCAAAGCTGGAAGGACGCTCATGACCGAAACCGTACGCACCCATCTCCGGGTCCGGGCCTCCGAACTGGTGGGCCGCAACTGGCTGAACACCGGTGGCAAGTCCCTGGACCTCGAATCCCTGCGCGGCAAGATCGTGCTGCTGGACTTCTGGACGTTCTGCTGCATCAACTGCCTGCACGTCCTGGACGAGCTCCGTCCGCTCGAGCAGCAGTACTCGGATGTCCTGGTGACGGTCGGTGTGCATTCGCCCAAGTTCGAGCACGAGGCCGATCCCGTGGCACTGGCGGCCGCCGTCGAACGCTACGAGATTCGCCACCCGGTTCTCGACGACCCCGAACTGGACACCTGGAAGGCCTACACGGCCCGGGCGTGGCCCACCCTGGTGGTCATCGATCCCGAGGGCTACATCGTGGCGCACCTCTCCGGTGAAGGCCACGCGGACGGCCTCGCCGTGCTGATCCCCGAACTGATCGCCGAGCATGAGGGTAGGGGCGCCCTGCACCGCGGCGACGGCCCCTATGTGGCGCCAGAACCGACGTCGGGCACGCTGCGCTTCCCGGGAAAGGCCCTGTTCCTGCCCGCCGGCCGCGGCGTCGGCACCGCGGAGGACGCCGGCTCCTGGCTGGTCACCGACACCGGCCATCACCGCATCGTGGAGCTCTCCACCGACTTCCAGACGGTGCTGGCCACCTACGGCTCCGGCAACAAGGGCCACGCCGACGGCAACGCCGCCACCGCCCGGTTCAATGAACCGCAGGGCCTGGTGCTGCTGCCCGAGGACGTGGCCGCGGACGCCGGTTACGACGTCGTAATTGCGGACTCAGTGAACCACCGGCTCCGTGGGCTCTCCCTCACGGACGGAACCGTCCGGACGCTGGCCGGCAACGGCGTGCAGCGGCTGCTGGAAACCGGCCCGGCCCGCGTGGACGAGGAAGGCGCCGCCTACGGTACCCGGCTCGAGGCGGATCCGCTCGCGGTGTCCCTGAGTTCGCCGTGGGATGTCGTCTGGTCCACCAAACTCAACGCCGTGGTGGTGGCGATGGCTGGAGTGCACCAGATCTTCAGTTTCGAGCCAACCTCAGGCGCCGTAAAAATCATCGCCGGCAACGGCCTCGAAGGGCTCCTGGACGGCCCGGGCGCCGAAGCCTGGTTCGCCCAGTCCTCCGGCGTCGCCGAAGACGCCGACGGCAACATCTGGGTGGCTGACTCCGAGACCTCCGCCCTGCGCAAACTCGTCATTGACGACGCCGGCAGCATCACCGTCGAGTCGGCCGTGGGCAAGGGCCTGTTCGACTTCGGCTTCCGCGACGGCCCCGCCGCAGAGGCGCGGCTGCAGCACCCGCTCGGCGTGACGGTGCTCCCTGACGGCTCGGTGGCCATCGCGGACACGTACAACGGCGCAGTCCGCCGCTACGACCCCGCGACCGGCACGGTCTCCACGCTGGCCCGCGGGCTGTCCGAGCCTTCCGACGTGATTGTCGACCACACGCAGGTCGCCGGAGCCGAGCCGTTGCTGGTGGTGGTCGAGGCCAACAAGCACCAGCTGGTCTACGTGCCGATCCCGAAGGAAGCACAGCAGGTGGACGAGGGCGCGGCACAGACCCACCGGCCCAAGAGCCCCGTGGCGCCCGGGCCGCTCGAACTGGCCGTCCGCTTCACGGCGCCTACTGGGCAGAAGCTGGACGACCGCTGGGGCGATCCCACCCAGCTGAAGATCTCGTCCACACCGCCCGAACTGCTGGTCTCCGGCGGCGGGACGTCTGTGGGCCTCCTGCGTACCCTGGAGCTTTCCTCGGACATTCCCGAAGGCGTCCTGCACATCACCGCCCGCGCGGCGGCCTGCGACGGCCCCGAAGACGCCGACGGCGAGATCCCGGACCACGCGGCCTGCCACCTCTACCAGCAGGACTGGGGAATCCCCGTGCTCCTGCAGGCCGACGGCGACACCGAGCTGGTCCTTGACCTGCGTGGAATGGACTGAGCCGCTGCCGATCAAAAGGCTGCTGTCCGTGACCTCGCGTCACGGACAGCAGCCTTTTGGCTTTCCTCGGACCCGTAGCCGCGGAATCCCGCCGCCCGTCGACTCCCGGGGCTTCAAAAAGCTGCCCGGCGTGACGCGGAATTATCCACATACGGCAGCCTGCCGGTGCCGCGCCTAGTGAGCGGGGCGAATCATGAGCAGGGGCGATATGACGCTGGATTTCTTGCGGCGGCGGCTGCCTGGGACGCGTAACGGCCGGGCCCGGGAGGTCCTGAACTGGGTGGACCGTGGCGCAGAATCCCTGCTGGAGACCCTGGCCCGAACCTATTTCCAACAAGCCGGAATTTGGGTGGAGACGCAGGTGCACATTGAGGGCGTTGGGTATGTGGATCTGCTGCTGGAGGGCTGGCTGATCGTGGAGCTCGACGGTCGTCATCACGGCGAATGGGAGCAGGTGAAGAAGGACCAGCGCCGCAACAACCGCTCGGTGGCCCGGGGCTACGCAGTGCTCCGCTACTACTATGCCGACGTGGTTCACCATCCGGCGGCCATGGTGGCGGAGGTCCTGGCGGTTCTTGCCAGCGTGAAAGCGCCCAGATAGATATCACGGCCGGCAGCTTTTTGGGCACCGGGGGAGAAGAAATCCGCGGGATTCCTGGGGAGCAGTGCTCTCGGATGGCCCAAAGTCTGCGCTGCGTGACGGGAAGGGACCCTGCGGCGGGGAACCTCCCCGGTTCTGGTAGTTAACCGGGTTCTAGTAGTTAACCGAGGTCTAGTAGTTGAGCTGCGGCGTGAGCTTGACGGTGTCGCCGTCGATGTCCAGGCGGGTCGTGAAGCTGAAATCGTGGACGGAGTTGATGTCGGTCGCGGCGCCCGTAAACAGGTCCACCTGGCGAGCCCTGATCCGGGCCTTGCCGTCCAGGGGTGCTACCACCCAGCGGCCGCCGAACGGCTCGATGCTGACGGTGGGGTAGTTCGTGATGCTCCAGTCGATGGTCCCGTCAATCACGCGGTTGTTGGTGGCGTGGTAGAACGGGCAGTCAGGCTGCAGCTTCTGCTGCTTGTCTGCCTCGTCGGCGCAGGAGTCCAGGAACTCCTTGACCTTGCCGCTCACGGCCTCCTTCAGGGCGCCTGTGGCCTCGGTCAGCAGGTTCAGCGAGGCCGGGCGCGCGTCCCCGCCCGTCACGGTTGCCCGGGTGGCCGGGGCGGTGAAGTACTGGCCGTTCAGCGCGGCCTCGTACTCGCCGGGATAGAAGACAGCGAAGGAGTTGCGGCCGTTGGGCATGTTTACCGGTACCCCGTTGACGGTGGCCTCGCTGGAGTTGACCACGGTGACGTCCAGGACGGGCAGCGCAGCCGGGACGAAAGACCATTTGTCGAAGAACAGCCACTCGGTGCCGGAGCGTTCCAGCAGGAACTCTGTCCGCAACCGGCTGCCGTCGATCGTGTAGTCCATGGGCACCATGACTTGGTTCGCTCCGCGCTCTTCAGCGTCACCAAGTTTGACGTCGGTGACGCGGGCGGCCGCGGTTTGCAGAGCGGTTCCGTCGAGCATCGCCGGGTTGCTTTGTGGCACGGAGGCGCGCAACAGCCCCAATGCCTTTTCGCCATCGCCCTTTTGCAGGGCGCTGAGATATTCGCGGACTGGCTGCTGGGGCCCGGCAATGGAGTCGTTCACCAGGTTGATGGACACGATGGCCCCGGCCACGGCAAGCATCAGCCCGAGCAGCCACACTGCTGCGATTTTGACCAACGACTGACTCATCTGCACGATTCTTACGTTACCTGCACCCCACAGGAATCTCGGTGTCACGGTTCGCATCTGTGACGCGGAGCATGGCTCGGATGGACGCCGCCGTGCTGGTCGCTAGCGGCGGCGGCGTTTCGAGGACGTGCCGAAGACGCCGCGGAGCAGTTCCCTGCCGAGTTGGGTCCCCAGCGATCGGGCCATGCTCTTGAGGCCCCCGCCGAGGGCCCCCGCGAGGTCGCCGCCGATCCCGCCGCCGTCCGTCGGTTGCGCCGGGCGGGGGGCCCGCCGCTCGGGCGTTTGCCCGTGTTCGGGCGTCCCCGGCGCCGGCGCGGGACGGCTGCTGGGACGGCCAAGGATTTCTTCCTCGATCCGTCGGGCTTCGGCGTCGACGGCGTTGGGGTCCAGGCCGCCGCCCTGGCCAGTCCCGCCCGGGGCTCCGCCCTGGTGTGCGGTCCCGGCGGCCGGCCCGGTGGGGGCAGCTCCTGTGTAGTCACCGCCTTCGGCGGTGATTTTCTCGTAGGCCGAGATGTTGTCGACGGCGGTGCCGTATTTGGGCAGGAGCGCGGAGGCGGCGACGGTGCTGGAGATCAGGGCGTCTGTGCTGGGGCCCATCACGGATTCCGGGGCGCGGAGCCGGGTAAGCGCCACAGGGGTCGGCGCGCCCTTCTCATTCAGGACGGTAATGACGGCCTCGCCGATGCCGGCAGTGGTGAGGATCTCCTCGAGATCGTAGTCGCTGGTCGGGAACGTGGAGACGGTGGCCCTGAGGGCCTTGGCGTCCTCCGGGGTATAGGCGCGGAGGGCGTGCTGTACCCGGTTTGCCAACTGGCCGAGGACGTCGGCGGGGACGTCCTTGGGGGTCTGCGTCACGAAGAAGATGCCGACGCCCTTGGACCGGATGAGCCGGACGGTGGTGGTGATGGCGTCGAGGAAGGCCTTCGAGGCGCCGTTGAACAGCAGGTGCGCCTCATCCAGGAAGAACACGAGCTTGGGCTTGTCGAGGTCCCCTGCCTCTGGCAGGTCCTCGAAGAGGTCGGCCAGCAGCCACATGAGGAACGTCGAGAAGAGCATGGGTTTGGTCTGCAGTGTCGGCAGCTCCAGGCAGCTGACCACGCCGCGGCCGTCAGGCGCGGTACGCAGCAGTTCCGCGGTGTCGAACTCGGGTTCGCCGAAGAACTTCTCCATGCCCTGCGCCTCGAGCGTGATCAGTTCGCGCAGGATCACGCCCGCGGTTGCCTTGGAGAGGCCGCCGAGTTCCTCAAGCTCGTCCTTGCCCTCGGCCGAGGTCAAGAACTGGATCACGGCCCGCAGGTCCTTGAGGTCGATCAGCTCCAGGTTGTTCTTGTCCGCGAAATGGAAGACGAGCTGAAGGCTGGATTCCTGGGTCTCGTTCAGGTCCATGACACGGGAGAGCAGGATGGGGCCGAAAGAGGTAATGGTGGCGCGGACCGGGATGCCCTTGCCGTCGCCGCCGAGGGCCAGGAACTCCACCGGGAAGCTCTTGCCTGCCCACGCCTGGCCGATGCTCTCCGTGCGGGCCAGGAGCTTTTCGCTGCCCGTGGCCGCGGTGGCCAGCCCGGAGAGGTCGCCTTTGATGTCGGCAAGGAACACGGGCACGCCCGCTGTGGAGAGCTGTTCGGCCATCATGTGCAGCGTGACGGTCTTGCCGGTGCCTGTCGCCCCTGCCACGAGGCCGTGCCGGTTCATCATCGCGAGCGGCAGCCGGACGGGGGCGTCCTTGTGGAGTTCGCCATCGACGATCGCCGCCCCGAGCTCGATCGTGGGTCCGTCCAGGGTGTAGCCCTGGACGATCGTGGCGACTTTATCTGCAGTGGATTTGATGGCCATGCGGTTAGCTTAGCCGGGTCCGGGGTTCCCGGGCCCGGCTAAGACCGGCCTATTCGGCGAGGGCCCTGAGGGCTGACTATTCCATGGCTCGCCGACAGGTGGGTCCTCGGCCGGGCGATGCGGGGTTCTCATCGGGGACGCTGTGCGCGTTTCGGAGGAAAAATCGGCAGCGTTTGTCGAATTACGCTACCGATTTGCGATTCTGCCCTTAGACTGTGGCATGCCCAACTCGTTCCCGCGCATCGTACTGGCCTTTGTTGTGACCCTCGGCCTTGTCCTCCTGGGCGGAAGCCCCGCCTCGGCCGCCACGGCCAGCTCCTCGGGACCCGGAATCGATGTCTCGTGGCCGCAGTGCGGCAAGACCCTCCCTAAGCAGCCCGCCTTCGCAATCGTCGGCGTCAACCACGGTCTGGCCAACAACACGAACCCGTGTCTGGCAAGCCAGCTGGCCTGGGCGAAGACCGCAAAGTCCCCGGCAGCGACGGCGCAGCCGAGGGTGGCGCTGTACGTCAACACGGCCAACCCCGCCCGGCAGGGATCCTGGTGGCCCACGTTGAACACCTACAACGGGGTGAAGGTCACCAACCCGTACGGCAACTGCGCCTTGGGGTCGCTCAAAGCCTGCTCCTACATGTACGGGTGGGCCAAGGCATCCGACGACACCAAGCGCCGCGGGGTCAGCAACCCGCAGTCCTACCTCTGGTGGCTGGATGTGGAAACGGAAAACTCCTGGCAGACAGACAAGGCCGCCAACGTCGCCGTCCTGGAAGGCATGACCGCCTATTTCAAGCGGATCGGCGCCCGCGTGGGCATCTACTCCACCGCCTACCAGTGGGGGAAGATCGCCGGAACCGTGAAGTTCACCAGCCCGCTGGCAGGATTGCCGAGCTGGCTCGCTGGAGCGGGATCGGCGGCCGTCGCCAAGGCGAACTGCGCCCGCTCTGGACTCACCCCGCGCAGCCGCGTCTCGATGACGCAGTACATCTCCGGCGGCCTCGACTACAACTATTCGTGCACCGGATCCCGCTGAACCGCTGAAGCAGAAGCAGTAGCAGGAGCAGAAGCCGGCAGCAGTCGGCAGCTGCGGGACTGGGGTGGATCGTCCGGGCATGCAGAACTATGTGCAGAAATATCCCGGGGCCCGCCGTCGTTGACCACAGTGTGCCCGCGCCGGAAACCCGTCGCCGCCCAGGACCGCAGTCCCAAACTCCGGCCCGTACACTGCCCCGCTACGAAAGGCCGGCTTTTCCGTGACTGTTCCGCTTTCTATTCTTGATCTCGCAACCATCGGCCCGGGCCAGACGGCGGGGGAGAGCTTCGCCGGAAGCGTGGCCATGGCGCAGCTCGCCGAGGACCGGGGCTACCGGCGGATCTGGTACGCCGAGCACCACAACATGTCCTCGATCGCCTCCTCCGCCACGAGCGTGCTGATCGCCCACGTCGCGGCCCACACCTCCAGCATTCGGCTCGGCGCCGGTGGCGTAATGCTGCCCAACCACTCGCCGCTGACCATCGCGGAACAGTTCGGGACGCTCGAAACCCTGCACCCAGGAAGGATCGACCTCGGGTTGGGCCGTGCGCCGGGCAGCGACCAGAACACCATGCGCGCCCTGCGCCGCGATCCGATGTCGGCAGACAGCTTCCCCCAGGACGTCCTGGAGCTCCAGGGCTACCTGACCGGCCCCACCCGCATCCAGGGCGTGGAGGCCACCCCGGGCAAGGGCACCAACGTGCCGCTGTACATCCTGGGCTCCTCCCTGTTCGGCGCCCGGCTGGCCGCCCAGCTGGGACTGCCCTACGCCTTCGCCTCGCACTTCGCGCCCAACGCGCTGCAAGACGCGGTGGCCGTCTACCGCCGCGAATTCCGGCCCTCAGCGCAGCTCGAGGCACCGCACGTGATCGCCGGCGTCAATGTCGTTGCCGCCGATTCGGCCGCGGAGGCCCAGGCGAAGTTCCAGGCCACGAAGCGGGCCAGGGTCTCCCTGTTCTTCGGCAACGGCCGTGTGTTCAGCGAGGACGAGGCGGACATGATCCTGGACTCGCCCCAGGGCCAGCACGTGGCGCAGATGATGAAGTACTCCGCTGTCGGCACTCCCGATGCCGTGCTGGCGTACCTCGAGGAGTTCACGGAGCACGCCGATGCCGACGAACTGATCGTGGCGCACCAGAGCACCGGCACCGAGGCCCGGCTCCGTTCCGTGGAGCTTCTGGCCGACGCCGCCCGGCTCGTCCGGGCCTAGGAGCCAGCGGGGCCGTCCGCCGCCGGCCCTGGCTACAGTTCCCGGCGGGCGCCCTCGGACGCGGTGACTGGGAAGATGTGCGGGGCCGTGTACCGGGCACGGGCGAAGTCGCGGGCAATCCCCCCGGCCACCTTGCCGGCGTCGTCGTTCCGGACCAGGGCGAGGGCGGCCCCGCCGAAGCCGCCACCGGTCATCCGCGCGCCGATGGCGCCCAATTCCTGCGCGCTGGCCACCGCGAGGTCGAGCTCGGGGGTGGAGATCTCGAAGTCGTCGCGCATGGACAGGTGCGATTCATCAAGGAACGGACCGATGGCGCCGGCGCCGGAGGCCCGCAGTGCCGCGACGGTGGCCAGCACCCGCTGGTTTTCCGTAATGATGTGGCGGACCCGGCGGTAGGTCTGTCCGTCGAGCTGTGCCGCGGCGCGGGGGAGATCGTCCGGGCCCAATGCCCGCAGGCTGCCGACGCCCAGACGGCGGGCGCCGTCCTCGCAGGACCGGCGGCGGCTGGCATAACCGCCGTCGGCATGGGAGTGGCTGGTGCGGGTGTCGATCACGAGGAGCCCCACCCCGGCAACGGCAAAGCCCAGGGCAACGGTCTCGGTCAGCAGGTTCTGGCAGTCGAGCAGGATGCCATGGTCCGGTTCGCCCAGGAGCGAGGCCGACTGGTCCATGATGCCGGTGGGTGCGCCGACCACCCTGTTCTCGGCCAGCTGGCCGATCCGGGCCAGTGCCTGACTGTCCAGCCCCAACTCCCAGAGATCGTTCAGGGCCAGGGCCACGGCGCATTCGACGGCGGCAGAGGAGGACAGCCCGGCGCCGGCCGGGACATCCGAGGTCAGCGCCAGGTCCACGCCGGACATCCGGGAGGCGCCGCCGGACGCACCGCCGGCCGCCGCCCGGGCCATCGCCCAGGCCACGCCCAGCGGGTAGGCGGCCCAGCCGGTGAGGGCATCTGGGTCCAGGTCCTCGAGGCTCACCTCCACCACGCCGGGGAAGGAGCTGCTTGTGACCCTAAGCAGGCGGTCTGCACGGGCGCGGGCCGCTACCGTGGTGCGCTTGTCGATCGCGATCGGAAACGCGAAGCCGTCGTTGTAATCCGTGTGCTCGCCGATCAGGTTGACCCGCCCGGGCGCCGACCACAAGCCGTCCGGCGCGCCGCTGAACTGGCTGGAAAAGTACTCACTTCCCAGTTGAAGGACTTCGTTCATGGCTGGGCGGCTTCCTGTTCTGTTGCTGGCTGTTCTGTTGGGAATGGCTCGAGCCCGGCCGTTTCCATGGCCTCGCGGAGCCGGGCGGCTGCCGTTTCCGGCGGGATGTCCGCGATGAATGCGCCCATCGCGGCCTCCGACCCTGCCAGGTACTTGAGCTTGTCCTCCTCCCGGCGGGGCGAGGTCAGCTGCAGCATGAGCCGGATGTCGTCCCGGTGGGCGTGGACGGGAGCCTGATGCCACGCCGAAATGTAAGGGGTGGGGGTGTCGTAGAGGGCATCGACGCCGCGCAGGAGCCGGCCGTACAGCCGGGAGAACTCATCGCGTTCCTCGTCCGTTGTGGCGGCGAGGTCCGGGACGTGCCGGTGCGGGAGGATGTGCACTTCCAGCGGCCAGCGCGCGGCAAACGGGACAAACGCCGTCCAGTGCTCGCCCTGGAGAAGCACCCGCTCGGATTTCTGCTCGAAGCTGAGGATGTCCTCGAACAGCGAACCGCCGTAGCTCTCGATCGTGCGGACCAGCTGGGCTGTGCGGGGCGTGATGTACGGGTAGGCGTAGATCTGTCCGTGCGGGTGGTGCAGCGTCACGCCGATCGCTTCGCCGCGGTTCTCGAACGGGAAAACCTGTTCGACGCCGGGCAGCGCGGACAGCTCGGCCGTCCGGTCCGCCCAGGCTTCCACCACCGTGCGCATCCGGGACAGGGGCAGTCCCGCCAGGGAACCGGTGTGTTCGGGGGAGAAGCACACCACTTCGCACCGGCCCACAGACTGCCGGCTGCGCCCCAGCCCCACCAGGGCGAGGTCATCCAGGCCCTCCGGCGCGGCGGCCCCGGCCAGGTCCGGTCCGAAGGATGGGGACTTGTTTTCGAAGACGGCGACGTCGTAGAGACTCGGAATTTCCGAGGGATTCTCCGGTGACGCCGGGGCCAGCGGGTCCAGGTGCGAGGGCGGCAGGACCACCCGGTTTTGCCGGGCGGCCGCGATCGAAATCCACTCCCCGGTCAGGACGTCCTGGCGCATGGTGGCCGTGGGCGGACGGAGCGCCGGCGCGCGCAGATCGTCCCCGCGGTCCGGGGGCAGGACGGTATCGGCATCATCGAAGTAGATGATGTCCCGGCCGTCGGAGAGCTTGTAGGAGCGTTTCGTAATCTGGCCCATTGTCAGGACTTCCTCACGGGCTGGCCGCCGGTTGCAGCTGGCGCGGCAGCCTCAGCGGCGGTGACGCGGCGGACGGCCAGGAGCAGCCCGTGCTCCGGGTTCAGGACTGGCATGGGGAGGCCGGACTCGGCCAGGAACCGTCCGGTCGCCTCGACGCCGCCAGCAAGCCACGCCGGAGGCGCCGCCTGCAGGAACGCCCGCCTGTCATCGGCCGCGGGGAAGACCGCTTCCACCCAGTACGCGGCGTCCGGCAGCAGCCCCGGCAGGCAGACCCGCCCCGGAAGTTCGGCGAACGACGTCGCCAGGGACACCAGGGCGTAGAGGGCCTCGCCGCCGTCGTGGGACACGACGCCGTGGAGCCGGAGGGCCGGATCGGGCTCGTCGGCCCGTACCATGCGCCCGCTGTGCAGCAGGGGGCGGTACTGCTTGAACAGTGCGATCGCCGCGGCAAGCTCGGTGCGTTCGGAATCGGCGAGGTGCCGGACATCCCATTCGAGGCCGAAGTGGCCGAACATCGCGGTGATCGCCCGGAAGGAGAGATCGTGCGTTCGCGCGGTGGTGTGGCTCGTGGTCGGGCCGATGTGCGATCCGACGAGCTCCGGCGGCACCACCACGCCGGTCCAGCGCTGGATCGTCTGCCGTTCCAGGGCATCGTTGCAGTCCGAGGCCCAGATCCGGTCGGTGCGTTCCAGGATTCCGAGATCCACGCGGGCGCCCCCGGAGGAACAACTTTCAATCTCGACGTCCGGGTGGGCCAGGCGGAGCTCGTCGAGGAGCCGGTAAACGGCCCGTGTCTGGGCGTGCACGGAGGGGCGGCCGGCGTGGCCCATTTCGGTCAGGTCCCGGTTCTGGTCCCATTTGAGGTAGCTGATCCGGTATTCGCTCAACAGGGCATCGAGCCTGTCGAAGATGTACTGCCAGGCCTCCGGATTGACGAGGTCGAGGACCTGCTGGTGCCGCCACGGTTCCGGCAGCCGGTCGGCCGGGCCGCCGCCGGCACCGCCGTCTGCGGGCCGCGGGGCCGGACCGGCGATCCAGTCCGGGTGGGCGCGGGCCAAGTCGGAGTCTTCGTTCACCATTTCGGGTTCGACCCAGAGGCCGAATTCCATGCCGTGGCCGGTAACCGCGGCGATCAGCGGGGCCAGGCCGCCGGGCCAGAGGTCCTCGTCGACGTACCAGTCGCCGAGGCCTGCCTGGTCGTTGCGCCGGCCGCGGAACCAGCCGTCGTCGAGGACATAGCGTTCCACGCCCAGCCGGGCAGCGGATTCGGCGAGATCGAGCAGCACCGGCATCCGGTGGTCGAAATACACCGCTTCCCAGACGTTGAGAACCACAGGACGGGCTTTGCCGGACCGCACACCGGGGTGGTGCGGGCGGCCGCGGAACCAGGTGTAGAAAGCATCGCTGATGCCGTCCAGACCCGCGGCGGAATACGCCGCGAACAACCACGGGGTCTCGTAGCTGGCGTTCGCGGCCACGCTGATCTCGCCGGCGCCGAGCAGTTCCGAGGCGCCCATGACGGTCCTGCCGTCCGCGGTGGCGTCCACGAAGCTCTCGTGGTTGCCGCTCCAGCCCAGGTGCACGGCCCACACCTGCCCGTGGCGGTTGCCGAATCCGGGGGTGCCGGCTGCCAGCAGGAGCGAGGCGTCATGGCCGGTCCGCCCGTGCCGGCCCGAGCGGACCCAGGTGCCTTGGTGCAGCGGCAGGCGCTGGGGGTGGGACTCCCGGCACCAGCGGCCGGTCAGGTCCAGGATCTCTGTGGCGGCGCGGCCCACCGGCAGGACGGCCGCGAGTTCGTCAAGGCTGTACGGGCCGGCGCCGTCGTTGTCGAGCCGGTGCCGGATCTGGAGCAGGCCGCCGTCGTTGATCCTGATCTCCGTGTGGACGCTGACACCGGCGTCGGGGTCTGCCTGGGTGATGGCGGCAGAGCATTCCTCCCCGGCGGAACGCCCCCCGCGGGACCGCTCAACACTGACAACACGCAGACGGGCGGAGAACGCCTGGCCGTTCCGGTGGCCGCGCAGGCCGGGCCGCCCGCGCCAGCCGGAGGACGCCTGCGGGATCAGTCCCAGTGTGACCGGGACATCGAGTGCCGAGTGCGGGACGGCGTCGCCCAGCAGCGAAAGGTCCGGCAGGGCAGGGCCGAGGTCGGCGCCGAAGTGCAGCATGGCGGCCTCGCCGGTGCTGAAGTCGATGAGCAGCGACGTTCCGGAGCGGCGCAGGTATAGGGGCTCCCTGTGCGGGGCGCCCAGCGGGGAGCGGGTCTCGGCGGCAAGGGTGAGGTCCGGGTTGTTCACGGTAGCTCCAGGCGTAGTGGTTGGGTGGGCGGGGCCGTGCCGGTCAGCCTGCGGCTGCTGCGGGGCTGGCTGTGCTGGTGCGCCGGGCGTCGCCGGTACTGGCCAGACGGAGCCGGCCGACGCGCTCGCCGAGGATGCGCCGGGCCTCGCTGCCGAGGAGGTCGTCGCTGATGAGTTCGTCAGCGTCCTCCAGGCTGGCGATGGTGCTTATGCCGAGGGTGCCCCACTTTGTGTGGTCGGCCAGCACCACCACCCGGCGGGCCGCGGTGACGAAGGCCCGGTCGGTTTCGGCTTCCAGCACGTTGGGAGTGGTGAACCCGGCGTCGGCGTCGACACCGTGGACGCCGAGGAACAGCACGTCCAGGTGAAGCTGCCTGAGCGCGGACGTGGCCAGCGGCCCGACGAGCGCATCGGAGGGTGTGCGCTCGCCGCCGGTCAGGATCACGGTGGATGGGGAGGAGCTTTGGTGGAAGACGTCGGCGATCCGTACCGAGTTGGTGACCACCGTGATCCGCGGACCGGTGGACAGCAGTTGGGCCAGCGCCCACGTGGTGGTGCCGGCGCTGAGCCCCACCGCCATGCCCTCGCGCACCTGGGCGGCCGCCGCCTGCGCAATCGCCATCTTCTCGTCCTTGAGCTGGGTCACCTTCAGCTCGAAGCCTGGCTCGTGGGTGCCGGCTCCGCCGGGCAGCTTGGCCCCGCCATGGATCTTCTCCACGGCACCCGCCGCGTCGAGGGCCTCGATGTCCCGCCGCACGGTCATCAGCGAGACGCCGAGCATCTTGGCGAGGTCCGCGATACGGACGATCCGCTCACGTTGGACCTCCGCGAGGATGGCGGAATGGCGGGCTGCGGCTAGCATGTGGAGTCCTTACAGGCTTGAGTGGTTTGGAAGGCTTGAGCGGTTTGAGTGGCTGGCGGACGTGCCGACCAGTTGGGCGGCACGGGAACGGACCACGGCGACACCTCCGGCCGCGAGGCCGAGCCCGCCGTCGAGCTCGTTACCGGTGAGGAGGTCAACGCCTTCCAGCGGCAGCCGGACCTCGTGCATCCCGTGGTTGATGCAGAATGTCCAGTCCGTTCCGTCCTTGCTGCGCCGGGCGACTTCCACGTCGGCCGGCAGATCCGGAACGAGCGGCTGTACCCCTGCATCGGCGCAGACGACGCTGAGCAGTTCGCCCAGGCCCTCCGACGCGAGCGTGGTGGCGACATAGTAGGAACGGCCGCTTCCGGCCCGGTTGCGGGTCACGGCGGGAGAACCGGCAGCCGGTCCCTCTTCCACGGCCGCGAGGACCTCGGCGGTGGTGGCCCGCCCCAGTTCGTTCCAGCAGGTGCCGGCACCGAAGCCGCTGAGCTGCACGCTTTCCCCTGCGCGCAACGGAAAGAACTCTTCCATCCCGACGCCCAACAGCCCGCTGAACGCGCCGGGGTAACTGCCAAGCCTGATGTGGTCATTTTCGTCCACGATACCGGAGAAATACGTCACCACGAGGTGGCCGCCGGCGCGCACGTAGGAGTCCAGGTTCGAGGCCCCGGCATCGCTCACGAGGTACTGCATCGGCGCGATGACCAGCCGGTAGCCGGAGAGGTCCTCGGTGCTCTGGCGGAAGTCCGTGGGGATCCCGGCGCGGTAAAAGGCATCATGCCACCGCCGGGTTTCCGTGATGTTGGAGGCATCCACGCTCGGGTGCGAGTCCAGTTCCGAGGCCCAGCGGGCGTCGGTGTCATGAAGGATCGCAACATCCACCCGGCCGGACGCGCCCGTGACCACCGAACCGCTGACTTCGGCCAGGCTGCGCAGCGCCTGGCCGAGCTGGACCACTTCGCGCCAAACCTTGGTGTCCGTGCCGGCATGCGGCAGCAGCCCGGAGTGGAACTTCTCGGCGCCGGCGCGGGACGCCCGCCACTGGAAGAACAGTGCGCCGTCGGCACCGCGGGCCACGTGCTGCAGGGAATTTCGCAGCATCTCGCCTGGCGCTTTGGCGATGTTGCGGGGCTGCCAGTTGACCGCCGAGGTGGAATGTTCCATGAGCAGCCACGGCTTGCCCTTGGCCCAGCCGCGGGTGAGGTCCGCTGTGGCCGCCAGTTCCTGGAAGTTCCGTGGATCATCGGCAATGAGGTAGTGGTCATTGGAGACCACATCCATCTCCTCGGACCAGCGCCAGTAGTCCACCGGCTGGTGCAGGCCCATGTTGAAGCCCATGAAGTTGGTGGTTACGGGATGCCCCGAGTGCGAGCGGATGATCGAGGCCTCGGCCTTGTAGCATTCGAGCAGCTCATCGGAGGAGTAGCGGGCGAAGTCCAACTGCTGGGTCGGGTTGACCCAGGTACCGGAGGTCCGCGGCGGCAGGATTTCGTCCCAGGCCGAGTAGCGCTGGGACCAGAAGGCGGTTCCCCACGCGGCATTGAGGGTCTCGAGGCTGCCGTACCGGCGTTCCAGCCAGCGCCGGAAACCGGCGGCGGCGCCGTCGGAGAAGTCCGGCTGGTTGTGGCAGCCGTACTCGTTGTGGACGTGCCACATCACGACGGCGGGGTGGTCCTTGTACCGGACGGCGATCCGCTCGGTCAGCGCAGCGGCGGCCCGGCGGTAGTCGGGGCTTGAGGCGGCGAAAGCCTGCCGGGAACCGTAACTGTGCCGCACGCCGTCGGCCGTTACCGGCAGCGACTCGGGGTACTTGTGGCTGAACCAGGGCGGCGGCGATGCCGTGGCGTTCGCCAGGTCCACCCGGATGCCGTTGGCGTGCAACAGGTCCAGGACCCGGTCCAGCCAGCCGAACTCGTAGACGCCCTCGTACGGTTCCAGCAGCGACCAGCTGAAAATGCCCACGCTGACCAGGTTGACGCCGGCCTCGCGCATTAGCAGGACGTCTTCGTTCCACGTCTCCTCGGGCCATTGCTCGGGGTTGTAGTCGCCGCCGAAGGCCAGCATCGGAGAGCCCTCGGAGCCGAGGCGCGCGGTGATGTAGTCCATGGAGTTGTTGTTGTGGGTGGTGCTGTTGTCCACGTTTATCCTTTGCTGGAGCCGAGGGTCAGGCCCGCCACGAAATGCCGCTGCAGGAGCAGGTAGACGACCAGGGCCGGAATTGCCGTGATCATGGCGCCGGCGGCGATCAGGTTGTAGTTGGAGAGGAACTGGCCCTGGAGATTGTTGATGGCCGTGGTGACCGGAAGGCGGTCGCCACTTTGAATGAACAGCAGCGGCCAGAAGTAGTCGTTGTAAATGAAGATCACTTCAAGCGTGCCCATGGCGGCCAGGGCGGGGCGGCACAGCGGCAGGATGATGTCCCAGTACTGGCGCCAGACGCCGGCCCCGTCCACCAGGGCAGCCTCGGTCAGTTCGGGGGACAGCGCCTTCATGTAGTTCGAGAGCACGAAGGTCACGAAGCCGATCTGGAAGGCGGTGTCCACCGCGATCACGCTGATATAGGTGTTGAGCAGGTTCCCGGAATCGCTGATCGCGTACGGCAGTTCAAAGTGCTTGAACATTTCAAAGAGCGGGGCCGCGAGCACCTGCGGGGGGAGCAGGTTTCCGGCGGTGAACATGATCAGCAGCGTGATGTTGAACTTCCAGCTCACCCGGCTGACAGCGAACGCCATCATGGAGGCGAAGAAAAGGATGAGAAACACGGACGGGACCGTGATGAGCACCGAGTTCCAGAACAGCTGGGAAAAGCCGCCCTGCGTCCAGGCCTGGGTGAAGTTGTCGAAGTTGAAGGCACCGCCGGTGCTGAAATAGCCGTACTTGTCCGTGTCCGCCTTGGGCCGCAGCGCCGTGAAAACGGCCCAGCCCAGGGGCACGAGCCAGATCGCCGCCATGACGATGAGGAAGACATGGGTCCCGTAGTGCCGCTTGCCCTGCTTGTTGTTGGCTGGCCGGCCGGGCCGGGGGCCGGTCCTGCCCGCGCCGGAGCTGGGCTGGCCGGCGTCCGCCGGCGTGCCAGCCGCGGCGGCATCGGTTGGATGGGCGATGCTCATGCCTCTTTGTCCTTTCCAAACGCGCGGGACAGGTAGAAGGTGATGGGGATCAGCGAGATGACCAGCAGGATGACGGCCAGTGCCGAGCCGATGCCGATCACCTGCCCTTCGCCCACCAGGTTCTGGATGACCAGGGCGCTGATGAGTTCCAGGCCGTTGGTGCCGCGGTTGATCACGTAGACGATGTCGAATGCCCGGAGGGATTCGATGACGGTGATGACGATGATGATGATGTTGACCGGGCGCATCGCCGGGAAGATCACTTGGAAGAAGGTCTGGACCGCGTTGGCGCCGTCAATCTGGGCCGCTTCGCGCAGGGTCGGGTCTACTCCCTTGAGCCCGGCCAAGTACAAGATCATGACGTAGCCGGCGTGCCGCCAGGTGGCGGCAAAGAGGGCGGCCCAGATGTTGACGCTGGAATCCCCGAACCAGTCCACGGCCTGGGGCGTGCCCGCCGTGCCGAGGAGGAAGTTTAAGAAGCCGCTGTCGCGGTTGTAGAACAGCTGCCAGATGATCCCGATCAGGGCCAGGGAGAGCATCACGGGGGCGAAGAAGACGCTCTGGTAGATCCTCGTGCCGCGGATGTTTTGGTCCAGGAGCACGGCCAGCAGCAGCCCCAGCGGCGTGGCGACGAAGGCCAGGAACGCCAGCCACAGCACGTTGTGCTGCACGGCGGGCCAAAACGGCGGGTAATCCTGGGCGACGAACTGGTAGTTATCGCCGCCTGCGGGTTTGATGTCGGTCAGTTCGAGCCCGTTCCAGCGGGTGAAGGACAGCCCGACGGACATGAGCGTGGGGATCCAGACCAATACGAGCTGGATCAGCGTGGGGACGCCCACCATCAGGCCCAGCACCACTTTGTCGCGGCCGGACAGCCGCCGAACCCGTCGCGCGGGCGCGGCGGTTGCCTTGCGCCCCCGCGCCGACGGATTTGTAGACACACTCATGGGGATTCCTTGCCTTGAGACATGCCGCTACTGGGCGGCGTAGAGGGACTTGGCCTGGGCTTCGAGGTTCTTCACATCGACATTGCCGTCCTTGATGAAGGACTGAAGGGCCGGGATCATCACGTTGTTGGCCATGGCGGGCAGGGCATCGCGGTCGAAGAACTGGCTGATGTTCTTGGCGCCGCTGATCGCCTCGGCCAGTTTCTTGTTGAGCGGAGTGAACTTGGACGTATCAGCGCCCTTGGCGGTGGCGATGTTGGACGAGTCAACCGAGGCGTACACATCCTGTCCCTCCGGGGTGCCGACGTACGCCAGGAAATCCCGGGCCGACTGGTTCTGCCCGCCCTTCTTCGAGAGCAGGAGACCGTCAATGGGTGCCTCGATGGAGTCCTGGCCCTCCACCGCGATCTCGGGGAACGGGAAGAAGTCGATGTCGTCGGCGATCGCCTTGTCCGTGAACTGTTGGGTAAGGAAGGACCCGAGCAGGTACATTCCCGACTTCTTGTCCGCGAGGGACTTCGCGGAGTCCTGCCAGGTCATGCCGAGGGCGTTCGGGTTCTGGTACGGCAGCAGCGCCTTCCAGGTGTCGAAGACGTCGCTGACCTTCTTCTGGTCCCAGCTTTCCTTGTGGGCGGTGAGGTCCATGTGGAACTGGTAGCCGTTCAAGCGCATGTTCAGGTAGTCAAAGGTGCCCATGGCGGGCCAGCCGTCCTTGTCCGCAAACTCAATCGGGATCAGGCCGTCACCCTTCATCTTGGTGCAGAGCGCCTTCAGTTCGTCGAACGTCTTGGGGACGGCGTACCCCTTTTCCGTCCAGAGGCTCTTCCGGTAGAAGAAACCCCAGGGATAGTTGTAGTTCGGAATCAGGTACATCTTGCCGTCGGCGCCCGTCGAGGCCTTTTTCAGAGCGTCGGAGTAGTTTCCGCCGACCTTTTCCCAGACATCGTCGATCGGGGCGAGCAGTCCCTTGCCGGCGTAGTACTGCATGCGGTAGCCGGCGAACCAGGTGAAGGAATCGTCCGGGCTGCCCTGGAGGTAGGTGTTGATCTTGTTCTGGAAGTCATTGTGCGCCACCACGTTGGTGGTGATCGCGACGCCTGACTTCTTCTGGAAAGCGTCGGTCACTGCCTTGTAGGCGGCCTTGGGGACCTCGTCGGAGGATCCGGAGCCGAAGGTGGCCGTCGTGGAGCCGCTGCTGGCTGGTGCGCTGCCGCCCGTGCAGGCTGTGAGCAGGGGAATGCCGGCCATCGCGACTGCTCCGGCGCCGAAGGTCTTCAGCAACGTCCTCCGGTCCCACCCGCCTTGGCTGGAGGCCCGGAGCAGTGCGTCCTCATGCATGGTCATAATTTCTCCTTTGAAATAACGCGGGTGGCGTGAAGCAGCTCACATAATTAGCTATCATATTCGCACAATAAAGAACGTCAAGTAGCAAAAACGAACATTACGGCGCTGTGGCCGGCACTTGTCCGTTGACTAAGTCCCGACCCGCTCATAGCGTTAAGGTCCTCAGGGCACCGATGTGGTCCGCCGGCCGGCGGTGGCGCCCGGATCCGCGGAAACATGGCGAAAACCCAGGTGCACCCATGAAGATCAAGCCCACAGCCGCCGCCACGCTGCTCGTCCTGCTGTTCTTGGGCGGACTGCTCGGCGGTGTATCCGCGCCGGCCTCGACCGGGGGTGCCACGTATTACGTGAGCGCGGACGGTAGCGACGCCAACGCCGGGACATCGCCACAATCGGCCTGGGAGACTCTTGATAAGGTCAACGCCACGGCGTTGCGGCCCGGGGACTCTGTCAGCCTTCGCCGCGGAGACATCTTCTCTGGGGGCCTCGTGGTCAGCCAGGGCGGCACCAGCCGGCTCAAGATCACCCTGGATGCCTACGGAACCGGCGATCTCCCTGTCATTACGGGGGGGCTGACGGGTACTTGCGTCAGCCTCGACGGCGACTACATCACCGTGGACGGCTTGCGGGCGGAATCGTGCGGCTACGCCGGGTTCAGCGTCTACGGCGACCACGATTTCATATGGAACTCCGCCGCGAAGAACAACGCCGCTGGTATCAAGGTGAGCGAGGGCTCCGACTTCGGCAGCTATGCCAACAACACGCTCGCTGACAACAACATCATGAACGTGAACACCCCGGGGGAGCGGTGCGGCACCCCTACGGCCGTGAATTGCGAAGACGATTCGGGCGCCTTCGGCTTCCTGATCAACGGCAGCGACAACGAGTTCGCCGGCAACACCGTCACGGGTTCCAGCGCGCCGTCCCACGACTTCGGACTCGACGGCAGCGCCTTCGAGATCTATAACGGCAACCGGAACAGGATCCACCACAACGTGGCGGTGGACAACAACGTCTTCTCCGAAATAGGGCGAGGGGGCAGTGGTACGGCCGACGGCAACACCTACAGCTACAACCTCGTCCGGGCCACCTGCGGCGCCCATTGCTCCAAGGCCATGGGGCTGATCGCCCGCGGAAGGACGTCATCCTTCGGCCCGACCAACGGCACCACGTTCGAATACAACACTGTATGGCTGGACGGCCCGGACTCCCAGGCCCTCGTCTGCCACTCGTCATGCCCGGCCTCCACTGTCATCAGGGGAAACATCCTGGTAGCGGTCAGCGACGCGCTGTGGATGGACGGTACCGGCTGGACGGAGCAAGGGAATGTCCTCAATGGCCCCACCAACATCGTTCCCAGCGCCACCTCCACCACCGAGCCGGCCGACTTTGTGAATGCACCCGCCGATCTCCACCTCTCCGGCGCGAGTCCGGCCATTGACCGGGCCGGGGTCAGTCCGTTCCCCATGGATCTGGACGGGCGGCCGGCCAATCAGGGGGGCGACTGCCGCGGCGGTGGAGCGGCCGATGCGGGGACTTACGAATACAGGCCAGCCAACTGCTGAAACGCACTTCCACCGTGCCGGCAGACGTTACATACCTGCAACCGCCGGGCAACCCGGGCGAAACTGTGTCCGGAGGATACTGGAACTACGTCCTCCCGAGGACGATTCTCATGCAAGGCATTGGGGACTATTCGAAGGACTCCGCGCATGCCCACTCCGCTCAACCAGTCCTTGGCTGACTCTGCCCTTCTGACCAAATCCCTCCCACTGGGCCTGCTCCGGGCCTTCGTGCAGACTGAGGCCGCCGACGACGGGCTGACGCCGCAACTGCTGGCTGAGCTCAAGATCCTGGCCCGCACCCCCGGCCTGCTGGTGGCGTGCAACTATGGCGGAACCCTCTGCGCGGCGGAAGGGATCTCGACCGAGACCCTGCCGCTGGCCAGCGCGGCGATCGCCCTCCGTGCGCTCGCCGCCCTGCCCAATACGCACGCCGCCGTCATTTCCGGCCGGTCCCTCCGCGACCTCGCCGCCGTCTCACGCCTGCCCGCCGAGGTGCATCTGGTGGGTTCGCACGGTGCCGAGTTCGACATGGGCTACGCCCACAGCCTCTCGCTGGCCACCGAGTCCGTGCTCCAGCACGCCCACCAGGCCCTCGCCGAAACGGTCGGCGCGTACCGGGGCGTCAGCATCGAACGCAAGCCCGTCGCAGTCTCCGTCCACACGCGGTCCGCGGCGCCGGACATCGTTGCCCTGGCCATCGGGAAGGCCTCGCACATCGCCCAGGACAACGGGCTGCACTTCATCGTGGACGGCTCAGTGCTGGACCTTTCGGTCGTCGAACCGTCCAAAGCTGCGGCCATGGAACACCTGCGCTCCGTGCTCGGTGTCAGTGCCGCCCTCTACGCCGGCGACGCGTCCAGCGATGAGCTGGCCATGGCAACCCTGCGGGGACCGGACATGGCGCTGCGCGTGGGGGAAGGGCCCAGCGTGGCGAACCACAGGCTCCGGGACACGGAGTCGTTCGCCCGGGTCCTGGCGATCCTGTTCGAACTGCGGCGGGCGTGGCTCTTCGGCGAGGACGCCGTGGGGCTGGAACGGCACTCCATGATCGGCAACGGCTCCTCCACCGCCCTGATCACGCCGGACGCCAAGATCTGCTGGATGAGCCACCCGCTGCCGGACTCGGGGTCGTTGTTTGCCCATTTGCTCGGCGGCGATGCGGCCGGCCACTTCTCCGTGGAACCGGTGAAGTCCTCGCCGGTCCTTGGCCAGCGCTACGTGGACAGCACCATGATCGTCGAAACCCGCTGGGCCGACGTCACCGTGACGGACTACTTGGAGCCGGCCCCGGAAGGCATCACCAGCCTGGTCCGGGTCCTCTCCGGCACCGGCACAGCCCGGATCGTCTTCGCTCCGCGGCCGGACTACGCGAATGCGCCGTTCAGCATGGAGGCGCGCGGGACGGAACTGCACGTCGTCGGAACCGCGGACCCCATCGCGCTTCGGGCCCCCGGAGTGGCCTTTTCCATCACCTCGGACGGCCGGCACGCCACCGCCACGGGCGACGTCGACCTGCGGGACGGGCCCGTGGTCCTCAACCTGCGTTGCGGCGACACGGAACCCCAGCCGGCGGTGCCCGAAGACGAAACCGGGCGTCGCGCCGCCGTCGCCCATCACTCCAGGCGCTGGGTCCACGAGCTGCAACTGCCGGACGTGAAGCCGTCGCTGGTGCGCCGGTCCGCGCTGGTGCTGCGGGCCCTGGTCCACGAAGCCACCGGCGCCGTGCTGGCCGCGCCCACCACCTCGCTGCCGGAGGGAATCGGCGGCACCCGGAACTGGGACTACCGGTACTGCTGGCTGCGGGACGGGTCCATGACTGTCAACGCCCTCGTGGACCTCGGCTCCACCGCCGAGGCCGAGGGCTTCCTGGCCTGGCTGGGCCGGATCCTGGCCCACGCCCCGGGCCCGGAGTGGCTGCATCCGCTCTACTCGGTGACCGGGGCGCCACTGTCCACCGAGGCCATCATCGAGAGCCTGCCCGGCTACGCGGGATCGCGCCCGGTCCGGATCGGGAATGCTGCCGACCACCAGGTGCAGCTGGACGTATTTGGCCCGATTGCCCAGCTGATCGACGCCCTCAGCGCCCGCCAGGGCGTGCTCTCCGACGACCACTGGGAACTGCTGGTCCAGATGGCCGCGGCCGTGCTGGCCCGCTGGCATGAGGCGGACCATGGCATCTGGGAGGCCAGACGGGCGCCCCGGCACCATGTCTACACGAAGGTGATGTGCTGGGTGGCGCTTGACCGGGCGCTGCGCACGGCCGCCCGGCATGGCCGGGAACCGCTGCCGGCCTGGGAGCCCACAGCGGCGAAAATCCGGCAGGAAGTCCTGCACGAAGGCTGGGACGAGTCGGCGTACTCCTACACCGTGGCCTATGACAGCCCGGACCTGGATGCAGCCGTGCTGCACATCGGTCTCTCCGGGCTGCTGGACGTCAACGACCCCCGCTTCCTGGCCACCGTCACGGCGGTGGAACGGGAACTGCGGGTGGGGCCCACCGTTTTCCGCTACCGGTACGACGACGGCCTGCCCGGCCTGGAGGGCGGCTTCCACATCTGCACCACGTGGCTGATCGAGGCCTACATCGCCGTCGGCCGGATCGAGGAGGCCTGGGACCTCTTTGACCAGCTGGTGAACCTGTTCGGTCCCACGGGGTTGCTGCCGGAAGAGTACGATCCCGGCACGGAAACCCACCTGGGCAACCATCCCCAGGCGTATTCGCACCTGGGCTTCATCCGCTGCGCCCGGCTCCTGCACGAGCACCAGAAGAACTGACTATCACCGGAATTGACCGGAAGCTGGGCCGGCCGCCGCTACTCGCAGCCGACGCCGTCCCCGTCGCGGTCCAGCTTGCCGCTGTACCCCGGCTGGCCGACGTGGATGGGCGCAGCGCCTGCGGCGCGGACCGCGGCGCAGTTCGCGTAAGCTACCCCGCCGGCAGGTGCAGGCGCGGGCGCCATCCGCACCTTCGCCGGGGCTGGCGCGGGGACGGCCGGAGGTGCCGCGGCGGGCTGCCGTGCCGGTGGTGCCTGCGCGGCCTGCGCTGGAGCGGATGCCGGCTTGCTGGTCGGGGCCAGCGCGCCGGGGCAGTCCGAGAGGACCCGGGCCATGGCATCGTGCTCGGCCTGGGTCACCCAGAGCCCGTAGCTGGACTTCACTGAAATTTGGCGGGCGACGTAGGTGCAGCGGTAGGACTTGTTCGGCGGCAGCCAGGTGGCGGCGTCGCCGTCGCTCTTGCTTTGGTTGGCCGGGCCGTCCACCGCCAGCAGGTTCAGGGGATCGTTGGCGAAGGATAGCCGCTGCGCCGGGCTGAGCTTCTGCGCGCCCTTTTGCCAGGCGTCGCTGAGGGCCACGACGTGATCGATCTGGACCGCGGTGCTGGTGGCGTTGCCGCGCAGGAACTTGATGGCGGTGGCGGTGTAGGGGTCCGCCAGGACGCCGGAGAGCACCACGCAGCCCCGCGTCCCGGGCCTGAGCGCGAGGGCCGTGAGGTCGCGGCGGAGCATGTCATTGCGGGTATCGCAGCCGTTGTGGTCGACGTCGGACCAGGCTGGGCCGAACTGCTCGCGCGAATAGCCCGTCTTTGGTGCGCGGCCCTTGACGGGCAGCGTCGCCAGCACCTCGCGGGCTTTGCTCGCAAAGGCTGGCTGCTGGTGCGGGGCGCCGACGCCGGGAACATCGACGCCGGGCGTGGTGTCCGGATCCAGCGGGGCGCTGTCCGTGCCGGCCGACGCGGTGGCGGCGGCAGCCGTCACGCCGGGGCGGACGCCGGTTCCAGCGGCCGGGGGGACTGCCCCGGGGCTGGCACACGCTGACGCCGAGACAAGGAGCAGCAGCCCCGCAAGCCCGGCACCGATCCAGTCGATCGCGCCGATCTTCCGGCCGGGTGCTGGCTGTGATCGAACGGTGTGCAATTATTTCCCCACTACATGCTGTGTGCCGGTGCCTGGGCGGCCTGCGCCTGGCGCCGGACCGATCCCAGCCTACCGGCTCCCCTTCATCGATTGCTCCAACACGGCCCTTTTGAGGACCCAAAAGGGCCGTGTTGGAGCAGTCGATCCGCTTGCCGGCCCCGCGATTCCGTCAGCGGACCCCCGGCCGGGATGCCGAGAAGATGGCCGGCGCCCCGCCGTCACCGGTTGCGAGGTCGGCCAGGATCCTGCCCACGACCGGCGTGAACTTGAATCCGTGCCCGGAGAAGCCGGCACCGATGACAACCGGGCCGATCCGGTCCAGGACGAAGTTCTCATCCACGGTGGTTGTGTAGGTGCAGCTGATGTCGGTGAGGGAGTCGGCGTCGACCCCGGGCAGCCAGTCCCGGGCGTAGCGCTGCAGGGCCGCCCGCTGTTCGGGCTCCGCAGCGAAGGTCCGCCGGTCGGGGTCCACCACCGGACCCACCCCGTGCCATCCGGCCTTGATCCCCTCGCCGGGCGTTTGCATGCCGTAAACGGGCGAACGCCAATACGCGTACGCCTCCCCGCGGCCGGGCATGTGGTTGAACCCGGGCCACTGGGCGCCGGGGTCCGTGATGGCGAAGTGTGCAGGCTGTTCCTGGGTGACCGTCAGCCGGGGCAGCGGCGCCACGCCGGCCAGCAGCTTCGTGGTCCAGCCGCCGGCGGTGACTACGGCCTGCCTGGCGGAGAGCAGCTCGGTGCGGCCGCCGGAATCGAGCGTGAGCCGGACGCCGTCGTCGAGCACTTTCAGCTCAAGGACCTTCACGTGATGGCGGATCTCGGCACCGAGGCCGGCGGCGAGGCGCTGCAGCGCCGGCAATGCGGCGTCGGGATTCAACTGGCCGCCGTCCGCCATATGCAGCACGCGCTGGTCGAACCGGATGCCGCGCCAGCGCTCGGCGGCGTCCTCGGCGGAGAGGAACTCTGCCCGGAGCCCGGCGGCCAGCAGCGCGTTCCGGACCTCGGGCAGCCGCGGGTCGGTGCCGTGGTTTACGACGCCGGTGCGCGCGAGCAGCCGCTCGCCGGAGTCCGTTTCGAGCTCGCTCCACAGCCGCGCCGCCTCGGCCAGCATGGCAACGTAGTCCGGATCCGCGTAGCCGGGGTTGAAGTTCCGGGTTGTGCCGTGGGAGGCGCCGTTGCGGTGGCCGGGCCCGAACTGCTCCAGCACGGTCACACCCCGGCCGCGCCGGGCCAGCGCCCAGGCGGTCGCGGAGCCCATCGCACCGCCGCCTATCACCACTGTGTCCAGGGTTGTTTTCAAGGGTCCTCCTCCGGGGTTTGGTGCCGTCTCGCCCGCCCGGGCAAGACCAGATACGGTCAGGCCAGCAGCAGGGCCACACAGATCATGGCCGGGACAGCTACCACCGTAGTGATCAGCACGGTGTCCTTGGCTACTGTGACGCCGGTGCGGTAACGGCTGGCCGCGACAAACACGTTTTGGGCGGTGGGCAGGGCTGCCGTGACGACGGCGGCGAACAGCGCCTGCTCCTGCATGCCGAGGACAAAGCGGGCAAACAGGTACGCCACCAGCGGGTGGACGATCAGTTTGAAGCCGCTGGCCAGCAGGGTGTCCAGCCGGCGTCCGGCCGCTGCCTGCAGCGGCGCAGAGTTGTTCAAGCTCATGCCGAAGGCGATCAACATGGCCGGGATGGCCGCCCCGCCGATCAGGTGGATGGGCTCCATGATCAGCGGCGGTACCTGCCAGCCGGTTCCGGCCACCACCAGACCCAGCCCGGTGCCAACGATCATCGGGTTCCGCAGGATCATGAGCACGAACCTCAGCGGCGTGGTGCGGTGCGAACTGGTGGTGGCATCCAAGGCCATGAGGAAGGCGGGTGTGAAGAAAGCCAGCTGGAAGATGAGCAGGGGTGCCACATAGCTGGCATCGCCGAGCACGAAGACGGCGATGGGAATGCCGAGGTTGGCCGAGTTGGCCAGGGACGCGCTCATGGACGAAATGAGAGCCTCAGGTACGGGCCGCTTGAGCGCGAAACGCACAATGCCAAAGAACAGGGCCGCGGTTATCACGGCCCCCACCGCCGTCACGAGCAACGGCGCGGCAAAGACGTTATGCAGATTGGCCTTGCTGAGCGTCTCGAAGAGCAGGGCGGGGCTCGCGACGAAGAATGTCAGGGCGCTGAGGACGGGGCGGGCGTTCTCGCCCAGGATGTTGCGCCGTCCCACGAACATGCCGACCAGGATGATGGCCCAGACGACGAAGAAGCCTGCCAGTACCCCTAGCACGCGGTTCTGCGCAGCGAGGCGGGAGGGCGGCGGGGAAGGGTCACCGTTCCAGAGTAATCAGCTTTATTTCGCAGGCCGTCCTATTACGCCCGACGGCGTGCTGCCGCGCCCTCTGCGCCTGCCTGCTGCTGGACCCGGCAGGCGGGGGTGGGGCTGTTGCCGCTAGTTGAGCGCGGCGTTATTCAGCGAGTGCGGCGGGCGCATGAGGCCGGGCGTCATGCCCTCCGCGGGGTCGTTGCCGATCTGGACGATCTTGTTGTCCTGATCAACGTGGACCACCTTGGGGTTGTACGCCTTCGCCTCTTCCGTGGTCATCTGGGCGTAGGTAATGAGGATGACGATGTCGTTCTCGTGCATCAGGTGGGCGGCGGCGCCGTTGATGCCGATCACGCCTGAACCGCGTTCGCCGGCAATCGTGTAGGTCTCGAGCCGGGCGCCGTTGGTGACGTCGACGATCGCCACGAGCTCCCCGGGGAGGATGTCGGCCGCCTCCAACAGATCCAGGTCCACGGTGACGGAACCGACATAGTGAAGGTCCGCGTGCGTGACCGTCGCGCGGTGGATCTTGGATTTGAATATTGTGCGATTCATAACGTCACCAGTCTAGCGTGGGGCCACCGCGCGCGCTGTGGCCCACCGCACACGCAGCGGGCCGGCCACGCAGGCCGACCACGCAGGCCGGTCCGCGGAGGCTGGCAGTCATGCGGGCCGGTCCACGGGGGCCGGATCGAGGGCGCCGGCCGCCGCCGCGGGCACGATTGATGCCGCCGTCTCCGCGAGGATTTCGCGGGCTGCCAGCAGGGCCGGCCGCCTGGCACTGGACCGCCGCACCGAGGTGAACACTGTCCGGTGCGGATCCCCGGGCAGGTCCAGCAGCTGGGCGCTGGTGCCGCGGCCGGTCCACACGAGGTCGGGCATCAGGGCCACCGCATTGCCCGATTCGATCAGCCGGATCTGGGCCTGCAGGTCGGCGGTTTCAAAGCGGACGTCGGGCTCAAAGCCGGCGCTCCGGCAGGCCTGCTCGGCCCAGTGCCGGGAGGCCGCTCCGCGCGGTTCCATCACCCAGGGCAGGCCCGCGGTATCGGCCAGCGTCCTGATGGCGTCGCGCCCGGGCGAAGCGGGTGGAACGGCGAGCCGGATGGCGTCGCGGGTCAGGGCCACGCGGTCCAGTTCGGCGTAGTGCGGGGCGGCATGGCCAGGGTACTGCTCGGCGATCACGAGGTCGAAGTCGCGGGCCCACGTCTCGTGAAGGGCCGTTTCCGGTTCCCGCTGGGTCATTTCCACCCGGACTTCGGGGTAGCTGGAGGACATCCTGGTCAGGGCGTCCGGCATGAGCGCCAGCGCGGCGGACTGGAAGACCGCAATCCGAACGGTACCGGTGACCGTGGTCAGCGACGCGGCCAAATCCGCCTCCGCCTGCTCCAGGGTCTCCAGGAGCTGGGAAGTGTGGGCCACCAGGACTTCGGCCTGGGGGGTCAGCTGCACCCGCCGCCCGGTCTTGCGGAGGAGCTCCACTCCGGCCTCCTTCTCAAGGAGGGCCAGCTGCTGCGAGACTGACGACGGGCTGTACTGGAGCGCTTCGGCCACTTCGGCCAACGTGCCCCGGATTTTCAGTTCGCGCAACAGTCGCAAACGCCGGACGTCGAGCATCGCAATTCCTTTGTGAATTCTGATGGTTATTCGTTAAGGGAATTCACTTTATCTAATGCAATCGGGCTTGCATACTGTTGTCACTCGGTAACGCCCATCACAGGGTGGATTGATGGGCATCACACCTAAGTAGGAGGCCCTGATGGCTAGGCAGGATTTGGCACAGTCGATCATGCGGCGCAAGCCCATCGACGACATTGAAGAAGAAAACAAACACAGCGGATTGCACAGGAGCCTGGGGCTCTGGCAGCTGACGGCCATCGGCGTTGGCGGCATTATCGGCGTCGGCATCTTCTCTTTGGCGGGCCTGGTGGCCCACGGCAGTGGGGGCGAGCCCGGCGTCGGACCGGCCGTCCTTGTCTCGTTCCTGATCGCAGGCCTGGCATCGGCCGCCGCGGCGCTGTCCTACGCCGAATTCGCCGGCATGATCCCGCGGGCAGGCTCGGCCTACACCTATGGCTACGTTGCGCTCGGCGAAGTGATCGGCTGGTTTATCGGCTGGGACCTGTTGCTGGAGTACATCGCCATTGTGGCCGTGGTGGCCATCGGCATCTCGGGCTACTTCGACGCCTTCCTCTCCGGCATCGGCGTCCACATGCCTGCCTGGATGACAGCGACGCCGGATGAGGGCACGGGCGGCATCATCAACCTTCCCGCGATCCTCGTCTGCCTGTTGGTGACCTGGATCCTCTCGCGAGGCACCAAGACCTTCGGGCGCTTCGAGCTGATCGCCGTCGCCATCAAGGTGGTGCTGATCCTGTTCATCATTGGCCTGGGCGTCTTTTACATCAACGCCCATAACTATGACCCCTTCATGCCCAGCGGCTTCGGTCCGGTGGTGGCCGGCTCCGCCACGGTGTTCTTCGCGGTGTTCGGCTACGACGCCATGAGTACCGCGGCGGAGGAGGCGACCGACGGCAAGAAGCACATGCCGAAGGCCATCATCCTCTCGCTGGTCATCGCCATGGTGCTCTACGTCGCCGCCACCCTGGTGCTCACCGGTATGCAGCACTACACGGAGATCGACCCCAAGGCCGGCTTCGCCTCCGCCTTCAACAGCGTCGGGCTGGCGACGATCGCGACAGTCATCTCCGTGTTCGCGGTCCTGTCCATCCTCACCGTGATGCTGACCTTCCTCCTTGGCGTCACCCGCGTCTGGTTCTCGATGAGCCGCGACGGCCTGCTGCCCGGCTGGTTCTCGAAGACGGACCGGAACGGCACACCGCAGCGCGTGACCTGGATCGCCGGCGCCGGGGCCGCCGTCCTGGCCGGCATCCTCCCGATCAAGGCCGTGGCGGACCTGACCAACATCGGCATCCTGGCCGCGTTCGTCGTCGTCTGCGTGTCGGTGATCGTGTTCCGCTACAAGAAACCCGACGCCCCGCGGACCTTCCGCCTGCCGCTGATGCCCCTGGTGCCGGCGTTCGGTGTGTTCGCCTCGCTGTTCCTGATGTTCCAGCTGCACTGGGAGACCTGGCTGCGGTTCGTCATCTGGCTTGTGGTCGGGCTGATCATCTACTTCACCTACGGCCGCAAACACTCGCTGATGAACCCTGACAGCCCGCGGCACGAAGAGATCGTGGAGATGCACCGCCCCCTGACATAACCATCCCACCCCCGTTGCGCTATCACTTATGGCTCTTATCCACAGGCCAGAAGGGGTAGCGCAACGGGATTTTAAGGTTCCGGGGTGGTTTCCGAACGTTCGGGCAGGACGAAGAATCTTCGGTTTTTCTAACCGGTATTGCTCAGAAAACTTCGCTTTATCTTATGAAAATCCGGTTGCATACTGAGTCATAAGAGGTCCACATTTTGAGAAAGAGCGAAGTCCAGCCATGACCAACATCTCCACGGAGCCCGGCGCAACCACCGGAAACGCCGCAGGCAACGAAGCCACGCACGCCGCCGTTTCGGAAGGCTCTACGGTCCTTGAGGCCGCAGCCCTCGCCGAGGACACCATCGCGCTGGTGCGCCACTGGCTCACTGAAGCCGCAAAGGTGCCCGTCGACGCCTCGGCCGAGCAGCTCGCCGGGGTCTTGAAGGACCCCAACGGCCTTGACTTCACGGTCGGGTTCGTCGACGGCGTCGTCCGTCCCGAAGACCTGCAGGTCGCCGCCCGCAACCTCGCCGCTCTGGCCCCCAAGGTCCCCGCCTTCCTGCCCTGGTACATGCGCAGCGCGGTCCGCCTCGGCGGCACCATGGCTCCGGTCCTGCCCCAGGTGGTTATCCCGGTTGCCCGCCGGGTGCTGCGTGAAATGGTCGGCCACCTCATTGTCGACGCCACCGACGCCAAGCTTGGCCCGGCCATCGCCAAGATCCGCAAGGACGGCATCAAGCTCAACGTCAACCTCCTCGGCGAGGCCGTGCTCGGCGAGCACGAGGCCTCCCGCCGGCTCGAGGGCACGCACGCCCTGCTGTCCCGGCCCGACGTCGACTACGTCTCGATCAAGGTCTCCTCGACGGTGGCCCCGCACTCCGCGTGGGCCTTCGATGAGGCCGTGGAGCACGTCGTGGAGAAGCTCACCCCGCTTTTCGCCCGGGCCGCCTCCTTCCCCAAGGCGAAGTTCATCAACCTGGACATGGAGGAATACAAGGACCTGGACATGACCATTGCGGTCTTCACCAGGATCCTGGATATGCCCGAGTTCAAGAACCTCGAGGCCGGCATCGTGCTCCAGGCCTACCTCCCGGATGCCCTGTCCGCCATGATCCGGCTGCAGGACTGGGCCGCCGCCCGCCGCGCCGACGGCGGCGCCGCCATCAAGGTCCGCGTCGTCAAGGGCGCCAACCTGCCGATGGAGCAGGTCGAAGCCTCCCTGCATGACTGGCCGCTCGCCACTTGGGGCACCAAGCAGGACTCGGACACTAACTACAAGCGCGTCATCAACTACTCGCTGCACCCGGACCGGATCCGCAACATCCGGATCGGCGTCGCCGGCCACAACCTCTTCGACATCGCCTTCGCTTGGCTCCTGGCCAAGCAGCGCGGCGTGGAGTCCGGCATCGAATTCGAGATGCTGCTCGGCATGGCCCAAGGCCAGGCCGAAGCTGTCAAGAAAGACGTCGGCTCCCTCCTGCTCTACACCCCGGTGGTCCACCCCGCCGAGTTCGACGTCGCGATCGCCTACCTGATCCGCCGCCTCGAAGAGGGCGCCAGCCAGGACAACTTCATGTCCGCCGTCTTCGAACTCAGCGAGAACGAATCCCTCTTCGAGCGTGAGAAGCAGCGCTTCCTCGCCTCGCTCGCCAAGCTCGACGACGAGGTCCCGGCCGCGAACCGCCTGCAGAACCGCGCCCTTCCGGCCGCGCCGCTGCCGCACGATTCGTTCGAGAACACCCCGGACACCGATCCGTCGCTGCCCGCGAACCGCAACTGGGGCCGCGCCATCCTAGGCCGTGTGGCCACGTCGACACTGGGCAACGCCGCCGTCGAGGCCGCCACGATCAACGACGAAGCGACCCTGAACACGGTCATCGGCACCGCCGTCGAGAAAGGCAAGGCGTGGGGTGCACTCTCCGGCGCCGAGCGCGCCGAAATCCTGCACCGCGCCGGCGACGTCCTCGAGGCCCGCCGCGCCGACCTCCTCGAGGTCATGGCCAGCGAGACCGGCAAGACGATCGACCAGGGCGACCCCGAGGTCAGCGAGGCAGTGGACTTCGCGCACTACTACGCAGAGTCCGCCCGCAAGCTCGACGACGTCGACGGCGCCACCTTCGTCCCGGCCAAGCTCACCGTCGTGACGCCGCCGTGGAACTTCCCGGTCGCCATCCCGGCCGGCTCCACCCTCGCGGCCCTCGCCGCGGGCTCCGCCGTCGTGATCAAGCCCGCCAAGCAGGCCCGCCGCAGCGGCGCCGTCATGATCGAGGCCCTCTGGGAGGCCGGCGTTCCCCGCGACGTCCTCACCATGGTCCAGCTGGGCGAGCGGGAACTGGGCCAGCAGCTCATTTCCCACCCAGCCGTGGACCGCGTCATCCTGACCGGCGGCTACGAGACCGCCGAGCTGTTCCGCTCCTTCCGCAAGGATCTGCCCCTGCTGGCCGAGACCAGCGGCAAGAACGCCATCATTGTGACCCCGAGCGCGGACCTGGACCTCGCGGCCAAGGACGTCGCATACTCCGCCTTCGGCCACGCCGGCCAGAAGTGCTCCGCCGCCTCGCTGGTGATCCTCGTCGGCTCCGTGGCGAAATCGAAGCGTTTCCACAACCAGCTGGTCGACGCCGTCACCTCCTTGAAGGTCGGCTACCCGGAGGACCCGGCGAGCCAGATGGGCCCGATCATCGAGCCCGCCAAGGGCAAGCTCCTGAACGCCCTCACCACCCTCGGCGAAGGCGAGACCTGGGCCGTCGAGCCGCGGAAGCTCGATGACACGGGCAAGCTCTGGAGCCCTGGCGTGCGCTCGGGCGTCCGCCGCGGATCCTACTTCCACCTTACTGAATTCTTCGGCCCCGTCCTCGGCGTCATGACCGCGGAGACCCTCGAAGAGGCCATTGCGATCCAGAACCAGATCGAATACGGCCTCACCGCGGGCCTGCACTCGCTGAACACCGAAGAGCTGGGGATCTGGCTGGACACCATCCAAGCCGGCAACCTCTACATCAACCGCGGCATCACCGGCGCGATCGTCCAGCGCCAGCCGTTCGGTGGCTGGAAGAAATCCGCCGTCGGCGCCGGCACCAAGGCCGGCGGCCCGAACTACCTCGTCGGCCTCGGCGAATGGATCAGCAAGCCCAGCACCGCCGCCGGCACGCCGGGCTCTGCGCCCGCCCACTCCGGCGTCCGCCGGATCGAGGATGCGGCCAAGGGCTTCCTGACAGCCGACGAACTCGCACCGCTGCAGCGCGCGCTCGCCTCCGACGCCCGCGCCTGGGCCGAAGAGTTCGGCACCGCGAAGGACGTCTCGGACCTGAGCGCGGAGCGCAACGTGTTCCGCTACCGTGCGCTGCCCGTCACCGTCCGCCTCGCGGAAGGCGAGCCGCTGACCGGCCTGGTCCGGACCGTCGCCGCGGGCGTTCTGGCCGGGTCCGATCTGACGGTCTCCACCGCCGTCGAACTTCCCGCCCAGCTGCGTGCCGTCCTGTCCGGACTTGGCATCGCCGCCACTGTTGAGACCGACGCCGATTGGCTCACTTCCGCGGGCGCGCTCGCCGCGGCGGGCAAGCTCTCCGGCGCCCGGATCCGGCTGATCGGCGGGGACGCCAAGGCGCTGTCCGAGGCCACGGGCGGCCGCCCGGACCTGGCGGTGTATGCCCACCCCGTGACGGAAGCAGGCCGGGTGGAACTGTTGCCGTTCCTGCACGAGCAGGCCATCAGCATCACGGCGCACCGTTTCGGTACCCCCAACCACATCTCGGACGCCCTGATCTGATATGTAGTTCGCGTCTGTCAAGGGCGTGGGGAAGCGGTCCCGGGCTGGGTTGTCCGGGACCGCTTCCTTTTTGGGTGGCCGGGAGGCGTTCGGTTCGTGGTCAGCGTGTCGTTGGCGACGGCGCGGTCAGACTGATATGCGCGGGTTGGTTACCGCAGGACGAGGTGTTCGGCTGGAGATTACCGCTGGTCTAGGAATGTCGGGCGTGGCCGTTGCGGGTTGCCCATAGATCAATCGCGGGTTTACTCCACGCGCTGCAAGAAACCACTCACCAGTTGCGTCCCGGCGGTTTTCCGTGGCCCGGTCGGGGGCACCGGAAGTCAGTTACG